>CAWJIJ010000001.1:0-164685 GCA_963842955.1 uncultured Gammaproteobacteria bacterium
TTCTGGCCGGAACTTGCCGCCATAGGCTCAGCCGGGACGATTCTCGGCCTTGCCCGTGAGTGTTCGCGGGTGGAGGGAACACGGCGGATTTTGGGCGCCGGTTTCTACGTACGCCGACCCCAATCGGTTTTTCTCGACTCCGGCCAGCGAGCGACCATAAACCGCTCTCAGGCCGGATGATCGTGGGTGAGGGTTTCTGCCCTGCCGTGGTTGTGCTCAGGCGCAGCGCGCCGGGTCGTAGCCGAATCTCTCGAAATCGTTGTCATAGCGATCGGCAACCCGCTGGCGCAGCGAGCGGTCGCGGTAGAACTCGCTCCAATGCCGGTGACGGCTGCGGTTGAGGTGAGGCAGCGGATGGTCCAGGCCCAGCGGGGTAGCCAGCCGCGCCCAGTCCTGCTCCATGTTCTCGAGTCGGCCGACGTAGTCGGGGGGGCGCTGACCTTTTCGGTAGAGATGATAGGTCTGGGACTTGAGGTGCTTCTCTGTTGCCGCGTCGTCGTGGTCGCAGGCTACCTCGGCGAACTCCTCGAACGACATGCCGGCAAACATCGGCAGGCCCTTCTTGAGAAATCCATGGTGTACCCCATGAACGATAGTGCCGTGTGTCACGGGGTCGGCAGTGATCTTCTGGCAGTAGGTGGACACCAGCCGCGCGTAAGGGTTGCGGACGAAAGAGAACAGGGTCCAGTCGGCGTACTCATGCATGAGGCTGCGCTGGAAGACTCGAGTCCTTTCACCGTGCGGAATCGCCCGCGCGATGGAGGTATTCCCGCTCTTTGGCACTCTCGCGTAGATGAGCCGATAGGCTGGCCAGAGCACGACCCGCGACCGGCGCATGCCGGGCCGGAGCAGCCTCGTCGAAGTCAGCCGCGAGAGCGTGCCTGTCTCCATGGTCTTCAAGTCCATTTGCCGTCGTGACATTCCAAAGCCCGCGTTTCATGCCAGCGCCTTGTCCGGCCGGCCTGGCGACGCGCGAGCATCACGAGTCACCATACTGCGCCGACGGCGAAAGGCCAAGGGCATTCGCCCACGTGGTGTTCAGGCCATGGCTCGCGAACCCGAATGGTTTTCGTTAACTCGAATTGATTCCCATTTCTCGTTTTGGAAATGGGCAGCGTCAGGAGAACTCCGTCGCGTCGTCCACGTTGCTTCGCGCCATGCATGGCCTGGATAAAGGGAAGGAGACGCGTCTTGCGGAATGTGAGCCAAGACACTGCTGCAACCCTGGAAAACTATTCCCGCCCGGATCCCGGACCCAGCTGCAAGATCAGGAGTTCCGGTCGCCGTTGAGCCCATTGCCCGCGGAACTGGGCGACCTCCCGGACGAGGAGCCCTGGATGGTCTGACAGGGACCCCGGCGCCATTGTATTTCTACCATTGCGGTTGCCCCGTGCAGCCGAGCACGGCCTGCCAGAGGTCGCTGTGGAGGTCCAGCTGCCGGGTGCGGCCGACGGCCGTTCCGATGGGAACATGGACCAGGCTCTGATGGTGGAAGCCGATCATCGCATCGGTTTTGCCGGCCATGCCCGCGTGCACAGCCATGCGTGCCATGCGATCGCTCAAGATGCGGTCCCAGGCATTGGCGGGACAGCTGCGCACCATATAGCTGGGATCCAGGTACTTCAGGTTGAGTTCGATGTGGCGCTCCTTGAAGTGTGCGGTGATGCGATCACGCAGGAACACCCCGATATCCACATAGCGCACGTTGCCAGAGGCGTCCCGCTTCCCGGTTTCCTCGAAGAGATGCTGGCCGGCGCCCTCGGCGACGATGACCAGAGCATGGCCGCGCTCGACAACCCGCTTCTCGAGGGCGCCCAGAAAACCGCCGTCCCCTTCGAGCGGGAAGGGCACCTCGGGCACGAGCACGAAGTTCGCCTCCTGGCTGGCGACAGCGGCACCGGCGGCGATGAACCCGGCATTGCGCCCCATGAGTTTCACGAGGCCGACGCCGTTCGGGGCGCCGAGGGCCTCCACGTGGGCGCCCTTGACCACCTGCTGGCCGGCCTCGGCGGCCGACGCGAAGCCAAAACTCATCCACACATAGGGAATGTCGTTGTCGATGGTTTTCGGAATCCCGATCACGGCCTTGTCCAGACCGCGCTTCTCGATCTCCTCGACGATGCCGTGGGCGCCGCGCTGGGTGCCGTCGCCCCCGACGCAGAGCAGGATGTCGATCCCCTCGCTCTCCAGGAAATCCACCATCACCTCGGCCGGCTGGCCGCCGCGGGAGCTGCCCAGCACCGTGCCGCCGAGATTGTGGATGTCATGGACAAATGTGGCATCGAGTTGGACGGGCGGGGAACCCTCGGCTGGATTCAGGCCCCGATAGCCTTCCCGGATACCGAGTACCCGATGCACACCGTAGTTGTGTATCAACTCGTAGTAGACGGAGCGGATGACGTTATTCAGGCCGGGCGACAGGCCTCCGCAGGTCACCACCGCTACGGTGGTGGACTCCGGGTCAAAGAAAATCCGCTCGCGCGGGCCCGCCTTCTCCAGGCTGAGATCCCCTGGTCCGGCAGCGCTGATGCCGACCTCATCCTCCAGCAGGATGCGCCGATCGTCAGACACGAAGTCCCGCTTGCCCCTGCGGAGGGGGGAATCGAAGCGGCCTTCACCCAGCCTCTTGATCGTCAGGTCCCGGGCTGTCGTCATGAGTCTCCTCCCTGGGGAATTACAGGTCTCGGCAACCGCCGCCCGGCCATGGGCCGCCAAGGCTGATTGCCCGGCGGCTGCCGACCGGTCCGGGTGACGTGCGATGGATCGAGGACTCATTCCGGGGAAGCCGCCGGACCTCGCGGCCAGCGGGTTCGAGTCCCTGCCTTTCGGGAACGAGAATAGTCGAATCTCCGGGGGTCGGAGTAAAAACTGGCGCCGCACCTTGCTCTTGCTCTGAGGCCCCTTGCGTTTGCTTTTCGGTCCATATGTCGATTATTCTCGACATATGGACATAGATTCTGCCGTTCAGTCCCTCGGGGCTCTTGCACAGCACAGCCGGCTCGCCGCCTTTCGCCTGCTGGTGCGTGCCGGCTCCCAGGGGCTGCCTGCGGGAGAGATCGCCCAGGCCCTGAGCATTCCCCACAACACGCTTTCGTCGCATCTGGCAACGCTGGTCCAGGGCGGCCTTGTCTGCTCCCGCCGGGAAGGACGCAGCATCATCTACAGCATCGACTTCGCCGGTACCCGGGCCTTGCTCGGTTTCCTGGTGGAGGACTGCTGCCGCGGTGCGCCCGAGGTCTGCCGTCCGGCGCTGGACAGCGTTCTCGCGAGCTGTTGCCCGCCCACATCGCAAGGAGGACCCAGCGATGAAACGATTGCACGTTAATCTCGGTGTCGAGGATCTCGCGGCGTCCGTCGCCTTCTACACAGAGCTGTTCGCCGCCGAGCCGACGCTTCTGAAGTCCGACTACGCCCGATGGATGCTGGAAGATCCCCGTGTCAACTTTGCCGTCCGGACGGGCGGCGGAACGCCGGGAGTCGCTCATCTTGGCCTTCAGGCCGAAGACCGGACCGAACTCGAGGCCGTCTACGAGCGTCTGGCACGGGTCGGGGGACCGATCCTCGACGAGGGCGAGACCACCTGCTGCTATTCACGCTCGAACAAGCGCTGGGTGCGCGACCCCAACGGTGTGGCCTGGGAAGCGTTTCTCACCCACGGCACGGTGTCCGCCGGCGAGCACAATCGCCACGTCGAGGTTCCGCCCGCGACACCGTCCGCGCGGAAGTGCTGCGCGACGCCGTCGTCGTGATCGCTCCGGCGGATCCCAGGCGGATCCTGGTGCTCTGCACGGGCAACTCGTGCCGTTCCATCATGGCGGAAGCGCTGATCAACACGCTGGGCGGCGGCCGCTACCGGGCGTGGAGCGCGGGCAGCCGGCCCACGGGCACCGTGCACCCCAGGGCACTGGAAACCCTCGCCCGGCACGGGGTCGACGCCGGATCGCCGAAAAGCCAGTCGTGGGACGACTATGCGGGCCGTCCCTTCGACTGCGTGCTGACGGTCTGTGACTCGGCCGCGGCCGAAACCTGCCCGGCTTTTCCGGGGGGCTTCGAGCGCGTGCACTGGAGCATCCCGGACCCGGCTCGTGCCGAAGGTACCGGGCAGGACGTGGACGAGGCGTTCGAGCAGGCGTTCACGCTGCTCAGGCAGCGCATCGAGGACGAGATCCTGTGACTGCGAACGATTCTCCCATGGGCCTCTTCGAGCGTCTTCTGACGGTGTGGGTCGCCCTGGGCATCGTCGCCGGTGTGGGGCTCGGAGCACTGTTCCCCGGTCTTTTTCAGGCCATCGCGGGTCTCGAGATTGCGAACGTCAACCTCGTCGTGGCGGTGTTCATCTGGGTGATGATCTACCCGATGATGGTCAACGTGGACTTTGGCTCGGTCCGTGACGTCGGCCGGCGGCCAAAAGGTCTGTGCATCACGCTGGTCGTCAACTGGCTCATCAAGCCGTTCACCATGGCGGCTCTCGGCGTGCTTTTTTTCGAGTCGATTTTTGCCGGTCTCGTCGAGCCCTCGGCCGCCCGTGAGTACATCGCGGGAATGATCCTGCTGGGTGTGGCCCCCTGCACGGCGATGGTTTTCGTATGGAGCCAGCTGGTACGCGGCGACCCCAACTACACCCTCGTCCAGGTCTCCATCAACGACCTCATCATGGTGATCGCTTTCGCTCCGCTGGCAGCTTTCCTCCTCGGCATCACCAACGTGATCGTGCCTTGGGAGACGCTGTTGCTGTCCGTGGTGCTGTATGTCGTGACGCCGCTGGCGGCCGGATACCTCACCCGGCGAGTCCTGGACGAGGAGAGCAACGCGGAGCGGGTCGCCGAGTTCACGGCCCGGATAAAGCCGTTTTCCATCGCGGGACTGATTGCGACCGTCGTGCTGCTCTTCGGATTCCAGGCGGGGAAGATTCTCTCTCAGCCGGGGGTTATCGTGCTCATTGCAATCCCGCTGCTGGTTCAGAGCTACGGCATATTCGCGCTGGCCTACGGCTGGGCATACGCGTGGCGGGTGCCCTTCGAGACGGCGGCCCCGGCAGCGCTCATCGGCACGTCCAACTTCTTCGAGCTGGCCGTCGCCGTGGCCATCAGCCTGTTCGGCCTCGATTCCGGTGCCGCGCTGGCAACCGTCGTCGGTGTCCTGGTGGAGGTCCCCGTGATGCTTTCGCTGGTCGCGATCGCGAACCGGACCCGTCACTGGTTCCCCGCTGCCGGCACTGCGGCGAGCGAGGCATCGATCGACCGCGCAGCTTAAGCAACCTGGTTGACGGCAGTGACGGGAACATACGTGCCGTCGCCGGGTCGGGCAGTTCCGCGAGAGCGTGCCTGCGCACGGGGGTCTCTTGCGGGTCGGGCGGAGACGCCTACTCCGGCGGCTCCCAGCCTTCTTTCAGCTTCTTCGCCACCAGCTCGTTCTTGAGCTTGACGTACTGGGGCAGGCCGCCCTTGTAGGGGGGATAGTCCTCGCCCTGGATCAGGGGTTCCAGGTAGCGTCGTCCCGCGGCCGTGACGTTGAACCCGTCCGGCGTAATGTACCGCTTGGGTAGCTTGCGTTCGACGTTGGCCACTTTTTCCAGCGGGACCGATCCCACCGACCAGCGATAGGGCTCGTCCGACTCCCGGACGATGATCGGCATCTGGCCGTGGATGCCGGCCACTGCCAGCTCCACCGCGGCCTTGCCCATGGCATAGGCCTGTTCCACGTCCGTTGCCGAGGCGATATGCCGGGCGGAGCGCTGGAGATAGTCGGCGACGGCCCAGTGATACTTGTAGCCGAACCGGTTCTTGATCATTTCCGCAAGCCGGGGGGCGACGCCTCCCAGCTGGTGGTGGCCGAAGGCATCCGTGCTCCCGGCTTCCGACACGAAGCGCCCGCTGGGCCAGCGCACGCCTTCGGACACCACGATGACGCAGTTGTCGTACTTCTCGACGTTCTCCTTGACGAGTTCCAGGAAGCGGACCTCGTCAAAAGGCACTTCGGGAAAGAGGATGATGTGGGGCGGTTCGCTGCGCCTTGGACCGGCAAGCGCACCGGCGGCAGCGATCCAGCCCGCATGGCGGCCCATGACCTCCAGGATGAACACCTTTGTATTCGGCATGGAAGTCACGTCGATTCCGGCTTCTCGTATCGAGATCGCCACGTACTTGGCCACCGAACCGAACCCGGGGCAGGTATCGGTCTCCGGCAGATCGTTATCCACGGTCTTTGGCACGCCCACGCAGGTGATCTCGTAACCCATCTTATGACCGATTTGCGCCACCTTGTTGGCGGTATCCATCGAGTCGCCGCCGCCGTTATAGATGAAGTAGCCGATGTTGTGGGCCATGAAGACTTCGATGAGGCGCTGATACTCGGCGGCGCTCTCTTCGAGGCTGTGGAGCTTGTAGCGAACCGATCCGAACGCGCCGCCGGGGGTATGCCGAAGAGCGGCGATATCCTTGGCACTCTCGTGGCTGGTATCAATCAGCTCTTCCTTGAGTGCTCCGAGGATACCCATGCGGCCGGCGTAAACCTTGCCGATGCTGTCCTTGTTTTCGCGGGCGGTTTCGATGACGCCGCAGGCCGTCGCGTTGATAACGGCGGTGACGCCGCCGGACTGGGCATAAAAGAGATTCTTCCTGGCCATTGCGAGTTCCGAAACAGGCGTGTCGCCGACGGGCCGGAAGCATAACGGATCTGCCGGCGCCCTTCATGCCGTTTGACGAGGCATCCCCTGGCGGTTAGTTTGGCCAGCCCGGGGGTCCTGGGTTTCGGGAACCAATCGAATCAGAGGGGCGGCGGCATCATGCGCATCGTACTTATGGGGGCGCCCGGCTCGGGCAAGGGCACTCAGGCCAAGAAACTGGTAGCGGACTTCGGCTACCCGCAGATCTCCACCGGCGATCTTCTCCGCGACGCGGTAGCCCGGGGCACCGATTTCGGTCTGCAGGCGAAGGCGGCCATGGACAACGGCCAGCTGGTCACTGACGACATCGTGCTGGGCATCATTCGCGAGCGGCTGGTTCAGCCGGATGCTGCCGGCGGTTTTATCCTGGACGGATTTCCGCGCAATATTCCGCAGGCCGAAGCGCTGGATAGTCTGCTGGCCGAGATGGAGACGCCGTTGGATTCCGCTGTCCTCATGGACGTGGATTTCGATGTGCTCTTCAAGCGGCTGACAGGCCGACGAACCTGCGGCAGCTGCGGCAAGGTCTTCAACGTCCATTTCATGCCGCCGGCAGAAGGAAGGCGTCTGCGATGGCTGCGGCGCTGCAGACCTCGTGCAGCGTTCCGACGACAAGGAAGAAACCATCGGCAAGCGGCTGGAGGTGTACCAGCGGGAAACCGAGCCCCTGGTCGAGTTCTACGAGCGCGCCGGCAAACTCAAGGTCGTGGCCGCCGACGGCGACGTGGGCGAGGTCTACGGGCGCCTGAAGACGGCGGTCGGCCTGGCTGACAGTTAGCCGGGCTCCAGCGCCTCGAGCAGCGCTGCGCCGGCGACGTCCCGGCGCCAGCCCGTCAGGACCGCCAGTTCCCGCTCACCGCGGACCAGGCGCTCCAGCTCCTTGCGCGTCGCGATCAGGGGAGCCGCGATCGTTTCCCGTTCCGACGCGGCCCGTACCAGGGCGGCAAGCCGCTTGAGTTGGCGCTCTTCGGCGGGCTCCAGCCGATCCCTCGGCGTCAGCGCGGGAATTTCCCCGTCTTCCATCGGCAACTCGAGCAGACGTTCCAGATCACTTCCGTGGCGCCGCTGAACCGCGGGGGGAAGCCGGCTCATATTCTCTCGGCTCTCCGCGAGCGCAAGCAGTGCCTCGTCCTTGAGAATCCAGCGCCGCGGCCGGTTCCGGTCCATGGCCATCTGCTCGCGCCAGGCGGCAAGCCGCGCCAGCCGGCCGAGAGCCGGCCCGCCAAGACGACTGAAGCCCTTGACCCGCATCCAGGCCTCGGCCGGATCGGTCTCATAGAGCCCCGGCTGGGCGAGGGCGGCGCATTCGTCAGCCAGCCACGAATCCCGCCCCCGGGCCGCAAGGTCGGCATCGAGGGTCGCCCGAAGCTCGGGCAGGTGGGCCACATCGTCCGCCGCGTAGGCCAGCTGGGCTTCGCTCAGGGGCCGGCGCGACCAGTCCGTGCGCGCATGGCCTTTTTCGACCGTGATTCCCAGTACCGCCTCCACGAGCGCGGCATAGCCCAGCTGATCGCCATGGCCCAGCAGCCCGGCGGCAATCTGGGTGTCATAGACGGGGGCGGGTACCGATCCGGTCGCCTGGTAGAGCACTTCGAGATCCTGGCGGGCCGCGTGCAGGACCTTGGTGACCCCGGGGTCGGCCAACAGCTCCCCCAGCCGGGGAGGGATGCCCAGCGCCAGCGTGTCGAGGCAGGCCAGCTGCTCGCCGTCGGTAAGCTGAATCAGGCACAGGTGGGCCCGGTAGGTGTCCTCGCGCAGGAACTCCGTGTCCATGTAGAGATACTCGGGCTGCCCCAGCGCGTCGAGGAACGCGGCGGCGCGGTCAGGATCATCGATGAATTGGGGTCTGCTCATCCCGGCATTATTCCAGATGCGCACCGCCGGCGTATCGGGAGGCGCAGCGGGCGGTAAGACCCATGCCGACAGGCCGGCGAGGCGGTATCATGCGCGATCATCATGCACACCTTGTTCCAGGTATTTATCGATATCGCGTTCAGGCGCAGCGGGCCGGAAGACTTGCCGGCCTCGGGATTCCTGCTGCTCCTGACCCTGGGGGCGTACCTCGTGGTCTCGTCCCTCGCGACCATGTTTTTCGCCGACGGCTTTGCCGATGTCATGGCCCAGGTCGGCGTGGACGTCGTGCTGCTGTTTGGCTGGTTCGCCGGCATGCTCTTGCTGTATCGCCGCCCGGCCCGAATCCCGCAAACCATGACCGCGATCCTTGGAACCCTGACGCTTGTGCACCTGCTTCAGCTTCCGCTGTGGTTCTGGCTGCAATCCGCCGGCGACTCGCCGGAGGCGGCGACCCTGCCCTTGCTCGCGATCTGGGGCATCCTCCTGTGGTCGTTTCTCGTGATCGGCCATATCGTCCACCGGGCGGTCGAGATCCCGCTCCCGGGCGGTGTTCTGCTGGCGCTGGCGTATTTTCTTGTCAGCCTCGCTGTCTATTCCCAGTTGTTTCCGGTGCCGCCGGAGGTCTGAATGCACGTTCACATCCTCGGTATCTGCGGCACCTTCATGGCCGGCATTGCGGCGCTGGCCAAGGCCGCCGGCCATCGCGTGACGGGGAGCGACAAGCAGGTCTACCCGCCGATGAGCACGCAGCTTCAGCAGCTCGGCATAGAGCTTGTAGAGGGCTACGAGCCCGGCCAGCTCAATCCGGCGCCGGATTGCGTGATCGTCGGCAATGTGATGACCCGCGGCATCCCGGTCGTCGAGGCGCTGCTGGACTCGGGTATACCTTATGCTTCCGGTCCCGAATGGCTTGCCCGTCATGTGCTCGCCGACCGCTGGGTGCTGGCGGCCAGCGGTACCCACGGCAAGACCACCACAGCCAGCCTCCTGGCCTGGATCCTTGAGGATGCGGGACTGGCGCCGGGGTTCCTGATCGGCGGAATACCGGCCAACTTCGGGGTCTCCGCCCGGCTCGGTGAAAGCCCGTTCTTCGTGGTCGAGGCGGACGAGTACGATACGGCCTTCTTCGACAAGCGCTCCAAGTTCATCCACTACCATCCCCGCACACTGATCCTGGGAAACCTGGAGTTCGATCACGCCGATATCTTCGATGACCTGGCTGCCATCCAGAAGCAGTTCCACCACCTTGTTCGAACGGTGCCGGGTTCGGGACAAATAGTGGCCCGGGGCGACGACACGGCGCTGGGCGAGGTCCTGGACATGGGCTGCTGGACACCGGTTACGGCTTTCTCGTCCGTGCCGGGCGCCGCAGAATGGACGGTGTCGACCGGAGATGACTGCGCCTTCGAGCTGCATCACGATGACGGGACCACGGCGGCTGTCCGCTGGGCCATGCCCGGCGAGCACAATGCGGAGAACGCGGCGGCGGCCCTGCTGGCAGCTCGTCACGCGGGCGTTCCCCTGGGTGCAGGTGCCGAGGCTCTCGGCCGGTTTCGTGGGGTGCGGCGCCGTCTCGAACTGCGGGGCACAGTGAACGACGTTCGGGTCTATGACGATTTCGCCCATCACCCGACAGCCGTGGCACGCACTCTCGCCGGACTCAGAAACGCGACTCCCGAGCGCAGGCTGATTGCCGTTCTCGAGCCCCGCTCGAACACGATGCGCATGGGCGTGCATGCCGCGCGCCTGGCCGACGCCTTCGCCGATGCGGACCAGGTCTTTGTCTACGCGCCAGCTGATCTGGACTGGGATGCGCCGGCGGCCTTGTCCGCCTGCACCAGGCCACTGAGTGCCCTGGACTCGCTGAGCGACCTTACCGATGCGATCGTTGCTTCGGCGCGGCCCGGCGATTCGATTCTCGTGATGAGTAACGGTGGTTTCGGCGGCCTGCATGATCGTCTGCTGAGGGCCCTGGAAGCCCGGGAGGCCGTCTCATGACCGAACCACGGCACATAGCGCTGGCGATGACCGGCGCATCGGGCGCCCCGTACGGACTGACGCTGCTCGACCGCCTGGTAGCGGCAGGCTGCCGCGTTTCCCTCATGCTGTCGCGTCCTGCCCAGGTGGTGCTGAGCATGGAGACGGACCTGGCCATACCGGGGCGCAGCGCGGACATCCAGCGGTTTTTCACCGAGCGATGTTCTGCCGGAGACGGACAGATTGCCGTATACGGCCGGGAGCAATGGACCGCGCCCGTGGCGAGCGGTTCCGCGGCGCCCGATGCCATGGTGGTCTGCCCCTGCACCACGGCAACGGCTTCGGCTCTGGCTACCGGCGCTAGCCGGTCCTTGATCGAGCGGGCCGGGGACGTCGTGCTGAAGGAGCGCCGGCCGTCTGATACTGGTGCTCAGGGAGATGCCGCTGTCCGTCATTCATCTTGAGAACCTGCTGTCCCTGGCCCGGGCCGGTGCGGTGGTCATGCCCGCGTCCCCCGGGTTTTATCATCACCCCGAGTCGGTCCAGGATCTGGTGGATTTTGTTGTGGCGAGGGTGCTGGATCACCTGGGGATTTCCCAGGATCTCATCCGACCCTGGGGTTCGGACGAAGGGTGACTTCAATATGCAGATCCCGCTTTTTCCGCTGAATACGGCCCTGTTCCCGGGCGGTCCGTTGCCGCTTCGGGTCTTCGAGCCTCGCTACCTCGATATGGTGAGCCGTTGTCTGAAGAACGGCTCCGGGTTCGGCGTGGTGCTGCTGAAAGGCGGCGGGGAGGTCGGTCCGGCGGAATGGCACGGGATCGGGACCCTCGCAACCATCGTCGATTGGGATCAATTGGACGACGGGACGCTGGGTGTCACGGCGCTTGGCAGCGCGCGGTTCCGGACAACAAGCCAGCAGCGGCAGCCCGATGGCCTGAACGTGGCCGAAGTCGAGTATCTGCCGATGGATGTGAGGCAAAGCGTTCCAAGCCGCTATCAGCATCTCGCACGCCTCGTGGAGGGTGTCCTCGGGGAGCTTGGCCCGCAGTACCAGTTCGTGGAGCCCGACTTCGAGGACGCGGGCTGGGTGGGTTACCGGTTGGCAGAGATTCTCCCCATGGGCGGCGAGCAGCGGCAGTTGTTGCTGGAATTCAGTGACCCGCTGGACCGCCTGTCCGTACTCGATGCTGTTCTTCAGAAGCTCAGAGACGAAGGCGAGGAAGAAGAATGAACAAGCCCGTAGTCGCTGCCCGTGCCCCGCTGGCGACAGACGTTGCGAAAGACACCCGGTACTGGTGGTGTCGGTGTGGCCGCAGTCAGACCCAGCCGTTCTGCGACGGGTCTCACAAGGGAACGGGCATCGAGCCGCTCCAGTGGACAGCACCCCGGGATGAACGGGTCTGGTTCTGTGCCTGCAAGCAGACTCGCAACGGACCTTTCTGCGATGGCAGTCACAACCGGCTGGAGGAAACGGACTAGTGGCGTCTGGCCGGGTCTGTGTGCGGCGCTATTCCAGTCCGATTGAGGCCAACATCGTCCGCGGCCTCCTCGAGGAGGCCGGCATTCCCGTTCAGCTCGAAGGCGAGGCGCTGGTGGGCGCCTATGCGGGTTTGGCCAAGATAGGTGACGTCCGGCTGCTGGTACGTGCCAGGGACGAGGCCACGGCCCGGGGCCTCATCGAAGCCTACGAGCAGCGGGAAAGCGGGCCCGAGTGGATCTGCAATTCATGCGGGGAATCCAACGGTGCCCGGTTCGAGGTCTGCTGGCATTGTGCCGCGCCCGCCGGGATCCGCGCCCGGCGGCGCCAGCGCTTGAAGCTGCGCGTGACGGCGGGTGATATCACCCGTCTCGAAGTGGACGTGGTGGTCAACGCAGCCAATCCGCGCCTGCTGGGCGGTGGCGGCGTGGATGGCGCCATCCATCGGGCCGCTGGCCCGGAACTCCTCGAGGCTTGCCGGCTGCTGGGCGGCTGCGCCACCGGCACGGCGCGAATCACGCCCGGCTACCGGCTACCGGCGTCGTGGGTCGTACACGCCGTGGGCCCGGTCTGGCAGGGCGGCCGGGCCGGCGAGCCCGAGCTGCTGGCGTCCTGCTATCTCACCGCCCTGGCGCTAGCGGAGGAGAAGGCCGCTAGCAGCATTGCGTTCCCCGCGATCAGCTGCGGCGTCTATGGTTTTCCGGTGGAACACGCCTGCCGGATCGCGGCGGAGACCTTGTCCGCGTGGACCGGGTCTCTGCCCCGGGAGGCGTGGCTGGTGGCCTTCGATGACCGGGTCCGCGCGGCGTACGAGGACCTGCTCGGGGCGACGGCTCTTACGCCGCCGCCTTTAGCCGGCCCATGACTTCGCGGGCTGCCGCCAGAGTTTCATCAACGTCCGCCTCGGTATGCGCCAGCGACACAAAACCCGCCTCGAAAGCCGAAGGTGCCAGGTAGACGCCGGCATCCAGCATGCCGTGAAAGAACTGCTTGAAGCGCTCCCCGTCGCAGGCCATCACTTCGTCATACCGGGTCACCGGTGCCGTGTCGGAGAAGAAAACGCCGAACATTCCGCCCATGCTTGCCGTGGCCAGCGGAATTCCCGCTTCGCGCGCCGCCACCTCCAGGCCGCCGACCAGCCGCTGCGTGGTCGCCGACAAGCGGGCGTAGATATCGTTCGTGAGCTTTGACAGCGTGGCCAGGCCCGCGTGCATCGCCACCGGGTTGCCGGAGAGCGTACCCGCCTGGTAGACCGGGCCCAGCGGGGCGATATGGGCCATGATGTCCTTGCGGCCGCCGAAGGCCCCCACCGGCATCCCGCCGCCGATGATCTTGCCCAGCGTCGTCAGGTCCGCCCTGACGCCGGTCACCTCCTGGGCGCCGCCCCGGGCGACGCGGAATCCGGTCATCACTTCGTCGAAAATCAGCACCGTGCCGTGACGGTCACAAAGCGCCCGCAGACCCTCGAGGTAGCCCTCCGCCGGAAGCACCATATTCATGTTGCCGGTAATCGGCTCAATGATCACCGCCGCGAGCGTATCGCCATACTCGGCAAACGCCTGCTCCAGAGCTTCAAGGTCGTTGAAGGGCAGGGTGAGCGTGTCCGCTGCCACCGCTGCGGGCACGCCCGGCGAGGTGGGCACGCCCAGCGTCAGGGCGCCGGATCCCGCCTTCACCAGGAGGGCGTCGGAGTGGCCGTGATAACAGCCTTCGAACTTGAGAATCCGGTCCCGCCCCGTGAATCCCCGGGCCAGGCGAATGGCGCTCATCGTGGCTTCCGTGCCGGAGCTGACGAACCGGACCTGCTCCATGGAGGGCACCATTTCGCAGACCAGCTCGGCCAGCCGTGTCTCGACGACCGTCGGGGCGCCAAAGCTCAGTCCACGGCCGGCAGCATCACGAACCGCCGCAATGACGTCGGGATGCGCGTGGCCCAGGATCATGGGTCCCCAGGAACCCACGTAGTCGATATAGCGGCGGCCGTCTTCGCCGTAAATGTAGGCGCCCTCCGCGGAACGGATAAATACCGGGTCTCCACCGACGGAACGGAACGCGCGTACCGGGGAATTGACGCCGCCGGGTATCACCCGCTGGGCTTCGCTGAAATGGCTCAAGGTCCGACTCCTGCATCTCGTTGATCGAATATTCTAGCGCCCCGGGCCGTTCGGGGCGGCGCGAATTTTCAGCCCCGTGGCTGCCGGGGAGGAAGGGGGGTCAGGTCGTGGGGGCCGACCGGAAAAACGCGCTGGACAGGCGCCTGGCCGCATCCTCGGGATCGGCGGCCGCAAACAGCGCCGAGATCACGGCGGCGCCGTGCGCCCCGGAGGCGGCTACCGATCCGATGTTGTTCTCGGTAATGCCCCCGATGGCCACTACGGGCACGCCCAGCGATGACCCTTCGCCCAGCAGCTCCAGCGGTGCCGCCACGGCCCCTGGCTTCGTGGATGAGGGGAAAACGCTACCGAAAGCCACGTAGTCGGCGCCGGCCGCCACCGCGGCCCGGGCCGCGCCGGGATCCGCGTAGCAGGAAACGCCCACAATCAGATCCGGGTTTCCGTCCGCCCGGATCGAGTCGGGATCCGGGTCGTCTCTGCCCACGTGCACGCCATCGGCACCGATCGCCCTTGCCAGCGCCGGATCATCGTTCACGATAAAGACGGCGCCTGCCTGGGTGCAGACCGAGCGCAACACCGCAGCCTCCCGCAAGCGTAGCGCCGGATCCGGATTCTTGTTCCGATACTGGACGATCCTGGCGCCGCCGCGAATCGCGGCGGCCACGGCCAGCGGAAGTTGCTCACCGGGCGTCATGCCGGCGTCGGTGACGGCGTAAAGCCCCATTGGCAGGGCGCGCCGGCTCACCGTTCGGGTGCCTGTCTGCGCAGAGGAATATGCTGGCCGCGGCCCGGCCGGAAAGCCGCGGCAAGGGCGGACTGGGTCCACACCTGTGCCTCATCCACCGCGTCTTGCGCCGACCGGCCCCTGGCGAGGCAGGTCGCGATGGCGGCCGCCAGGGTACAACCGGACCCGTGGTAGGCGTTCGGAAGCCTGGGCCAGGTCCAGCTGCGGACCGTGCCGTCGGCGCCGAACAGGACGTTCTCGACGTCGGCCGTGGGCTCATCGCCGCCCTTGGCGAGGACGAAATCACATCCACCCTCCAGTAATCTCCCGGCCCGTTCCTCCCGCGTGCCCGCGTCCGGGGCGAGTTCGCGAATTTCCTGGGCGTTGGGTGTTGCGACTGTCGTCATCGGCATCAGGGCGTCCACCAGCACGCTCCCGAGCTCCTGTTCTGCCAGGGCAGCGCCTCCGGCGGCCACCAGCACGGGGTCGAGGACCACCGGAATCGGTCGCTTCAGAGCGGCCAGAACGTCTGCGACGGCTCGGGCGATTGCCGCGCTGGCCAGTAGCCCGATCTTGACCGCCGCAACGGCCTGGTCTTCGAGCACGGCCTGCATCTGCTCGGTAACCAGCCAGGGATCGGCGGGCACGACCCGGGATGCGTTGCGGGTATCCTGGACGGTCAAAGCGCTAATCACCGGGGCCGGATGACCGCCTAGCGCGGTCACGGTTTGCAGGTCGGCGGTGAGTCCCGCACCCCCGGACGGGTCGTTTCCGGCAACGATCAGGACGGTGGGAGGAATGGCCTGGCTCATGGGCATCGAACCTCAGCTGTCATTCGGGGTTTCGCTGAAGGCCTCGCCCGTGGGAAAATCGCGCGCCTTCCAGCTTGAAACACGATTCCGGGAGAAGCCATGAAAGCATGGATGTGCGTCATCTGTGGCTATGTCTACGAAGAAGAGGAGGGCGACCCGGAAAGCGGTCTTGCCCCCGGTACCCGGTGGCAGGACGTACCGCTCACCTGGCGCTGTCCTGACTGTGGCGCCGGGAAGGAAGACTTCGAGATGGTCGAGGTATAACGGACCGGACCTCTGGCCCTGCCAGGGTTGCCGAGGCCCAATTCGGACCCGCGGGTCCGCCGCGGCGAGCGGTCGGTCCCGGCCAGGCCCAGGGCAGGCGCCGGACCGGGTGCCCCCGGGCCTTGAGCAATCCGATCAGGCTGTCTTCGCCCACCAGATGAAGCGCGCCAACCACGACGAGGGTCGTGCCCCCCTTTGCGGCCCAAGCCTCCACCTGGGGTAGCCACTCGCGGTTGCGGCGTACGACCAGCGTTTCGTAGAGGCTGCCGTAGTCTTCGAACCCTTCGCCCAGCAATTCGCCCAGCCTGCCGGCTTCTCCCCGGTTCCAGGCCTCGATAAGGCCGTCCATGTCCTGCTCCATTCGCCTGGCATCTTCCAGCGTCTGCAGCAACAGGCGGCGCTGATCAGCCAGCGGCATGCCGTCGAAAATTCCGAGCTGATAATCGATCGTCTCGAGCCCGTGTATGGGTTTGCCGTCTCCCACGCTGCGGCGGGTCAGATACTGCTCGATGCCGTGTTCCGGACGAAACCCCAACCGGACCATCTCGAGGTTGGCCACGGTCAGCGCGGCGTACCAGGGTTTGGCCGCCATCAGCCGCTTCAGCTCCACCCCGAGTTCGCCGGATAGCCGGATTGCCGTGTCCCAGGATTCAGGGCCCATCAGGCTCTCCAGCGTTTCACCTTCGGCGGCAAGGCCGATACGGTGCAGGGCCAGCTGCATCTCCACCGGGTTGAGCTTGCCAAGGTCCAGCTCCAGAACGACCCGGTCAGCGCGCTCGTAGGCGGATTCCACCGCCTCCGCGAGGGGGTAGTCCTGCGCCCTCAGCATATGGACCGAGCCGAGCAGAAGGACCTCGCCTTCGCGGGTCTGCATCTGCCACAGCAGCGGGCCGGGTTCCGCGGCGTTTGCCGCGGCCACGAAAAACCCCAGCAGAACAACGGCCAGGCGACTCATACACCGCCCTCTTGGCGGCGACGGGTCCCGAGCCGCCGCCGCCAGCCAGCTTATCCTTGCCGAGGCCTCCAGCGACGCGACCCGCTTGTTGGCTTCGTCAAAACTGCGGCCCCAGGCGTAGATTCTGTGCCCGCGAACCAATGCGACGGGAAATGCCCGCAAGGCTCCGGCCACCGCTGCGGGTGCTTCGCTGACATCGTGCTCGTGGGGAATGTCGATGACCGGTACCTTTGGAAAGTAGTAAGCGCCTTCGGAATCATCCGGTGTGCAGGTCCCGGCATTGCCGCTGTGGGAATCGTTGAGACCGTGCTCGCGGAGCAGGTGGTAGGTCCGAACCAGTGCGTCTTGTTGTTCGCTGCTCACGCCGGCCCCTGGCCGGCCGGGTCGCCCAGCCAGCACACTTCGGTCTCGATCCGGCCGTCATCCAGGAGCTCGATCCAGCGCCAGCCGGGGGGGCGGGTATCCAGTCCCGGCACCATGGTTTGGGGCACAAACTGGAAACAGGTCGAGGGTGTGCCCAAGACCCGAATGGCGCCGCGCCGAATGTCCACTTCCTGGTGAACGTGTCCGAAGATCACGCCCCGGAGCCGCGAACTGGACCCGGCGGCCTCCCAGAACGCATCGGCGTCATCGAGCGCCGCACTCTCGTCCAGCCAGCTGTCGATTCTGACCGGGTGATGATGCATCACAATGAGGATGTGTTCGGGGCCGGGTGCTGCCAGCACTTCGCTGACCGCGGCAAGCTCGGTGTCGCCGAGCCGTCCGCCGCCCCGGTCGCCGTCGTGAGTGCTCAGAAACAAGAGCCGCCAGGGCCCGAAGTCGGCGGTTCGGTCAAGGCCGAACAAGGGCGCCGGCAGGGCGGCGCTTAAAACATCGGGACTGTCATGGTTCCCCGGGATACACCATGCGCGTAGGCCAAAGGGCCGCAGGCGGCCTACGAGCCGCGCGTAGGCTTCTTCCGAACCATCCTGGGCCAGGTCGCCGGTCAAGAGCAACCCGTCAGGATGCGCTGCAGACAAGGCTTCATCGACGACAGCGGCAAAGCTCGCGTCGGTCTCGACGTTCTTGAGGCGGGCCTCGGGGCTCGCGCAAAGATGAAGATCGGTGAACTGGATAAAGCGGGCCGTCATGCCCATCCTGGCTCCCGCTGTCTCGGATACAACGCGTATATTAACCGCTTGCTGTCCGGAGGTTGTCATGTCGAATCGTACGCTGGAAATGACGGATGCCGTCTACGAGTACCTGCTTTCCGTGTCGCTTCGAGAGGACGCCTTGCTCGCGCGGCTCCGGGAAGAAACCGGGAATCATCCGATGGCGGTCATGCAGATCTCGCCGGAGCAGGGCCAGTTCATGGCCTTGCTGACCCGCCTGCTGGGGGCGGTCCGCTGTGTGGAGGTGGGTGTCTTCACCGGTTACAGCAGCCTCTGCGTGGCGCGTGCCCTCCCCGCAAACGGCACCATCGTCGCCTGCGATGTCAGCGAGGAGTACACGAATATCGCCCGCCGGTACTGGGCCGAGGCGGGCCTGGAGCATCGCATCGATCTCCGGCTCGCGCCGGCGGTCGGGACCCTCGATGCCCTGCTGGACTCGGGCGAGACCGGCCGCTTCGATTTCGGCTTCATCGACGCCGACAAGGAGAACTACCCGGCCTACTACGAGCGTCTGCTCCGGCTGGTACGGCCGGGTGGCCTGATTGCCGTGGACAACACCCTCTGGTCCGGGCGCCTGGCGGACGAGGCCCGGGAAGACGACGACGCGGACACCCTGGCCCTGCGGGCCTTCAACAAGGCCCTGCACGGTGACGAGCGGGTGGACCTGTCCCTGGTGCCGATCGGCGACGGCTTGACCCTGGCCCGGGTGCGCTGAATGTCCTGGCGGGTCTCGTCGGCCCGCGACCGGCCGTTGACTCACAAAAAAAGGGCGGCCCCGGGGCCGCCCTTTGTGGCAGGCAGGCGTTCGCCCGCTCTCTGCAACCCTAGTAGCGGTAGTACTCGGGCTTGTAGGGGCCGTCCACCCGCACGCCGATATAGTCGGCTTGTTCGCCAGACAGCGTCGTGAGGTTGGCGCCAATTCGCTCCAGGTGAAGCCGGGCGACCTTCTCGTCCAGGTGCTTGGGCAGCACATAGACCTTGCGCTCGTACTTCTCCGGGTTTTCCCACAGCTCCAGCTGTGCCATCACCTGGTTGGTGAACGAGTTGGACATCACGAAGCTCGGGTGACCGGTCGCGCAGCCCAGGTTCACCAGCCGGCCCTCTGCAAGCAGGATGATGCGCTTGCCGTCGGGGAAGACGATGTGATCCACCTGGGGCTTGATGGTGTCCCAGGTGTACTGCCGAATCGAGGCCACATCGATTTCGTTGTCAAAGTGGCCGATGTTGCAGACGATCGCCTCGTTCTTCATGGCCAGCATGTGCTCATGGGTGATCACCGAGGTGTTGCCCGTAGCGGTCACGAAGATATCCGCCTCGCCGACCACGTCGTCCAGCCGGACCACCCGATAGCCTTCCATCGCCGCCTGAAGCGCGCAGATCGGATCGATTTCCGTGACCCAGACCGTCGCCCGCAGGGCCGCCAGGGCCTGGGCGCTGCCCTTGCCGACATCGCCGTATCCGCAGACCACGGCAACCTTGCCAGCGATCATCACGTCGGTGGCCCGCTTGATGGCGTCCACGAGCGATTCCCGGCAGCCGTAAAGGTTGTCGAACTTCGACTTGGTTACGGAGTCGTTGACGTTGATCGCCGGGACCTTGAGGGTGCCGGCCTTCGCCATTTCATAAAGTCGGTGCACGCCCGTGGTGGTTTCCTCCGATACGCCGCGGACGTCCGCCAGCAGTTCGGGATACTTGTCGTGCATCAGCTGGGTGAGATCGCCGCCGTCGTCCAGCAGCAGATTGGGTGTCCAGCCGTCCGGACCGTGAATCGTCTGCTCGACGCACCACCAGTACTCTTCCTCCGACTCGCCCTTCCAGGCAAAAACGGGCACGCCGGTGGCCGCGATGGCCGCAGCGGCGTGGTCCTGGGTCGAGAAAATATTGCACGAGGACCAGCGAACCTCGGCGCCAAGGGCAACCAGGGTCTCGATGAGGACCGCCGTCTGAATCGTCATGTGCAGGCAGCCGGCAATACGGGCTCCCTTGAGCGGCTGGTCGGCCGCATATTCTTCCCGGACGGCCATCAGCCCGGGCATTTCCGTCTCGGCAATGGAGATTTCCTTGCGGCCCCAGTCGGCTAGCGTCAGGTCCGCGACGCGAAAATCTTCCTTCATTGCTTGTGCAGCTACAGTATTCATCAGGTTCTCCGGGCAGTCATTGCCGTGGGGTTTCGTATCAGGCCGCCGCTTCGATTCGCAGGGCCTCGGCTTTATCGGTCCGCTCCCAGCTGAAATTCTCGTCTTCCCGGCCGAAATGGCCGTACGCAGCCGTCGCGCGGTAAATGGGACGCACCAGGTCCAGCATCTCCAGGATGCCGAACGGGGTGAGGTCGAAATGCTCTCTGACGAGCGCCGTCAGGCGGCCATTGGAGACCTTGCCCGTGCCAAATGTCTCAACCGTGACGGAGGTCGGCTCCGCGACCCCGATGGCGTAGGACACCTGGATCTCACAGCGGTCGGCAAGTCCGGCCGCGACGATGTTCTTGGCCACGTAGCGGCAGGCGTAGGCGGCCGACCGGTCCACCTTGGAGGGATCCTTCCCCGAGAAGGCGCCGCCACCGTGCCGGGCCATGCCGCCGTAGGTGTCCACGATGATCTTGCGCCCGGTCACCCCGCAGTCACCCATCGGACCGCCGATAACGAAACGTCCGGTCGGATTGATGTGAAACTGGGTTTCCGCCGAAACCCAGGCCTCCGGAATGACGGGGAGTATGACGAGGTCCATGATGGCCTCGCGCAGCTGCTCCTCGGCAATTTCCGGGGCGTGCTGGGTGGACAGCACGATGGCGTCCACGGCCTTTGGCTTGCCGTCCTCGTAGCGGAACGTCACCTGGCTCTTGGCGTCGGGTCGCAGCCACGGCAGCTCGCCGTTCTTGCGCAGCTCTGCCTGCCGGCGGACCAGGCGATGGGCATAGGTAATGGGCGCCGGCATGAGCACGTCGGTCTCGTTGCTGGCGTAGCCGAACATCAGTCCCTGGTCGCCCGCACCCTGCTTCTTGCGCTCTTCCCGATCCACGCCCTGGCGGATGTCGCCGCTCTGCTTGCCGATGGCGTTCAGTACCGCGCAGGTGGCGCCGTCGAAACCGAGTTCCGAACTGTTGTAGCCGATATCCACAATGGTCTGGCGGGCGAGATCTTCAAGATCCACCCACGCCGAGGTGTGGACTTCCCCCGCAACAATCGCCATGCCGGTCTTGACCAGCGTTTCCACCGCGACTCTCGCGTCCGGATCCTGCTCGATAATGGCGTCGAGTACAGCGTCCGAAATCTGGTCGGCGATCTTGTCGGGATGGCCCTCCGACACAGATTCGGAGGTGAAGAGATACGTATCTGACATAAGGTTTGGGCCCGGCTGAGGCAAAGATTGACTAGTATACCGGCACGATCTTTCCGCTGTAAGCACACCGTTCACATCGCTACATTTGTCTACGAGGTGATTCCATGGCCCGTACCGAGACCCCCGCCTGCGAAGAGGGCATGCGCGCGCCCGGTTTCTCGCTGACCGATACGACCGGCAAGACCCTGTCCCTGGACGATCTGCGAGGGCCCCGGGGCACGCTGGTCATGTTCATCTGCAATCACTGCCCTTACGTGAAGGCGGTGCTGACTCGCCTGATTGCGGACTGTCGGCTCCTCAAGGAGGAAGGCGTGGGCTGCGTGGCCATTATGTCCAACGATGTCACCGACTACCCCGAGGACAGCCCCGAGAACATGGCGCGCCTGGCCCGGGAGCTGGATTTTCCGTTTCCGTACCTGCTCGACCCGACGCAAGAGGTGGCTCGGGCCTACGGAGCTGTCTGTACACCGGACTTTTTCGGCTTCGACAAGGACCTGGAACTGCGTTACCGGGGTCGCCTCGATGCCGGCCTGAAGGAACCGCCGCCCGCGGATGCGCCGCGCGAACTCCTGGAGGCCATGCGTCGCATCGCGGCCGGTGAGGCACCCGCCGGGCAGGTGCCGTCCATGGGCTGCTCGATCAAGTGGAAAAACGCCTGATCGCGGCGGCGGGCCGCTTGCTCCCGGCCAGAGCGTCGCGGAGAATGCGCTCCAGTTTCCCGCCCCGTCCCTTTGCGGAGACCGAACATGCCTGACCGTCGAGATCTTGCCAACGCCATCCGGGCTCTGAGCATGGATGCCGTGCAGAAAGCCAATTCCGGGCATCCCGGCATGCCCATGGGCATGGCCGATATCGCGGAGGTTCTCTGGAACGATTTCCTGGTCCACAATCCGGGTAATCCAGGCTGGCCGAACCGGGACCGGTTCGTTCTTTCCAACGGGCACGGGTCGATGCTCCTGTATTCGCTCCTGCACCTGACCGGCTACCCGCTGACTATCGCGGACCTGGCGTCGTTCCGGCAGCTGGGAGCGAAAACCCCCGGACACCCGGAACTGGACCGTGAAATCGGCGTGGAAACCACAACCGGTCCGCTGGGGCAGGGGCTGGCGACGGCGGTCGGCATGGCGACCGGCGAGCGTATTCTCGCGGCCCGCTTCAATCGGCCCGGTCACGACATCATCGATCATTACACTTACGTGTTCGCTGGCGACGGCTGTCTCATGGAAGGGATCTCCCACGAGGCCTGTTCGCTCGCAGGGACCCTCGGGCTCGGCAAGCTCATCGTCTTTTACGACGACAACGGGATCTCCATTGACGGCGAAGTGAGCGGCTGGTTTACCGATGACACGCCCGCGCGTTTCCAGGCGTATCGCTGGCACGTGGTCCCGGACGTGGACGGCCACGATCCCGAGGCGCTGGTCCGGGCCGTGGAGGAGGCGCGCGCGGCGACGGATCGGCCGTCCCTCATCTGCTGCCGGACGGTGATCGGCTGGGGATCCCCGGGCAAGCAGGGCACCGCGGCCACCCACGGGGCTGCGCTGGGTGACGACGAAGTGGCCGCCACCCGCAAGCATATCGGCTGGCCCCATCCGCCCTTCGAGGTGCCCGGCGACATTCGCGATGCGTGGGATGCCACGGAAAAGGGCGCGGCTGCCGAGGCCGGGTGGGTCGAGCGGCTCGAGGCCTACCGGGCCGCCTTCCCGGAGTCGGCCGCGGAGCTGGAGCGCCGGCTTGAGGGGGCGCTGCCCGAAGACTGGGACGCCGCCGCCGACGCGTTCGTGGCCGCAGGTGGCCGGCAACGGCAAGAAGATGGCTACCCGAAAGGCCTCGGAGGTGGCGCTGGACGGATTCGGCCCCCTGCTGCCCGAACTGGTGGGCGGCTCGGCCGACCTCACCGGGTCCAACAACACCTGGTGGAAGGGCTCGAAAGCGATTTCAGCCGGGGATTTCGACGGCAACTACCTGTTTTTCGGTGTTCGCGAGTTCGCCATGACCGCGATGCTCAACGGCCTGGCCCTGCACGGGGGCTTCAAGCCCTACGGCGGAACGTTTCTCGTGTTCTCCGACTACGCGCGCAATGCGGTCCGGCTCGCGGCGCTGATGAAGATCCCGTCGATCCTCGTTTACACCCATGATTCCATCGGTCTGGGCGAGGACGGGCCGACCCACCAGCCGGTGGAGCACCTGGCCAGCCTGCGGGCCATTCCGAACCTTGCCGTGTGGCGTCCCTGCGACGACGTGGAGACGGCCGTGGCCTGGCGGCTTGCGCTGGAAAGCACGAGCATGCCCACCGCGCTGATCCTGTCCCGGCAGGGACTCGAACACTGGCCGCGCACGGACGAGCAGGTGCGGGCCATCGGCCACGGCGGCTATGTGCTGCATGATCCGGCCGGGGGCGAACCGGAGGCGGCGATCATCGCCACCGGGTCGGAGGTGGGCCTCGCGATGGAAGCCGCCGCTGCCCTGGAGGCGGAGGGCCGCCGCGTTCGGGTCGTATCGATCCCGTGCGCGGAGGCGTTTGCCGCTGGCGCCCGCGGAATGGCGGGACGCCGTGCTGCCGCCGCAGCTCGAGCGGCGCGTCGCCGTGGAAGCCGGAATTACCGGCTACTGGCGGTCCTGGGTCGGTCCGGCCGGGGTGGTTCTCGGCGTCGACCAGTTCGGGGAGTCCGCCCCCGCCGACGCGGTGTTCGAGCACTTCGGCCTGACAACCGGGCATCTCATTACAGCCGTAAAGAATCTGTTCTAGACTCTTTGCGTAACTTAAGGCTCCGGGTTCCCGGAGCCCCTTCCCCGTTTGCTTTGGAGGCGAACATGGCAATCAGGATTGCAATTAACGGCTACGGCCGTATCGGGCGCAACACGCTTCGCGCCATTCATGAATACGGCCGCAAGGACGATTTCGACGTCGTCGCGATCAACGACCTGGGTGATCCGGCGACCAACGCGCATCTCACCCAGTACGACACGGCCCACGGCAAGTTCAACGGCGAAGTCGTAGTGGACGGCGACGACATGGTGGTCAATGGTGACCGCATCCGCGTCCTGGCTGAGCGCGATCCCTCGAAGCTGCCCTGGAAGGAGCACGAGGTCGATGTGGTTCTCGAATGTACGGGCCTCTTTACCACCAAGGAAAAGGCCTCGGCGCACCTCGCCGCGGGCGCAAAGAAGGTCATCATCTCGGCTCCCGGCGGCAAGGACGTGGATGCGACGATTGTCTACGGCGTCAACCATGACGTGCTGAAGGCCTCGGACACCGTGATCTCCAATGCGTCGTGCACCACCAATTGCCTGGCGCCGCTGGTCAAGCCGCTGAACGATTCCATCGGCGTCCTCAACGGTCTCATGACCACGATTCATGCGTACACCAACGACCAGGTGCTCACTGACGTCTACCACTCGGACCTGCGCCGGGCCCGCTCCGCGACCATGTCGATGATCCCCACCAAGACCGGTGCGGCCGCCGCCGTCGGGCTCGTGCTGCCCGAACTGGCCGGCAAGCTCGATGGCTTCGCGATTCGGGTGCCCACGATCAATGTGTCGATGGTGGATCTGACGTTCCAGGCTGCCAGGGAGACCAGCGTTGACGAGATCAACGACCTGCTCAAGGCCGCATCCGAGGGACCGCTCAAGGGAATCCTGGCCTACAACGACAAGCCGCTGGTGTCCGTGGACTTCAACCACGACCCGCATTCGTCCAGCTACGAGTCTTCGCTGACCCGGGTGATCGACGGGACACTCGTCAAGGTCTGTTCCTGGTACGACAACGAATGGGGCTTCTCGAACCGCATGCTGGATACGGCCGAGGCTCTGGTCAACGCCAGCTGACCTGGCCCACACCCGGGTGCCGTGAACCGCGTCCGGCAGGGGCCGGACGCGGATTTTCGGCGATGCGCGACCGGCGCCGCATGCTGCGCCGGAAAATCTCGTTAAGGAGCGTGCCGTGAACATTATTCGCATGGCGGACCTGGATCTCAGCGGCCAGCGCGTGCTGATCCGCGAGGACCTCAACGTGCCGGTCAAGGACGGTCGGGTGACCAGCGATGCCCGTATTGCGGCAGCGCTGCCGACCGTGCGGCTGGCCCTGGAGAAGGGCGCCGCGGTCATGCTTATGTCCCATCTCGGACGCCCGACGGAGGGGGAGTACGACGAGGCGTTCTCGCTGGCGCCGGTGGCCGCCCACCTGGAGTCCCTGCTGGGGACGCCGGTCCGGCTCGAACGGGACTGGCTGAACGGGGTTTCGGTGGCGCCGGGGGAGGTGGTGCTTTGCGAGAACGTGCGCTTCAACCGCGGAGAAAAAGCTGACGACGAGGGGCTTTCGAAGGCCATGGCGGCGTTGTGCGATGTCTACGTCATGGACGCTTTCGGCACGGCGCACCGGGCCCAGGCGAGTACCCACGGGGTTGCCCGGTTTGCACCGGTGGCCTGCGGCGGTCCGCTCCTGATCGGCGAGCTCGACGCGCTGTCCCGGGCCACGGCCGATCCGGAGCGACCCATGGTCGCCGTGGTCGGCGGCTCCAAGGTGTCCACCAAGCTGACGGTGCTGGACACCCTCGCCAACAAGGTCGATCAGCTGATCGTCGGAGGCGGTATCGCCAATAACTTCATCGCCGCCGCCGGTTTTGGCGTCGGAACGTCGCTGTGGGAGGAGGATCTGCTGGACGCGACGCGGGAAATCGTCGGCAAGGCGAGTGCGCGGGACGCGAGTATTCCGGTACCCACGGATGTTGTCGTGGCGAAGGCGTTCTCGGCCGATGCCGAGGCGCGCACGTGTGCAGTGGCCGACGTGGCCAGCGACGAGATGATTCTCGACGTCGGCCCCGAAACCGCCGCGACCTATGGCGAGCTGCTACGCTCGGCGGGCACGATCGTCTGGAACGGACCCGTGGGCGTGTTCGAGTTTCCGGCCTTCGCGAACGGTACCCGCCAGCTGGCCGAGGCAATTGCCGACAGCCCGGGCTTTTCCATTGCCGGTGGCGGCGACACGCTCGCGGCCCTGGACGAATTCGGCGTGCGTGATCGCATCTCCTATATCTCGACGGGCGGCGGTGCGTTTCTGGAGTTTCTCGAAGGCAAGGTCCTGCCCGCCGTCGCGGTACTCGAGGAACGGGCCTCCGCAACCTGAGAGCAAACTGTTCTGTCCCGGAGGGACCCATGACCAAACGCACGAAAATAGTTTGCACGCTGGGTCCAGCCACTGACCATCCGGAGGTCATGGAACGGATCCTCCTGGCTGGCTGCGATGTGGTGCGGGTCAATTTCTCTCACGGTTCGGCGGAGGACCACCGTCGCCGCGTGGCGATGATTCGCGAGGCAAGCCTCAAGGTCGGCAAGGACGTCGGCATTCTCGGCGACCTCCAGGGTCCGAAGATTCGCACCGGACGGTTTCGTGACGGCAAGGTGCAACTGGTCGAAGGGGCGGAGTTCGCTCTCGATGCATCGAAGGGCGAAGACGACGGCGATCAGAACTCCGTCGGCGTGACCTACAAGGACCTGCCCAGGGACGTGCGCGCCAACGACATCTTGTTGCTGAACGATGGCCTGATCGTCCTGAAGGTCCGAAGCGTCGAGGGTTCCCGGGTCAACTGCGTCGTGGAAACCGGCGGCACCCTGTCCAACAACAAGGGGATCAATCGCCTGGGCGGCGGACTGTCGGCGCGGGCGCTCACGGAGAAGGACGAGGCCGATCTGAAAACCGCCGCTGAACTGGGAGTGGATTTTCTCGCGGTTTCCTTCCCGAGGGACGGGGAAGATATGGCCCGCGCCCGCAAGCTGGCCCGCGAAGCCGGCAGCAATGCGCTGCTGGTGGCCAAGGTGGAGCGGGCCGAGGCGGTGCGCCACATCGAGGACGTTGTCGAAGCCTCTGACGTGATCATGGTGGCGCGCGGCGACCTCGGTGTCGAAATCGGCTTTGCGGAGGTGCCGGGCGTTCAGAAACGCATCATTCGGGTCTGCCGGGACATGAACCGGATCGTCATAACGGCCACCCAGATGATGGAGTCCATGATCACCGAGCCTGTCCCGACCCGTGCCGAGGTTTCGGACGTGGCCAACGCAGTGATCGACGGTACCGATGCGGTGATGCTGTCGGGTGAGACCGCGGTGGGGAAGTACCCGGTCCGGGTAGTGCAGGCCATGGCCAGCGCCTGCGTCTCGGCAGAAAAGGAGCGGGTTTCCATGCATTCGCGCCATCGCATGGACGACTACTTCCTGCACATTGACGAAGCCATCGCGATGGCCACGATGTATACCGCCAATCATCTCGACGTGAAGGCCATTGTGGCGCTCACCGAGTCCGGCTCCACTGCGCTGTGGATGTCACGGATCCGGTCCGGGATTCCCATCTACGCCTTCAGCCGGAACGAGATCACCCGCCGCCGCGTGTCCCTCTATCGCGGTGTCTACCCGATACCCTTCGATGTGATGCACGACGGCGGTCCGGCAGGCTTTCTGGCGGTCAGCCGGACGCTGCTGGAGAGGGGGCTGGCCGCCGCTGACGACCAGATCATCTTTACGGAGGGCAGCCTGGCGGGCCAGGCCGGGGGCACGAACACGATGAGGATTCTCACGGTCGACCCCGTCCAGTAGGCCGGTCACCGGCGGAAGCCGGCGCTAAATGGGGATGATCTCCCGGTCGCGGTCGACGTCCTTGGACAGCTGTCCGACGGCGGACTGGGCCGAGGTGAAAAACCTTCCGGGGGCGATCTGCTCGGCCAGCCGGGTCTTGTTCAGACGGTCCATTACCGGACCCTTGACCTCCGCCAGGTGCAGGGTGATGCCGAGCTCCCTCAGCGTCTCCGCCGCGGTCACCGCCGATTTCAGGGCGCTGGTATCGATAAAGCCGACGCCGCTCAGCACGAGGACCAGGTGGCGCACGCCGGGCCTGCGCTGGATTTCATGGGCGACGATGTCCCACACGTAGCCGACATTGGCGAAATACAGGTTCTCGTCCACCCGCACGAGCAGAATCTCGGGCCAGGTCTCCACCGTATGCCGGCTGGAGCTCCGGAACTCGCCGGTATCGGGAACCCGGCCGACCACCGCGATGTTGGGCTGACTGGTCCGCCAGATATAGAGCAACAGGGACAGGACGACGCCGGTCACCAGGCCCGCCTCCACGCCGTAGGCGAGGGTGCCCACGAACGTGACCAGGTTCGTTGTCGCGTCCGACTTGCTGTACCGCCAGGTCTCCGTCACCGAGCGCAGATCGATCAGGTCGGCCACCGCGACCACCATGATGGCCGACAGCGCGGCCCGGGGGAGGAACTCGAAGGCCGGACCCAGGAAGGCCGCAGCCACGGCGACGATGGCGGCCATGATGATGCCCGCGACCTGGGTTGCCGAGCCGGCATTCACATTCACCATGCTGCGGCTGAAGCTGCCGGCCACCGGCATGGCCCCGGAAAAGGCTGCTCCGAAGCTCGCCGCCCCCAGCGCGACCAGTTCCTGGTTCGGATCGATCTGCTCGCGGGCCAGGCTGCCCAGGTACTTGCCGATGGTGACGCTCTCGACGAAGGCGATAATGCTGATCAGCGCGGCCGACGGCAGGAGTTCCAGCCACACCCCGGGCGCCGGCATACCCGGAAAGAGATCCGGCAGACCGCCCTGTACTTTTCCGACAAGCGCCACATCGAGATCCAGGCGGGCGACAAGGATGGAAGACGCGACCACGAGGATCAGCGGAGCGATACGCGCCACGAGGGTCGATCCCATGTAGCCAATGCGCCGGCGCATGCCCTCGGGAAGGGGCCGGGCGGCGATCGCGAGGAACGCGATACAACCCAGCCCAAGGGCAAGGGTCGTCCAGTTCACCTGCCCCGGGCGGGCCACCAGGTAAGCGAAGGTCTCATGGGGATGCAGGCCCGTGGGCAGGGACAGACCGGCAAGATGCTTCACCTGGTCGGCAATGATCACGATCGCCGCGCCGCTGCTGAAGCCGGTCAACACCGGTGAGCTCAGCAGGTTGGCCAACAGGCCCAGCCGCAGGATGCCCATCAAGAGGAGGATCAGGCCGGCCATGGCGGCCAGCGCGCCGGCATGCTCGGCTGCGTCGGCGGCCCCGACCGTCTGGGACAGCGCCGCGGCGACCATGATGGAAACCACCGAGGTGGGGCCCACCGAGAGGCCTCGACTCGTGCCGAGTAGCGCGTAGATCACCGGCGGCAGAATCGCGGCGTACAGGCCAATCTGTGGCGGCAGACCCGCGACCATCGCGAAGGCCAGGCCCTGCGGGACCATGAGTATGGCCGTGACAAGGCCGGCCACCACGTCCCCGGAGATCTGGCTACGGCTGACCTGGGGCAGCCAGCCCAGGATCGGCAGGTGTTTTTTTACATCCATCCCCGGGACGGGTCCCCCCGAAACTCGGCATGCGCCTTCGCGCCGGCCCGGCGCACTTGCCGACAGCCGTTCTCCGATATCATGACGGTTCTGGAAGGAGGCTGCATTCCTTGCGTGCTCTGGTCCGCATTATCGTTGTCGTTCTGCTGGTACTGGTTGCCGGCAGCTGGTGGTTGCTCAGGGCCAGCCTGCCCGCGCTCGACGGGCAGGTCACCATGCGCGGGCTGACTGCGCCGGTGACCGTTGAACGGGACGAGGACGGAGTCCCGACAGTAACGGCTTCGAATCGCGCGGATCTCGCCCGGGCCACCGGCTTCGTGCATGCCCAGGATCGTTTCTTCCAGATGGACTTGCTCCGCCGAAAGGCCGCGGGGGAGCTATCCGCCCTGTTCGGTTCCGCGGCGCTCGATGCCGACCGGCGCTTGCGCGTCCACCGCTTCCGAGCGCTTGCGGAGACCTCCGTGGCGAAAGGTCCGGACCCGGACAAGGCGATCGTCGAAGCGTACGCAGACGGGGTGAACGCCGGGCTCGAGGCGCTGGGTGCGCGCCCCTTCGAATACCTCCTTCTTCGGCAGGAGCCTGCGCCCTGGCGGCCGGCAGACAGCCTGCTCGTGCTTTTCTCGATGTTTCTCGAGCTGCACGACGAGTTGGGCGAGCAGGAGTCGGACCTGGCTCTGATGGACAGCATCCTGGCCCCGGAGCTGGTCGCGTTCCTGACGCCGCCGGGTACGCCCTGGGACGCGCCCCTGGTCGGCGGGCCGCTGCCGGTGCCCCCGCTGCCGGGGCCGGAGACTGTCGATCTGCGTGAGGTGCCTGCGGCGGTGCCCGCCGGGACGGCTGCAGCCCGGCTGCCGCTGTCCGAACCCCACACGCCGGGAAGCAATTCCTGGGTGCTGGCGGGCACCCGCACGGCCGACGGGCGGGCGCTGGTAGCCAATGACATGCATCTTCCGCTGGGTGTGCCGAACATCTTCTACCGGGCGCGGCTGCGAGTCACCGGAACCGATGCGCGGGATCTGGCGGGCGTGACTCTGCCGGGAGTTCCCAGCCTCGTGGCCGGCAGCAACGGCCGCATCGCCTGGGGCTTCACGAACAGCTATGGAGACTGGACGGACCTCGTTGACCTCGTTCTCGACGACGAGATTCCCGGCCGCTACCTGGGTCCCGATGGCTGGAAAAACTACGAGCGGTTCGCCGAACGGATCGACGTGGCGGATGGGGACCCGGTGGTGGTGGAGGTTCCATGGACTGTCTGGGGGCCCGTATTGCCGGCGAGGGACGGGCGGCCCGAACGCGCGCTGGCGTGGCTGGCGCACCGGCCGGGCGCCGCCAACCTCGGACTGCTCGGGCTTGAACAGGTCGGCAGCGTGGAGGCCGCGCTGGATGTGGCAAACCGTGCGGGAATCCCACCCCAGAACATCGTCATCGGGGATGTCTTCGGCAACATTGCCTGGACCATTGCCGGGATGATTCCCGTCAAGCAGGGGTTTGATCCGGCCCGCCCGGCGGACTGGTCAAAGCCAGGAACCGGATGGCGGGGCTGGCTGGCAACGACCGACTATCCGCGCCTCGTGAACCCCGCGGACGGCCAGATCTGGACCGCGAACGCGCGCCTGGTGGACGGGGCGTGGCTGAACATTCTTGGCGACGGAGGCTACGCGCTTGGCGCCCGGGCCGGGCAGATCCGCGATGCCCTCGCGGGCGTGGAGGACGCGGAGCCGGTCGACATGCTGGCGGTGCACCTGGACGATCGCGCGCTATTTCTCGCTCCCTGGCGGCAACTTCTGCTTGACCTGCCCTGGACGGAAGCTGAGCAAACGCCTGAGCGGTCGGGATTCCGGCAGGCCATCGAGGCGTGGTCCGGACGGGCCGCGGTGGATGCCGTGGGCTTTCGGCTGGTGTTCGAGTACCGGCAGCGCCTGTACGATCATATTCTTGGTGCCCTCACGGGCGACGTTCGAAACGTGGATCCGGATTTCCGGTTTACGGCCGGAAGGCAGGCCGAAGGCGCCCTCTGGCGGCTTGTGACCGAACGTCCGGAGCACCTGCTACCCCAGCCCTGGGGAAGCTGGGAAGACTTGCTCCTGGGCCTGGCGGACCAGACGATTGCCGGTGTCGATCCCGCCGCGCCCACCTGGGGAGCGGCCAACAGCGCGGCGATCAGGCACCCATTGAGCGCCGTGGTTCCGGTCCTCTCCGCCTGGCTGGACATGCCCGAGGATCCCCTGCCGGGCGCGGTCCACATGCCCCGGGTCCAGCGCAACAGCTTCGGCGCATCCGAACGCTTCGCGGTATCGCCGGGGGCCGAGGCCGACGGGTATCTGCATCTGCCCGGCGGCGCCAGCGGTCATCCACTCTCTCCGTTCTATCGAAGCGGTCATCAGGCCTGGGTGAGCGGAGAGCCCGTGCCCTTCCTGCCGGGTGCCCCGGCTCATCGCCTTACCCTGACCCCATAGTCCACGCCAGGAGGCTTCATGAGTTCCAGTTCCCGTTTCGCCGGCACCGACACCTACGTAGCTACCGATGCACTGAAGAGCGCGGTCAACGCTGCGCTCATCCTCGAACGGCCGCTGCTGGTCAAGGGCGAGCCGGGTACCGGCAAGACCCAGCTTGCCCAGGAGGTGGCAGCGTCTCTGGGACGGCCATTGATCGAGTGGCATATCAAGTCCACGACCCGGGCCCGCCAGGGGCTCTACGAGTACGATGCGGTCGCCAGGCTGCGGGATTCCCAGCTGGGCGACGACCGGGTCCACGACATCGGCAACTATATCGTTCGCGGCAAGCTCTGGGAGGCGTTCCAGTCCGAGGAACAGCCCGTGTTGCTGATCGACGAAATCGATAAGGCGGACATCGAGTTCCCGAACGATCTGCTCCAGGAACTCGACCGCATGGAGTTCTATGTCTACGAGACCCAGGAACTCGTCAAGGCGCGCCATCGGCCGCTGATTATCATCACGAGCAACAACGAAAAGGAGCTGCCGGACGCGTTCCTGCGGCGCTGCTTTTTCCATTACATCAGTTTCCCCGATACGCAGGACATGGAGCGGATCGTCGACGTGCACTTTCCCGGCCTCAAGAAAGACCTGCTGGCCGACGCCCTGGAGTGTTTCTTCCGGGTCCGCGACGTTCCCGGTCTGAAGAAGAAACCGTCCACCTCCGAGCTGCTGGACTGGATCAAGCTCCTGCTCGCCGAGGACATTCCCCCCGAAGCCCTGCGTGCCGAAGACAGTCGCTCCCTGATACCACCGCTTTACGGGGCATTGCTGAAGAACGAGCAGGACGTGCACCTGTTCGAACGGCTGGTCTTCATGAATCGTCGCAATGCTGGTTGATTTCTTCAGCCGTCTGCGGGCGGCGGGGCTGCCTGTCTCGATCACCGAGTACCTGGCGTTGCTCGAGGGACTGGCCCGGGGGCTGGGCGATTACAGCGTGGACGAGTTCTACCTGCTTGCCCGGGCAGCGCTGGTAAAGGACGAGCGCCTGCTGGACCGGTTCGACCAGGCTTTTGGCGAGTGGTACGAGGGCCGGGAGGCCACGATCCGTCAGCTCGTCGCCGACCTGCCGGAGGACTGGCTGAAACTGCGCGGCGAGCTGGACCTGACCCCTGAGCAGATCGCGGAAGCCCGGCGGCTCGGGAGCCTGGAGGCGCTCATGGACGCCCTGAAGGAGCGGCTGGAGGAACAGGAGAAGCGGCACGAGGGGGGTAAGCGCTGGATCGGGACCCGGGGTACCTCGCCCTTCGGCCACGGCGGTATCAATCCTTCCGGTGTGCGCATCGGTGGCAAAGGGGGGCAGGGGCGGGCGGCCAAGGTCTGGGAGCAGCGAACCTACCGGGACCTGGACGACCGGCGTGAACTGGGCACGCGGAATCTCAAGGTGGCCCTGCGCCGGCTACGCAAGTTTGCCCGGGAAGGGGCGGCGACCGAACTGGATCTTGATGACACGATCACCTCCACGGCCCGCAACGGCGGCTGGCTCGATATCCGCATGCGCCCCGAGCGCCACAACGCGGTGAAAATCCTTCTGCTGCTGGACGTGGGGGGATCCATGGACGGGCACATCCGAGTCTGCGAGGAACTCTTTTCCGCGGCCCGCGCCGAGTTCAAGTACCTCGAGCACTACTACTTTCACAACTGTGTTTATGAGTCTCTCTGGCGCGACAACCGGCGCCGGGAGGCGACTCGCATTGCCACGATGGAGGTCATCCATCGCTATCCCAGGGACTGGCGCGTGATATTCGTGGGGGACGCGACGATGGGTCCCTACGAGGTCGTCTCGCCGGGGGGCAGCATCGAGCACTGGAACGAGGAGCCGGGTTCGGCCTGGATGACCCGTCTGCTCGATGCCTTTCCCTCCGCGGCATGGCTAAACCCGCAGCCAGAGCGCTACTGGGAGCACATGCCGTCGATCCGGCTGCTGAAGGCGTTGATGGGGGAGCGCATGTTTTCGCTGAGCCCCGCCGGGCTGGAGGACGCGATGAAAGCCCTGCGCCGGCGGTCGTCCCCACCGGCCCGCCCGGTGCCAGAAACACCGGTGTGAGGCGGCAAGATGGGGGCCGCCTCGCAAGAGCCCCCATGACGTTCACCGTTCTCCGTCGCCCTGGAGCCTCCGGAAGCTGCCGCGCGCCCGTTGCCGCGGGCCGTTTCCACGGAACGGTCCTCGCCGCGCGGCCGGCCTGAACGGAAGTCAGATCCGGCGCCCTCACAAAGAGGACGCCGGATCCGGTTGCCAGCCGCCTACTGGTCGCTGACCAGCAGCGTCGTGCGGGCGGGCATGGTGCCGGTCAGGAGACCGCCGGCCACCGCAAGATCCGTGTCCGCCCCGGTAATTTCTGTCACTGCCCCGTCTGCCAGGGTCACCGGAACACCGCCGCTGCCGAGTGTGGCCAGGTCCACATCGGTATCTTCGTTGTTCACGACGACGACCACGGAGGGCGAGCCCTCCAGGTCTCGCTGGAACGCGAGGACGTCTGTTGGGCTGCCGGCCGAGTCCTGACTGATCGTCAGCGTAGGCGCCGCCGGGTCGGCCGCATTCATCCGCCAGAGGTAGCAGCCGCCTTCGGCGATGTTGACCTGGCCCTCGGTGCCCTGTCCGGCGGCCGATGCCATGGTCACCTCGGTGTCTAGCGGTGTCACTCCCGAGTCCGCTTCCACGTAGGCGAACTCCACGGACCAGTCAGCCGCTGCGACCTTGTACCGTTGGTCTCCGGCGCCCAGGGTGACCTTCGCCTCGTACACGGCCCCACCGAGGTTTACAAAGCCTGCGGAGTCCGGCGGCGGATCCGCCCAGTCGTTGAACGTGCCGCGAGCAAACATGGCCACGCCAAAGTCTTCAGCCGGATCGTTGCCCGTGTCCTCGGCCTCACAGGCCCCGCCGGGGGCGGAGACAATCGTCTGGGTTCCCCGACGCAGGGCGGCATAGCTTTGTCGTGCGGCCGCGAGCGCGGCAATCCGGGGGCGAAGATCCAGGTCCACGGGTTCATCCGTGGGAATGACCGGCACCTCGATCAGGGTCAGGACCGGTGCCGCAGGATCAGTAACGTCCAGCTGGAAGTTGAAGCATCCGCCGTCCTCGAGGTTGACGCTCGAATTGGCCGCGCCGCCGCCGGGCACAAGGACAACCGGCGTCTCGACCAAGATCTCTCCGTTGGCGGTAAAGTCGGTACTCCAGTCCTCCGTGGCCACCTTGAACTCCCAGGCTCCGGGATCGATCTCGAACTCCGCCTGGTAGTTGTTGCCGCCGAAATTCTCGAACTGGTTCACGGCCCCCCAGTCGTTGAAACCGCCGCGCACGAAAACCGGCGCGCCGTAGGCTTCCGACGGGTCGCCGGTACCGGTTACGCCGCAGGTTTCCTTGGCGTTCTCATCGATCTTCTCGGTGATGGTCAGTACCGGCTCGTCCGGATTGGTCACGTCGAGGGTGAACGTGTAGCACCCGCTGCGGGGCAAAATGGTCGACGCGTTGACGTTGGTGATTTCGCGCAGGGCGACGGGCGTATCCAGGGGCACCTCGCTTGCTGGTGCGACGAATTCGATGCTCCAGTCGGCGGCGGCCACCTTGAATTCCGCGTAGCCCGCCGGTGCCTCGAACTCGGCCTGGTAGATGTTCCCGCCCGTGTTCATGAACATGGCCTCGTCCGGCGGCGGGTCGGCCCAGTCATTGAAGCCGCCACGGGCAAACATCGGCGTCCCGTAGGCCTCGGCCGGGTCGCCGGTCCCCGTCACCCCGCAGGTCACTTTCTGCCGCGTGTTGGCGAACAGCCGGCTCACCGGGTCCGGGAACATCATGTCCCGGCGGTTGTCCGGGTCCTCACCGCCGCGCATGGCGATCTCGGTCCCGTAGTAGACAGACGGGATACCACGGGCCCCATAGAGCAGGCCGAGGGCGCTGCTCAGGCTTTCCTTGGCCTCGGTCAGCGTGGCGCCGTTTTCGAAGGGCCTCGGTCATGAAGCGGGGCACGTCGTGATTGTCCAGGAACGTTGTCAGGCGAGTCGGATCCTCGTAGACCGGGTCGTTGCCGAAGACCGTTGCCAGGCTGCCCGTGTCGGCTTCGCGCCGGGCCATGCTGCTGGCGATGGCGCCATAGAGCGGGAAGTCGAATACGGATGGGGCGCCGTCAAGGTCCAAATCCTCGGCGATAGCCTGGGTGCTGGACGTGAAGTTCTCCGCGACGCTGAAGACCGTCGATCGGTCAGCCGGCGCGCCGGGTCCGAAGAAGTCGTACCAGAAGTCCGGGTTGACGTGCTTGTACGTGTCGATCCGGAAGCCGTCGGCCCCTGACTGGAGGAGAATGTTGCGGGCGCCGTCCAGGACCCATTGCCGGGCATCGGCAACTTCCTGCTTCACGTCGATCAGGCCGGCCAGGCTGCAGGCGACTTCTTCCTGCTCGTCGCATCCCGGAGCGCCGATCCGAAACCAGTCGGGCTCGGTCGTCGGGATCTGGGCGTTTCTGCCGGTGTGATTCGCAACGTAGTCGATAATGACCTTGAGACCCTGCGCTTGGGCCGTGTCCACGAGGCTCTTGAGCTCGGCCCAGCTACCGAAATGCGGCTCGGGGTCGTCGAAGTTCTCCAGCCAGTAGCCGTGATAAGCCGGAAACGGATCTGAGCCGGCGCGGACGCCGGGCGCCTGGAGAACGACCGGAGAGATCCAGAGGGCCGTGAAACCCATGTCCTGGAAGTAGCCTTCCTCCACCTTCTGTTTCAGGCCGGCGAAGTCGCCGCCATGCCAGGCGCGGGGGTTGCCGAGGTCGGCCTGGTCGTCCGGCCGGTTGCCCGTACCGTTGTCGTTGCCCGGATCACCGTTGGCAAAGCGATCGGTGAAGGCCCAGTAGATGATTTCGTCGCGATAGTCGACGATGGCCGGCCGCTCGCCGATGGCCGCTTCTGCCGAGGCGCAGTTGTTGTCCTCGTCGGGATCGGGGACGTCATCGGGCAGCTCCGCGCAGCCCTCCACCACGACCGGCGCCTCGCCGCCCTGGGTCGTGTAGAGGACAGACAGCGTGGTGACATAGGTGGCCGACGCACCGCTCTGAAGGCTGACGACACCCTCGAACTGACCGGTGCCGGAGTCGTCCACGAGGAACGCGAGGTCGCTGCAGCTTCCGTCGCCTTCGACGCTGCAGGACGTCGTCAGGTCCGAACGCCAGAACACCGAGGTCCACTGGGACCCGCCCGGCGCAGAATCCGTTTTCAGGGAGATGGGAATGTCAGTGACGTCGGTCGGGCCGTTGTTGCGAACTGTGAAGCTGAGTCCGGCATTGCTGCCCGGCGTCACGGTGGCCTTGTCCAGGGAGGTCGTGACGGCGATATCGGCCTCGCCCTCGGTGACCGATCCCCGAGCCTCCGTTTACGTCAGGTGTGCAACCGTATGACCCGACCAGGGCCAGGCAAGACACTGCAAGGAATACGCTGCGCTTCATTTCTCCCCCTCTCGTGAGCTGCAGGGCCCGTTTGCCGGGGCAAACCCGCTCGTCAGCTTCTTCTTGCGCCCCGATTGAAAGTCAATCTGGTCGACACGCTAATTCTTCGGCAAACCCGCTCCGCATCGCCCAGCCGGGAGCGGTCGGCCGCGTTTTCTCCGGAATGCTGCACTGCATAAGGTTTGCAAGCCGGCCCAGACGCAGCAAGGTCAACTATAGCCGCCTCGTCAGGCCGTGTCTTGGAGAGACGACCGCCGGGTCAGCGGGGCTGCCGGGCCCGCGCCTGGGCCTGCCCGGGACGGCGCCCGGGGATGCTTGGTCGGCAAGCCTTCCCGCCAAAAAAAAAGGGAGCCGAAGCTCCCTGTGAGGCCGGACCGGGCAGCCGTGCTTAGCGGCCGCCGGCGGATCCGGTGGTCATCAGCGTCTGCAAATCGGCAATGACTTCCTTGGAATGCGTGTCGGGGTCCACCTTGGAATAGTGTTTCGCGATTCGGCCTTCGGGATCGATGAGGAAGGACTCCCGGCTGGCGAGTTTCATCACCCCGTAGTTACGCAGCACGCCATATGACTCGGCGACCTCCCCCTTGGAGTCGGCGAGCAAAGTGAAGGGCAGGCTGTACTTCTCGGCAAATGCCTTCTGGTCCTCGACGTCGTCAAGGCTCACGCCGACGATCTCCGCACCCATTTCTTTGAAGGCAAAGATGTTGTCCCGAAAATTGCACGCTTCCGTCGTGCAACCCGGTGTATCGGCCTTCGGGTAGAAGTACAGGGCCACCCATTTTCCGCGGTAGTCCTCCAGCGTATGCCACTCCCCGCCCTGGTCCATGAGCCGGAAATCCGGAGCCGGTGCCCCCACGGCCACCTTGTCTCCGGCCAGCGCCACCGACGATGCGGCCAGCAAGAGACTCGCGAGAAACGAGCGATTCAGGAATGCAGTCAGGGTCATAACATTTCTCCGGTTCAGGTTTGTGACCTGGCTTGTCCCACAATTCGAACACCGGGGTCCGTGTGGATTCCCGGGTCAGGTAAGAAACACCGTGCCCAGGCCGAGGAACGCCGTGAAACCCACCACGTCAGTCACCGTGGTGAGCACAACGCTGCCCGCAAGGGCCGGATCGATCTTGAGACGCTTGAGTACCACCGGGATAAGGACGCCGGAAACCGCCGCAACGATGAGATTCAGCACGAGGGCGACGCCGATAATGGCGCCAAGGCGCCAGTCACCGAACCAGGCCAGAACGGCCAGCGCGACCACGAGAGCCCATCCCATGCCGTTGAGCAACGCCACGGCAAGTTCTCGAAGCAGGAGCCAGCGGGTGTTGGAGTCCTGGACCTTGCCCAGCGCCAGGCCGCGGATGATCAGGGTAAGCGTCTGGCTGCCTGCGATGCCTCCCATGCTGGCGACGATCGGCATCAGCACGGCCAGCGCGACCACCTGGTCCAGGGTTCCCTCGAACAGTCCGACGACCCAGGCCGCAATGAAGGCGGTCGCCAGGTTGACTCCCAGCCACACGGCCCGACGCCGGCTGCTCGTGATAACCGGCGCAAACATATCGTCGTCCTCATCGAGGCCGGCCATGCTGTAGATGGAGTGATCGGCCTCGTCGCGGATGACGTCAACGACGTCGTCGACCGTGATACGCCCGAGCAGCACTCCGCGCGCATCGATGACCGGTGCCGAGACGAGATCGCGGCCCTCGAACAGCCGGGCTACCTCGGCGGCGGACGTGTCCGCGGGTATGCCCTCGGTCTGCGCGTCCATGAACTCCGATACCGTGCGCTCCGGGTCCTGGGTCAGCAGGCTGGTCAGCAGCAGCCTGCCGACGTACTGCTCGGTCCGGTTGACGACAAATAGCGCGTCCGTACCGGGGGGAAGACCGCCCCGCATCCGCAGATATCGAAGCACGACCTCGAGGGTGACATCCGGCCGAACGGTCACCGTTTCGGTGTCCATGAGGCCGCCCGCGGTGTCCTCCGGATAGGCGAGCACGGCATGCAGCCGTTCCCGGTCCTCTTGATCCAGTGACTTGAGAACCTCGCCGGTGATGGCCTCCGGAAGCCCCGCCAGGAAGTCCGCGAGGTCATCGACCTCCATGCCCTCGGCGGCGAAGACGACTTCCTCGACGTCCATCGCCCGCACGAGGCTGGCGCGCACCTCTTCATTGAGTTCCAGCAACACATCGCCGCCCAGGTCCGGGTCCACGAGATCCCAGACGAGGTTGCGTTCGTGGGGGGGCAGGGAGTCGAGAAGCCGGCCGATCTCCGCCGGATGGAGCGCGTTGATCATGCGTCCGGCGCGTCTGAGCGTACCGCTGTTCAGCGCATCTCGCAGGTGCTGGAGATGTTCTTCCCGTTCTGTGGTCGCGTCTGCGCTCATGGAGTTCCCGCCCCTGGGGGATGCGGCGGCAGAGTGTATCCGGGGATTCCCGGGCCGTCTAACGGATTACTCGGGCAGCGCGGTATGCCGGACGTGGACCTGCTCGTAGGCGTCGCCGAACACCGCCGCCAGGGTGTCGGCAAGAAACACCGAGCGATGCTGCCCGCCAGTGCAACCGATGGCAACAGTCAGGTAGCTGCGATTGCTGTTCTCGATGGCCGGAACCCAGCGTTGGAGAAATCCCGTGATGTCCGCAACAAAATTCTGCACCTCAATCTGTCCGCCCAGAAATGCGCGTACCGGCTCGTCCAGACCCGTCAATGGCCGAAGCTCGGGCTCCCAGTACGGGTTGGGGAGAAACCGGGCGTCGAAGACAAAATCGGCGTCCGCTGGAAGGCCGTACTTGAATCCGAACGACTGGAACAGAATGGAGAGTTGCTCCGACCGTTCGCCGACGAGGCGCTCTCGAATCGCTTCGCGCAACTCGTGCACGCTGGTTTTCGACGTGTCGAGCACGAGGTCGGCCCGCTGCGCGACGGCCGACAGCAGGTCCCGCTCGTAGGCAATGGCGTCCCGCAGGCTGCGGGACGGATCGCTCAGCGGATGGCGGCGGCGTGTCTCCCGGTAGCGTTGCAGCAGAATGTCATCTGCGGCGTGCAGATAAACCAGGGCACAACCGCTGTCGCTGTCCTTCAGCGCGTCGATGACCCTGAGAGCTTCCGGCAGGTCAGCCTCCAGCGGCCGCGAGTCGAGGCCGAGCGCCAGCCGGTCGAACTTGGGATCTGCGTCGGCCCGGAGGTTTTCGAATATCGTGCCCATGACCCGAACCGGCACATTGTCCAGGCAGTAATAGCCCAGGTCTTCGAGCATATCGAGGGCGACGGTCTTGCCCGACCCGGAAAGGCCGCTTACGACAACGATGTCCATCCGGGTATCCCCTCAGGCGGACTGGGCTTCGATTTCGTTTTCCGTGGACAGGAGGTTGTACAAGACCCGGCTGCTGCCCGCCTTGCGAAGCCGCTCGCGGAAACCGCCATTCTTGAGCGCCAGGGCGACGTTACGCAGCTCGGCCCGATGGTCCATCGCGGAGTCTTCGGGTACCAGCAGCCCGAAAATCAGATCCACCGGTTCCTGGTCCAGGGTGTCGAAGTCCACGGGATTGCTGAGGCAGACAAAGGCCCCGATGCTGTGCTCCAGCCCGGCCATCTTGCCGTGGGGTATGGCCACGCCATCCTCTATGGCCGTGCAGCCCAGTTTTTCCCGGCTGACAAGGGAGTCGAACACCTCGCCCTGCTCGAGATCCTCGCCCGCGGAGGCGAGTAGCTCGCTGAGAATGTCCAGCGAGTGCTTCTTGCTGCGCGCTTCGACGTTACAGAGGACACGTCCGGGCGTCAGAGTCGAACCAATAGACATCGCCGTTTTCGCTCCTGGTTGCGCTACGCCAGACGCTGGCGGTGCGCTTCCTTGGCGTGGTGATCGGTAAGTTTTTCCTTGTGCTTGCGAACCTGGCGGTCGAGCCGGTCGACGAGGCCGTCTATCGCTGCGTACATGTCTTCGGCAACCGACTCGGCGTGGAGCTGATTCCCCGCCACGAGAAGCGTTCCTTCCGCCTTGTGGCGAAGCTTCTCGACCGTCAGGACGCAGCGGGCGTCGGTAAGGCCGTCAAAATGGCGAACGATGCGTTCCATTTTGGTATTGACGTACTCGCGCAGAGGATCGGTGATCTCGACGTGGTGACCCGTCAGGTTGACTTGCATAGGATGCTCCTTCTCAGGGATTCTGACTCCGACCCGGGCAGGATGGTTCGCCCCGATGATTTGCCGGAGGAGGAAGGTGCCGGTGCCGCGAGGCATCGGTTGTCAGGCACGATGACATTCTTGTCTTGATGTTTTTTGCGGGACCGCTACCGGTCGGCCGCCGTCTGATTTCATTGTAGGCCCGTGACCCCGTCCCTGCCTACCTGTTTCGAAACCTCATCCCGAGGCCAGCCGACGGCGTTCGCTGGAAGACGGAATTCCCAGAGATTCCCGGTACTTGGCGACGGTTCGGCGGGCGACTTTCGCGCCTTCGCCGGCGAGAACCTTGGCGAGGGCGCTGTCGCTGAGGGGCTTGCCCGGGTTCTCCGCGGCGATGAGCCGCCGGATTCTTGCCCGGATGGCCGTGGAGGAGACCTCGCCGCCGTCCACCGAGGAGACGTGGCTGGAGAAGAAGTGCCGGAACTCCAGAACGCCCCGGGGCGTGTGCATGTACTTGTTGGTCGTCGCCCGGGAGATCGTGCTTTCGTGCAGGCCCAGGACCTCCGCGACATCCTTCAGGATCATCGGCTGCATGGCCTCGTCACCATGGTCGAAAAAGGCCTGCTGCCGCTCGACGATGCAGTGGGCGACACGCACCAGGGTCTCGTTGCGAATTTCCAGGCTGCGTATCAGCCAGCGAGCCTCCTGGAGCTGGGTCCTCAGGGCCTCGTAGCCGCCGCCCCGGCCAAGGCATCCCGCATAGGCGTCGTTGACCTTCAGCCGCGGCGCAATCGAAGGATTGACCTCAACGACCCAGCGCTCTTCATGGCGGCGCACAAAGACGTCCGGGATGACGTACTCCGGCGGCTCACCCGGCAAGGAGGCTCCCGGGCGCGGATGCAGGTTCCGGATCACGGCGAGGGCTTCGTCAAGGGCGTCCGCATCGCAGCGCAAGCGCCGGCGCAGGGCCGGATACTGCTGTCGGGCGACGAGTTCCAGGTAGTGGCGGGCAATACGCCGGGCCAGCTCGAGTCCCGGGGTTTCCGGCGGCATCTGCTGCATCTGCAGGTCCAGGCATTCCGGTAGATCCCGTGCACCGACCCCTGCGGGTTCGAAGCGCTGGACCATGTTCAGCGACCGGCTGAGTTCGGCGGGTGTGGCAACCAGCTCCGGGCGGAGCGTTTGCGCAATGGAATCCATGTCCTCCCGGAGGTAGCCGTCCTCGTCAATGGCGTCGACGATCGCCATGCCAATGGCGAGCTGCCGTTCATCCCGGCTTTCCAGTTCGAGCTGGCCGAGGAGATAGTCCCGTACCGACTCGCCGCTGCGATCGGCAAAATCACGGTTCTCCGCCAGGTTGCCCGACGGCGCAGGCCCGGATCGCTCGCCTACGCTTCCGGTATCGGCGTAGACGACTTCCAGGTCCAGCTCGTCGGACTCGGATGCCCGGGACTCCTCCGGCTCTTCGGCGGAACCGGGCGGCGCGTCCAGTTCCTGGCCTTCCTCGGTCTCGAGCATCACGTTGGATTCCAGCGCCTCCCGGATCTCCGCCTGGAGGTCGAGCACAGGCAGCTGCAGCAGGCGAATCGCCTGCTGAAGTTGGGGCGTCAGCGTGAGCTGCTGCCCAAGCTTTAGCTGGAGGGACTGTTTCAGCATCTAGAGCCGGAAATCCTCGCCGAGGTAAACCTCCCGAACCTGCTGGTCGGCGAGGATGTCCTCGGCCGTACCGGCAGCAATAACTTCTCCGGCGTTCAGGATATAGGCGTGGCCACAGATACCCAGTGTCTCCCTCACATTATGGTCGGTAATCAGGACCCCGATATCCCGATCCCGCAGGTGGGCGATGATCCGCTGGATATCCAGTACGGAGATCGGGTCGACACCGGCGAAGGGTTCGTCCAGCAGGATGAAGCTGGGGGCGGCGGCCAGCGCCCGGGCAATTTCCACGCGCCGGCGCTCACCACCTGAAAGACTCAGGCCCCGACTGTCCCTTATGTGACCGATGTTCAGTTCTTCGAGCAGTTCTTCAAGCGCATCGCGGCGGCCTGCCCGGCTCAGGTCCCGGCGGTTTTCAAGTACCGCCAGAATGTTCTTCTCCACGCTTAAGTGCCTGAATACGGACGCTTCCTGGGGCAGATAACCCACGCCGAGGCGGGCCCGTCTGTGCATCGGGAGCCGCGTTATGTCCAGTTCATCCAGCTGAATCTGACCCGCATCGCACGGGATCAGTCCGACGATCATGTAGAATGCCGTGGTCTTGCCGGCGCCGTTGGGTCCCAGGAGGCCCACGACCTCGCCGCTGTTGACGGTCAGCGACAGGGCCCGCACCACCCGGCGCGACTTGTAGCTCTTGCCGAGGTCCTTGGCGATCAGCTGACTCATGGGTTCTCCGGATCCGGCGTTTCCGGCTCGTCGTCCTCTTTCTCTTCGTCCTCGCGTGGCGGCACGATCACGACCCGGACCCGCTCGTCCGGGGCGCCGTCGGACGTCGCCAGCAGCCGGTCTTCCAGAAGGTTGTAGGTCAGGCGTCGGCCCGTGATGGCGTTGGCCCCGTCGGTGACCGAGGCGTTGTCAATAAGGGTTACGGTCCGCGCTTTCGCGTCGAGATCGATCTCGCCGGCCGTGCCACGGATCTCCCGCTCGTCACCCGGCGGGGTGCGGCGAAACCGGGCCGGCTGCCCTCGGGCCAGTGCGCTTTCCAGCTGGTGATCCCGAAACCGTATCGTCGCGGTCCCCGCCTCCACAACGCCGTCCGTCGACTGTATCCGGACATTTCCCTTGAGTTCCCAGACGGCGTTTGCGAAATCCAGGTTTTCCGACGCCGCTGTGTCGGCGTCGATCCGCATATCGCCCTGGGAGATGCGGGCGCCGGTAAAGACGAGTCGCTGATTCTTGAGATCCAGCTCGGAGGATTCGGCATCCAACGAGATCGGCGCCTGGGCGGGTGCGACGCACGCCCACAGCCCGAGGGTGGCGGCCAGTGCCGGCAGGACCCCGGGCCAGCAGCGCTTACGGGGAATACTGACCATGGACCCGGGATTGTAACCGCACGGTCTGGTCCATCAAATTCGCCAGCAGACCTACGGCCTCCACGCTAGTGCCGCCCTGGGAAACCTCCACGGGCCCGTCTGTGGTCGCCGTGTGCGTATCGATCTGCACGGTCAGATCCTCGGACACCATGCGGGTAACGGGCTCCTCTCCCGAGGAGACGATTTCCACGCCGCCATCAAGGCGGACTTCGCCCAGATCCGCCGACACCTCGCCGCGGGGGGCTGTCAGCACCCAGTCTATGCCGGTGCGCGGGTCGTACTCGATCGTGATCTCTTCCAGGCTTGCCGGCTGGTTCTCACCCTGCTGCTCGAGTCGGTCGGCCATGAGGTGATAGACCGGCTGGCCGTCGTCTCCCAGCGCGATGACATCCGCGTCGAGCATATAGAACCCGGGAGTCACGGAAAGCTCCGGTTCCGGGGCCGCGGAATCGTCCTCCAGCCACGATTTCAGCCAAGTGGCCCCCACTGCGCCGACGGCCAGGAAGACAAACAGGACGCGGGTGCTGGTCACGGACTGCCGCTGGCGCGGGCGGCGATCAGCATGTCGCAGAATTCGCGGACGGCTCCGTAACCCCCCGGCCGTGTCGATGTCCAGGCGGCATGCGGCAGCAGGTCCGGATGGGCGTCGCCGACTGCCGCGGGCAGACCGACTTCGCGCATGACCTCGAGATCGGGCAAGTCGTCGCCCAGATAGGCAACCTCCGCCGGCTCTATACCGAGCCGGCGGATAAGATCGAAGAAGACCGCGCCCTTGTCCCGGATGCCCTGGAAGACGTGCCCGACACCGAGTTCCGCCATGCGCCGGTCAACTGCGGGCGAGTCGCGGCCCGAGATGATCGCCACCTCGATCCCGGACTTCAGGAGCTGTTTGACTCCGTGACCGTCCTTGACGTTGAAGGTCTTGGTTTCCGTGCCGCCGTCAGAGAGATAAAGCAGGCCGTTCGTGAACACCCCGTCCACGTCGAATATGGCGAGCCGGACTGACGCCGCGCGGTCCGCAGGGCCGGTCATCTACATGACCCCGGCGTGGAGCAGGTCATGGATGTTGAACGCGCCGATCAGGTGCTTGTCGGTGTCGGTGACGAGCAAGGCGGTAATGGCATGCGTCTCCATCATCAGAACCGCCTCGGCGGCAAGCATTTCGGGCACGGCGGTCTTGCCGTTGACCGTCATGATGTCGCCCATGCGGGTCTTGCGGAAATCGGCGTCCGCGTCCAGCGCCCTTCGCAGATCGCCGTCCGTGAACACGCCCTGAAGAATCCCCTCGTCGTCGACGATCGCGGTGATCCCCAGGCCCGTGCGAGTCATCTCCAGCATCGCTACGTCCAGGGCGGCGTCCGGGCTCACTTTGGGTACCCGATCTCCGGTACGCATGATGTCTTCCACCCGAAGCAGGAGACGCCTGCCCAGGCTCCCGCCCGGGTGAGACAGCGCGAAGTCTTCCTCGGTGAACCCCCGCGATTCCAGGAGAACCACCGCGAGGGCGTCTCCCATCGCAAGGGTCGCCGTCGTGCTTGCGGTGGGTGCCAGGTTCAGCGGACAGGCTTCCTTGCCCACGGCGACATCCAGATTGGCGTCCGCGGCCACGGCCAGGGTTGAGCGGGACTTTCCCGTCATCGTGATCAGGGGCACCGCCAGGCGCTTGATCAAGGGCAGGATAGTGATGATCTCGGGGGTCTCGCCGGAATTCGATACGGCGAGTACCGCATCTTCACGAGTAATCATGCCGAGATCCCCGTGGCTCGCTTCGCCGGGATGCACGAAAAAGGCGGGTGTCCCCGTGCTGGCCAGGGTTGCCGCGATCTTGCCGGCCACGTGCCCGGATTTCCCCATCCCGGTGACCACGACGCGGCCGGTGCACTGCAGGCAGATTTCGAGGGCCTTGTGGAACTCGGGGCCAATGCGATCCTTGAGTTCCGCGACCGCCGTGCTCTCGATGTCGAGGACATCGCGGGCGAGCTGCTCAACGCCTTTCGATGACAGGCGAAGGTCCTTGGATTTTATGGCGTTCACCGGCTCAGGATATGGAAGTGATAGGCAAAGAAGACGGCGAGAAGGATAAACCCTTCCGCACGGGCGATTCGCGCGTCCTCCGCGAAATTGTAGGTCATGGCAAACAGCACGAGGGTCAGGGCGATCATCACCGGAAGGTGAAGCGTCAGGAGATCGGGGCTGAATCCGGCCGGGCTGATAACCCCGGCCACGCCGACGACCGCAAGGCTGTTGAACATGTTCGAGCCGATCACGTTGCCCACGACGATCCCGTGTTCCCGCTTCATTGCGCTGACGATCGACACGGCAAGCTCGGGAATGCTGGTGCCCACCGCGACCACCGTCAAGCCGATGATCATGTCGGAAACCCCCAGCGCGATCGCGAGGTTGTGGGCCGCCCACACGAGCATATGGGAGCCCAGGAGCATGACCCCGAGACCCACGACCAGCCAGCCGAGAGCGATATTCAGGGGCATGTCTTCCGGGATCTCGGCGGCGATTTCCGCCTGTATCGGGTCGCTGGCGGCCGAGCGCATGCCCAGGGTCACGAGCCAGTACATCAACAGCACGAGGGCGCCGAGCATGATCAGGCCGTCCACCCGGCTGAGCTGATTATCAAGGAAAAGCATGATCATCAGCAGCGTCACGGCCAGCAGGGCCGGCATTTCCCGGCGCAGAATGGTCGAGCGCACGACGATCGGCGTGATGGCCGCCGCCGTGCCCAGGACCAGGGCAATGTTCGCGATATTGGAGCCCACCGCGTTGCCTACCGCGAGGTCCGTCTCGCCGTCCAGCGAGGCCATGATCGACACCAGGACCTCCGGTGCCGAGGTGGCGAGGGCAACGATCGTCAGGCCGATTAGCAGCGGCGGCACCCCAAGTGCCCTCGCCGTGCCGCTGGCGCCCACGACAAACCGGTCGGCCCCCCAGACCAGGAGCACGAAACCGGCCAGACTCGCCGTCACGTAGATGAGCATTCTGGTTTTTGCTTGTAGTCGCCCGTACTTGAGAGTCGGCATGATACACGCGCCTTCAGCCGACCTGGGAGCATGCATTCCCGCCGCGGGCGGGTTCATTTAAACTGGCGGGCCAGCATGCTCCAGGCCTCCCGCCCGGGGGCAGACCCAGTTCTTCGACAACCGGACAAATGATGGATACCCACACGATTATCGGCCTCATCCAGGAGGCCCTGCCCGATGCCCAGGTAGACGTGCGCAGCGACGACAATGTTCATTTCGCCGCGCAGGTCGTTTCGCCGGCCTTTGACGGGCTGTCCCGAATCCGCCGCCACCAGCTGGTCTATGGCGCCCTCGGAGAACGCATGGGGGGTGAGATTCATGCGCTTTCGCTGCAAACCCTGACCCCCGAAGAGGTGAGCGGGCAGGGCGCCTGACTTGGACAAGCTGAGCATCGCGGGCGGAACGCGCCTGGACGGCGAGATCCGGATTTCGGGAGCCAAGAACGCCGCGCTTCCCATCCTCGCCGCCACGCTCCTGGCCGATGAGCCCGTAGTGCTGTCGAATGTGCCCCATTTGCGCGATGTGACGACCACAATCGCCCTGCTCGGGCAAATGGGCGTCAGCGTTCTGGTTGACGAGCGCATGCGCATCGAGGTCGATCCCACGACGATCCGGGACTATGTTGCGCCCTACGAGCTGGTGCGGACGATGCGCGCGTCCATCCTCGTGCTCGGCCCGCTTCTTGCCCGCTACGGCCGGGCAGACGTGTCCCTGCCCGGAGGCTGTGCGATCGGTGCCCGCCCAGTCGATATCCACATCGCGGGCCTGGAGGCGATGGGCGCCGACGTCGTAATCGAGGACGGGTATATTCGCGCGCGGGCCGAGCATCTCCAGGGCGCACGGATCGTGATGGATACGGTCACCGTCACCGGCACGGAGAATCTGCTGATGGCGGCCACGCTGGCCCGGGGCGAGACCCTCCTCGAAAACGCCGCCCGGGAACCGGAGGTCGTGGACCTGGCCGAGTTTCTCATCGCCATGGGCGCTCGCATCGAGGGCGCCGGAACGGACACGATCCGCATCACGGGCGTGGACCGGCTCGGGGCTGCCCACTATGCCGTGTTGCCCGACCGAATCGAAACCGGAACCTACCTGGTGGCGGCGGCGATCACCGGGGGCCGGGTCAAGGTCAAGAATACTCGCGCAGACATCCTCGATGCCGTGTTGGCGAAACTGGAGGACGCGGGTGCCGAAATCCATGTGGGGCCCGACTGGATCGAGCTGGATATGGGGGGGCGGCGGCCAAGGGCGGTGGACATCCGGACCGCGCCCTATCCGGGCTTTCCGACGGACATGCAGGCCCAGTTTGCTGCCCTCAATGCGGTCGCCGAAGGTTCGGCCACGATCATCGAAACCATCTTCGAAAACCGCTTCATGCATGTTCAGGAAATGCAGCGCATGGGCGCCGATATCCGTGTCGAGGGCAACGCGGCGATCTGTCGGGGCGCGATGGAACTCAAGGCGGCTCCGGTGATGGCGACCGACCTGCGTGCCTCGGCAAGTCTCGTCATTGCGGCTCTCGTGGCGCGGGGTGACACGGTCATCGACCGTATCTACCACATCGACCGGGGCTATGAGTGTATCGAGGAGAAGCTCCGGCAGCTCGGGGCCAGCATTCGCCGGATCCCCGGCTGATCCGGGTCTAGCTCGCCGGTACCGGCCGCTCCGCCACCATGGTCGCGACGCGGAATGGTTCGCCGCCGCGCACGCCGGACAAGACAACCTCCGTGCCCGGCCTGAGGCTCGCGATGCGCTTCAGGGCGTCCTGCCAGACGATCACCGGCTCGCCGTTCACGTGGGTAATCACGTCGTTGGGCCGCAGACCCGCCCCGGCCGCGGGACTGCCGGGCTGAACGGTGACCACCAGGATGCCGAACTCGTCGTCCAGCCCGAGCTGGGCCGCCTGTGCCGGGGTGAGGGTGGTCGTGCCCACGCCCAGCCAGCCGCGAACGACCCGGCCGTAGCGAATGAGGTCCGCCATGACGCCACGGACGAGATTCACCGGGATAGCGAACCCGATGCCCTCCGAGTCGTAGCGCCGGGAGAAAAAGGCCGTGTTGATGCCCACCAGCTCGCCCCGGGCATTGACCAGCGCGCCGCCCGAGTTGCCGAGATTGATGGCGGCGTCGGTCTGGATGAAGCTCTCGAACTGGGACAGGCCCAGCTCGCCTCGGCCGATGCCGCTGACGATGCCCTGGGTGACGGTCTGGCCGATGCTGAACGGATTGCCGATGGCCAGGACGACGTCTCCGACCTGGAGGATGTCCGAGCGGCCCAGGCTCAGGCGAGGGAGATCGGGCAGGTCGATCTTCAGCAACGCCAGGTCGGTTTCCTGGTCGGTGCCCACGAGGCCCGCCGGGGCGGAGCGGCCGTCCGGCAGCACCACCCGCACATCCCGCTTGCCCTCGATAACGTGATGGTTCGTCATCACGTGACCCTCGGCGTTCATGACGACCCCGGACCCCAGTGCGGTCGGCTGAGCGTCGGCCTGCCCGGCAACGGCGGCGCGGCCGACCAGGGTGACCACGGCCGGTGCGGTCACCGTGACCGCCGGCGCGTAGCTCGGCACGCCGGCCCCGGGACCTGACAGGCGGGCTGGATGCCCTTCCGGCAGCAGCCCCGGGGCCAGGTACACGAGCAGGAACGCGGCGGCGAGCCCGACAGTCGCTGACTTCAGAACAAAGGCCACAATGCTTCGGAATTGATCCAAGCGAAAATCCAGGTCACCGGCAACCTGCTGATTATGGACACCTATTCGGCCCCAAGCCAACCGGCGTGTAGGCATTGCAGCAATCGCCCATGTATACTCTGCGGGCTAATTATCCTGATGACTAGCCAGTGCGACGGCCGGGCCGGCGCATCCTGGTCGCGGTCCAAATTCTGGAGACTTCTGGATGAGTCAAGACGTTGATCGCAGCCGACGTCATTTTCTTGGCGTGGCGACGGGTGTAGTCGGTGCGGCAGGCGCGGCGTTCGCTGTTTATCCCTTCCTTGCTTCCTGGAAACCCAGCGCGCGAGCGCAGGCACTGGGCGCCCCCGTCGAGGTGGACATCAGTCGCCTCGGGCCGGGGGAACTGGTCAAGGTCGAATGGCGGGGAAAGCCCGTCTGGGTCCTCAACCGCACGGCGGAGATGATGGGCCACGCCGAAAAGGCGCGGAGCGAGGATCTTCTGCGCGATCCTGACTCCGAAGCCCCCCAACAGCCCGAATACGCTGCTAACGAGACCCGTTCCATCAAGCCGGATATTCTGGTCGTGGTTGGCAGTTGCACCCACCTGGGCTGTTCGCCCACCGAGCGTTTCGAAGTGGCCCCGGCAGACCTGGGGCCCGATTGGTTCGGCGGATTTTTCTGCCCCTGCCACGGTTCGAAATTCGATCTGGCCGGTCGGGTCTACAAGGGCGTGCCGGCGCCGCTTAACCTGGCCGTTCCGCCCCATCGCTACGTCAACGACGACGTAATTCTGATTGGCGCTGATTCCGGAGTTGCCTGATGAGCTCGACTGAAAACGAAATTGGCCGGCCCGGCGGCGTGGCCGGCAGCTTCTGGGGATGGCTGAACAAGCGATTCCCCGCCGAGTCGATTCTGAATGATCACATTACCGACTATTACGCCTCGAAGTCGCTGAACTGGTGGTACGTTTTCGGGTCGATCGCCATGGTCGTGCTGGTCATCCAGCTGGTGACCGGTTTGTTCCTGACCATGAATTACAAACCGTCATCCGCGGAGGCCTTCGCTTCGGTGGAATACATCATGCGCGACGTGGAGTGGGGCTGGCTCATCCGCTACCTGCACTCCACCGGCGCCTCGATGTTTTTCGTGGTCGTGTATCTGCACATGTTCCGCGGCTTGATTTACGGGTCCTACAAAAAGCCGCGGGAACTGGTCTGGATTTTCGGCATGCTGATCTACCTGTGCCTCTCGGCGGAAGCGTTCTTCGGCTATCTTCTGCCGTGGGGGCAGATGTCGTATTGGGGAGCGCAGGTCATCGTTTCCCTGTTCGGCGCCATTCCGATTCTCGGTGAAAGCCTGGTCGAGTGGATTCGCGGAGACTTTTTCATCTCCGACATCACGCTCAACCGCTTTTTCGCCCTGCACGTGATTGCCCTGCCGCTGGTGCTGATCATGCTCGTTGCGGCGCATATCCTCGCGCTGCACGAGGTCGGTTCCACCAGCCCGGAAGGCATCGAGATCAAGGAGAAAAAGGGGCCAGACGGGCATCCTGTAGACGGCATCGCCTTCCACCCCTATCACACGGCAAAGGATCTCGTGGCCTGGATCGTGTTCTTCTTTGTTTTCCTGGGGATCGTGTTCTTCGCCCCGGAGATGGGCGGCTACTTCCTCGAGCACGCTAACTTCGAGCGCGCCGATCCGCTGAAAACCCCGGAGCACATCGCGCCGGTCTGGTACTTCACGCCGTTCTACGCGATTCTCCGGGCCGTTCCGGACAAGCTGATGGGCGTGATCATGATGGGCGCGGCGATGTTGTTCCTGTTTTTCCTGCCCTGGCTGGACCGGAGTCCGGTAAGGTCCATCCGCTCGCGAGGCTGGATGTTCAAGCTGGCGCTGACCCTGTTTGTTATCAGCTTTATCGCGCTGGGCTATCTCGGGACGCAGCCGGCGACCACGATCTACACGTGGTTTGCCCGGTTCTTCTCGGCAATCTACTTCCTGTTTTTCCTGCTCATGCCCTGGTATTCGAAGGCGGATCCGATAAAGCCGGTTCCGGAACGGGTGGCTTACCATGGTTAAGCGACTGCTTTTGCTCCTGGCGCTGTCGCTGCCAGGCAGCGTCTTCGCCGCCGGCGGCGGGGCGCCCCTGGAGTCTGCCAAAGTCAACGTGGCCGACACGGCGGCGCTGCAGCGGGGGGCCGCCTACTATGTGAACAATTGCCTGGGCTGCCATTCCCTTGAGTATGTTCGCTACAACCGCCTGGCCGAGGACCTGGATCTCACCGAGAAGCAGGTCACCGAAAATTTGATGTTTACCGGCGAGCGGATCCACGACACGATGACCGTGGCCATGCCGGCGGATGACGCCGCCAGCTGGTTCGGACGGACTCCGCCGGATCTTTCCCTGGTGGCGCGGTCCCGGGGCGAAGACTGGATCTACACGTTTCTGAAATCGTTCTACGTGGATCCGTCCAAGCCCACCGGCACCAACAATACGGTACTCGTAGGCGCCAGCATGCCCCATGTTCTCTGGGAGGCGCAGGGCTTGCAGAGGGCGGTGTTTCGCGAGGAAGTGGACGAGGCCGGGAACCCGCACACGGTGTTCGAGGGATTCGAGCAGGTGTCGCCGGGCTCGATGAGTCCAGAGGGCTTCGACCGCATGATCCGTGACATCGTGACCTTCCTGTCCTACTCGGGCGAGCCGATGCAGCTCGAGCGTCAGCGGCTTGGGGTCAAGGTGCTGCTGTTTCTGCTCGTGTTTTTTGTGCTCGCCTTCCTGCTGAAAAAAGAAATCTGGAAGGACGTCAAGTAAGGCGGTCCTGGATAACACGAGTGGCGGCGGGCTGCTCCCTGGGGCAACGGGAACGGCTTCGCCACATCCGCCATAACGGCGCGTTGAAGGTATCAGGCGGTCCAGTGATATGACCTTATTTTCCAATCCAACGGATCCTCACAGTCACCGAACCCGCCTCGTGCTGGCGGAAAAGGGCATCAACGTGGACGTCATTGACGTCCACGGGGCGGATCTCCCCGAGGACCTCATGGACCTCAATCCATACAACACCGTGCCTACGCTTGTAGACAGGGATCTTGTTCTCTATGACTCAAGGGTGATCATGGAGTACCTGGATGAGCGCTTTCCCCACCCGCCGCTCATGCCCGTGGACCCCGTGACACGGGCCCAGTTTCGCCTTGCCCTGTACCGGATCGAAAAGGACTGGTACGCCACCGCCGAGGAAATCGCGTCGGGGGAGAAGCGGGCCGCCAACAAGGCCCGGAAGATCCTCCGGGAGAGCATCCTCTCCAGCGCCGAGCTGTTCACGGCCAAGCCGTTTTTCCTGAGCGATGAATTTTCCCTCGTCGACTGCAGCATCGCGCCGATACTCTGGCGTCTGCCGCACTTCGATGTGGACCTGCCACCCGATCAGGGGAAGCCGGTAATCGAGTACGCTCACCGGGTTTTCTCGCGGCCCTCCTTCCAGGCGAGCCTCACCGAGCTCGAACAGGAGATGCGGGCCTGACGGTCCGCGCAAGACCCGCGTGAGCCCGGCGGCGGTGCCTCGTCAGCCGTATCTCCTTCGTGCCATGTACGAGTGGATGTGCGACTCCGGCCACACGCCCCACATCGTCGTGGATGCGTCGTTTCCCGAGGTCGAGGTACCGGCTGACTATGTGCAGGATGGCCGGATTGTGCTGAATGTGGGGCCGGCTGCCGTGCGCGCGCTCGATCTTGGCAATGACTGGCTGAGCTTCGAGGCGCGTTTTTCCGGCAGTCCGATGATCGTCCGCGTGCCCATGCCCTCGGTTCTCGGGATCTACGCCCGGGAGACGGGTGAGGGAATGATATTCACCGAGACCGGCGATCCCGAGCCGAGCCCGGACGATTCCGGTGAGGGCGAGGGCGGCGAACGCAAGCGTTCGCACCTCAAGGTGGTGAAGTAAGCTCGGGCAGGCCCTTGCCCGGGTTCAGAATCCCCGCGGGATCGAACACGGCCTTGATGCCCCGCATCAGATCCATCACTTCCGGCGACAGCTCCAGGCCCACATAGTCCCGCTTTACCAGTCCGATCCCGTGTTCGCCGGACAGGGTGCCGTCGAGCTCCAGAACGGTCGCGAAAATCTCGGCCAGGCAGGCTTCCATGCGTTTGCGCTCCGCGGGGGCCGAGGTGTCGCCCAGGAGGTTGACATGGATGTTGCCGTTGCCGGCATGGCCGAAGCAGACGATGTTCACCTCGTGTTTCCGACCCAGTTCATCCAGCGTGGCGATAAACCGGCCCATCGCGGCTACCGGGACCACGACGTCCTCGTTGATCTTGCCGGGCGCAACGCCCCGCAGGGCCGGGGACAAGCCCTTGCGGGCTTCCCACAACTGTTTTGCCTCGTCATCGCCGGTCGCGGTGCGGATTTCTATCAGGCCCTCGCCCTCGGCGGCCCGCGCAATGGCGGCAGCGGACTCGCCCACCGTGGCCCGGGTGCCATCGGCTTCCATCAGGAGCACGCTGCCCGCCCCCGGGGGCAGGATGCCGGGTCGATGGGCCTCCGCGAGGGTGGCGGCCTTGCCGTCCATGAATTCAAGAACCCTGGGCGTCGCCGGCTGGCCCATAATCCGCGAGACCGCCTGGGCGGCTGCCTCCATGTCCGCGTAGACCGCGCGCAGCGTCGTGACGGCCTCCGGCAAAGGGGTGAGCTTCAGCGTCGCCTCCAGGATCACCGCCAGCGTCCCTTCGGCGCCGATGAGTAGCCGCGTCAGGTCATAGCCAACCACACCCTTGGTCGTATAGCAGCCGATGCGCACCACTTTGCCGGTGCCGGTAACCACGGTCAGACCCAGCGTATTGTCCCGTGGCGTGCCGTACTTGACCGCCCGCGGGCCTGCGGAATTGCAGCCGAGGTTTCCCCCGATCGTGCAGTATTCGGCCGACGTCGGGTCCGGTGGCCAGAAGAATCCCGCCTCACCGGCGGCGCGCTGCAGGGCCGCGTTGGTCACGCCGGGCTGCACGACGGCCACGCGGTTCGGGGCGTCGATGCGCACGATGCGATCCATGCGCTCCGTTGACAGCACGAGGCTGCCATCCGCCGGCACGGCGGCCCCGGCGGTGCCGGTACCGCGCCCGCGTACGGTCAGCGGCGTGTTGGATGCGTAGCAGGCGGCTACCACCGCGGCAGCCTGTTCTGCGTCCGAGGGCAGGGCCACGCCGATGGGCTGCCCCTGGCGCCGGCTGTTGTCATACCCGTAGGCCCAGCAGTCGGCGGCGTCCGTCAGCAGTTCGTCCGGGCGGAGGATACGGGCCAGGGGGGCAAGCACCTGCGATGAGCGTTGGTCAGTCATCGATTCCGAGCAGTTCCCGGTCCACGAGGTCGCACAGGCAGTGCACCACGAGGATATGTACTTCCTGGATACGTGCAGTGCGATTTGCGGGGACGCGAATCTCCACATCCTCCGGTCGCAGGCGTTGTGCCAGGCTGCCCCCGTCGCGGCCGGTCAGCGCCACCGTCCACAGGCCCCGCTCGATCGCCGCGTCCACTGCCCGATTGACGTTTTCCGATCCCCCGGACGTCGATATGGCAAGCAGAACGTCACCCGGTTGCCCGAGGGCTCGAACCTGTTTCGCAAAAATGTCCTCGTACGCGTAGTCGTTGGCAATGGAGGTCAGCGTCGAGCTGTCGGTTGTGAGGGCAATAGCCGGCAATCCCGGCCGTTCCATTTCGAAGCGGTTGAGCATCTCCGCGGAGAAGTGCTGGGCGTCGCCGGCGGAGCCGCCATTGCCGCAGGCCATGATCTTGCCGTTGTTGAGCAGGCTGCGGGACATGAGCCTGGCGGCCTTCTCGATGGGGGCGGCGAGCGCTTCGCTCGCCGCTTTCTGCGTTGCGATAGCTTCCTCGAAGTGCGATCGGATCCTGGCTTCTGCGCTCATTGGGTTCCCCGTTGGCTTTCCGTGTCGCTACCAGCTTCCATCTGGCGCGAACGCATCCTGTATCCACGTAATCTCATTGTTATTGCCGCGCGCGTGAATTGCCACCACGTCGAAACGGGCAGGCCGATCCGCAAGGTCTTCGTGGCGGGCGAGATACCCGCCAGCCGCCCGGGCGAGGCGGCGGCGCTTGGCGGTGGAAACCGACTCGTCGGCTGCGACCAGGCCATCTTCGCGCCGGAGGCGAACCTCTACGAATACCAGGGTCTCCCCGTCCGCCATGACGAGATCGAGTTCGCCGACCCGCAGGGTGACGTTGCGGTCCAGGAGCGTGAGTCCGCGCCGCTGAAGGAACTGGGCCGCGCGGTCCTCCCCACGGTCGCCGGCCGCCCTGCTCATTCCGCGTAGTCGCCGTCCCCCGCGGTTCCTGTCAGCGGTGTCGGTGGCAGTAGCACGGGATCGCCGTCCTGGAAGCGGGCCCATGGAAGCCGGCGGTGATACACCCCCTGCGGGGTCATGACCAGCTGGCCGGTAGCCCCGGGGAAGCCGTTTTCGGGCGTGCCGGCACCGGCGTAGGCCAGGGGGGCGAGACGATAGGCGTCATAGCCCAACGCATAGAGACGCAGCCCCCGGTCGGCTTTGCCCGGCCAGGCTTCGCGCAGGTCGGCAATAAGCGCCGCGGAGTTTGCGTCGGGGTTCACGGCCCAGGGGATGTCGTCGAACATCACGCCGTTGAGATCCGCGTTGCGGTCGCTGCCGGGTTCATAAATGGAGGACGTAGCGTAAACGGGGAGATCGGACGCGCGATGGAACTTGAGCTGCGGCCGCAGCAGCCTGCCCTGGGCGGGGTTGGCAGCGACAAAGGCAAAGGTCGCGTCCCCGCGTCGCCGTGGTTCGAAACCAAGCTCTGTTCCGAGCGTGCTCTGAAGCGACTTGTGCCGGCCCTCGCTCTCGTCCAGCAGGAGAGACCGGCGAATGGGGCTGGAATAGTCCTGGCCGCTGCTGTCAAAAACCCCGGTCGCGGCCACGCGCCCGCCGCCGGCCTCGAATGCCTGGGTAAATGCCTGGCCGACCCGTCGGCCCCAGGCCGTGTCGGGGCGCAAGACGATGCCGACCAGATGTCCCTCGGACAGGGTCCGCCTGGCGGCCTCCTCTGCCTCGTCTTCCGGCGAGATGGATAGCTGGTAGAGCCCCGGAGGCGCCATTTGCGCGTCGTCCATCCGATTGAGGGCGAGGGTGGTTACCCGAGTGACCTCGGCGGTCGCGATGGCGGAGAGTTCGTCCTTGGTCAGGGGGCCGACCACGATATCGGCCCCTTCCAGCACGGCGCGCTCGTATGCGGGCACGGGGCCTTCGTCGGCGGTATCGTAGATCCGGATGACCGGACGGTCCGATTCCTGGGTGTTCTCCAGGTAGGCCGCGAGGAATCCGTCGCGAACTGCTGAGCCGGCACCCGCCAGACGGCCAGTCAGGGGGAGGGCGAGGGCAACCTGCTGCGGCGCGTCCAGCGCCGCCCGGGCGCTTTCGAGCATTCCGCCCAGCACGGTGGCATTCGCGGGGTGGGCGGGATAGCGCCGTTGCCAGTCGAGGAGCCGGGCCTTCGAGACCGCGGCGTCGCCTCCCGCCTGGATCGCCGCCAGCTCCAGCCAGCCGCGCACGATGGAATCGGCCCCGGCCGATGCTTCGAAGCTGGCGCCCGCGGCGGCACGGCGCTGGAGCTGTTGCCATAGTTCCTGACGGCTCGCGGTGATGGCGTCCGGTCCAGCGAGGTAGCGCTCGCGGGTGACCATGGCGCCCACCGCCGCCTCGTCCTGGCCGATGAAAAACAGGGCGTCGGCCCGTACTTTCCACCAGTCCCCGGCCAGGGAGCCCTGGGCATCCAGGGACTCCAGCTCGTTGAGCGCCCCTTCCGCATCGCCGGAGGCGAGCATCAGGCGGCGCATCCGCCAGATTGGCGCGTTCCAGCGCCGTACCCGAGAGCCCGGGCCGGGCCCGATTGATGCGGTCCCTGCCGCGGCCCACGTCGCCGGCGTTCAGGTATGCGAGCCCGGCATTGAGCCGATACTCCGATGCCCGCGCGCCGTCGGAGCGGTCGGCGGCGTCATCCCAGCTGAGAGCCGCCTGGAGCCAGTCTCCCTGTTGCTCGAAGGTCCGCGCTTCCTGCGCGCGCCGCTCAGCCGCGCCGGAGTCCAGCGGAATGGTTTCGCAGGCGGTGGCCAGCGCGCCGAGGAGGACGATCGCGAAGATTCGCGAGAATGAAAGACCGAAAGACCGGGCTGTCTGCCGGCCGGCAGATTGCATCACTGGCTTCTCCGTTGCACGATGAAGGCCGCTGCCGGAGCACGCGGCCTGACCTGGCGGGATTATAGTGTCTATCACTTCGGGCAAACTGTTCCTGGTCGCCACGCCCATCGGGAACCTTGAGGATCTCACTCTGCGGGCCCGCCGTACACTGGCCGAATCTGATCTTGTGCTTTGCGAAGACACCCGGGTGGCGCGCCGCCTGCTCGCTGCGTCCGGCCTGCAGGCGCGCATGCGTTCGCTGCACGAACACAACGAGCAGGACCGGGCGGCCGCAGTCATGGAGGCGCTCGCGGCCGGCGAGCAGGTGGCGCTCATCCCGGATGCCGGTACGCCGCTGATCAGCGATCCGGGCTACAGGGTGGTCCAGGCGGCTGCCGAGCAGGGCTACTCGATCGTGCCCGTACCCGGGGCCTGCGCCGCCATAGCGGCTCTCTGCGCGGCGGGCTTGCCAACTGACCGGTTCGTTTTCGAGGGATTTCTGCCCGCCAGGGCGGCGGCGCGGCGAAGCAGGCTGGAGGAACTGGCCGGCGAGCCGCGCACGCTGGTTTTCTATGAAAGCGCCCGTCGCCTGGCGGAAACGCTTGCCGATTGCGCGGCCGCGTTCGGGGGCGACCGGCCTGCCGTCGTGGCGCGCGAAATGACCAAGGTGCACGAAGAATTCGTCCGCGGGTCGCTGGACGAGGTGGCCGCGGAGTTTGCCGCTCGCGGCGCGCCGCCGAAAGGCGAGATTGTGCTGATCGCCGGAGGTGCCGCGCCCCGGCCCGCCGGGGACGATGCGATCCGGGCGGTTCTCCGGCCCTTGCTCAAGGAGCTCCCGAAGAGCCAGGCGGTTCGTCTCGCGGCCCGTATCTGTGACGCCGACCGGCGCTATGTCTACGGCCTGGCGCTGGCCGAGGACGATGCCGCGGATTCCTAGGTGGCATAATGGACCGTGCGGGAGTCGGCCGGGCAACCGCTGTGGGCCCAAGGGCCCGTGGAGGAAAGTCCGGGCTCCACAGGGCAGGGTGCCAGGTAACGCCTGGGGGGCGAGAGCCTACGGAAAGTGCCACAGAGAACAGACCGCCCAAGCGCTTCGGCGCCGGCAAGGGTGAAACGGTGCGGTAAGAGCGCACCGCGCGGGTGGCAACACGCCGCGGCACGGTAAACCCCACCTGGAGCAAGACCAAATAGGGGAACGCCCGGCCTGACGGCCGAAACGCGCGGCCCGCGCGAGTTCCCGGGTAGGTTGCATGAGGCGTACGGCGACGTGCGTCCCAGATGAATGGTTGTCCTCGACAGAACCCGGCTTACAGGCCGACTCCCGTCTTTTCCCCTCCCCCCACATTAAAGGGCTGGTCGAAGTACCCCCCTTAAGCGCCTGATTTCGCACTGCAATGATATACTGCCGTCTATCGAAAACGGCCGTAAGTTACTGTGCTGCAAGCAGAAACTTATGAAAAATCGTTGACCTGCCTGATTCCCGACCATATAGTGTCCTGAAGTGGGGCAAAGTGGGGAAAAATGGGAACAATGGTTCCCGTTCCGGTCATCAGATGTTTCGCGGCGCAAGCAAAGTCACCCTCGATGCCAAGGGGCGCATGGCCATTCCCACGCGCTACCGTGGGCGGCTGGAGGATCGGTGTGACAACCAGCTTGTGGTTACCGTGGACCGGGATTACTGCCTCCTCGTTTATCCCCTGCCGGAATGGGAAGAGATTGAAAGGCGGCTGGTCCGCCTTCCGACGCTCGATCGCCAGGTCCGGCGGCTGCAACGTCTGATGGTGGGTTACGCCACGGAAGTCGAACTGGACGGTCACGGCCGCATCCTGCTTTCCCGCGAACTCAGGGAGTTCGCGGGGCTGGATCGGCAGGCCATGCTGATCGGTCAGGGGAACCGGTTCGAGCTGTGGGACGAGACCCGCTGGACGGAGCGCCGCGACGCCTGGCTGGAAGAAGAATCGGCGGATGAGGGGGGACTCACCGCCGAACTCGAATCGCTCTCCTTCTAGGGGCCGGGACCTTGTCAGTGCACAGGCCGGTGCTCCTCGAGGAGGTGCTGGAGGCTCTCGCCGTCGTGCCTGAAGGTCGCTACATCGACGCTACATTCGGGCGCGGAGGCCATGCCGCGGGGATCGTCGGCGCACTGGGCAAAAAGGGAATGTTGCTTGCAATCGATCAGGATCCAGCGGCCGTGTCCGCCGCCCGCGAACGCTTCGGGAGCGACCCCCGGGTGATCGTGCGGCACGGCAATTTCGCCGATATGGACCGGCTGGCCGGCGAAGCGGGCCTGGACGGCGGGGTCCAGGGCGTCCTGATGGACGTGGGTGTGTCGTCCCCGCAGCTCGACGATCCCGAACGCGGTTTCAGCTTTCTTCGTGACGGTCCCCTGGACATGCGGATGGATCCCGGCGCCGGTCCGAGCGCGGCCGCGTGGCTGGCTGGCGCCGACGAACGGGAGCTGGCGGGGGTGATTCGCCGTCTCGGGGAGGAGCGCTTCGCCCGGCGCATTGCCCGGGCCATTGTTGAGGCGCGGGCCGCGGCGCCCATCGAGACCACGGGGCGGCTGGCAGAGATCGTGGCGGCTGCCGTGCCCCGGCATGAGCCTGGCCGGCATCCTGCGACGCGAACGTTTCAGGCCATCCGGATTCACGTCAACCAGGAGCTGGAACGCCTGGAGGCGGGCCTGGAAGCGGCGGTGGAGGTGCTGGCGCCTGGCGGCCGGCTGGCCGTGATCAGTTTCCACTCACTGGAGGATCGGATCGCCAAGCGCTTCATACGGCGTGAGAGCGAGGTAGCCGAGCCCTGGCGGGGGCTGCCCGATATCCCCGTCGAAGCGCAGCCCCGGCTTGCGCGCAGGGGTCGCGCCATACGACCGGGCCAGGCCGAGGTCGCCGACAACCCACGGGCTCGCAGCGCCATTCTACGGTCCGCGGAGCGCTTGCACTGATGCTGGCTTCCATGGGCAGATTCCTCGGTCTCGCGCTCCTGGTGGTTGCCGTGCTTGCCTCCTCGGTGGCCGCGATCTGGGCGCGCCACGAAGCCCGCAGCCTGTTCGCCGAGATCGAGGCCCTCAATGGACAGCGTGACGAGCTGAACATCGATTGGGGCCGTCTGCAGATCGAGCGCAGCACCTGGGCGACCCATGGCCGCGTCGAGAAAATGGCCCGCCAACAGCTGGATATGCGCATCCCCGATCCCGACGGCGTGGAGATCCTGAAGCCATGAGCCGGCGCAAGAAACCGAGCGCGTTCCCGCGCAGTTTCCGGATCCGGCTGGGCCTGGCGGTTGCTGTCTTCCTGGTGGCCGGGTCTGCCCTGCTGGCCCGGGCCGTGGACCTGCAGGTCAGCGAGCGGGACTTCCTGCTAAAGCAAGGTGATGCGCGCCATCTCCGGGTAATCCAGGTCACCGCCCATCGCGGCCAGATCACCGACCGGCGTGGCGACCCGCTGGCCGTGAGCACGCCGGTAGACAGTATCTGGGTGAACCCGGGCGAACTGATCGAGTCGGCCGCCGAGATTCCGCGCGTGGCCCGGGCCCTGGGCCGGGACCCCGAAGCCGTAACCCGCCGCGTAGCGGCCAATGCCGGCCGGGAGTTTCTTTATCTGCGTCGGCACATGTCACCGGAGAAAGCCGAAGCTGTGCTCGGCCTGGGGATTCCCGGCGTCTATTCCCTGCGGGAGTACCGCCGTTTCTATCCGGCCGCGGAAGTGGCCGGCCACGTTGTCGGCTTCACGGACATCGACGACGAGGGCCAGGAGGGTTTGGAGCTTGCCTACGATCACTGGCTGAAGGGCAAGAACGGGGCGAAGCGGGTCCTTCGAGACCGCCTGGGCCGGGCCATCCGGGACGTGGAGCTGATTCGCGAGGCTCGCCCGGGCCACGAGCTCACCACCAGCCTGGACCTGAGGGTTCAGTACCTGGCTTACCGGGAGCTGAAACGAGCAGTGCAGACCCACCGGGCCAAGTCGGCCACGATGGTCGTGATGGACGTGGAAACGGGTGAAGTCCTGGCGATGGTGAATCAGCCCAGCTACAACCCGAACGACCGTTCCCAGCTGACCGGCAACCGTTACCGGAACCGCGCAGCGACCGACATCTTCGAGCCGGGTTCCGCGTTCAAGCCGCTGATCGTCGCCGCCGCCCTAGAGAGCGGCCGCTATCAGCCCGGCTCGGTTCTCGATACCTCGCCGGGCTATCTCGTCGTGGGCGCGAAAACCATCGAGGACGCCAACAACCTGGGCAGCATTCCCATTACCACGGTGCTCACCCGTTCCAGCAACGTCGGCGCTTCAATGATTGCGCTTTCGCTGGAGCCGGCGCAGCTGTGGGGCGCTCTCAACGGCATGGGCGTGGGACAGCTGACCGGAGCGGGTTTCCCCGGCGAGTCCGCCGGTGTTCTCACCCACTATGATCACTGGCGCGCCATTGGCCAGGCGACCCTTGCCTACGGCTACGGCGTTTCCATGACGGCTCTCCAGCTTACCCAGGCCTATGCCCTGTTCGGCAGCGGTGGGCAGGTTTTTCCCGCCACGCTGCTGGCGGCCAACGCGCCGCAGCCCACCGGCCGTGTCCTGGATCCTGCAACGGCCCGGGCGGTGCTCGCGATGATGGAGACGGTTGTGTCGCCGGAAGGCACTGCGCCGGCTGCGGCGATTCCCGGCTACCGTGTGGCAGGCAAGACCGGCACGGCCCGAAAGTCCACTGCCGGCGGGTACGCGGATGACCGCTACATCGCGGTTTTCGCCGGCCTCGCGCCGGCTTCCGACCCCAAAATCGCCGCCGTGGTCATGGTGGACGAGCCATCGGCGGGGGCCTACTACGGCGGCGCGGTGGCGGCGCCCGTTTTCTCGGTGGTCGTGGGCGGAGCCTTGCGGATACTCGGCATTCCTCCCGACGACACCAGCGGGGCCCGGCCGGTGGGCACCCTCGCAAAGGCAGCGGAGCGGCCATGAGCATGCCCGCACGCGCCGACAGCATGATGACACTGGGACGCCTCTTCGAACGGGGTGTTCCGGAATCTCTGGTTGATACGCCGGTTCCGGATATTGCAATGGACAGCCGGAATGTTCGTGCGGGCGGATTGTTTCTCGCGGTGTCCGGCATGCACGGACATGGGCTCGACCATCTCGACCGCGCGCTGGCGGCCGGTGCCGCTTTCGTGGTCTGGGAACCGGTGCCGGGCCGGGCCGAGCCACGGCTTGCGGCCGGGATCACAGGGTTTCCGCTCCCGGGCCTGGGGGAGCGGCTGGGCGAGCTGGCGAACCGGTTCTTCGGCGAACCCTCGGCCGGGCTGGGCGTGCTCGGCGTAACGGGAACCAACGGCAAGACCACGGTGACCTGGCTGCTGGCCCGAGCGCTGGAAGCTGCCGGCGAGTCCTGTGGCCTCATCGGCACCCTGGGCAGCGGCCGCCCGGGCGACCTGCAGCCGTCGGGCTTCACGACGCCCGACGTGGTGGAGGTCCACCGCACGCTCGCGGGTCTGCGCGACGCCGGCTCCCGCTGGGCGGCGATGGAGGTCTCTTCCCACGCGCTGGATCAGCGCCGGGTGGCGGGCGTGCGCTTCCGGACGGCCGCCTTCACGAATCTCAGCCGGGAACACCTGGACTACCACGGGACCCTCACGCGCTACGGTGATGCGAAGGCAAAGCTGTTCCAGGCCCCCGGGCTGGCTATGGCCGTCGTCAACGCCGGCGACGAGTTCGGCCGCGCCCTGCCGGCCCGGATGCCCGCTGAGGTGGACCTGATCACCGTCGGCCCCGCGGACGTTCCCGCGCTGGCCCCGGGGCGCCGCCTGAGTCTTCGCCGTGTCGATATCCGGCCCGACGGCCTGACCCTGGACATCGGCGGAAGCTGGGGCGCGCTGACTCTCGAGAGCCCGCTGCTGGGCCGCTTCAACGCCGACAACCTGCTGTTGGCCCTCGGGGTCCTGCTTGGCTGCGGGCTGGAGCCTGGCCGGGCCGTCCACAGTCTGGCCGGTGTGCCCGCGCCGCCCGGGCGAATGGAATCCTTCGGCAGCGACGGGCAGCCGCTGGTCGTTGTGGATTACGCGCATACACCCGATGCCCTCGCGCAGGCCCTTGCGGCTGCCCGGGTGCACTGCCGGGGCCGCCTGTGGTGCGTCATGGGCTGCGGCGGCGAGCGGGACCCCGGCAAGCGGCCGGTGATGGGGCGGATCGCGGAAGAACTGGCAGATCTCGTCGTTGTGACGGACGACAACCCGCGGGGTGAAGACCCCGCCGGGATCGTCGAGGCGATCCGTTCCGGCTTTGAAGACCCCGCCCGCGCCCGCATCGAGCACGACCGGGCCGACGCGATCCGGCTCGTCATCCGCCAGGCTGCCCGGGCCGACGTGATTCTTATTGCCGGGAAGGGTCACGAGGACTACCAGATCGTCGGCGACGTGCGCCGGCCCTTCAGCGACCAGGCCGTGGTCCGGGAAAGCCTGGAGGCACGAACTTGATCGGCGGCCGCATTCGCTGGCTGGCCGATGTTACCGGCGGCCAGCTCGACGGTGCCGACGGCGACTTCGCCGGCGCAACGACGGATACTCGCCAGCTTGCCCAGGGGCAGGCGTTTTTCGCGCTTCGCGGACCCCGCTACGACGCCCATGACTTCCTCCCCGAGGCGTTCCGCCAGGGCGCCGCCGTCGCGGTCGGCGAGCGGGGCGACGCCGGCGGCCAGTCGTTTATTCGCGTGCAGGACAGCCTTTCGGCCCTCGGAAAAGCGGCCGCGGCCTGGCGGCGGCGCTTCAGCGCCCCGGTGATCGCGGTTACCGGCAGCTCCGGCAAGACGACCGTCAAGGAAATGCTGGCGGCGATTGCGGGCCAGGCGGGGCCGTTTCTTGCCACGCAGGGCAATTTGAACAACGAGATCGGCCTGCCGCTGACCCTGTTTCGCCTTTCGAGTCATCACCGCCGCGTGGTGCTGGAGATGGGCGCCAATCACGCCGGAGAGATCGCGAGGCTGACCGCCATCGGGGCGCCGGATGTCGGGATCGTGACCATGGCGGGTCCGGCCCACCTGGAGGGTTTCGGCAGTATTGAAGGGGTCGCCCAAGCGAAAGGTGAACTGTTCCTGGGTCTTGGGCCCGGCGGCACCGCCGTAATCAACGCCGACGACGTCTATGCGCCGCTCTGGCGGGAGTTCGCGGGCGCCCGCCCCGTGCTGACCTTCGGCCTTGGCTCGGCGGACGTGACCTGCCCGGAGCCGGTTGCCGACGGCGCCGGAGGCCAGCGCCTCAGCATCACCGGTCCGTTTGGCCAGCTGGATCTGACGCTTCATCTGCCCGGTCGGCACAATGCCCTGAACGCGCTGGCCGCGGCGGCCGGCGCCCATGCGGCGGGACACTCCCGCACTGAGATCCGCCTGGGACTGGAGTCCGTGCGCCCCCCGCCTGGCCGTCTCCAGATACGCGCCGGCCTGGGCGGGTCGCGGCTGGTCGACGACACCTACAACGCCAATCCCGAGGCCGTCCGCGCAGCCGTGGAATTTCTTGTCCAGCTCGAGGGCCGGGCGTTCCTCGCGCTCGGGGACATGGGTGAGCTTGGTCCCGGGGCTGCGGACATGCACGCCGAGGTTGGCCGGTATGCCCGCGATCGGGGTGTGCAGCAGTTGTTTACCGTCGGCGAGCTCAGCCGTCACGCCGCCGAGGCCTTCGGCGAAGGGGCCCGCATGTTCGACGATCCGGCCCATCTCGTGGCCGCGCTCGCGGAATCCCTCGATGCCGACGTCAACCTGCTCGTGAAAGGGTCACGTTCCATGCGCATGGAACGCGTGATCGAAGCTCTGGAGACGGCGCGCGGGGCGGCGGAGGACGCAGCATGCTGATGATCCTCACCGAGTACCTGACCCGGTTCGAGTCGGCGTTCAACGTTTTCAGCTACCTGACGATGCGAGCCATCATGGGCGCACTGACCGCGCTTCTGATCTCCCTGCTCGTCGGCCCCTGGATGATTCGCCGCCTGAGTTTCCACCAGATCGGTCAGAACGTTCGCGCGCTGGGACCCGAGTCGCACCTTCCCAAGGCGGGTACGCCGACAATGGGCGGCACCCTGATCCTGGTGGCGATCATCGTCAGCACCTTGCTGTGGTCTGATCTCGGCAACCGCTTCATGTGGACCGTCGTGGTCGTCACCCTGGCGTTCGGAGCGATCGGCTTCGTCGACGACTACAAGAAGCTCGTGGTCGGCGATACCCGGGGACTGCCGGCTCGCTGGAAATACTTGTGGCAGTCGGTGGCCGGCTTGTCGGCGGCCGTGTTTCTTTTTGCCACCGCCGAAGACCCGTCTGTGGAACACGCCCTCCTGGTGCCGTTTTTCAAGGACTTCGCCATTCCGTTGGGGGCCGGCTACGTCGTTCTTGCATACCTCGTTATCGTCGGCTCAAGCAACGCGGTGAACCTCACCGACGGCCTCGACGGGCTGGCGATCATGCCGTCGATCCTGATTGGCGGAGCGCTCGGGGTGTTCGCCTATGTGATCGGCAACGTGAATTTTTCCGGTTACCTGGGCATGCCTTACATCGCCGGTACCGGCGAGATGCTGGTCTTCTGCGCTGCCCTGTTCGGCGCCGGGCTGGGTTTCCTGTGGTTCAACACCTATCCGGCCCAGGTCTTCATGGGCGACGTGGGCGCGCTGGCACTCGGCGCCGCGCTGGGAACCGTCGCGGTAGCCGTCCGCCAGGAAATCGTTTTTTTCGTCATGTCCGGTGTCTTCGTCGTCGAGACGGTATCGGTGATCCTCCAGGTCGCGTCCTTCAAGCTGACCGGCCGGCGGATCTTCCGGATGGCGCCGTTGCACCATCACTACGAGCTCAAGGGCTGGGCCGAACCGAAGGTGATCGTGCGTTTCTGGATCATCACCGTCGTGCTCGTGCTCGTCGGCCTCGCGACGCTGAAGATCCGATGACCGTCATGGCGCGCAAACACGACATCCAGCACGCCTCTGCCGGTCTCCGGCTCGTCGTGGGCCTGGGCGTGACGGGGCGTTCCTGCGTGACCTGGCTGGACGGCCGCGGGTGTCCCCTGCGGGTTACGGACAGCCGCGATGTTCCTCCGGAGCGCGCGGTCCTGGAAACCCTGGCTAACCGCCCCGAAACGCGTTTCGGCCGCCTGGATCCCGATGCGCTGGAGGGGGTTTCGGAGCTCGTGGTTTCGCCCGGTGTCTCGTTGCAGGAGCCGCTCATCGTGACGGCGCGGCTCTCCGGTATTCCCGTGGTCGGCGACATCGAACTGTTTGCCCGGGCGGTGAGTCGCCCGGTTGCCGCGATCACCGGATCCAACGGCAAGAGCACGGTCACGACGCTCGTCGCCCGGATGGCGGAGGCGGCCGGTCGATCGACGCTTGCCGGAGGAAACCTGGGTACTCCGGCCCTGGACCTGCTGGCGGAGCCGGCACCTGATCTCTACGTGCTCGAACTCTCCAGCTTCCAGCTGGAACTGACCGCCAGCCTGCGCGCGAAGGCGGCCGTCGTGCTGAATCTCTCCGCGGACCACATCGACCGCCACGGCTCGCTGGAGCGCTACGCGGCGGCCAAGGCGCGGATCTACGATCATGCTGAACTCGCGATCACCAATCGCGACGACCCCCTCGCCGCGGGCCTGGCCCCGGCCGGCGTTCAGACGGTGACCTTCGGAATGGATGCGCCTTTCTCTGAGCGGGATTTCGGCATCGTGTCCGATGATGCCGGTGACAGCTGGCTGTGCCGGGGCGGTGAGCGTCTCGTGGCCGCCGCCGAGCTTGCGCTTGCTGGGCGCCACAATCTGGCGAATGTGCTGGCGGCGATGGCGGTAGGCGACGCCCTGGGCCTGGCGATGCAGCCGATGGTTGATGCTGCCCGCGAATTCACGGGTTTGCCGCATCGCATGCGCAGGATTCACAGCGCCGGCGGGGTGGACTGGGTCGATGATTCCAAGGCAACGAACGTCGGCGCCGCAGCCGCGGCGCTGAGCGGCCTGGATATGCCTATCGTTCTCATTGCGGGCGGTGATGCCAAGGATGCGGATCTCGCACCGCTGGCCGACGCCGCCCGCGGACGAATCAAGGCCGCCGTGCTGCTGGGGAAGGATGCGGACCGCCTGGAGGCGGTACTGGCCGGCGTGGCGCCGGTCGTGTGCGTCAGCACGCTGGTTGAGGCCGTTGAAGCCGCCGCCGGGCTGGCGATGCCCGGGGACGTGGTCCTCCTTTCGCCGGCCTGTGCCAGCACGGACATGTTTCGTGACTACCGGGAGCGGGGCGACAGCTTCGCCCGTCTCGCGCGGGAGGTGTCTCCATGAGCGTGGCGGCAACCGCACCGCGGCCCGGTCGCGTAAAGCCGGCCTTTCTCTGGGACCGCTGGCTGCTGGTCTCAACCCTGGCCCTGCTCGGTCTTGGCCTGGTCCTGGTGGCTTCGGCGTCGATTGCCATTGCGGACCGCGCGAGCGGCGAGCCGCTCTACTACTTCGTGCGCCAGCTGATCTTCATGGCGCTGGGTTTTGCCGCTGCGGCCTTCTGCCTCGGAGTACCCTCGGAGAACTGGATCCGGGCCCGGTACCTGCTGCTGACCGGCGCCTTCGTCCTTCTGGTCGCCGTGCTTCTTCCGGGCGTAGGCCGGGAAGTGAACGGTGCCGTTCGCTGGCTGACCCTGGGCCCGGTGGGTCTGCAGGTTTCCGAGCCGGCGCGGCTGATGATCCTCCTGTACCTCGCCAGCTACGTCGCGGTCCGCCAGGAAGCCCTGCGGACCGAGCTGAAAAGCTTTCTTCGCCCGCTGGGCTTTGTCATTGCCGCCTGCGTCCTGCTGATGGCACAGCCGGATTTCGGCGCGACCACGGTCCTCATGGCCACAGCGCTGGCCGTGCTGTTTGCGGGCGGCGTCAAGCCCCGGTACTTCATCGTGATGATGGTGCTGGCCGCCGCTGCACTGGGCGTCCTTGCCATGGGTTCCGAGTATCGGCTGCGCCGTCTTACGTCATTCATGGATCCGTGGGCCGATCCTTACAACGCGGGCTTCCAGCTCACCCAGTCGCTGATCGCCATCGGCCGTGGCGAGTGGTTCGGCGTCGGCCTGGGCGCGGGCGTTCAGAAGCTGTTCTATCTGCCGGAAGCCCACACGGATTTCGTGTTCGCGGTTTTCGCCGAGGAGTTCGGCCTCGCCGGCGTCGTGATCATGCTGTTGCTCTACGCCATCCTGCTCTGGCGCGCGTTCGCCATCGCCGCCGCGGCGGCGGCCCGCGAACAGGTGTTTCACGCCAGTCTCGCCTTCGGTCTGGGTGTGTGGCTCGGGGCCCAGGCCTTTGTGAATATCGGCGTCAACATGGGCCTGCTCCCAACGAAGGGCTTGACGCTTCCCCTGGTCAGCTACGGAGGATCCAGCCTCATCGTCTGCATGGCGGCGGTAGGTCTCCTGCTTCGGCTGAGTCACGAGACCCGGGCGGCCGACCAGGGCGGCAACCGGCGCCGGAGGCGGGCCCCGTGAGCGGCCCCGGCGTCCTGGTCATGGCGGGTGGCACTGGCGGACACGTGTTCCCGGCGCTCGCGGTGGCATCGGCGCTCAGGGAGCGCGGAATCGACGTGACCTGGATGGGAACGCGCACCGGGCTGGAAGCTCGGCTGGTGCCCGAGGCCGGGTTCCCCGTGGAGTGGGTCGATGTCGGCGGCGTTCGGGGCAAGGGCCTGGGCACCCGGCTGGCGGCGCCGCTGCGGATAGCCCGGGCCGTCCGGCATGCCGCGGGCGTGATCCGGCGTGTGGATCCGGCCATGGTCCTGGGGATGGGCGGCTTCGCGAGTGGCCCCGGTGGTCTTGCCGCGTGGCTGACCCGTCGGCCCCTCGTGGTCCATGAGCAGAATGCGGTCGCGGGCATGACCAATCGTATTCTCGCGCGCTTTGCTGCCAACGTTCTCGAAGCCTTTCCCGGAAGTTTTCCCGCACCGATCCGCGCGCGGGCCGTGGGCAATCCCGTGCGCCCCGAAATCGCCGCGCTGCCCACGCCGGCGGAACGGATGGCCGGACGTGAGGGGCCGGTTAGGCTCCTCGTGCTCGGTGGCAGCCAGGGCGCGCTGCGAATAAACCAGCTGTTGCCGGAAGCCCTGGCCGGCATGGACCCGTCGATCCGTCCGGTGGTTCGCCATCAGGCGGGAGCCCTGCACCACGAGTCGGCGAAGGCCGGCTACGCGGCGGCCGGTGTCGTCGCGGACGTTCAGCCGTTCCTCAGCGATATGGCGGAGGCCTATGGCTGGGCGGATCTCGTGCTGTGCCGTTCGGGCGCACTGACTGTGTCCGAACTGGCCGCCGCGGGCCTCGGCTCTGTCCTGATCCCGTTTCCCGCCGCGGTCGACGACCATCAGACCCTCAACGCCCGTTACCTGGTGGATCCGGGGGCGGCCTTGCTTGCGCCCGAGCATACGCTGGATCCGGCGCGGGTTCGCGGGCTGCTGGAACCGCTGGTGTCCGATCGTCCCCGACTGCGGGAAATGGCTGAGGTCGCCCGCAGCGTGGCGCGACCCGCCGCCCTTGCCGAGATCGAACAGACCTGCCTGGACGCCGGACGGCTGGAGGCTGCCCGTGGCTGACCGCATGCGCAGAATCCGCCGCATCCATCTGATCGGCATCGGAGGCGCGGGCATGAGCGGTATTGCGGAGGTTCTCCTGAATCTCGGCTATGAAGTGCAGGGCTCGGACCTTCGCCTGAGCCAGGTCAGCCGGCGCCTGCAAAATCTCGGTGCGCGGATCAGTGTGGGGCATCAGCCCGGCAACCTGGGCGATGCCGACGTGGTCGTGATCAGCAGCGCCATCTCGCCGGAGAACCCGGAGGTGGTCGCGGCCCACGAGCGCCGCATACCGGTCGTGGCCCGCGCGGAGATGCTCGCCGAGCTGATGCGCTTTCGCTACGGCATCGCGGTCGCCGGCACCCACGGCAAGACCACCACGACGAGCCTGGTTGCCAGCGCGCTGGCCGAGGGCGGTGCGGACCCCACGTTCGTGATCGGCGGGCGGCTCAAGAGCGCCGACGCCAACGCGCGGCTGGGCTCGGGACGCTACCTGGTTGCGGAAGCCGACGAGAGTGACGCGTCGTTCATGCACCTCCAGCCGGTGATCGCCGTGGTCACAAACGTGGACGCCGATCACCTGTCGACCTACGGCGGCGACGTGAGCCGCCTGCGGCAAAGCTTTATCGAGTTTCTGCACAACCTGCCGTTCTACGGCCTTGCCGTGGTTTGCCTGGACGATCCGGGAGTTGCCGGCCTGGTCGAGGAAGTCGCCCGGCCGGTCATTACCTACGGCTTTGCCGAAGCGGCGGATCTCCGGGCGACGGATTACCGCCAGGCCGGCCGCAAGGCGCATTTCACCGCGGTTGCTGCGGACGGTCATCCGCCGCTGGCCGTCGAACTCAACCTGCCCGGCCGTCACAACGTTCAGAATGCCCTGGCGGCCATTGCCGTGGCCCGTGAGCTGGAGATTCCCGACGCGGCGATAGCCGCGGCGCTGGACGGCTTCGAGGGTATCGACCGCCGAATGCAGGACATGGGCGAGCTCGTATGGGCGGGGGGCCGGGCGCTGCTGCTGGACGACTATGGCCATCATCCCAGGGAGGTGGCCGCCACGATGGAGGCCCTGCGGGGCGCCTGGCCGGATCGCCGGCTGGCGGTCGTGTTTCAGCCGCATCGTTACACCCGGACCCGTGACCTCCTGGATGATTTCGCCGCCGTCCTGTCCGACGCCGATGCCCTCGTGCTTTGCGAGGTCTACCCGGCGGGAGAGGAGCCGATTGCCGGAGCCGACGGCCGCTCCCTGGCCCGCGCCATCCGCTCTCGCGGCCGGGTGGAGCCGGTGTTCCTGGAAGACCTGGATGACCTCCCGGGCGTGCTGCCCGGCGTGCTCGAAGACGGGGACCTGGTGGTGACCTTCGGCGCCGGCAGCATCGGCGCGGCAGCAGCGGCGCTGCCGGACCAGTTCCGGGGCGGACAGCCGGGAGAGGCTTCATGAACGGCCTCGCCGAGCGCCTCCCCGACGTTCGCGGCGACCTGCGCCGGGATGAGCCCATGGCCCGGCACACGTCGTGGCGAGTTGGCGGGCCGGCGGATGTGTGGTTCAAGCCAGCCGATGTGGATGACCTCGGTGCATTCCTCGCCGGGCTGCCAGTTGACGTTCCGGTCCACTGGGTCGGCCTGGGGAGCAATCTCCTGGTTCGCGACGGCGGCGTGCGTGGCGTGGTCGTGGCGACCCACGGCGTCCTTGGGCGGCTGGAGCAGGCCGGTGACGACACGGTCTATGCGGAGGCCGGCGTTGCCTGTGCGAAGCTGGCCCGAAGCTGCGCCCGCTGGGGACTCGGCGCGGGCGAGTTCTTTGCCGGTATACCTGGAACTCTCGGTGGCGCGCTGGCCATGAATGCCGGGGCGTTCGGCGGCGAGACCTGGCGCCACGTGACCGCCGTGCGGACCATGGATCGGGCAGGCGTGCAGCATCTGCGCCGGGCCGACGAGTACACGGTCGGCTATCGCCACGTGGACGGGCCGGCCGGAGAGTGGTTCCTGTCGGCGGACCTGGTGTTTCCGGCCGGGGACGCCGACCGCGCACGAGGCGATTCGCGATCTGCTCGTGCGCCGCAAGGAATCCCAGCCCATCGGTTTGCCCAGCTGCGGGTCCGTGTTTCGCAACCCCGACGGGGATCACGCCGCCCGCCTTATCGAGGCGGCCGGTCTCAAGGGTCACCGTATCGGCGGCGCCTGCGTTTCCGAGAAACACGCCAACTTCATTATCAATACCGGCGATGCCTCGGCCCGGGATATCGAGCGCCTCGTCACGGAGGTGGCGGACACCGTCTCGCGGGTGCATGGCGTGACTCTGCAGGCCGAGGTCCGCGTGATCGGAGAGCCTTCATGACGCGCTTTCCCGAACGCAGCACCGTCACCGACCCGGCGGCTTTCGGCCGGGTGGCCGTGCTCATGGGCGGCACCTCCGCGGAACGGGAGATCTCGCTGCTGACCGGCAACGCCGTGCTCTCCGCATTGCAGAACAAGGGCATCGATGCCCACGGGCTGGACCCGGCGGCCGGGCTCTCGGGGCTGCTGGCCGAGGGGGGCTTCGACCGCATCTGGCTTGCCCTGCACGGACGCGGCGGAGAAGACGGGGCCATGCAGGGTGCGCTCGAGACCCTGGGACTGCCGTATACGGGAAGCGGGGTTGCCGGGTCTGCCATCGCCATGGACAAGCTCCGCAGCAAGCAGCTGTTCCGCGCCTGGGGCCTGGAGACGCCCGGGTGGGCCATCATGCAGTCGGCGGACGAGGCGCCGGGCATCATCGAGCGCCTGGGTCTGCCGCTGATGGTCAAGCCCGCCCGCGAGGGGTCTTCCGTGGGCATGGCCAGGGTGGAGCAGGCTGCCGACCTGGTCCCCGCATGGGAGGCGGCCCGCGGTTTCGATTCGACGGTTCTTGTCGAGGCCTGGGTCACGGGGGGCGAGTACTCCGTGCCGATCCTGCAGGGAACGCCGTTGCCCATGGTGCGCATCGAGACGCCGCGGGTTTTCTATGACTACGAGGCGAAGTACTTCGCCGACGACACCCGCTACTTCTGTCCCGCGGGGCTGGCGCCCGAGGCGGAGGCCGCGTTCGCCGCCGAGGCGCTCACGGCGTTTCATGCGGTGGGTGCGTCGGGCTGGGGTCGGGTGGATTTCCTGCTTCCCGACGACGGCCAGCCCCGGTTCCTCGAAGTGAACACGATTCCCGGGATGACCAGCCACAGCCTCGTACCCATGGGTGCGCGGGAAGCCGGCATCGGCTTCGAGGACCTGGCCTGGCGTGTGCTCGAGACCAGTTTCACGAAACGGGAGGCCGCCGGTGGCTAAACGTCGTTCGAAGGAAGCCGCAAAGGAAGCCGCGAGGGGGCCGTCGGCCGCCAGCCGGTTACTGCTGCATCTCCGGCGTGCGGCGGCGGGCCTCGGGCTGATCGTCGCCGTCGCGGCGATCGTCTGGCTTGCGGTACTTTTCCTGGATCGTCCCATCGACGCGGTGACCGTGGAAGGCTCGTTCGAGCGGGTGCCGGTCATCCAGGTGGAGGCCGCCGTGGGCGATCTCCAGGAAGCGGGTTTCCTGAGTGTCGACCTGGACTCGGTGGTCGAGCGCATCGAGGACATCGACTGGGTGGACCAGGTCGTCGTCCGCCGGCGCTGGCCGGGCACCCTCTACATTCGCATCATCGAGCAGGTGCCCGCTGCCCGCTGGGGAGACGACGGTCTGCTCAACACCCGGGGCGAGCTGTTTGTCGAGCATGCTCGCCACGTGCCCATGGAGCTGCCTGAGCTGAGCGGCCCGGAGGGCAGCCAGACGACCGTGGCCGAGCGCTACCTGGAACTGCGCAACATGCTGACTGAGGCGGGTTTTACCCTGGACGCCCTCAGTCTGGATGCCCGTGGAGCCTGGCGATTCACCCTGGGTGGCGGGGTCGAAGTGCGCATCGGACGCGAGGCCGTGGCCGAGCGGCTGGAGCGCTTCGAACTCTATGCCGCTCCCCTGATTACCGACCGCATGGCCGAGGTGGCCTACGTGGACCTGCGTTACAGCCGCGGCTTCGCCATCGGATGGGCGAGCGGCGACGACGACAACGGCAAGGCTAAGGAAACAAAGGCAGATGTCTAAACGATCCGCACGCGGCCTCATTGTGGGCCTCGACATCGGCACATCGAAGGTAGTCGCCATCGTCGGTGAATCCACCGAGGAGGGCGGTATCGAGGTGGTCGGTATCGGCAGCCATCCTTCCCGGGGTCTGAAGAAGGGGGTCGTGGTCAACATCGAGTCCACGGTCGCCTCGATTCAGCGGGCCGTGGAGGAGGCCGAGCTGATGGCCGGCTGCGAGATCCACAGCGTGTATACCGGCATTGCCGGCAGCCACGTTCGCAGCCTGAATTCCCACGGCATCGTGGCGATCCGGGACAAGGAGGTGGCAGCCGGAGACGTGGATCGCGTGATCGACGCGGCCCGGGCGGTGGCGATCCCGGCGGACCAGAAGATCCTCCACATTCTGCCCCAGGAATTCCTGATCGATCACCAGGAGGGCATACGCGAGCCTATCGGGATGTCCGGCGTACGCCTCGAGGCCAAGGTGCACATGGTCACCGGTGCCGAGAGCGCGGCTCAGAACATCGTCAAGTGCGTGCAGAAGTGCGGCCTGCAGGTGGAAGACATCGTGCTGGAGCAGCTGGCCTCCAGCTACTCCGTGCTGACCGAGGACGAGCGGGAGCTGGGCGTGGCCATCGTGGACATCGGCGGCGGGACCACCGATATCGCGGTGTTTTCCGGTGGCGCGATCCGCCATACCGCGGTGATCCCCATTGCCGGCGACCAGGTCACCAACGACATCGCAGTGTCCATGCGTACACCCACTCACTACGCCGAAGAGATCAAGATCAAGTACGCCTGCGCCCTGTCCCAGCTGGCCAACCCGGACGAGACCATCGAGGTGCCCAGCGTGGGGGACCGGCCGCCGCGACGGCTGGCCCGCCAGACGCTGGCGGAGATCGTCGAGCCCCGCTACGAGGAACTGTTCACCCTGGTCCGGGACGAGCTGGCCCGCAGCAGCTTCGAAGACGTGATCGCCGCGGGCATCGTGCTGACCGGCGGCAGCTCCAAGATGGAAGGCGCCGTCGAGCTGGCCGAGGAAATTTTTCACATGCCGGTGCGGCTGGGTATGCCTCAGCACGTGACCGGCCTCGTGGATGTGGTGCGCAACCCCATCCATGCCACTGGTGTGGGTCTCCTGCTCTTTGGCCAGCAGGATCACACCAATCGAACGTCCGAGGCGCCCATGTCGGGGAGCCTTCGGGAAGTCTGGGAACGCATGAAGGCGTGGTTCCAGGGGAATTTTTGAGTTGTCTGTGTTTTCGAGTGCCGGGTGCCGCTGAACTGTTAGAGAGGAGATTCAGCCCATGTTCGAGTTGATGGATGCCTATAGCCAGAACGCCGTGATCAAGGTTCTGGGAGTCGGGGGCGGTGGCGGAAACGCTGTCGCGCACATGATGGATTCGGGGATCGACGGCGTGGAGTTCATATGCGCCAACACCGATGCCCAGGCGCTGGATAATTCCCGCGTCAGGACCTCCTTGCAGATCGGCTGCAACATCACCAAGGGTCTCGGCGCCGGCGCCAATCCCGAGGTGGGCCGCCAGGCCGCCATGGAAGACCGGGACCGGATCCTCGAGGTGATCGAGGGCAGTGACATGTTGTTTATCACCGCCGGCATGGGTGGCGGAACCGGCACCGGAGCCGCCCCGGTGGTCGCGCAGATTGCCCGGGAGCTGGGCATCCTGACGGTGGCCGTGGTCACCAAGCCCTTCGTGATGGAAGGCGGACGGCGCCTGGATACCGCCGAGCAGGGGATCGCCGAGCTGACCAAGTACGTGGACTCCCTGATCACCATCCCCAACGAGAAGTTGTTGACGGTGCTTGGAAGCCACACGACCCTGCTGGACGCTTTCAGTGCCGCCAACCAGGTGCTCCAGGGCGCGGTCCAGGGCATTGCCGACCTGATCACCCGTCCGGGCCTGATCAACGTGGACTTCGCCGATGTCCGCACGGTGATGTCGGAAATGGGCATGGCAATGATGGGCACCGGGGTCAGCAGCGGCGAAGACCGTGCAAGGGAAGCCTCCGAGGCCGCGATTGCCAGCCCGTTGCTGGAAGACATCAACGTCGCCGGCGCCCGGGGCATCCTCGTCAACGTTACCGCCGGCCTGGACCTGTCCATCGGCGAATTCGACGAGGTCGGCAAGGCGGTCAAGGAATTCTCCTCCGATGACGCCACCGTGGTGGTCGGGACCGTGATCGATCCCGAGATGCAGGGCGAGATGCGGGTGACGGTCGTGGCCACGGGGCTGGGTCAGAGCGGTGTGCGCAGGGAGCAGCCGGAAGTGCGCGTGGTGCGTACGGCGAACCCCCGGCCCGCCAGCGCCGGCCGCGAACCGGATTACCGCGACCTGGACCGGCCCGCAATCCAGCGCCGCAGGGCGGTCGGACAGGAGTTCGGGGGTTCTTATGAGAACGAGGAATTGCTCGACATTCCCGCTTTTCTCCGGCGACAGGCTGACTGAAAGGGCTTAACCGGGCGCGATCTGGCTGCTAAGATTCCCGGCTTCGCCGCGGTTGCGCGCCGTAAAACGCAGCGACTCGGGCCAGTAAAAGGCCCGGCTTGGGGGGTAACCTCTTGAACTGGAAGAAGGTTTTCAGTTCGGTACTTGATTTGCCGAGGCCGGCCCTCATCCACAGGGGCGACCCGCGAGGCCGTTATATGGTTAGACAGCGCACATTGAAGACCTCCATCCGGGCGACCGGCGTCGGTCTGCATACCGGAGAAAAGGTCTACATGACCCTTCGTCCGGCGGCTCCGAACAGCGGCGTGACGTTTCGGCGGGTGGATCTTCCCGAGCCGGTGGACGTGCCCGGGGACGCCCAGCTCGTGGGCGAAACGACCCTGGGGACGACCCTTATTCGGGACGGGGTGCGGGTGGCGACTGTGGAGCACCTGATGTCGGCCCTGGCCGGGCTGGGCATCGATAACGTCTACGTGGACCTGAGTGCGTCTGAAGTGCCCATCATGGACGGCAGCGCGGGGCCGTTCGTGTTTCTGATCCAGTCCGCCGGCATCGAGGAGCAGGACGCCGCCAAGCGGTTCGTGCGTATCCGCCGGCCGGTGGAGGTGACCGACGGCGACAAATGGGCTCGTTTTGATCCCTTCGACGGGTTCAAGGTGAATTTCGAGATTGAGTTCGATCATCCTTTGTTCAAGCGTCATCTCCAGAGTGCGTCCATGGATTTCTCCTCGACATCCTTCCTCCGGGAGGTCAGCCGGGCGCGTACCTTCGGCTTCATGCGGGATATGGAGATGCTGCGGGACATGAACCTGGCTCAGGGCGGGAGCCTTGACAACGCCATCGTGCTGGATGATTACCGGGTCCTGAACGATGACGGCCTTCGATACGAAAACGAGTTCGTGCGCCACAAGATTCTCGACGCCATCGGCGATCTCTATCTCATGGGGCACAGCCTTGTTGGCGAATTCAGCGCGTTCAAGTCAGGTCATGGCCTGAATAATGCGCTGCTGAGAGAGTTGATCAGCCAGCAGGATGCCTGGGAAGTGGTCACCTTCGACGACGTCGCCCAGTCGCCGATCTCGTACGCGTCGCCGGTGGCGGCCTAGGCCGATCGATAGTCTCCGGGGGGCTTCAGATCGCGAAGCCCCGGTGGACCCGGACGTGGGTTTTCCGGATATCGGTATCGCAGACCAATCGAAGCGGTTCGATCAGGTCGCGGGCGTGAAACTTCAGCCGCGCGGCCCACGCCGAGCTGTCGGCGAGAATCACGAGGCGTCCGTCATCCAGGCTGGCGCCCACGACGTGGGCCGCAAGCTCGCTGGGCAGCAGGCGCTGGACTCGGCAGGTCAGGGACTCCGCTTCCCGGGCCCGCTCAACGATATCGCCGAGCCGGGAACCCTTTAGGAGGTCCCCCAGTCGAACCGGTCCGGGAGCTCGGCGGGAGGGCATGGAATGTGACCTGGTTGCCTTGTCGAGGGTTTGATTTTGCTGCATAGTGGCGCCACTGTAAAAGGCAACGTCGCCGAAAGGCGACAGGCGCAAAGCCACCGGTCTAAGGGTTTCGGCCTATGACAGCGGAGCTGCCAGGAGTCTACACAAGGCCCACCGCCCCGGGACGGATACCGGGTCCGCGGTCGCCGAGTTTCCAGGTACGCTTCGACTTCACGCCGGACCCTGTGTGACCCGAAGGGAGCAGGAACGACGAATGCGAGTCATTGTTACAAGTAAAGACGGCCGTTCGCGGCAGGTGGACTTCACCCGGGGCCGGCCGCGCGCGCTGACCGCCGGGGCCGTCGTTGCCGTCCTCGCCGGCCTGGTCGGCCTGGGTTTCGCCGGCGGCCGCCTGGCCAGCTCCAAGGACCCGGCCGAGGCCGTGGTGGCCATGAAGAGCGAGTTGGCGGTTCACGAAACCGAGCTGGCGGACGTTCGCGAGGAGGCCCAGCGCCATCTCGCCGCCCTGGCGGCCAAGATCGGCGAACTCAACGCTCATGTCATTCGGCTGGACGCCCTGGGAGAGCGGCTGGTCACGGTGGCCAAGCTCGACGACGGCGAATTCGAATTCAACAGTCTGCCCGCTCAGGGCGGACCCGACACCGAGGCCATGGAGGCCGCCGTGTCGTCAACCGATATCGACGAACTCATCGATTCCCTGTCCAGGCAGCTCTCCGATCGCTCCCGGCAACTGGATGTTCTCGAGGACGTGCTGACCAGCCGCCAGGTCCGGGATGCCGCGCGCCCCGAGGGCCGGCCGATCCGGACCGGCTGGTTGTCGTCCTATTACGGCAAGCGCACCGATCCGTTCACCGGACGCCAGGCCTTTCACCACGGCGTGGACTACGCCGGGCCGGCGGGCTCCGACGTGCTGGCGGTGGCGGCAGGCGTCGTCACATTCTCCGGCAAGCGCTTCGGTTACGGCGAGATGATCGAGATCAGCCACGGCAGCGGCCTTGTGACCCGTTACGGGCACAACGACACGAACCTCGTGCAGGTCGGCGATACCGTTCACAAGGGTGAAGCCATCGCGCTGATGGGATCCAGCGGCCGCTCCACGGGACCCCATGTGCACCTCGAGGTGCTCAAGGACGGCAAGAAGGTCAACCCGCTGAAATACGTACGCTAGGGCCCCGCGAGCCGCTGTCCGGCGGGCCAATCGATCCCGGCGGTTCCCCGTCCCCGGGCCGTCCCGTAAAATACCCGCTTTTGCGCCCGGTCAGAACCCGGAGCGCAGCCTGTCCGTGGCCGTGGACGGGTGAATGTTGATCATCGCCGGCGGGCCGTCGTGGCGCGCAGGCACAAAGCCCGGCGCGAGCGTTCGGAATGGACGGTCGACGCCTAACACGAGGTTCCCAGGTGGCGAATATTCTCACCAGCATCTTCGGCAGCCGTAATCAGCGGCTGCTCAAGCAATATGACAAGCGAATCAAGCGGATCAACAGTCTCGAGGAGAGCTTTCAGGCCCTCGACGACGAGGCGCTGAAGGGCAAGACGGCCGAGTTTCGCGAGCGCCTGGAGAAGGGCGAGACGGTCCAGGACCTGCTGCCCGAGGCCTTTGCAGCGTGTCGCGAGGCGGCCCGCCGGGCGGTGGCCATGCGGCCCTTCGATGTCCAGCTGATCGGCGGTATTGTGCTCCACGAGGGCCAGATCGCCGAGATGCGCACCGGTGAGGGCAAGACCCTGGTCGCGACGCTGCCGGCCTATCTCAATGCCCTGCCCGGCCTGGGGGTACACATCGTCACGGTGAACGAGTACCTGGCCCGGCGCGACTCCGAATGGATGCGTCCGGTCTATGAGGCCCTGGGGCTCACCGTCGGGGTCATCCACGCCGGCATGGACCCGGAAACCAAGCGCGCCGCCTATGCCGCGGACATCACATACGGGACCAACAACGAGTTCGGCTTCGACTACCTGCGGGACAATCTTGCCCATTCCATCGACCTGCGGGCACAGCGCGAGCTGGCCTTTGCCATCGTGGACGAGGTGGACTCGATTCTCATCGACGAAGCTCGGACGCCGCTCATCATTTCCGGCCCGTCGGAGGGGAGCACCGAGCTTTATCAGCGTATTAATCAACTGGTGCCCAAGCTGACTCTCCAGACCGAGGAAGACGGCCCGGGCGACTTCACGAAGGACGAAAAGACCAAGCAGGCCCACCTGACCGAGGCCGGCCACGCGCGTGTGGAAGAGCTCATGTCCGGCATGGGCCTCATACAAGAGGGCGAAAGCCTCTACGACGCCCGCAACATCCAGCTGATGAGTCATCTGAACGCGGCTCTGCGGGCCCACGCCATCTATCATCGGGACGTGGAATACCTCGTGAAGGACGGGGAGGTCGTTATCGTGGACGAGTTCACCGGTCGCACGATGCCCGGCCGCCGCTGGTCCGACGGACTGCATCAGGCCATCGAGGCCAAGGAAGGGGTCCAGGTGCGCCAGGAAAACCAGACCCTGGCCTCGATCACCTTCCAGAACTATTTCCGCATGTACGACAAGCTCTCGGGCATGACCGGTACCGCGGACACCGAGGCCTTCGAATTCCAGCAGATCTACGGGCTGGAAGTCGTCGTGATCCCCACCCACAAGCCCATGGTGAGGGACGACCGGGCCGACCTGGTCTATCTCACGGTCAACGACAAGTTCCAGGCCATCCTCGAGGACATCAGGGACTGCTCGGAACGCGGCCAGCCGGTACTCGTGGGCACCACGTCCATCGAGACCTCGGAGCAGCTGTCGAAACTCCTGACCAAGGAAAAGCTCAAGCACGAGGTGCTCAACGCCAAGCAGCATGCCCGCGAGGCGGAGATCGTGGCCCAGGCCGGACGCCCCGGGGCCATCACGATTGCGACCAACATGGCCGGCCGCGGCACCGATATCGTGCTGGGCGGAAGCCTCGAGGCCTACCTCGCGGCCCTGCCAGCCGACGACGAGGTCGTGCGCGCCGAGGCGGGCGAAAACTGGCAGAAGCGCCATGCCGCGGTGCTCGAGGCCGGTGGTTTGCACATTATCGGCACCGAGCGCCATGAGTCCCGACGGATCGACAATCAGCTGCGTGGCCGTTCCGGCCGCCAGGGCGACCCGGGGTCCAGCCGCTTCTACCTGTCGATGGAAGACAATCTGATGCGGATCTTCGGCGAGCCGGAGAAAACCAAGGCCCTGCTGTCCCGGGTCGGCATGCGCGAAGGGGAGGCCATCGAAAGCCGTCTGTTGTCGCGCCAGATCGAGCGCGCCCAGCGCAAGGTGGAAGCCCACAACTTCGACATCCGCAAGCAGCTGCTGGACTACGACGACGTGGCCAACGACCAGCGCAAGGTCGTCTATCAGCAGCGTCGTGAGCTCATGGAGCTCGAAGACGTGGCGGACATCGTCGTTGGCGTGCGCGAGGAAGTCCTGGCGGACGTCGTGGCCAGTTCCATCCCCCGCCAGAGCGTGGAGGAGCAGTGGGATCTGCCCGGTCTCAAGAACACGCTGGAGAGCGAGTTCGGCATCGACGCCGACGTGGCGGATTGGGTGGAAAACGATCATTCCCTCACCACCGACCCCATCGCCGCCCGCGTGCTGGAAGAAGCCGCCCGCCGCTACGAGGAAAAGACCGAGTCCATCGGCGAGCCGGTCATGCGGCACTTCGAGAAGGCCGTCATGCTCCAGCAGCTGGATATGCAGTGGAAGGAACATCTGGCCGCCATGGATTACCTGCGCCAGGGCATTCATCTGCGCGGCTACGCCCAGAAGAACCCGAAGCAGGAGTACAAGCGGGAAGCCTTCGAGATGTTCAGCGATATGCTGGACCGCGTGAAGCGCGACACGATCAGCATCCTGTCGCGGGTCCAGATCCGTACCGAGGAGGAAGTCGAGGCCCTGGAGCGCGAGCGCCGCAAGGAAGCCGCGATGAAGTTCCAGCACGCCGAGGCGCCCGCTGCTACCGGCACCGATGGTCCCGTGGCCGCGGGTCCGGTGTCGAACCCGGCGGCCGCCGCCCGAGCCACCCCCGACGAGGCTCCCGAACCGTTTGTCCGCGATACGCGCAAGGTGGGGCGAAACGAGCCGTGCCCGTGCGGTTCCGGGAAGAAGTACAAGCACTGCCACGGCCGGTTGAGCTGACGCCGGCCACCGACGCCGGCGTTCTTCACCGGTCCGGGGGGTGAGCCTGCCTCGCATCCACGTTCTCGCCGGCGCGCTCGTGGCCCGGGACGGGCGCGTTCTCGTTGCCCAGCGCCCTCCGGGCAAGCACCTTGCCGGAGGCTGGGAGTTTCCCGGCGGCAAACGCGACCCCGGAGAGTCCCGGATCGACGCGCTGGCCCGGGAACTGGTCGAGGAGCTCGGCGTGCGCCTCGAGGCGGCCCGGCCGCTTATTCGCTTTACCCACGAGTATCCGGACCGGATCGTCGACCTGGATGTCTGGCGGGTGGACCGGTGGCAGGGGGAGCCCCGCGGTCTCGACGGCCAGGCCATCGCCTGGTGCGCCATCGGTGACCTGGATCGCCAGGGGCTGTTGCCTGCGGACCGTCCCATCGTCACGGCCCTGGATCTGCCGCCAATGGTCGCCATTACCGGTGGCGCTGAAACGCAGGCGAACGAGGCATCATCCGGTCACGAGCCGGTGGACCGGTCCCTCGCGGATGCCCTGGCCGGCCGCGCTGAAACCCTGGTTGCCGCCGGGGCCGGGGTCGTCCAGCTGCGAATCCCGGTGCTGGACCCAGGCCGTCTTTCAGAGGTCGCTCGTGAGGTCGCGCCACGGTGCCGGGCTGCCGGTGGGAGGCTCGTGGTCAACGGCCTCGATTCCCGGTTGCTGGACCTGCTGTCTGCGGGTCTCATCGATGGCCTGCATATTCCGGCCCGGTTCCTGGAAACACTCGCCGGGATGGACCGGCCGGCCGGCCTCATCGGTGCGTCCTGCCACAGTCCCCGAGAGCTGGCCCGGGCTGCTGCCGCTGGCGCCGACTATGCGTTTTTGAGCCCCGTCCGGCCGACCCGGTCTCACCCCGGCGCCGAGCCGCTCGGGTGGGAACAGTTTGCCGCCTGGGTCGCCCCCGTGCGGATGCCGGTTTACGCGCTTGGCGGGCTCGGGCCCGGGGATCTGAAGGCCGCCTGGGACGCCGGCGCGCAGGGCGTCGCGGGTATCCGTGGATTCGGGAGCTCCCCGAGCCGGTAGTCCCGTTCCGAGGGCTTTCGGGTCGACGCCGGCCGGGCGAGGAGGAAGCAGCTTATGGCGCCACGCCGAACTCGGCAGCGCGGCAGGCCAGGACCGGCAGGCCAGGACTCAGGGGGGTCAGGCCGGATCGTCGTCGCGTTCGGCTTCGGGGGCGTCCTCGCCGGGAATCCCCCGTTCTTCCGTGAACCAGGCGCCGAGATCGATCAGTTTGCAGCGCTCGCTGCAAAAGGGCCGCCAGCGGGCGCTCTCCGTCCATTCGACGGGACCGCCACAGGTCGGGCATTCGACGGTCAATGGTCTCCCCACCGCGACAACCTGAGCGAACTCAGCAGCAGGCCAGCAGGAATTCCACGTCCCGATCCACCTGGACCGGGCGGACTTCGATGCCGGCCCAGCTCAGGAACCGGATGGTGAAGCGGTGCTGACCCCCGCTCACTTCGGGGAACAGCTCGCTGCCATCGGGCAAACCGATCCGTACCAGCTGGGCAGCGTCGCTGCGGTCCATGGAGTGCTGGAACATGCCGCGGGGCGCGGTGACCGCTCCGCCGGGGCCGGATTCCCGGGTCATCCACAAGAGCGCCTCGACCGCTTCGCAAAGGGGCCGGAGGATCCTGAACCAGCCCTCGAAGTCGGCGTGGCGGATGCCATGGGGGAGATTCAGCCAGTGCTTGAAGTCCGGCAGGTCGAATTCGCAGGTTCCGCCCGGGATGGCGCTGCGGTGGCGGATGGCGGAGAGAAATTCCGAGTCCTTCAGCGGCAGGGTGTAGTTGGCGCCCATTTCGTTCAGATGGGTGCGCAGTTCCGCAACCTGCTCGAGAATGCTCTCCAGTCGCTCCCGGTCCACCCCGGGCGTGGATGCGTAGCGGGACAACCGAGAGCCCTGTCGCTCGAGTTCTTTCAGGACTTCGCCGCGCACGTCGCTGCGGGTCACGATGGTCAGAATCTCGATCAGGCTGCCGATGGCCGCGCGGCTGGACCAGGGCGATTCCCCGTCCGCGTGGTGGCGGGCTTGTTCCGCCAGGAATTCCAGGCGCAGAAACGTGCGCATGCGCTCTGAAAGGGGCTGCTCGTACTGGATGATCGGTCCGGCGTTGAGCGCGGCGGTGACGTTGTGGGCGGGGGCATTCACAGGGGTATTGTCCTACGGTCCCGTCAGTCCGGCAAACGCAGGCCAGGAGCGCGCCGGGCGGGCCCCGGTCCCGCCGCCGAATTTTCGGCCATTGATGCGGCGATTTCCCGGTAATAACGGTCGAGGCGAACGACGCTGGCTTCCAGGTCCGAAAGGGAACCTTCGTTGACGATCACATCGTCGGCCCGGGCCAGGCGCGCAGCCCGGCTCGATTGCGCGGCGATAATGGCGCGGGCGCCAGCGGGCGTTTCCCCGTCGCGTCTGAGCAGCCGGGCCAGCTGGGTCTCCTCGGAGACATCCACGACCAGCACCCGGTCACAGCTGGCGTCCAGTCCGCCCTCGATCAGCAAGGGCACCACGAGAATCTGGTAGGGGCCGTCGCGGCGGTCCGACTCCGCCACCAGTGCGCTGCGGATCAGCGGATGGGTAATGGCCTCCAGCGTCCGTCGCGCGTCGGGATCCGCGAATACCCTGCGGCGCATCGCGGCCCGGTCCAGGCCGCCCTCGGCGTCGAACACGGCCGCGCCAAACGTTTCGGCTATGCGGGCAAGGCCCGGGGTTCCCGGTGCAACGACGTCGCGAGCGAGCTGGTCGGTATCGATGACCACGGCCCCAGCGCCGGCGAAGCTGTCGGCGACGCGGGTTTTTCCCGAGGCGATGCCGCCGGTCAGGCCGACGCGGAGTCCCGGCTGCTGGAAGGGCAGCCGCTCCATCTCAGCGCAGTCCGGCCGCGCCGAGATAAGCGCCGGTGATGTGCTCGCCCCAGATCAGTGCTATCCAGCCAGCGGCCGCCAGATAGGGGCCGAAGGGAATCGGAATCTGCCGGTCCCGGCCGGCGACGACCATGAGCGTGATGCCCACGACGGCGCCTACGACCGCGGACAGCAGGATGACCAGCGGCAGCATCTGCCACCCCAGCCAGGCGCCGAGTGCAGCCAGCAGCTTGAAATCGCCGTAGCCCATGCCTTCCTTGCCGGTGATCAGGCGAAACAGATGATAGACGCTCCACAGGGACAGGTAGCCGGCGATTGCGCCGATCACCGCGCTGTCCAGGGTGGCGAACAGGTGCTCGCCGTCTGGCAGGTTCAGCGCCAGTCCCAGCCAGAGCAGGGGCAGGGTGATGCTGTCGGGCAATAGCTGGGTGTCGAAATCAATCACCGTGAGTACGACCAGCGCCCAGGTCAGGGCGAAGCCTGCAAAGGCCTGGGCGCCGAAGCCAAAGTGCCAGGCCACGGCGGCGGTCAGCAGGCCGGTGGCCAGTTCAACCGCCGGATAACGCACGGAGATCCGGGTTCCGCAGGACGAACACTTGCCCCGGAGGAACAGCCAGCTCAGGACCGGGATGTTCTCATAAGCGCGGATGGCGTGCCCGCAGGACGGACACCTCGAGCGGGGCCGGGACAGGGTCATCGGCGGTTCGCCGTCAGCCTCGGTTGCCCCTCGTGCCGTGCTGTCCTGGTCACTGTCGCCGGCCATCAGCGCGGCGCACTGTTCCCGCCAGCTGTGTTTCAGCATCACCGGCAGTCGCAGGGCGACGACGTTCAGAAAGCTGCCCACCACCAGGCCCAGCACCAGACCGAAACCGATAAACAGGGTGGGCGAGGCCCGGAAGGCCTCGGCTAGGGTGTCCAGCATGGCGCGGGTCCGGCGGGCGCGTCTAGATGACGCTGCCCATCTTGAAAATCGGCAGGTACATGGCGACGACCAGGCTGCCGACCAGCACGCCGAGCACGGCCATGATCAGCGGCTCCATCAGGCTGGACAGGTTGTCCACCGCGTCGTCCACGTCCCGCTCGTAGAAGTCCGCCACTTTGGCGGTCATCTCGTCGAGGGAGCCGGCTTCCTCGCCCACGGCCACCATCTGGATGACCATGTTGGGGAACAGGTCGGTCGCCTCCATGGCGCGCTGCAGGCGCTGGCCCGTGGACACCTCGTCGCGCATGGCCAGCACCGCATCTTCGTACACGATGTTGCCCGTGGCGCCGGCCACCGACTCCAGGGCCTCGACCAGCGGCACACCGGCGGCGAACATCGTGGACAGGGTGCGGGCAAAGCGGGCGATGGCCGCCTTGCGCAGAATGGCGCCGAGGACCGGGATTTTCAGGGTCATCCGGTCCATGAAGGTGCGGAGCTTCCGGGACCGCTTGTAGGTGTAGCCGAACGCCCCCACGATCGCGCCGATACCCAGCAGCAGCAGCCAGCCCTTCGTTCGTATGAATACGGACAGGTCAATGACCATGCGGGTGAAGGCCGGCAGGTCTGCGCCGAAATCCTTGAAGATATTTTCGAACGTCGGAATCACGTAAATCAGCAGGATGATCGAGACGATGACCGCGACCACGACCACGGCGATCGGGTAGGTCAGGGCCTTCTTGATCTTTTTCTTGATCGCCTCGGTTTTTTCCTTGTACGTGGCGATCTTGTCCAGCAGCGTTTCCAGCGCGCCGGCCTGTTCGCCGGCCTGCACCAGGTTCACGTACAAGTCGTCGAAGTGTACCGGGTGCTTGGACAGGGCGTCGGCGAGGGTCACGCCGCCTTCCAGGTCCTGCTTCACGGCCAGCAACAGCCGCTGCATGGCCTGGTTGTCATGGCCGGAACCCACGATTTCGAAGGCCTGCACCAGCGGAATGCCCGAGCTCATCATCGTCGCCAGCTGGCGGCTGAAGATGGCGATGTCTTCCGTCGTGATCTTGTCCCGGGCCGCGAACAGGCTGCTCTGCTTGCGGATTCGTGTGGGGACCAGTCCCTGGCGGCGCAGGCTGGCGCGCACGGCCGCTTCGCTGGTGGCCACGAGCTTGCCCTTGACCGCGGTGCCTCGCGCGTCCTTGCCTTCCCACGTGAACGGATACTGCTTGCCGGCGATGGTTGCCGTGCTCTCGGCCATGGTTCGTTCCTCTCGTGACGCCTGGGGGTGCGTCGCTCCTTGTCGTTCTCCGCACCGGTGCCCTCAATTCCCTGGGCTCCGGTAAGGGTCCTGTTGGGGGTTCCGTCAGTCGATGGTGACCCGGTTGATTTCTTCGAGGCCCGTCATGCCGGAGCGGACTTTTTCCAGGCCCGCGCGGCGCAGGTCCCAGACCCCCTCGCGCGCGGCCTGTTCCGCGATCTGCATGGCGTTGCCGCCTTCCATGATGATCCGGCCGATGGCCTCGGTCACCGGCAGAACCTGGTAGATGCCCACCCGGCCCTTGTAGCCATCGTTGCAGGAGCCGCAGCCCACCGGCGCATAGACGGTAATGCCCGCTTCGATGTCTTCTTTTTCGAAGCCTTCCTTGATCAGCGCTTCCTCCGGGATGTCCTTGGGCTGCTTGCAGTTGTTGCACAAGCGCCGCGCCAGCCGCTGGGCGATGATCAGGCTCACCGTGGAGGCGATGGCGTAGGGCTTCACCCCCATGTCCACCAGCCGGGTCAGGGTCTTGGGAGCGTCATTGGTATGCAGGGTGGAGAGCACCAGGTGGCCCGTCTGGGCGGCCTTGATGGCGATCTCCGCCGTTTCCAGGTCACGGATCTCACCCACCATGATGATGTCCGGATCCTGGCGCAGAAACGCTTTCAGGGCAGACGCGAAAGTCAGCCCCACTTTGGGGTTCACGTTGACCTGGTTGATGCCTTGCAGGTTGATTTCCGACGGATCCTCCGCCGTGGAAATGTTCCGGTCCTCGGTATTGAGGATATTGAGACCGGTGTACAGCGATACCGTCTTACCCGAGCCCGTCGGGCCGGTGACCAGGATCATCCCGTAGGGCTTGGCCAGGGCATCCATGTAGAGTTTTTTCTGGAATTCCTCGTAGCCCAGGGCGTCGATGCCCAGCTTCGCCGACGACGGATCCAGGATTCGCATCACCACCTTTTCCCCGAACAGCGTGGGACAGGAGTTGACGCGAAAATCGATGGAGCGGTTCTGGGAGAGCTTCAGCTTGATCCGGCCGTCCTGGGGCACCCGGCGCTCGGCGATGTCCAGCCGGGCCATGACCTTGATGCGGGCGGTGACCTTGGTGGACAGGGCCAACGGCGGCCGGGCCACTTCCTTGAGCACACCGTCCAGCCGGGTCCGCACCCGGTAGGCCTTCTCATACGGCTCGAAGTGGATATCCGAGGCGCCCTTGCGGATGGCGTCCAGCAGGACCTTGTTGACGAAGCGAACGACGGGAGCGTCTTCCACGTCGTCGCGGGTAATGTCGTCGGAGGTCTCCAGCTCGTCGCTGGTCTCCAGGCTGTCGAGATCGAAGTCCTCGTCGTCCAGCGACGACATGGAGGTATCCACGGCCTCCAGGCTCTTGGACAGGCGCTCCTTGAGCTTGTCCTCCTCCACGATGACCGCTTCCACCGACAGGCTGGTCTGGAAACGGATGTCGTCCACCGCCTGGAGATTGGTGGGATCAGAGACGCCGATGAACAATTTGCGGCCGCGCCGGAACAGGGGCAGGACCGAGTGCTTCTCCAGCACTTTGGCCTTTACCGAGCGGACCGCTTCCAGGTCGATCTCTACCGCTTCCAGGTCCAGCACCGGCACGCCGAACTCCTGGGCGGCAGCCTGGGCCAGGTCCCGGGCGTCGGCCAGGTTCTTGGCGACCAGCCAGGCGACCAGCGGTGTCTTGTCCTCGCGGGCGTCGTCGATGGCCTGAGTCATGGCCGACTCGTCGATGATACCGTCCTTGACCAGGCGGCGAGGCAGCCCCGTAAGGGAGGTTTTCAGAGCGGTTACGGCCATGGCGGGTTCAGTCCCTTGCGTATCCCCGGGCGGTCAAGCCCTGTCTTTACGGTCGCCGGACCGTCGGCCCCGCGGTCCGGGGTTCCCGGGGCGACCGATCCCTTTGCCGGGCCCTCTGCCGGGGCCTCGGACTTGACCATAATATAGGGAAAGCCCCTGAAACAATACGTGAACCGGATCTCGCTTCCACGTGTTCTTTCGGAGGTTCTCCGCCTGATTATTCGTCCTGTCCGTGATCTCGAAGGCGGCAGGGAAAGCGTTGGCCGGAACGAAAAAGAGCGCGCCCTCGTAAAGAGGGCGCGCCCGCGGCGATCCTTGCCAGTTTCTTCCTTGAACTCGATGGTTCCTGCCTTAGATGCGGCAGTTGGCCGGGACGTACTTGTTGTCCGTAGCGGCGCTAACGGCGCAGGCCCACTCGATCGGGCCGTCCGGCACGGTGCCAGCGGCAAGCGCGGCGCCGCTGGCGGTCGGCGTCAGGGTCAGCGCCACGTCCTTGGCGTTGGCGTTCATGGTGATGGCGATCTCGCCGTTACCAGCCGTGATGGCCATGGCGTTAACGTTCTCGGTACCGGCGGCGGGGAAGTCCCAGCCCTGGCCCAGGTCGGCAACCGCCGAAGAGGCGTTCTCGGACACCGTGGACTTGGCCGAAGCGGCCAGGGCCAGGCCCTCGGAAACACGCGAGCGAACCAGGTAGTCCTGGTAGGCGGGCAGCGCGATGGCGGCCAGGATGCCGATGATCGCGACCACGATCATCAGTTCGATGAGGGTGAAACCCTGCTGCTTGCTGCGAATGTCGTTCACTTGTCGTCTCCCTAAGAGAAAAGTCTTGTTCGTTGGGTCACACGGCGATGACTCGCCTGTGCCGGGGATGTATCAAGGGCCGTGCCAACTCTTGGCTCGGCTATTCCAAGCTGATGAAATTTATAAGTTTTTAGTTGTTTTTCGGGTTCCCGGGCCTGTCGGGAAAATGCGTCAGCCTGCCGCTGGTCGGGTCAGGAACTGACAATTTGCGTCAGTCTTTTTCCCGAAAGAGGCAATCCGGGTGGCCGGAACCGCTATCGGCCGGGGTTGCCGAGAAGATTGCCGGCCCCAAAAGGGATCCCAAGGACCCCATCACGTTGCCACTGGGGCCAGATGATCCGCAGGTTCCGGTCATTCGGGGCCGCTATTCGAGTCCCAGCTTCTTGATCCGGTAGCGCAGCGCCCGGAAGCTGATGCCCAGCAGTTTTGCCGCCTGGGTCTTGTTGTAGCGGGTCTGCTCCAGCGCCTTGACGATGGCGTCGCGCTCCATGTCTTCGAGCTGGCTGCCCAGGGGGCCGCCGGGGCTTGCGGGCGACGGTCCGGCCCCGCCCCCCGGCGCGGGGCCGGTGCGCAGCTGGATATCGTCCGCGTCGATGACGCCGTCGTCGCAAAGAGTCAGCGCCCGCTCGAGGACGTTTTCGAGTTCCCTGACATTGCCGGGGAAGTGGTAGCTCCTCAGGGCTTCGCGGGCGGCGGGAGTCAGTTCCGTGCGGGACAGGCCCATCCGGGGCCCCAGCCTGTTGAGCATGAAACTGGCCAGCTCCAGCACGTCTTCGCTGCGCTCCCTCAAGGGCGGTACCCGCAGCTCGATAACATTGATCCGGTAATAGAGATCCTCCCGGAAGTCTCCCTCGGCCACGAGTTCGCCCAGGTCCTTGTGGGTAGCGGACAAAAACCGCACATCCACGGCAATCTCCTTCACCGCCCCCACGGGCCGTACGCTGCGTTCCTGGATGACCCGCAGCAGCTTTACCTGCATGTGCAGCGGCAGGTCGGCAATTTCGTCCAGGAACAGCGTGCCGCCCTCGGCGGTGAGGATCAGCCCTTCCTTGTCCCCCGTCGCCCCGGTAAAGCTGCCCTTCGTGTGACCGAACAGCTCGCTTTCCATGAGTTCCGAGGGGATGGCGCCGCAGTTGACCGGCACGAAGGGCCGGTCGGCCCGCGGCCCGGAATCGTGGATCATTCTTGCCACGAGTTCCTTGCCGGTCCCGGACTCGCCGCAGATGTGCACAGGGGCCTGGCTGCGGGCCACCTTTCCCACCATGCGGCGTACGCTTTCCATGGTGGCCGAAGATCCGATCAGGCCGCCGGCTTCGTCCGGCGACGCCCCGCGAACGCGGACCGCGGTGGCCACGAGCTTGCGCAGGTCGCCGATGTCCAGGGGCTTGGACACGAAGTCGAATGCGCCGAGCTTCAGTGCCCGCACGGCGGATTCCACGTTGCCGTGGGCGGTGATGACCGCCACGGGCGTTCCGGTGCTGTTGGCCTGCATCCACTCCACGAGCTCGAGACCGTCGCCGTCCGGCAGGCGCATGTCCGTCAGGCAAAGGTCAAAGGTGGTTTCGCTGAGCCGTTCCCGGGCCTCGCCCAGGTCAGCGGCCGTCGTGGGAGCCAGGTCCATCTGTTCGAGGGTCATGGCCAGCAGGTCCCGGATATCGGGCTCGTCGTCGACGACGAGCACCCTGGCCCTGTCGGTAGCCGCCGTATCGCTCTTGGATTTCCTGGTTGACACTACGCCTCCCAGCGCTGGGGATCGGCAAAGATAATACGAAATACGCTGCCACCGCCTTCCCTGGGCTCGTAGAGCAGCGCGGCGCCGCTGGAGCCGCACAGCTCCCGGCAGATAAACAGGCCCAGGCCGCTGCCGCCATCGCCGCTGCGGCCCCGGTAGAACGGCTCGAAGATCCGGTCGGCGGATTCGGTCGGGACTCCCGGCCCCCGATCCCGTACCTCCAGAAACGGCCGGCTGGTCCCGGCCCGGCGGCCGCTGACCAGCTCGATCAGGATCGCGATGGTCGTGCCGCCCGGTTCGCCGTCTTCGCCAGCCTTCGGCATCCCGTAGCGCACGGCATTTTCGCAGAGGTTCCATAGCACCTGGTGCAGATGATCCCGATCCATGCGAACTTCCAGCTCCGGATCGGCGTTTTCAATCACGAGCGCGGACTCGGGAAACTGCATCGTGGCCGCGAATTCGGCACGAAACTGGATCAGCCATTCGGGCAGATCAAGGCGCTCCGGCCGCGTGGTTTCCCGTCTGGACAGCTGCAGCACATTGTCCACGATCTTGCCGACGCGCTTGGCGTTGGCCACCACGATGCCGGCCAGCTTCTGCTCGCTCTCACCCAGCCGCTCGGACTCCGCGAGCAGCTGGCCGGCGTGGCTCACCGCGCCGACGGGGTTACGAATCTCGTGGGCGATGCTCGCCGACAGCCGGCCCAGGGCCGCCAGCTTGGTTTGCTGGACCTTCTCCGCCACGACCGAAACGTCTTCGAGAAAGATCAGGATGGCGCCGCTGCGGGGCCGGCCAATCGGCGCGAAGTAGGGATTGATCATCGTGCTGCCGTCGGCGGCGGCGAACGCCGGCGGCGTCTCGCTCGTGCCTTCCCGGCGCCAGAGCGCGGCGTAATCGGAGAGGTACTGGGACACGTCCTTCAGATGGAGGCCGCGCCGGGTGGCGTCGGTACCGAGGTACTTCGCGGCTGCCTGGTTCATCAGGCGGATGCGATCGTCGCCGTCCACGACGATGATGCTTTCGCGCAGGTTCTGGATGATGTACTGGTTCAGCTGGGCCAGGTTTTCCAGGTCCACGCTGCGCTGCCGGGCCAGGGCCTCGTTCTCCTGGATCCGCCGCGCCAGCGGGTTTACCGCCAGCCCGATGAACATGAGGATGGCGCCCAGCACACCGGCCGGCATCATCGAGTCCAGCGTGGCTTCACCGCTGGCCACCAGCAGGTATTGCTGGGCCAGCATCGCGAGCGCTGCGGCCGACGCGAGAGTCAGCGAGCGCTGCCTGGAGCTGATGAGCCCCAGCGCGCCGATGGTGATCACGAGCAGGTTGCCGAGCCCGGTCCCCCATCCGGTGGCGTGCACCAGCAGGCTGACCACCGCGATGTCCACCGCGGCCTGGATCAGGATCTGCGCGCTGACGGACGGCCAGCGCTGGGTGACCGCGAAGTCGTTGATGGCGGCAAACACGAAGGCCGCCAGCGTCGTGGCGAAGAACAGTTCCGGCCGGGCCTGGCCGATGAGATGGGGTTTCTCCGGGTAGAGAAAGAGCGCCAGCAGAAAGATCGCCGCCAGCATCCGGAAGACATTGAGCAGCCGCAGCACCCGCCAGGAAAACTCCGGGGCGGTGATGTCCGGTGGGCCCGGTTCGATCAGGGGGGTGACGGTCGACATATGTAGGGGAAGTTGCGATGGACCATGAGCTGGGTGAAATCCGGATCAGAAAACCGGTTCGGCGGCCGGCGGCCCGGTTCATTCTGAAGAGCCGCCGGGTCCGGAGCAAGACGCTTTTGCCTAATGCGGCCGATTGGCCCAAAATACGCGCCCCGACTTCGGCGGGTTCTTGTCCGCCGGGTTTCCTGCCCACCAGCCGCACGTTGGAGCCGGCATGAATCTTCACGAATACCAGTCAAAACAGCTTTTCTCGGAATACGGCATCCCGGTGCCCCACGGCATTGCCGCCCGGACCGCGGACGATGCGGCCAAGGCCGCCAAGGACATCGGCGGAGACATCTGGGTCGTCAAGGCCCAGGTACATGCCGGCGGCCGCGGCAAGGCCGGGGGCGTCAAGCTCTGCGAAACCCCCGCAGCAGCGGGTGAAGCCGCCGAGGCCATGCTGGGCTCCACCCTCGTGACCCCGCAGACCGGTGCCGAGGGCCTGCCGGTCAATGCGGTGATCGTCGAGGCGGGTTCCGGCATCGCTCGAGAACTCTATCTGAGCCTGGTTGTGGACCGAGGCCAGGAGCGGGTGGTGTTCATGGCCTCGGCCGCCGGGGGCATGGACATCGAGGAAGTGGCCGCCGAAACGCCGGAAAAGATCTTTACCGTGGCGGTGCATCCGGCCGCCGGTCTGCAGCCCTACCAGGCCCGCCGGCTGGCGTTCGGTCTCGGCCTGGAAGGCGACCAGATCAAGCAGTTCGTCAAGATCGTCCAGGCGCTTTACCAGCTGTTCATCGAGCGCGACGCGAGCCTCGTGGAGATCAATCCGCTGATCGTGACGAACGACGGCGATGTGGTCGCCCTGGACGCCAAAATCAACATCGAGGACAACGCCCTGTTCCGGCAGCCCAAGCTGCGGGAATGGCGTGATCCGTCCCAGGAAGACGAGATGGAGAACCGGGCCAGCGCCCACGATCTCAACTACGTGTCCCTGGACGGGGACATCGCCTGCATGGTCAACGGCGCGGGCCTGGCCATGGCGACGATGGACCTGATCAAGCTACACGGTGGCGAGCCGGCCAACTTCCTGGACGTGGGCGGCGGCGCGACCGCCGAGCGGGTGGCCGAGGCCTTCAAGCTGATCCTGTCCAACAAGAACGTGAAGGCGATCCTCGTCAATATCTTCGGCGGCATTGTGCGCTGCGACCTGATCGCCGAGGGCGTTATCGCCGCCGTCAAGGAAGTGGGTGTGGAGGTGCCGGTGGTCGTGCGCCTCGAGGGCACCAACGTGGACAAGGGCCGCGAACTGCTTGCCTCGAGCGGGCTGGACATCATCGCCGCCACGGACCTTACCGACGCCGCCAAGAAAGCGGTGGCCATCTGAATCGCATCGGGACCCAGACATGAGCATCCTCGTCAACAAGGACACCAAGGTCATCTGCCAGGGCTTTACCGGCCGCCAGGGCACCTTTCATTCCGAACAGTGCCTTGAGTACGGCACGCGGCTGGTGGGCGGTGTGACCCCTGGCCGGGGCGGCGAAACCCACCTGGGCCTGCCGGTGTTCGACACTGTTCACGCCGCGGTCGAAGGCACGGGTGCAGAGGTCAGCATGATCTACGTGCCGGCGCCGTTTGCCGCCGACGCGATCCTGGAAGCCGCCGACGCAGGCGTGGGCCTGATCGTCTGCATCACCGAGGGCATCCCGGTCATGGACATGGTCCGGGTGAAGTCCGCCCTCGCCGAGAGGGACTGCCGGCTGATCGGCCCCAACTGTCCCGGGATCATCACGCCGGGCGAGGCCAAGATCGGGATCATGCCCGGCTTTATCCACCAGCCGGGCAAAGTGGGCATCGTGTCCCGGTCCGGCACCCTGACCTACGAAGCCGTCTATCAGACCACCCAGACGGGTCTCGGCCAGTCCACCTGCGTGGGTATCGGGGGCGATCCGGTCCGCGGCATGGATTTCATTGACTGCCTCGAGCTGTTCGAGGCGGATCCGGCCACCGAGGGCATGATCATGGTGGGTGAGATCGGCGGCAGCGACGAGGAGGCCGCCGCCGAATACATTCAGGCCCATGTGACCAAACCCGTGGTTGCCTATATCGCCGGCGTCACCGCGCCTCCCGGCAAGCGCATGGGACACGCCGGGGCTATCATCTCCGGAGGCAAGGGAACGGCCGACGAGAAGTTCGCGGCGCTGGAAGCAGCAGGCGTGACCACCGTCCGCTCACCGGCGGAACTGGGCAGCGCCATCACCGAGCGTCTGGGCGGCTGAGCCCGGTCCGGGCTCACGCCTGACGTCCGGTACCCGGCCCGATTTCCGACATGCCCGACCCGAACATGGCCCGCCAGGCATCCAAGGCAATCCCGGTGGGAGCGGTGCACGCAAAGCCCGAGGGCGCTCTTCGGGTCGCGCTCGCGCAGATGAACCCTGTGGTGGGCGACGTGGGGCGCAACACCGACCGGGTGCTGGCGCTTGCGGCAACGGCGCGGGACGAACTCGGCGCGGACCTGATCCTGTTTCCGGAACTCGTGGTCTGCGGGTACCCGCCGGAAGACCTGCTCCTTCACCGCGGCATGCGCAAACAGGTAGCCGATGCCCTGGAGCGGATCCGCCTGGATCTGAACGGTATCGCCGCCCTGGTGGGCTATCCGGAATACGACGGCGAGCTGCGCTACAACAGCGCCGTGCTGGTGTCGGAGGGAGAACTGGCCGCCAACTACCGGAAGCACTGCCTGCCCAACTACGGTGTCTTCGACGAGAAACGGTATTTCACCGCGGGCACCGACCCCACGGTCGTGGATCTGAAGGGGCATCGGCTGGGCCTGACCATCTGCGAAGACGTTTGGGAGAAGCCGCCGGCGCTGGACGCCCGGGACGCCGGGGCCGAGGTCCTCCTGGCGATCAACGGCTCGCCGTATGACACCACCAGTTCCGAACGCCGCGCGCTGGTGCTGGCGGACCGGGTGGCCGAGACCGGCCTGCCGCTGGTGTATCTGAACATGGTGGGCGGCCAGGACGAGCTGATATTCGACGGCGGCTCCCAGGCCCTGACCCGCGACGGTACGATCGTGTTCCAGGCGCCCATGTTCGAAGAGGGCCTGTATGCCATGGACATCGTTCGGGACGCCAATGGCTCCACTGTGAAGCCGGCCGGCCCCCACACGCCGGCGCCACTGCCGGGCCATGTGGAGGGGGTTTACCGGGCGCTGGTCCTGGGCACCCGTGACTATGTGACCAAGCATGGTTTTCCGGGCGTGGTGATCGGCCTGTCCGGCGGAATCGACTCGGCGCTGACCCTCGCCATTGCGGTTGATGCGCTGGGCGCGGACCGGGTCCAGACCGTCATGATGCCGACCCGCTATACCCGGGACATCAGTCTCGAGGACGCCCGCGCCATGGCAGACGGCCTGGGCGTGCGCTATGAGGAGATTTCCGTCGAGCCGATTTTCGATTCCGTGCTGGCAGCCTTGTCCGAGCCGTTCGCCGGCACACGCCCGGATGCGACCGAGGAAAACATCCAGTCCCGGGCCCGCGGCATCATCCTCATGGCCATCTCCAACAAGTTTGGCTCCATGGTGCTCACCACGGGCAACAAGAGCGAAATGGCGGTGGGCTACGCCACGCTGTATGGCGACATGGCCGGCGGCTTCGCCCCCATCAAGGATTGCAGCAAGACCCTGGTCTACAAGCTGTCCCGCTACCGCAACGGCGTGTCGGCCGTCATTCCTGAACGGATTATCGAGCGGCCCCCGTCGGCGGAACTGGCCCCCGACCAACTGGACACGGATTCACTGCCGGCCTATGACGTGCTGGATCCGATTCTCGAGGCCTTTATCGAAGAAGACTGCAGCGTGGACCAGATTGTCGAGCGGGGCTATGACCGGGCCACCGTGGGCCGCGTGTTGGGCCTGGTCAAGCGCAACGAATACAAGCGCCGGCAGGCGCCGCCGGGGGTGCGGATCAGCCGCCGGGCGTTCGGCCGGGACTGGCGCTATCCGATAACCTCGGGCTACGGGTTCGAGCCGCGCTGATTTCCCCTGCCGGCCGCCCTTTCGGGTCAGCGCTCCCTGCTACCCCGGGCTGAGCCAGCCCCTCAGCGCTTCCAGGGAAGCCACGCCCAGCCCTGGCCGCCGGGCTGCGTACCGTAGGCAAACGCCTCGTCCGGATAGTTTTCCTCGAGCACCTTCATGGCGTCCGCCGAAAGCTCCTGCAGCTCGAGTTCGTCATAGCAGCGCACCAGCAGCTGGAGAGCCTGAACCACCGACGGGGTTTCCTGGTAGGTTTCCAGCACGTACTTGGCCCGGTTCGCCGCCGCCACATAGGCGGTCCGGCGCACGTAGTAGTCCGCTACCCAGATTTCGTACTCCGCCAGCCGGTTGCGCAGGTACACCATCCGCTGGCGGGCGTCGGGGCCGTAGGGACTGTCGGGATAGGTCTGCACGAGCTGGGAGAACGCGGTGAAGGACTCCATGAGGCCGCCAGACGGACGCTTTGCCAGGTCGATGCGAAAAAACTTTTCCATCGGCCCGCGTTCGCGCTCGAAGTTGACCAGCCCCTCGATGTAATAGGTGTAGTCCACGCGGGGATGAGTCGGGTTCTCCCGGCGGAACACCTGGGCCTCCTCGATGGCCTGTTCACCCTGGTCGGCCCGGTAGTAGGCATACATGAGGTCCAGCTGCGCCTGGCGGGCGTAGTCGGAGAACGGGAAAAACGCCTGCAGGTTTTCGTAGTAGCGAATGGCAATTGGCCAGTTGCCGGCGCTGATGCTTTTGTTCGCCCGCTCGTACATGCGCCGCGCGTCCTCGTCCGGGTCGATGACCACGTCATCGTCCCCGCCGAACCAGGAGCAGCCCGCCGCGAACAGGATCGATGTCAACACCACCAGCAGCGAGGCGGTCCGGAAAGGCAAACGTTGGAGTAAACGGCGTTGGAACATGCGGCGTTAACAGCGGATGGGCCGGTTGGCGGCGCCCCGGCGAAGCGCGGCATTATAGCGTAAACTCGCGGCCATCATGGCAGGCCAGCCCCCCTCGGAAGAGACCCTCGAATACCGGGCCGAGGTCCCCGGCGCCCTGTCCGGCAAGCGCCTGGACCAGGCACTTGCCACCCTGTTTCCGGATTTTTCCCGCAGCCGGCTCAAGGCCTGGATCCTGGCCGGGCGCGTCACCGTAGACGGCCTGGAGCGACGGCCCCGTGACCCGGTCATCGGCGGCGAACAGGTCCTGCTTCGGGCCGAGCCGGAAACCCGGACGGAGGCGGCGCCGGAACCGATACCGCTGAATGTGCTGTTCGAAGACGACACCTTGCTGGTTATCGACAAGCCCGCGGGGCTGGTGGTTCACCCCGGGGCGGGAAATCCGAACGGGACGATGCAGAACGCGCTGCTCCACCACCGCCCGGAGCTTCGGAACGTGCCCCGGGCCGGCATCGTGCATCGGCTGGACAAGGACACGACGGGGGTCATGGTGGTGGCCGGCACCGAGACGGCCCATGCAGCGCTCGTCAAGGCCATCGAAGCCCGCGAGGTGCGCCGCGAATACGAGGCGGTCTGTCTCGGGGTGCTGACTGCCGGCGGTACCGTGGATGCCAGCATGGGGCGCCATCCCGTGGATCGTCTGCGGATGGCGGTCAGGGACACCGGCAAACCCGCCCGGACCCACTACCGGGTAATGGATCGCTACCGGGGCCATACTCGCGTGTTGTGCCGGCTGGACACCGGCCGCACCCACCAGATCCGCGTTCATATGGCCCATATTCGCCACCCGCTGGTGGGCGACCCGCTTTACGGTGGCCGGCTGGCCATACCTCGGGGTGCCACGCCCGAACTGGGCGAGAGCCTGCGGCGATTCCGCCGCCAGGCCCTCCACGCCAGGCGCCTCGCCCTGATCCATCCCGGTAGCGGCGAGGAGACGAGCTGGGAATCGCCCCTGGCCGCCGACCTGGCCGGCCTGATCCGGGTTATGGAAGCCGACCGGGCCGCCGCTGAAGCGGACCGGGATTGAGCGTGTCCGATTCGGAGGTCCTGTGGATCGAGGCGGACTGGCCGGCCCCGGGCCGCGTGCGGGCGCTGACGACGCTACGCACCGGCGGCTTGAGCGGCGGGCCGTTTGCGTCGCTGAATCTCGGTGCCCGGGTCGGCGACGATCCGGTGGCGGTGGCGGCGAACCGGCAGCGGCTGGTTTCCGCCGCGGGCCTGCCCGCGGAACCCGTGTGGCTCAAACAGGTCCACGGGACATCGGTGGTGCGGGCGGACGCCCCGAACGCCCGGGAGGCCGAGGCCGACGCGGCGGTCACCGACCAGTCGGGGGTAGTCTGCGCCGTGCTGACGGCGGATTGTCTCCCGGTATTCCTAGCCCGGATGGACGGCAGCGCGGTGGCCGTGGCCCACGCGGGCTGGCGCGGCCTGGCGGCGGGCGTGATCGAATCCACCATCGCCGCCCTCGGTCCTGCGCAGGGTCCGCTGACGGCATGGCTCGGGCCCGCCATCGGTCCGGATGCCTTCGAGGTGGGTCCCGAAGTTCACGAGGCGTTTGTTACTGGCCACCCGGAAGACACGTCAGCCTTTCGCGCCGGCCATGGCGACCGCTACCTGGCAGACCTCTATGCGCTGGCCCGGGCCCGGCTTACCCGCGCTGGCGTCACCACCGTGAGCGGCGGCGACCGTTGCACCTATACCGAGGAGACAGCGTTCTTTTCCCACCGCCGCGACGGCCTGAGCGGCCGCATGGCCAGCCTGATCTGGATGGGATGACGCCCTGCGTGCCGAGCGCGCAGATCTGGTGGTGGCAACCGGAGGGTGGTGGCAACCGGACAGACTCCTTGGTGCCATTCCGGGCGGAGCGGGCCGCCTGATCAGGCAACACCTGTCAGACAACACCTCCGGTGGGTTGTCTTCGAGCGACCGAATAGCCTGATGCGGGAGTCGGTCGCCAGGTGGCCCTCGGTTCCATGGCCTGCAGCCTCGAGCTGGCCCGGCGCGGCTCCGGGGCCTCGCGCCAGCCGTTCTCGACTAGCCGGAGAGTGTGTTCTGCGGTCATGAGTTTGCCGATCCAGTGCACATCAGTGCTGGCGATGATCCGGTCTACGAAGCGGCCGCCCACGTAATCGCGAATGCGACTTTCGTTGCCCAGCAGCCCGCGGATCTCGGCGTCCATCCCAGGCGTTCTGTACCAGTCGGACCACGCCTCTCCGGGCGACACCGTGCGGCGGGTCACCACTCGCCGGATCTTTCGTCCGGCCCGTGCCAGCTGGTAGCTGACAGGGCCGTTCTTGGTGAACGCATCGATGGATAGCTGGCGGTAAGGGATCCTGCTCAGGGTGTTGCTTGCGGCGACCACGGAGGCTTGAAGAAGGCACTCCTTCCGAGGCTGCCGAATGGATTTCGATGCGGAAAACCCGACCGTTGCGTACTCCAGCTCGTACCCCAGGCGCACGATGTCCGGATCCCAATAGGGTGTTCGAAAACTCGTGAAGCAGTTTGCGATCGCGGCCTGTCCGCCGAAGTAGTGGGGACCGGCTTCTTGCATCAAGTACGTAAGGTAGGCGTGAGGGTCGCCAAACTCGCCGTACTCGTCGTTGATCGTGTCCAGCGCATTCTCGATTATCGCTTCGAAGCAGGGCCAGCGTTCCCCGACGATGGCCGCGTAACAGTCCTTGTCGAGGCGCTGGCGTCCGTCGCGCCACATGGCTGCCGCGTGTGCGGAAAGAATGTGAGGCACATTGCCGGTGCTTGCCAGATGGTCCCTGAAAATATGGTCTCCGGAAACGCCCGTCAGGAGTGCCGCATATGGCTGGCCGTTTCTGGCAAGCTGCCGATAGACGAACAGCAAATGGGAGCGGTTGATGTTCTGCAGCCCGTCGGAGAGGCGCACCGTCTCCCGGGCCAGGCGCGGAAGGTCCGACGCGAAGGCGCCGTCCAGGGCCACTGACTTCTGCGCGAGCCCGAGCGTGCGGGCAATGCCGTCAGCCTCCTCGATTTCGCTGGTTCCGGGAATGCCGTAGGTGAACGAATCCAGGCAGGGCACTGCGTCGTCTGGCAGAGCGGCGAGAACGGCCCGGCAGTCCAGCCCGGCACTGAGTCCGAGAACTGTAGGACCTGTTTCCGGCACATAGCGTGGCACCACGCGCTGAAAAACTTCTATGGCCTCAGCCACCGCCTCGGGGCCTGTCCGTCGTGGCCGGGATGCGCACGGTGGCCGATGGTATCGATGCGAGACCGTGCGGCCCGTGTGCCCCTCGTGTCGCAGAATCGTTCCTCCCGGGATCCGGGTAACGCCTGTCAGGGGCGTGCGTGTCCCAATGCCGTGATTGAAGAACAGGGATTCGTAAAGCCACTCCTCGGACAACCGCGGGGGCGGGTCTGATCTGCCGAAGAAGGCTCCCAGCGAGGTGGAAACGAAGGCCGTGTCTTCAGGAAAGGCCGCATAGACCGGCTGCCAGCCGAACGGATCCGTCACGACGCAGAGCTCGCGATGCTGCTTGTGCAGGAGCAGGAGGGCAAAGGCGCCCCTGAGGTCCGTCACGATCCGATGGTCGGGATCTTCGGTCAGCAGACCACGGCAGATCGCGGTCCAGTCCAGCGCCCCGGGATTAATGACATCCCCTGCAAGGAGACCCAGGAAGGTTTCGTCTTCATAGCCACTGATCCCGGCGCAGGGTGAACCCGTGCGCGTTGCCAGCCAGGCACGAGCGTCCGGTGACCTGAACTCATGGCGCCGGCAGTTGGCCAGGGGATCGATCGCCTGAGCGATCTGCGCGCCGTCTGCCCTGGCCGGTCCCCTCGAAAGCCATATGGCAGCCCCGGCCATCAGCAGCTCCCGGCCGCCGGCACGGTCGTCGCCAGACGCCTAGCGGAAGTAGCGGGCATCGAAGTACCACCGGGAAAGCAGGGGGGCTTGGGCTGCCCAGGCGGGCCCGAGCAGCCGGGAGCCAAGGACATAGCCGAGTCGACGCGGCGACATTTTCAGCAGCAGGTCGCGAGCCCGGGCCCCGGGGGCCCCGCGCTCCCGGTCCTTCGCTGCCTCCAGTTTCTGTCTTGCCTGGGATCGCGCCATGGCGCCGATGGAGCAGCCGGCTTGGTCCGCTGCCGTGATGAGCCTGCGCACCTTGTTCGCGAATCCGCCGAGGATGATCTGTTCCCTGGCTGCCTGAGACAGTCCGCCGAGATACCAGCAGAACACCCCTCCGCTGTTGGACACGAAGCCGGGGATGTAGTCGATCCCCCTGGTGTGCAGTGCGTCTTCGATGTCCGGAGTCGCCGAAATATTCGCCACCGGCACAATGGCAGAAACCGCCAGCTGGTCCAGGTTGCTCTGGTTCAGACTGTCGGGCGCGCCTCCCGGGACCAGCAGGTCAGCCTTCTGAAGAAAGAGAGCCGCCGGGTCCTCGAATCGCTGACCCGGAACATGCTGCACGCAGGCATCACCGTAGCGGAGCCGCAGGTTCAGCAGTTCCGATACCGCCAACCCCGACGGGTCATAGACAGCCCCGGCCCGAGTGGAGACTCCGGCGATTCGCGCGCCGGCTCGATCCAGCAGCTGGATCAGGTGTCCGCCCACCTTGCCGAGACCCTCCAGCAAGATGCCGGACCCCTGGAGCGTCCGGCCTCGGGACTCGAGCAGGGCGTGGATCGATGACAGGACGCTCAGGGCCGTGAAGAGGTTTGAGTCAATGGCCGGCGGCTCGTCCGATCCGCCCGGCTTATGGTCTACACCGGCGCCATCCAGGATGGCCACCAGGTCCTGGTCGCCTGAGCCCATGTCCAGGCCACCCACGTACCGGCCACTTCGGAGCAGATCCCCGATGGCGGCGCCGAACGCCCGGCAGCGTTGCTGCCGATCGCCCTCGGACAGTTGAGGATCTATCACGAGTCCCGCCTTTGCACCGCCGCTTGGAAGGCGCAGCCAGGCGAACTTGAGAGTCATTTCGTGAGCGAGCCGCGCCACCTCATCCGGGGATACGTCGGCGGTAATGCGGATACCGCCCGTGGCCCGGCCGGCGATGAATTCGTCAACGATGACAAACCCATAGAGATCGGATGCCGGGTCCCCCACGATCCGCCAAAGGGCCGGCTCTTTGCGTTCGATAGGGTGCATTTGGTCCTCGATGCTGCTCTGGGCCGAGACGGCGCCCCGCTTGTGCCTGTCCATCAGCCAGCCAAGTCCATCAGCCAGCCAGTCCGTGCCTGTCCACCAGCCAGCCGCCAGTCCTGGCCAGTCCGTGCCTGTCCACCAGCCAGTCCTGGCCTCAGTCCACCAGCCAGCCACAAAGAACGCGCTCAGGACCCGGCTGCCGAGTCAGGTCGTCAGTCTAGGCGGGGAAGGGGGTGTCGGACTGTGAAAAAGCCCGCACTTCTCAACGGTCGTGCCTCGCCCACCCCACCGCCTGAATTTTCCCCAAATCAATGGGTTGGGATTGTCGTTCGACTGTCTGGGGGTGCCGGCGGGGGCGAACCAGGTCTCCGAGAAGACAGATTTGCCAAATCAGTTCCAAGGGATCATCGGTGTTGGAAAATCCGCCCTAAATACGGCCTCTTGGGACCTGAAAAGGCGTCGCGCATCGACGAAAGCCAGCACGCCGGAGCCGTCACGGCCGGAACGGCCTGCAGCGTGGGTACGGGCCGGGCCACGATGGCCGGTTGCGCGTGATTATTTCCGCGGGCGATCTACAGTTCATACAGGCGACCCGCTGCCTTGAAATTCGGCGGATTCGCCCAATATACCCATGAGTTCAATCATTTAGGGGAAGCCCTCCATGCGAATGGACAAGCTGACCACCAAGTTCCAGATGGCCCTGGCCGATGCCCAGTCGATTGCCGTGGGCCAGGACCACCAGTACATCGAGCCCGCCCATCTCATGGTCGCCCTTCTGGACCAGGAGGGCGGCAGCGTTCGTCATCTGCTGACTCAGTCCGGCGTGGACGCCAATCGTCTGCGCTCGGCGCTGGGCAACGCCATCGACCGGCTCCCGACTGTCGAAGGCACCGGCGGCGAGGTGCACATCTCCCAGGAACTGGTAAAGCTCCTGAACGTCACCGACAAGCTGGCCCAGAAGCGGGACGACCAGTACATCTCCAGCGAGCTCTTTGTGCTTGCGGCCCTGGACGACAAGGGGCCTGTTGGTGAGGCCTTGCGGGATGCCGGCGCAGTGAAGGGCGCGGTCGAAAAGGCCGTGGACAACATGCGCGGCGGCCAGCAGGTCAACGACCCGTCCGCCGAGGACACTCGCCAGGCGTTGGAGAAATACACGATCGATCTCACCGAGCGGGCCGAGCAGGGCAAGCTGGACCCGGTCATCGGCCGCGACGAAGAGATTCGCCGCACCATCCAGGTGCTGCAGCGTCGCACCAAGAACAATCCCGTGCTCATCGGTGAGCCCGGCGTGGGCAAGACCGCCATCGTCGAGGGCCTTGCCCAGCGCATCGTCAACGGCGAGGTGCCGGAAGGTCTGAAGGACAAGCGCCTGCTGTCGCTGGATCTCGGCGCACTCATCGCGGGCGCGAAGTTCCGCGGCGAGTTTGAGGAGCGCCTGAAAGCCGTTCTCAATGACCTCGCTAAACAGGAAGGCCGCATCATCCTGTTCGTGGACGAGCTGCACACCATGGTGGGTGCGGGCAAGGCCGAGGGCGCGATGGATGCCGGCAACATGCTGAAACCCGCGCTGGCCCGCGGCGAGCTTCACTGCGTGGGCGCCACCACGCTGGACGAGTACCGCAAGTACGTGGAAAAGGACGCGGCCCTCGAACGGCGTTTCCAGAAAGTGCTGGTGGACGAGCCGTCGGTGGAGGACACCGTCGCGATTCTCCGCGGCCTGAAGGAGCGCTACGAAGTACACCACGGCGTGGACATCACCGACCCCGCCATTGTGGCCGCGGCGACCCTTTCGCATCGCTACATCTCTGATCGCCAGCTTCCCGACAAGGCCATCGACCTGATCGACGAGGCAGCCTCGCGGATCCGCATGGAGATCGACTCCAAGCCCGAGTCCATGGACCGTCTCGAACGCCGGCTGATTCAGCTGAAGATCGAGCGAGAGGCCTTGAAGAAGGAAAGCGACGACGCCTCGAAGAAGCGCCTGGAGGCCCTTGAAGGCGAGATCGCCGAACTTGAGAAGGAATATTCCGATCTCGAGGAAATCTGGAAGGCGGAGAAGGCCGCCGTGCAGGGCACGGCCCACATCAAGGAAGAGCTGGAACGGGCCCGCATCGAGCTGGAAACCGCGCGCCGGGCCAATGACCTCGGGCGCATGTCGGAGCTGCAGTACGGTCGCATCCCGGAGCTGGAACGTCAGCTGGCCGACGCCGATGCCGTCGAGCACCAGGAGACCCAGCTCTTGCGCAACCGGGTCACCGAGGAAGAGGTGGCCGAGATTGTCTCCAAGTGGACAGGCATCCCCGTGTCCAAGATGCTCGAAGGTGAGCGAGACAAGCTGCTGCGCATGGAAGAAGCGGTATCGAAACGCGTTGTCGGCCAGACCGAGGCGGTCACGGCCGTGTCCAACGCCATCCGCCGCTCACGGGCCGGATTGTCCGATCCCAACCGGCCCAATGGCTCTTTCCTGTTCCTGGGCCCCACGGGTGTCGGTAAGACCGAGCTGACCAAGGCGCTGGCGGAGTTCCTCTTCGACACCGAGGACGCCATGGTGCGCATCGATATGTCGGAGTTCATGGAGAAGCATTCGGTGGCCAGACTGATCGGAGCGCCGCCGGGCTATGTGGGCTACGAAGAGGGCGGCTATCTCACTGAAGCTGTCCGCCGCAAGCCGTACTCCGTGATCCTGCTCGACGAGGTCGAGAAGGCCCATCCGGATGTGTTCAACGTCCTGCTGCAGGTGCTCGATGACGGCCGCCTGACCGACGGCCAGGGCCGCACCGTAGACTTCAGGAACACGGTCATCGTCATGACCTCCAACCTGGGCTCCCAGCGCATCCAGGAGCTGGCCGGCGAGGAGAACTACGACGCGATGAAGAGCGCGGTCATGGAAGTCGTGGGCGAGCACTTTCGGCCGGAGTTCATCAACCGCGTGGACGACGTGGTGGTGTTCCATCCGCTGGGCAAGGACGAGATCCGCAAGATCGTGGACATCCAGGTGGAAGGCCTGCGCCGCCGCCTGACCGACCGCGACATGGACATCGAGTTGTCCGATGCCGCCCGGGATCGCCTGGGCGAGGCGGGCTTCGACCCGGTATACGGCGCAAGGCCGCTGAAGCGAGCGATCCAGCAGCAGCTGGAGAATCCGCTGGCCGAGCGGATCCTGTCGGGGGACTTCGGTCCCGGCGACACGATCCGCGTGGACGGCGATAGCGAGGGGTTGTCCTTCGCGCCGGCGAGCGCCGAAGCGGCTTAAGTCCGACCGCCTGGCGAACCAGCAAACAGGGCCCGCTCTTCGGAGCGGGCCTTTTCCTTAACCGGGGCTGACAAAAGCTCATTTCCCGGGAGAAATCCTCTCCCGGGGCCTGCTCCCGCGCGGCGGACTATCCAGCGGCGAGCGCCATCACCGAGCTGATCCGGTTTCCGTCAGGTCAAAGACCGGATCATCTGTTCGAGCTTGTCCTTGTCCGGCGTACGTAGATGCAGGTCACGTTGCGGGTAGGGGATCTCGATGCCGTGCTCGTGGAACTTGTCCCAGATCTTGAGCAAGATCTCGCCGTTGACGTTGGCCCGACCGTTCATCGGGTCGTTGATCCAGTAGCGTAGCTCCAGGTCCACCGAGTTGTCCCCGAAGCCGCGAATCTGACACACGGGCGGATTTTCCTTCAGTACCCGCTCAGTCTCGTTTGCGGCTTCGAGGCACAGTGCGATCGCTTCGCGCACGTTCGATTGATAATGCACCCCGATCGGCACCCGCATGCGGTAGTAGTCCTGGCTGTGAGACCAGTTCTCCACCCGGTTGACGATCAGGTCCTCGTTCGGGATCAGAAACTCGATGCCGTCCCGGGTGGCTACCGATACGTAGCGCGCCCCGAGCGAGTCCACGCGGCCATACTCCTCGTCGATGGCAATCACGTCGCCCGGCTTGATCGACTTGTCCAGCAACAGGATTACGCCGCTTATCAGGTTGGACACGATTCTCTGCAGGCCGAAGCCGATGCCTACACCAATAGCGCCACCGAAGACAGCGAAAGCGGAGATATCGATACCGACCGAGCTGACCGCGGCCAGAACAACCAGGATGATCAGGCTGATCTTGAACAGCTTGCTGAGAAGTACCCGCACCGATGGCGTCAGGTTCGGGGCGGCTTTGATCCGGTTTTCGAATATGTTGGAAACGACGGTTGCCGCCCAAAGAAGTACAGCAAGCGCCAGGATGCCCTTGAGTACGGCAAGCGCGGAGATTCGGACCGACCCGAAGTTGGCTCCGGCGCTGTCCAGCATTGCCATCGTGGGATCGAGCAGGCCGACGATATTGAGCGCCGCGACTATCCATGCCGTTGTGGCGATGATATTCCGCCAAAACGTGTCCCTTACGAGATTGGACGCAACACGGATCACGATCCAGGCAGCCAGCAGGCTGGAGGTGACCGTCAACAGACCCGCTGTCACGCCGGAAGCCGTTACGATGGCGATCGCGACCCACTGCAGCATCAGCCACAAGACCGGAAACAACACGTCGCCGATGGCATGCCACGCGTTTCTTACCAGCGCATAGCCTTGATGGCGCTGTTCGAGTTTCGCGATCCGCCTACCGAGGGGTCGTGCAATGAGCCACGCGAGGCTCGCCGCGAACACGATCGCGCCAAGTTCTACCAGGCGGCTCTTGATCAGAACGTTTGTCAGGACCCAGTCCTTGGCCAGGACAAGCCACTGCTGAAGTCTCGAGGGATCGAACAGTTCTTCCATATCAGGCCCTAACATTGATGGCGGGCAGCGGCTCGCCGCTCCCATGCCCGATGATAATACGCGCCGGAAGGCTTCCCGATCTGGAGGCTTCCCGATCTGGACAGGCGCAAGGCTTCCGGCTGCCCGATCTAGACAGTCACAGGGCTTCGAGGTCCCGATCTAGACTATCGCCCCATATCTGGACAGTCACATATCAACGGTCACATATCAACGAGGACCGGCCACTAATGGGCCTTCGCTTGCCCGGCCCAGTCACGTAGCGTTCAGCCCATGCCCCGAGCCCGAAAACATCTCGTATGTTTGGCCGACACGCCCTACTACCACGTCCACTCCCGATGTGTCCGGCGCGCCTTCCTGTGCGGCATAGACCAACACACCGGCAAGAGCTACGAGCACCGCCGGGCCTGGATCGAGGACCGGGTTAGGGTGCTGTCGTCGCTGTTCAGCATCGATCTCTGCGCCTATGCCGTGATGAGCAATCACTACCACCTGGTCGTGAGACTCAACCCCGGCGAGTCCGACGGCTGGTCGGATGATGAGGTGCTGCAACGCTGGACCGCGCTCTTCCGTGGACCCTTGCTGGTGCAGCGTTACCGGGCTGGTGAACCATTAAGTGAAGCAGAGCGGGACACCATCCGCGCCACTGCTGCCCTATACCGGACCCGCCTGGGCAGCCTCAGCTGGTTCATGAAGTGTCTGAATGAACCGGTCGCACGACAGGCCAACGCCGAGGACCGCTGCACCGGACACTTCTGGGAAGCCCGCTTTTCCTCCCAGCCATTGTGCTCGGCCCAGGCCCTGCTCACGGCTATGGCCTATGTCGACCTCAACCCGATTCGGGCCACCGTGGCCAGCACGCCCGAGGACTCGGCCTACACCAGCATCAAGGCACGCATCGGGGGTGACTACCAGCGCAAGACGCGGTCCGGAGCCGTTGCGCGGCTGCTTGAGCATGGCGAGCTCAATCACTTCGATCTACCGATCCGGCCGCTGATGGGCTTCTCAGGGGAAGTCGGGCGCACGGATGGTATCCGTCAGTCTGCACAAGCCCTGCCCATGACGGAGCCGGATTATCTTCAGCTCGTAGACCTGACCGGTCGACTTGTGGCTCAAGGAAAACGAGGAAGAATCGATCCCGCGCTGGCACCGATCCTCGACCGCCTCGGACTCTCGCCTGCGCAGTGGACCCTGGCCAGCACCGCCTTTAGACAGCATTACCGCAGCGGCGACCTGCGTCTGAAACGCTCGGCCTGAACGGCCTCAACCATTGCCAGCAGGCCTCGGACCTGAGCCGGACGGCTGCGCGGCTCCACGCCGGCAATCCCATCGACTGTTGAATCACCAGCCGACAGCATGGCTCACACCCCGTTGGCGGTGTCCGCCTCAGGCGTGCCTGTCCAGAAACTGTGGCCTGGCGTGCCTGTCCAGAAACTGCAGAAACTGTGCAGAAGCTGTGTTTGATCTCCACAGCGCCCACCACAGCCCGGCGACTCCCAGTTGCAGAAGACCGATAGCGCCGCCGCCTCCCCCCGAGCCCCCGCCAGTGGGCAGCGGTACCGGATCCGGTGGTATGTCCCGCTCGCTGGTTATAGATTCGCACTGCCCATCGTCGAAGGCCGGCCCGAGCGTCGGATCAGCGTCGTTGCAGTCCTGGAGGCCCGCAATCGTTACGCAACCAACCGGCCGCGCTACCTTGAACCCCCAGGTCGCATAGCCGTCCCTATCGGCATCGCGGCACAAACTGGCTAGTCGCTGGCCATCCTGCAGAAGGTCCACGGACAACAGCGCATAGACCGCATAGATGTCAGTGACAGAAAGTTTGATGACACCATAGCCATTTTCACCCCAGTCAGCGCCCCAGCTGTTCTTGATGATCCAGACGCGTTGTCCGTCAGCGGGGTCCCGGTCGTAGCCGACGAGGACCACAAGATGCCACAGACTGCGGATGCCAAACACCAGCGGACCGTGCTGAACGAGGGCATCGCGGATGGCCGCGTCACCCAGTTCATACGGCACATCCATATACATGCCCGCGTAGGCCTTCATACGGGGATTGCTGCAGCTCAAGCTGCACGGTGCATCGGCGCCCTCGTACGGGAAACAGGTCTCGTCGACGACGCCATCGCTAGCCATGTAGGCGAAGGACAGGGACACGCGCCCACCCTCACAGCTGCCGGCCCCGCTGCAAGACAGCATCGCCTGCTCGGAGAGATCGGCGTCCACGTGACGGTTCAGGCGAAGATTCGCAAGCGCCTCGGCTACTCCCAGCGTGGCATGTGCCCAGCAGTCTTCGCAGGCCTGCATTCGTATCGGCGTCATCCAGCCGCTCCCGGCCGGATCCCCGTCAAAGTACGGCGAACCGGGGAGATCGGCATCGTGTTTCTCTCGCCAGTCGAAGCGATCCGAGGGCGAACCGCCCCCACCTTCATCCACCGCGACGTACCCGGGCAGCTCATAGACGCCGGCCACGTAATGATCGTAGCCATGCAGCACGGGTACAGCCCCGCCCTGGGTGCGGTTGCGCCGTTGGTCATAGGTCTGACGCGACCATGTGGTCTCGCCCGCGGTCCAATCCAGCCCGTGCAGCCGCAGCGATTCATTCAGGCGGGCGACGATTTCATCTGATTGCGCGCCCCGTATACGCTCCCGGCGAGCCGCCAGGTCGTCCGGTAATGGCGCCTCGGCCAAGAGCAGGTGGAGCCTGTCCAGCTCGATCCGCCCATCAACGACCGCAACCCGGAGCCGATGGGCCGAAACCGCAGGCAGCAGACAGGTCTCACGGCAGATATCGGCCAGCGCCAGGTCCTGGGTGCCGGCAAGCAGCGGATAGACTTCGGCGACGAGATGCTCGTGGAGTTCGGTATCCACGAGAACCACGCGCACGGAAGATCGGGCGTTGTCGAGGTGCACCCGTCCGGTCACCGCGAGCGCGACGAGCGGGCCTGTCTCGGTCAGCACGAACTGGCGGTCCTCGAAGATCGTCGCATCAAGCGACTCAAACACCGACGTGGCGGGCGGGACAGTGCCTTGGTCAATCCAGTGTGCCAGCTGGCGTTCGGGCCCGACTACTCCCTCCTGCTCCACGGCGCCCGCCAGAAATACTATGGCCAACAGCGCGCCGATCGGTCCCGAGATGGCTTGTAGCCGCCGTGCGCCCATGGGGTCCTCCCTGCATGACGCTTGATCGCTCGAGTCCGGCAGTTGTTTTTGATCTTGGCCGCCTACCTAAAGTTTAGTTCAACCGGCGGCATGCGCCCGGCGAGGCTGGCGCATGCCGCCGAGCCCGCCCGATCTTATGCGCCGGGATGTGCCTGTCCAGAAGCTGCTCCGCCTCAGGTGTGCCTGTCCAGCAGCTGTTTTGGGTGTGCCTGTCCAGAAGCTGTTTGGGAAGTCGGGCGCACGGATGGTATCCGTCAGTCTGCACAAGCCCTGCCCATGACGGAGCCGGATTATCTTCAGCTCGTAGACCTGACCGGTCGACTTGTGGCTCAAGGAAAACGAGGAAGAATCGATCCCGCGCTGGCACCGATCCTCGACCGCCTCGGACTCTCGCCTGCGCAGTGGACCCTGGCCAGCACCGCCTTTAGACAGCATTACCGCAGCGGCGACCTGCGTCTGAAACGCTCGGCCTGAACGGCCTCAACCATTGCCAGCAGGCCTGGGGCCTAAGGTAGTCGGCTGCGCGGAGCGCCGTCGTAAAACAATAAGCGCTGCGGCGGACAACAGCTGCAACCCGCCGTAGGCCAAGACGCTCAACAGCACCAGATCGCCAACCCGGTTGTCGCCGCCGGGGACCACTGGAAATATCGACGCTTTCAGAAGTACCCCCAGGTTGATGTTGCGCACCACCAGTTCCATTTCGATCGCCGTCGAATCGGCGCGTGAAAGGCCGAGCAGTCTCGGCGCCAGCCAGCCCGCCAGCACCAGGATCAGCAGGAACAACAGCACCCACAGCATGTTTTGCACACCGAACGCCTCGATATCGAGGCGGCCGGCGCTCGACGAACCGATCACAATCAGCAGGATGACAAACAGCGATGCGCCAATGCTCCACTTGGACACGGCCGGCGCATGGCGTGGCAGGAAACGCAGGAACGCCATTCCCAGGAGCAGCGGCAAGAGCAACGTGAAGGCGATGTCCCGGATGATTTGCGCCGCGGGCATTCGAAAGTCGCCCGGCAGGTATTCGGTGGCCAGCAGCGTCAGGATCAAGGGCGTGGTCAACAGGCACGCCAGGGTCGTGATGGCAGTAATTGAAATCGAAAGGGGCACGTTCCCGCGCGCCATGTAGGTGAAGATATTGGACGTCGTACCGCCGGGGATAGCCGCGATCAGTGCGATTCCGGCCGCTACCCCTCCGGCAATGCCGCTGAGCGAGATAAAGGCCAGGGCGAACAGGGGCACCATCAGCAACTGCATGGCCGTACCGAAGCTGAAGGCCCTGGGTTCGCGCACGATATCCCGGAAGTCGTCTGTCGTCAGCGTCGCGCCCATGCCAAACATGGCCAGGACCAGCTGCGTCGCGGCGAACCCGTATTCGTGCTGGATATAGAAATCACCCATAGTTCCTTCCCTGGGGCCGGATCGCGGTGCCGACGATCACTTTACCGAGTTGTCGACAGTCGCGACATACCGCCATACGTGCCGGAGAAGAAAAGCGGATCCCTTTTTGCCTGGTGGCGGCGGGCGCTTGTGCATGCTTTCTGTCTTGCCAGGCTAGCCGGAAAAAGAACCTCGCAGCGTCGGGTCCTGTGCTTCAATACCGGCTGTTCTCGTCGCCAAAAACAATAATGCATCCATCCAACCTGCTGCACAGCCGCCGGGGCCGGTTCATCGCGTTTGGAACGCTGTATATCTCCGAGGGGATTCCGTACGGCTTCTCATCCACGGCGATGGTCATGTTCATGCGCATGGAAGGTCTGTCCCTGGAGCAGATCGGTGCTTTTGCAGCCGCGCAGCTGCTGCCCTGGGGTTTCAAGTGGGCCTGGGCGCCGCTGATCGACATCGTCAAGCTCAACCGCTTCGGCGGACGCAAGGCGTGGATCGTGTTGTGCACCACGATGATGATCGTCACCCTCATAGGCCTCGCGCTCGTAGACTTCGAGACCCACTACGAGGTGCTCATCTGGGCAGTCCTGCTGAATAACCTGTTCTGCGCCACCCAGGATGTCGCCATCGATTCCCTGGCGGTCAGCACCCTGAAGGAAGACGAGCGCGGCACGGGCAACGGGTTCATGTTCGGCGGCCAGTACCTGGGCATCGCCCTGGGCGGCGGCGGCGCCATTTTCGTCTCCTCGATGTTCGGCTTCAACGCGTCGCTTTTCTTCATCAGTTCGCTGCTGGCCCTGACCCTGCTTTTCGCCATCGTCTTTATCAAGGACCCGGACGCGGAAGCTCCCGCCGCGGCAAAGCAGGCCCGGCCCGTCGCCCACTTTGTTGCTACCGTGAAGGATTTTGTTGTTGACGTGTACAAGAGCTTCTGGCGGTCCGGCCGCGGTCCCATGGTGGGCGTGCTGTTCGCGCTGCTGCCGACCGGCGCCATGGCGCTGGGCTACGCTATCCTCGGAACGCTCCAGGTGGACTACGGGCTGCCCCAGGCATCCATCGCCCAGATTTCTGTGATGAACACCATCGCCGGCGGGATTGGCTGCCTGATTGGCGGGACCCTCGGCGACCGGTTCGGCATCAAGCGGATGACCGCCACGTTCTACCTCATGACCACCCTGCCCACCGTGTACCTGGCCACGAAGATTGCCACCGTCGGCCTTGCGGGAATCAGTGTCGGGGAACTCTATAGCGCCATCGTCGTGCATGGTCTTCTTTTCGGCGCGGCGTTCGCGCTGAAGTCCGCCATCTTCATGGGCTTGACCAACCCGGTCGTGGCAGCTACCCAGTTCACCGGCTACATGGCGATGGGCAACCTGGCGATCAGCATGGGGAATTTCTGGCAGGGGATGGTGGCAGAACGCCTCGGCTATGCCGTGGTTCTGTACCTTGACGCACTGGTCGTGGTGATTGCCCTTTGCGCCCTGCCTTGGCTCAAGAACCGCGACCCGATACCTGAACTGGCCGTGGGCGAGCCGGTGGTGGAATTTACGGCGTCAGAGTCGAAATAGCGCCAGGAGCGGTCTCTCCCCGTGGCTTGACTGGGCTTCGGCCTTCGCCCATCGTCCGACGATGATATTCGACCCAAAATCTGCGACGGCAGAGTACATCGATTCGCTCGGCGCCGAGGCGCTGACAAAGGCCGCCGAATACACGGCCGGCAATCACTGGCTCCTGTTATGGAACCTGGTGGTCAGTGGCCTGATTACCTGGGCGATCGTGCGCTGGGGCATCCTCGCGCGACTCGAGGCCAGGCTCGGCCGTCGCGGCCCGAATCTCCGTGTTTTCGTCGTGGGGTTCGTCTATTTTCTGGTGTCCGCCGCCCTGGGATTGCCCTGGTCGCTCTACGAGGAATGGTGGCGCGAACTGAGTTACGGGCGCAGCAGCCAGCCGCTGATGGATTTCCTCGGCCAGGGGGCGATCGGGATCCTGGTGTTTGCAGTTCTGGGTGCCGCGTTCTTCGTCGGTCTCTACGCCCTGATCCGACGCGCCGGATCCCGCTGGTGGATCTGGTCGGGGGGGCTTACAGCATTCGCCTTATCCGCATTCCTGCTTGCCGCGCCGGTGTTTATCGAGCCGCTGTTCAACGACTTCAAACCGGTGCCCGATGGCGAGGTTCGTGATGCCGTTCTCGACATGGCGCAGCAGGCCGGCGTGCCCTCCGACCGGATTTTCGTCTACGACGGGTCCCGGCAGTCGAACAACTTCACCGCAAACGTGTCAGGTGTCGGGGGATCAGCCCGCATCGCGATCTCGGATGTAGCACTCAAGGGCGCATCACTGAACGAAGTCAAGGCGGTGACGGCCCACGAGATCGGCCACTACGTGCTCGGTCATGTCTGGCGCATGGTCGCCATGCTTTCAGCACTCGCGGTACTCGCGTTCTTTCTGATTGATCGGCTGTTTCCCCGCTTCGCCCATGCCTTCGGCAGCACCGCAACGCTGGCCGATCCGTCCGGGCTGCCGGTGCTGCTGTTCATGCTTGCGGTGTTTTCGACGCTGAGCGAGCCGGTGACCAACGCGTTCATCCGCATTGGCGAGATAGAGTCCGACCAGTACTCGCTGGAAACCGTGAATCTGCCCGATGCGCTGGCCTCGGCGCTGGTGAAGACGGCGGAGTACCGGAATCCCAGGCCCGCGCGACTACAGGAGTGGCTCTTCTATACGCACCCGTCGGTGGAGCGTCGCGTACTGAGGGCGATGCAGTGGAAGGCGCAGCACCCGTCGGATTGAGCCTTCTCAAGGGAGCCCACTCTGCGCTCAACCGATTCGGCAACGCGTAGGTTGTCGCGCCGAGCGCCAGCAGGAGCACCGCGGGCAACGCCGGAACCGGTTTTTGGATGGAGCCGCCTCCCCGAATTGACCGGGCCCGCGATGCCCTGTCACCCGGGTCATTACATTGCGGGCCTATGGAGAAGGATCAGCCGGATCGTCGCGGCTCAGGGGATGCCGCAGCGGATCCCGGCGCTAACGTGCGGGGATGCACTGGTTCCACACGGCAGAATGGAACTGCGCGGAGACCGGCTGGGAAACGAATGTCCCGCAATCACAGGAGTGATGGCGGGCATGAAACCGTCGCCGAATCGCGGCGAACGTTCTGAAATATGGGTAGCCATTGCGTTTACTGCTTCGTTGCCGGGTGTCTATCGCTCCCGATGGACAGCCGCCGGGTCTCGCGGATGCGCCCGGAGTCACAACTCGCAGCTGCAAGGAGGCGTCACATGTCCGACTGTGCAGCGAATCGCGATCGTATGGTCGCCGAACAAATCGCCGCGCGAGGCGTGCGCGATCCCCGGGTACTTGCCGCGATGCGCAGCGTCCACCGGGAAGCATTCGTGCCGGCCGACATGCGCCACCTTGCGTACGAGGATACGCCGCTGCCGATCGCGGCCGGTCAAACAATTTCCCAGCCTTACATCGTGGCTTTCATGGTGGAGGCGCTGGCGCTGGGCGGCGACGAAAAGGTGCTGGAGATCGGCGCGGGCTCCGGCTATGCGGCGGCCGTTCTGGCCAATCTGGCCGATGAGATTTACACCGTAGAGCGTGTGGCTGAGCTCGCACGACATGCCGCAAGGTGCCTGCGCGAGGAAGGGTATAACAACGTCCATGTCCGGGAAGCCGATGGCACCCGCGGCTGGATCGAGCAGGCTCCCTTCGATGCAATCGTCGTATCCGCCGGCGCGCCGGTCATTCCCGAAAGCCTCAAGAGCCAGCTCGCTGTCGGTGGGCGCATGGTCATCCCCGTGGGGACAGACAAGCGCGCTCAGGAACTGATTCGCATTACTCGCCAGCCCGACGGTAATTTCACCCGCGAGGACCTGGCGGATGTGCGTTTCGTCCCGCTCATCGGTGAGCAGGGCTGGGAAGTAGACGACATGTCAGCCCCTGCTCGCGTGACCAGGTCCAGCCCGTCTGTCAGTCTCACGATGCCGGGTCTGATCTTGCGAAACAGCGAATCATTCGATACGCCGGAAGAATCCAATTTTGATGCCTTGCTGCAACGGATCGGCGATGCCCGGGTGGTCTTGCTGGGCGAGGCAAGCCATGGCACGTCGGAGTTTTACCGACTCAGAGCGTCAATTACGCAACGTCTGATCGAGGAGAAGGGATTCAATATCGTCGCGGTCGAAGCGGACTGGCCCGACGCGGCGCGGATCGATCACTACATACGCCATCGGGACACGACACCGTCGGCATGGATCGCCTTTGCACGATTCCCGACCTGGATGTGGCGCAATGCCGAGGTACGGGATTTCGTTGACTGGCTGCACGAATACAACAAGCCGCTGGATGCGCACCGGCGTGTCGCGTTCTATGGGCTCGACCTATACAGCCTGTACACCTCCGCGCGCGCGGTCATCGAGTATCTAGAGGACGTCGACCCGGATCTTGCGGACGTGGCGCGGTGGCGTTACGGGTGTCTGAGCCCTTGGGAGGCAGATCCCGCGGCTTACGGGCGCGCGGCACTGACCGGGCGCTACCGGAACTGCGAAAGCGAAGTCGCCCAGATCCTGGTCAGCCTGTACAAAAATCGGCAGGAGTACGCCCAAAAGGACGGCGCACGCTTTCTCGATGCCTCACAAAATGCCGCGCTTGTCACAAATGCGGAACGTTACTACAGGATCATGTATTACGGGTCCCGAGCATCGTGGAACCTGCGTGACACTCACATGTTCGACACCCTCAAGCGGGTCTTAACGTCACGGGGGCATGGCGCGAAAGCCGTCGTGTGGGCGCATAACTCCCATGTCGGCGATGCTTCTGCCACTGAAATGTCGACTCGCGGGGAACAGAATATCGGCCAGCTTTGCCGCGAGGCCTTCGGCGGGGATTCCCGTCATGTCGGATTCGGAACCGACCACGGCACCGTGGCCGCGGCATCCGACTGGGATGGGCCCCTGGAGATCAAAAACGTGGTTCCGGCACACAGACAAAGCTACGAGTATCTGTTCCACAGGACTGAACAGCCGGGCCTGGTCCTGTCGCTCAGGGACAACCCGAATCTTGAGCTCGTCGGCGAGCTCGCCGCCCCGCGCCTGGAACGCGCAATCGGCGTGATCTATAGGCCGGAGACTGAAATGGCGAGCCATTATTTCGAAGCCATTCTCCCCCTGCAGTTCGATGAATATATCTGGGTGGATCACAGCACGGCGGTATCGCCGCTGACCACGGCCGAGCTTCGAGGGGTGCCCGATACGTATCCGTTCGGCCTCTGAAGCGAGTCCGGGACAAGATGGAGCGGCAGTCGAAACTTGCGCGGGCCGGCAAGATCATGCTCGATTTTGCCGAGCGAACAGGCCTGTCGGGAACGGTGAGAACACCGCAACGGTACCTGTGGACCGACGCCCACGCCGTCTGCAACTTCCTTACCCTGTTTCGCCGCACGGGCGATGAGGACTTCAAGCGTCTGGCGACGACACTGATTGACCAGGTACACGAAGTGCTTGGCCAGCATCGCGAGGACGATTCTCGACAGGGATGGATAAGTGGCCTGGACGATAAGCAAGCACCGGATCACCCGACTGCGGGCGGCCTGAGAATCGGCAAGAAGCTGAATGAGCGGGGTCCGGACGACCCGTTCGATGAGCGCCTGGAGTGGGATAGAGACGGCCAGTATTTTCATTACCTGACCAAGTGGATGCATGCACTGTGCCGCACCGCCATCGTCACCGGCGAACGGCGCTATTGCCGCTGGGCCGTCGAATTGGCAAAAGCGGCACATTCGGGGTTCGTGTTCGCATGTTTTCCGGATGGCCAGAGACGTTTGCTGTGGAAAATGAGCATCGACCTGTCTTATCCGCTGGTTCCATCCGCCGGGCTCCACGACCCGCTGGACGGCTACGTCACATATAACGAACTGGATTTCTGTTCCAGCCGCTGGGCCGGCAACCCGGGGTGGGCGGCGCTGGATTCCGAAATCTCCGATACAAAGGCGATGATCCGGGGGCAGCAGTGGGGCACTGATGACCCGCTCGGAGTAGGCGGCATCCTGTTTGACCTGTGCCGCTTGTTGCAGATGGCCGCCGTCGGATACCTGGACGAGCCGCGACTTTGTGCCGCGCTGCTGAGAGCGACAAACGACAGCCTTCGCAGGTTCCATGACGGGGCGTCCCTGAATCATCCGGCCAGTCACCGGCTGGCGTTTCGGGAGTTCGGCCTGGCCATAGGATTGCGGGGGATCCCGCTAATGGGCCAGATCGCCCGGAGCCACCCCGGCCTGATCACTGACGATATGCTGCGCGACCTGGGACGGGTGGGGCCATCGGTTCCGATGGCGGACGCCATTGAGGATTTCTGGCAAAGGACCCAGAGTCAGCAAGTCCCGTCCTGGCTTGATCATTGGGAGATCAACAGCACCATGCTGGCCACGAGCCTGCAACCAGCCGAATTCCTGTCCGTGACCTGATGCAAGGCCCCCCGGCGGATGACGTTGTTCCAGATCCGGTCCCGGCCGGTCACTGACGCCGCCGGCTTGGGATCTCCTGCTCCCGCGCGGCCTTCAGGACTTCGGTCAGTACCTTGGGCTGGAACTGCCGCTTCACCGTGATGGCGTAGAAGTTTTCGTACACCCGGGGCACAGCGCAGTACTTGTAAAGCTCCTTGCGTCTCAATTCGTCCTGCACGACCACTTCGGGCACCAGGGCGGTGCCGTCGGAATCCCGGGCCAGCAGGCGGATGGTCGCCATGTCGTCCACCTCGGCCAGGATCTCCGGTTCTACGCCGACGTCTTCGCAGACCAGCTCGAACTGGGCGCGCACGTCGCTGTTGGGCCCCGGCACAAGGAGCCGCTCCCCGGCCAGGTCCTCCGGAAAGCGAAAGCGTCGCCGTGCCCTGGGGCCCACCAGGAAAACACGTTGCCGCGTGATCCGGCGGCAGCGCCAGGGAAGTTCCGCATCGCTGCGGACCCGAATGTTGGACAGCACCAGGTCCAGGTTGTGCACTCCGAGACGGTCCAGCAGTTCCTGCAGGTTGCCGAACTCGACGGTGAATCGCATCCGGGGCCGACGGATTACGGGCCTCAGGAAATTGTCCAGGTAGTTCCTGGACAGGGTGGCGACCGCGCCGATTCGCAGGCGCTGCAAAGTCTCCGACGTGCCGGCGTTGACCGCGGCCACGAGTTCACTCCCGAGGGAAAAAATGCCGTCGGCATAGCTGAGCACCAGGTGACCCATCTCCGTCAGCTTCAGGGTCCGGCCCTCCCGCTCGAACAGGTCGTGGCCAACGGCTTGTTCCAGTTTGCGGATCTGCGCTGACAGGGCCGACTGGGAGACATGCAGATTGTTCGCGGCGCGGGTGAGATGGCCCTCGGAGGCCACGGCCCAGAAATACCGCAGGTGACCGTAGTTGAGACGATGAAGGTCCATGACTTGCTCCGTCGCGTCGGGCAGATCGTTCTATTTTATAGAACGTAAAGTTAAAAATAATCAATTTTACTAATGAAAAAATCCGCGGCAGCATACGTGCCCTCTGACGCGAAAGGTGATCGCCCATGCTGCCCATCGACCCTGTCCTGCTTGCCTGGTGCGCGCCGGCGGCTTACCTGGCCGCAGCGATGTATTCAGCGCCCGGACCCGTTCCCGGCAATGCCTGGCGGGTCGCCCAGGGCGCGGCCGGCGTAGCGGTGTTCGCGATTGTCGCGGCGGGCGCTCTTGCTGCCTGGGAGTATGCGGCCAACGGCAAGCCTGTAGACGTTCCGGGGCTCGTCGTTGCGTTGCTGATCGCCGTGCTCGGCTGGGTGATCATTCGCTTCTCCGCCAGGTACCTTGAAGGGGAGCCGCGCCAGCGTACCTATATCGCCGCCCTGACCTTTACCCTCGCGGCTGTTTCATCGGTGGTCATCACCAAACACCTGGGCGTCATGTTCCTCGCGTGGATCGCGAGCAGCCTCGGGCTGCATCGCCTGTTGACTTTCTACGGGGATCGCCCGGCGGCCCAGGCTGCCGCCCACAAGAAATTCATTGCCAGTCGCGCTGCGGAACTCTGCCTGCTCGCGGCCCTGGTACTCATCTACAACGAGACGAACACGCTTTTCTTCACGGGGATCACCGATTTCGTGGTCACCCACGGCGGCCTCACTCCGGCACTGTCGATCGCCATGTTCCTCGTGGCGGTGGCGGTGATTCTGAAGACGGCGCAGCTCCCGGTGCACGGCTGGATCATCCAGGTCATGGAGGCTCCGACCCCGGTGTCCGCGCTGCTGCACGCCGGCGTGGTCAACCTGGGTGGATTCGTGCTGATCCGGCTGTCCATGTTGCTGGACGGGGCGCCGGCCGCGCAGGCGCTACTGGTCTGTGTCGGCGGGCTGACCGCGCTGCTGGCCGGCCTTGTGATGATGACACGGGTGAGCATCAAGGTCCGGCTGGCCTGGTCGACCTGCGCTCAGATGGGTTTCATGCTCATGGAGTGTGGCCTGGGCCTGTACGAACTCGCCTTTCTGCATCTGGTGGCCCATTCGTTTTACAAGGCTCATGCATTCCTGACTTCGGGAGATGCGGTCCTGGAAACGCGCCGGCGCTCGCTCGCCGGACGGTCCCCCGAATCCTCTCCGCAGCGCCAGCTGGCCCGGCAGCTGCTGGCCATGCCGTTGGCCATCGGCCTGGTATGGCTCAGTGCCGGCGCCTGGCAAATGGCCGCGTCCGTCGAGCCGCTTCCCTGGGTCGTGACCTTGATCGTCGGCCTGGGCCTTGCGCCACTGCTCTGGGCCCGTCGAGGCCCGGGCCTGGCCTCGGAGCTTCGCGGCGTGCTGGCGGTCCTTGTCCTGACCCAGGTCTACCTCGTGGTCCACAAGCTGTTCGGCATCATGCTCCCCGCCGGCGGCGAGCATTCCCCACTGCTGTTTGCCTGGGCGGCCGCCTGCATGGTGACCCTGTACGGCGTGCAGTCCTGGATCGAGGCCTACCCCCGGGGCGCCTTGTCGCGAACGCTGCATCCCTGGGCCTACGCAGGATTTCACCTAGACGAGTACTTCACGCGCCTGAGCTTCCGGCTCTGGCCCGTCCGGATACGCGAGATCCCCGCCGAGGCGGCCCCTGCCCCGGCCGATGAGAGTTTCGCCAGGAGACCCGCATGAACACCGCAGAGCGCGCCCCAGAGATTTCCGACAGCACGCTGGACGCCGCGATCGAGGCCGCTTGTGGCCGGATCGCCCCCACCTGGCCGCTGGACCAGTTCATCGCCGTCAATCCCTACTGGGGCTGGCTGGATGAGACGTTTGACCGGACGGCAGCCGCGCTGGGACACTTGGCCGGCAGCCCGTTCTACCTGTCGCGGGACTACTATCGCGGCGCATGGAAGCGCGGAGAGATCGGGAAGGATGACCTTGTCGGGGCGCTGGAAGAAGCCGATGCCAGCGCGGCCCCCGATGAACTGGTCGCCGCGCTGAACGCCTCGGAAAACGCGCCTGCTTCTCTCAAGCTGCCCTCGGAGATCGCCGACCGGGCATCAGGGGAAGTGCACCGGCCGAAGTGGGACGAGAGCATTACTCACCAGGTCAGCCAGTTTTGCGCGGCCTGGTACGACCAGGACCAGGCGGACTGGAAGCCGCCCCACGGCGAGGGTCTCTACGAGGGCTGGCGCCACGCGATTCAGTCGGAACATGGCCTTGCCTTGCTGATGGGTGCGCCGCAGATTGTCGCTCGCGCTGGTGGACTGCCGACAGATCCGATGTCGGTCATCTCCGAGGTGCTGGAGAATCTTGCGGTTCCCGAGGCCCGGCGGGAAGACGTTCTGACCGCGTGCCTGCTGCGGGTGGGCGGCTGGGCCGCCTGGTGCGCCTATCGACGCTGGTCCGCGCGCCTGGAGGGCTCCGATGACAACGACATCATCGATCTGCTCGCGATCCGCCTCGCCTGGGAACAACTGCTGGACGACGACCGCCGGGATCCCGATTCCCCCTGGGCCCGGTGGAACAGGGCGCTGGGAACGCCGGCTGACACGCCGGATTCTGGCCCGCTGCCGATCTGGCAGCGCGCCCACGAAATCGCCTTCCAGCGTCAGCTGATCACGCAGCTCGAGGCGCCTGGCCCGATAGCTCGTCCCGATGCTGCGGCCACCGGCGCAGCCGCTGAAGGTCCCGAGCTGCAGGCCGTGTTCTGCATCGACGTGCGCTCCGAGGTGTTTCGGCGCGCCCTGGAGAAGGCCATGCCGGGGGCCCAGACCCTGGGCTTCGCCGGTTTCTTCGGTCTTCCCATTGCTTACACCCCCATCGGGACCGGGGAGCGGCGGCCCCAGCTGCCCGGACTCCTCGCGCCGACCCTGGAGGTGAGCGAGAGCTGTGGTGACCAGGCCCACGACCACGTTGTGGCGCGCCAGCGCTCGTCGACCATGCAGGGGCGGGCACCGTGGCGCGCCTTTTCCCGGGTTCCGGCATCCGCCTTCACCCTGGTCGAGGCCCTGGGGCTCGGCTATCTGGGCAAGCTGCTTCGCCGCAGTCTGCGCCCGGACGACACGGCGCCCCGGCCCCATGAGGACGGTCTCCGCCCCGAGGTCACCGCAAAGCTCAAACCGGTCTTGTCCGGCGGCTCTGCCGATGCACGGGCGGACCTGGCAGAGCAGGTGCTCAAGGCCATGGGTCTGACCGGGCAGTTTGCCCGATGGGTGCTCCTGGCGGGCCACGGAAGCCGCAGCGCCAACAATCCCCATGCCGCGGGGCTGGACTGCGGCGCCTGCTGCGGCCAGACAGGCGAAGTGAATGCCCGCGCTCTGGCCGGGCTTCTCAACGACGCGGATGTGCGCGCGCGACTCGCGAATCGGGGTATCCGGATACCGGCGGAGACCCGTTTCGTCGCGGCCCTGCATGACACCACCATCGACGAGGTGACGCTTTTCGACCTGGACGGAGCGGACCCGGAGAAAGCACGCAGCCTCGCGCGGGTGGAGCGGGCCCTGGAGGAGGCAGGTCGCCTCACTCGCGCGGAGCGTGCTCCGGCTCTCGGGCTGGAGGCTCTCGAGCAGCGTCCCGCCGAACTCGAGCGGTCCATCCGCGCCCGCGGCGGCGACTGGTCCCAGACCCGTCCGGAATGGGGGCTGGCAGGCAATGGGGCCTTCATCGTTGCGCCCCGGGAACGGAGCCGCGGCATCGACCTGGCCGGACGAGCATTCCTGCACGACTACGACTGGCGGTCCGATGAGAACGGCAGCGTCATAGAGCTGATCATGACCGCGCCCATGGTCGTAACCCACTGGATCAACATGCAGTACTACGCCTCGACGGTGGACAACCGGCGTTTCGGCAGCGGCAACAAGGTGATCCACAACGTGGTGGGTGGGCGCATCGGCGTCTTCGAGGGCAACGGCGGCGACCTGCGTATCGGACTGTCAAAGCAGTCCCTGCACGACGGGCAACGCTGGATTCACGAGCCGCTCAGGCTGTCGGTTTTCATCGAGGCGCCCCGCGAGATGATCGATACGGTGATAGACAAGCACGATCTCGTACGTAGCCTGGTGGACAATCGCTGGTTGCACCTGTTTCGTATCGATCCCGAGACCGGCCAGGTGGAGGCCCGTGTCGCGGCGGGTTGGGCACAACACGGTGCCGGTGTTTTATAGGTCGATAACACCGCTCGAAATGCCGGCCGGTCCTTTTCTGGGCTCAAACTGGTCCCCGAGCTCGTCGAGGACAACTCGTCTAGGACCGGCCGAACAGGCCGCGTCGCCCTGTCGCGGGATCAGGAGAGCGTACCCGATGACCTGATCACGCTCGTTCAGCGGCTGGTCGTATCGCGCTGCCGGCGGCCGTTCACCAGGGAATGGGTTCGCCCTTGAGGTCGTAGAACTTGCCGTTGTCATCAGGTCCCAGTCCTTCGATCACGGCCACCAGGCCGGCGACACTTTCGGCAACCGGGTAAGTGGCGTTGGCGCCGCCCATATCCGTCTTCACCCAGCCGGGGTGGACCACGGTGAAGATGAAGCCTTCGTCCCGGAACTCCTCGCTGAGAATCTTGTTGACCTGGTTCAGCGCGGTCTTGCTCGAACGATAAGCGTACCAGCGGCCGTTGGAGCGTTCGATGCTCCCCAGGCCAGAAGACATGCCGATCACCGTCTTGCGCTCACCCGCCCGGAGGTTCGGCATCAGGGCCTGGGTCACTCGCAGCGGTCCGAAGGTATTCACCGCCAGGGTGCGCTCGAAGGCGTCGAAGTCCACCTTGTCCAGCGTCACGTCCTCGCGGGGAAAGATACCGGCGTTGTTGATCAGAATGTCCACCGGCGTGCCGTCCAGACGCTGGGCAAACGCCGCGACACTGGCCGGGTCCGCGACATCCAGGGCTTCCACCCGATCCGCCACGGCCTTCAGATCGGTCGCATCACCAGGTTTCCGGGCCGTGCCGATAACCGTATAGCCCTTCGCCTTGAGCTGGCGGACGTACTCCAGGCCGATACCCCGGTTGGCCCCCGTCACCACGACGGTTCCCTCCGCGGCGAGCGCACCGAAAGACGACAGGGCGAGGCCGAAGGCCAGTACGGCGGCAAGTGTTTTCTTCATCTCGATGATCTCCAGATGCCTGTGCCCGCGGAAAACAGTCCGGCGGCGGGCGATGGATGTGTCATTAATAACAGTTCTCGTTCGTCGATCTGCGGCAAGTCGATGCGCGCGGGCGTCCGCCGCGCATCGACCAGGGCCCGGCGCAGCGCGCGTGGCCGGCGGCCATCATTCGCCAGTGGCTGGCGTTGCCGCGGCGAGACGGGCGAAACGCGGATTGTCGCGCAGGAAGTCCCAGCGCGGGTGAAGACGCAGGTCCCACCGGGTCGGCCCACCGGGCTGGTCCAGGTAACGTTCCAGAATATCGAGCCCCTCATCGGTCTGTCCGGCCAGAGCGAGAACCCGCCCCGCGCTGACAGTCACCTCCGGTCCGTCGAAGGCATCCAGGGACACCGGGTCGGAAGCCAGGATGCGCCGGGCGAGACGGACACCCTGCTCGGTCTGCCCGATCCGCACGTAGGACTCGGCGCTGATAGCTTTCCACGTCAACCAGTTGACGTTGTCGGTCGCCTCGAAAGGCTTGAGCGCTTCCACTGCTTATCGCGGCGTAGCGTTCCGCCGTGGCCTCATCGCCCATGAAGCCGTAGATCCAGCTCTTGAGGAAATAGGCGCCGCCGGCGGGGAAGCCCGCAAACATCTCCGCATAGTCGTCGGTCAATTCCAGGGCGCCCTGTAAATCGTCTTTGGCGAACAGGACGAACAGGTTGGCCACGAAGAAATCCGGATGCAGCACGGGCTCGGCGCCGGCAAGGACTGCGGCGGCCCCATCCAGATCACCGTAGCCCGATCGGTAGATCTCCGAGCGCAGGGCTTTGAACACGGAATCGTCCGGGTGCGCGCTCAGCAGCGCGTCGGCATATTCGGCAGCGGCGGGCCAGCGGCGCGCGGCAACCAGCGTTTCCAGCCGGAGACGCTTTTTGCTCATGGCGCCAGGGTCGAGCTGGGTGGCCGCTCGCAGGCTCTCCATCGCCTCGTCCCACATTCCCAGCCGCCGCTGGGTTACGCCCAGGGTCTCCAGGATCGTGGCGTTGTTCGGGAACCGCTTGTGCGCCGCCTCGAGTTCTTCCAGCGCGCGCTCGTAGTTATTGAAACCCCGATAGTAGTACTCGGCCAGCGCCGCCCGCGCTTCCGGCAGGTCGGGCTGCAGTTCGAATGCGCGGTCGATGGATGCCTTCGCCAGGTTCAGGCGCTGTGCCGACCGGTCCACGTCCAGCCAGTACATGTTGGTGTGGACGGAACCCAGCATCGCGTGGGCCACCGCGAAGTCCGGGTCCAGCTCGACGGCCTTCTCCAGCAGCGGCTCCATGGCCGTGATCTGCGCAGCGCTGTAGATGCTGCCCCGGCCGATTTCGCGAGCCCTGGCGTACTGGTCATAGGCGTCGATGTTGCGGGTCGGCACCTGCTGCAAGGCCTGTTCTTCGTCGGCGGAGAGCCGGGCCTCCAGGGCGGCCACGATCTCACGGGCGATTTCCGTCTGGATCTCGAAGACATCAGAGAGATCGCGATCGTAGTTTTCCGCCCAGAGATGTTCCTCGGTCTTTGCGTCGATGAGCTGGGCCGTCACCCGGACCCGATTACCGGCCCGGCGCACGCTCCCCTCGACGATATGGTCGACGTTCAGCGCCGCCGCGATGGCCGCGATGCCTGTCGTGTTATCGGCAAAAGGCTGGACAGAGGAGCGGGCGATCACCCGCAGGTCCGCGATCTTCGCGAGATAGGTGAGGATGTCCTCGTGTACGCCGCTCGCGAAAAAGGCATTGTCGGCTCGCTCGCTCATGTTCTCAAAGGGCAGAACCGCGATGGATTTGGGACCGGTGTCCGGGCCGGGCGCGTTGTTCCCGACCCAGTCATGGGTGGTCACGAAGTAGGCGAGGGCGACGGACAACAGCGCGATGATGGCGAAGTCCGTCTTGCGTCCCGACTTCCGGGTCCCGGGGTCGCTGCGGTCCACGTCGGTTTCCCGCTTGATGCCCTCGGGGGTGATTTCGAAAATCCAGGCGAGCAGCAGAGCGACGGGCAGGCCCAGGGCCAGGGCCAGCAGCAGCGATTGCATGGCCCACGAAGGAGCCTCGAAGCTTTCCAGCACGAGGTCTGCGACCTGAGCGATCAGCCAGGCTGCGACCGCATAGCCGATTCCCACGCGGATGACGTTGCGCTGCTTCAGTTCGCCGAAGAAAGACGTGGGCTTTTGCGTCATGGCGTTGGGGCCTGAACCGCGAGATCCGAAAAAACTGGACCATTCTACTGTGAAGGACCCGAACGGATAGTGGCGGGCGGATCTTGGGGAATCAGCGGGTCCCGCCTGCGCACCATCCGTTCAGGCATTCGACCGCGCCACCCGGGCCCCGTTCCCGCAGCCCGTCGTCAGGCGTCCGCCAGTTGCCGGCGGCGATCTCCCACCACCGGCCCGGGCTTCGGTGTATCGCTAGAGTGCCGGGCCGGCATCTTCCCCGAGCAACAGGCGGCGCAGCATCGGGATGGGTGGGCCGCCGCGAGAGAGGAAGGTGTCATGGAATTCGCCCCATGCCTCGCGGCCGCCCCGGTCCGCGGTCCAGTCCTCCCGGAGCTGGCGGATCATGAGTTTGCCCAGCGTGTAGTTGAGATAGCCGGGGTCGTAGGTGCCCCGGGCGGCCTGCTGGCGGGCATTGCCCGGATCCTGGAAAGCCTTTTCCCGGAACAGGGTTTCGCATTCCGCCACGCTCATGTCCTGGGTATGCAGCCCGATGGCGCAAAGGTAGCGGGCGTTGCGATACAGCGCCTTGTTGATCTGCCCGATGCGGAACTCGGCGTCTCCGCCGGGCGAGTCCGCCCGTGAGACCGGCTTCGGCCATCATCTCTTCGGTGTAGTGGGCCCATCCTTCGGCATAGGCATATCCGACGAAGTTACTGGCCGATGGGACTCGCGGAGCGGTTGGAGTGCAGGAACTGGAGAAAATGCCCCGGCCAGACCTCGTGCACCGAGGTGGACATCAGGTCGGCGGCGCCGGGAACGTAGTCGAACTGCTCCTGTTCGGGCCAGTTCGGATCCGGGGGCGCAATGTAGTACGTGGACGGCATGCCCCGCTCGTAGGGACCGGCGACGTAGATGAAGGCGAAGTTGCTGCGTGCGTACGGGGGCGCTTCCTCCACGAAGATGGGATCGTCCGCCGGAATGCTGGCGAGCCTCTGCTCCAGCATGAACGTCTTGATCCGGTCCAGCTGGTCCCGGGCCCCGCGACCGCGCCACCGGCCGGCTTGTTGGCGTTCATCGCCGCCATGCAGCCCGGACGGTCGGTTCCCGGAGCAAACGTTGCGCAGGCCTCGTCCAGCAGGGCGAGGTTACGCTCGAGGTCGGCGCGGCCGAGGACCGCGAGTTCGTCCAGCGGGATCTCGACCTGCTCGGTTTCGCGCAGCATCGCGGCGAACAGTTCGGGTCCGAGGGCGTAGTCTTCGGTGGCCGTGTCCCGCAGGCCCTCGAACCAGGACCCCAGTTCGGCGAGCGACATGGCCGCCTGGCCAATGGCCTCGTTGAACTCGGCCACCAGCTCCGGGTCATCCACCTCGGCGAAAGCCGCGGTAACGTCATCGATGAAATAGCGCGACATCCCGTTGAACCGGGCAACGCCCAGTTCCACCCAGGTGCGTGGCATCGGCGTGTCCAGATTGTCCCTGATCTGTTCCAGGGCGACCGGGAGGTTGCGCGCGAACTCGGTCATGTGGCGCATCCGGGTGTCAACCGGCGCATAGGGCTTGGTGACGTACACCGACGGGTTCAGGTAATCCGAACCCCAGTCGAAATAGGCCTCGAGGTTGCGAAACGGCCAGCGTGCGTCGCGCATCCAGAACAGGTTTCGATCGAGCACGGCCAGCATGTACTCGCGATCGAACCGTTGGTCGGGCGTCAGGCCCGAGGGGTCCACGGCCTCGACCCGGGACTTCCATTCAGCCAGGCGATCGATCTCGGCGAGCAGTCCCGTTCGGCTCCAGTCGGGGAACTGCCCCGCGTACTCGGTCTTGCCGGCGGCAAACGCGGCAATGGGATGCGCGTCGAGCCATTCGCTGACGAACCTCGCGCTCAATTCGTCCCAGTCGGTGGCTGCCGCTGCGGCGACCGGTTCGGCCGTCCGGGCCTGTGCGGACGCGGTGGCCTCGGGCTTGGCGGGCTCGCGATCGCCACAGCCGGCCAGGACAAGGACAGAAATTACAGACACACAGTGCAGGGCTCGGCGCATGGATAGCTCCGTCATGGGGATGGAAAACGCGAGGCCCCGGGGCCCCGTCGCTGAACAGCCGCGGCGAGTCTAGCGCAATTCAGGAGGCGTCCGAAAACGCCATGCGGGACCGGATCCCGCTCCGATGCGCGAGCGGGCATGACGGTTCGAGGGAACGGGCCCTTCGCGGAGCGCGCGGTCTCACGCGGGCGACGGGGCTAGCTGTGCGCGAGGCATTTTCCAGAGCAGCCACGCCGCCCAGATCCAGATCAAGATGCCCGGAATCAGCAGCTTCAGTACCGTGGCCGGCGAGTCTTCCAGGGCGCTGCCGATGCCGCCTGCAGCCGCAAAAGCCACGAAGTCGAAACCGGCGTGGACGGCGATCGGCAGCCAGATAGACTGATCCCGCGCTCGGGCACACGCAAATACGGCACCTACCGCCGAGGCGAACACGCTCTGGGCGAGGATGACGGCAACGGCGTCGGTGACCAGCAGGCCTCCCAGGTGTGCGGCACCGAACGCCAGCGCGGAGATCAGAACGCGCCGTCGCATGGACTGGTCTTCGAACCAGTGGAAAACCAGCCCGCGGAACATGAGCTCTTCGGCGAATCCCACGCAAAAGGCGACGGCGGCAAGGGCGGCGAGAGTCCCGGTGTCCGGCAGGGCCAGCGGCCCCGACATGATCAGGATCATCAGCAGGAACAGGGGCCAGTAGATCGGCAGGGTCCGGAAGTTCGTCGCGCCCACCAGGCCGGAGGCGGCCGCCTGCCGGGTGATGAGCACGTAGGCCAGCAACAGAATGCCAAGCAATGACTTATTGACGAGGTAGTACGTAGTCTCCGACGCCAGGCCGCCGAAGCCCCACCCCATGAGGCGGCCGTATACCGTCGTGGCGGCGAGCAGAATGACGAGCCGGATGAGGCCGGGATGGAGGTTCATGGCGAGGCCCTAATGCGAATATAGGTTCACATTAACATGAGCGCGCAATTTTGTGAATGCCAGTTCACATCTGGTATCGTCCCGGGCTTCACCTATCCGGTAGCAAGCCATGGAGTCCGTTCTCACGCCCCGGCAGGCGCGCTCGCAGCAAACCCAGGAGCGGTTGCTCGAAGCCCTCGAGTCGCTGCTCGATGATCGCGTGTTCGAGAAAATCACGATCCAGGACATCGCCGAAGAGGCCGGTGTAGCCGTGGGGACGATCTATCGGCGCTTCCGCAACAAAGAGGCGCTTCTCCCGGTGTTGTACCGACGGCTCGACGGGAAGATGGATGCCTGGGCGGCCACAGTCTGGCGGGGCCGAATCGAATCCCCGGCGGGTGACGACGACAGCGCGCTGCGGGCCGTGCTGCGCCGGCTGGTCATGGCCCACGTGCGTTTTTATCGCGACAACGCCCCGATTTTGCGTACGCTGTATCTGCAGGTGAGGCTGGATGGCGAACTGGCAAGCCCCGCGGTGGCGACACGTCGTCGGGACCTTTATAAATCGCTCCTTGAGCCGGTGTGGGATGCCCTGAAGGCAGCCGGCTGGCCTGTGCCCACGCCGTCCCGCGCCCGGTGCTTCGTGCTGCTGTTGCTTGCGCCGATGACCGAGCGCTGCCTGTTCCCCGACAACACGCCGGCCTCGACTCTCACTATGTCGGACCGACAGTTCGTGGCCGAACTCACCCAGGCCCTTTACCGGTATCTGTCCCCCTGACTGGCCTGCCCTTGGAACAAGAAGAGTGGGTCAGACCTGTCAGGAAGCTCACGACACGGTGAATGATGCTCGGAGCGAGGCTGAACCGGCCTGGGCAAACGGCAAGCACAACACGATGACCGGCCCCGAACGATTCCCCCGACTCGTGGGGCGCGCAGCACAAGAAGCGTGCGTGCCATCCTGGGTCGATGACCCGATCGCCGCGCTCCGTAGGTGAAACCGCTTAGCCGGGCGCGGGGGCGCCAACTCCTGCTGCGCGACCCGTCGGGCCAGGGTCAGGCAGAGTTCAGGGACGGTCGGCTCAGCCAGTGGAAGCACAGGCCGCCGAGGGCACCTGCGGCGCCCTGTCCCATCAGGCCTGCCGTCGTCCGGGTGACCGCGACGGGGGTGAGACCCAGGGCGGCCCTCATGATCAGATGCAGGGCCACGATAGCGGTGAATCCGGCCAGTGCATACAGCAATGCCCGATGCCGGGGCAGGCGCCTGGTGAGGCCTGCGGCAACCGGCAGGCCGAACGCGAAGGCGCCGGCAATCAGCGGCAGGTAACTGGATGCCATGCCGACGAGGTCGTGGACGGTCGTGGCCGCCCAGTCCCCGACACCGACCTTCATGCCGAGCATCTGCAGGCTGCCGAGATTGGACTGGGTGGCCAGCGTGCTAGCCATGACGTAGGCCAGCAGGACCGCGGCAAAAAAGGCCTTGAGCACGCGAGCCATGGCGCCGGTTTCGTCTGAAAGGTGCGACTATAGTGACGCGATATCTGGCGCTTGGAAACCCAGCTATGTCCCATTCACGTTTTCTACGGGATGCCCTGTTGCTCCTGTGTTTGTTGCTGTCGGCCAGCTTCGCCCGGGGAGCCGGCTACGAACTGGACATCGTCGCCGAGGGTCTTGACGAGCCCTGGTCCGTGGCTCTGCTGCCTGACGGCAGCTTCCTGGTCACCCTGCGCCCCGGCCGGCTCGTCCGGATCGACGGCGACGGCCATCAGCGGGACGTGAGCGGTGTGCCGGATACCTACCATGCGGGGCAGGGTGGTTTCTTCGATGTCGTTCTGCACCCGGACTACGCGAACAACCAGCAGCGTCTACCTGTCATATGCTCATGGGACATCGAAGAGGCAACGGCACGGCCGTAATGCGCGCGCGTTTCGACGGCAGCATCGCTGGTGGACGCCGAGCAGATCCTGCTGACGGAGCCCTTGAAGGACACGCCGCAGCACTACGGCGGCCGCCTGCTGTTCCTCCCCGACGGCACGCTGCTGCTGTCCACCGGCGATGGCTTCGATTACCGGGAAGCAGCCCAGGACATCCATAGCGAACTGGGCAAGGTGCTGCGGATCAACGACGATGGATCCGTTCCCGCGGACAACCCGTTTGTCGCAGAGGGCGCGAACCGGGTCTGGACCTACGGCCACCGCAACATCCAGGGCCTGGCTCTCGACGGTGACAGTGGTCGGGTGTACCTGCACGAACACGGGCCACGGGGCGGTGACGAACTCAACCTGCTCAAGCCGGGCATCAACTACGGCTGGCCTGCGATTACCTATGGGGTGGACTACAGTGGCGCCCATGTTTCGCCGTTCACCGAGGCGGAGGGCATGGCCCAGCCCCTGAAGGTCTGGGGACCGACCAGCATCGCCCCTTCCGGCATGGCCTGGTACGGCGGCGAGCTGTTTCCCGACTGGCGTGGGGACCTCTTCGTGGGCGCGCTCGTCAGCCGGGAAGTCCGTCGCCTCGAAGTCGACAAGGGCGACGTGTCGAAAGAGGAAGCCCTGTTCACCGAGCTGGCAGAGCGTATTCGCGACGTACGCGACCTGGGTGACGGATTCCTCTACTTGTTGACGGACGGTGCCGAGGGCCGGCTGATTCGGGTGCGTCCTGCCACCGGGAAGCCATAGCCGGCCATGACGAGGTGATCAGCGGGCGCCCGGGAACCGGCGGCCGCGATCCTCAGAGAGTCTTCTCCAGGCTGGCGGCGAGATCCATGGCGCTGGTGAAAGCCGCCTCCACGCGGCCATCCACGCACCAGTCCCCGCAGGCAGCGAGCCGCCTGTCCGGATCAACGAAGGAGGCCGGTCCGGTCCGGGCGTCCGCCATGGCATACCGCCAGCGGTGCAGCCGGCAGACCTCCGCATCCCCCAGCGTTTCGCCTGTTGCCTCGGAAGCCGCCTCGATCATCGCGGCCTCAATTTCTGCGGGCGCTTCCTCCATGTGGGCTTCGCTCCAGTCCGAGGCGCCGTGCACGACAAGGGAACAGGCTGCCGGACGCCCCGGCTTGCTGTTGTCCACGGCGATCCAGCGGATCTGGCTGCCGCGTATCCTGGCCGCCTGCCAGTCCAGGGACAGCTTGTGCCGCAGTCCCAGCATGAGCGCGAAACAACCCCTCATTCTGATCGCCCCAACCGTTTCTCGTCCGGCGAAATCCTCGGGCAGCAGGCGGTGGGTCTGGGGTCCCGGCGCAGTGACCACCACCCAGTCCGCCTCGGTCACGACGGCGCCGTCCTGGTCAAGGATCCGCCAGTGCCGCTCGGCCCGCACTACTCTCGCCACCGTGCGTTGCCCCTTGAACTGCAGGCCTGTAGCGAGGTGGCGGCCGAGGCCGTTCATGCCGGGCAAGGCGACGAGCCGTGGCTCCCCCGGATCCTCCGGCACCTCACCAACGACCTTTCCGTCTGCCACGTCCAGGACGCGCGCCGGCCAGGGGGCGACCACGCCCTGCTCGATAAGGGGCGCGACGAATGCCCGAAACGCCTCGGTCCGGGCTCGGAAATACTGTGCGCCATGGTCGAACTGATATCGCCCGTGCCGGCGGGTGGCCATGCGTCCGCCCAGCGAACGGGACTTCTCGACGACGGTGAGCGCCACACGATCATGCAGGCGCCGGGCGAGCACCAGGCCGGCCAGGCCCGCGCCAATCACCGCCACACGGGTCACGGCGCCAGCACCAACGCTGTCAGCGAAAGGATCACGATCGCGGTGACATTGCGGCGCAACGCGAGGTAGTGACCGGTCAGCACACCGGACCGGCAAAGACCGTAGTCCACATAAAGCAGGTAGAGAAACAGTACGGCCATGACGCCCAGGGCAAGTTTCGGCGGTCCTGCCAGGAATGCGCCCCAGGCGATCAGCGCCACGGCGTTACTGGCCACGAAGAGGTGGCCGGGAGCGGCATCATCGGACGTCAGATAAACGCCCCACATCACCCCGGCCATGAAGCTCACGATCGTGAGACCGTAGCTGGCGGCGAGGCGATCAACAGCTTCGGCCGGCCCCGGCACGGCCGCTCCGGACAGTGCGGCGACGGCGCAGACCACGAACGGAACCGCGCCCGCGTAGGCCAGTGCTTTGTAGAGGCTCTGCTTGGACAATGTGGGGTCGATCCGGCGGTTTCCGTTTGGGGGCTCTGGCGATCGGCAGCAAGTTATTTCGTGGGTCGACGCCGACCAGATGTCGCGCGAGGCCTAGCCCAGAGGCGGCTTGGTCAGGCGCAGCGTGATCTCCTCCGGGCAGCAGGCGGGACGGGTCCGGATGCCGAGCATGGCGGCCTCGGCCACGTCCTCGGGCGCCAGCATCCGGCTTCGATCCGCCCCCTCGACACCGGCGGTCATGTCCGTATCGACGAACCCCGGGTTGATGAGCACAACCTTGATTCCGTGCTTTCGCAGCGCCTGGTAGCAGCTCAGACTCCAGCCACGCAGCGCATGTTTGGTGGTCGCGTACGCGCCCGCTGCCTCCATGCCCTCGATGGCGGCAACGCTGCCGAGATTGATGATGGTGCCGCGCTCGCGCCTCGTCATGGCCGGCGCCAGGCGCCGGGTCAGGTGCATGGGCACGAGCACGTTCAGCCGGAGGCCTCGTTCCCATTCACCGGGATCACCGTCCAGTGCCGTGCCGTCAACGAACGCGCCGGCATTGTTGACGAGGATGTCCACGCCGCCCTCGCTCAGGAGTTCCTCGCACAGGTTGTCCACCGCGCCGCTGTCCGCGAGGTCGAGGCTGCGCACCGAGACCGCTTCGGCGCCGTCGGCGCGACAAAGGGAAGCGGTTTCCTCAAGAGGGCCGGCACCGCGGCTGACCAGGACCAGGCGAGCGCCCTCACCGGCAAGGGCGCGGGCAATGGCCCGACCGATTCCCCGGCTGGCGCCAGTGACGAGGGCGGTCTGATTTTCGAGCAACATGGGGGTCTACCTCGGACTGCGGGAATTCAGGTATCTCGGGCAGAGGGTAGTCGACCTCCCGGCGGAACGCCGCAGACCAGGCAGGTCTCGGGATTTATCCCGAAAACCGATCGAGGCGCTGCGCCCAGGTGATGGCGGCGCTGGCCCGGGTCCGGCCGCTGGTCGATGAATCCCCGAAAACCTTCGTTACCCGGGTGGGCCGGCACTGGACCGGTTTGTGCGAATCCGAGGAAGCGACGATGGGTGCATAGCGGCTGCCTCCTCAGCGCGCGCACGAAGCGCATAGGGCAGGACGGCGGTCTGGCCCGAGGCGTTCCGGCCAACGTCGAAGGTTCCGACAACGTGCTGGCCGACCCGCCGTTTCACGCAGCGGTGCCCGGGACGCTGAGGCCAGCGGCCTGGCGGTTCACGGCGAGGAGCGCAGTCATGAGGTCTCCCAGCCGGTGAACGGCCGGACAGCCAGATTCGAATTGTAGAACTCGGGCCGGTCGGAGATTTCCTCCCCCAGCCAGTCAGGCCGTTCGAACCGGGCGCCCTCGTCTTCGAGTTCGAGCTCGGCCACCACCAGGCCGGCGTTGGCGCCGAAGAACTCGTCGATGACCCACTCCCGCTCGCCGACAGTCACCATGTGGCGGCGCTTGGTCACGCGCCGGTCACGCGCCGGTCACCCGCCAGCTCCATCATCTGCCGCGCATCTCCGACGGGAATCTCATACTCGAATTCCAACCGGGTCACTCCTTCGGTGGGGCCCTTGACGGTAATTTGCGCCCGGTCCTCGCCACCCTGGCCTTCGCAAACCCGCACGCGGACAGACCGGGTCTCGTTCGCACACAGGTAGCCCTGGTCGATGTCCATGTTGCGACCGTGTTTCGCTGCCTCCCGCCAGGCCGTGTTGACTACCCGGAATTTCCGCTCGATCTCCTCGCCCATGCTCCTGGTCCTCCTGCTGCCCAATCTCCCCGTGGGCGCGCCTTCGCGACAGTGATGCGAGCCTCAGCCGAAGCCGGCGGCACGCCACGGGCTGTCCGGCGGGAGCCGCAGGGTCCCCGTCAGCCAGGCCAGGGCCCGCGGATAACTGGTGTTCGGATCGCCCGTGTTTTGCGCTGCGTCCAGGCCGAGCGCGGCGAGGACCGCGCCTACCCGGCGGGGATCCTCGCCCTCGGCGGCCACGGATTCCAGGTGCGCCCCGTTCACCACGAGGCGGCAGGTTTCGCCCAGCACGCCTTCGCCCTCATAGTGCGTCCGGCATTTCAGGACGTGCACGGCGGTCGCCGGTCCCGACGGTCTCAGCACCCGGTGCATGAATCCGGGCAGGTCGAGTTCGGTGTCGGCCTCCAGCCCGGTCGCCGCCGCGAGTGCGGCAGGCGAGAGGGGGAAGCGCGCCGGGGCGTCGGGACGCCACTGCTCGAGACCGTGGTCCAACGCGACGAGTCTTTTGACCTCGAGTCGAGCGTCGCGAATCTTCAAGTTGACGTCCACCCCGCCCAGACCGACCAGATAAACGTTTTTCTCCTCGCTCTCTCCCGTACGTTCGAGGACATCATCCAGCCGGCGGAAGATGGGCCCGAGATCCGGGGCAAACATGCGGTACTCGAAGCGTGGCGGGCTGTCCGCGGCTCCGACGGCAGAGTCTGGGTGGACATTCCGTTGAGCTGGTGTCATCAGGCCTTGTTGGTACCGGCATCCGGACGCCTTTCGTCCTTCGCGATCTGGTCCAGGGTCCGATCGCTCGTCACGGATGCCGGCTCGCCGCCAGAGCGGGACAGGTTGTCGTACTCGCCCCGATCCCGGACCAGAACCGTTCCGCCGCCGTATTCCGACGCCGGGATCACACCCTCGAAATCGGCCTATTCCAGTGGGTGATCCTCGGTGCGGATGGCAAGCCGTTTTTCCCGCGGATCGGCGGAGAACCCCTTGGGTACCGCCCAAGGGGCGAGAGACTGTCGCCGGCCTCCGAGGCGCCGCGGTCCCGGCCCGGACCGCTCTGCGCTCATGGGTCATCAGGTACGACGCCCAGAGACATCATGCAGTGGGCGGTCGTGCGCGGAAGCCATCTGCGCTGTCGCCAGCGCTCCCGTTGGCCGGGTTCAGGGATCAGTCATCCAGCCTGGCGATCCGCGTCCGCTACAAACGCCTGGCCCGCGAAGAGCTGCTCCTGAATGTTGGCAATGAAAGGGGCCAGAGTCATACGGGGTGGCCTGTTCGGAATCCCGCGGGCTTGACTCCGTTGTCTCTCCCATGCCCGAAAGCGGCGATTCTGTCCGTTCAATCCGCCAGTCCTGGTCGTTCAGCGAAGCAGGACGTGGTTTTTCTCCGACCCCACAGATCTCGTTCGACACCCTGCCCGTCGGGGGCATAAGGTATGAACGGTTGATCACGCTCCGGTTTCCCGATGCTTGTCATGCTGAAGCCCGCCGAATGGTCGCTGCCCACCAGCGTCCTGCTGTTTGCCGCCGCCGCAGTAGTGATCGGCGTGTGCGGTGTACTGGTCACCGCCCGTGCCGAGCGCCTCGCCCGGGAGACGGGCCTGGGGCAGGCCATTATGGGTGCGGTTTTCCTGGGCGCAATGACCTCGCTTTCGGGTCTGATCACGTCGCTTACGGCGGCCTTCCAGGGCCATCCGGAACTCTCGGTCAGCAACGCCGTGGGTGGTATCGCCGTTCAGACCACGTTCCTTGCCCTTGCCGACATACTCTATCGCAAAGCCAACCTCGAGCACGCAGCGGCTTCCGAGGCGAACCTCGTGCAGGCGGCCGTCCTGGTCGTGCTTCTCGGGATTGCACTGCTCGCCACCTTCACGCCGGACGGCACGGTAGCCGGTGCCCACCCGATCTCCCTGGCCCTCATCGTCGCATACGTGTTCGGACTTCGCCTCATTGCCGGGGCGCACAAGACGCCAATGTGGCGGCCTCGGCTAACCCCGGAGACCCAGTCCGAAGAGGAGGAACAGGGTATCGAGGCCGGCAGCCGCCGGCTGGTGATGCTCTGGTCAGGCTTCGTGGGCCTTGCCTTGCTGGTCGCGGCGGCCGGCTGGGTCGTGGCCGAAGCCGGGCTGAACATCGCCGCCGCCACGGGCGCAACGGAAGGCGTCGTAGGGACCCTGCTCACCGCCACCACCACGTCGATCCCCGAGGGCGTCATCGCCATAGCGGCAGTTCGCCGGGGGGCGCTGACCCTCGCCGTGGGAGACATTATCGGCGGCAACACCTTCGATGTCCTGTTCCTGTCCTTTTCCGACCTTCTCTACCGCGACGGCTCGATTTTCCACGCAATCACGGCCGTACAGTCGTTCTGGCTGGCGCTCAGCCTGCTGATGGCTGCTGTGCTGCTCCTCGGCCTGTTGCGCCGCGAAAAATATGGCATCGGGAACATCGGCTTCGAGAGCGTCGTTGTGCTCGTTCTCTATGCGGGCAGCGTCGCTTTGCTGGTAGCCGCCCCGAGCTAGCGGCATGCGCCCCCGGCCCGCTTTGCCTGCTGCAGGGTCTTCGAACGAATCTAATCAGTGTGAAACCGGGTGCGGAGCTGGTCCTTACTCTGAGCCCAGGGATTCCGGACCTCACAGCGGGACAAAGCTCACCATGAGGGCTGAAATCGCGTAGGTGACGACGAAGGGCAGCACCAGGTGGCCGACCACATCCCGGGCGTGAAGGCGAATACCCGCGCCCATGACCGGCAGAATGACCAACAGATAGAACGGCTGCAGCAGATTTGTGGAAGTTTCCCCATAGGCCACGGCCATGGCGACGCGGGCCACGAGCCGCTCGGGATCGATTCCTTCGAGTGCCGCGAGTGACTTCGCCGCTTCCGTGATCGAAGGCCCGATGACCGCCCATTCTCCGCCTGCCGAAGGAATAGCAAAATTGACTGCGGCGCCGGCGAACTGGGCCAGCGCCGGCAGCGTATCCACCGACGCATGGCCGATGATCCAGTCCGAGGCGATCGTCGCCAGGCCGCTGAAGCTCATGATGCCCATAATCCCGGCATAGAAGGGATACTGGAAGATGATGCCCGAGATGTTGGCACAGGCCCGGCGCATGGCGACGACGAAGCGCACGGGCGTGCGGTGCGCGAGCATCCCGACCATCAGGAAGATGAAGATCATGATATTGAGATCGATCGAGAAGCCCCGCTCCGCGAAGTGCACCACCACGTAGCCGAGGCCTGCGAAGGCAACCATGGCCTGCAGGGTCGCGCTGCGGTTCAGCCGCTCCGCCGGCGACCCCTCGGCCAGCGACATCGCCGCGGCCTCTTTCTCGACCGGGACCGCCGCGACCGTGTCCGCGTGGAGCATGTCCTCTATGGGGGTGGCGTCCGCGCGCCGGGGTCGCAGCAGCACCATCAGACCCGGGATCAGCAGCAAGTAGACACCGAGGAAGACGAGATTGAGGCTGCTGCCGAGCGTCCGGTCCACGCCCAGCGGTGCGGCGAGCACGCCGGTCTCGATGAGGAAGTTGCCATCCGTGTTCATCAACAGCGGAATGGAGCTGGAGAGGCCGCCGACCCAGATCTGGCTCGATACGTAGACACAGGCGGTGAGGTAAGCGTAGTCGAGGCCGCGTACCCGCTGCGCCATTTCCCGGGCGAATACGGCGGTCAGTGCAACCCAGCCCCAGCTGACGAGGACGAGCATTCCGCCGACAAGCGTGACGAGGAAATAGACATGGGCGGGCCGGTCGACGCTGCGGCCGAGCCGGTCGATCACGCTCCGGGCGGCGGGAGACAGCGCGATCGCGTAGCCCGTGGTCAGGATCAGCACCATCTGCATGCCGAAGGCCAGCAGAGCCCAGAATCCCTCGTACCAATGGCCGAGCACCGCGACCGGTGCGCTGTCGGTCAACGCCACGGCGAGCAGGCCGACGATCAGGGTCAGTCCGAGGGCGAAGACGAAGGGGTCGGGAATAACGTATCGCAGACGGACGGCGAGTGACTGACCCAGTCTTTGAAGCATGCGGTGGCCCCCTTGGCCCGGCAGCATGGGTCCCCCGGGCGGCGCCCGTCAATTGTCGCGGGCGCAACGGGAAGCTACACCAAGCCATCGTCCCGGTGGACCACCCCGCACATGAGCTCCTTGTGGCCACTCCATCGGCACCGTTGGTCCATCCTCATGTGGCCTCGTCTCCGCCTGGCCCGTCGAACTCACCCCTGGGAACCGCGTTTGAAGGACTCAGCTGTGCCATGCCGTTTCTGGAACACTATCTGCCGTTCTACGACGGCCTCCGCGGAGCGCCGGTCTTCGTCGAACACGCGCCGAACGAGCAGGACTCGCCTATGAAACGCGAATCGGGCATTTTTTTGTTGGTTGTTCATCCGTGGCCCCTGAGATATTGGGATGGGTCGCACCTCCAATTCTCCGGGTAAGCCCCGAGTGAACAGCCTACTGAGAGATCACGCCTGGTCGGACTGCGGCCTGGCCTCGGCGGACTCCAGTGGGGGCGCGCCGCCAGCTTCCGGCCCGCTCCGATGCCCGAACAGCATCGTCATGTTCAGGCGCCGGTTCATCAGGCCCGACCGGAAGCGGAAATCGTCGGTACGGTGGACGAGGCTGGAATTGAACATCACCACCCGGTTGCGGCGGTGGGGGACGACCACCTTGTCACTGTCGGCGACGAACGCGTCGATCGCCTCGGGTTCGTTGTTGTAGGCCTGGAAGTCCCAGTCCGCGGGTGCCTCGCGGGTCCAGACCACCAGGCCGCCGGAATCGGGATCCAGGTTGGCGTCGTCCGGTGTCAGCCAGAAGTTCAGGTTCACTTTCGCCGGATCCGCGTGGCTGGTGATCCCGGAGAGGGTTGCATCGTAGATGTAACCCCACAGGTGGGTCAGCGGATACGGGCCGACGACCTCGGGCATGCGTTCGCGGAGTTCCTCCGCCAGCTGCATTAACAGCGGACAACCAAAGCCATCGTTCAGATAGCTGCCGCAGTAGCCGCCGGCCTTCGAATAGTCGAACCAGATGGTGGAGCGCAGCGCATAGCGGCGCAGCGCCTCAATGGCCTCTTCGCGGAGAAATCCGTCCACGACCACGAGACCCGGCTTGGCGTTCTGGTAGTCCGCCTCGACCTGGCGCCAGTCCACGTCGGGATTCAGCGCGCCGCCGTCCAGGCGTTCCGCGGGTTCGTGGTGGACGAGCCGATGCATGGACCGGCCGATCTTCATGAACTGGGCCTCCGTCAGCGTGCGCTTGTGTTCACCCGTCGGGCCGAGACGCAGTTCGTCCAGGATCTCGGTGTAGCCATCGATCAGGGAGCCGAGGCCGCGCACGCGTACGTTCGCGTCGCGCAGCGCCTCGAGCTGCTCCAGTTCGAGTTTCAGGCTGTGGATTGAGGTTCGCCGCTGTGCCGGATCCCGGGCCAGCAACGGCAGTTCGTCGGCCTCCGGCATGCGCCGCTTGATCCGCATGGCGCGCTGGTAGCAGGTCATGCCTCCGGCCAGGTCGTCCTGTTCCTTGTACAGGCTGCCCAGGGCCTGCCAGATGGCGGCATCACCGGGAAAGTCCCGCGCCAGCCGCTCGTACAGCACGCGGGCCTCGTCGATCCGTCCCAGGGCGTATTCAGCGGCTGCCAGGTGCTCCCGCGCGTGGCGGTTCACCGGGTCGTCTTTTAGCGCGCGCCGGTACCAACCGGTCGCTTCCTCGACGAGTCCCGCCTCGTGGAACACCGTGCCGATGGCCAGCCTGGGGGCCGCCCCCAGGCTGTGCTGTTCGAGTGACCTGGCCTCTTCGCGGGCCAGGTCTGCCTGGCCGCCGGCGAGCAGGGCCTCGAGAAGCCGGACGTGGGCTCGCAGACCGGGGGAGCGGGCGAGATAGCGTCGCCAGAGAGAAACGGCGCGAGCCGCCTGGTCTGTCTCCACATAGGCGCGGGCCAGGGCCTCGGCGGCGTCGATGTGGTTGCTGTGCGCCGCCAGGACGGTTTCCAGGTGAGGCAGGGCAGCCACCGGGTCTCCGGCCTGCACGGCAATGGCGCCGAAACAATACCTCAGCGACAGATCGTCGGGCCGCTGGCGCAGCAGGTCCTCGAGCGCGAGCAGGCACTGCCCTGTGAGCCCCTGGCGGTGCAGATCGAGGGCGGCATCGAAGCGGCGGCGGTAGTCGGTGGACGCGTTATCCGTGGTCATAGGCACCAACGGGCCAGGATTGTGGGGCGGTTCGATTCGGATAGGCAGTTTACTTAACTTGCTCCGGAGTTCAGTAAACTGTCTGTTCACCGTACTTCCAACCAACGAATCCGGAGCTGCTGTGGACAAGGGCTGGGTGGTGGTGACCGGCGCGTCGTCGGGAATCGGCAGAGCGGCGGCCGACGGGCTGGCCGCCCGCGGCTGGCGTGTCATCGCCACGGCCAGAAAGGATGGCGACCTGGAGACCCTGCGCCTCGCCGGCCACACGGCACTGCACCTGGAGCTGGCGTCCGAGCAGTCGGTAAGAGCCTTTGCCGGCGCCACCGAATCGATCTGCGGCGGCCGCCTCCTGGGCTTGTTCAATAACGCGGGCTACGGGCAGCCGGGGGCCGTCGAAGATGTGCCCCGGGAAGCGATGGAGGCGCAGTTCGCGGTCAACGTCATCGGCACCCATGATGTCACCCGGCGCCTGCTTCCGCTGATGCTCCCCCACCGCGAGGGCCGCGTGATCGTCAACAGCTCCATCCTGGGCCTCGTCGCGATGCCCTGGCGCGGCGCCTACAATGCCAGCAAGTTCGCGCTGGAGGGCCTGTTCGACACGCTCCGTCTGGAACTCCACGGCAGTGGCGTGGAGGTCAGCCTCATCGAGCCCGGCCCGGTTTCCACCCGCTTCCGCGAGCACGCCCGCGAGGCGTTCTATCGTTACATCAAGGCAGACAGCAGCCGGCATGAGGCGACCTACTCGGCCCTGCGTGCACGGCTCGACAGCCGGGACGACCCCGGCGGCTTCACGTTGCCCGCAGAATCCATCATGAAGCCGCTCGTTCATGCCCTCGAACATCCCCGGCCCCGGCGCCGCTACCTGCTCACGACCCCGGCCCGTGTCATGGGGCCGCTGCGGCACGTACTGCCCGGCGCGTGGCTCGATGCACTGTTGCGCCGGCAATAGGCCGCGGCTTGCTAGAATTGCGGGCCTTGCGAACTCAGCCGAAGGTCCCCATCTTGGCTTCCAATGTCCGCGACCGGACCCCGCGGGAGGATTGATCCATCATGCCTATCTACGAGTATCAGTGCGGCGACTGCGGCCATTACCTGGATGCTCTGCAGAAAATCAACGACGAGCCCCTGAAGCACTGCCCGGACTGCGGCGAGCCCAGCCTGAAACGCCTGTTGTCGGCGCCGCGCTTCCGCCTCAAGGGCAGCGGCTGGTACGAGACCGACTTCAAGGACAAGAACCGCCGGAACCTGGCAGGCGGTGACAGCGAGAAGTCATCTTCCGGCAAAAGCGACGGCAAGTCTTCGGGCGACAAGAAGCCCCAGAGCAAGTCCGGCTCTGCGGACGGCGGCGGTGCGGCCAAGAGCAAGCCGTCGTCCTCCGGTGACGCGAAGAAGGCGGACTGAATCGTGTTTCGGGCCCTGCGCAAGTACCTGATCACCGGGCTGGTGATCTGGCTCCCGTTGCTGGCCACGGTGCTGGTGATCCGGTTCCTGGTCCGGCTGATGGATCGGACTTTGGTCGTGATCCCGCCGGCCTGGCGCCCCGAGGAGCTGCTCGGTTTCAGCATTCCGGGGCTGGGGGTGGTGCTGGCGTTCCTGATTCTGCTGATCACCGGCATTCTCGGCGCCAACTTCGTGGGGCGCAGCGTTGTCGACGGCTGGCACCGGCTGATGGGCCGCATCCCCCTGGTCCGCAGCATTTACAACGGCGCCAAGCAGGTGGCCGAGACCGTGTTCTCCGACGGCAATGCCTCCTTCAAGAAGGTGATGCTGGTCGAGTATCCCCGACCCGGTCTCTGGGCCCTGTGCTTCCAGACCGCCACCGGCCTGGCGGAAGTCCAGGATCGGACCGAGGGCGAAGTGGTTTGCGTGTTCCTGCCCACCACGCCGAATCCCACCTCGGGGTTCTTGTTGTTCGTGCCGAAGACCCAGCTCGTAGAGCTCGACATGAGCGTCGATGAGGCGCTGAAAATGATCATCTCCCTGGGGGTCGTTATACCCCCCTGGAAGGCTCCGGCGTCCCTTGCCAGCCCGCCGGAGGGTGCGTAACATCGCCGCCTTTTTCACCGTGCCCCGGATCTGACTTCGGGGCGCCCCGAACCGGGACCGTTCCCAGGACCACAGACATGCGGACTCACTACTGCGGCCACGTCAACGAAAACTCCATCGATCAGGAGGTTACGGTGGCCGGCTGGGTGCACCGGCGGCGTGATCACGGCGGCGTGATCTTCATCGATCTGCGGGACCGGGAAGGCATCCTCCAGGTCGTGTTCGATCCGGACCGTCCGGACATCTTTGCCGTAGCCGAGAGCGTTCGCTCGGAGTTCGTTCTGCAGGTCACCGGCAAGGTGCGGGCCCGCCCCGAAGGCACGGTCAACCCCAACCTTCCGACCGGTCAGGTGGAAGTGCTTGCCCATGAGCTGAAGGTGCTCGCAAAGAGCGAGACCCCGCCATTTCATCATGATGAGCCGGCCAGCGAGGAGCTACGGCTGAAGTACCGGTACCTGGATCTGCGCCGCGAAGGTATGCAGAACAACCTGCGCCTGCGCCACACGGTCACCCGGGCCCTGCGTCATTTCCTCGACGAAAACGGCTTCATCGACGTCGAGACGCCCATGCTGACCCGCACGACCCCCGAAGGGGCGCGGGACTACCTGGTGCCCAGCCGCACGTTCCCCGGCCGGTTTTTCTCGCTGCCCCAGTCGCCGCAGCTCTTCAAGCAGCTGCTGATGATGTCCGGCTTCGACCGCTACTACCAGATCGTGCGCTGCTTCCGGGACGAGGACCTGCGGGCGGACCGGCAGCCGGAGTTCACCCAGCTGGACATCGAGACCTCTTTCATGGACGAGGACGCGATCACCGGCCTGATGGAGTCGATGATCCGGGAGCTCTTCAAGGACGTGCTGGACATCGAGCTGCCCAATCCGTTTCCCCGGATGACCTGGCACGATGCCGTGGACCGGTTCGGGACCGATCGTCCGGACCTGCGTATCCCGCTGGAGCTGGTCGAGGTGGGCGACCTCATGGGCGAGGTGGATTTCAAAGTCTTCGCCGGGCCGGCTGCGGATCCCGAAGGCCGGGTGGTCGTGCTGCGCCTGCCCGACGGCGCGGCGCTCAGCCGCAAGGACATCGACGGTTATACGGATTTCGTGGGCCGGTACGGTGCCAAGGGGCTCGCCTATATCAAGGTCAACGATCCCGAGGCGGGCCGCGAGGGGTTGCAGTCGCCGATCATCAAGTTCCTGCCGGACGGCGTGCTCCGGGAAATCCTGGTGCGCACCGGCGCGGCCAAGGGTGATCTTCTGTTCTTCGGCGCCGACAAGGCCAAGGTCGTCAACGATGCCCTGGGCGCGCTGCGTGACCGGCTGGGCCATGACCGCGGACTGGTCGAGGAAGGCTGGCGGCCCCTGTGGGTCGTGGACTTCCCGATGTTCGAGAAGGACGCGGACAGCGGCCGCTGGATGGCGCTGCATCATCCCTTCACCGCGCCCCGGACCGAGGACCCCGCGAAGCTGACGGCGGATCCCGGCGCCGCCTTGTCCCGGGCCTACGATATGGTGCTCAACGGGTCGGAAGTCGGCGGCGGCTCGGTGCGTATTCACTCCGATGCCATGCAGGAGGCGGTGTTCCGGCTCCTCGATATCGGCGAGGAGGAGGCCCGCGAGAAGTTCGGGTTCCTGCTCGATGCGCTGAAGTACGGCTGCCCGCCCCACGGCGGCATCGCTTTCGGCCTGGACCGGCTGGTCATGCTCATGGCCGGTGCCGACAGTATCCGCGAGGTCATCGCGTTCCCGAAGACCCAGACGGCGAGCTGTCCGCTGACCCAGGCGCCGAGCGAGGCCGCCGACGATCAGCTCAAGGAACTCGGCATAAGGGTCCGTCGCAAAGCCGCGCCGGCCGGCGCCCAGGAGTAGCGGCATGCCGGCCTGGAAGCGGCCGGAGAGCGTGCTGGTCGTGATCCAGTCGCCGGGTCCGTCATTCCTCTTGCTCAAGCGTATCGATCCCGCGGACTTCTGGCAGTCGGTGACGGGTAGCCTGGACGAGGGCGAAACCGCCATCGCCGCGGCCTGCCGCGAAGTCGAAGAGGAAACCGGTCTGGACGGCAGCAACGTTCGCTCCACAGGCGTCGTGAACCGATACGCCATTCATCCAGCCTGGCGGCACCGCTATGCGGCGGACGTTGAGGAAAACGTCGAGCACGTGTTCTCGCTGGAACTTCCCGAAGTTCCGGAGATCCGCCTGGATCCCGCCGAGCACCGGGCCTATCGCTGGCTTCCGGCTACCGAGGCCATTGCGCTCGCCAGCTCGGCGACGGACCGGATTGCCATACGCCATCTGAGCGGACTGCATCCGTGAGCGCGGCTTCCGTGGCCGACCCTGCGGGGTCCGTCCTGGTCGTGCACGGTCTCTGGAACCAGGGGCCGGAGTCGTATGTGCTTCGTCAGCGCCTGGCCGCCGACGGTTTTCAGCACCGACGCGATTCGTTATGCGTCGGTGGCTGGTGACCCTGACGACATCGCCGCGCTGCTTGCCGACAAGATGCATGGCCTGGGTCCCGGCCCGGTGCACCTGGTGGGCCACAGCCTCGGTGGACTGATGATCCTTGCGGCGCTGGAGGCGCATCCGGAACTGCCTCCGGGGCGGGTCGTGCTGCTGGGTTCGCCGGTGGGGGGCTCGGCCGCCGCAAGGGCATTTGCCGCGACGCCCCTGGGCGCCGTCATGATCGGCCGCGTGCTGCCCGAGGCCCTGAAACGGGATTTTCAGGCCCCCTCGGACCGGCCGGTGGGGATGATCGCCGGCAACCGCCCGGTGGGCATGGGACGCTTGTTTGCCGATCTGGGCGGGCCCAGCGACGGTACGATCGCCGTCAGCGAAACCCGAATGCCCGGATTGACCGACCACCTGGTGCTGCCGGTCACCCACACCGGCATGCTGTTCTCCCCGGACGTGGCGGCCGCGGCGAGCAAATTTCTTTCAACGGGCCGGTTTGCCGTGGGCGGCCCGGGGCGCGGGCTTGCGGAGCCCTTGGCCGGTTCACGCTGACCGGCCGGTCAGCGGCGGTATCGGGCCCCGCCGAGGAAACCGGCTGCCAGTCTCGCTTTCAGCGACGGCAAACCCGGAACATTCTTCTCCAGCTCGAAGAAGCGTTGGTTGGGGCCGAACAGGACCAGCGCGTCGCCGTCTTCGAGGACCCGCGCCGGCTGGGGCCGGTGTAATTGCCCGGTGGCGCCGTCGACGACCAGCACGGCGCCGAGGCCGTGGTTCTCCTCGAGTGCGAGATCCTCTACCGATCGTCCTATCCAGGCTTCAGGGGCCCGCAGTTCGATCACGCTCTGTTCGATGTCAAAACTCATGGTGTTGATCACCAGGGGGTGGAGCAGCCGGATCGCGGTCAGCCTGGCCGCAGCCCGCTCCGGGAAGACGATATCGTCTACGCCCAGTAGCTCGAGCACCTTGATATGCTCGCTGTTCAGCGCCTTGGCGACGATCTGGCGCGCGCCCAGTTCCTTCAGGTAGAGCACGCAGATCACGCTGGATTCCAGGCTGCCCATGGAGACCACGACGTAGTCCATGTCCGCCACATGAAGCTCCGTCAACAGGTCCAGGTTGGCAGCATTGCCAATAACGGGGCGGCTTACCCGGTCCGCGACCCGGTTGACGGTTTCCTCGTCCTTATCGACGGCGACGATCTCGGCGTCGCCGTCCTCGTGCAGATAGTTGAGCAGGAATTCGGCGTAGGTACTCAGACCTAGCAGCAGGACGCGTTTTTTCATTGTTAACCTACCGGCAGGGGTTCTTCAGGATGCTTGAACGGCCGCGGTTTCGAGGGCGCGGCCCAGGCGGCGATGACGGCCAGCGGGCCGAGACGGCCTACGAGCATCAGCACGACCAACACGAGCTTGCCCGGCGTGCCAAGGCCGGCGGTGATTCCCGTGGACAAGCCCACTGTGCCCATGGCCGAGATCACTTCGAACCCCTGGCCGACGAAATCCCGGCTGGCTGCGCGGTGCTCGACCAGCCCACCCTCGAACCCGGCGAGCACGAACGCCGCGACGGCCACCGTCAGCACGGATACCACCAGTAGCACGACGGCGCTGCGCTGCGCCGACCGGGTCACGTTTCGGCGGAGCAGTGAGGGTTCGGCGTCGTTGCGCACGTACGCCCTGACCATCGCACCGAGCACGGCCAGCGTGTTGACCTTGATTCCGCCCGCACAGGAGCCGCTCACGCCGCCGATCCACATGAGAAGCGCGATCACGAGCAGGGAGAAGTCCGTGAATGTGTCCAGGGGAACCGTGCGGAAGCCGGCAGTTCTTGCGCTGACGGAATGAAACAAGGCGGCGGTCAGAGCGTCTCCGGCTGCAAGATCAGCGAAGCCTACCCGGCGCTCGATAAGCCACAGCAAGGTCGCCCCAAACAGGATGAGCACGGGCGTGAGGATCAGGCTCACCTTGAGCAGCAGGGAGAAATTCTCCCACTTCACGCTGCGGCCGCGTGCGTGCCCGGTCAGTTCGGCGAGATTCAGAAAGCCGAATCCACCCAGCACGATGAGTCCCATGATGACCACGCAGGCACCGGCATTGCCGGAGAAGCGCTGCAGGTTGTCGGGAAAGAGTGAAAATCCCGCGTTGCAGAAGGCCGAAACGGCGTGAAAAACACATTCCCAGAGGCGTTGGCCCAGGCCACCGTCGCCGGGCCAGAAGGGCAGGAGCGCCAGCGCGCCCAGGGTCTCGATGACAAGCGTGAAGGACACGATCGTGACGGCGAGGCGCGACGCTGATAGCCGGCCCCGGGTGCCGAAGGTCAGGCTGACGGTGTCCTCGTAGCCGATGGAGAGGCGCTCGGAACCCGAGAGGATCAGCAGGCTGGCGACGGTGACGATGCCGATGCCACCGAGCTGGACGAGCCCGAGAATGACCACCTGGCCGGCGATCGTGAAGTCGTTCCCTGTGTTCAGTACGGTAAGGCCCGTGACGCAGACCGCGGAGGTCGCCGTGAACAGGGCGTCAACCGGCGACAGGCCCCCGGCCACCGTCATGCCGGGCAGCGACAGCAGCCCGGCGCCGACGGCTATTGCGATCACAAATGCCAGCATCAACGACTTGTGCGGCGTCATGGTGGGCGTCGTTGCAACAGGAAGGGTCAGGCCATGAGGATAGCTGTCGGCGCCAGAATGTGCCCCGGTGACCGGGACCGCGGCATTCAGGGCACGCCCTGCGCTGTGACCATCCGCGGCGCGGATCAGTTATCCAGGCGGTCCTTCAGCCGGTACAGGGCCGCCAGGGCTTCCCGGGGTGTCAATCCATCCGGCTCGAGCGCCTCGAGGTCAGCGACGACCGGGTGGGGCTCCGATGCCGGCGGCTGGAACAGGGGCAGCTCGCCCTGGGGTGGCGGCGGGTGGCTGTCGCCGCGGCCCGATTCGAGCCGCTGCAGATAGTCACGGGCGCGGCGAATGGTCTCCGGCGGCAGACCGGCCAGGGCCGCAACCTGCAGGCCGTAGCTCTGATTGGCCGGGCCTTCCTTCACGTCATGCAGGAAGATCAGTTTCCCCCCGTGTTCGGTGGCGTCGAGGTGTACGTTCGCGCAGGCGGGCAGCTGTTCGGCCAGGGCCGTCAGCTCGAAATAGTGGGTGGCGAACAGAGTAAAGGCCCGGGTGCGCTCGCCGATGTAGTGGGCACAGGCCCAGGCCAGTGACAGGCCGTCGAAGGTGCTCGTGCCCCGGCCGATCTCGTCCATGAGCACGAGGCTCTCGTCTGTCGCGTTGTTCAGGATATTGGCCGCCTCGGTCATCTCCACCATGAACGTGGAGCGGCCCCCGGCCAGGTCGTCGGAGGCGCCGATACGGGTAAAGATCCGGTCCAGCGGGCCGAGCACCGCGCGCTTTGCGGGTACGAAGCTGCCCACGTGGGCCAGGATGGCGATCAGGGCCGTCTGGCGCATGTACGTGGACTTGCCCCCCATGTTCGGGCCGGTGATGACCAGCATCCGGCGGCTGTCGTCCAGGTGCAGGCCGTTGGGTACGAAGGGCTCGTCCAGCACCTGCTCGACCACCGGGTGGCGGCCCGCCTCGATCACGAGCGACGGCGAGTCGGTCAGCTCCGGCCGGGCCAGGTCCAGGGCCAGCGCCCGTTCTGCGAGGTTGGCGAGTACATCGATTTCCGCAAGCGCCGCCGCCATGGCCTGGAGCCCGGCCAGGACCTTCAGCAGCCGGTCGAGCAAGTCCTCGTAGAGCGCCTTCTCCCGGGCCAGGGCCCGTTCGCGAGCGGACAGCACCTGGTCTTCGAAGCGCTTGAGTTCTTCGGTGATGTAGCGCTCCGCGCCCTTCAGGGTTTGCCGTCGGGTGTATTCGGGGGGCGCCTGGGCGGCCTGGCCGCGGCTGATCTCGATGTAGTAGCCATGGACACGGTTGTAGCCCACCTTCAGCGACGGCAGGCCGGTCCGTTCGCGTTCCCGGGTCTCCAGGTCGGCAAGAAACGAGTCCGCGTCTGACGACAGCCGGCGCAGTTCGTCCAGGCTCTCGTCGTAGCCCTCGGCAATGACGCCGCCATCGCGGATCAGCACCGGCGGCGCTTCGATCAGCGCCCGGTCCAGGAGGTCACGGGTCGCATCATGGTCGCCGGCCTCGGCCGCAAGTTCAGCCAGACGAGGAGCGTCGAGGCCGGCAACGGCGGCGCGTACCGCAGGCAGCCGTTCGAGCGCGCCGCGCAGCCCGGTCAGGTCCCGGGGCCGGGCCGAGCGCAGAGCGATTCGGGCGAGGATCCGCTCGACATCGCCTACGCCCCGGAGCTGTTCCCGGATGGCCGCCACGTCCGCGGCTTCGAGCAGCCGCGCCACGGCGTGGTAGCGCTGCTCCAGTGTGTGGCGAAGGCGTATGGGTCGGTTGATCCAGCGGCGCAGCAGCCGGCCGCCCATCGGGGTGACGGTGCAATCCATCACTCCGGCCAACGTGTGCTTGTGGGAGCCGGCGAGACTGTATTCGAGTTCGAGGTTGCGCCGGGTGGCCGCGTCCATGACCAGCGCCTCGTCGTGGCGCTCGACGCTTACACCGGTCAGATGGGGCAGGGCGGTGCGCTGGGTGTCCAGCACGTACTGGAGCAGCGCGCCCGCAGCGGCGACCGCCACCGGCAGTTCGGCGCATCCGAAACCCGAGAGGTCGCGTACGCCGAACTGTTTCGTGAGCAGCCGGGTCGCGGCATCTGTTTCGAAGTGCCACGGCGGGCGGCGACGGGTCCCCGGCAGGTCATTCAATCGCGCCGGCATCGTGGCGTCCTCGCTGACGAGCAGCTCTGCCGGCCGCAGGCGTTCGAGTTCCGCCGCCAGCCCCTCCGGGCCCTCCAGTTCGGTGACCCGGAAGCGGCCGCCGGCCAGGTCCATCCAGGCGAGGCCGGTCCGGGACCCTTCGAAGTGCACGCAGGCCAGGAGCGTGTCGCGGCGTTCCTCCAGCAGCGATTCCTCGGTGACCGTCCCGGGCGTGACGATCCGGACGACCTGGCGCTCCACCGGTCCCTTGGACTGGGCGGGATCGCCAATCTGCTCGCAGATGGCCACCGACTCCCCGAGCCGCACCAGGCGCGCGAGATAGCCGTCCACGCTGTGCGCCGGGACTCCGGCCATGGGAATGGGCTGGCCCGCCGACTTGCCACGGGTCGTGAGGGTGATGTCGATGAGTTCCGAAGCCCGGCGGGCATCGTCATAGAACAGCTCGTAGAAATCCCCCATGCGGTAGAACAGCAGGATGTCCGGGTGTTCTGCCTTGATACGCAGAAACTGCCGCATCATGGGTGTGTGCTGTTCGAGGGCGGCGTCTGTCATTGGGGTCTCGAGTGAGCGCGCCATGCTAGACGCCGCCGCCGGGCGCGGCAAGCCGGTGCTAGCATTTGCCGGCCACCACCAGGGACCGACCATGCAAGCACTGCCGGGGCAGATGAATCTCCAGCGCGCCGGCCTGCCCGGGCGAGCGCATCGCGGCGTCGGGAGGCCGGGCTCGTGAGGGTGCTGCATGTGGAAGCCGGCCGGCATCTCTACGGTGGGCCGCGCCAGGTGATCTACCTGGTCGAGGGCCTGGCCGGTCACGGCGTGGACAGCGTGGTTGCCTGTCCGGAGGGCAGCGCGTTGGCTGGCCACGCATGGCCCGCGGGGGTGCGGCTGGAGCCCCTGCCCATGGCGGGCGACCTGGATCTGGGCCTCGTTCGCCGGCTCGGCGAGCTGATCCGCGCGACCCGTCCGGACCTGGTGCATCTGCACAGCCGCCGCGGCGCTGACTGGGCCGGGGCGCTGGCCGCACGACGTGCCGGATTGCCGGTGATCCTCACTCGCCGCGTGGACAATCCGGAACCCCGCTGGGTGGTGCCCGTGAAGTACCGGCTCTATGACCGGGTCATCGCGATCTCCGCTGCCATTGCCAGGGTCCTGGCCGGCGGCGGCGTGCCCCCGGACAAGATCGTGACGGTGCCGAGCGCGGTGGCTGATCCCGGTGCGCTGCTGTCGCGCCGGGAGGCTCGCCGGCGTCTCGACTTGCCTGACAACGCGTTCGTGGCCGGCATGGCGGCGCAGTTTATCGAGCGCAAAGGCCACCGGGTGCTACTCGAAGCCCTGCCCGGGCTGACCGCCGAATACCCGGATGCCCGGGTGATCCTGTTCGGGCGTGGACCGCTGGAGGGCGCCATTCGAGAGGAGGCCGGGCGCCGGGATCTCTCGGAGGTGGTCTGCTTCGCCGGGTTCCGTGAGGATTTCGAGTCGCTTCTTCCGGCGCTGGACGTCCTGGTTCATCCGGCGCTTGCAGAAGGGTTGGGCGTCGCGGTGCTTCAGGCGGCCCGGGCCGGCGTGCCGGTGGTGGTGGCCGACGCCGGCGGTTTGCCGGAGATCGTGATCGACGGGGAGACCGGCCTGCTGGTCCCGCCGGGGGAAGCAGGCCAACTGGCCGCCGCCCTTCGGGCCGTGGCCGCGGATCCGGACGCGGCCCGGATCCGGGCAGACCACGCCCGCGAGCGGGTGCGTGCGCGGTTTTCGGTGGACGCCATGGTGGAGGGCAACCTGGCCGTCTACCGGTCCCTGGTTCCGGCGCCGGGGAACGTGACGAAGTAACTACGGTGCCGACTTCGTGCAGCTGGCGATTCACCGCCCAGGAGTTCACTGCCAAGGGTCTTACGGCCTACAGGCTCACCGGATGGGCCAGGCCTTGTGCTAGAAATAGCGGAATGGATGTTCCCGCCGATCCGCTGATCGACTCGCAGGCCTCTCTAAGGCGGGGAAGCTCGTGAGCGGCCCGAACGACAAGGCGGCAAACGATCCCGGCGGCGCTGGCGCGGTGCCGTCTGCCGTGCCCGACGACCGGGCGCTCGCGGTGCTGGCCCGGAATCTCGGCAGCCAGCTGCTCGCTGCCGGCCAGACCGTGGCGACGGCGGAGTCCTGTACCGGCGGCTGGATCGCGAAGGTGCTGACAGACGCGGCCGGGAGCTCGGGATGGTTCGGCTGGGGCTTCGTGACGTACTCCAACGCGGCCAAGCAGGCCCTGGTGGGCGTGCCCGCGGAGACCCTCGAGGCCCACGGCGCGGTCAGCGAGGCGGTGGTCCGGGTCATGGCGGCCGGAGCGCTTGCTGAAACGGGCGCGGACCATGCGGTCGCGGTCAGCGGCATTGCCGGCCCCGACGGGGGCTCTGCGGACAAGCCCGTGGGCACGGTCTGGTTTGCCTGGGCGACCCGGGGCGAGGAGGGCCCCCGGGTGCGCGCTATCGTCCGGCGGTTCGAAGGTGACCGCGAGGCCGTGCGTCGCCAGAGCGTGGCCTTCGCCCTGCGGGGAGTTCTCGAGCCGTGAACGACCAGCGAGCCCGACGCCTGTTTTTTGCCCTGTGGCCGGATGCCCGAGTCCGCCGGAGGCTGGCCACTGCGGTTCGCCCCCTACTGGATGCGGCCAAGGGCCGGTCGGTCGCCGATTCCCGTCTGCATATGACCCTCGCATTTCTTGGCGCCATAACCGAGGACCGCCTGGAGGCCGTGCTGGCGGCCGGGGACCAGGTGGCCGGTGACCGTTTCAGCCTGTGCCTGGATCGCTGGAGCTGGTGGCGGCATTCCAAGATTCTGCTGCTGGCGCCGACCGCAGCTCCGCCGGCACTCGAAGAGCTGGTGGCGGAACTGCGCCAGGCGCTCGGAGACGAGGGTTTCCCGGTGGAGCGGCGGCGGTTTCAGCCCCACGTCACCCTGGCCCGTGGCTGCACCGGCGTGCGCTTTCGCGGCCCGGTGGACGATGTGGACTGGGCGGTGGACGAGTTGGTGCTCGCCGAGTCGGAGTTCCACAACGCCGGTGCGCGCTACAACATCCTTCGTCGCTGGGCCCTGGGCCCCGGCGCCGAACGCAAGGACGATTTTTCAGACAATTCGACCCCCATGGAGACTGTTGGCGGCGAGGGTCTGTGAGATAATCACCGGCTAGCGCGCTGCGCCTCCCCAACTTTTTTTAACACGCTTGGTGACAGATGGACGATAACCGCAAGAAAGCCCTCGCCGCCGCCCTCGGGCAGATCGAAAAACAGTTCGGCAAGGGCTCAGTCATGCGCCTGGGTGACAGCACCGCCAGCCGTGACGTCAGCGCCGTTTCCACAGGCTCGCTGGGGCTGGACGTCGCGCTCGGCATCGGCGGTCTGCCGCGGGGCCGGGTGGTCGAGATCTACGGCCCGGAGTCGTCGGGCAAGACCACGCTGACCCTCCAGGTGGTTGCCGAGGCTCAGAAACTGGGTGGAACCGCCGCCTTCGTGGACGCAGAGCACGCGCTCGACCCGAGCTACGCCGAGAAGCTCGGCGTTGACGTGGAAGATCTGCTCGTCTCCCAGCCGGACACCGGTGAGCAGGCGCTGGAAATCACCGACATGCTGGTCCGATCCGGTGCGGTGGACGTCATCGTCGTGGACTCGGTGGCCGCGCTGACCCCCAAGGCGGAGATCGAAGGCGAGATGGGCGACTCCCATGTCGGCCTGCAGGCCCGGCTCATGTCGCAGGCGCTGCGCAAGCTCACCGGTACGATCAGCCGTACCCACTGCATGGTGATCTTCATCAACCAGATCCGCATGAAAATCGGCGTCATGTTCGGCAGCCCGGAGACCACCACCGGCGGCAACGCCCTGAAGTTCTACTCGTCCGTGCGCATGGACATCCGCCGCATCGGCGCCATCAAGAAGGGCGACGAGGTGATCGGCAACCAGACCCGGGTCAAGGTAGTAAAGAACAAGATCGCGCCGCCGTTTCGTAACGCCGAGTTCGAGATCCTCTACGGAGAGGGAATCTCCCGGGAGGGCGAGATCATCGACATGGGCGTCGCCGAGGGTTTCGTGGACAAGTCCGGCTCCTGGTACAGCTACAACGGCGACCGAATCGGCCAGGGCAAGGAAAACGTCCGCCAGTTCCTGAAGGCCAACCCCGACGTGTCCCAGGAAATCGAAAAGAAGATCCGCGCCAAGCTCCTGCCAAGCGCGGAGCCCCAGCCCAAGACCGATGAGCCGGTGGAACAGCAGGCCTGAGGCCGGCGACGAGCCCGAGTGGGACCCGGCGCGCCTGCGCCGGGTGGCCATGGACCTGCTGGCTCGGCGCGAGCACACCCGCGCCGAACTGACGGGCAAGCTGTCTGCCCGCGGGGCGGACAAGTCGGATATCGGCCCGGTGCTGGACACCCTTGAAGCAGACGGACTCCTGTCGGAGGCCCGTTTTGCAGAGGCCTTTGTTCGCCAGCGGACCCAGCGGGGTCACGGGCCCGTCCGTATCCGCCATGAACTGGGCCAGCGGGGCGTGGATGAAAGCGACGCCGAGGCGGCAATGGCCGAGGCGGATCGCGACTGGGACGAACTCGCCACCGAGGTCCGGCACGGCCGGTTCGGGCCCCGGAAACCCGCGGATTTTAAGGAACGCGCCCGCCAGGCCCGGTTCCTGACCTATCGCGGCTTTACGGCTGATCAGGTTCGCCGGGCTCTGGAGTCATGACGCTGCCCCGAGACCGTCATGGCACACTGCATCAAAACAGGCTGGCCGAACGGGTTCCGGCCCGTTAATCTGAAGGATTAGCTCCTGCCGCAGCCGGCGTCCGGTTTCCCGCGGACGGTCGTTCCCGACCCGCAAGGAAACACGCACAGGTTGCCGGCTGGCCCGATACCGCAGTGATATCAGTTGCCTGGTTGCATGATGAAAAGCGCCGAAGTCCGCCAACGGTTCCTGGATTATTTCGCCCGCCAGGACCACACCATCGTTCCCTCCAGCCCCCTGGTGCCGGGGAACGATCCCACGCTGTTGTTCACGAATGCCGGCATGGTCCAGTTCAAGGAGTCGTTCCTGGGCCAGGAAAAGCGCGACTACACGCGGGCCACGTCGTCGCAGCGTTGCGTCCGCGCCGGCGGCAAGCACAACGACCTGGAGAACGTGGGCTACACCGCGCGCCACCACACGTTCTTCGAGATGCTGGGTAACTTCAGCTTCGGCGATTACTTCAAGGAAGACGCCATCCGGTTCGCCTGGGAGTTCGTTACCCGGGAGCTCGGGATGCCCGAGGAAAAGCTCTGGGTGACTGTCTACGAAGAGGACGACGAGGCCGCGGACATCTGGCTCAAGACCATGGGTGTGAGCGCCGAGCGCTTCAGCCGCCTCGGCGCGGACAGCAACTTCTGGTCCATGGGGGATACCGGTCCCTGCGGTCCCTGTACCGAAATCTTCTACGATCACGGCCCTGACGTGGCGGGTGGCCCGCCCGGATCCCCGGACGAGGACGGCGACCGCTACGTGGAGATCTGGAACCTGGTCTTCATGCAGTTCGACCGGTCCGCCGACGGCACGATGAATCCTTTGCCCAAGCCCTCCGTCGACACAGGCATGGGGCTGGAGCGGGTGGCCGCCGTCATGCAGGGTGTGCACAGCAACTACGACATCGACCTGTTCCGGCACCTGCTGGACGCCGCACGCAAAGCCACGGGCGCGCCGGAAGGCGACAGCAATTCGCTCAACGTTATCGCCGACCATATCCGCGCCTGCGCCTTCCTCATCATCGACGGTGTTTTGCCCTCGAACGAAGGCCGCGGCTACGTGCTCAGGCGGATCATTCGACGGGCCATCCGGCACGGCTACAAGCTGGGGCAGACCCAGCCGTTCTTCTACTCGCTGGTACCCACGCTCGTGCAGGAGATGGGCGACGCCTATCCGGAGCTGGCGAAGGGCCAGGAGCATGCCATGCGGGTGCTCAGGCAAGAGGAGGAGCGTTTCGCCGAGACTCTGGAGCAGGGCATGGGTCTGCTCGAAACGGCGATCGCGAATCTTGACGGCAAGGAGATCCCCGGCAAAACGGCCTTCAAGCTGTACGACACCTACGGATTCCCCGTGGATCTGACCGCGGACATCGCCCGCGAGCGGGGGCTGTCCGTCGATGAGCCCGGCTTCGAGGCCGCCATGGCTGGCCAGCGGGAACGGGCCCGGGCGGCCAGCCGGTTCGATGTGGATTACACCAAGGCCCTGAAGATCGAAGGCGACAGCGAGTTTCTGGGCTACGACGGCCTGGAAGGGCACGGTACCGTGACCCATCTGCTCCGGGACGGACAGCCGGTCAGCGCACTGACCGCTGGAGAGTCCGGCACCGTGGTCCTCAACCGCACCCCGTTTTATGCCGAAAGTGGCGGCCAGGTTGGCGACTCGGGTGAATTGACGTTCGAGGGCGGCCGCTTCGAGGTGACAGACACGAAGAAGGCCGGCGGCGCTCATGCCCACGAGGGCCGGATCGAGAGCGGGCGCCTGGAGGTCGGGCAGCAGGTCACCGCCCGGGTGGACGGTGCGACCCGGACGGCGACGGTACTCAACCACTCCGCCACCCATCTGATGCACGCCGCGCTGCGCAAGGTGCTGGGCGATCATGTCCAGCAAAAAGGCTCGCTGGTGGCGCCGGATCGGCTGCGCTTCGATTTTTCCCACTATGAGCCGGTGACGCCGGAGCAGCTCGCGGCCATCGAGGCCCTGGTCAACGACGAGGTCCGCAAGAACGCGGACGCCGAGACGCGGGTATTGCCCTACGAGGAGGCCGTGGCTGAAGGGGCGCTGGCCCTGTTCGGCGAGAAATACGACGACCGGGTGCGGGTCCTGCGGCTGGGGGATTTTTCCATGGAGCTATGCGGGGGCACCCATGTCAGTCGGGCCGGCGACATCGGCCTGTTCAAGATCGTGCATGAAACCGGCATCGCGGCGGGCGTGCGGCGTATCGAGGCGGTCACCGGGCGGCGGGCCCTGGAATGGGTGGCCAGCGGGCAGGCGGCGCTCGACGAAATCGCCGGATTGCTGAAGGCGGGCCGGGACGACGCCGGCCACAAGGTTCGCCAGCTCCTCGAAAAGACCCGCGGGCTGGAGAAAGAGCTGCAGCAGCTCAGAACGAAGCTGGCCACGGGCGGTGCCGGCGACGACCCCCTGAAAGACGCCGTGGACGTGGACGGCGTGAAAGTTTACGCGGCCCGGCTGGATGGCGCGGACGCGAAAGTCCTGCGGGAAGCGGTGGACCGGTTCAAGACCCGGCTGGGCAGCGCCATCGTCGTGCTGGGCGCGGCGGACGGCGACAAGGTCCGTCTGGTGGCCGGGGCGACCAAGGACGTGAGCGCCCGGGTCAGCTCGGCCGATGTGGTCAATGCCGTGGCCCAGTTTGTCGGCGGCAAGGGCGGTGGCCGGGCGGACATGGCCCAGGCCGGCGGCAGTGACCCGACCCGCCTGGACGAGGCCCTGGCCAAGGTCCGGGAGATCGTGGGCGAAAGCCTGGCCAAGAGCGCCTGAGCACGGCGCGCCGGTTCCGATGGCCATGATCGTTCAGAAGTTCGGCGGCTCGTCAGTGGCGACGATCGAGCACATCCTGTCGGCCGCGAAGGTGGTGGCGGAACGGCGCCGCGCGGGCGATGACGTGGCCGTGGTGCTCTCGGCCATGGGGGACGCCACCGACCGGCTCATGAGCCTGGCCTGGGATATCACCGAACGGCCTCCCGCACGGGAACTGGACATGCTGCTGTCGTCCGGGGAACAGGTGTCCGTCTCGCTTCTTGCCATGGCGCTGAAGAAGCTGGGCTTGGCGGCCCGCTCGTACCTGGGCAGCCAGGTGACGATTCACTCCGATGCGGTTCACGGCAAGGCCAGCATCCAGTCGGTGGACACCCATCGCCTGGAAGCGGACCTGGCGGCGGGGGTCATTCCGGTGGTGGCGGGTTTCCAGGGCGTGGATGGCAATGGCCAGATCACGACACTGGGCCGGGGCGGCTCGGATACCACGGCGGTTGCGCTCGCAGCGGCCCTGGGAGCGAAGGAGTGCCAGATCCTGACCGACGTGGAAGGCGTCTACACAACCGATCCCCGGATGGTGCCGAAGGCGCGCCTGTTGTCCCGGATTACCTTCGAGGAGATGCTGGAGATGGCGAGCCTGGGCTCGAAGGTCTTGCAGATCCGGGCCGTGCGCTTTGCCGGCAAGTACAACGTGCCCGTGCGTGTCCTGCATAACCGCGGCGACGGCCCGGGCACCCTGATTAGCTACGAGGACAAAGACGTGGAAGCGCCAGTTGTTTCCGGCATCGCGTTCAGCCGCGACGAAGCTGAAGTTACGGTTACCGGTGTTCCGGACAAGCCGGGTCAGGCGCATGCCGTCCTGAAAGCCCTGTCCGACGCCCAGATCGTGGTGGACATGATTGTCATGAATTCACCGCGGGAAGGCTGTGTGGATCTGTCCTTCAGCATCCACCGCAACGATTTCGACGAAGCGATGAGTCATACCCAGGCTGCGGCGGCCGAGATTGGCGCCGAGCAGGTCCTGGGAAACAAGGGCGTGGTCAAGATATCCGTGGTGGGCGTGGGGATGCGATCCCACGCCGGAACCGCCACCGAGATGTTCCGAACCCTGGCGGGGGAGGGCATCAACGTGCGGATGGTGTCCACATCGGAAATCAAGATCTCGGTTCTGGTTGAAGAGAAGTACCTTGAGCTGGGCGTGCGCAGCCTCCACGAGACATTTGGACTGGAAAGAGCGCCGCAAAACGACTAAACGTACGGGTTCATTTGGAAAAGTCTTGCGCTGAGCGGGGTGAAGACAGGGTCGAAATGACGCCTTTTTGGGCAATCTGGCCCAAATAGGGGCCTAAAACCATGTTTTTTCGAACCTTCCGCAAGCTTTCCTCTAGAATGAGTCGAAAAACGGCGCCCGGAGATGGGCGAGGGAATATCGCAGGGACCACAGACGATGCTGATTCTGACAAGGCGTGTCGGTGAGTCGGTGATGATTGGAGACGAAGTCACAGTCACCGTGCTCGGAGTGAAGGGAAACCAGGTTCGGATCGGCGTGACGGCCCCGAAATCGGTTTCCGTTCACCGCCAGGAAATCTACGAGCGTATCCGGGCCGAGCAGTCCGACGGCGGTGCCCCGCCGGGCGACGACGCAAAACCCTGACTCTCTTTACGCCCTCTATTCGTGTGAGTATGATTACCGGCCTTTCGCGGGCCGGTTAGGTGTTTTTGCGTCTTCTGTATGCCCGGAGCACAAAATTGGCGGGAGCAATTTTGGACGCCGCAGGCGGCCCGAAGGGCGAAGGGCAGGATAGCCCGGAGCAAAGCGCTCCCCGGCGATGACGCCAGGGGAAGCGGCAGGTGAAACATTCGGAGAGGTGGCTGAGTGGTCGACAAAATCGTCGGGAACGATTTTGGACGTAGCAGGCGGGTAAGAAACAAAATCGTCGGGAACGATTTTGGACGCCGCAGGCGGCCCGAAGGGCGAAGGGCAGGATAGCCCGGAGCAAAGCGCTCCCCGGCGATGACGCCAGGGGAAGCGGCAGGTGAAACATTCGGAGAGGTGGCTGAGTGGTCGACAAAATCGTCGGGAACGATTTTGGACGCCGCAGGCGGCCCGAAGGGCGAAGGGCAGGATAGCCCGGAGCAAAGCGCTCCCCGGCGATGACGCCAGGGGAAGCGGCAGGTGAAACATTCGGAGAGGTGGCTGAGTGGTCGACAAAATCGTCGGGAACGATTTTGGACGCCGCAGGCGGCCCGAAGGGCGAAGGGCAGGATAGCCCGGAGCAAAGCGCTCCCCGGCGATGACGCCAGGGGAAGCGGCAGGTGAAACATTCGGAGAGGTGGCTGAGTGGTCGAAAGCGCTCCCCTGCTAAGGGAGTAGGGGGTTAAAACGCCCCCTCGAGGGTTCGAATCCCTCCCTCTCCGCCATCTTCGAAGACAACCAGAAAACCACAAGTTGAAGCGCCCGTAGCTCAGTTGGATAGAGTACCTGGCTACGAACCAGGGGGTCGGAGGTTCGAATCCTTCCGGGCGCGCCAGAATGGAAAAGGGCTCCTTCGTGGAGCCCTTTTTTTATTCTGGTGAGTTCGGAGGCCTTGGTTCGGACCTCACGGTTCGACAAATCGGCACGACAGCCGATTTGGACGTCGGCGCAGCCGACGCCCGCAGGGCGAGGGCCAGGGATGGGCCCGAGTCAATCCTTCCGGGCGCGCCAAAATACAAGGGGTGTATTCCGGTCACATGGTTTACACCTTATTCCGGACAGATGGTTAACACCTTGTCCGGGACGAACGGGTTCTGGCCGGGTTCCACCCGGCCCTGTTCTTTGACGAAGTAGCCCAGATCAGACTCCAGGAAGCTGACCAGTCAGATCTGGTCCTCGACCTCTTTGATACGCTTCGTTTGGCCGGCAAAGGCGGCCTCCGGAACGCAACCGGGTGGAATCCCGATCGACCAAGACTACCGATGACGGTAGACGTCGCGACGATGCCCGATCTTTATGACGACGACCAGGACTTCGAAGTCGCGGATCTCATAGACGATCCGGTAATTCCCCTGCCTGATGCGGTAACGATCGTAGCCCGAGAGCTTCTGGCAGCCAGGTGGTCTGGGATTCTCTGATAATGACTGGATGCGTCGGACGATGCGCTGTCGGTCCTTCTTCGTGGTAACGGCGACTAGCTCCTTTTTCGCCGAGGGCTTGATGAGAACCCTAAATTTTCCCACTGCGCTTCAATTCCTTGACTACGGACTCGAAAGGCAGGTCGGGCTCCGCCACCCGGTCTTCGAAAGCGGACAAGTCTTCGGCGTCTTCCGCGAGGCTGTAGCGAACTGCTTCGTTGACGAGGTCAGACAGGGAACGCTCCGTTTCCGCTGCTTTCAGCCGAAGTGCCAGGTGCAGAGCAGGGTCGAAGTAAACCGTCGCTCGTTTCTGTTGTTTTTCCATAGCAAGAATGTAGCGCTATAGCGTCAAAACGTCAAGGAGCTAATGGTTGGATTCAGGGTCCTGCCTCAGACGGTGTATTCCGGTCACATGGTTTACACCTTATTCCGGACACATGGTTAACACTCTGTCCGGTTCGACCGGATGGAACGGCAGCTGCGCTGCCTCGCACTGCGTGCGTCTGTCGGCTCGCAAACTCGCCTCGGATAGGGCCGGGTTCTACCCGGCCTCTTTCGTTGTCGAAGTAGCCCAGATCATAGTTCAGGAAGCTGACCTGCCAGATCTGGTCTTCGACCTCGCGGATGCCGACGGTTTGGCCGGCGAACACGGTGGAGAGGTTGATTTTGCGTTTGCCGATGCAGATGCGGCCGCAGCGGGTCACCCGGACGGTGCGATCGTGGTAGGGGTACTCGGGCTCTGGCGGGGGTTCGTAGACACGCGCTGAGGGTGTATAGAGATCGCCGGGATAGGCCCCGTTGAGGGCCTGATGCGGTCGCTCCTGGTTGTAAACCCGGATGAAGTCATCGAAGCGCTCCTGCTGTTGCAGGAAGTTGAAGCTGGCGGGTTTGGTGGCTTCGAGCTTGAGTGTCAGGTGCATGCGTTCGTGGCGGCCGTTCTGCTGCGGGTGGCCGGGCTTGATGCGTTGGACGTTGATCCCCAAGCGTAGCCACCAGACGGCCAGCCTGGAGAGGCCGAACAGGGCGTTGCCGGAGGCGAAAGGCACGCCGTTGTCGGTGCGGATCGCTGCCGGTAAGCGGAAGTCCTTGAAGGCTCTCTCGAAAATGCTGAAGGCGAAGTCGCTCCTGGTGGACTCGAGGCCGTCACAGGCGATGAGGTAGCGGGATCGGTAATCGGTGATGGTCAGCGGATAGCAGTACTGCTTGTTGCCGAGCATGAACTCGCCCTTGTAGTCGGCACACCAGAGGCCGTTGGGCTCGTGGGCGGGAGACAGTGTGGTTCCCTCGGCCTTGTAGCGCCGGCGTTTCCGGCGTTTGACCAGGCCGTGTCGGTCGAGCACGGCATGGATGG
>CAWJIJ010000002.1:0-366269 GCA_963842955.1 uncultured Gammaproteobacteria bacterium
AAGCTGAGGTTCTACCATTGAACTACACCCGCCTCGCGGCGACTTGCTTAGTCTACTTCGGCCATCGGGCAATCCCAATAGTAGCGATAAAGCGTCCGATGGCAGAGGAATAGTGGCGGGACCGTGGGGCCGTGGACCGAGTTACCGATAACGGGGCACCACGGGTCCTCACGGGCCACAAGCGAACCGCGGCGGGCAGCGCAAGAATAGCCCCATTGGGGCGCCCGGGCTGGCTGGGCTTCGTCGAGCCGCGGTCCGTCGGGCCAGTTGCGGCCCGTCAGGGGGCCTCTTCCAGCTCGTACCTCGCGAGATAGACCTCCCCGGCCAGATGGCAGACCGACGACGCTTCCACCTTGCCATCCTCGTCGAAGTCGGCGCCCAGCTGCGTGTACCCCGTGGTGTAGAGCGTCTTTCCGTCCCGGGACAGGCCCGCCGCATTGACGACATCGGCTGCATCACCCACCACCGTGAGCAACTGCTGCAATTCGCCACGCTCATCCAGGATCGCCAGAAATCCTTCCTTACGGTCGTCGCCGTCGGATTCACGCTCGAGGATTCCGTCGTTGTCGAAGTCCAGGTCATTCGCATAGGTGCCGCTCACGAGAATCCGCGAGCCCTGCGCAGCAAGGTGGGTTCCCGACGCAGAATAGGTCTGCTGCCAAAGCCACTTGCCCCGGGGGTCGACCCGCAACAGGAACAGGTTGGCATCGATATCGTGTTCGTACCGCCGGTCGCCCATGCTGTCGAACTGGATGTCGGCGATGCCGTCGCCGTCGAGATCTGATGCGGCGCTGTGCCCGCCCAGTACGAACAGGTCACCATTGTTGGCCACCGCCAGGCCGCCGGCCGTCTGGATCGACGGGCCGGAAACCGACCGGATCCATTTCACCCGGCCATCGGCGTCGAGCCGCGCATAGTAGGCATTGAGGTCGTATTGCACGGTGCCGTCGGGGCCCTTCGATGTGCCACTAACGGCGACCGGGCCGTCCGGTTTCCCATCGGCATCGAAATCCGGAGCGCCGTCCATGTAGGCCCCGGCGATGTAGATCTCATCGTTGCTGCCGGTGGCAATGCCCAGGCCGAGTACCCGCGCATCGCCGCCGGAAACGCGGGCCCACGCCAGCTCTCCGTCCGGCATGTACGCGGCCACCAGTGCCGACCCTTTCGGCGCGCCGACGACGTCCACCGTGCCGTCCCGGTCGATGTCCACCTCACCGGTGACGGTACCGATCAGGATCGCCCTGCCCTTCGTGTCCGTGGCGACCCGGTACATTTCGTCGAGGCCGCGCCCGCCGATCGCCCGGGCCCACAGGGGCTCGCCGTCGCGATCGTAACGCACGATGAATCCGTCCTTGCCGCCCTCGGACCTGAGTGCGCTGCTGGCAATAACCATCTCGTCACTGAAATGGCCGACCGCATACAGGCCGCCGTGGAGGTCGGAGGCCACACCCCTGGCGGAGTCGTCCCCCCGGCTGCCCAGGTCCTTGGTCCATCCCGGCGCGCCGTCCCCGGTAAAGACGAACTTGCTGATAAGCGGGTCCGGTTGCCCGTGGGTAGGAATGTCGATGACGCCGTCGTAGTCGAGGTCCAGGCTGCCGCGGCGTCCTGCAACAAGCACGCTGCCCTGTTGGTCCACGACCAGGTCGCTGCCCCAGTCACTGCAGCAGGGACCACGCATGGTCCGAACTTCCCGGAACCGGTATTCGGCGGATTCGGCGTGGGCCGTCGGGCCCGATGCCGCAAGGATCGCGGCAACGGCCAGTAGCATGCCCAGGTCCGGCCGCCGCCGGGTCGCGGCTTTCGGATCGTGGTTCGCAACGCAGACCGTCGGCCGCCGGTTGCAGAGCGCGTGGTCACTTCCCATGAGTTCTCACCTCGCAAGGATTGAACGAATGCCGCGCCAAGCGATCTTAGCAGATCAACTGCGGCGGCAATTGGCGCGGGGCCGGGGACGCGGGACCGGGATTGAAAAACGTGATCCGCGGCCTCCCGATTCCCGTCGTGATCATCCCACAATCCGGGCCCGGGGAACGGCCCGCTCGACGAGCAGCGGCCGGTCAGACTTCCGCCGCAAAACCCTAGAGAAGGTCAGTCCAGCGATATGACGCAAGCGAAGCTACCCAGCCTGGCCACGAGCCGGCCATTGCGCCTGTTTGCCTTCACCTCGTTTTACGTCGCCCAGGGCTTGCCCATCGGGCTGATTACCGTGGCCATGCCGGCGTGGCTTGCCGCCTCTGGCGCGAGCGCGAGCGAGGTGGCGAGTTTCGTGGCCATCACGACGCTGCCCTGGGGATTCAAGCTGTTTGCCGGCCCCATGATGGACCGCTTCCGGTTTCCTGCTCTGGGCGGCCGGCGGCCCTGGGTGATGCTCGCCCAGTCAGGCCTGCTGGTCTCGCTTCTGGTCCTGACGCTGATCGGCGGCACATCCGCGGAGGTGGCGTTTCTCACCTGGAGTTGCTTTGTCATCAACAGTTTCGCCGCTGTCCAGGATGTGGCCGTCGACGGCATGGCCATCGACATTCTGCCGGAGGATGAACGGGGTCGCGCCAACGCGTTGATGGCCTTCGGCCAGGTGGCGGGCTATGCGGGCGCCGGCGCCCTCTGTGGATGGCTGCTCGTGCGCTACGGCGTATCGGTGACGGCGGGCGCGATGGCAGCGGGGGTCGCGGCGATCCTGGTGCTGGTGACACTGCTTCGGGAACGTGACGGCGAGAAACTGCTGCCGTGGACCGCGGGAAGCGTGCAGCATCAGGAACACCTCCATGCCACCAGCTGGAAAGCCATCGGGGTCAATCTGACCCGGGTGCTCATCCTGCCGATGAGCCTGTTGCTCATGCTCGTAACAGTTTGCTGGCGGCTCAGCGACGGGATTTTCATCACGGCCATCCCGGTCGTGCTGACCCAGGAATTCGGCTGGTCGAGCAACGACTACTCCACCTGGTATGCGAACTCGAGTTTCGTGGCGGCCCTGTGCGGCGTCCTGCTCGGACCCTTCATCGACCGGCACGGCGCCCGCAAGTTCTTCATCGCCGGATTCCTGGCCTGTTTTGTTTCCTACCTGGTCCTCGCGATGATGGCGGACGGGTGGGACCAGCCCCGGGTCTGGATCATCGGCATGTTCGCCGTCAACTTTTCGATTCAGATCGTGTTTGTGGCGTTCATCGCTCTGCACATGTCTATTTGCTGGCCCAGGGTCGCCGCCACCCAGTTCGCTATCTACATGGCGTGGTCCAACCTGTGCCGGTCCTTCGGGGCCAAGGCATACGGGGAGATGTCTCCGTTTCTCGAAGCTGGCCAGGAAACCCTGATCATGGCCGGCCTGAGCCTGACGGGCGCCGTGCTCCTGGTTTTCGTGCGGCTCGACCGGCACCGCGAGCGCCTCGAACGGCTGCACGTCCGTGAGCCCGCCGAGGACGCGCTCGCCGACGTTCCGGCGCGATTCTGACACCCGCCGGAGGGCCGGTGGTGCCGGATTCGGACGGCGTCAGACCAGGATCCGACCCACTCCGGGTCGGGCGGCGGGCGAGGATCGCCAGGGGGCCGGTGTTCTGGCGCGGAGCCGCCAAACAGGGACCGCGGCATGATTCCGGCAGTCGGCGCCTTCGACGGCGAGGGCGACGCGCTATCGTCCTGATCGCTTCGCCCCCACCGACCCGGCTCGCCGTAATCCGGCGGCGGATATCCCCATGCGCAAGGCCCCTGGTGCATCCCTTTTGTTCGCCAAATCCGGTGCATCTATAGTGGTCGCTATGTCGGTGACCCTATGAACCTTTCACCCTGGAACTGCTTGCCGTGAGCGCGGCGGGTCTGCGCCGGATGGCGTTTCTAGCGGGCCCGCTGGTCGCCCTGATCATGGTGGCCTACCTGCGTGGGCGGGGCCTGTCGCCCGATATCGCGATTACCGCCTCGGTGACCCTCTGGTGCGTGGTGTGGTGGGTCTTCGAACCGGTACCGATTCCCGTGACCTCGCTGCTGCCGCTGGCCCTGCTGCCACTATTCGGCGTGCTGACCCCGGCCCAGGTCGGTGCGGCCTACGGCAGTCCGCTGATCCTGCTCCTGCTCGGCGGCTTTATCCTTTCTCGCGCAATGGAGCACAGCGGCGCCCATCGGCGTATCGCCCTGAACATGGTCAGGCTGTTTGGTGCACAAAGCGATCGGCGGCTGGTGTTCGGATTCATGGCGGCCGCTGCCGTGCTCAGCATGTGGATTTCCAACACGGCGACAACCCTCATGCTGCTGCCCGTGGCACTCGCCGTGCTGGAGAAGGCCAACAGCAACCGGCTGGCGATCCCACTCTTGCTGGGCATCGCCTATGCCGCCAGCGTCGGGGGTATCGGCACGCCGATCGGTACGCCGCCCAACCTGGTATTCATGCAGGTCTACGAGGAGACCACCGGCAATGCGGTGACCTTTACCCAGTGGATGGCCTGGGGGGTGCCGGTAGTGTTATGCATGCTGCCGCTCATGGCTCTCTGGCTGACTCGTGGCCTCGCCGGCGGCAGCGGCGTGGAAGTGCCGGAGGTCGGTCCCTGGCGGCCGGAAGAGAAGCGCGTGATGTGGGTGTTTGCATTAACGGCGCTGGCCTGGGTGACGCGCGCCACGCCGTTCGGCGGCTGGAGCGCGTGGCTCGGACTGCCGGGCGCCAACGACGCCTCGGTGGCTCTGCTGGCGGTCGTGGTCATGTTCTCGGTGCCCAACGGCCGGGGCGGTCGTCTGCTGGACTGGGAGACCGCGGTCACGATCCCCTGGGGCGTCCTGCTGTTGTTCTCGGGCGGTATTTGCCTGGCCAAGGCGTTCGTGAGCTCCGGCCTGTCGCCGCTGATGGGGGAGTGGCTGACCACCTTGAGCGACCTGCCGCTGTGGCTGCTGATCGGCGTGATCTGTCTCGTGGTCACGTTCCTCACCGAGACCACGAGCAATACCGCGAGCACGACCCTGCTCATGCCCATTCTGGCAGCCGCGGCCCTGTCGGCCGGGATCGCCCCCGAGCTGCTGATGGTGCCGGCGGCCATGACAGCCAGCTGTGCGTTCATGCTGCCGGTCGCCACGGCGCCGAACAGCGTGGTCTACGGGAGCGGCCGCATCCCGATCCAGCGCATGGCACGCGAGGGCGTGGTCCTGAATCTTGTCGGCGTGCTGATCGTCAGCCAGTGCTGCTACTGGCTGCTGACCTGAACGGTAATTTGGCGGGGTAATTCGGGGTTGGACCGCAGTAGTCCGGCGGCACGGAACGACACTCGACAAAACTCGGTGGGTCAGACCCGTTACGCCGAAGCAGTCTCGTCGGCTCGCCGTCTTACTGGTACGCGACGCCGCCGGTTCGACGCCGGTCGAACACCCCGGTCACATCGCGGCCGCGGATCTGGATGGCCTGGACGTCGCCGATGGATTCCACCTCATCGAGCGTATAGCCGAGTTCCATGAGGGCATCCAGGGTGCTCCTTGCAAGGGTGTACCGCCCGTCTTCCTCGATCGAGATCGGATCCGTTTCGGGCAGAAGGGGTGGCCACTGGTGATGGAACCGGGGAAGGTCCACTGCCTCCGCCAGGGACCGACCGTAGTCGATGCTGTGCAGGATCACCTGCAGCACGGTGCTGATGATGGTCGACCCGCCGGGCGAACCGAGGACCAGAAAGAGGTCTCCCTCCGGGGAATAAACCATCGTCGGCGACATGGATGAGAGAGGCCGCTTGCCGGGCGCGATCTCGTTTGCTTCAGAGCCGGTCACCCCATAGACGTTGGGAACCCCCGGTTTCGCGGAGAAGTCGTTCATCTGGCTGTTGAGCAGGAAACCTGCGCCGTCGACCACGATGCCGGAGCCGTAACCGGTGTTCATCGTCGTGGTATTTGAAACCGCGAGCCCGTTGCGGTCGACGATGCTGAAGTGGGTTGTCTGACCGTCGGTGTCCACCTGTACCGGAAGATCGCCGGCCTTGATGGCCTCGGGATCCGTCCGGCGCTTCAGATCAATTCCCTTGGCCCTTGCCCGCGCGTATTTCTTGTCGGTCAGAACATCGACGGGTACCTCGGCGAAGGCCGGATCGCCGAGGTACGCCGCGCGATCGGCGAATACCCGCTTCGCGATCTCCGCCTGAAGATGGATTTGCTCAGGAGCGTGGAGCGGCAGCCGATCGAAGGACTCGAGCATGTTGAGGAATTCGATCAGGATGACGCCACCGGACGACGGCGGTGGCATCGAGACGATCTTGTAGCCCCGGTATTGGCCTTCGATCGGTTCTCGCCACACGGGTCGATAGGACGCAAGATCCTCCATTGTGATCAATCCGTCGCCGCGCTCCATTTCCTCGACGATGAGATCCGCCGTCCGGCCCGTATAGAACTCGTCCGGGCCCTGTTCGGCAATGCGCCGCAGCGTATTGGCCAGATCCGGGATACTCATTCGATCCTCGGTCCCGGCTCGGAAATAGAGCTGAAACTCGATCTGCTCCCGAAAACGCTCGTCGACCGCCGCGAACTTTGCACCGTATTCGACGATCTTGCCCGCCGTCCACGGGTCGACCTCGAAGCCGTCTTGCGCCAGGTCGATCGCGGGCTGAATCAACTCTGCCCATGGCAGCGTGCCATACCGCTCATGTAATGCGGCCATTCCACGCACCGTGCCGGGCACCCCTGCGGCCAGGGCGCTATGCACACTCAAAAGCGCATCGACCTCTCCGTGCTCGTTCAGGAACATGTCGCGATGGGCACCGCCGGGCGCCGTCTCTCTGTAATCGAGTGCGACAACCTCACCGGCATCCGGATCGTGGATCAGCATGAAGCCGCCGCCCCCGATCCCGGCGCCGATGGCATTGGTCGTGGAGATCGCAAATTGAACCGCGATCGCGGCGTCCACGGCGTTGCCGCCGCGACGCAGAATCTCACCACCTACCAGGGCCGCCTGGGACTCGGGCGCCGCGACCACACCGCGCTCGAGCGCGGGACCGGGTGCGGACCGATGGACTGTTCCGCAGGCAACGACCAGTCCGATCAACGCGGCGAGGCCCAAGGTAGAGAGCAATCTGCTTATGGACATCGAATCCTCTTTCTTCGCAATCCCTGACCTTTAATTTCGCCTCTGAACAGGCTCGACCTCCTGTACCCCCATTGAGCTCTTCGACCCGGAGTCCTTCCAGGCCCGGCCTCCGCTTGCTTCCGGAGTCGAACCGCAGTAGCTGCACCGCCGATTGCTAGCAAAACGGTCGAATCCGGGGGCAGACCCCGACAAAACCCATGCCGGCTAGGGCTCATCGCCGCTAGGAGAGCACCGACTTCGGCAGGAACCGGCTTGCGGACTTGCGCAGCGCGGCCGCCTTGGCGACCCGCTTGATTGCGAGCACGAACGCCGCGGTTCGCAGGTCCAGGCTATTGACCCGGGCCAGGTGGGCCACGTTCTGGTAGGCCCGGCGCATGATCTTCTCCAGCTCCTCGACCACCCGGTCTTCCTCCCAGCGGTACTGCTGGATGTTCTGGCTCCATTCGAAATAGCTGACGGTCACGCCGCCGGCGTTGGCGAGAATATCCGGAATTACCGTCACACCCTTCGCCACCAGGATGTCATGGGCGGCCACGTTGAGAGGTCCGTTGGCGCCCTCGACGATGATCTTCGCGCGAACGTCCGCCGCATTGGCCTCCGTGATGGCCTCTTCGAGAGCGGCGGGAATCAACACATCCGCGTCGTGGGTCAGCACCTGGTCGCCCGGTATGGCGTCGGCGTCGGGGAATCCTTCCACCTCCCCATGTTCCTTCACGTAGTCCAGCAGCGCCGGAATGTCGATGCCCTCGTCGTTGGCAATGCCGCCGCTGCTGTCGGACACGGCAACGACCCGCCCGCCGCGCTCGGCGATGAGGCGCGCCGCGTGGCTGCCCACGTTGCCGAACCCCTGAAGGGCAACGCTCACGTCCGACAGGCCGCGGCTGTCGGACTTCAGGCACTCCTCAAGTGCGTACATCACACCCCGGCCTGTGGCTTCATCGCGGCCGAAGGACCCGAACACCTCGACCGGCTTGCCGGTAACGACGCCCGGGCTGAAGCCGTAGAACTTGGAATACTCGTCCATGATCCAGGCCATGATCTGGGCGTTGGTGTTCACGTCCGGCGCGGGGATGTCGGTGGTGGGCCCAATCACGTCCTTGATAAGCTCCACGAACCGCGTCGTAATGCGGTACAGCTCGGCCTCGCTCAGTTTCGAAGGGTCGCAATTGATGCCGCCCTTCGCGCCGCCGTAGGGGATGTCCACGACCGCGGTCTTCCAGGTCATGAGGCTGGCAAGGCTGGCCGCGTGATCTTCGTCCATGCTCGGGTGGTACCGAAGGCCGCCTTTCATGGGTCCCCGGGCGGCGTTGTGCTGAACGCGGAAGCCGAGGTGATGGTGCAGGTTGCCGTCATCACTTTCGGTCACGAGTTCCACACGTACAACGCGACTGGGGGTCTGCAGAATCGCCCGCAGCTTGTCGCTGAGTTCGAGATGGTCGGCCGCTCTCGTGAAAAACTGGTTCGTCGTTTCAAGCATGGTCATCGCTCCCCTCCCGCAGTCCTGGGCGCAGTCCTGGGGACAGTTCACAGAATGGAGTCAGGTGCACTGTCCCTCGAATTACCTGCGGCTAAATCGCTGATTCTGATTGGTCGAGTTAGGTGAACTGTCCCCGAAAATCAACCGATGCCAGAACCATGATTTTACGCGATCCAGTTGAGTGCACAGTCCCCGTAATTAGCGGGTTCGGGTGGCGGCTACCTGTTCGCGGACCTGGGCCAGCAGCGCTTCCCGGTCGAGGCCGCGCTTTTCGATCAGGCCCACGACGTTTCCGCCCAGGCGGCGGCGGTCGTCTTCATCGATATCCTTCGCGGTGACAACGACGACGGGGATCGACGGCGGCGGGTCGAGCCTGCGCATCTCCACGAGGAACTCGAACCCGTCCATGACCGGCATCATGAGGTCCAGGAGGATGATTGACGGGGACTCCCGGGACAGCTGTTCCAGCGCCGCCTGCCCGTCGCCGGCTTCGCACACTTCCCAGCCTTCCTGCTGCAGCGCGCGGCGAAGCATCGCGCGGCTTTCTTCCTGGTCGTCTACGACGAGCGCCGAATGGCCGGCATCTTTCGTTGCGTAGCGTTCCAGCAGTTCCACGAGCTGCGCCCGCTGAACGGGCTTGGTGAGAATTTCTGTCGCCCCCAGCGCATAACCGAGGGAGCGGTCGTCGGTCATGGTCACCATGATCACCGGTATGTCCCGGGTTTCCGGGTCCGCCCGCAGTTCGCGCAACACCTCCCAGCCATCCATGCCGGGCATCAGCACATCCAGGGTGATGGCCGCCGGCTTCAGGGTCTTGGCCAGCTTCAAGCGCCTCCCGGCCGTCACTGGCGGTCACGATCTTTACCCCAGCGTCCTGAAGCGTGCGCCCGATCAGGTCCAGCGCGTTGGGGTCGTCGTCTACAACGAGCACGACCTGCTCTTCCCCCGGCGCGGGCAGAACGGCGGGCCCGGCGTCGACAGCCTGCGCGTCCTCGGCCTCGGAAGGCACAACTCGCCGCAGCTTGATGTGGAAGGTCGAACCCTCGCCCGGGACGCTTTCCGCGGTGAGGTCCCCACCCATCATCTGGCAGAACCGGCGGCTGATCGGCAGGCCAAGGCCCGTGCCCCCGTAGTTGCGGGTCGTGGTCTCGTCGGCCTGGGAGAACTCGTCGAACACGTGATCGATCTTGTCCTCGGGGATGCCGATACCCGTGTCGGTCACCGACATACGGATCCACTCCTCGCCGTCCATATCGATGGCCGCCACCGCCAGGGTGATCTCACCTTCATGCGTGAACTTCGCCGCATTGCTCAGCAGGTTCAGCAAGGCCTGGCGCAGCTTGGTCATGTCCGCGCGCATGGTGCCGATGCTCTCGTCCATGACGACCATCAGGCGATTGCCGTTCTTCTGCATCACCGTGTCGATGGTGGCGACGACCTCGCCGACCAGCTTCGGAATCTCGAAGGTCTCCAGGTAGACGTCCATGCGCCCGGCTTCGATCTTCGCGATGTCGAGAATGTCGTTGATCAGCGAGAGCAGGTGGGTGCCGGCGCCGTGGATCTTGCGGAGGTCCTCCGCGGCTTCGTCGTTGCCGTCGTCCTCGGCGTCCTCCATCAGCATCTCGCTGTAGCCGATAATGGCGTTCATGGGCGTGCGCAGCTCGTGGCTCATGTTGGCCAAAAACCCGCTCTTGGCACGGTTGGCCTTCTCGGCGGCCTCCATGGCGTCCTTCAGTTCCTCCGTGCGCTGGGCGACGGTCGCCTCGAGTTCCGCGCTGTGCAGCTCCAGTTCCCGGTTCTTGCGCTGGACTTCGGCCATCAGCTCCTCGCGGGAGAGCTGGCGAATCCGGGCCCTCTGCGTCTCGATGAATTCCTCCGTTGTCTCGAAGGCCGGGTCGGGCAGCCTGCGAAGAACGCGAATTGCGTGTCCGCCGTCGGGCCGGTCCCTGCGCATCACGTTGTCAAAAAAGCCGGCCAGCCGGGCCAGTCCCGGCATGGACCCGCGGCTCGTAAATTCCATCACGAGTTGCGGCGGCGCAAGGTCGGTGGCGAGATAGACCGTGAGCTCCGGCGCGAGGCTGGCGCGGGCCAGCAAGCGGGCTGCCTCGGAGACCGCGGTGGCCAGGCGCGTCGTCTCGATGCCGTCAAAACCCAGCGCCGTGGCCAGGCCGCGGATCTTGTCGCGCGCATCGTAGACGGCGGTACCGTGCTGCAGATCGATGGTGCCCAGTTCGATCATGACCCGTACCTCACGGCGATACACGCGGCATCGTCGTGGTCCTTGCCGAAGCGCTCCACGATATTGTCCGCCACCTCTTCGGTGGCGTGGTGCACGACGCTGGGATAGTCGCCCGCCGTGAACCGGTCGCTGACGCCGTCAGTGTAGAGCACGACCACGTCGCCGCCGGCCAGGGCGAGGGTCTGCGGACGCAGGGTGCGCAGGGTATAGCCGACCACGCCATCCTGGGAAACAAGCCGTGTCTCGGTCGCGCCGAAGCGGCGTATCGCGGTATTGCCTACACCCACGTAGGTGAGCCGGCCGGAGCGATGGTCGATAGCACAAAACCCGGCGGCCGCACCCCGGGTGCCCTTGAGATGCTGGTGCAGACTGGTCATCACGTTCGCAACCCGGTGAGTGGCGTAGCGGCCGAGAAACGCCTCGATCACGGTCGTCAGTTCGTGGGCCTCGGGGCCGTGGCCAAGCACGTCCACAATGGCCACGAACAGGCCATGCTCCAGCGGCCGGATCACCACGGTGTCGCCGCTCACCCGTTCACCCATGCAGGGGCGAACCCGGCTTGCGTACTCAAGCGACTCCGTTGGGCTCACTTCCATTTGCGGGCCGTCACGCGGGTTCCCTGCCCCGGCGTGGACTCCAGGAAGAACTCGTCCATCATGCGTTTTACCCCGGGCAACCCCAGCCCGAGTGTGCCGCTGGAACTGTAGTGGTCCCGCATGGCCTGGTCGCAGTCCGGGATGCCGGGCCCCTCGTCCACCGCCTCGATTTCTATGCCACGGCGGCCGAACTCCTGGACCTGGCGGAGGTGAAGTTCACCGGTGCCGGCGTACTTGAGGATGTTGCGCACGAGCTCGGAGACCGCAGTGGCAATAATGCGGCTCGGCGCCTCGTCGAAGCCGGCCTCGCGAGAGTACAGGGTGGCCTCGAGCACCGTGCGGCTGGCGTCCGTCTCCGAACGGATACGGCGGCGTAGCTCCACGCTCACCGGAAGGCCCCGGGGTCCGCTACCGACGGCGCGTCTACCGGTTTTCCGTCGGCCGCCTCGGCGTCGGCGCCATCATCTTCCCCTCCGTCGACGGTCTCATCGGCACGGTCTGCCGGGTGCAACACCGGCTGAAGCAGATCGAAGGCAGCATCGAGGTTAATCGCCGCGCGCAGACCGTCCACATCCGCCCCGGCCTCGATCAGCGCGGAGACGACACCCGGGCGCAGACCGACCAGCACAGTATCGGCCCCCATGATGGTGGTCATGGCGATAATCCGCCGCAGCGAGGCAAACTCCGCGGAGTCCAGGGTTTCCAGCCCCGATGCATCCAGGATGACGCCGTGGCAGCCGCTTGCCTGGATCCGGTGCAGCAGGTCGTCCCTGAAGCGGGCCAGGACATCGTCGTCCAGGTCCACCTGTATGGACGCCACGACAACGGCACGGCTGACCTGGATGGAGATTCCGGAAGTGTCGGCATGCCGGCTCATGAGAGGATTCCGGGCGAAACGCACTGCCGGGGCCGGCGCTTGGCGAAGGCCCACGCCGGCCGGGTCACGGGCTGTTTCCGGTCCGGCCGGTCGGACCGATGGCCGCGCCCGGGCGGGTCTGCGATGAGCTTATTGATCTGGGACATCGGGCCTCGCCGCGGGCTCCCTGTAGCGTTTCCGGCAAGCATACGCGAAAGGGGCCGGATTGAAGTACGCGATCGGTCGCTGCACTGCGTGGCAGGAAGACTTCGCTATGACAGCTTGTGCGCGTTTGGTACGCTGCGCCGAGTGCCGGGGTGGCCAGTCCTGCCTTCGAACGGCCGCCCCGACAACACCCGAATGACGACCTTGGAGCAACATTCATGAACGAAGTCCAGGAATCGACGATGGCCCCGAGCGACCTGATGGCGCTGTACCAGGCCCTGGACCGCGTGCAGGCCATTATCGAGTTCGATCTCGACGGCAAGATCGTCACCGCCAACCGGAACTTCCTGGACATCTTCGGCTACGAGCTCGAGGAGATCGTCGGCCGGCATCACCGGATATTCTGCGAAGAGAAGTATGCCCAATCCGATGCCTACCAGGCCTTCTGGAAAAAGCTGGTGCAGGGCGAAAACGACGCCGCGGAGTTCAAGCGGATCGGCAAGGGGGGCAAGGAGATCTGGCTCCAGGCGTCCTACAACCCCGTGTTCGACGCCAATGGCAAGCCGATCCGGGTCGTGAAGTTCGCCACCGACGTGACCGAGGAAAAGCTGCAGATCGCCGAGTACCAGGGCATGGTGCGGGCGATCAAGCGGGCGCAGGCGGTCATCGAGTTCGACATGGCAGGCACGATCCTGTCGGCGAACGACAAGTTTCTGCGCATCTTCGGGTACCGCCTCCCGGAAATCGTGGGCAAGCATCACCGGATTTTCTGCGATCCCGGGTACGCGGAGTCCGCCGAGTACAAGCGCTTCTGGGAGCGGCTGAGCCGGGGCGAATTCAGGTCGGATGAATTCAGGCGGGTCAACAAGGAAGGCGGCGAAGTCTGGCTGCAGGCGTCGTACAACCCGATCCTGGATCTGGATGGCGAGCCGCGAAAGATCGTGAAGTTCGCGACGGACATCACCGACGAGGTGCAAAAGCGCAGCCTGGCTCTCTTGGAAATGTCCACGCCCGTGACCAAGATCTGGGATGGCGTGTTGTTCGCCCCGATCGTGGGGATCGTCGATTCCAAGCGGTCCGTGGACATCATGAACAAGGCGCTGTCGAGCATCGCCGATACCCGCGCCAGCACCCTGCTGCTGGACATCGGCGGTGTCGCGGTCGTGGATACCGCCGTGGCGAATCACCTGATCAAGATCGCCAAGGCCGCCGTGCTGATGGGCTGCCGGACGATCATCTCCGGCATTTCTCCGGCCATCGCCCAGACCATCGCCGAACTGGGCATCGACCTGGGCGCCATCAAGACCACGTCCACCATCGAGTCGGCCCTGAGGGATTCCATCACGAAGCCGGGGACCTGAGGTCATCCGGGCTCCCGCCGCGGAAAAACGCCGCCAGCCCGTTCAAACCCGCGGCGCGGATTACTCGCAATGCCGCGACGAATCGGGGCGCTTGCTGCCAGGAGAGCATCCGGAAGCAAGCCGCCCCCGTTGAGGCCCGCGGGCAAGCTACCCGCGCCCGAGCATCTCATCGCACTGGCACTTCTCGGGCCGAAACCGCCACTTCCACAACAAATATTCTGGCCGTGATGGGTGCAACCCATTGATTCATCGATACTTTGATTCACCGGAAGGCATCCGCCCCCGTTTTTGACAGCTCAATCCGAGCCAAGACCACCCATTCTTGACATAAGATCTTCAGTGTCGCCATGTGGCGACAGTCGGTGGTCTGGGATGGTGGTTATCTCGCTGGGGGGCATTTTCGGGTTGCGGCAGACCATAAGCCCGGGGCTTTTGGCCTTCCGCCGGGGGCGGGGCGCAGGCGTTCTGCTCTGCACTCCTGATGGTTCTGTGCGTATCGGGGCCAGGACTCGTCCGCGCGGATGCAGGCGATCCATCGTTACCTGGACTCGCCTGACGCCTACGCCAGCAAGGTGGGGCCGACCGTCTCCCGCCGGCTCGCCCGGGACGGTGTCGCCCATGTGATGGTCGCGCTGCGTCAGCCCGAAAGTCTGCGTCTTGGCGCAGTCAACCTCTCCACGCTCAGGCTCGATGTAAGCCGTCTGCAGGCTGATGTCCTCGGCGAGCCCGGAAGCCACCGGCTTCCGGCCAAGGCACATCTACTCCGCCATACCCGCCCTCGCCGGCCAGGTGACGTCACCGGAGGCATTGGCGGCACTGGTGCGAAATCCGAACGTGGCCCGGATCGATATCGACGTGGGCGGCAGCGGCAGCCTGGCTGACGCCGTCGCGCAGATCGGTGCGGGGGCGCGGCATGACGCGGGCAACAAGGGCGCGGGCGTGGTCATCGCGGTGCTGGACTCGGGCCTGGACACCGATCACATGAACCTCGGCGACGACCTGGTCGCCGAAGCCTGTTTCCTGGACAACGACGGATCCATCAATGGAGCTGGCCTGTGCCCCAACGGCAGCGACCGCCAGACCGGACCGGGAGCCGCGGAAGATGACGCTGGCCACGGAACCCACGTCACCGGCATTGTTACCTCCGGCGGCATGCTGGGCGCGCCGGGCGCCGCGCCCGACACCAGCATCGTCTCCATCAAAGTCACGTCAGGCCCGTCCTTCTCGGGAAGCTTCCAGTACTTCTCGGAAATCGTCGCCGCGCTGGACTATCTGATCACGAATCCGGGTCTGCAGGTTCAGCTCATCAACATGAGCCTGGGGACAAACGCGCTGTTCGCGGGCGACTGCGACGCCAGCACCGCGTACAACATGGCGGGCGCCGCCGCTATCAATACGTTGCGCGCCCGCGGTGTCACGGCGTTCGCGTCAGCGGGAAACAACGGATCCTCGACGCGAATGAGCTCGCCGGCGTGCCTCAGCCAGGTCATCTCGGTGGGCGCGTCCGACGATGACGACACGCCCGCCGGCTTCAGCAACAGCAATGGGACGACAGACCTGTTTGCCCCGGGTGTGGGTATCGTGTCGTCAGGCCTCTCCGATACGCTGACAACGGCCTCCGGCACGAGCATGGCCACACCGCTGGCCACGGCGTGTGCCGCCCTCTTGATCGAGACCGGCGAGGCCACGACGCCCGACCAGATCGAGACGCGGCTGGAAACTTCGCCGGCCACCGTATCGGTTGCGTCCAGCGGCCTGGGTTTTCCACGGCTGGATTGCTCCAGGGCCGGCGTCGACCCGAGAAGCGAGGCGCAGCTGCCGATCGACATCAAGCCGAATGATCCCGACAACACGCTCAACCCGGACTGGACCGGCCAGGTCTGGGTCAGCGTCTTTTCCACCGCGGCGTTCAGTCTCGCCGAGACAGACCGGGAATCGGTCCGGTTCGGCCCCGGCGGCGCAAGCCCCAATCGGTTCAGAAAGAAAGACTTTAACGGTGACGGGCGGATCGACATCAAGGCACGGTTTTCGATCCCCGAAGTCGGATTGGCCTGCGGCATGGACAGCCTGGAAATCGTCGGCGCAACGACCGACGGCAGACGCTTCGCCGGCGAAGACAAGGTCCAGATCAAGGGCTGTGCCGGCGGCGGAACCCGGACCGTCGAGGTCAAGGCCGCACCGTTCAGCCAGGACCGTGGCATCGTGGACCTGACCAAGAGAAGTTTCTACGTCGTCATCATGTCCGATAGCGGGTTCGATCCCGCCACGGTCGTGGTCGAGAGCATCGTGCTGGGCGCCACCGGCGCAGCACCGCGAGGCTTCAACCTCACCGACCGGAACCGGGACGGTGTGCCGGACCTGCGGCTTCGCTATAAAACCGGCGACGCGATGCTTGCCTGCGGCCACCAGGATTTGTCGGTGACCGCCGCAACGACGTCGGGCAAGTCCGTTAGCGGGACAATGCGCATCGCGGTCACTGGCTGCTGAGCTGGAGCGGCAGGCTGCGGTTTCTAGTTACGGGAGCGGCTTTCCCGATAGAGAGACCACGCGTCGTACTCGGTGCCGTCGGACATGACACAGACCCCCACCATGCCCTTGTCGCCCTCGCGGATATCGTAGCGGCCACCCTCCTCCGTACAGAACTGGGCCGCGGGGTTCGGCAGCGTGATCTGTTCCTGGCCCACCTGGGGGGATGCGTAATCCGAGCAGGCAGCCAGGACAACGCTTGCACCGGCTAACGCAAGCGATAGAACCACCGCGGGCGCTGTCGATCGCCTGCCTCGTCGTCTTGTGGTCACAGCGTGCTCCTTCTTCACCCGACCCGGCGGTTCGCCACACGACCCCGGACTCCCGGTCCAGGCGTCAACGCTGTATCGATGATAAACCTTCGGGTTCGTGCCGGGGAAACGCCGACAGGTCGTCAGCACGGAGGACCCGGGCTGGAGGACCTTGAGTCGGGTGGAAATGTACTGCGATGATCTCCCGGACCGATGACCGCGCCCGATGCAGTCAGGTTGAGAAATTTAAGGAGACGGCATGGCCCTGGAGATGCGCGAACACTGTGAAACCTGCGCCGAGGCGCTTGGCCAGGACGAGAAGGCCTATATCTGCTCGTATGAGTGCACCTACTGTCACGATTGCTGGTCGGGCCACGCGGCCTGCTGCCCGAACTGTGGCGGCGAGCTGGTCCTGCGGCCCCGCCGCGTCGTCACGGCAACCGGACCCGGGCAAGGCTCCTGACGAGTTTTTGTCCGGGGTCAGGCAGGGCATGAACGACGGGACCCCGGGATGAAGCCAGGCCCTGTCGGCGCAGACCCGACACGACGCCAGCAGCATGGGAAGCGTTTCCCTGGCAAACCCAGGCTTCCGCCGGCGGACAACCCGGGCACTGGCAAGATCGATCGAAACGGGCCTGGTTAGGTCAGTCACCGATCCGCTTGCGCAAGGCCTTGACCCGGCCTCGCTGCTTCTTGTCGTCCACCCGGCGTTTTTTCACCGCCCGGCTCGGACGGGTGGGAACACGAGGTTTCGGCACGGTCGCAATACCGGCCACCAGCTGGCGAAGGCGCTCCAGGGCGATTTCGCGGTTGCGCTTCTGGGAACGCTCGTCCTGGGCCTTGATGGTCAGGATGCCGTCGCGGGTGATGCGCCGGTCGTTGAGCGACAACAGCCGGCGCTTCCACGCAGCAGGCAGCGAGGAAGCCGGGATATCGAAACGCAGCTGCACCGCGCTGGCCACCTTGTTCACGTTCTGCCCGCCCGGACCCTGGCTGCGAATCGCAGACAGATCGATCTCCTCGTCGGGAATCGCGATCGCGTCGGTCACCTGAATAGCCACACGGACATGGTAACCGGCGACAGAGCGCCCATCACATACTCCGGTGGGTCGGCGCGGGGCAGTGGACCTTGCGTCTTACGTTGGCAAGACGCGGAGCGGCCCCAGGGGGTCAGTCCCGGCACTCCGTAGGCTTTTGCCGCCCGCAGGTCCGCCCCGGAGGCCGGGCAGGCCGAATTTCGCAGCGGGAGCCGAAGCGTCGTAACGGCCTGTTGAGGAGGCGCAAGAGCGAAGAGATGGAGCCTGCCAGCCAGCGCCATGGACACGATGGCCCTGCCGGAAAAAAACGCTCCCCCCGTCCGGGGGCGGACGGAGGGAGCAAGCGCGCGCGGGAAGCGCGCTCGGGGGATCGGATCAGTGCACAGGCATACCCTGGGGCAATGACTTCGTACCGTCGCCCGGGAACCGCGGCAGGGCCCAGGCGATGAGCATCAGCGCGACGCCGATGCCAACCGCCACCAGCCAGCCCGGGAGTCCGGCGATCAATGCCGGATAGGACTCGATACCGGTGTTCGCCAGCGTGCTCTTGCCGCCGGCGATGTTACCCAGCAAACCGGTAGCCTTGATAGCCGGGTAGCTGAACATGTAGGCGAGCGCCCCAGCGAACCCACCCAGCAGAAACGCCACAGCATCGCGGCGGCCGTCTCCGAGGGCCGCCACGCCGGTGCCCGGGCAGTAACCTGCCGTCCCGAAGCCGAGGCCAAGAATCGCGCCGCCCAAAATGACGCCGCCAAAGCTGGCCTTGACCGAAAGGTGGCCCGGATCGATGAATCCGGCGGCCATGCCGATGAACAACAAGCTGGAACTCAGGCCCACGGCAAACAGGATGGCCTTCATCAGGTGGAGATCCGTCAGCCGCAGCATGTTGATGATGTTCTGCGGGTTGGAGGCGCCCACGCGGTGGAGGACGAACCCGAACAACGTACCCAGAACCAGTGCGAGTATCAGTTCCATGACCGCCTCCTATCGGCTAGGCCGGCCGCGGCCGAACATCAGGATCGCCGCCGGTATGCCGGTAGCAAAGGCACCGAGGGCGAACAGGTAGCCGGATACGGAGGTCTGCATCATGCCGCTCATCATGTGCCCGCTCGTGCAGCCTCCGGCCAGCCTCGCGCCGTAGAGAACGGCAAATCCGCCCGCGAAGGCCAGCGCGTAGCGGCCCGCCGCGCCAGAACCAAAACGCTCGCGCCACACGGCCGGCGCGACCTTGTCCTCGGCGCTGGGCCGGGGCCCGCCGGTCGTCCTGGACAGCCAGGCGCCCAGCACCATGGCCAGGACGAACACGAACGAGTAATTAAGAGGGTTGGCCACGTTCTTGGCGTATTTGCCGCCGCTCTTGGCGAGGTAGGCGTTGCTGCTCGTATATCCCGATGCCGATTCCGCGTCTTCCACGACGAGGTTCGGGCTCAGCGCTGTCCCAGACGATCCCGTCGGCGATCACGAACTGGGTGGAAACGCCGATGGGCTTCACGATCCATACCGCCAGCAGAAATGCGAACCCCAGTGCGATGCCGCCGCGCCACCAGTTGAGTTGTCCTGTCATTCGAGCCACCTCCGGTGTCCGTCCAGAGTCGATGTTCAAACTATAGTTTAGGCTTCCCTAAATTACTAGAAATTAATATTTGTGCCTCCTGCCGGCCCGGAACCGGTCTTTCCCGCCGTACCTCGAAAGCCCTCGACGGGAGCCTGCGGGCGGCGTCGAGAAGCCGGCGGCATCCGGGCTTGCCGGTTGGCGCTGTCCACCCGGCTCCGGCGCCGAAGCCTATAATCCATACTTCCACGGGCGGCCCACCCGCACGCTCTGTCACAAGGGAATACGATGAGCAACACGCCACATCTGAGCCTGATCGCGCTTTCTGTCCTGGGCGTCGGCTGCGTCGGTACGTACGGCGGCACAGGCACGCAAGCCAATTCGCTGATTTCGGTCCAGTACGGCACCGTCCAGACCGTCGAACCGGTCGCCATGGATCCCAACACGGCCTCGGGCGCGGCCCTGGGCGGCGTGCTGGGCCTGGCCGCCGCCAGCACCCGATCCACCGGCACCCAGGTGGGCGCCGCCGCCGCTGGCGCGCTGATCGGATCTCTCGTGCAGAACCAGCGGGCCGCCAATACGCAGGCCAATCAGTACACGGTGGCGCTGAACACCGGCGGGACTGTCGCCGTCGTGACCGAACATCACGACATCGCGCCCGGCGACTGTGTCAGCGTCGAGCAGGGTCGCCAGGCGAACATTCGCCGGGTCTCGCCGGTGATGTGCCAAGCCGTGGCCAGCACTGCCCACCCGGCCTATGCGGAAGCTCACGCGGCGAACGTGGCGGAGGCGAGCCAGTGCGACCAGGTCAAGCAGGAGATCCTGGACGCGACATCGGAAGACGAAGTCAGGCTCGCCTACCAGAAGATGCGGGCACTTTGCGAGCAGTAGCCCGGCAGCAGTCTCATCGATACGGGCGTGACCGAGACCCCGTGGTCACGCCACGGCCGAGCAGCGTGGCCCCGCCGCCAGCGCCAGCCCGAGGGCCTGGTCGATATCCGCGCACAGATCGGTCGCGCTCTCGATGCCGGCGGAAACCCGAATAAGGGTATCGGCAATGCCGGCGCGACGGCGCGCTTCCGGCGCCATGGCCGCATGGGTCATGGTCGCCGGATGGGCTATCAGGCTCTCCACGCCACCGAGCGATTCCGCCAGCGCGAAGTAGTTCAGCGCAGCGAGGAACGTACGCACCTCCGCTTCGCCTCCCGCCAGTTCGAAGCTCAACATGCCGCCGAATCCCTTCTGCTGACGGCGCGCCAGCTCGTGGCCCGGATGGTCCGTCAGGCCGGGAAAGTGCACCTGCTTGACCGCGGGGTGCCCCGCAAGCAGCGCGGCAATGGCATCGGCGTTTTCGCAGTGCTGGCGCATGCGCGGAAACAGGGTCCGGGCGCCGCGCAGCGTGAGGTAGCTGTCGAAGGGTGCGCCGGTCACGCCCAGGCAGTTGGCCCACCAGGCCAGCTCCTCGACCAGCGCCGTGTCCTTCGCAATGAGGGCGCCACCGACGACGTCGCTGTGGCCGTTGAGATACTTGGTGGTGGAGTGCACGACGATGTCGGCACCGTGGTCCAGCGGCCGCTGCAGTGCCGGCGACAGGAACGTGTTGTCGGCCACGACCAGCGCGCCGACCGCCCGGGCCTCCGCGCATACCGCGGCGATATCGGTAATGCGCAGAAGCGGGTTGCTGGGCGTCTCCACCAGCACGAGCCGCGGGCCTGCCGCGATCGCCGCCTGCCGGGTCGCGGGGTCCGTGAGGTCCGCGAAGTCCACCTCGAAGTGGCCCCGTTCGGCCAGGGTGGAGAGCAGCCGGTAGGTCCCGCCGTAGCAGTCATGGGGCGCAACGATGCGCTCGCCGGCCTTGACCAGGTGGCAGATCACCGTCAGCGACGCCATGCCCGAAGCGGTGACCACGGCACCGGCGCCGCCCTCGAGTTCGGCGAGCGCGTCACCGAGCGCATCCCGGGTGGGATTCCCGGTGCGCGTGTAGTCGTAAGCGCGCTTTTGATCAAACCCTTCGAAGGTGTAGTTGCTGGACAGGTACAGCGGCGGCATGACGGCCCCATGGGCGGTATCGGCGCCGACACCGGAGCGGACACAGCTCGTGTGGGTGCTACAGGGAACCTCCGCGCCGGAAGCGGCGGAATGGGTATGAATCGACTTAGTCATGGCAGGCTCCCGGCAGATCGCCGAGCACGGCGGCAATGGCGTCGTCGGCTTTCAGAAAGGCATCGTGGCCGAACACGGAATCGAACAGGATCAGGCGGGCCGCTCCGGCCCAGCGGCGGGCCAGCTTCTCCATCTGGGCCGATGGCACGAGCAGGTCCTGGCAGACACCGGCAAACACCGCCGGTGCCGTGCCGTCTTCCGGCCGGGCGTCCTGCAAATCGATGGACTCGGAAAGGGTGTGGAATCGCTCCGCCGAAAAACGCCCGGCGAAGTCCCGGACAGCCGGTCGCGCCGGGGCCGGCTCGGGGCCATGGCGACGTGCGGGCGGAGTCCACGCGGTGGGGGCGGTGGCGCGGGCGGCGTTGTTGGCGGTCATGTTCGGAGTCTCCCTCGGTGCCTTCGTCATGTTCTTCAACATGCTCATCGGCACTCTGCGGAGAGACCCCGGTCAAGGGGGGTCGCCGTCTACCTGGCCTGAGGGCTTGAGACAGCGACTCATCTCTCGGAAGCCTCTGGCCCGCAATGCGGGCGGCTCCGCAGGAGTTGGCACCTTTCGGGAGGGTAAGTCCCGCAGGTTGCCCCGGCGTCCAAGGGCCTGTCCCTCAGCCGGTCTCGATGAGCGCGTTAAAATTAAGCCGAGACGGATCGCGGCGTCAAGGGGAATCTGCGCCCTTGACGAACACAAGAGACCGGCCTAACGTAATTGCAGCGCCGATTTGATGACCAGCTTGCGGGCGCTTGATAAATACAGCTAAAGCGAGCACTCCTGCTCTGTCTTTGGCTGAGCGGGTTTTTTTTGCCTCCCACGCAGCCCGCTCTGCCCGCCGGTCGTCCTTCGGCGCGAAGGTCTTTTGCCCTTGCGCCATTGCCACGAAGGAACCGACATGACCGCGTTACGTTTTGACTCCGCCGCACCGCTGGCCGTCATCAAGCTGGGCAGTTCCGTACTCCGAGATCCCGAGGATCTCCTGGTCGCCACATCCGCCATCTACAGCCGGCTGGCTCGCGGGATGCGGGTGATCGCCGTGGTCTCGGCCATGGGCGACGACACCGACCGGCTGGTGAAAAGCGCCGGCATCGCGGGCGGTGCTGATCCAGCAATCTACGCCCGGCTGCTCGCCACCGGCGAGGAACGTTCGGCCCTGCTTCTCGCGATGGCGCTGGAGCGCGCGGGGATCGCCTGCCGCCACACATCCGTAGCGGAAGCCGGGCTTGTAACCGGAGGTTCGCCGCTGGAAGGCGAGCCGGTCTGCCTGGACCGCGACCGCCTGCGCCGTCTGCTCGAGACGGATCCCGTGGTCATCCTGCCGGGCTTCGCCGCTGTCGATGCCGAGGGGCGGCCTACCCTCCTGGGCCGCGGAGGCTCAGACCTCACGGCGCTGTTTGTCGCCAGCGAACTCGACGCTTCGGAATGCCTGCTGTGCAAGGACGTGGACGGGCTCTACGAGCGCGATCCAGCCAGCAGTTTCCCACGACCCGGGCGCTTTCGGACGGCTCACTGGAACACGGCCCTCGCCCTGGGGGGACCGCTCGTACAGCCACGGGCGGTGGAATTCGCCGCGCGCCGGCAGCTGACATTCGAGATCACCGGGCCGCTCGCGCAGGCCGGCACCCGCATTGGCGATTTCCGCGACACGCGGGACTGGGGCGGTCACGGCAGGCCGCTGAGGGTCGGGGTGCTCGGGGCCGGCACGGTGGGCGGCGGTGTCCTGTCCCACCTGGCCAGGGTGCCGGGCCAGTTCGAGATCACCGGCATCGCCGTCAGGGACCCGGACCGGCCGCGGCCCGATCTTCCACGGGTCTTGCCGGTAACCGGCAACGCCCGCGACGTCCTCGACTCCGGCTGTGATGTGGTCATCGAACTGATCGGCGGCATCGAGGCGGCCGGGAGCGCCGTGGCCTCGGCCTTGTCCCGGGGCATCGACGTCATCACCGCCAACAAGGCATTGCTCGCCGAGCGTGGCGCAGCCCTTGCGGAATTGGCCCGGCGTCACGGCGCTGGCCTCTCCGGGGCGGCCGCGGTGGGTGGCGGCATGCCGGCCATCGAGGCGGTGCGGCACGCCTCGTGCCGAGGCTCGGTGGCTCGCATCACCGGCGTTCTTAACGGCACCTGTAACTATGTACTGGATCGCCTGCAGGAGGGCGAATGCTTCGAGGCCGCAGTGCGCAGCGCCCAGGAAGCCGGTTTCGCGGAAGCTGACCCGTCCCTGGATATCGACGGCGGCGATGCCGCGAGCAAGCTGGCGATTCTCTCCCGGGAGGCCTGGGGCGAATCGCCCAGCCCGGTTGCGCGGGGTATCCGCCGCCTTCCCCGGGCCCCGTCCGGACAGGTGATCCGGCTGGTGGCCCGGGCCGAGCGCACCGCCTCCGGGCTGCTGGCCGAGGTGCGGCCGGAAGCCCTCGCTCCCGGCACCTTCCTGGCAGGCGCCCGGGGCGTGGGCAACCGGCTGGAGATCGAACTCCGGACAGGCGAACTCATCCGCGCCACCGGTGCCGGAGCAGGCCGCTGGCCCACCGCCCTGGCCGTGATGTCGGACCTCGCGGCCTTTTCCGAAGCCAAAGCCGGCCGGGCGCCGGCAGCGGGGCTGGCCTCGGCGAGGGTCGCCGCACCGGCTGCCTGAGAGTCACCGGAAACGACCGTCCTCCCCCTCTGGTCGTTCGAGGCGGCATGACTTCTGCAACTCGGCCGAAGCGCTTCCGGGGATGTCCGGGACCGAGAGGAAAGTAGCCTGCATCACGACGGATCCGGGCGCGGAACCGGCGCGGCTCGGCAGGCAACAGCCGACGGCCCGAAAAAAAACCGGCGGCCATCTTTGGATGGCCGCCGGTTTTCAGGACTGATTCCGCGCCGGACTATTCGCCGACGTGGTACTCCCAGTTTCTCTTGCCGGTCTTGATGACCGCCTTGCCGGTGGCACCATCCATCGAATGGCAATGAATGCATTCGCCGCCGTACTGCGTGACGAACGTGTTCTCCAGCGGGTACTCGAAGTGGATCGAATGGACGATAGTCCGGGTGGACGGGGCAACGCCTTCGTTATCCGGCGCGTGACAGCGATTACAGCCGGTGGGCACTTCGACGGTGCGGTTGGCGCCCCTGGCGTGGCCCTTCATCTCCAGCAGTGTGCTGAGCCGCATGTCCGCGCCCTCGGTCTGCACGTGGCAGGACACACAGCCCTCGGGATACGGATCGGCGAAGGCGGAGCCGAAGCCCGCGACGACAGCCAACGTGCTGATCAATGCAAGTATCTTTTTCATCCTGCAGCCCCCTACCAGTTCCGCTCGCCGCTCTTCACAACAGCCTCGCCCGCATCCACGTCTATCGCGTGGCAATGCTGACACTTGCCGCCGAACTGCTGAACGTAGGTATTGGTCTGTGGCACATCGAAGTGAATGATGTGGATCAACTGCGAGAATTTGGGTGTTCCGTCGTCTTCTCCACCGCCCTCGTCGGCATGGCAGCGGTTACAGGCCGTCGGGATGGTCTTGAGCCGGTCGACCCTCGGGTGGCCAATCTGCCGAAGAAGAATGTTCAGCCGGAAATCCACCGGCGCCCCCTGTTTCTGCGCATGACAGTCAACGCAGCCCTCAGGGTAATCGTCGGCGATGGCCGCCGTTGACAGGGTGGTCACTGCCGCCAGGGCCAAAAGGCCGAGCCGAACCACCGAAAAGCCGTATCTCATCAGTAACCCCTCCTATGCGCCGCGACGGTGTGATCACACGGCGGCAGGGCTCATCATAGCCGCTAGTCGGCAGGTGTCTCTACAGATTTTCCGCAGTTGCGCGCCAAAGGCATCCCCGGGCTGCGGGTCTGGACGCCCCGGGGCCGCCCCATCGATCACCCGCGCCCCTGTATGCATAAGGCTTGTCGAGGCCCGAATGCGCCCGGGAAAAGGGCGGCAAGCCCGGGCGCACCCGCTATTGGCGTCTTGTATCGTTTCCGGGCCCCGGCGGATGTCAGGAATCCGGACCGGTGCCGATGTACTCGGCCAGCCAGGCCTCTTTCGTGGCGTACCAGAAAAGGGAGTTCTGTCGCTTGAGTACCCAGTGATTCTCATCAGGGTAGTAGACGAACTTGCTCGGTACGCCGCGCGTCTGCAGGGTATTGAACAGCTCGATCCCGTGATTCAGAGGCACCCGGTAGTCCCTCTCCCCGTGAATGACCAGGGTGGGTGTGTCGAAGTTGCCGGCGCCGAAATGCGGCGAGTTTCGCCGGAACTGTTCCGGATCATCCCAGAAGTCCCCATGCCGGCGGCGCATGGCTCCGTAGTCCGCGCCGTACTGGGTGAAATCGTTATAGACCGCGGCATGGGCCACGAGGGTCTGGAACGGATGCTCCCGGCCCAGCAGTGTGCTGGCGAGAAAACCGCCGTAGCTGCCCCCGCCCGCCGCCATGCGGTCCTTGTCGATCCAGGGCTGACCGGCGAACCACTGCGCTGCGGCAATGGTGTCCTCGTAGGGCATCTGCGCCCGCTCCGGATTGATGGAGTCGGTGAAGGCCTGGCCGAAACCGCTCGAGCCGTGGAAGTTGTGCCACGCGGTCACGTAGCCCCATCCGGAAAATACCTGCGCATTCCAGCGGAAATGGAAGGAGTTGGTGATCGCGTTGTGGGGACCGCCGTGCAGGAGCAGGTACAGGGGCCACTGCCGGCTGCGGTCGAAGCCGGGCGGATAGTTGATCCACATCTGGATGTCGGCCCCGTTAGCGCCCTTGTAGGTGACACTTTCATAGGTCCCCGCATCCACGCCGGCCAGGACCTCGTCATTGAGGTCGGACAAGACCTTGAGATCACCGTCGCCCGGATCGATGCGCACCAGGGTCGGGGGCTGGATGAAACTCTGCTCCAGGCCCACGAGTACCGGGCCGTCGCCCGCCACGGCCAGGGCGGCGACCGACGTATCGCCGGTCAGGGCCCTCGGCGGATCGTCGGAGATACGCGAACCGATAAACCCGACGGACCCCGGCGTCGTCGATGGCCCCGTAGAGGTGCTTGCTGTCGGGGGCCCACACCATGCCGTCCGCCGACCGGTCCCAGTCGGCGGCCAGCTGGCGGTTCGATCCGGCGCGACGGTCATGGAGCATCAGCCGCCGGGTATCACCGTAGAATCCGCGAATGGTCTGCCGGGCAAAAGTGATCCAGCGGCCGTCGGGACTGTAGCGCGGCCGGTAATCGGCACCCTCATTGTCCGTGGTGAGATTGCGGGGCTCGCCTCCGGCTGCGGAAATTACGAGGACATCGTTGTTGATTTCCGTCAGGGAGCCTGACGTATTGGCGACAAAAGCGATTTCCTTGCCGTCGGGGGATACGTCGAAATGGTCATCCCCCGGGTTGATGCGCGGCAGCTCAAATCCTGACCCCGGGGTGTGGGCCGTTACGTCACCGCCGTCGATACCCACCGAGTACAGGTGCGCTTCCCGATCGTCGATCCAGGAGTCCCACCAGCGCATGACCGACTGATCCCACACCTTGGCGGTCATCTTCGATTCCTTGCGCTCGGTCAGTCGCTTGCCCTGGTCCTCCCAGGACTCGAGCTCGGGCCAGACGCGGCTGACGAACGCCAGGCGGCTGGAATCGGGAAACCAGCGCAGGGCCGACACGCCCGTAGGCACATCGGTCAGCGCGCGGGCCTCGCCGCCGTCGGTGGGCAGAATATATGCCTGGGACGCCTCATCGTCCCCGCGCTTTGCGGTGAAAGCGATCCAGCGCCCGTCAGGGCTCCATACCGGGTTGCCTGTGCCCTTCGCGTAGGCCGTCAGCTGACGCGTGGACACGTTGTTCGTTTCCGCCATCCATATGGCGGCTTCGCCGTCATCGTGCTCGTCGTCGAAACGGGTCGCGGTGAACGCCGCCCGCCCGCCATCGGGGGAAATCGTAGGCGGACCGAGGCGCTGAAGCTGCCAGAGAGTTTCCGCGTCCAGCGGATCGGCAGCCTGCACAACGGCACAAACCGATCCGAGAAGAATGGCGAACGTGAGAACCAGTCGATGCACGGCGTGTTTCCTGTGTTGTGGTGTCTCGTCCCGCTCCGGCAAACCCGTCTGCGGAAGTCACTCGGGGATTCGAAGGGAGATCCCTGCAGATCAGGGCAACCCCGGAATTTAAGGGATCGCACCGGAGAGAACCAGAGGCGCTCCTGTGATGTGGGGCCATTGCCGTCACACCAGGCGGGGCACGACCCGGCCAGCCAGTCGCGGGTGTTCCGGCGTAGGCGCCGACGACGATGCCGAGATCGCCGCTGGATCGTGGGTTATGGACGCGACCCTGGAGACGGGACGGTGGTCGTCTCGGGCGGCGCGGTACCGCATGGCGAAGACCTTACGATCGCCACCATTGCTTTTCTCGCCCGCGGCGGCGACCAGTGCCCCTATCGGGAACTGCCGTTCACCAACGTGGGCGTGAGCTACCGGCTTGCCCTGCTCAACTATCTGACGGGCGATCCGCGCTCGGGCGCCCTCGACGGAACCGTCACCGCGGCGGCCTGCCCCGAGGGCGGCGAGGGCCGGGGCAGCGATATCACGCCCTGAAGCGAAGCAGACCCGTACGGCGGGCTGCTGCGCCAGGGCGACCGGGGTAAACTGTTCGCCCGGCGAATGCGCCGGAAACCTACGGGCCCGGGTCGCGACGAATGCAGGTAACGGTCAACGGAGAATCCACGGAGCTGGCCGACGGCTGCACGGCGCTGGACCTGGTGCGCCAGCTCGGCCTCGAAGGCCGGCGCTTCGCGATGGAAGTCAACGGCGAGATCCTGTCCCGCAGCGCCCACGAGACCCATCGACTGACCCCCGGCGACCGTGTGGAAGTGGTCCACGCCGTCGGCGGCGGCTGAATTCCGCAAGAGGACGTTCCATGGCCGATGCCGCAAGATCCGATAGCCCCCGCGAGGACACCTGGCGAATGGGAGACCGATCGTTTGCGTCCCGGCTCCTGGTCGGCACCGGCAAATACCGGGACTTCGACGAGACCCGCGACGCCATCGCGGCCAGTGGCGCTGAAATCGTGACCGTTGCCATTCGCCGCACGAATATCGGCCAGGATCCGGGCGAGCCCAATCTGCTGGATTTCCTGAGCCCGGACCGCTACACGATCCTGCCCAATACCGCCGGCTGCTACACGGCCGTGGATGCGGTGCGCACCTGCCGGCTGGCTCGCGAACTTCTCGACGGCCACAACCTCGTCAAGCTGGAGGTGCTCGGAGACGAGAAGACGCTGTTCCCGGACGTGCCGGCGACCCTGGAGGCCGCGAAAACCCTGGTGGACGACGGCTTCGAGGTCATGGTCTACACCAGCGACGATCCAATCATCGCGAAACGGCTGGAGGAACTGGGGTGTGTTTCGGTTATGCCCCTGGCCGCTCCCATCGGCTCGGGACTGGGCGTGCGCAACCCCTACAACATCCTGGAAATCGTCGAAAACGCCAGCGTGCCGATCCTCGTGGATGCGGGCGTCGGCACGGCCTCCGACGCCGCGGTGGCCATGGAATTGGGCTGCGACGGGGTGCTGATGAACACGGCCATCGCGGGCGCCCGGGACCCGGTCCTGATGGCCTCGGCCATGAACAAGGCGGTGCAGGCCGGGCGCGAAGCGTTCCTGGCCGGGCGCATTCCCCGCAAGCGCTATGCGTCGGCATCGTCCCCCGTCGACGGAACGTTCTTCTAGCGTCCGTGGCGGAAGCGGAAACCGGCCGGCGGCAGGTCCGGAGCTTTGTCCGGCGCACCGGGCGGGTGACCCGGGCCCAGGCCCGGGCCCTGGAAACGCTCTGGCCCAGGATCGGTATCGATGCCGGGGGCGAACCGCTGGACCTGACATCGGCATTCGGCCGGGACGCGCCGCGAATTTTGGAGATCGGCTTTGGCGACGGTGAATGCCTCGCCGAGCTGGCCGTTCGCCACCCGGAACAGGACTACCTGGGCATCGAAGTCCACGAGCCGGGAGTCGGCCACCTGCTGCTGGCCGTCGAGGAGAGCGGGGCAGAGAACGTGCGCTGTATCCGCGAGGACGCCATGGACGTGCTCCCCCTCATCGGCCCGGGTCAGCTCGCCGGCGTACACCTGTTTTTTCCGGACCCATGGCCCAAGAAACGCCACCACAAGCGGCGCATCGTGCAGCCGGCGTTCTTCGACGCCATCGCGCGGGTGGTCCGTCCGGGGGGCTATCTGCACATGGCCACGGACTGGGTGCCCTACGCCGAGCACATGCTCGAAACCGGCCGGTCTGCCCCGGGCTGGGCCAACACGAGCCCGACAGGGGGCTTCGTGCCCCGGCCGGAAAGCCGCCCGGAAACCAAGTTCGAGCGGCGCGGCCAGCGTCTCGGCCACGAGGTGCGTGACCTGGTTTTTAGACGGGTCGCCCTGGACTCGGACGGGAACGGCTAACCGGCAAGCGCCGCCCGCCAGTCGGGAAACTCAAACCGCCATCACCGCCTGGATTCCGTCGACCACGTACTGAACGGCAAGCGCCGACAGCACGACGCCGAGCAAGCGGCTGGTGACGTTCGCGCCCGTTGTACCCATGACCCGCATGACCAGGGGAGTCATGAGCAGCAGCACCAGGGTCAGGGCAAGGACAGCGAATACGACGCCCAGGATGATCGCAACCCTCAGGGGGTCGCCTTCCTGCTCGACGAGCACCAGCAGCAGGGTCGCCAGCGCCCCAGGCCCGGCAATCAGCGGAAACGCCATCGGAAAGACGGACACATCCTCGCGGTAGCGGGCTTCGTCCTGCTCGCGCACCGTGGCCGAGCGCAGCCCCGACTGGCGCGCAAACACCATGTCCACGGCCAGCAGAAACAGCAGCAGGCCCCCGGCGATCTTGAAGGCGTTAACGCTGACACCCAGCACGCGCAGCAACCACTCTCCGGCAATCGCGAAAATCACGAAAATCGCTGCGGAAACAGCGATGGACTTGAACGCCATCCTGCGCCGGTAGCCTTGTTCTCCACCCCGCGTGAGGGCTCCGAACATGGGCACGAGCGACAGGGGCTCGATCACCACGAAGAACAGGACGAATATCTTGACCAGTTGTTCGATCATGCGCTGCGGCACTCCGGGCCCGGGCTTTCCCCGGTCCGGCGAGTAGTCTATAAAGGAATCGAAGGACCCCTCGGCCGGGGGCCGGGGGTACAAGGGCCGGAAAGGATATCAGGGCCGCCTCTTTCGGGGAACCATTGTTATGGCGATTAAATTGCCAACTATCGGGGACTGGTTTACGCACCCGGCGGGTGATCTGTTCGAAGTCGTGGCAGTCGATGAAGACGACGCCACGATCGAGATCCAGTATTTCGACGGCACCATCGAAGAACTCGACGTCGACAGCTGGGGAGAACTGAAGTGCCGGGACGCCGTGCCGCCCGAAGACTATTCCGGGTCCATGGACATCGAACGGGAAGATTATGGCCTGGAGACGGAGACTCCCCGGCAGAAAAGCCCCGCCGATCCCATGGACTTCCTGGACCGGGCTGAATAACTCAGCCGGCGTCGCCCGGGTGGACGAACACCTGGCCGGATGCGACCTCCACGCGGAGGGCAGTAAGCGTGCGCCCGAGGCAGGGGCCGCCAACGCACAACCCGGACTGAAGCTCGAACACCGCACCGTGGGAAGCACACAGGATCAGGTCGCGGGCCCGATTAAGAAATCGGTGCGGCGCCCAGTCCAGCCGATTGCCCATATGGGGACAGCGATTCAGATACCCGCGAACCTCATCCGCCTGCCGGACCAGGAACGCGAACCTACCGTCCGGCAGCGAGAATCCGAACGCCCCCGGGTCTTCGATTTCCGCCAGGCCGCAAACAGGCACACCACCGGGGACGGGAGGGTTCACTGCCGGGACCTCGCTGCGCCACCGGGGCCCGCGCGATGACCTTTGCAAGCGCCGAGGCCTGCGAGGAGGCCTTCTACCAGTCGTTTCGTGACAACGACCTGGACACGATGCAGGCGCTCTGGGCTCCCCATGACGATATCGTCTGCGTGCACCCGGGCAGGCGGCCGCTGGCAGGTCGCGATGACGTGCTCGCCAGCTGGCGGGACATCCTTGGCGCGCCGGGGTATTTCGACGTCAGGCTGGAGACCCTTCGCGTCGTTCGGACCAACGGCCTGGCCGTACATTTCGGACTGGAGATCATTCGCGCCGGTGACGACCCGAGGGAGGCCGCGGTCAGCGTCGTCAACGTCTTCGAACGTGACGAGGACGGTTGGCGCATGCGAATACATCATGCCGGCCCGATCCACGAAGACATGGCCCGTCCCGACGCACCCGTCCATTAGCCCGCCTGCCCCCGGCTCCCGCCGGAACGGGATTGATGGGCGAGAACCACGATAACCAGCAGGATCGCGGGTATCCCGGCTGCCGCGGCGTACAGGAAGAAGCTGTGGTATCCGAAGCCGTCGACGACGACGCCGGAGAATCCGCCGACGAATTTCCCGGGCAGGGTCATCAGCGAACTGAACAGGGCGTACTGGGTAGCCGTGTAGCTGCGGCTGGTCAGGCTGGACAGCCAGGCGATAAAGACCACGTTGGCGATGCCGGCGCTGAGATTGTCCGCGCTGATGGTGACCGCGAGCATGCTCAGGCTCGGTCCGATGTTGGCCAGCACGGCAAACAGCAGATTGGTGCCGGCCACGAGAACAGCGGCCAGGAGCATGCAGCGCAGGATGCCCAGGCGCACGGCGAGGATGCCGCCGAGAGCGGAGCCGAAAATCGTCATGAAGAACCCGAACACCTTCGTGACGTTCGCGATCTCGGTCTTGGAGAACCCCAGGTCCAGGTAGAAGGGATTCGCCATGACCCCCATGGTGATATCGCTCAGGCGAAAGGTTGCGACAAGGGCCAGGATGACAAGAGCGAAGGTGCCATTGCGGCGCATGAAATCCACGAACGGCGCCACGACCGCGCCGCTGAACCAGATCACCAGCCGCTGCCAGGACGTCGGCGCACCGTCGCCGGGGCTGACCCGCTCGGCGATCCGGGCCTCCATCTCGGCAACCATCGGATCCACCCGGTGCTCCGGCTCGCTCAGGATCAGCGTGGTGAGGATCCCTACCCCCATCAGCATTCCCATGACGGTATAGGCGGTGGACCAGGACGCGTACTCGGCGATGTAGAAGGCGCCCGCCCCCGCGGTCAATAGCGCCAGGCGGTAACCGAGGATATAGGTGGCGGCCATCGCCGCCTGGAGTTCATCGGCCACCGCCTCGATGCGATAGGCATCAATCGTGATGTCCTGGGTCGCCGAACCGAAAGCCACGACCAGGGCGCAGACGGCGATCAGGGTCAGGTCCGCCCGTGGGTCCAGGCTGGCCATCGCCACCAGCCCGGCGCCGATGATCAGCTGGGCCAGCAGCATCCAGCCTCGGCGTTTGCCGAGCCGTCGGGTCAGCGGGCCGAGGCCCAGGCGATCCACGACGGGAGCCCAGAAAACCTTGATGGAATAGGTCACGCCAACCCAGCTGAAAAATCCGATGGTGCTGCGGCTGATGTCGTAGTCGGTCAGCCAGGCGGACAGGGTGGAAAACACCAGCAGAAACGGCAGGCCCGCCGAGAAACCCAGGAACAGCATCCCGATGACCCGCGGGTGGGCATAGATCCGGAAGCTGTTCAGCCAGGAGTCGGCGGGCTGGGTCACGCGGAGTCCAGCACGTAGTCAATGGTCAGCGGCGCGTGGTCGGAAAACCGTTCGTCCCGGTAAATCGCCGCGCTCTTTATCCTGCTGCCAAGGGCCGGAGTCACCACCTGGTAGTCGATCCGCCAGCCGACGTTCTTGTCCCATGCCCGGCCGCGGTTGGACCACCAGGTGTATTCGTCGGGATCGGAGTTCACGGCGCGAAAGGCGTCCACGTAGCGCGCGCGTCCGAAAATATCGTCCATCCAGGCCCGTTCCTCGGGCAGAAAACCGGAATTCTTCCGGTTACCCCGCCAGTTCTTCAGGTCTATTTCCTTGTGGGCAATGTTCCAGTCACCGCAGATGATGTAGTCGCGGCGCCGGCGGCGGAGCTTTTCGAGCAGCGGATAGAAGTCATCCATGAAACGAAACTTGGCGGCCTGGCGCTCTTCGCTGGACGACCCCGACGGCACATAGAGGGACACGACCGAAAGGCCAGGAAACTGGGCCTCGACATAGCGGCCTTCCCGGTCGAACTCCTCGAGGCCCATGCGGGTAACGACCCGGGTCGGTTTCCGCCGGCTGTAGATCGCGACGCCGCTGTAGCCTTTTTTCTCCGCGTCGACGTAGTAGCTGTGGAATCCCTCCGGCCGGAACACCGGATCGGTCAGCTGGTGCTCCTGGGCCTTGGTTTCCTGCACACAGACCACGTCCGCCTCCTGGCGGGGCAGCCAGTCGAAAAAGCCCTTGCGGGCAGCGGCGCGAATGCCGTTGGCGTTTAAGGTAATAACTCGCATATCGGCTCGGTAACGGGCTGTTGACGGGTCGGCGTCCGGGCGCCGACAGCGTGTATGATAAGCGCCGGCCGGGGCCGGTGGGGTGAGGGGATGCACGATTACCAGAAGCGCCTGATAGAACTTGCACGGGAACAGGGCGTGCTGCGCTTCGGCGAATTCACCCTGAAATCCGGCCGCGTCAGCCCGTATTTTTTTAACGCCGGGCTGTTCAATACCGGCGGCGCCCTGGCCGAACTCGGGCGCTGCTACGCGGCAGCGGCGGCCGGCGCATCCGTTCCTTTCGACATGTTGTTCGGGCCGGCCTACAAGGGGATCCCGCTGGTGGCGGCAACCGCGGCGGCCCTCGCGACGGACCACGGACTGGACCTCCCCTACGCCTTCAACCGTAAGGAGGCCAAGGACCACGGTGAAGGCGGCATCATCGTCGGTGCGCCACTCGCCGGCCGGGTTCTGATCGTCGACGACGTCATCACCGCCGGCACGGCCATTCGGGAATCGGTGGAAATCATCCGCGCCGCCGGGGCCACGCCCGCCGGCGTCCTGATTGCCCTGGACAGGCAGGAACGGGGCCAGGGAACCCGTTCCGCGGTACAAGAGGTAGAGGACGACCTGGAGCTGGCCGTTATCAGCATCGTGGGGCTCGCCGACGTCATCGGCCACCTGGAGGCCGAGGACGGCATGCAGGCCGAGACCGAGGCCCTGCGCGCCTATCGGCAACGCTACGGTCTGGCCGGAGCGTGACGCAGCCGTTGACGCCAAGGCGGGCCGGTGTGGTAATAACTAGGGCAATGAAGACGCTTCGTTTCATCGCGGCGCTGGTTCCCGTACTCCTTCTGGCGGTAGGGAAGCCGGCGGCCGCAGAAAAAGTCTACAAGTGGGTGGACGAGGACGGAGTCGTTCATTACGGCCATGCACTGCCGCCCAGCGAGGCCGGACGCGCACATAAAGTCCTTAACGAGCAAGGCATTGCGGTTGAGGACGTGGCCACCGCGAAGACCGCCGAACAGATCGCCGAGGAAGCGCGGCTCGCCGCCGCGGCGAAGGAAGCCGCCAAGCGGGACCAGGTCCTGCTGAACACCTACCTGTCGGTGGACGAAATCGAGAACCTCAGGGATCGGCGCGTCGAGCTGCTCGAGGCCCAGAACGAGGTCACGCGGAAATACCTGGACGGCCTCGAGGATAAGCTGAGCGAACTCCAGGCCGAAGCGGCCGGGCATGAAGCCCGCGCCGAGAGCGCCGGCGAAGCGGTGGTGATTCCCGCCGACCTGTCCGCCGAAATCTCCCACGCGGAACGCGGTATCGAGGGTTACCGGAGGGAATTGGAGACCCGGCGCGAGGACCAGGAGCGGATTCGCGCCCAGTTCGACGCCGATATCGCCCGTTTCAGGGAGCTCAAGGGCTTGCCGCCCGGGGCCTGAACCCGGCCGCTGCCTTCCCGGACCGTCGTCAGGACCGGCCGGAGCTGCCGAACCCGCCGGCGCCGCGCTCGCTTTCCTCGAAAGACTCCACCACGTCGAAACGAACCTGGACGACCGGGAGGATCACCATCTGGGCGATCCGCTCGCCCGGGTCTATGGTGAAAGAGGCGTTTCCGCGATTCCAGCACGAGATAAAAACCTGGCCCTGGTAGTCGGAGTCGATCAGGCCGGTCAGGTTGCCGAGGACCACGCCATGCTTGTGGCCGAGTCCCGAGCGGGGAAGCAGCACCGCGGCCAGCCCCGGGTCGTCCACGTGGATCGCCATGCCGGTGGGAATCAGTTCGGTCTGGCCCGGCTCAAGCACGAGGGGCTCATCCAGGCAGGCGCGCATGTCCACGCCGGCCGATCCCGGGGTGGCATACTCCGGCAGAGGGAAATCGGTGCCCACGACGCGGATCCAGGATCCGGACCTTAATGACCTGCATGGGCCTGTCTCTCTTCGCCGGGAACGGCGGCCATACGCTCGGCGATCAGCGCTATCAGCCGGTCGGCCAGGGTGGCCTTGGCTCCGTGCCCCAGGTCCTCCCGCCCGCCAGGCCAAAGGCAGACCAGGGCATTGTCGTCGCGATCGAAACCCCGATCCGGGCCCACGGCATTCGCCGCGATCAGGTCGAGGTTCTTGGCCTCCAGCTTGATCCGGGCGTGGTCCTCGAGGTCATGGGTCTCCGCGGCAAAACCGACGAGAAACGGCGGCTTCGGCAGCACACTCACGCTGGCCAGGACATCCGGGGCCCGCTCCATGTCCAGCGCCAGGGTGTCAGCTTTCTTCTTGATCTTCTGGTCGGCCACGACCGCGGGCCGATAGTCGGCGACGGCAGCCGCAGCAATAAAAACGTCGGCGTCGCCTACCCGGCTGTGAACCGCGTCGAGCATCTGCTGGGCCGTTTCCACGCGCACGAGTTCGATGCCCGGCGGAGCCGGAATCTCCGCGGGCCCGCTGACCAGCAGCACGTCGGCGCCGGCGCGAACCGCGGCGGCCGCCACCGCATAGCCCATGCGCCCCGAGCTGCGATTGGTGATGTAGCGCACCGGATCGATCGGCTCGCGCGTGGGCCCCGCCGTGACAATGACGCGGCGGCCCGCGAGGGCACCGGAGCCGGCGTCGAGATTCAGCGAGGCGACGATGTCAGCGGGCTCCAGCATCCGGCCGGGCCCGGTCTCCCCGCAGGCCTGGGCACCTTCGGCCGGACCGAGGAGACGCACCCCCCGCTGCCGGAGTAGCGCCGCGTTGGCCTGGGTCGCTGCATGGGCCCACATCACCCGGTTCATTGCCGGGACCAGGATTACCGGTGATTCGGTGGCCAGACAGAGGGTCGCCAGCAGGTCGTCGGCCATGCCCGCCGCCAGCCTGGCCATGAAATCCGCGCTGCTCGGAGCGATGAGCACCGCATCAGCCCAGCGCGCCAGTTCGATGTGGCCCATGGCAGCTTCCGCGGCTTCATCCCACAGGCTGTCGCGTACCGGATGCCCGGATACGGCCTGAAAGGTCGCGGCCCCCACGAAGCGGGTCGCCGCGGCGGTCATCACGACCCGGACTTCAGCGCCACCCTGGCTCAGGCGACGAACCAGGTCCACGGCCTTGTAGGCCGCGATGCCACCGGTGACGCCGAGCAGAATGCGTTTTCCAGCCAGATTGCCCATTTCGGTCCTGGAGCCTCGGTCGGACAGGCGGCCTATGGTAGCAGGGCCGGGGACAGGGAGAGCCCCGGCCGACCCGAATCGAGGAGGCCCCCGGATGCCCCATTTCCCCATCTGCCGCTGGCCGGTTTCGGAGCGCCCGAGAGAACGGCTGCTCAGGCGCGGTCCGGAGTCCCTTTCGGACGCCGAGCTGCTTGCGCTGTTTCTCGGCAGCGGAACCTCGGGGCAAAGCGCCGTCGATCTGGCCCGGCACCTGCTCGGCAGGTTCCACGACCTCCGCGGGCTGCTGAGCGCGGATCTCGAGTCCGCTACCCGTGCGCCGGGGCTCGGACCAGCCCGTTATGCCCTGCTCCAGGCGGCGCTGGAGATCAGCCGCCGCCACCTGGAACTGGCCCTGGAGAGGGGCCCGGGACTCGCCGGCCCGGCGGACGTTCAGCGCTTTCTGCGGGCCCGGCTTCGGGACCGTCCCCACGAGGTTTTCTGCTGCCTTTACCTGGACAACCGCCACCGGGTCATCGCCTTCGAGGAACTGTTCAGGGGCACGATCGATGGCGCGAGCGTCCATCCCAGGGAGGTGGTCAAGCAGGCCCTGGGGCACAACGCCGCCGCCGTGATTCTCGCCCACAACCATCCCTCCGGCATCGCCGAGCCGAGCCAGGCGGACGAGCTGATCACCCGCAGGCTCCGGAGCGGCCTGGGCCTGGTGGACATCCAGATTCTCGATCACCTGGTCGTCGGGGACACCGGCTGCGTCTCGTTTGCGGAACGCGGTCTGCTCTAGGGCCTTGCCCGAAGAAGGATCCGCTGGTATAAAAGCGGGCTCTTTGACGGCCCTGCGGGCCCGTAAAGCTATAGATGAGGTAGAGTCATGTCGAGAGTTTGTCAGGTGACCGGCAAGCGCCCGACCACCGGAAACAACGTCTCGCACGCCAACAACAAGACCCGGCGCCGGTTCCTTCCGAACCTGCACACGCACCGGTTCTGGCTTGGCAGCGAAAAGCGGTTCGTGAAGCTTCGGGTCTCCCAGAAGGGTCTGCGCATGATCGACAAGATCGGCATCGAGCAGATCGTGGCCGACCTGCGCTCCCGCGGCGAAAAGGTCTGACGGAGGTCCGCCATGAGAGATAAAATTCGCCTGGTATCCAGCGCCGGTACCGGTCACTTCTACACCACCGCCAAGAACAAGCGGATCCATCCCGAAAAGATGGAGACCAAGAAGTACGATCCGGTCGTGCGCAAGCACGTGATCTACAAGGAAGCCAAGATCAAGTAGGCTTTCTGGTCGGTTCGGCAGACAAATAAAAAGGCCCGCCTTCCGGCGGGCTTTTTTGTGGGTGACGCCTCAGCGGGGCCGGCGGGTCCGCCCCCGGCCGGCCGTACTAACCGGCCGCGTTTACTGAACGGCGGACCGGATTCCGTAATGGCGCAGACTTTGCGCGAAATCCTCCAGCGCCTTGATGCCACTGGCCTCCGCCTGGGCGCACCACTCCTTCAGGCCGGCGATCAGCCGCTCATTGCTGGCGGTGGTTTCTCCCCACAGGGCCTGAAGGCGCTGGCGGTATTCCACGACCGTCGCCAGGGATTGGCTCTCCGCCAGCATGGCGGCCAGGCGCTGACGGCCCTCCGCCGTCGATCAGCCGTGGCTGACGAACCAGCAGCCGGCCGGCGCGGCGCGGCAGATCGCCCAAACGGGCGCGCTCTCGCTTCCAGACCGGCAGGGTGACCCGCTTGCTGTAGGCCCGCAGCACGTCCATGCGGTTGACGACGACGGCCCGCACGGTCTCCAGGTCGATCTGATCCCGGTCTTCCACGGTTTTCGGCGGCAGACGCCGGACCGTCGCAAGACCGAAGAACGACAGGACCTGAATCACGAACCAGCCGATATCGAACTCCCACCGGCGCATCGAGAACCGCGCCGATGACGGGTAGGCATGGTGATTGTTGTGCAGCTCTTCGCCGCCCAGCAGCACGCCCCAGGGAACGATGTTTCGCGAGGCGTCTTCGGACTCGAAGTTCCGGTAGCCGAAATGGTGGCCCACGCCATTGATGATCCCGGCGGCCATCAACGGCTGAGACACCAGCTGAACGGCGATCATGATGATGCCGGGCACCCCGAACAGGACCAGGAAGCTCAGGACCATGAAGCCCATGCCCCAGTAAGAGCGGCCGGTATAGACGTGGCGCTCCAACCAGTCCTCGGGACAGCCGCGGCCGTACTTTTCCCGGGTTTCCGGCCGATCGGCCTCTTCCTGGTAAAGCTCGGCGCCCTCCAGCAGGACCTTCTTGAGACCGTAAACCACCGGGCTATGGGGATCTTCTGCCGTTTCGCACTTGGCGTGGTGCTTGCGGTGAACCGCCACCCACTCCCGGGTGACGATGCCGGTGGTGAACCAGAGCCAGAACCGGAACACGTGGCGCACCGCCGGGTGCAGATCCACGGCGCGGTGGGTGGCATCGCGATGCAGATAAATGGTCACGCTCAGCACGGTGAGCTGAATCATGAGGAACGAGGCAACAACGTAGCCCCAGCCGCTGAGATTGAGGACCCCGCGGAAATGGTCCATGAGAAGTACAAAATCCATCCGTCAGACCCGTAGTTGCCTGCATTCAAACGCCGACCAACTATAGCCCAAGCCGCCCCCCGGCTACAGGCACCGGGCCAATTACCCGCCGTGGCGCTATGCTGTACCGCAGCGTTTTGCTGCGGCCCGTCAAGATGCCTGAACTGCCTGAAGTGGAAACCACGCGCCGCGGCATCCTGCCGTGGATCGAGGGGGAAACCGTGGCCCGCGTGGCGGTCCGGGACCGCCGGCTCCGCTGGCCCGTACCCGCCGGCCTCGCCGAACGTCTCGAGGGACAGGCCATCCGGACCGTAAACCGGCGCGCCAAGTACCTGCTGTTCGACACAGCTGCGGGCACCATGCTCCTGCATCTCGGCATGTCAGGAAGCCTGCGGGTCCTGGAGGGCCCGGTACCGCCGGGGGCCCACGATCACCTGGACATCGATTTCGCCGGCGGTCGCCGGCTGCGCTTCAACGACCCGCGGCGCTTCGGGTCCGTGCACTGGGTTCGTGGCGATGCGCTCAGCCACCCGCTCCTGAAGGATCTCGGCCCCGAGCCGCTGGGTCCGGATTTCAGCGGCGAACGACTCTACGCGGGCAGCCGCGGCCGGCGGGTTTCCATCAAGCCCTACATCATGAACGGCCGGGTGGTGGTGGGGGTGGGCAACATTTACGCCAGCGAGGCGTTGTACCGGGCCGGGATCCATCCGCGGAGGCCGGCGGGGCGGATTTCCCTTCGCCGCATGAACACGCTGGCCGGGGCGATCCGCGATGTGCTCGCCGAGGCCATCGACCAGGGCGGCACGACCCTGCGGGACTTCACCTGGGGCGACGGGCGGCCCGGCTACTTCCAGCAGCAGCTCGCCGTTTACGGGCGCGCCGGCGATCCCTGCCCGGGCTGCGGCCAGCCGCTGCGCTCGGAGGTCCTCGGCCAGCGGGCGACCTTTTACTGTGCCGCCTGCCAGCGCTGAGCCCGGCTCCATCCGCCGGCCCTGCACTGGCCGGCGTCCGGGCGAAACCGCAGGTCAGTAGATCCGGCTTTCGCCCTGGCCGCGGGGGTCGGAAGCGGCCTGGACCTCGCCGGTGGCGCGATCCCAGGTCACGATCTGCATGTTGCCGTAGAGCCGCGAGCTTTTCTTCAAGGTGTGACCCATCGCGTTCAGGGCCGCGATCTCCTCGGCATCGAAGGCCAGGGGCTCGTAAACAAGTTCATCCGGAAGGTACTGATGATGAAAGCGAGGCAGGCCCGCCATGCCGGCGGCGTCGGCCCCGTCGATCCAGGCCAGGCTCGCCAGGAGCACCATGCTGATGATGCGACTGCCGCCGGGGGTGCCAAGGATCGCCACGCCGCGGTCGGACTCCAGGAACGTCGGGGTCATGCTCGAGAGCATCCGCTTGCCCGGCGCGACTTCGTTGGCCTCCGCGCCCACCAGCTGAAACAGGTTGGGCTCGCCCGGCTTGACCGAGAAATCGTCCATCTCGTTGTTCAGCATGACGCCGGTCTCCGGCTCGACGTATCCCGATCCGAACCAGCCGTTGATGGACTGGGTTCCCGCGACCCGGTTGCCGGCCTGGTCGAGAACCGAGAAATGGCTGGTGTCATCGGCTTCCCGCTGCCGGTACGCGGGTGGCAGGCTCGCCGACGGCGTCGCCCGGTCCAGGCGAATCGTGGCCCGCTGCCCGGCGGCATAGAACGGGTGCACGAGCTGGGCAACCGGCGCGGAGACGAAATCGGGATCCCCGAGGTACTGGGCCCGGTCGCGGTAAGCGCGGCGCATGGCTTCGGTGAGCAGATGCACCCGGGTGACCCGGTCCATATCGGCAAACCGGTAGCCGTCCAGGATATTGAAGATGTTCGCCAGCGCCACGCCGCCGGCCGACGGCAGCGAGGCGGCCACAACGCGCACGCCCCGGTACTCGAACACCACCGGCGGCCGCTCCTTGACGGTGTAGGCCGCCAGGTCCTCCAGGGTCCAGATGCCCCCTTCCGCGCGCACGCCGCGGACCAACGCGTCGGCAACGGGGCCCCGGTAGAAGCCGTCGGCCCCCTCGCTGGCGATCCGCTCCAGTGTCCCGGCCAGGCCCGGCTGGCGAATGACATGCCCTAACGGCGGCACCTCGCCGTCGAGCAGGAACGTGTCCGCCGATCCGGAAAAACGCGCCAGCAGATCCCGCTTGAACTTCAGGCCCCGCTGCATGCGGGCATCCAGCGGAAACCCGTTCCGGGCGAGTCGGATCGCCGGAGCCAGGCTCTGCGCCAGCGAAAGCTCGCCGTAGTTTCGGCTCATGTGTTCCAGCCCGGCCGGCACGCCCGGAATGCCCGCCGCCAGAACGCCATCCTTGGACAGTCGCGCGATGGCCGCGCCCTTCTCGTCCAGGTACATGTCCCGGGTGGCAGCCAGCGGCGCAACCTCCCGGCCGTCTACCATGACCTCGAACCCGTCGGCGGCCCGGTGCAGCAACCAGAACCCGCCCCCGCCGATACCCGAGCTGTAGCCCTCCACGACGGACAGCGCGGCGCTGACCGCCACGGCCGCATCGAAGGCATTGCCGCCGGCGGCGAGAACCTCCAGGCCAGCCTCGGTGGCCAGGGGATGCGCGCTTGCGATAGCGGCCTTGCCCGGCGCATCGGCCGCACCCGCCGGCAGAACAATTGTGCCGAGCACGATCCACAGGGCCAGTTTGCGCAAAGGCGTCATCGTCTACTCCGTGTCAGGGGGGAAATCGCAAGAGGATGCCATTGTCAGTCAGCGTTGAACGGTCGAGTAAAGGCGTCGGGTCGCCCACGGTCGCTATCAAGCCCGTGCTCCAAGGCGGCGGGCCTTGTCGAGCAAGGCCTGGGGACCCTCGACATGTTCCGGGTCCAGCTCGATGCAGTCCACCGGGCAGACGTCGATGCACTGGGGCGTATCGAAATGACCCACACACTCGGTGCATTTGTCGGGATGAATCTCGAAGATCTCCGGACCCATGCTGATGGCCTCGTTAGGGCATTCGGGCGTGCAGACATCGCAGTTGATGCAGGTGTCGAGAATCCTCAGCGCCATGTCAGCGGCGCTTGGCTTCCAGGGCGCGGCGAACCGACGGCGGGACGAACTTGGACACGTCCCCCCCGAGCAGCGCAATCTCCCGCACCATGCTGGATGAAATAAAGCTGAACTGCTCGGTGGGCGTGAGAAACACCGTCTCGACGTCGTCGTTGAGCTGCCGGCTCATTGTGGCCAGCTGAAACTCGAACTCGAAGTCCGACACGGCGCGCAGGCCGCGAATCATGACTTCGAGGCCGGATTCCCGGGCCAGCTCCACGGTCAGCCCGGTGTAGCCCATGACCTGGACGTTGTCGATGCTGTCCAGCACGTCCCGGGCGAGCGTCACCCGCTCTTCCAGGCTGAACAGCGGCGCCTTGGCGGGGTTGGCGGCAATCGCCACCACCACCTTCTCGAAGATTCGGGACGAGCGCCGGATCAGGTCGACATGACCATTGGTAATCGGATCGAAGGTGCCGGGGTAAAGCGCGGAACTCATTGGGTCGCCTGCGGGCCTGTTGTCTCGCCGAAACGCGCCAGATGGTAACCCACCTGACCGGCGCGCGCGCTGCGGAACAGGGCCCATCCCGGCGGAAGTTCGGGACGGCCCTGCGCGGCGGGTGCTTCGAGATAGACCCTGGCCGTCGCCGACAGCCAGCCCTTCTCCAGTGCCGCGCAGACCGGCGCGAGCAGATCCATCGCATAGGGCGGATCGACGAACACGACATCGAAGGGACGCGCCGCCGTCGAGAGGAAGGGCAACACATCAGCCGTGACGATTTCTGCGCGCTCGCACCGCAGCAATTCAATGGCATCGCGAATTCCCCGGGATGCCGGTGGATCCTTTTCGACGAAGGTCACGGCCGCCGCGCCCCGGGACAATGCTTCCAGACCGAGGGCGCCCGTGCCCGCGAAGAGATCCAGGCACCGTGAACCGGCCACCACGGGTGAAAGCCAGTTAAACAGCGTTTCCCGGACCCGGTCGGGCGTCGGGCGCAGACCGCCGCGGGCGAGAATCGGCAGCCGGCGGCCTCGCCATTCACCACCGATGATCCGGAAATCCCCCGGCGGGGTGCCGCCGGACGAGACCCGCCGATGCCTGCTTCGTCTTGCCATACGCTCTGATCCTGAGCTTGAAAGCGCTTGATAAACAAGCGTAGTCTTACGTCCGATAATTCTTATAAGATCCCCCTCGCAGGAGGAGTCAGAATAATGCGAACCCTCTATGGCGCCCTCGTGGCGTCCGTGGCACTTGTGCTTTCGGGCTGCCTGTCCGACGGACACGATCCGGACGGCCCCAGCCGAAGCGACCAGAGCACCGGCATCCCGGCAGGACCTGACGACAGTGCACCGGAATTCCGGGCAACCTGGGATCCGCTGAACGCGCTCCTGCCTTACCCGAACGACATCACGGGTTTCCTGCTGGCCTCCGCCTCGGACCCGAGCTTTGTCTCCGACGGCACGCTGAGCGTTCCGGTGACGCCATTCCAAGTGCAGGTCGGCGTCGTCAACCAGCTGGACGGCTTCTCCACCACCTCCTCCTTTAGCGCCAACTTCACCGGAAGCGTGGACCCGGCGTCCGTGACCCCGGCCTCGGTGTTCGTCGTGGAAGTCGCGCTGGATCGTGCGACCCGGGCCGTGGTCGGGTTGTCCGACACGACGATCTGCAAGCTGGGGCTGGCGCCGCAGGAAGTGTGCCCGTTCCCGCCCACCGGTAACCCGTTCCTCGTGCCCGGCGTGGACATCGACATCGGCGTGACCCAGGCCATCGACGCCAGCGGCCAGCAGGTCGTGATCGATCCGATCAATGCGCTCAACGGCAACCGTCTCAACCAGCTCACGCCGGGCACGGAAAACGGCTACCTGGTGATCGTGACCAACGGGGTCACGAACACGAGCGGTACGCCCGCCGCCGCGGACACTAGCTACGAGCAGATCAAGCAGGGTTACCTGGCCGGCGTCATCGAGATTCCGGACGATCCGTCGTCTATCGATCCCGACGCACTCACGCCGGAGGAACTACTGGCGCTGTTCACGGCCGCACAGCTCGCGACGGCCGAGGCCCTCGGCATCGACGTGAACTCGATCGTGGTCACCAGCAGCTTCACGACGCTGGACACCACAACGGTTCTCGGAGCAACCGTGTCCACCGCCCAGCCGCTGCCCTCGCAATTGCAGCCGCTGGTGACGCCCGTTGACCTGCCGGATCCCACCGGCCAGATTCCCGGCGGCGTGCTGCCGGCCGGCACGCCCGTGACCACGGACCTGGTCTACGCGCTGCTGGGCCAGCCGGATCCCACGCCGGGCACGATGGCCCTCTACGGCGGCGTGCTGCAGGGCCTGCCCTACTATCTGAAGATTCCGGAGGACGTGAACGACACGTCCATGCTCACGGAATACTGGACCGCCGCGGCCGGCGCCAACCCGCTGGATCCGAGCAGCACGACCATTTCCAAGTTCAACCCGTTCCCGGTGCCCAAGGACCCGGAGAACCCGACGGTCAACGTCCCGATCCTCATGGCCGTGTCGCTGGACGCGCAGGGTGCGCCGATCATCGGCGGGCCGTTGGTCATCGCCGGCCACGGGCTGACGCGCAACCGGACGGACGTTGCTTGCACTGGCCGAGAAGTGGGTGGCCGCCGGCGCCACGGTCGTGGCCATCGACACGCCGGTCCACGGCATCGCCGCGCCGGAAATCGACTTCGCGAACCTCACACCGGAGGAGCTGGCGCAGATCCTGGCCGAGTCGCCAACCGCGCTGTTCCGCGTCCCGGGCGTGCCGGAGCGGACCTTCGACGTGGATCTTGTCACCGGCGGTTCACCGGGCACGCCGCCGGACGGTGAAATCGATCCGTCGGGCGCCCACTGGATCAACGTGGGCAGCCCGCTGACCACCCGCGACCAGTGGCGGCAGGCGGCAGCCGACGTCATCACGCTGGTCCTGTCGGCGCCGAACTTCGACATCACCGGCGACGGCGCCCCCGACTACGGCGCCAGCACTCTGCACTACGAGGGCATATCGCTTGGCGGCATCATCGGGTCCATCGCGGTCGGCGCGTTGGGCGAGAACTCGACCCTGGCATCGGCCACCCTCGGTGTCGCGGGCGGCGGCATCGCCGACCTGGCGCTGGATTCCTTCGCGTTCGGCGCGTCTATCGAGGCGGGCCTCAAGGCCCAGGGACTGACGCCGAACACGACGATCTACAACTACTTCTTCCGGGACTTCGGCAATGCCCTGGACGCGGGCGACCCCCTGAGCTACGCGCCCAACTCGGTGACGCCCGTGCACCTGATCACCGTGAAGGGCGATACGGTGGTCCCCAACTCCTCCAGCACGCGGCTGATCAACGCCTTCAATGCGGTGGAACTGACGACGCCGGGCGCCAACGATGTGTCGGCCAACGGCGCGACCCGGATCTGCTTCATCGAGGGCAGCCACGGCTCCCAGGCGGACCCGTCCGCCAGCCTGGCGGCGACCCTGGAGATGGCCACGGAAACCGTCACTTTCGGCGGCAGCCTGGGCACGGTCCTGCCAATCAGCGATCCGTCGGTGATCGGCAGCTTCGAAGCCGGCGACTGCCAGGCACCGGATCGGCCGCGGGAAAACGAGCCGCAGTAACCCGGAACGAAGCAAAGGCAGTTAGAGGGCGGCTCCGGCCGCCCTTTTTTTGCCTGCGCCAGGTCAGCATGGCCGCGTCAATGGCCCCGGGCCGCGCCGATCTCTCCGGGACGGGCGCGCCGATATCGGTCAGTGGTCGGGCCGACCGACTTCGCGCTGCCGGTCACTCCGCAGGGTCATTCGCTTGGGGTAGCATACGAACCCCATGACCGACCCACGAACCCCAGGCAACGACTCCGCGGACAAGCCCCGGAAGGGTTTCTTTCGCCGTCTTCGCGAACGCCTCAACCAGGGCGACTCCTGGCTCACCTATGACCTGGCTCACCTCCTGCCGGGGGGCAAGCCGGACGAAGCCTTTATCGAGGAAATGGAGACCAGGCTTCTGACCGGCGACGTCGGCGTAGACGCCACCGAGGAGATTATCGGCAGCCTCGAGCGCAAGCTCTGGCGGGACGAACTCAAGGACACCCGCGCCGTTGTCGCGACCATCAGGGAATCGCTGCTGGAAATCCTTGCGCCCTGTGAGCAGCCGCTGGTGGTGCCGGAGACGCCGAGGCCCTGGGTGATCCTCGTCGTGGGGGTCAACGGCGCGGGCAAGACCACCACCATCGGCAAGATTGCACGGCGGCTGAGCGGACAGGGCCACTCGGTCCTGATCGCGGCAGGGGACACATTCCGCGCCGCCGCCGTCGAGCAGCTCCAGGTCTGGGGTCAGCGCAACGACGTGCCGGTCATTGCCCAGCAGGCAGGGGCCGATCCGGCGGCGGTGGTTTTCGACGCCGTCCAGTCGGCCCAGGCACGCAGCATCGACGTGGTCATTGCCGACACGGCCGGTCGCCTGCATACCCAGGAAAACCTCATGGAGGAGCTCGCCAAGGTCAAGCGCGTGGTGGCCAAGCTCGATCCGGAGGCGCCCCACGAGATCCTGCTGGTGCTCGACGGCTCCACCGGGCAGAACGCGCTGATCCAGGCCCGCCGCTTCAACGAGGCGGTCGGGGTCACGGGGGTCGCCATCACGAAGCTGGACGGTTCGGCCAAGGGCGGCAGCCTGGTGGCGGTGGCCAAGGAGCTCAAGGTCCCGATCCGGTTCATCGGCATCGGCGAAAGCGCGGACGACCTGGACGTGTTCGAGGCCGGCCCGTTCCTGGACGCGCTCATGGAAGGAACCGGGGCCAACGCCGGGTGATTCGCTTTCAGCAAGTGTCCAAGCGCTACTCCGGCGGCGGCGACGCCCTGTCGGAACTGACGCTGGATGTGGATGCGGGGGAGATGGTTTTCCTGACCGGTCACTCGGGCGCGGGCAAGAGTACGCTGTTGAAGCTCATCGCCCTGATCGAACGGCCGACACGGGGCCAGGTCCTGATCAACAACCGCAACACGAACGGCGTCTCTCGCCGGGCGATTCCGGGTTTCCGGCGTGACCTGGGTATCGTCTTCCAGGATCACAAGCTGCTCCAGGACCGGACGGTGTTCGACAACGTCGGTCTGCCGCTGGTGATCGCCGGCCTGCGCCGAAAGGACGTGGGCAAGCGGGTACGGGCGGCGCTGGACCAGGTGGGCTTGCTGGACAAGGAGAGCAGCATGCCGCTGGCGCTGTCCACCGGCGAGCAACAACGGGTGGGGATCGCGCGGGCAATCGTCGCGAAGCCACCGCTGGTGATTGCCGACGAACCGACGGGCAACCTGGATCCGGATCTCTCGCTCGAAATCATGGACCTGTTCTGCCGCTTCAACGAGGTGGGCACAACGATTCTCATCGCCAGTCATGACCTCGCCCTGATCGAGCGGCTGGGCCGGCGGCGCGTCGAACTCAAGGACGGTCGCCTTGCGGCCGACAGCCATGGCCCGTCCCCAGGCGACGCGTAAGCGGGCGCCCGCCCCGAAACGGGACCGCGGCACCCGGCCCAACCGTCGGCGGGCGACGCGCGCGCCAAGGGAGGCCCGAACCGGCTCGGGCGGCCTTGGCACCTGGTTGTCGCGCCATGCGCAGAGCCTCGTGGGATCCCTCGGCCGGCTCGCCCGGCATCCGCTGAACACCGGGATGACCATGGCGGTGATCGGCATCGCGCTGGCCCTGCCCGCGCTTCTCCACCTGTCGGTAACCAATATTCGCGCGCTGTCCGGGCAGTGGCGGGATTCCGTGGAACTGTCCGTCTACCTGGAGCACGGCAAAAGCGAAGCCGACGCCCGAAATCTCGCTGCGGCCCTCGATCAGCGGCCCGATGTCACCGAAACCGCCGTAGTGACGGCGGACGAGGCGCTGGTCCAGTTTCGCGCCGGGTCGGGCTTCGGGCCGGCGCTGGATGCGCTCAACGAGAACCCTTTGCCCCACCTGGTGACAGTCAGGCCGGCGGAAAGCCATACGACGGCGGACGCGGTGGCGGAACTCGCGACAGCCGCCCGAGGCATGAACGGCGTTGCCGAGGTGCGGGCGGACACCGACTGGGTACGCCGGCTGCACGGCATGCTGGACGTGGCCCGGCGGCTGGTGACGCTCGCGGTCATCGTCCTGGCGGTATCGATCCTGCTGATCGTCGGCAACACGATTCGCCTGGACATTCAGAACCGCAGCCAGGAGATCGAGGTCCAGAAACTGGTGGGCGGCTCGAACGGCTTTATTCGCAGGCCATTTCTCTACTCGGGCGCATGGTACGGCCTGGGTGGCGGTCTGCTCGCGCTGGGTATCGTCCAGGCGGCGCTCTGGGCTCTCTCCGAACCGGTGGCGCGGCTCGCAGGCCTCTACGGCAGCGACTTCCGACTGGCCGGGCTCAAACCCGAGGATGCCCTGCTGCTGGTCGGCGGGGGCGCGGCCCTCGGATGGCTGGGCTCCGGTATCGCGGCGGCCCGGAATATGCGTCGGATCGAACCCGGCCGAAGCGACTGAGACGCCCCCGCCGCGGCCCTGAACCCGGGCTCCGGTACCGGGGCCTGCCCCCGAATGGCCGCCCCCGAATGGCCGAAATAACCCCCGGAATCCACCGGCAAACCGGGTCGGTTCCGGGCTTCTGTCCACTTCTGGGGTCCTCGGCGAAACCCACTGACCGGAAAAGACAAGAATATTATAAGCAATTGATTATTATAAGCTAACTTTTTGTTTAATTAGCAGAACCGAAGGGAACCCAACACCGGTTTAGCACTCTAAACGTGCGAGTGCTAAACTTCAGGGCGGCAAGAGAGGTGCCTGATACCATGACGACAGCTGTGATTTCACATCGCGGCGACGGGGTCCTTGCGGGCCCGGTCGGCAACCTGGATTCCTACATCCAGGCCGTGGCCACCATTCCCGTTCTGAGTAAGGACCAGGAGGTCGATCTGGCCAACCGGTTCCGCCAGGACGAGGACCTGGACGCGGCCAGACAGCTCGTACTGTCCCATCTCCGCTTCGTCGTGCACGTGGCCCGGGGCTACTCCGGCTACGGCCTGCAGCTCGGCGACCTGATCCAGGAGGGCAACGTGGGCCTGATGAAGGCGGTCAAGCGCTTTGACCCCGAGTTCGGCGTCCGTCTGGTGTCCTTTGCGGTGCACTGGATCCGTGCCGAGATCCACGAATTCGTGCTGAAGAACTGGCGGGTGGTCAAAGTGGCGACCACCAAGGCTCAGCGCAAACTGTTCTTCAATCTCCGCAAGGCCAAGAAACACCTGGGCTGGCTGACGGCCGAGGAAACCCGGGCCGTGGCCGAGGACCTGGGCGTAAGCCCGGCGGAAGTCAATGAAATGGAGCGGCGGCTGTCCACGCGGGACCTGTCCTTCGACCCGACTCCCCAGTCGGAGGACGATGAGCACGCGTATGGCCCCGTGGCTTACCTGCCGAGCACGGAAGTCGACCCGGCCGACGCTGCAGAGGACGACGAATGGCGCAGCCAGGCATCGTCCCAGCTCAGGGACGCCCTGGCGGCCCTGGATGAACGCAGCCGGGACATTCTCCAGAGCCGCTGGCTCACGGACGACAAGGCCACCCTGCAGGACCTCGGCGACCGCTACGGGGTAAGCGCCGAGCGGATACGCCAGCTCGAGGCGAACGCCATGAAAAAGCTGCGCTCGCGGATGACCGTAGCCGCCTGACGGTCCACCTTCCAAGCCCTTGGAAGCCCGGCTTCGTGCCGGGCTTTTTCTTTCAGGCAGTAGTCAGCCTGGCGGGCCGCTGACCTCCGGAATCAGCGAATCCGCGAGCAACGTCGCGTCGGGAAAAAGGCGCTTTGCTCAGGCCGGGGGCCCGGCCTGTTCAAAACGAGCGGCTACGCGGCCTATCATAGGGGCTGCTTTTGCGAACCGCCGGAGAGAGGCATGCGCCCAGTTCAAGCCTGGCTCGACGAATACGCCGAGAGCCATCAGAACCCGACCAACAAGCTGGTCCACTGGATTTGTGTCCCCCTGATCGTGCTGAGCCTCGTGGGCCTGCTGTGGGCCTTGCCCGTGCCCGAGGCGTTCAGGGAAATCTCCCCGGTAATGAACTGGGGCATGCTGTTCGTCATGGCGTCGATTGTTTACTACTTCATCATGTCGTTCAGCCTGGGGCTCGGCATGGTCCTGGTGTCGGCCGCCATGCTGGCCACCATCGTCTGGCTGGACGGGCTGTCCGCACCGCTGTGGGTCATCTGCGTCGGGATCTTCGTGGCCGCGTGGATCGGCCAGTTCATCGGCCACCTGGTCGAAGGGGCCAAGCCGTCGTTCTTCAAGGACCTGCAGTTCCTGATGATCGGCCCGCTGTGGCTCTTGTCTTTCGTCTACCGGCGTCTGGGCATCCCCTACTAGGCTGGCTCGTCAACAGCCGCCCGGACCGACGACGCCACCGCTTCGTGGACAGCCGGGTCCAGCGGATCCGGCACCAGGTCACCGTCCGCGGCGTGGTCGCCGATGGCCTCGGCCGCGGCGACCAGCATCGCATCGGTAAAACGCGTGGCCCCGGCGTCCAGCGCCCCCCGGAAAAGCCCCGGAAATCCCAGGACGTTGTTGATGCTCTTGCCGTCGGCGGCAAACGCGGCGCCGGCCTTCAGCGCGTCGCTGGGCTCGATCTCCGGATCGGGATTCGACAGCGCGAGGATCACCTGTCCCGGCCGCACCTGATCCGGCCGGATCAGCCCGCGTACTCCCGTCGTCGCAATCACGATATCGGCCCGCCCCAGCAGATCGCCGAGATCCGCCGGCTGCCCGCCCATCGCTTCGAAACGCGCCAGGGCACCCGGATCCAGGTCGCTGCCCAGCACGGTCTCGACTCCACGGGCGAGCAGGAGACGGCAAATGCCGATACCGGCGGCCCCGAGACCGATCTGCCCCACCACGCTCTGTGACAGGCGCTGACCCACCATGCGCCCGGCGTTCCGGACAGCCGCCAGGGCCACCACGGCGGTCCCGTGCTGATCGTCATGCAGCACCGGTATCCCGACCCGCTCCCGCAGCCGGTCCTCGATGGTGAAACAGTCCGGCGCGGCGATGTCCTCCAGCTGAATGGCGCCGAAGGACGGGGCGATCGCGGCGATGACATCCACGAGCTGATCGGGGTCCCGGACCTCGGTGAGGATCGGCACGGCGTTCAGACCGGCGAGGCTGGCCATCAGCGCCGCCTTACCCTCCATGACCGGCATGCCGGCCACCGCACCGATGTCTCCCAGCCCGAGAATCGCGGTGCCATTGGTGACAATGGCCACCGTGTTGTGAATGGACGTGTACTCGCGTGCAAGCGACGGATCCTTCTGAATGGCAAGGCACACTCGCGCCACCCCCGGCGTGTAGATGTCCTTGAGCATTTGCTGGCTGTTGATGGGCACCGTGCTCTCGGTGCTGATCTTGCCCCCCTTGTGGCGATTGAACACCCGGTCCGACCGGCCGAGGAGCCGGGCGTTGGGCAGGGCGTCGATTCGCTCGAACAGGCTGCGGTCGGCCTCGGCGTCCATTTCCAGGGTGATTTCCCAGATCGTCTTGTCCTGGTCCCGGCGAACCGAGTTCAGATGCTCCACGACGAGGCCGGCCTCGCCGATCTGGGCCAGGATCTTGGCGAGGCTGCCCGGCTTGTGGGCGGACTCGACCAGCAGAATCTCCGGAATCTTCACGTCACTGTTCTCCCAGCCGCGAATCGCGGGCTTCGTAGACGTCCACCGCTACACGATAGGCGATGGCGTGAAGCTGTGCCGTCTCCCTCGGGGTCGCCGCATATCCGCCGGACAGCAGCAGCGCCAGGGGCATGCCGGATTCACGCACGGCCTCGATCACCAGGCGGTCCCGTGCCGCCAGCCCCCGGGTGGACAAATGCATGCGACCGTAGCGATCGCCGTCGGCCGGGTCCACGCCGGCCAGGTAAAACGCGATATCCGCCCGTGCCGCCGCCAGCACGCCAGGGAGCTCTTGGGCCAGAACCGCGAAGTACTCGGCATCCCCTGTCCCGCAGGGCAGGCCCACGTCCCGGTCGCTGACCGCCTTGCGGGCCGGGAAGTTCTTCTCACCATGCATCGAGAAGGTGTACACGTCGGGCTCATCCGCAAAGATCGCTGCCGTCCCGTTGCCCTGGTGAACGTCCAGGTCGATGACCAGGGCCCGGCGGATCCGGCCGCTGCGCTGGAGCTCGCGGATAGCAATCGCCACGTCGTTCAGGACGCAGTACCCCTGACCATGATCCGGATAGGCATGGTGCGTGCCGCCGGCCAGATTGCCGGCATGGCCGTCCTCCAGGGCCATCAGGGCCGCGTTCAGCGTGCCGGTGACCGCCAGCCGTGACCGCCGCCAGAGACGCTCGCTCCAGGGTATGCCGATGCGCCGCTCTTCCGAAGGGGTGAGATTGCCGGTAGCCAGCTTCCAGAGGTAGTCCTCGGTATGGACCAGGCGCAGGAGCTCCAGCGACGCCTCGCGGGGTCTGACGACGTCACCGCGGCGGATCACGCCCTCGGCGAGGAGGATCTCGTGAAGCGCGGGGAACTTGGCCATGGGGAAGGGGTGACCTTCGGGCAGGGCCACGAAATAATCGGGATGAAAGGACACACGCATGCCGTGTTGCTTCTCCTGGACACTGGCTGGACCACACCGGTCTTCTCTCGCTAATTCGACCGGCGGGCGGCAATCGATCCGCCGGCCGGCGTCGCACTACAGGGCATCGGCATCCGGTTCCCCGGCGGCGCGCCGTCCCGCTGCTGCAAACCCGTCAATCCGGTATCATTGCGGGCTTATTCGCCAACCCTCGCGGCGCCGATTTTCGGCCGGCATCGACGGCGGATGGCGCCAACCGGAGATCCCCGTGTCCCAGCTCAATCCCCTGGACCTTTTCGACGTCCGTGGCCAGCTCTCTGAAGAGGAGCAGATGGTCCAGGACACCGTCGCGCGTTTCACCGACGAGCGCGTGCTGCCCATCATCCGCGAATGTTTCGAGGAACACCGCTTTCCGGCGGAACTGGTTACGGAGATCGCCGAGCTCGGCCTCTTCGGCTCCTCCATCGACGGCTACGGCTGCGCCGGGCTCAACGGCGTCAGCTACGGCCTGATCTGCCAGGAACTGGAGCGGGGCGATTCGGGCATACGCAGCTTTGTCTCGGTGCAGTCCAGCCTGTGCATGTACCCGATCCATGCCTTCGGTTCCGACGAGCAGAAGGAGCGCTGGCTCCCGGCCATGGCCCGCGGCGAGGCCATCGGCTGCTTCGGACTGACCGAGCCCCACGGCGGATCGGATCCGGCCAACATGAAGACCCACGCACGCCGGGACGGCGACGACTGGATACTCAACGGCGCCAAGATGTGGATCACGAACGGCTCGATTGCGGACGTGGCCCTCGTGTGGGCGAAAACCGACGAGGGCATCCTGGGATTCCTCGTCGACACCGACTCCCCCGGATTCGATGCCCCGGAAATCAAACGCAAGTTCTCCCTGCGGGCGTCGGTGACTTCGTCGCTGTTTTTTGACAACGTTCGCGTCCCCGCCGCGCATGTTCTGCCGGGTGTTAAGGGTCTCAAGGGACCCTTGTCGTGCCTCTCGCAGGCCCGCTACGGCATCACCTGGGGGGCCATTGGCGCGGCGCAGGCCTGCCTGGCCGAGGCGCTGGACTATGCCGGCGACCGGGAGCTGTTCGGGCGGCCCATGACACATACCCAGACGGTGCAGCGGCGCCTGGCGGAGATGAGCCGGCGCATCACGCTCGCGCAGCTCATGTCCCTGCGGCTGGGCCGGCTGAAGGACGGTGGCGAGGTATCACCGACCCAGATTTCGATGGCGAAATGGAACAACGTGCGCATGGCCCTGGATATTGCCCGGGACGCCCGGGATATTCTCGGCGGCGCCGGCATCAGCGCGGAGTACTGCCCGATCCGGCACATGCTCAACCTGGAAAGCGTCGTGACCTACGAGGGCACCCAGACCGTCCATGAACTCGTTATCGGCAAGGAACTGACCGGTGTCAGCGCCTTCTGAATCCGGCCTGGCCAAGCCCGGCGCCCGCGGCATCAATCGCGCGGAAATCGTCGACCGCAACCTCCTCGCCTTCCTCGACAGCTGGACCGCGCCACCGGCCCGTGGGGCACATCCCGATGAGCCGGTGAGGCCCGGCAGTTCGCTGACCGGGAACCAGCTTCTCGAGCTGCTTCGCTACCAGGTCCAGTCTCGCCAGGTGGACCTGGTGGCACGGGAGATGCGGGCCCGCAATGAGGGCTTCTACACGATCGGCAGCTCCGGCCACGAAGGCAACGCCGCCCTCGGCATGCTCGCGCGCGGGGACGACCCGGCGTTCCTGCACTATCGAAGCGGCGCTTTCATGATGGCCCGGGGCGCGAAGGACCCGACCCGCGACCCGGTCTACGACGCCGCCCTGTCCCTGGCGGCCAGCGCCGAGGACCCGGCGTCCGGCGGCCGCCACAAGGTATGGGGCAGCCGCGCCCTGTGGGTGCTGCCGCAGACCTCGACGATTGCCAGCCACCTGCCCAAGGCCGTGGGCGCGGCCATCGCCCTGGAGCAGACTCGCCGGCTGGGAATCACGCCGCCGGTGTCCGCCGACGCCATCGTCGTGTGCAGCTTCGGTGATGCCTCGGCCAATCATTCGGCCGCGGCCGGCGCGTTCAACGCCGCGCAGTGGACCGCTTTCCAGCGCCTGCCCGCGCCCGTGCTGTTCGTGTGCGAGGACAACGGGCTGGGAATCTCCGTTCGAACGCCGTCGGGATGGATCGAGGCCAGTTTCTCGGGCCGCCCCGGCCTCGACTATTTCGCAGGCAGCGGCATCGATCCGGTGGAATGTCATGAAATCACCCGCCAGGCCATCGACCACTGCCGGGCTTCGCGGCGACCCACGTTTCTGCATCTCAAGGTCCGGCGGCTGCTCGGCCATGCCGGCACCGACATCGAGACGGACTATCTGAGCCTCGCGGAAGTGGAAGCCAGCGAGGCGGTGGATCCCCTGCTCCACTCGGCGCGGGCGGTCCTTTCGAGCGGCCTCATGGACGCTGCCGGCCTGCGGCGCCTCTACACCGAAACCGGCGAACACATGCGGGCCGCTGCGGCCCGGGCCGCCGGCCGGCCCAAGCTCACGACCCTGGAGGCGGTCACCGAGCCGCTCGCGATTCGGAACACCGATTCGGTCCACGCCGAGGCCGCCCGCTGCGTGGACCAGACCGTGCGAATCGCCGCATTCGGGGGCGAGCACCGGCTTCCTGAATCGGCCGCCCCGCGGCACCTGTCGCTCCAGATCAACCGGGCGCTCAAAGACCTGATGATCAGCTATCCGGAGATGACGATCTTCGGCGAAGACGTGGCCCAGAAGGGGGGCGTGTACACGGTCACCGCGGGCCTGGCGTCCAGTTTTCGCGGCAATCGGGTGTTCAACACCCTGCTGGACGAAACCACGATCCTCGGCATGGCCCAGGGCCACGCGGCCATGGGACTCTTGCCATTCCCCGAAATCCAGTATCTCGCCTATTTCCACAACGCCTGCGACCAGATTCGCGGAGAGGCGGCATCGCTGCAGTTCTTCTCCGACCGCCAGTTCCAGAGTCCCATGGTCATCCGCATTGCCTCGCTGGGCTACCAGAAAGGCTTTGGTGGCCACTTTCACAACGACAATTCCTTCACCGCCCTGAGGGATATCCCCGGCCTGGTGATCGCCTGTCCGTCCCGGGGCGACGATGCCGCGGGCATGCTGCGCACGTGCGCGGCGCTCGCACGGGTGGAGGGCAAGGTCGTGGCGTTCATGGAACCCATTGCCCTGTACATGGCCAAGGACCTCTACGATCCGAAGGACGGCGGCTGGGTCTTTCCCTACCCGCCACCCGGCGAGTACGTGCCGCTGGGCGAGCCGAGACAATACGGACCGGCCTCGGCCCGGCTTCTCATCGTCACCTTCGGCAACGGGGTTCCCATGAGCCTCCGGGCAGCCCGGCGCCTGGCCGAGGCGACGGGGATCGAGGCCGCCGTCATGGACCTGCGCTGGCTCAAGCCCCTCAACCGGCAACGAATCGCGGAAGCGGCACAGGCCGCCGGCCGGGTCCTGGTCGTGGACGAGGGCCGGCGTACCGGCGGTATTGCCGAGGAACTGTTCACGCTGCTGGATGAAGAGGCGGGAGTGAATCTGCCGAAGGCCCGGGTCACGGGCGCGGACAGCTACATTCCCCTGGCGGACGCGGCCAACCTCGTGCTGCTGTCCGAAGACGACATAGTGGAGGCGGCCCGCCGCCTGCTGGAGGAGGCACCGCGCCCATGAGGATCAAGACGTGAGCCGTCCTGCGGGACGGGTGTTTTGCCTGGCCAAGAACTATGCGGCCCATGCCGCGGAGATGAACAGCGACGCCCCAGCCAAGCCGGTCGTGTTCATGAAACCCGCCAGCAGCGTAGTTCCTCCGGGGGCAAGAATTCGTTTTCCCGGGCACGGCGAAGAACTGGATCACGAGGTCGAGATCGTTCTCAGGATCGGGGTCGGCGGACGGTGCATCCCCAGGGACCATGCGCTGGCCCACATCGATGCGGTGACCGTCGGTCTCGACCTGACCCTCAGGGATCTCCAGCGGGACCTCAAGGCAGCAGGTCTGCCCTGGGAGGCGTGCAAGGCTTTCGACCAGTCTGCTCCGGTTGGCGAGTTCCTGCCTATTACGGGACCGACCGAGCTCGATGACATCGAATTCGGCTGCTGGGTCAACGGCGAAGCCCGCCAGCGGGGCAACACGCGGAACATGATCTTCCCGATGGATGTCCTGGTCGCCCACCTGAGCAACATCTGGACGCTGGAGCCCGGAGACCTGGTCTTCACCGGCACCCCCGAGGGAGTGGGTCCCCTGGTACCGGGTGACCGGATCGAGGTGGAGGCCTCGGGCATCGGCGAATTTGCCTGGGAGATCGCGCCGGCGGAATCCTCCTAGGCGCCGTGTGACTCACGCCGTCAGCGCCTACAGCCACGCAAGCGTCTGGCGGCTTGCCTGGCCGATGATCGTGTCCAACATCACCGTCCCGCTACTGGGGCTGGTGGACACGGCGGTCATGGGCCATCTCGAGCACCCGCGTTACCTCGCCGCGGTGGCGGTGGGAACGACGTTGTTCAGCGTCCTGTTCATGGGGCTGAACTTCCTGCGCATGGGCACGACAGGCCTGGCCGCCCAGGCCCATGGCGCCGGTGACGGCAACGCCCTGCGCAGCGTCCTGGGCCAGGCCCTGGTAATCGCGCTGGCTCTTGCCGCCCTGCTCATTGCCGTGCAGCGTCCGGTAGGCGAGGTGTCTTTCCGGCTCCTGGGTCCGGCCCCGGATGTCCTCGAACCCGCCTGGACCTATTACGGCGTCCGCATCTGGGCTGCGCCCGCGGTGCTGGCCAACTTCGCACTGATCGGATGGTTCATCGGCCGGCAGAACACGCGGGCGCCGCTGGCCATCATGCTGACCACCAACGTCGTCAACATCATCCTGTCCGTTTGGTTCGTCATCGGCATGGGCTATCGAACCGGCGGCGTCGCCGCGGCCAGCGTAATCGCCGAGGTGGCGGGCCTGGGCGTCGGCGCCTGGCTGGCGCGTGCCGCCCTGGCCGGAACCAGCGGGAGATTCGAATGGGCCCGCGTCCTCGACCCCGCCGCACTGCGGAGGGTGATGTCGGTCAACGCAAACCTCCTGGTCAGGACGCTGTCCCTGATGTTCGTGTTTGCGTTCATTACCGCCCAGGGGGCACGCATGGGCACGGCCATCCTTGCGGCCAATGCCATTCTGATTCAGTTCCAGTACCTGATGTCCTATGGACTGGACGGCTTCGCCCACGCAGCGGAGGCCCTCGCCGGGCGGGCCATCGGCGAGCGCAACGCCGAGGGCTTCCGGCTCGCCGTGCGCCGTTCGTTGATCTGGTCAGCGGCCGTGGCGACAGGCTATGCCGCCGCCTACGCGCTGCTGGGCCCGCCCATTATCGGCCTCTTGACCAGCCAGGAGGAGCTGAAGTCACTGGCCATGGACTATCTGCCATGGATCATCGTTTCGCCGCTGGTTTCGGTCTGGAGCTTCCTGTGGGACGGCGTCTTCGTGGGCGCCACGTGGGCCGATGCGATGCGCAACACGATGCTGGTTTCCACCTTCCTCGTTTTCGTGCCTGTTTTCTATCTCACCCAGTATGCCGGGCTGGGCAACCACGGCCTGTGGCTGGCGTTTCTCGTCTTCATGGCTGCGCGGGCTGTCACCATGGGAACCGTGTTCCGGCAGCGGGCGCCGGCGCTCTTCTCGCCTGCCTGAACGGGGATCCCGTATGATCGCTACGGCCGCTGCCCAGGGAGAAAGTCCATGACGCCTAACCCCATCCCGGCCTGGCACCGCGTGCTGGAAGCACGGGATCCGTCCGGCCTTGATGCGCTGCTTGCCGACGATGTCGTGTTTCACTCGCCGGTGGTTCACACGCCCCAGTCCGGGCGCCTTATCACACGCAGGTACCTCGCAGCTGCCATTGCGGTCCTTGGCCAGCCGGATTTCCGCTATCTTCGGGAGATCGTGGGAGAGCGGGACGCGGTCCTGGAGTTCAGCGTCGAAATCGACGGAATCCTCGTCAACGGCGTGGACCTCATCCACTGGAACGACGACGGACTCATCGATGATTTCAAGGTCATGCTGCGGCCGTTGAAGGCCATCGGCAAAGTGCAGCAAATGATGGCGGCCCTGCTGCAGAATCCGGCATGATGAAGACGCAACCCAGCGTGCGGACCCCGGGAAGAGGCTGATGAAAGAACAACTGATGGATACCCACGGCGCCGGATACGGTGCAGAGCTTTTTCCCCACCGGGCAGGGTGCCGTGCCGGCACTGTCGCGGGGGCGCTGCTGCTTCTGGGCCAAGTCTCCCTGGCGGCCGCGGGCCTGCAGGCCGGACCGTCATTCGACTGCGCAGGCGTGGAGGCCGGAAGCATCGAGGCAATGATCTGTAGCGATACGGATCTATCGGCTCTCGATCGGGAACTGGCCATGGTCTATACATCGGCGAGCGCGAAAGCCCATAACGAGCACCCGCCGGTTCTGAAGACGGAACAGCGGGGCTGGATCAAGGGCCGCGATGATTGCTGGAAGGCCGCCGACCAGCGCGCCTGCGTGGAAGAGCAGTACCGCTTGCGCATTGCTGAACTGCAGGCTCGCTACGCTCTCGTCGAGGCAACCGGCCCGGTCTTCTATGCTTGCGACGGCAATCCGGCCAACGAGGTCGTGGTGACATTCTACGCCACCGAACCGCCCACGCTGATCGCGGAGCGCGGTGACCAGGTGTCCTTCATGACGCGAGAGCGAGCCGCAAGCGGGGCGAAATACACCGGCCGCAACGAGTCCTTCTGGGAGCACCAGGGCGAGGCGACGCTGGTGTGGGGTTTCGAGGCCCCCGAGATGCGCTGCAAGCCTCGATCTGGGGCCGATTGAAACCGGGGCACTGGCATGACGAACACGAGCCTCGCCTTCCTCGGCTACGTGAGCTGGATGCTGCTCTTGACGATGGCCATTGCCGGCCAGCGCACCGCGCTGACGCTTTCCGGACGCCGGGCGGCCAACAGCTTCAGCACGACCGGTGAGGACGTTTCGCCCTTCTCGGCACGCTTGTGCCGGGCCCATGCCAACGCCTACGAGCATTTCCCGATCATCGGAGGCTTGCTCCTCTTTGCGCTGGCCACCGACCAGTCCGCCGTGACCGACCCGCTGGCTCTCACCGTGCTTGCCGCGCGAATCCTTCAGGGCAGCTTGCACCTGATGTCCACCAGCGTCGTGGCCGTTTTCGGCCGCTTCGGTTTCTTCGCGGTGCAGATCGGTATCGCCGTGTACTGGACATGGACATTCCTTATGAACGGGGCGTCCTGAGACGCTCCACCGCAGCGCCCCACGCCGGCCAGGACACAGGCGCGACGGATGGCCGAGGGGCAGTTCCCGAGCGGGTTCGCGTGGCACGCATGACGGACGTCTTCCAAGCTTCGGCGCAACGGCCGTACTTCCGACGGCACCCGATCCCCGAAGATCTCAGAATGAACACTCGAACAACCGGCCAATTCAGCGGCTCAATGCTCGCAGCGTCCTGGAGTGATCCGGCTACCCGGCCGCTCAGACTTCTCCGGCGCGTTCCAGCACGGCGGAGGAGCGGAACTTCCGGGGGCTCGGCGAGGGCAGCGCGAGGGCGCCGAGCCGGTCGATGGCGGCGATCTGCTCCGCCCAGGTGCCGTAGGGCTGGGCTTCTATCCAGGCAGAGAACTCCGGGGGGCATGCCGTGTCCAGGCCGATGTTGACCCTCCCGGCAAGCTCGGACTCTTCCAGGCCTTCGAAAAACCCCGGATCGACGCCAAGAATTTCACAGGAGCGACCCAACAGATCGCGAGGCCGCTCGCCCATGTCGGGAAAAAGAAATACGTGGACCCGATCCTGTCCAAAAACGGCCTGCCAGCGCTGCACCGTGCCCACGTAGTCGTTGCGGACCGTCACCTTCGGCCGGGCCGCCTGTTCGATCATCCAGTCGGCGTCGACCCGCCTCTGGCCCCAGCGGAGCTTGCGAATTAGTTTGCGGGTATCGCTCCAGGTCCGAGCGATCGGGTCGCGGATCATGAAGAGAATCTGCAGGTTCGGGAACCGCTCATGGACCCTCTCGATCATCGCCGGTTCGAGCCGAGCATAAGCAGGCGTAATTTCTCCGACGACGCGCTTGGACCAGTCGAACTGTTCCAGGTACCAGTCCAGCGGCTTGTCGGAGAACCGGCTCCAGTAGTGGGCTTCCTTTCCCTTGATCCCCCTGCCCCCTGTTGGTTTGAGAAATCCGATCTCGGGATGCCGGGACAGCCAGTGCCACAGCCAGGTGCTGCCGGCCCCGTGGGCGCCGATTCCGAGAAAGTCGATCTGTTGGCGGGGCTGGGTCATGCCGGGTCGCTGTCGCGGGCGCTCCGAATAATTGAGAGTTCTGGGCCGGAAATGTCTCAAATTGTTACGCAATGCGCCAGTCGCCGGGCAAGTCCAGACGGCCGCGACGCTGGCCTCTCCGGGTAAAATCAAAGCCATCAGCGTGTGATCACCAGGCCTCGGATTCCATGCAGCATTTCTCGCCCGCCCGTCGTTTCGCCACCCTCTTTATCGTTCTGCTCGGGGCAGTCGCCTGCGCCCAGTCGCGAAAAAACTCTGAACCGCCGGTCTCCGGGGGTGTCAGCGCCGCCAAACACGCAGACGAGCCGCGGGTCGTTCTCGTATCTCTGGATGGGTTTCGCTGGGACTATCTAGATCGCTTCGACGCGCCGGCCCTCCGCCGGCTAGGGGATTCCGGGGCCAGGGCGCAACGGCTGATACCGCCTTTTCCGACCCTGACCTTTCCCGGCCACTATTCCATTGCCACCGGCCTGACGCCCGGGCGTCACGGCATCGTGGCCAACCGCTTTCTGGATCCCGCGTCAGGGCAGCGATTCTCGTTTACCGACCGGGTCGCGGTGGAGGATGGCTGGTGGTACGGCGGCGAACCCATCTGGGTTACGGCCGAATCCCAGGGCATGGCAACCGCAGCCTTCATGTTCGTCGGCACGGAAGCCGACGTGGGCGGCGTACGGCCCAGTCGGTGGACCCCGTTTTCTGATCAGATTCCGGGCGAGGAGCGTGTGGACCAGGTGCTGGCCTGGCTTGATGAACCCCGCGACACCCGCCCTCGGCTCATGACGCTGTACTTCGAACACGTGGACATGGCCGGCCACCGGTACGGGGTGGATTCGGCACAGCTGGCGGCCGCCGTGCGCAAGGTGGACGGGTTCGTGGATCGATTGCTGAACGGCATTTCCGCGCTGGAGGAGCACCAGGACATTTACGTGGTGATGGTGTCTGACCACGGCATGCGCAACGTGGACCCGGGTTCTCCGCCATACATCGTGGAGGACACGGTAGATCTGACCGGCGTCGAGGTGGTTTACGGCGGTTCATTTGTGCTGCTCCATTTCCCGGACGTGGCGGCGGCTCGAGCCGCCAGGGACCGGATCCGCGCCGCCTGGACCTCGGGCCGGGCGTATCTGCAGGTGGATGCACCACCATCGTGGGGACTCAATGACAATCCCCGCTTCGGGAACCTGATCCTCATGGCGGATCCCGGGACGCTCGTCTTCGCGCGGAGGCAGCCGAACCGACCGAAGCTGGCGGCTCGCCATGGCTGGGCTCCCGAGGATCCCTCGATGCACGGCATCCTGCTGGTCTCAGGTCCGGGGATTGCTCCCGGGACCCGGCTGCCCGCCGCTCGGAATGTAGATGTCTACCCGCTACTTGCCGCAATGCTGGATCTCGAGCCGGCGCGCGACATCGACGGCAATCCCGCCGTTCTTGGTAGCCTGGTAACCGATTCGCCCGCCCCACCCGACGGTCAGGAGGCTTCCCGATGAACACGGAAACCGTCCATCCGAGCGACGAGCAGCTGAAGTCCCTTGCCGGATCCGTGCCGGAGGGTGTCCCCGTCCTGATGCTCAACCTGCTCAAGTTCCGGGAAGCTGCGGTCTATCCCGAGGACCTGGGAGAAGCGCCGTGTACCGGGCGAGAGGCGTATGCGAAATACGCGCGCGCAATCAAGCCGCTCCTTTCGGCAGTGGGCGGAAAGCTGGTTCTGGCGGGATCGGCGGCAGCGGTCGTGATCGGCCCGGACTCCTGTGACTGGGACAGCGCGCTGGTGGTCCGCTATCCGGATACCGCCGCGTTTTTCCGGATGATTCGAAGCGAGTCCTACGCCGCTGCGCTGCACCACCGCACGGCCGCCGTCGCCGACTCCAGGCTGATCGCCCTTCAGCCGGACAACCAGCACGGGCCGTTGTAGCGCCGGGTTCCGCAACGAACGCCGGATAAGCGCGCCGCAGCCTGCTAGGCTTTTTCGAAGCGATGGACGCGGGAGCATGCCATGCAGACTCATGCCGCTAACTGGTTCGAAATACCGGTCACCGACTTCGATCGGGCCCGGGAATTTTATAGCCGGATCTTCGACTACGAGATGCAACACCAGGAAATGGGGGGAGCCCTGATGGGCTTTCTCCCGTTCGAGATGGGCAAGGGGGTGGGCGGCGCCATCATCCTGGCGGAATCCATGCAGCCGTCTCGGAACGGGCCGCGCGTTTATCTGAACGGCGGAGACGACCTGCAGCCGATCCTCGATCGGGTGGAGGCGGCTGGCGGACAGGTCGAGGTGCCGAAGACCCGGATCAATGACGACATCGGCTACTTCGCGGTGTTCGAGGACAGCGAGGGCAATCGGCTGGCCCTTCATTCACCGCCTGACGGTCCATGAACCCGCGTCTCTTCCCATCGGTTTCCAAGTTCACGAGCACTGCGGGCGTGGACTGTGACGCCGGGTCCGGGATCAGTGCCGGCGCTCGCCTCCGTCCGGGCGGAGGCCCAGGCCGATGGGCGTGATGGTCATCGTAGGCTATCGGCCGAAACCCGGGCGCGAGGCGGACCTGGAAAACGAAGTCCGTGGACATCTGCCGCTGTTGCGAAGCGAAGGACTGGTGACGAACCGACCGGGACTGGCGATGCGCGCCGCCGACGGGACGATCGTTGAGGTGTTTGAATGGGTGTCTCAGGCCGCTATCGAATCGGCACACGGGAATCCGGCGGTCGCCGCGATGTGGGAGCGTTTCGAGGCCTGCTGCGACTATGTCCCCATCGGCTCCCTGGACGAGTCCCGGCAGCTGTTCTCCGCTTTCGCTCCTGTCAATATCTCAACGGATGCCCCCGAACCCTCGTGACAGCGGGAGGCGCGCGATGAGTGATGTTGACGGCAGTGTGATCTCCCATGTGTCGCTGGGAACCAATGACCTGGATGCCTCGGCGGCTTTTTACGACTTGGTGCTGGGGACCCTCGGCTGTCGGCGGGTCATGGAACACCCGGGGGCCATCGCGTATGGCAGGGCGTTTCCCGAATTCTGGATCCAGGTGCCCATCGACGGCGAGCCGGCGGAAACGGCCAACGGCAGTCATGTCGGGTTTCTCGCTTCGGGTAGAGCCGAAGTGGATGCGTTTCATGCAGCGGCCGTGGCAGCCGGGGGTACCGACGACGGGCCACCCGGGCCGCGTGAAGCGTATGGGGCCGCCTACTACGGTTGTTTCATTCGCGACCCGGACGGCCACAAGATCGAGGCCATGTTCTGGGATGCCGCCCTCGATCCGGCCTCGCAGGCGCCGTGACCGAGGCCTTCGGAGCGGACGGTGACGAGACGCTCCCGGCCGACTTCGGGACCCCACGCCGCGATTTTGTGAAGCCGGATCCCGAACCGCTATCCTGAACCTTCCAACCCATGCACGTGGCGCCGACCCTGAACTCAAGAACTGTCACATGAAACATCGACTCCCGGTCATTGCGGCGCTGATGCTGCTGCAACCCCTTGCCCACACGAGCGCGGCGGAAACCACCCTGGACCTCGGCCCGGATGTCACGGTGACGCAGCTCTCCGACCGGGTCTGGATGCATACCACCCGTCACGTGCTCGATGACGGGCAGCGCATTCCGTCCAACGGCCTGATCGTGGCGGCCGGCGAGAACGTCGTGCTCGTGGACACCGCCTGGGGTGTGCCGCAGACCCGCGCCGTGCTGGACTGGGCAAAACGCATCATCGGCCGCCCGGTGAACCGGGCGGTCCTCACCCACGGACACGCAGACCGGATTGCCGGCCTGCCCGTACTCCGGGCGGAGGGCATCGAACTGTTCTATGCGGCCGAGGCCACCCTCGGCGATGCTGCCCGGCAGGGGGATGTCTGGCTGCAGGACACCGGCACCCGGATCCCGGTGGCCGAGGGCGTGGAAGTTTTCTATCCGGGCGCGGCCCACACGCCCGACAACATCATGGTGTGGATCAGTCCGGAGGCCATCCTGTTCGGTGGCTGCGCGGTTCGCGCCGATGCGGCCGAGGGCCTGGGCAACACGGCCGACGCGGACCTGGCGGCCTGGCGGCGGGCAATCCACTACGTCCTGACCCGCTATCCCGAGCCACGCCTTGTCGTTCCGGGGCACGGCGACCCGGGACCGGCGGAACTGCTTGTTCTGACACGAGGCCATATCGCCCGGGCTGAGGACGCGGCCCGGACCGCACGCTGAGCCGATGGCGGAAGAGGACACACTCACCGGGGCCCGGCGCGTTTTCTGGACGGGCTATTCCATCGTCTACTGGCTCTTCGTGGCGATCAGCTCCATCCTGCTGTTCCCTGTGGCGCTGCTAATCTGGCTGATCACCGCACCCATCGACTCCCGGAAACGCCTGCTGCACCTGTTCACCTGTTTCTGGGCCTCGCTCTACACCTGGGTCAATCCGATGTGGCCGGTGCGTATCGACGGCCGGCTTCGGGACGAACAGGCGACGATTTTCGTAGCCAACCACCTGTCGCTGGTCGACATCTTCGTACTCTTCCGCAGCTTCGCTCATTTCAAATGGGTCTCGAAAATCGAGGTGTTCCGGCTGCCCTTCGTTGGCTGGAACATGCGGCTCAACGACTACATTCCCATCGATCGCGGCAACAGGAGAAGCGTCGCCAAGATGCTTCGTCAATGCGAGCTGACCCTGCGGCGGGGCAGTTCCATCATGATGTTCCCCGAAGGCACCCGCTCGGTTGACGGCAAGCTGCGTGCCTTCAAGCCGGGGGCATTCGAGCTGGCCTTGCGCACCCGCTGTGCCATCCAGCCGATCCTGATCGAAGGCAGCAGCGAGGCATTGCCGAAACACGGCCTTGTACTGCGCGGCCGGCACCCGATCCGCGTCACGGTGCTGCCTGTGCTGGAACCCGAATCCTTCGCTAACCACGATCCCGAATCCCTCGCCCAGGCGGTGCGCAGCCAGATGGCCAAGGCCCTCGGCCATGATGGCGACGCGGCCTCCGATGCAGACGCGCCACGCTCATCCCGGAACGGGGCGGAGCGGACCACCATGGGCGAGCAGCCATGAGACAACGCCCATGAAGCTGATCTCCATGAGATGGACACCATGAGCGGCGGCACGACGGTGATTCGCCCACCACAACGCGATGACCTGGAAGGCCTCGTGCGCCTGTGCGCCGACCATGCGGCCTATGAACGCGCAGCCTACGATTCCGAGGGCCAGGTGGAGAAACTGGCGCGGCTCATGCTCGGACCTGCGCCGCGTATCCACTGCCTGGTCGCGGCAGACGGCCGCCGGCTTGCCGGCTATGCCACCTGGACTTACGACGCATCGACCTGGGACGGGCGGGAGTTCGCTTACCTGGACTGCCTCTATCTCGCCGCGGAGTACCGTGGGCATGGACTCGGCCGGGAATTGCTGCGCGGCGTCGCCCGGGCCGCGGTGCAGGCCGGTTGCGTACAGGTGCAGTGGCACACGCCGGACTTCAACGACGGAGCGATCCGGTTTTATGCTCGACTCGGAGCAAGCAGCAAACCGAAGGTCCGCTTCTTTCTCGACGGTGATGCACTGCGCCGCCTGACCAACCAGAAGGAATCATGACGTGGATATCGTCCGCTACAACGCACAAGCCTGGGATCAACAGGTTGCCAGTGGCAACGAGTGGACCCGTCCCGTACAGCCGGACGTCATTGACCGGGCAAGGACCGGCGACTGGTCGGTGCTTCTGACCGCGAAGAAACCCGTACCGCGATCATGGTTCCCGCCGCTGGAGGGTCTCCACGTGCTCTGCCTGGCCTCCGGCGGCGGTCAGCAGGCCCCGGTGCTTGCGGCCGCGGGGGCCCAGGTCACCGTGTATGACAACTCGCCTGCCCAGCTCGCCCAGGACGAGTTCGTGGCTGACCGTGACGGACTGGAACTGCGCACGGTGCAGGGCGACATGCAGGATCTCGGCGCGTTCTCCGACGCCACCTTCGACCTGGTTTTCAATCCGTGCTCGGTGACCTTTGTGCCGGATGTCACCGCGGTCTGGAAGGAGGTGGCCCGAGTCCTGTCGCCCGGAGGGTCGCTTCTCGCGGGTTTTATCGATCCCGCCGTGTTCATTTTTGACGAAGAGCGGGGCAAGCGCGGCGAGGTGCATGTTCGCCATGCCCTGCCCTACGCTGACCTGCACGGCCTGGAGCAAGGGGAGCAGGACGCGCTTCGCGAGGCGGGAGAGCCCTTTGTCTGGAGCCACTCGCTGGAAACCCTGATCGGCGGGCAGCTCGCGGCAGGCCTCGCACTGACCCATTTCTACGAAGACTCCTGGCCGGACCAGGCCTGGTCCGGCTATCTCCCGGGCATGTTTGCCACCCGGTCCGTGAAGACGTGACCCGCGATTGTCGCAGGGTTGATCTGACTCATCCCGGGATACGCGGACCGCGGTTTTTTCGCTGTCGGCGGCGGCTTATGCCGCAATCGCAGCATTTCGATTAACGGACCTGGCTCACGGTCCGGCGTGTTGCGCCCGTGGTAATTCCTTTGCATGGTCGCGACCCCAGCCATGGTCCGCCCGAGCCAAACCTCCGCCGAGGAGATTGCCAACAGCGTTACGCACGGGCTCGGACTGATCGGTTCCCTGATCGCAGCACCCGTGCTGCTGGCGGCGGCCATGGCGTCGGGCGATGCGCGCGTTCTGATCGGGGCAGCCGCGTTCGCCGGCAGCACGATCCTCGTTTATCTGAGCTCGACTCTGTATCACGCGACGCCGCCGGGGGAACTGAAGCAGTTGTTTCGCCTCCTGGATCACGGCGCAATCTACCTGCTGATCGCGGGCACCTACACGCCCTTCATGGTGGTCGTCCTCGAAGGCACGCTGCCATCGTTGATTCTCGGCCTGGAATGGACCATGGCGATCACCGGGATCGTGGTGAAGATGGCGGGAGGCCTGACCTGCAAGCGGCAATCCACAACCGTCTACCTGGTGATGGGATGGCTGATCATGGTGGCCATCCACCCCCTGGTCAGCAGCGTACCGCTTGGCGGGCTCATCCTGCTGTTCGGCGGCGGATTCGCCTACAGCATCGGTGTCGTCTTTTATTCTACAAACCGGTTTCCCTTCAGCCATGCTATCTGGCACGTGTGCGTGATCGTCGGCAACGGCTGCCACTACGCCGCCGTTTATCGCTACGCCACCTGACGCGGGGCTGCCGCGAAGCGCAATCCGGTGGGCCCGCCCCGGCGAATCCCTCTCACACGCGATTTATGGGGACCTGCCGTGCGATTTCTGTCCGTAGTGATCTTCCTGCTGGGAGCCGCCACCGCCATGGCCGTTGAAGAAGCACCGTATGAGACCATCGAGACCTTCGACGCGTTCGAGCTGCGCCGCTATGCCCCGGTGATTCTTGCCGAAGTGGAAATCGACGGGTCCTTCGAGGACGCCGGAGGGAAAGCCTTTCCTCTCCTGGCGGGCTTTATCGGCGGCAAGAACGAGAAAGGCGGAAAAATCGCGATGACCGCACCGGTGGAACAGACCCCCGCCGGCGAGCGCATCGCGATGACCGCGCCGGTCAATCAGACCGCCGGCTCCGAGGCCGGCCGCTATGTCGTGAGTTTTGTCATGCCCCAGGCCTATTCGCTAGACACGCTGCCCCGGCCCACCGATTCCAGGATTCGGTTCCGGGAGGAAGGCGAGCGGCTGGTGGCCGCCCGGCGCTACTCCGGTCGCTGGACCGAAAGCCGTTACCGGGACCATGAGCAGGCCCTGCTCACGGCCCTTCGGGAGGCAGGTTTCTCGCCGATCGCCCCACCGGTCTACGCACGTTATAACGCGCCCTTCATGCCGTGGTTTCTGCGCCGCAATGAAGTTCTCGTGGAAGTCAGCGGCCCTGTCGCGGCGCGACCCGATGCCTCCGACCCCTGATCCTTTCCAGGGGTTTCTCGTCACCGGGTTCTGGGGATGGGTGGGCCTTGCGCTGGCCGGGCTGGTGGCGGATCTGCGCTTTCGGGCCTGCCTGAAACGCCGTCGACCCGACCAGGAAAGCGCGCTCCATGCGCTGGGCTTCAGGGGCTACCAGGCCTACCTGGCCCGTGGCGAATATCGCCAGTTCGGCTTCCCCGAGGTGACGCGCTGGGGCCGCATGACCATTTTGTTGCGGCGCATGGCAACCGCGACCGGATGGCTGCTACTGGCCGCCTATGTCGGCTGGAAGCTCGCCGGGGGCGCCGTGGTTTCGTGACCTCCGTCTTTGACCTCGGCGGAATCCGTGCCCTAGGGTGGGGGGGTACGCATCCGCTCGCCAATCCTGGGGGGCCAGCGGTGGAGATGCGTCGTGGAGGAGACATGGCATGTGCAATGACTGATGTCCGGGCCCGACTGCTCGAGATGAAGGAAACCCTCGAGGCTTATTCGAAAGCCGGCGAGGAAGCCGCCAGCGTTGTCGAGCTGGACCAGCAGCGAGTGGGACGCCTCAGCCGCATGGATGCGCTCCAGGCCCAGGCCATGTCGCAGGAACTGACGCGGCGACGGGCCCTGGAACTCTCTGCCGTAAGCGATGCCCTGCAGCGCATCGAGGCGGGCGACTACGGTGTCTGCGAAACATGCGACAAACCCATCAATCCGAAACGCCTGGAGCTGGATCCCACCGTTCGGCTCTGCGTGGATTGCGCGAGCGCCGCCGAAGCCTGAGCCCGGCTGCCACCGTTCCGGTATTCTCTCGGACACGCCTCTTGCACGCTCCGTGGTCCACACGGGCGAGAGGCGCTGGGTCGAGTCGGCTGGGGGAGGCATTGATGATGCGGTGGACAGCACGCGAAACGAGGACGCCGGTACGCGATCGTGTCCACGATTGTCGCCGCGTGGCTGGCCATCGGGGCCTGCGCGTCAAACGACTCCCGGGCCACGCCGCCGGTCAACTTCGTTCAGGTCAGCGAGCGAATCGACACATCCGGGCAGCCCGGCCGGCCGTGGCTGGAAAACGCAGCGGGTGCCGGCTACGAGATGGTGATCAACCTCTCGCCGCCCGGCGCCGATGGCTCGATACGCGATGAACCTGAGATTCTCGAGGATGGCGGTGTCGAGTACGTCAACATCCCGGTGAACTGGTCCGGGCCGACGGACGATGACTTCGACCGATTTCGCGCGGCGCTGTCCTCCAGCGCCTCGCAGCGAGTCCTCGTGCACTGCCAGCTGAACATGCGCGCGTCGGCCTTTACGTTCCTGTACCGGGTCATCGAGGAAGGCGAAGATCCGGAAGCGGCCTGGGAGAAGGTAACCAGCGTCTGGGTCCCCGAAGGCCGATGGCGCCTGTATATCAACGACACGCTCAACCGCCACGGCGTCGCGTTCCGGCCCTGATCCCCCGACGAGCGGGCGGCCAGGCACCGCGCTGCATACAATGAACGCTGCCCGCACAAGAAGCAGAGCCCGATGAGACGACGCATCAGTGATTTTATCTACCGCCGAACGGGCCGGGTGCTGGACCTGGAACGAGTCAGCTCCGAACCGGACCTGCAGGCCACGGTGGCCCTCCTGCTGGCCGGCATGGCCGATGCCGACGGGGCTATCACGGACGACGAATTCGAGCGCATCGTCGGGCTCATGCGGGGCTTCTTCGGTTTCAATGAAAGCGTCTCCCTGGACCTGTTCATGAAAGCGGTGGACGAGCTGCGCAGGCGGGATGACCTCTCGACGATCATGGACGAACTCAGGCCCCGGCTGGATCTCAGGCGAAAGGAGGACCTGCTCGTGATTCTGCTCAAGGTGATTGCCGCCGATGGCGAGAAACACCCCAAGGAGATGGCCTTTCTCCACCGCTTCGCCACCGGGATCGGACTCCCCGACGATGTGACCGAGCGGGCATTCGAACGCTACGCTGGCGAGCGCCGGTCCGCCGGCCGAACGGATTAGCCGGTCTCGCCGGGCGGCAACGGCGTCGATACAGCGATGCCCCGCTGCGCCTGACGGGCCCGGCCAGACAGGCCCGGGTGCCGGGCCCATGAGCTATCTTCATCTCGATCCACAGGAGATCCAGGAGAAGGCCAATGACCGACTCGCCCGACAACACCATGGACTACGTGGAATTTCCCGCCACGGACGTGGCAGCGGCAAAAGAATTCTATGCGTCGGTGTTCGGCTGGACGTTCACCGACTACGGGCCGGACTACACGTCCTTCAGTGACGGCCGGCTGCACGGCGGGTTCGCCAGGTCAGACGCGGTATCCGGCCTACCGCCACTGATTGTGATCTACTCCCGCGACCTGGCGGACGCCCAGGCCCGGGTTGAGGCCCACGGAGGCCGGATCGTGGAGCCGGTATTCGAATTTCCCGGCGGTCGCCGCTTTCATTTCTCCGACCCGGCCGGCAACGTGCTCGCGGTCTGGTCGGATCACTAGACCGCGGCCGTCAAGGGAACCTTCGGACCGTTTCTTTCATCCGAATCATAAGGGTCCCTCGAATTGCCAGGGGAGTAAGGTGTACGCAGCAAAGCCGCTGCGACAAATCGACTGACCAAGGGGGAACAATGCCGACGGACGACCTTCGACCACCGACCCTGCGATGGTCTCGTCGTACGCTTCTGCGGGCCGGCCTGCTTGCCGCAGCCGCGGGTTTGCCCCTGGTTGCGCGGGGCAGTTTCACGCCCCGCCAGTCCGAAGGGCCCTTTTTCCCGAAAGATCCCCAGGACGACACGGACGCTGATCTGACCCGCATCGACGGCCACGCGGACACCGCCACCGGGCAGGTCATTATCGTTTCGGGCCGGGTGCTCGACGGGGATGGCTCGCCCGTGGACAACGCGATCATCGACGTCTGGCATGCGAACAGCTACGGCCGCTACAACCACCCGGCGGATCGAAGCTCTGCTCCGCTGGACCCGCATTTCCAGGGCTGGGGGCGACTCGTCACCGGGACCGACGGCCGCTATCGTTTCCGGACCATCGCCCCCGGCGCCTACGCGGCCTCCCGGGACTGGCAGCGGCCACCCCATATTCATTTCAAGGTTCGACGTTCCGGGTACGAGGACCTGACAACGCAGATGTATTTCTCGGCCGAGCCACTCAACGAGACGGACCGCATCCTGCAGGCGCTGTCCGCGGCTGACCGGGAGAAGGTCATTGTCGGCTTCTCCGAGCAGCTGGACGGTGTACCGGCAGGCCGCTTCGATCTCGTGATCCGGAACACGGCATGAGCGGGGAAATGACAGCCAACCGGGGGCCCGCGACCCTGGAAACGCCGCGGCTGCTGCTGCGGCCGTTCACTCTCGATGACGCCGAACCGTTCCTGCGCATGAACTCCGAGCCCGAGATTATCCGCTACACCTACCAGGAGGCCCTGTCCTCGCTGGAAGCGGCCGTGGAACTGATGCATCGGTCCCCGCTGAAAGACTACGCGACCTGGGGCTTCGGCAGGCTGGCCGTCGTGCTGAAGGAGACCGGCGAGGTGATCGGATTTTGCGGGCTGAAATATCTGCCGGAAATCGGGGAAACGGAGGTTGGCTACCGGCTGATGCCCGAGCACTGGCAGCAGGGACTTGCCACGGAAGCGGCCGCGCGGGTTGTGGAGCATGGCAAGAACGATCTCGGCCTCCAGCGCATCGTGGCCCTCGTGGATCCCGGCAATGCGGCGTCGGCCCGGGTAGCGGAGAAAATCGGACTCCGCCTCGAAGGCCAGATACCGTTTCCGGGCATCGACACGCCGCTGGACCTCTATGCTTGGGAGGCAGGAGGTGAGGCAACAGCTATCGGCTGATGCTCTACACCGCAAGGGGAACAGCGCCGTAGAGTGGACTCGGCCGGACTACGTTGTCGTCAGACAAACAGCGGGGCTTTGACCCCGGGGAGCCACTCGTGGCCACCGTCGTATTGATAGTTTGTGTGGTCGCCGCCGCCCTGCTTCTGGGCCGGGTTGCCGAAGACGGCGTGTTTGCAACTATTCTGATCCTGGTCTTCGGGCTCGTTTGGGCCCACACCCTTTACACCGACCGCAAGCACGAGCGTGAGGATCGAGCCCAAGCGAAGAAAACGCGAGAGGGCAAGACGGCAGATTGAGACGGTATGCTTTTGCACTGCCGCTCGCGAAAGCGGGGTCGCCGTTTAGCGTCAGGGGGCACGCTGCGGACAAGGTCATTGGGAACACCGATGCGATCGCAGCACACGCGCAAGGGGCAGCAAAACCTGGATGAAACAAGCGAGCGCCGGACCGGCTGACAGCATGACCATCGAGACCGGGCGCCTCCGCCTGCGGCCCCACGCGGCGGCGGACTTCGAGGCCTCCGCCGCCCTGTGGGCGGAATCGTCCGTGACCCGCTACATCGGCGGCCGGCCGTCCACCCGCGAGGAAGCCTGGCGCCGGTTCCTGACCTACGCGGGTCACTGGACGGTCCTGGGCTTCGGGTTCTGGCTCGTGGAGGAAAAGCAAACGGGCAAGTTCGTCGGCGAGGTCGGATTCGGAGATTTTAAACGGGAAATCGAACCGCCGATGGGCGACGTGCCCGAGGGCGGCTGGGTGATCATGCCCTGGGCCCACGGGCGCGGCTACGCGACCGAGGCGGCGGCCGCGGCACTGGCCTTTGGTGAAGCCCGCTACGGGTGGCCGCGCACAGGGTGCGTCATCGAGCCGGAGAACCTGGCATCGATCCGGGTGGCGAAAAAGCTGGGCTACCGTGAGTCGGCTACGACGACCTACAAGGGGTCGGAACTCCTCGTGTTTCACCGCGACCGCGGCAAGTAGCGACAGGGGGATTCCGACGCTGCTCTCCGGTCAGAACGTGCAGCCGGTGACCTCCAGCTTCAGCAGCCCGCTCACGGTCTCTCCTTCCGTGGTCACCGCCGACACCGTCAGCGTCTGCTCGCCGCAGACCAGCGCCACATCCTTCAGCTTGTAGCGCAGCCGGAGATCCAGCACGCCGTCGCCGTTGCGGTCCACCAGGTTCGAGGCTCTCGGCACCGCACCCATGTCCCCCAGCACCACCGAGTAAGCATCGATGGTCGCGGGATCAAGCGCGGCAGAGGACATGAACACCACGTACAGGGCGGTATCCGTGGACAGATCGACCAGGCCGTAGTCCCGGGCAAAAGGTGGCGACTTCACCACCACGCCCTGGCCGCTGAACTCCAGCGCCCCGGCGTCGCAGGCCACGATGCCGTCGCCGTTGCCGTCCGTTCGGGGATTGCCAATCGAATCCACCGCCGGACACTCGTCGAGCGGAATCAGGTCGATGGCGGGACTGCCGGGGTCCAGGCTCACTCTGTACGTATTGGAAGAAGGGAACCATGGATCGGCCTCGATGGATGTGGGCGCAGTCATGGTGCACCCGCCTCCCGGACCGAAGACGTTGTATCCGAGATCGGTGACCGGCCCGAAACAGTCCCCCGCGGTGTTGCCGCCTAAGGTCCCCTCCGTGTTGCGCGCAACGATGGACTGGCTGATTTCGACATAGCCGCCCTCAGTGTTGAGGATGCCGCCGTCACCGCACCCGCCGCCACAGGCATCCGCGTACCAGCAGCAGATTCCGTTGTACGCCACGGTGGAACGGACGAGTGAAACGATGCCGCTACTGCCGTTGACGATGCCGGCTCCCCCGTAGTCCTTGCCGTCGTACTGCGTGCGGGTCACCCGGACTCCGTGCAGGAGCGCGTATCCGGAGTTTTCCAGGCCTATGGACCCATAGGCGTCGGTTATGCCGCCGCCGGTCATGGCAAGGAATCCCGTGTTGAAGATGTGCGGAAGGAGGGAACCCTCGGCGAACACCAAGCCGGCGTTCTCGAGACCGCTGCTGGAAGCGCCCCAATCGAACCAGGTTTCACTCGTGAAAAGAGTCCCGTCGGAGCGGACCATGACAGACCATCGATCAACAACCGATTCGAGGATGAGCGCCCGCAGCGTCAGGAACGCACGGGGTTCGACGTCAAAGTTTGCGCTGATATGGGCTTTGGCTTCATCTTGTGATCGAACGCAGACGATGCCGGAAATCGAAATGCGCGCATCGGAAAGAGGCTCCTCATAGGTGCCGGGTTCCAGAACAACCGTCCCGCCACCCGGGCGGAGATTGATCTCGTTGATGAACGCTGTGATCTGTTCGGGCGGATCCTCCGGCCCGAAGGTTTTCGAGTACGGCGGACACACGCCGATCTCGCTCGCGCCGACGGTCGACGCCAGCAAGGCGAGCAGCGCGCCAACACGTGAAGCAATGAGTAATGACTTCCCGCATTTCATGTTCCGGCCCTCCATGCTGCCTCGAACATGGCTGGCGGACGCGGGCCGCGGCCCCGGCACCGCGCTGGTGCCGCGGCCTGTATCCGATGCCTCTATCTTTTCCCTAGCACACAGCCATAAGGCCGCAATGGGCAGATTTACCTACCCATTGCGGACGAGGCCAGGGGCGACCGGGGAGATCTGCGGCGGGCGACTAGCTCTTCGGGACGATCACCGAGCGGGCGACAATGGCGTACTCGAAACGCGGACCCTCGACGGCCTCGGGGTTTTCGCCCATATCCTTCGCGTAGTGCTTCGCCTGCTTCTCAGAGACTTCCTTGCGGTCGAAGGTGCCAACGATGGTGACGTCCTTGCCGCCGGAGTCGGTGGGCACGAAAAAGCTGTAGTCCACGAACGTGATCCGGGCAATGGCGTCGCCGTCCTGGGCGATGAAGAAGCAGCCTTTCTTGCGGCAGACCTTGTCCACGCGGGCTTCGACGGCGACTTCCTTACCAGCGTACTCGCCCTCATTGGCCACGATGTCCGACAGGCGAACGGGATCGGCCATGTCGTCCACCACCGACCCGAACACTTCGTAGTCGTCGGTGGCGGCCACCGGCTCGGACAGGCGAATCACCTCTTCCGCAAAACTGGCGCCGGCCAGACAGGCCAGGGCGGCAAATACTGCACATCGCATCATGTCGAATCCTCTGCTGTTACTGGCTCCCAGGGTTACGGAACGTATCCGGAGCCAGATCATCTTCTTGCCGCGGGCCTGCGGACCGGCGAGGGCGGCCGGCGAAACCGCACCCGGGCCGGTTGTCCCGCCCCTAGTGAACCATGCCGCTGCCGGGGGGCTGAGTTTCCTTGCGCTCTGTCTCCTGGACCTGTTGACTATCCGGACTCTCCTGGAGTTCCGTTTGGTCGGAATCCGCACCAGGAGGCATCCTGTTACCGGGTTCGTCCGGCCTCTCGTCTGGATTCTCGCCGCCTTCTCCAGCGGCAACCGCCGGTTCGATCTCCTCCGGACCGACGGTCGGCTCCCGGCGCTCGGCAACCTCGGCCTCAGCCTCCTCATCGGCTTCTGTTTCAGCGCCTTCCGAGAGCGCCGTGACCGCCGCGGCCGCGGTGACCGGCTCGTCGACCGGGTCGGCGTCCCGGGGCAACAGTTCGGGTTGCGGCGCGAACTCGATGGCCTCCTGCTCCGGTCCACCGGCACAGAAATGCTTGGCGCCGTCCGCCATATGGCCATACAGAGCCCGGTATTGCTCGCCGATGGCCTGGAAATGTCCGGCGGAGTCCCTGAAATGTTGAGTCACACCTTCCCGGTAGGCCTCGAAGTCCTCCTTCACGACGGCAAGCTCCTCGGCAGCCTGCCGGTCGCCGGGGCGCCGGGACATCAAGAATCCAAGGCCAAGGCCCGCCAGAAAAAGGACCAGTCCACCCAACGTCAGTATCCAAGGATTCATGCGCTTACCCCGCTCGTGGAGATCGGATTACGGCTAGTTCGCGCGCCGGCGCGCGGACCCGGCAGAACGCCCGGGCAACTTTCCCACAGTCTGGCAGATTCGGGCCCGCCTGCCAGTCCTGTCTCACCTGCTCAGCCGGATTCCACGTTCCGCCGGGGCCGGTCATCCACGGTCAGCGTGAATACGTCGGGCCTCGAGTAGTGCCCGTCCGTATCAAGGGTCATGAGTTCTTCCTCGATGCGCCCGAGGTCGATTTCGGCCCAGACGGTATCCGCCGTGCCGTGAGCGGGCTCGGTGACGTAGGCGCCGTCGGGGCCGATCACGGCACTGCCGGCATCCAGCAGTACCCGGCTGTCGTCCCCCGGCATGGCTTCCAGGACCTCTCCGGCGGCGGCGTAGCCAGATCCCAGCGATTCCAGCCCGGCCAACACCTCTCCCCGGGTGAGCAGCGACCCGGACGCGGCAACGAAACACCGGCCTTCGAACGCGTAGTGGCGGCTGGCCACCTGGTGCATCTCCTTGACCCAGGGCCACTGGGCCACGTGGATGGTTTCCCGGCGGGCATGCAGGGCGGCACGGGCCAGCGGCATCCAGTGCTCCCAGCAGACCAGGCCACCCAGGCAGCCATAGGGCGTTTCGACAGTCACCAGGCCGCTGCCGTCGCCCCGGCCCCACAGCAGGCGTTCCGTATACGTAGGAACCAGCTTGCGGTGCACCGCCAGATTCCGGCCGCCGTCGGTGATGAACAGCATGCTGTTGTAGAGCGTGTTGCCGTCTTTCTCGTGAATCCCGATCACCACGTCCGTACCGGCGCTCTCTGCCGCCGCGCGAATCGCGTCGATCTCCGGACCGTCCACCCGGGGACTGTTGTCCCTGAGGGCGCGAAACAGGGTCTTCGCCGGCGGATGATCCCAAAGTGCGGCGGACGGCGCGTCATCAAGCCACACCGGATAGCCCGGAAGCCACGTCTCGGGAAAGACCACGAGATCCGCAGCGCCGGTACCGGCGGCCTCGAGCAGCTGGCAGGCGAGACCCGTACTTTCGGCGAGGTTCAGAAAAACCGGCGGGTCCTGGATCAGGGCAAGTCGCACGGGAAGGCTCCCTATCGCGGTCCACGGGCCGCATACTGTAGCGGTTTGGGGAAGGCCCGGCACGGCGCCGGGCCCTGGACCCGCGCTGCGAAGGACCGATGCCCGTGATCGATGCCCCCCTCTATGTCCTTGCCGGACTCTTTGCGCTCGTGCTGGCCGCGGAATGGCTCGCACGCAACACGGCCGCCCGTCATCTAGGGGCCGCACTGCTTGTGATTCTGCTGGCCGCGCTGGCGGCCAACCTGGGCTTGCTGCCCGCCGGCGACGGCACGCAGCCCGTCTACAACGGGGTGTTCGCCTACGCCGCACCCCTGAGCATTTTCTTCCTGATGCTGGAAGTGAACCTGCGGGAGCTCAAGGCAGCGGGCCTGCCCATGCTTGTCATGTTCCTGCTGGGTTCGGCCGGGACCCTGCTCGGCGTGCTGCTGGCGCTGAAGCTGACCGGGATGGAAACGCTGGTGGGCGGGCTGGCGGCTCCCCTGGGCGGCATGTTTGCCGCCACCTATACCGGCGGCAGCCTGAACTTCAATACGCTGGCGCTGCACTACGGCATCGTCGAGGAGGGCGGCCTGTACGCCGGGGCCGTGGCGGTGGACAACCTGATGACCTCGGTCTGGATGATCGCCACGCTGATTCTGCCGAAAATTCTGCACGGCGTGCTGCCGAGGCGGGAAGTCGTCATGGAGCAGTTTGCCGACGAGCGGGAGGCGCTGCGCCACCACGAAGACACCGAGACCGTGTCGCCCCTGGACCTGGCCCTGCTGCTGACGCTGGGCCTGGCCGCCACCTGGTTGTCCAACTTGGCGGCATCGGAGCTGTCGGCCCTGGGCGTGGAGGTACCGTCGCTCCTGATTCTGACCACCGGTGCGCTCCTGCTTGCACAGATTCCGGCCCTCGGACGACTGAGGGGCAGCCGCGTCCTGGGCATGCTTGCCGTGTACCTGTTCCTGGCCGTGATCGGGGCCCATGCCGATGTGTCGGCCCTGGCGGATCTTGGCCAGCTCGGCCTCGCGTTGTTCGCCTTCGTCGCCATCCTGATGGCCGTGCACGGAGCGGTTCTGTTCGGCGTGGGATCCCTGCTGCGCCATGACTGGGACCTGATCGCCGTGGCTTCCCAGGCCAATATCGGCGGCGGCACCTCCGCGCTGGCCCTGGCGAAGAGTCTCGGCCGGGGCGACCTGTTGCTTCCCGCCATCCTGGTGGGCAGCCTCGGCACCGGGCTCGGAACCTACCTGGGTTTTCTGGTCGCCCGGCTCGTGGAGGGCTGATCGCCTGCAGAAGGCCCTGACCGTCGCCCTCCCGCATGTCCATGCGGATTTCCAGGCAGGCGCCAGGACTGAGTCGGTCCCGCTGATTTCACCGACCGGAGCCGAAAGGGGTTCGGCACCGGCAAGGCCGTCGCCGCAAGGGTTCGTGGCGGCGCATCGTCAGAGCGAATCGCCAGCGCGCCCCGGCGATGGCGAGCATTTCCACCCGTACGCAGCACCCGGTACCAGGCCAGGGGCCGGCCGTCCTGCTGCAGACACACCAGTTCGTTCTCCACGAGATCCACCAGGGCGGCATCGCCGGCGGAAACCACCGGCCCCTCAGGGCCTGGGTCGAGCCGAGCCGGAATGTGCGCCGCGATTCTCGGCACCAGGAGAACGACGCCGTCAGCCCGGGCGTCCGCCGGCATACCCGTTACCGCAAGCAGACCAACGGAAATCGCGACACACAGGGCCAGCCACCCGAAACGTTCCTCCCCTCTCCTGAGCAGAACCATGCGGGCTCGCGAAAGGCGCACCTCCAGGGGCTGATTCAGCGATAGCGCCCGCGACGGCGTGCGGTGCGTGGACCGGGTATGGCGTCTCGGCAGGGACTTGGACAGGGGACCAGGCGAATCAGTCATGACGGGGCTCCGGGCTATTTGGACGACGAAGCCCATGACAACCCCGGGCCCGGACGGCGCGATGACCAGCCATGGCGGATTCCGGGCCGAATATGATCAATTCTGACGGCCCCCCGTGGCGACGGCAGGATCGCTAGAATGGCCGCTGGTACTCGATGACGTATTCGATAACGAGGACGCCGTGACCCTGACGATCGCCGTAGTCGAGGACGAACCCGCCATACGGGCCAACTACACCGCAGCCCTGGAACGCCAGGGCTACCGCGTGAACGGCTATGAGGGCCGCATCCAGGCCCTGGACGCATTCGATGCCCGTCTTCCGGACCTGGTGCTGATCGACATCGGGCTGGGCCCGGAGGCCGAAGGCGGCTTTGATCTCTGCCGCGAACTAAGAGCCCGGTCCGCCACCCTGCCCATCATTTTCCTGACCGCCCGGGACAGTGATCTGGACGCCGTGTCGGGGCTCAGGCTCGGCGCAGACGACTACCTCACCAAGGACATCAGTCTGCCGCACCTGACGGCCAGGGTGGCCGCCCTGTTTCGTCGCCTAGAGGCCCTGAGCCAGCCGGCGTCCGCGGAAGAGATACTGCGCCGCGGGGACCTGGAACTGGACATGGGCCGCTTGTCCGCCCGGTGGAAGGGAGACGACGCCGGCTTGAGCCTGACCGAATTCTGGATCGTGCACGCCCTTGCCCGCCATCCGGGCCACGTCAAGAACCGGCAGCAGCTGATGGACGCCGCCAGCGTGGTCCTCGACGACGCCAGCATCACGTCGCAGATCAAGCGCATACGGCGGAAATTCCAGGCGGCCGATCCGTCCTTCGACGCCATTGGCACCGTCTACGGCATGGGCTACCGCTGGGTGGAGCCTGCCGCCGGCACATGAAGCTACCGGGCCGACTGCTGCTGGTCAGCCTCGTGTTTCTCGTTCTCCCCTGGGCGGGATGCCAGTATCTGCAGGAAGTCGAGTCCGCCCTGCGCCAGGGCCAGGTCCGGTCCCTTTTGGCCACCACCGGTATGGCTGCCAACGTCCTCGAGGCGCGCCTGCCCGGGCTAACGGAGATGCCCCGGCCAGCAACGGCCCATGACCTGTATGCCTACGATCTGGAAAGCCACCCCACGCTGGATGGATACAGCGACGACTGGAGTCTCCCGCCCGGCGCCCTGGAGCCACTCGGGGGCAGCAGCGGCATCAGCCATGTTGCCGGCGTGCACGGGAACTTCGTCTATCTGTTCATCGAGGTGGACACGCCGTCGGTTCAACACGCCGAGCCGGGCATAGCCGGTGACCGCCTGGTGATCGCCGCCGGCTGGGACGAGGCAGGCGTTGCCGTGGAGGCGCCGGGGCCGTTCCGCCTCGCTACGCCGCTCCCGATCACCGGGGCCTGGACGGACACGAGCCGGGGCTTTCAGGTCGAGCTGCGCCTGCCGCTCGCGGCAACCCGGGACCGGCTCGGCTTTCGCGTGGTCCGCGACGACGGGGCCGAATCAGCCAGCTACGAGGGTCTCCCGGGGCACCTGGTCCGGCCCCGGCCCGCCCTCGAGCGGGAGCTGGCCGGACTGTCGCAGGCCGACGCGCGGCTGACCCTGGTCAACTCCGCCGGGTGGCGCCTCGCATCCACGCCCCCGACGGGAAACAGCAGTGCCAGAGACATCCCGCCGGGCGGCCTGGTGGGATGGATCTATCGAGTCGCGCTCGGCGACGGACCCGCCACCGGGCCGCGGCCTCTAGAGGCGCCCGGCCGCCTGAACGGGCCCGACATCGAGGCTGCGCTGGCCGGCCGGCCCGGCCAGGCCTGGTACGGGTCCGATCTCGAAGACCGGGCTCTGCTTTCGGTTGCGGTCCCGGTCACCAGCGAGGGACAGATCGTGGGTGGCGTCGTGGCCGAACAGGATACCCGGGCGATCCTGACCCTCCGCGATCAGGCGCTGACCCGTCTGCTCGGGCTCACGCTCGGTGCCAGCCTCGCGGCGGGGGCGGTATTGCTCGGATTCGCGTTGTGGCTGTCGCTGCGGATCCGGCGCCTGGCGGCGGCCACCCGGGTTGGAGACGAGGACGGCGATCCCCTGCCCCGCAGGCTGCCCGGGACCGGCAGCCAGGACGAACTGGGGGACCTCGCCCGGCGCTTTGAAGCCCTGATCGCCCGTATCGGGGAACACAACCGGTATCTCGAAACCCTCGGCCAGAAGCTTGACCCACGAACTGCGAACACCCATCGCCGTGGTGCGGTCATCGCTGGACAATCTCGAAGCCGGGGCGCTGCCCGGCGACACCGCCGGCTATGTGGAGAGGGCCCGCCAGGGTGCCGACCGGCTTGCGGCTCTTGTGCAAGCCCTGGGTGCAGCGACCCGCATCGAGGAAGCCCTGTCGGTACGGGAAAACCAGTCGGTCAACCTGGTCGAGCTGGTCACCGAACTGGCGAAGGCCTACGCAGGAGCCCACCCGCGGCACCGCTTCCAGACCTCCGTTGCCGATGACTTGCACGCCCTTGTCACGGGATCCCCCGACCTGCTGGCCCAGATGGTGGACAAGCTCGTGGATAACGCCGTGGACTTCACCGCCCCCAATGAAACCATCGTCCTGGGCCTGCACAGGGAGGGAAGCCGTGCGCGGCTGAGCGTGACCAATCCGGGCGAGGCAATCCCGGACGAGCTTCGGCAACGATTGTTCGAGCGCATGGTCAGCGACCGCTCCGCCGACGGCGGCCCCTCGGCGCATCTGGGCCTCGGGCTCTACATCGCGCGAATCATCGCGCGTCATCACAGGGGCGATATCATGGTCCGCAACAGCCCGGACGGTGTCCGTTTCACGATCGATCTACCCCTCAAAGAGGACTCCTCTCTTGAATGACCCACTTGCCGAAGCCGAGCAACGCACCCGCGAGATTTTTGCCCGCCAGGCGGTAATGGCCACGCTGGGCGCGTCGATCGTGCACTTCGAGCCCGGCCTCGTCCGCGTGGCCATGGCACACGATGACGCCTTCACCCAGCAGGATGGCTTTCTCCACGCGGGGATCATTGCGACCGTCGTGGACACAGCTCTCGGCTGCGCCGCGGGCAGCGTCATGCCGCCGGGCTCGGGCGTCCTGAGCATCGAGTTCAAGATCAATATGCTCCGGCCGGCCCGGGCCGACCGTTACCTGGCCGAGGGTCGGGTCCTGAAGGCCGGCCGCCGGGTCACGGTTTGCCAGGGGGAGCTGCGCGAAGACGGTCTCGAAGGCCGGATGCTGGCGTCGATGCAGGCGAGCATGATTTGCGTGGAAAGCCCGTAGACGCGGCAGACACGGAGCACCCGAAATGACCGAGCTGTTCGTACCACGTGTTCATGCCATGGCGGACTCGGGCAACTGCTACAAGCCGTGCCTGCTGATGGACCTGCTCGGCCGGCCCTATGAATGGGTGGCCGTGGATGCGCTGGCCGGTGAAACCCGCGGCCCGGCATTCCTCGAGAAGAACCCGGCCGGCCGGGTGCCGATGCTGGAGTACGCGCCCGGCGCCTATCTGCCGGAGTCCAACGCCATCCTGTTCTTTCTCGGCCGGGACAGCCGAATTCTGGCCCGTGGACCCGGCAGAACAGGCGGCGGTTCTCGGCTGGATGTTCTGGGAACAGAACAGCCACGAGGTCTGGATCGCCACGTCACGCTTCGGCCTGATGTTCGGAGGCGAGACGGCCCAGTCCGAGGAAACCCTCCGTCGCCGCGAGCCGGGACTCAAGGCGCTGCGACGCATGGAGGAACACCTGGGAGCTCATGCATGGTTCGGCGCCGCCGCCATCAGCCTCGCCGATATCGCCCTGTTCGCCTACACCCACGTAGCCGACGAGGGCGGCTTCGCCCTGGACGATTTTCCCGCCATACGAGACTGGCTGGACCGGGTTGCCGCCCAGCCCGGCTTCAAGCCGATGCGACGCGGCGCGCGACCACGGGCATGACGGGGCACCTTCCAGCCCCCGTGGAGGCGATCCGTGGAATCCCCTCTGCGCCGGCCGTCGAAGCCACCACCATCGTCATCCGGAGCGGGTCATGAGTCGCGGGTTTCTGATTTTCTGTGCGCTTGTCTACACCGGCTTCGGTCTCTGGGTGCTGGTGTCTCCCGATTCCGGGCTGGCCTATCTCACTATCGACCTGGACCACGTCAACGCGATGAGCGACCTGCGCGGCAGCTACGGCGGGCTCAATATCGCGGTCGGCCTGTTCCTGTTCTTCGCCGCCGCCTCTTCCGGCTGGCGGCGCGCGGGCCTGGGGCTGGTCGCACTGCTGAACGGCGGCTACGTGTTCGGCAGGCTGGTGTCCCTGGTCCTCGACGGAACTCCCGGACAAGCCATCCTGATAGCGATGGCCTTCGAGGCGGCCCTCGTGGTTACCGCATGGGTGCTGGCTACCCGCGAAACTTCGTCAATAGCTCCCTCCCGTGGATAACGCGACCGGTCACGAGCGCCGGGCATGAACTAGAATTTCACTGAGGCCTCTAACACAGGGCATTCACCCGCCAGGAGACGGCATGTCAACAGATTCGCGTTCCGCGTCACCGGCGCCAGCCGCCGGATTCGCCGATCATTTCTCGGCCCAGGCACAGAGCTACAGGCGCTATCGGCCGGGGTATCCTGATCCGCTTTTTGCCTGGCTGGCCAGCCAGGCTCCGGGAACGCGGGCGGTCTGGGACTGCGCGACAGGAAGCGGCCAGGCAGCGGTAGCCCTCGCCCGCCATTTCGACAGCGTCTATGCAACCGACGCGAGCCAGGCACAGATCGGCAAAGGAATCGCGACGCCCGGCGTGCATTACTCGGTGGCCAGGGCAGAAGAGAGCGGCCTTGAGGAAAACTCCGTGGACGCCGTCACGGTAGCTCAGTCTCTGCACTGGCTGGACGGGGAAGGGTTTCACGCCGAGGTTCGCCGGGTAGCCCGGCCGGGCGCCGTCATCGCTGCCTGGTCCTACGGGCTCATGGACGCCGGCCCCCATCTGAACCCGATCATCCGCCGGCTCTACAAGGACATACTCGGACCCTACTGGCCGGTCGAACGGCGCCACGTGGACGAAGGCTACGCCGAGCTGCCGTTCCCCTACGCGCGGCTGGCCCCGCCCCCCTTCGAGATGGACGCCGAGTGGGGACTGGCAAGACTGACGGGGTATCTCGAAACCTGGTCGGCGGTTGCCAAGTACAAGGCGGCGAAATCGCGGGATCCGCTGCTGCTGGTGCAGGATGAACTCGCCGACGCGTGGGGTGATCCGGGCCGTGCCCACGTCATCCGCTGGCCCCTCTACGTGCTGGCGGGACGCAACCTGTCCTGAACCCGCTTTCACCGGCAGCCGGCGATCCCGTTCACCACGAGACTGCGCTACATTCAGGGCGGCCGGTTGCCGCGGTCGGATCGCGGCCTTGCCCTTGATTTGAATCCACCAGGAGTGCCCGTATGAGTTCGACCCGCGACGAAATTCTTGCGGCCAACGAGGCCTATGCCAGCGAGTTTGGCGACAAGAGCGAGCTGGCGATGCCGCCGGCACGCCGTTTCGCCGTGCTGACCTGCATGGACGCCCGTCTCGATCCGGCGCGTTTTGCCGGCCTTGCCGAAGGCGACGCCCACGTGATCCGCAACGCCGGCGGCCGGGCTACCGATGATGCCATCCGGTCGTTGATCATCTCCCACAAGCTGCTGGGAACCGACGAATGGTTCGTCGTTCACCACACCAACTGCGGCATGGAGACCTTTACCGACCAAATCATGGGCGAGTTGCTTTCGACCAGTCTCGAAACGGCGGAGTACGGAGAGACCGGCTGGCGCAACGTGCATGAAGGCCATGGTTCTCCGGAGGGCCGCTTTATGAAGTGGCACACGATCGCCGACCCCCAGGGCAGCGTTGCAGAGGACGTCGAGAGAATTCGCCGGCACCCCCTCGTGGGAGACCATATCGAGGTCTCAGGCTATCTGTTCGATGTGGGCAGCGGCCGGCTTGTCGAAGTGACGCCGGCGGCCGGCTGACAGGCAACCCAGAACCGACCACGATGAGTCGATCCGCAGTTCCGGGCGGTGTACTCGTGCCGGACTCCGGGCTTCCGGAGGTCGCGCCGGTTCCACCGCCGTGGGACCTGCGCGGCGAAGGATGCATTATCCTGCTCCGCCAGGCGTTAGCCAGCCCGGTGCTGGCCACCGCCCCGGAGGCGGAGTATGCCGGCGGGCCGGCCATCGTCATGTTCGTGGACTACGCCGAGTCCCCGGCCGGACCGTACCGGGAGTTGCTCTATATTCCCGGTCGTTTCCGCTTCGGCGAGACCCGGACATGGAGCATCGGGCGGATCTTCGTAAGCACCTGGGAAAGCGTCGTCAACGGCCGTCGCAACTGGGGTATCCCGAAGGACCGCGCGGACTTCGAGCGCCAGGCCGAGGGGACCGGCCGGGAACGCATCCGGATGTCGGTGGACGGCCGCTTGCTGGCCTCGCTGGACATCGGCAAGCAGGGTCCGGCCCTGCCCTTCCCGGGCTGGCTGCTGGGAGCGAGAATGCGCACCCTCACCCAGGACTACGCCGGCCAGCGCTTCACTTTGGCTCCAACTGCCTCGGGCAAGGCCCGTTATGCCCGGGTCCACGAGTTGTCGGCGGCAGACGAGACCTTCGGCGGCCTGGACGCCTCGAACGTGATGGCCGCGACTTGGATCCCGGAATTTCGCATGCGCTTTCCCGAGGCGCGGATTTCCGCCCTCGCCGATTCGAACGCCCATGCGGGCTAGGAGGCTGGTCGCCATCATGGCGACACTGGCGATCTCCGTCACGCTGACTCTGGCCGTGGCGGCCGAGGAGGCGCGGCGCAGCGCATTTCCGGGTTTCTCGGTGCTGCCGCCTTTCGGGCCCTCCTGGATTCACGTTCGCAGCGATAGCCGTTCCCTGGTCTGGATGCGGCGCCAGCAGGATCCCGCTCATTCGTTCAGCGTGGCCGTTCTGACCGGCCCGATGCCCGGGGGCGTGGAAGGTCCCAGGGCCTTCGAAACCTGGGTTCGCGAGACCAAGGGGGCAAGCCCCGACCCCGAACGATTCGTCGTGCGCTCGGTGACGGTCGAGCCGGCGGAAGGCCACAGCGGTGCCTGCCTCGCGTATCGCACGCAGGCAGAGGACCGCAGCGGCGGCGCCAGCATCCTGTTCGAGGTGGCCGGACTGGCCTGCAGGCACCCGGATGCACCGGAGCGGTATTTCGACGTACAGCACGCCGAGCGCCGGCCGGCGGCCCTGGAAGCCGAGTCGCCCGGTAAGGAAGGCGGAGCGTTTCTCGAGGGATTTCGCTTCGAAGCCGCGCCCGCCGATGGGGACTGGCTCATTGCTCCCGAACGGGCCCGGGATTCGGTGCGCGAGGCCGCCTAGGCGCAACCATCACCGCCAGGATCACCCGGCCCGGCTTCAGGGCGCCGCTGCCGTCCCGCCGGTCGCAAGGTAATCCAGGGCCAGGTAACTCAAGGCCCGTACGCCGGTTGGCAGCGCCGACTCGTCGACATAGAACCGAGGCGAGTGGTTTGACGGCGCAGTCGCGGGATTTTGCCCCGCCGGTGTGACGCCCAGGAAGAAATAGAGTCCGGGCACTTCGTTCGCGAAAAACGAGAAATCCTCAGCTCCCGTTACCAGGGAGGACTCCAGCAATCGGCTGTCGTCGGCCACCGCCTCCAGAGTCGGCAGCATGCGCCGGGTCAGTTCGGGATCGTTGACCGTAACCGGCACACCTTGTCCGATCACGACCTCCGCCTCGGCGCCGGCGCTGGCCGCGATGCTCGTGGCGGTCTGCTCGATGCGCCGGTGGATATCCCGGCGCATGGGTTCGCTAAACGTACGGATCGTTCCGATGAGCTCAACGCTCTCGGGAATAATGTTGTTCCGAATGCCGCCGTGAATGCTGCCTACACTGATCACGGACGGCGCCCGGGTCACATCCACCTGGCGGCTGGATATCGTCTGCAGGGCAAGCACGATCTGGGCGGTCACTGTCACCGGGTCCACGCCCGACCAGGGACGCGAGCCGTGGGTCTGCCGGCCCCGCACCACGATCTGGAAACGATCAGCGCTCGCCATGGCGGGCCCCGCCCGGTAGGTCAGGACGCCGCTGGCCTGGCTGGAGGTCACATGCAGGCCGAAGATCGCCTCCGGCCGAAGGGGCCGAAACACGCCCTCCTTGAGCATGAGTTCCGCACCACCCTGCTCGCCCTGCGGGGCGCCTTCCTCCGCCGGCTGAAAGATGAACAGCACGGTTCCGGCGATCTGTTCCCTGAGTCCAGCCAGCACTTGGGCCGCAGCCATCAGGATCGCCACGTGGGCGTCGTGGCCGCAGGCATGCATGACCCCGGTTTCCTGGCCGTTGTAGGTGGAACGGACCGTCGATGCGAACGGCAGGCCAGTCTGCTCCGTCACCGGTAAGGCGTCCATGTCGGCGCGCAGGGCAACGACCGGACCGGGCCGCCCCCCCTTCAGCACGCCGATCACGCCGGTGTGGGCAATGCCGGTGCGCACGTCCAGGCCAAGCGCCTCGAGGTGGCGCGACACCAGGTCAGCCGTGCGCGTTTCCCGGTTGCCCAGTTCGGGGTTCTCGTGGATGTCGCGACGCCAGGCAATCAGCCTGGGCTCGACGTCCGCAACAGCGGAGTCCACATCGGGGCGGCTCTCCGCGGGCTGGGCGCTCGCCCCCGGGGCCATTAGCCAGAGGCCTGCCAGGAAAAGCGCCCACGCAGACGGCCACCGTCCGCCCATCCCGGCGGGCTTGCCTAGACGCCGAGCCACTGGAGAATGCCGCGTGCCGCCTCACGGCCCTCGAAGACCGCAGTCACTACGAGGTCCGAGCCGCGCACCATGTCTCCTCCGGCGAATACCGCTGGATTGGCGGTCTGAAAAGGATAGGGTCCACCGCGGTGAACCTGCACCCGGCCATCCGCTTCGAGACCGACGCCAAGGGCGTTCATCCAGTCCGGCGGGCTGGGGCGAAATCCGAAAGCCACGATGACCGCATCGGCCGGGAGGACTTCCTCGGTGCCCGGCACCGGCTCCGGACGGCGACGGCCACCCGGACCGGGGTCGCCGAGCTGAGTGCGCACGACCTTCACGCCTTCGACCGCATCGGACCCGATGATCTCCACCGGCTGGCGATTGAAGAGAAATCGCACGCCTTCCTCCCTGGAATTGCGGACTTCGCGCCGGGAGCCCGGCATGTTCTCCTCGTCTCTGCGGTAGGCGCAGGTGACGCTCTCGGCACCCTGGCGAATCGAGGTCCGGTTGCAGTCCATTCCGGTGTCCCCGCCGCCGAGCACAACGACGTTTTTTCCGGCCATGGAGACAAAGGGCTCATCGGCTCGGAGAATCCCCATCTCCCGGCGAATGTTCGAAATCAGGTACGGCAACGCCTCGACCACTCCGGGCAGGTCCTCCCCGGGCATGCCGCCGCGCACCGACCGATAGGTTCCCAGGCCGAGGAACACCGCGTCGTACTGCTGCTCGAGCTGGTCAACGGAAATGTCCCGGCCCACCTCGGTGCCGAGGACGAACTCCACGCCCATCTCCTCCATGAGGGCTCGCCGCCGCCGCACGACCTCCTTCTCCAGCTTGAAGGGCGGAATCCCGAACGTCAGCAGGCCACCAACCTCGTCATAGCGATCGAACACGACCGGGCGCACGCCGTTTCGAACCAGCACATCGGCAACCGCCAGGCCGGCGGGACCCGCGCCGACAACCGCAACTTCCTTGCCCGTATCCCGCACGTGGGACAGGTCCGGCCGCCAGCCGAGCTTGATGGCCTCGTCGGTGATGTATTTCTCGATGCTGCCGATGCTGACTGCGCCGAATCCGTCGTTCAGGGTGCAGGCGCCCTCGCAGAGGCGGTCCTGGGGGCAGACGCGGCCACAGATCTCCGGCAGCGAGTTGGTCCGGTGGGAAAGCTCTGCGGCCTCGAACAGGTTGCCGTCCTCCACGAGCTTCAGCCAGTTCGGAATGTAGTTGTGCACCGGGCACTTCCACTCGCAGTACGGGTTGCCGCAGCCCAGGCAACGCCCGGCCTGGTCTGCGGCCTGGTCCGGTCCGTACTGGCCATAGATCTCGTCGAAGTGGTGGATGCGCGCCTCGGCCGGCGTCTTCTCCGGGTCCTCGCGGGCGATCTCCATGAACTGCAGCGGGCGTTCGGTCATATCAGGCGGCCTGGCGGAGTGAATCGATGAGCGTCTCCAGGTCGGCGGCCTTGGGCTTGACCAGCCAGAACTTGGGCAAGTACTCGCGGAAGTCGTCGAGGATCTGCCGCCCCCAGGCGCTGCCCGACTCGCGGACATGGGCGGCGACCAGGGTTCGAAGATGATGAAGATTTGCTTCCATGCTCTCGGGGGTAATCCTGTGTATGTCGATCAGCTCGTGGTTGTACCGGTCCACGAAATCCCGTTCCAGGTCGAGCACATAGGCGAAGCCGCCGGTCAGCCCCGCCCCGAAGTTCATGCCGGTGCGGCCCAGCACGGCCACCACGCCGCCGGTCATGTATTCACAGCCATGGTCGCCGACGCCTTCAACGACCGCCGAAGCACCCGAATTGCGTACCGCAAAGCGTTCGCCCGCGCATCCGGCCGCATAGAGCCAGCCGCCCGTGGCACCGTAAAGGCAGGTGTTGCCGATGATCGCCGTCTCGCTGGCGACGAAGCGGCTGCCCGTGGGCGGGTAGATTACGAGCTTGCCACCGGCCATGCCCTTGCCGACGTAATCGTTGGCATCGCCCTCCAGGTTCATGTGCAGCCCACCCACGTTCCAGACCCCGAAACTCTGACCCGCCGAGCCCTGGAGGCGCAGCACCACGGGCTTCTCTTCCATGAGGTGGTTGCCCCAGCGGCGCGCGATTTCCCCGGAGAGCCGGGCGCCCACCGAGCGGTGGAAATTGCTGACCCGATAGTGAAAGGTTCCGCCGCGCTTCTCCTCGATGCAGGCCCGGGTGTCCTCGACCATCTTTTCGGCCAGCTCGCCCCGGTCGAACGGCGGGTTGCTCGGCTCCGTGCAGAACCGCGGCAGGCCGGCATCCAGGCCCCCGTCCGCGATAACCGGACTCAGGTCCAGGCGCTGCTGACGCCGTGTCGCACCGTCCTTGAGCGCCAGGCGCTCGTTGTGGCCGATGAGTTCATCGAGGCTGCGCATGCCCAGCGCGGCCAATCGCTCCCTGACCTCCCGGGCCACGAACTGGAAGTAGTTCATCACCATTTCGGGCAGACCGATGAAGTGCCGCCGGCGCAGCACGTTGTTCTGGGTCGCAACGCCCGTGGCGCAGTTGTTGAGATGACAGATCCTCAGGTACTTGCACCCCAGGGCGACCATAGGGGCCGTGCCAAAGCCGAAACTCTCGGCCCCCAGCGCGGCCGCCTTCAGAACGTCGAGCCCGGTCTTCAGGCCGCCGTCGGTTTGCAGCCGGATCTTGCTTCTCAGGCCGTTGGCACGGAGCACCTGGTGGGTTTCCGCCAGGCCCATTTCCCAGGGGCTGCCCGCGTACTTCACGCTCGTCAGCGGACTGGCGCCGGTCCCGCCGTCATACCCGGAAATGGTGATCAGGTCCGCGTAGGCCTTGGCGACACCGGCGGCAACCGTCCCGACACCTGGTTCGGACACCAGCTTGACGGACACGAGCGCCGCCGGATTGACCTGTTTGAGGTCAAAAATCAGCTGAGCCAGGTCCTCGATGGAATAGATGTCATGGTGCGGCGGCGGCGAAATCAATCCGACCCCGGGGCGGGCATAGCGAAGCCGCGCGATCATCTCGTTGACCTTGTGGCCCGGCAGCTGGCCGCCCTCGCCGGGCTTTGCGCCCTGGGCGACCTTGATCTGCAGGACCTCGGCGTTGACCAGGTACTCGGCCGTGACCCCGAAACGTCCCGACGCCACCTGCTTGATCTTGGACATCCGCTCGGTGCCGTAGCGGGCGGGATCCTCGCCACCTTCGCCGGAATTCGAGCGTGCGCCCAGCCGGTTCATGGCCACTGCGAGGGCCTCATGGGCCTCCGGTGACAGCGCCCCCAGGGACATCCCGGCCGAATCGAAACGCCGCAGAATGGCCTCCTCCGGCTCGACCTGCTCAAGAGGAACCGGATCGCCGGCGGGAGTCAGGTCCAGGAGGTCCCGCAATACCGCGGGCGGGCGATCGTTCACCAGCCGCGCGTATTGTTCGTAGAGGCTGTAGTCACCGGTCTGGACCGCCGCCTGGAGCGAAGCAATGACGTCCGGGTTGTAAGCGTGGTATTCGCCGCCGTGGACATACTTCAGCAGGCCACCCTGTTCCACTTCGGCCCGCTGACTCCAGGCCCTCTGAGACAGGGTCAGCTGGTCGGAATGGAGATCCTCGAAGTTGGCTCCCTGGATCCGGCTGACGGTCCCGACGAAGCAGCGCTCCACGACTTCCTCGTTCAGCCCCACGATTTCGAAGAGCTGAGCGCCTCGGTAGCTGGCAATGGTGCTGATGCCCATCTTGGACATGATCTTGAAAAGCCCCTTGCGAATACCCCGGCGGTAGCCGCGTCCCAGCTGGCGACCGCGATTGCGATCCACTCGAAGCTCACCGGTCCGGGTCATGTCATGCAGGACCTCGTAGGCGAGATAGGGATAAATCGCCGTGGCACCGTAGCCGATCAGACAGGCGAACTGGTGTGGATCCCGGGCGACGCCGGTTTCCAGGATCAGGTTACAGGCGCAGCGCAGCCCCGTGCTGACCAGGTGATGATGGACGGCACCGGTCGCCAGCAGGGCGTGCACCGGCACATGCCCCTTGCGCATCTCCCGGTCGGACAACACGATAATCAGGCAACCGGCGCGAGCGGCCGCCTCGACCTCGGCGCATATCTGGTCGAGGGCAGCAGTCAGACTCACGGTTTCGGGCCGGTTCAGATCGACCACGCAGAAGCCGCCGCCGCGTCCCTGTATCGCAAGGATCTGGCGGAATTTCCGCTGCGAGAGCACCGGTGAATTCATGACGATCCGCTCGGCGTGGCCGGCCTCGGGCTCCAGCACATTGCGCTCCGGTCCGATCTGGGTCTCCAGCGACATCACTACCCGTTCGCGAAGCGGATCGATGGGCGGATTGGTGACCTGGGCAAACTGCTGGCGGAAGTAATCGAACAGGGAGCGGACCCGCCGGGACAGGACCGGCAGCGGCGTGTCGTCGCCCATCGAGCCCACGGCTTCAGCTTCCGCCTCCGCCAGCGGCCGGAGCACCTCGTCGCGTTCCTCGCGGCTGACGTTGAACATTTTCTCGTAGGAACGCAGCTTCGAGCGATCCATGGGCTCGGCCAGCAGCTGCGGATCGATCAGCTCCGACTCCAGGTACTGGACGCCGCGCCGCAGCCATTCCTTGTACGGATGGCGGGTTTTCAGGCGATCCTCGATATCGCCGGTTCCGAGAATCTCCCCGGTGGCGGTGTCAACGACCAGCATCTGGCCCGGGCCGAGCCGGCCCTTTGCCACGACGTCGGCCGGCGCGTAGTCCCACACGCCGATCTCCGAGGCAATCGTGATGTGCCCGTCGTCCGTGACCACGTACCGGGCCGGCCGCAGGCCATTGCGGTCGAGCACGCAGCCGGCCTGGCGACCATCCGTGAACACGATGCCGGCCGGTCCGTCCCACGGCTCCATGTGCATGCCGTAGTACTCGTAGAAGGCACGCGCATCCGAGTCGATGTCATCCACGGTCTGCCAGGCCGGCGGTATGAGGAGCCGGATCGCCTTGGCCAGCTCCATGCCGCCCGCCACGAGCACTTCCAGCATATTGTCCAGACTGCTGGAATCCGAGCCGTTCATGGACACCAGCGGCGTGAGCTCAGCGAGTTCGGGGAGCAGATCGGTTTTGAGGATCGGACCGCGGGCCACCGCCCAGTTCCGGTTGCCCCGGATCGTGTTGATTTCGCCGTTGTGCGCCAGGAACCTGAACGGCTGGGCAAGCCGCCATTCGGGCCAGGTATTGGTGGAAAACCGCTGATGAAACATGCAGATACGCGAGGTCAGGCGCGCGTCCGCGAGATCCGGGTAGAAGCGAGCCAGGTGCACCGGCATGACCATCGCCTTGTAGGACAGAGTCCTGCAGGACAGGCTGGCCAGATAGAACGCCCCCTCCTCCTCGCGCAGCGCCATCTCCGTACGCCGCCGCGCGACCAGCAGACGCCGTTCGAAGGTGGCCGGATCCATGTCCTCGCCCGGTTCGGCAAAGACCTGCTCGATTCTCGGCAGGGACGCCAGCGCCTCTTCTCCGCAGACTTCCGGGTCCACGGGCACTACCCGCCAGGTCACAACGGTCAGACCGGCAGCGCCGATCTGCTTGTCCAGCTCGGCGCGGCAGCGGGCCGCCGCCGCCTCGTCACGGGGCAGAAACACCTGGCCCACGCCGAAGGTCAGCCCCAGGGGCGATCCCGCCACGTCCCGAAGGAAGCCCTCCGGGAGCGCCATCAGGAGGCCGCACCCATCGCCGGTCTTGCCGTCGGCGGCTACCGCGCCCCGATGGGTCAGCCGGGTCAGGGCCGTCATCGCGGTCTCGACGACGTGGTGGCTGGCTTCGCCACGAAGACTGGCAATCAGGCCGAAGCCACAGCTGTCCTTCTCGAAGGAGGGGTGATAGAGACCATTTTGGGGCGGTACGCGCATAGCAACTCCTGCCGGCGCCATGCCGGCCCTGCTGTCTCCTCCGCTGGGCCGGGTCCGTCGCGCGGCGCCTCGAGGGCCGCCGCGTCGCGTACCGCTATTGTCGGATCGGGCGACCCGACCTGCGGGCCGCCGCGACCCCCTATAAAACTAAAGCGCCGCGAACAGGTCAAATCCTCTTACACTTGACAGGCATTCGAATTCCGGCACAAAGGCACCGGAGGTAGGAACCATCTCCCGATTCAAGGTCTACGCTGCCGGGGCTCTTGCCGTCTTAATGCTCGCCCCGGCGGTCCCTGCGCTGGCCGGCGGTCCCGGCAGCACGCAGAGCGGGCCCGTTTACAAGGCGCGTCTCTATCGGGCAGAGATCCCGCCGGCCCACGAGGCAGGGGTGACCCGAATCGGCGTCATTCTTCCGCCGAAGGCACAGGTGGTGAAGGTGGAGGCCTTCATTGTCGACAAAGATTATGGCCGGCGAACTGACGGCTGGGGCCAGGGTCGCTGCGACCTGGAGTCCGGGCAGTGTCCGCTGCCGGCGACCGGCATTGCGCGGCTGACTCGTTCGGGGACCGACGTGGATCAGGAGGTTGCGGCCGACTTCGTCAACTTCTCGGACAACGAAACGCGCTATGGGAAGCTCAGAGTGGTGTTCCTGCCCGTAGGCAGCTTACGGAAGACCTATCGGCCGAAATCCTGCATTGTGCGCTCGGTTTGCGGGTTTGCCGGTCCGGTCGAATCCGACCTGTTCACGCCGGATCCGGAAGACCGGGTCCTGATCCTGCAGGACTAGGAAACGGCGCTCGGCGCCCGTGAAGCTAGTTGCTCCTGAGCGAAGACACCACGTAGGAACCGTTGCGGAATCCCTCGAAATAGTGCCAGACCAGGGGATGCATGATCCTGTCCCCGGAGTCGTCCACCTCGAGGTTGACCTGCGCCACATAGGTTTCGTGCGCCGCGTTGTCCACGAGCAGGCGGTACCAGGGCTCGTCCTTCGGCGGGCGCGTCAGGGCCACCGCCTCGTACCAGGCATCGGACTGCCGGAACGAAGCGTCCACGTCCACGACCACACCGCGATAGTTGAAGCGGCGGTGGACGACAAGCTGGCCGATGCTGAATATGGGTTGCCCCGTCACCTTCGGGACCTCCGGGTTGACCGGTCAATCGAGTATAGACGGCAATCCGGGACCCACCTGAGCGCCCCGTCGGGAGCTCAGGCACGACCCTCGGCGGCGGCGGTGCCGAGGGGCAAGGGCTCCTCCGGGAGGCGGGCCGGACCCGCGAGACCCGGAGGGTGTGCCGATTTCCAAAGGCGCTTGGCTCCCTCGGACTCGGCTATATTCGGGTATTGCCGTATTACCGACGAATCGCAAGACGCGCAGACCCATGACCGCAGACGATGCCAGGATCAACGACCTCCTCCGCTACTGGTTCGGGGATGCGCCCATGAATCCGGCGGCGCTGGCCGAGCGGCAGGAGTTCTGGTTCGGTCAGGATGCGGACCGGGACCGGGCCATCGGGGAGCGCCTGGAAGGCCTGGTTCGCGAAGCAGAGGCCGTCAGGCTAGACGGGTGGGCGAAATCCGCCCGGGGCCGTCTCGCCCTGATCCTTCTACATGACCAGATCCGCCGCAACATCTTTCGGGGTATGCCGGAGGCGTTCTCGCGGGACGGACGGGCTCGCTATCTCATGCGCGACGGCTTCGCCCGCCAGATGGACCTGCAGCTATCGCCGGTCGAGCGCTGCTTCTTCTTCCGGCCCCTCCTGCACTCGGAGTCGCTGCATGACCAGGAAACCGCGGTGGACCGCTACCGGCAGCTCGAACTCGAGGTGTCGGACGCGCTTCGGCCCCTTTTCGCGGGCTTCACCCGCCAGGCCGTGGCGCACCGCGACGTTATCGCCCGGTTCGGCCGCTTTCCTCACCGGAACAAGATCGTCGGCCGCCTGAGCACCCCCGAAGAGCAGGCTTACCTCGCCGGGTCCCCCCCGGACTTCCACCAGCGCTAACGACCGGGAACTCCCAAGCCGCCCTCCGGCGGACCTGCATCAGCGAGCGGCCGCGCCGGTCTGGGACTCATCTATCCAGCGCTCCACCTCGGCCTCGAGAACGTCCAGGGGCAACGCCCCGCTCTCCAGAACAGTCGCGTGAAAGGCGCGAATGTCGAAATTCTCACCCATCGAAGCCTGCGCCCGGTCCCGGAGATCCTGGATCGTTAGCTGGCCGATCTTGTAGGACAGGGCCTGGCCCGGGATCGCCATGTAGCGCTCGGCTTCGGCGACTGCACGCGCTTCGTTCACGGCGGAGTTGGCGTACATGAAGTCCAGGACCTCCTGTCGGGACCAACCCTTTTCGTGGATTCCCGTGTCCACCACGAGGCGCACGGCGCGCCAGAGTTCCGCATTGAGCTTGCCGAAGTACTGGTAGGGGTCCTCGTAAACGCCCATGGCCTTGCCCAGGGACTCGGCGTAGAGCGCCCAGCCCTCGGTGTAGGCGGTGTAAAACGAGAAACGCCGAAATGCCGGCAGAGCATCGAGCTCCTGGTTGATGGCGATCTGGAAATGATGACCCGGCACCGCTTCGTGCAGGAACAGCGACTCCATCGCCCAGCTCGGCCGGGCCGACAGGTCATACGTGTTTACGAAAAATATGCCAGGCCGGCTGCCGTCGGCCGAGGGCCGCTGATAGGAACCTCCGGCTGCGCTCTTTTCCCGGAAGGGTTCCACTGGCCGAATTTCGTAGCCCGCGGTCGGCGTCAGCCTGAACAGCGGCGCGACCCCTGCGTCCACCCGCGTCCGAAGGGCTTCGTACCCTGCCAGCAGGTCTTCCTTCCGCTCGAAGTAAAACTGACTGTCGGAGTTCATGAAAATGAAAAAGTCGTCCAGCTCTCCCTCGAAACCGACCTCGGCCATCACCGCACGCATTTCGCCGTGAATCCGTTCCACCTCGGCCAGGCCGATCTCGTGGATTTCTCCTGCCGTGAGATCCGTGGTGGTGTACTCGCGCACGCGCTGCGCATACCACTCTCTCCCCCGCGGAAGCGCATACAGGCCCACGGTCTTTCGGGTGACCGGCAAATATTCGTCACGGATGAAGTCATGAAGATTTCGATAGGCCGGCATCACCTGGCCGGCTATGGCCTCCCGATAGGCTGCCGTCAGACGCTCCCGATCCGCCTCGGGGAAGGTGTCCGGCATCGCCGCCACCGGGCGCCAGAACATCGTCGCTTCCGGATCGTCGCTGATCTGTGCGGCAAGCTGCGGAAGGGCCTTCTCCATCAGGATCCGCGGCTGTACGACACCGGTCCTCATGCCCTCCCGCATGTTCGTTACCGCCTGCTCCGCCCACACCGGGAACCCGGCCATGCGGCCGAGGAAGTTCTCGTAGTCTTCAACGGTTTCGAAGGGCTGCGAGCTGGCACCGGAACCCAGCCGCGCGAAGGAGTTGGCCGGATTTCGGAACTGGTTGATCGGCATGAGCCACCGGGGGAACTCCATCTCGGCCAATTCGTCCTCGCGGGCGCGGACGAAGATCCGGTAGCTAACGCGATCCTGGCCGGTCAGCCCGGAATCACCAATCGCCCGGGCCTCGCGCAGATAGCGCTCGTGCATGGCCCGAGCTTTTTCGCGGTGGGCCGGGGAAAGCGTGTTCGGGTACTGATCGTTGTAGCGACGGTCGCCGATGCTCGTGGCAAGCGTCGGGTAAAGCGCCAGCAGGTCCTCGAAATAGGCGGCGTACAGGCCGTCCATGGCCGAAGCCGGGTCGGTCTCGGCCATGCCGGTATCGGAAGCATCGGCGGTGGCGGTCATGTCGCCGGCCGGTGCCACGGAACCCGGAGATTCAGGCTCCGGTTCGGAACAGCCCGAAAAAACAAGGGCAAGCAAGAGGACAGGCAGGAATCTCGTCGGCTTCATCAATCGCGCTCCCGGGGCCTGACCACGCGCAGCACCCCACTTCCCTGAGTTCTTCGATGCGTTCCGGTTCGCGGATTGGCCGCAACAGGATGCAAAAAAGTCGGGAATGATACCGGCTCAGCGCCGCGAAATGGACAGGAACCGGGCATTCAGAAGGCCGGCGGCGATCGTGAGACCGACCACCAGCGCGACCCAGACCGCCTGTGGACCGCCGTCACGATGCACCCCCAGGTACCAGGCCAGGGGAAACGCGATCAGCCAGTAGGCCATGACATTAAGGAGCATCGGGACCCGGGTGTCCTTGAAGCCCCTCAGGGCGCCGGCCGCGCCGACCTGAAGACCGTCGGAAATCTGAAAGATCATCGCCATGGTCAGCAGGCTATAAGCCACCGCCCGTACGTCTTCATCCCGCGTATACAGGGCGGTTATGTGATCTCGCAGCAGCAGCAGCATGAGTGCCGAGGCCGTCATGAACAGGCCGCATACGGCAATTCCGGTAAGGCCCTGGCGACGGCCCAGATCCGGCCGGCCGGCGCCGACACTGTGGCCCACCCGGATGGTGATCGCCGAATGGATGGCCAGCGGCACCATGAACATCGTGGCCGCGTAGTTGATCGCGATCTGGTGGGCTGCCACCTGGGTCGCGCCCAGTCGCCCCATCATGAGGGCCGCCGCGCTGAACAGGCCGGCCTCGGCCACCACGCTGCCGCCGATGGGCAGGCCGAGGCCGAGAATCTCCCGAATAGCCTTCCAGTCGGGCTTTTCGAAGCGCCACAGCCTGAATGGTCGGTAGCGGCGGTGGCGGCGCATGTAGAAAAACAGGGTAACCAGCATCGAGGTCATGGACAGCGCGGTAGCCACGCCGCAGCCCACCGCGCCCATTGCCGGAAAGCCCAGCTTGCCGTACATGAAGACCCAGTTGCCGGTGACGTTGACGACGAGCGCGATGACCGCAGCCAGCATGATCGGCCGGGTCCATCCGATGCCCTCGCTCGTGAACCTCAGGGCCAGGTAGGCGTACATGGCCGGCACGCCGAAAACCACCGCGCGAAGATACCCCACGGTCAGCGGGATCAGCTCGGCCTCGATCCCGATGCGCCACAGCAGCGGCTCGATGTTCCAGATGAGCACGACAACCAGGACCGCCAGGGCCTGGCTGAGCCAGAGGCCCTGGCGCATGTAGCGGCCGACGTCAGCGTTGCGGCCTGCCCCATAAGCCTGGGCGCAGACCGGGCTGATCGCCATCAGGACCCCGAGCCCGAACAGAAATCCCACCGTCCAGGCGCCGCCGCCGACGGCCACCGCGGCCAGGTGCCGGGTGCCCAGGCGCCCCGCCATCACCGCATCCGCGAAGTTCATGCCCGCGATCGAGAGATTGTTGACCACGAGAGGACCCGCAAGCGTGGCGAGGGCCAGGACTTCTCGGGTGATGCTCGGACGGGTCGAAACGGAGGAAGACATGTGAGGCCGGGACGGGAGGAACAGGCGGCAATTCTACTCCCCTGGCTCAGCGGCCGGCCCAATCCACCGGTCCGGTTGTCACCGGGCCCTCACAACGACATGATGAGGCGGCCGTCGGTTCCCCTGGCCGGGGCGGGCGTGCGACGCCCCGAGCAGAACACGGAGAACTTCGCATGGACCAGGTGAACGCTTTCATGGCGGCGCTCAACGGCATTCTCTGGCACAACGTCGTGCTGTTCGCGGTGCTGGGCACCGGCGTGCTGTTCACGATCTGGAGCGGTTTCTCCCAGTACCGGGCGCTGACCCATGGCGCCCATGTGCTGCGGGGGCGCTATGACAGCCCGGACGACCCCGGCGCTATCAACCACTTCCAGGCCTTGTCGGCCGCCCTGTCGGCCACCGTAGGCCTCGGCAACATCGGCGGCGTTGCGCTGGCAATTTCCCTGGGAGGTCCGGGCGCCGTGTTCTGGATGTGGGTCGTGGGCTTCTTCGGCATGGCGATCAAGCTGACAGAAGTCACCTTGTCCATGCTGTACCGAAACACCGACGACCCGGACAATCCACACGGCGGACCGATGTGGGTGGCAAGCCGTGGCATGGCGATGATGAATCCGCGCCTGGCCGGCCTGGGCAAGGTCATCGGCGCGGTGTTCTGTCTTACGCTGCTGGTGTCCACGATAACCGGCGGCAATATGTTCCAGGCCTGGAACGTGGCCGAGATCACGCGAGATTATTTCGGCGTACCCGGCATTGCCACCGGCATCTTCCTTGCCACGATCGTTGGCTCCGTGATCATCGGCGGCATCAAGCGCATCGGTGCGGTCGCCGGCCGGCTCGTCCCGTTCATGGTGGCGATGTACCTGCTGGCCGGCAGCTATGTTCTGATCGTCCATGCGGAGCGCATACCGGAAATGCTAGCGCTCATCGTCCGGGCCGCCTTCAGCCCCACCGAGGCGTCTGGTGCATTTATCGGCGGCACCATGGGGTACGCATTTCTTTTCGGGATGAAACGAGCGCTGTTTTCCAACGAAGCCGGCGGGGGCTCTTCGCCCATCGCGCATTCCGCGGCGAAGACCGGCGAACCCGTCCGTGAGGGGGTGGTTGCCGGTCTGGAACCCTTCATCGACACCCTCGTCGTCTGCACGTTCACCGCCCTCGTCATCCTGGCCAGCGGTGTCTGGCAGCGCCCCGGCGAGGCCTTGTTCGCCCAGCCTCCAGCGGTGGTGGCTGCCGCTTCAGGCGAGTGGACCCTCGGGCCCGCCCCCTTGCCCGAGAGGAAGCGCGGGGAATGGCTGGGCGGCGAGACGGTCTTTGCCCTGATCGAGGCACATCCCAACCCCACGAGCGGCAATGCTCTGCACAAGCTGTTCGGGTCGGTCGCGATGGACCCCGATGGCGGTGCGTCCATCCAGTGGCGGAGCCTCGCCAGCCCCTCAGAACCCCGACTGGCGAGCGCCGAGCTGTTTGTAGACTACAAGGGCGCGACACTGACGGCGAAGGCGTTCGATACAGTGGCGGACGGTCTCGGCAAGTGGCTGGTCACGCTGGCCGCCTGGCTGTTCGCGATCTCGACGATGATCTCGTGGAGCTACTACGGCGAGCAGGGCATGATCTATCTCGCCGGCGAGCGGTCGGTGCTGCCTTACAAGCTCGTGTTTCTATTGCTCATCATCGTCGCCACTTTGGGCTTTATCGAGACGGACAGGGAGCTGGACAACCTCACGGGCATCGGCACGGGGGTCATGCTGTTCTCCAACATTCCGATCATGTGGCTTTTCGGCTACCAGGCCATGAGGGCCTACAAGGACTACATCCGCCGCCTCGACAGCGGCGAGATGGGACCGGGCCACGCGCCGCCGTCGCTGGAAGACCTGGTCAGCGGCCGCGACGTGGAGAAGGGTCGCCGCTAGAGGTTGTCGTCAGGAACGGCCCTCAGGCCCGAAGATGCTTCATGTACTCGATGCCGGGCGCCATGACGACCCGCCAGGACAGCAGGATCTCGTCGGTGCACTCCAGGTCGAATTCCTCGACGGTGCCCAGGAGGGCCGCCAGCCAGTGGTCGTAAAGCTCCGGCGCGATGTCCAGGTCGTCCCGGCCGTGGCGGCGCGCGGTGTGCCGCAAGGTTTCCGGCGCCCGGCGCTCCCGTGAGAAACGCACCATTTCGTCCAGGGAACGAGCCAGCATGAGCTGCTGGCGGCGCATGTCGGTGAGCTGGAACCGCTGCGCCACCTCCGGGGCGGCCTGCACGAACCGCTCGTAGAAGCGTTCGATAAAATCCCCACGCACACCCGGGTCGGTGGTGAGCCGGCGATAGCTGGCCGCGAAAAACGAATCGTAATCCTTCATTCCGGTACCGGAACGCAGTCCAGGAAAACCCTGAGGCGCAGAATCTCGCGCTGGGTGCTGTAGCGCATGGGAGCGATGTCCCCCGGCGGAATAGTGGCAACTCGGCGTTTTTCGTCGGGACCGTTCACGAAGCGGGCGTCGCAGCGAATCGCCAGCTCTTCGTTGTTCTTGACGCGGACGATGGCACCCCAGTCCAGCTGCATGGGAATGGTATCGATGTCCAGCCCCGCGCTGTTGAGCTTGACCTCGATCGGGAACGCCTCTGCGACAAACGGCGCGCAAAGCAGGACAGCGAGAAAAAATTTTCGGCAGGGACTCATGACGCTTTGTCGCTCCGGGCCTGGACGCTGTCGAGGCTTTCGTCGATTTTGTCTACAACCTGCGCCGTGAGTCCACCCCCGGCGTAGCGCGCCCGCAGGGTGGCCTCGATTCTCGCCACGGCCTCGTCGATGCTCCATTCCGCCTGTTCGGATGGCTCCGGTGGCGGACCTGCTGCGAACAGGTTGATCCAGTGATCGGATTTTCGGCCCAGCGCCATGAGACGGTAAAAGCGTCCCGGCCCCGGCCAGAGGAGATCCGCGGCCGCCAGCAGGATCGAGACAGGACTCAGGGCCACATCCCGCAGGGCGTCGGCAAGCAGTTTGAACTGGAATGCCACTACATCGCGCAGAAGCGCCCAGCGTGGCGAGGTGTTGTTGGCAAGAGACTCGTCCATTCGCCTAGCATACCGCCCTTACGCGCGCGCCGGGGCGAGCAGGGTGCGGTAAGCTTGGCCCGTTTTCCGGGAGGACATGATGGGATTCAGCGCCAAAAAGGACTTCGTGCACGGCACACCACAGCGGCTTGGCATTCTTTTGGCAAACCTCGGCACGCCCGATGCTCCGGACACCCGGTCGGTGCGCCGGTATCTCGCGGAGTTCCTCTGGGACCCGAGGGTCGTGGAGGTACCCCGGCCCATCTGGTGGCTGATCCTGCACCTGGTCATCCTGCGGGTACGGCCGAGCCGGTCGGCCCACGCCTACGAAAAAGTCTGGACACCGGAGGGCTCCCCCCTGCTGATCTGGACCCGCCGGCAGGCCGAGGCCCTGGCCGGGCGACTGGGTGAGCGTCTGGGCGCTCCCCCCCGGATCGAGGTCGGGATGCGCTACGGCAGCCCGTCGATTCCGGACGCCCTGCGGAAGCTGCGCGACCAGGATGTCCGGCGGCTGCTGGTTCTCCCTATGTATCCCCAGTATTCCGGTTCAACGACCGCTTCGGTGTTCGACGCCGTGACCGATGAACTCAAATCGTGGCGCTGGCTCCCCGAGCTGCGCTTTGTCAACGACTACCACGACGATCCCGGCTACATTGCCGCCCTTGCGGCCAGCGTCCGGGAGCACTGGGCGAACCACGGACGATCAGCCCATCTCGTGCTCAGCTTTCATGGCGTCCCGCAGCGCTATCTGAAAGCCGGCGACCCCTACCACTGCGCGTGCCAGAAGACCGGTCGCCTGATGGCCGAGGCCCTCGGCCTCGGACCCGAAGACTGGTCCCTGAGCTTTCAGTCCCGAGTGGGCCGGGAGGAGTGGCTGCGCCCCTACACGGACGAGCACCTCGCGTCCCTGGCGCGGAACGGCACCAGCTCCGTGGATGTCGTGTGCCCGGGATTCTCCGCCGACTGCCTGGAGACGCTCGAGGAAATCGCCATGCAGAATGCCGAGCTGTTCCAGTCCGCCGGGGGCGAGCGGCTGGTGTATATCCCGGCACTCAATGATCGATCCGACCACATTTCGGCCATAGGCAATCTCGTCGAGCGGCATATCCACGGATGGCCCGAGGCCGCAGCAGGCCATGACGAGGATGTGATCCGGGCTCTCGCCCACGAACAGGGCGTCCAGGCAAGCCGAATGGAAGAGACCCCCGTTTGACCGCGCTTGGGGACTTCCTGGAATTCAGCGTTTCCACGCCGGACATTCGCGAGTCCGTAGATTTCTGGTCCCGGCTGGGGTTTGCCCAGGCCGTGACCGGCGATACGTGGAGTCATCGCTATGCGGTGTTTACCGACGGCAGCCTCTATCTCGGTCTGCACGAGTACGAGTTCGAATCGCCCGCATTCACGTTCGTGCGCCCCGGTCTCGCCGCCCATTTGCCGGCCCTGGAGGCCAGCGGTCTGAACCCCGTGTTCGCGAAGACCGGAGACGATCAGTTCAACGAGGCCGGTTTCCGCGATCCCGCTGGCCACATGCTGGCCTTGCTGGAAGCACGCACATTCTCCGAGCCCCACGACCTCCCGCCGGTGCCCCTGACCGGCGGTTTTGCGCACTTCGCCGTTGGGATCCGCGACCTCGCCGGCTGCCTGGATTTCTGGACGGACCTGGGCTTTGCCGCGAGCGAGATCGACGGCCAGGGCGATGTGGCCGGAAACGGGCTGACGCTGAGCCTGGAAACCGCGAGCGCCGGGCGGCCGCCACGGCTGGTTTTCGCGGCGGATTCCGCCGCGCGGGAACGTATTCTCGCCGAGGGCCTGGGCGCCGGCCCGCGGGTGGCCGTGGACCCCGCACACGACGGGTTCGAGCTCCTTTCGCCGGAAGGTCTGCGTCTTCAGGTCATCGAAACGGGCGGCTGAGACCGCGCCGGTTTCTCAGGCCTTGATCTCGGCGAGCAGAGCGTCGATGGTCCGGCGAGCCTGGCCAATGTAGCCCGACCCGAACAGGTTGGCGTGATTGAGAATGTGGTAGAGGTTGTACAGGACCGAGCGGAAAGCCCGGCCGTCGGAGGGCGCGAGGTGCTCGTCGTAGACGGCATAGAAGTCCGCGGAGAAGCCGCCGAACAGGCGGGTCATCGCCAGATCGGTCTCCGCGTCCCCGTAGTACACCGCCGGATCGAAGGTGAACGGCCGGCCCGCGCTGTCCACCGACCAGTTGCCCCCCCAGAGATCGCCGTGGAGGAGGGAGGCCTGGGGCCGATATCCGGCCAGGACGTCGGGTATGGCATCCTGCAGGCGCCGGCCTGTCTCGATCAGGTCCGGCGGAAAATCGTTCTTCAGGCCGAAGTCCAGCTGCGCGCCAATACGATAGTCGGCAAAGAAAACGCCCCAGTCCTCCAGCGGCGGGTTCTGCTGGGGGGTCGTTCCGATCGCGTTGTCCCGGCGCCAGCCAAAATAGGGCTGAGTCAGCAGGTGCTGCTTGGCGAGATGCTCGCCGAAAATACGCTGGGCGTGAGCGGAAGGCCGGCCGTGTTCCTCTATCCACTCCAGGGCCAGCCACGCCTCGGGGCCGGAGGTGCCGACCCCCAGGACCTCGGGAACCCGCAGAAAACCGTGGCTAGCGATCTCGTCGAGACCCACGGCCTCGGCGGCGAACATATCGATGCGGTTTTCATCGTGGACCTTCACGAACGCTTCATAGCGAGGCCCGGATATCCGCCACGCACGACTGATCCCGCCGCCCGGCAGGCGCACAGCGCTGTCAGGCTTCAGTTCCTTTCCCGAGGCGCGCTTGATCTGGTGACAAATCGGTTCGAAATCGGTCATTCCCATACCTGCCCGTGCGATAGCTCATCGACGGCCGACCGGAGACGGCGGCCAAAGCCCAGTTCCCCCAGGAGCGCATCGACACGCCCGGCATCCGGCCGCGTTCTCCGGAGCGCTTCCTCGTCTACCACGCCCAGCGGAACGTCCGTGGCAATGGTAGCCAGGCTTCGCGCCAGGTAAGCGGCGTCCCGATGCTCAGCCAGGCGTTCTCGCAAGCGCGCAGCCCCGCGCACGGCGAGGGATGGCACCTGGTCGAGACCGGCATAGATATCATCGAGATCAGCAAACACTTCCAGCAGCGCAGCGGCGCTCTTCGCGCCGATCCCGGGTACACCGGGAATATTATCGACGCTATCTCCGACAAGTCCCAGGTAGTCAGGCATCTGCTCCGGCCGCGCGCCGAAAACCTGGGCCGCTTCCCGATAGCCGATGCGCCGCCCGCCCGCGTAGTCCCAGAAAACGTCCGGCGCCTGCAGGACCTGCGAAAGGTCCTTGTCCCGGGTGACCACCACCGACGCCAGCCCGCGGGCCCGCATCTGCGCTGCCAGCGTTCCGATAATGTCGTCCGCCTCGTACCGGTCGCTGGAAAAACACGCCAGCCCGATTGCCTCCGCGAACGCCCGGCAAAGCGCGAACTGGCGCTCCAGTTCCGGCGGAGGCAGCTCCCGGTTGGCCTTGTACGGCGGATAAATCTCGTTGCGAAACGACGTCGTGAGGCTCTCGTCGAAGGCAACGGCCACGAAATCCGGGCGGGCCTCGCTGAGTAGCCCCGTCAGGAAGCGGGCGAACCCAAGCACGGCGTTCACCGGCCGGCCCGTCGGATCGGTCACACGATCGCTGACCGAAAACCAGGCCCGGAAAATGTAAACGCTCGCGTCGATGAGATGGACCATATCGGTACCTGACAGTCAATTTGATGCGGGACCCGGTGTCAACTACGCTCACGGCCTGTTCGCGCCCGGGAGATCTGCCATGGCTACCCGCCTCCTCATTGTCTGCGTTTTCGTCGTTTCGTGCTTGCTCTCTCCCGCCGGGGTCCTTGCCGATGCCAGCATCGTGCTCGTGAATCCCGACGGTGAGACGTCGATAAAGGTCCGCGAGGGCCGGGTTCGTATCAGCGAAACCGAGGACCCCTCCAACGTCATGATTTTTGATGCCTCCGACCGGAGCCTCACGCTTATGGACGCTGGCCGGCGGACCTACACCCGCGTCAATGAGGCCAGCGCGAAGGACATCCGCCGCCAGATCGACGCGGCCATCGAGGAAGCCGAGGAGCAGATCAAGGCCCTGCCGCCACAGCAGCAGGAGATGATGCGCTCGATGATGGCCGAGGTGCTCAATTACGGGGAGAAAGTGCCGCGGGTGGAGATCCGCCGGGATGGCGGCCAGGACACCGTGGACGGCGTAGCCTGCGAGCTCGTCACGATGACCTATGACGGCAAACCTGGCCTGGAAGCCTGCATTGCCGGCCACGAGGCACTCGGGATCAGCAAGGACGACAACGAGTCAGTTGTCGCCATGTTTGCGTTTCTGACGGACTTTGCCAATACCGTGATGCCGTCCGGCAGCAAGGACGGCTGGGAACTATCGGGCATGGACGGTATCCCGGTACTGGCCAAAGACCCGGACGACGGGGAAGTGTCACGGCTGAAGTCGGTGAACGACGATCCGCTGAGCCCCGACCTGTTCCGTATCCCGGACGGATTCACCGAGAAGGCGCTGTCGGTCGAATAGGTCAGCCCGCCGGGATCAGTTCGACGCAAGCGCTGGCGCGCGCGCCAGCCGTTTGTGCAGCGGGCTGGTCCGCGGGAAGTGGGCGAGCAGGTACTCCATCTGGTCGGCGAGGACGCGACGGCCCTTCAGATACACGTATTCCGCGTAGCTGGGCGTAAACGGCACCGCGAGAAGCTCCATGCCGGCCTGCTCGGGGGTACGTCCGGCCTTGTGGTTGTTGCAGCGCCTGCAGGCCGTCACCACGTTGGTCCAGGTGTCTTTGCCTTTTTGTGACAGCGGCGTGACGTGGTCCCGGGAGAGGTCGGACGTGGGAAACCGCCGGCCACAGTAGAGACAGATGCGCGCATCTCGCCGAAACAGGGTGTGATTGCTCAACGGCGGGACATAGCCCTCGCCCATGACATGCCGGCCTGCCCGGCCGCCATAGGTTGCGATGATCGAAGCCACAGTAATCCGGCTGCGCCGTCCGGACATGGCACAAATTCCGCCATGGACGGTGAACAAGGGCCGGCCGCACTCGTAGGCGACCTGTTCGCCGTGATAAAGGCGAACAGCGGACCGGTAGTCCACCCATTCGAGTGGCATGCCGGCCATATCGGTGCGGAGGATCAGCTGACTCAGCATAGGTGACACCGCTATATGCCTTCCCGCCCGCGAGTTATTCCAGAAGCCGGTGCGAAAAGCAAACGGGTCGGTGAGTGGCCGCGTTTCCGCTACACTCGCGTATGGTCAAACCTGTTGGCCGGAAATCAGCCGGAGGGGATGGGATGAGTTTAACCGTGGGGATTCTGCGGGAAACCGCGGACGGCGAAACCCGGTGCGCGCTGTCGCCGGAAGTCGCCACCAAACTCGAGGGACTGGGGGCCCGTATCGTCGCGGAGACCGGCGCCGGCACGGCGGCCGGCCTGCCGGACGCCCAGTTCAAGTCCGTCGAGTTCCTCTCCGCGGCCGAGGTTGCCGCCGAAAGCGGCGTTCTCCTGACCGTTGGACGGCCGACGGCCGAAACCGTAGCCGGCCTGAAGCCAGGAGCGGTGGTCATCGGCATGTTGCGGCCCTACGACGCGGACGCATTCGTCAGCCAGCTGAAAGACGCCGGTATCACGGCCTTCGCCATGGAACTGGTGCCGCGTATCAGCCGGGCCCAGTCCATGGATATTCTTTCCTCCCAGGCCGCAGTCGCAGGGTACCGCGCCGTTCTTCTCGGCGCGGCCGCCCTGAACAAGTTCCTGCCCATGCTCACGACGGCCGCGGGCACGATCCGGCCCGCGTCGGCGCTGGTGATCGGCGCCGGCGTCGCGGGACTCCAGGCCATCGCCACCGCCAGGCGCCTCGGCGCCATGGTGTCCGGGTACGATGTCAGGAGCGCCACTCGCGAGCAGATCGAGTCCCTGGGCGCTCGATTCGTCGATACAGGTGTCAAGGCCGAGGGCGAAGGTGGATACGCCCGCGAACTCACCGATGAGGAACGGGCCGCCCAGCAGGCCGCTCTCGCCGACGTGATTGCGAAGTCCGACCTCGTTGTGACCACGGCCGCCGTGCCGGGCAGACCGGCGCCGCGGATCATCGATACGGCGACTGTGGAGCGCATGCAGCCGGGATCCGTCATTGTCGACCTCGGCGCGGAAGGCGGAGGCAACTGCGAACTGACTCGCGCCGGCGAAACGGTAGACCACGGCGGCGTGAAGATCGTGGGACCGGTCAATCTGCCTGCCGGGACCGCCCGCCACGCCAGCGAAATGCTTTCAAAGAACCTGCTGAATTTCCTGTCGCCGATGATCACCGACGGCGAATTGGCCATCGACTGGGAGGACGAGGTTTACGCGGAAAGCGTCCTGACCCATGCCGGCGACGTGCGCTTCGGGCCGGCGAAGGAAGCCCTGGGAGAGGGGGAAGAACAATGATTACCGGCTTTATTGCGCTGTACATCTTCATGCTCGCGGCCTTCACCGGCTACGAGGTCATTTCCAAAGTGCCGGTGATCCTGCACACGCCGCTCATGTCCGGATCGAACTTTGTCCACGGCATCGTCCTGGTCGGCGCCATGGTCGCCCTTGGGCACGCTGACACTAACGTGGAGCGGATCGTGGGCTTTCTCGGCGTCGTGCTGGCGGCCGGTAACGCCGTCGGAGGTTATGTGGTGACCGAAAGAATGCTGGAGATGTTCAAGTCCAGCGGGGAGCGGCGCTGATGACTGGCGGCTTCATTATCCAGGCGAGCTATTTCGTCGCCGCAGTTCTGTTCATCGTCGGCCTGAAGCGGATGAGTTCTCCGGTTACGGCACGCGGGGGCATCGTCTGGGCCGGTGCGGGCATGGTGCTGGCCACCGTCGTGACCTTTGCCTGGCCGGGCATGGACAACTATCTGCTTATGATCGCGGCCATCGGCGTCGGCGGCGTCCTGGCCTGGTGGAGCGGCAAACGGGTCGCGATGACCGACATGCCGCAGATGATCGCGCTGTACAACGGCATGGGCGGTGGCGCAGCCGCGGCCATTGCCGCCGTCGAACTGCTGGGCGGTGAAGCGCACGGAGTCGTGGTCACCCTGCTGGCCTTGCTGGGCGGGCTGATCGGTGCTGTCTCCTTCAGCGGAAGCCTGATCGCGTTCGCCAAGCTCCAGGGCTGGATGAAAAAGCCCATTCGTTTCGCGGCCCAGAACAAGGCGAACGCCATTCTGCTCGCAGCGACGATTCTCGGGGGCATCGTCATCCTGATTCAGGGCCATGGCGGACCGACGACGGTGGCCATCTTCTTTGTTCTGGCGCTGGCCATCGGAATCCTCGTGACGGTACCCATCGGCGGCGCCGACATGCCGGTGGTGATCTCCCTGTACAACGCCCTGACCGGGCTGGCCGTGGCGTTCGAAGGATTTGTGCTGGACAACGCGGCGATGATCATCGCCGGCACGGTTGTCGGCTCCGCGGGCACCCTGCTGACCCAGCTGATGGCCAAGGCCATGAACCGCTCGATGACCAGCGTGCTGTTCAGCGGCTTTGGCGACGCGGCTGTCGAGGGGACGGAAGTGGAAGGCACCATGAAGCCCATCGAGGCTTCGGATGCCGGTGTCATGATGGCGTTCGCCCGCAAGGTGATCATCATCCCGGGCTATGGCATGGCTGTGGCCCAGGCGCAGCACAAGATCTGGGAACTCACGCAGTTGCTCAAGGACCGGGGGGTCAATGTCAGTTTCGCAATACACCCGGTGGCCGGCCGAATGCCGGGGCATATGAATGTTCTGCTCGCAGAGGCGGGCGTGCCCTACGACATCATCTACGACCTGGATGAAATCAACCAGGAGTTCGATAGCGCGGACGTCGCGCTGGTGATCGGCGCCAACGACGTCGTGAATCCGGCGGCCCGGACGGACACGTCCAGCCCGATCTACGGCATGCCGATACTCAACGCCGACAAGGCCAACAACGTCATCATCGTGAAGCGTGGCCAGGGCAAGGGCTTTTCCGGGATCGAGAACGCGCTGTTCTTCCTGGACAACTCGCGGATGCTCTACGGCGACGGCCAGGCCGTGGCCTCCGAGCTGATTCACTCGATCAAGGAACTGTAGGTCCGGCGGCTGGGAACGCCCGGCGCCGGGTGCGCGGACGAGAAATCAGCGCGATCGCCGGACGCGGGCTCCGGCGATCCGGCCTGCCCGGTTGCTTCTCCCAGGCATGTGCGGGCAGCCCGGCCAGGGAGGAGCTGGGGGCCGTGGCCCGGGGAATGCCCCTGGGAGTGTGCACCCGGGGGTATGCGCAATTTGTAGCCAAACTGTCATTCGCTGCATGGGGACCGGTCAGCCCGACTCCTCTCCCCGATTGATCCACAGGGATATCCACAGCTTCTGTGGAAAAACGGCGCTTGATTTCCTTGTCGCCCGTTCATGAGTTCTTCGTCTGAACCAGGCGCGGCAGCGGAAACGGTGTTCCGGGTGGCCGTGGACGCGCCGCTGCGGCGGCTGTTCGATTACGCGGCTCCGGATGGGCATCCACCCTGCGTCGGGTCAAGAGTAAGAGTGCCGTTCGGACGCCGCAGGTCCATCGGCATGGTCATGGGGACAGCCCCGGGCAGCGAGGTGCCGGCGGAACGCCTGAAGCCCATCGTCGAGACTCTTGATCCCGCTCCCCTGTTCGACCCGGGTCACGTGGCGTTTCTGAACTGGAGCGCCCGCTATTACCACCATCCGGTCGGCGAAGTCGTCGCCGCCGCACTTCCCGGTCCGCTCCGGCGCGGCGAAGCACTGCCGCCTCTCCCTCTCCGTCTGGTAGCCACCGATACCGGCAACGAGGTCGACCTGGTGACCCATGCCCGCCGCGCGGCCCGGCAGGCTGACGCCCTGGAACTGATCCGGACCCAAGGTGGACTCGACGAGGACGATCAACTCCTGGAGTCGCTGGGCAGCGGGTGGCGGGCGATCGTTCGCCGCCTGGTGGACAACGGCCTGCTGGCCCGAATCCCTATCGAAGCTCCCGCAACCAAAAGAGGCACCCGTTCAGGTCCGGTTCTGAACGCCGCCCAGCAAGCGTCGGCCGAAGCGATTATCGGGGCGTTGGGAGCATTCCGGCCGTTCCTGTTGAACGGCGTCACGGGCAGCGGCAAGACGGAAGTCTATCTGGCGGCTGTCGAAGCCGCCGCCGCGCGCGGTCTGCAGAGCATGATCATCGTGCCGGAGATCGGTCTGACTCCCCAACTCGTCGCGCGATTTCGTGATCGGCTGGCCTGTCCGCTCGCCGTGCTCCATTCGGGGCTGGCGGACGGAGAGCGGCTGAGAGCCTGGCGGGATGCCCGCGCGGGCCGGGCCCGCGTCGTCATCGGCACGCGATCCGCCGTTTTCACACCCTTGTCGGACCTGGGCTTGATCATCGTGGATGAGGAACACGACCCGTCTCTCAAGCAGCAGGACGGATTCCGGTATTCGGCCAGGGACCTGGCCGTGGTGCGCGCAGAGCGAAGCGGAGCGCCGGTCGTGCTCGGGACAGCGACGCCATCGCTGGAGACGCTGCAAAACGCTCGCAGTGGCCGGTACACGGAACTGAGGTTGCCCGAGCGACCGGGAAGCACCCGTCACCCTGACGTCTCGCTGATCGACCTGAAACGCCATCCGCCGCGGGAGGGCCTCTCGGGGCCGCTGATTGAACGGATGCGACACCACCTGGACCAGGACGGCCAGATCATGGTGTTTCTCAACCGAAGGGGCTACGCACCGGTTCTGTTCTGCGGCGAGTGCGGCTGGACCGCGGATTGCCCCCGCTGCGATGCACGCATGGTGTACCACCGCCGCGTGTTGCGGCTGAAGTGTCATCACTGCGGATCGGACGCGGGGGTTCCCGAAGCCTGCCCGGACTGCGCCTATCCCCTGAAGGCAGTCGGCCTTGGGACCGAGCGCCTCGAGGATGCGCTCGCTCGCGAATTCCCGGGCGTCGCCGTGGGGCGACTGGATCGGGACAGCACCCAGCGCAAGGACGGCGCCGCGCGGGTCCTGGAAGACGTTCGCACCGGCGTACTGCGCATCCTGGTGGGGACCCAGATGCTGACAAAGGGCCATGACTTTCCCGGCGTTTCCCTCGTCGCGGTCCTGGACGCTGACCACGGGCTGTTTGGTACCGATTTCCGCAGCAGCGAGCGCCTCGCCCAGACCCTGACCCAGGTGGCCGGGCGGGCCGGACGCCGCGAGACCCGCGGCGAAGTGCTCATTCAAACGGCCTGTCCGGAGCACCCGCTGCTCGGCCTGCTTCTGTCCGGTGGCTACGAGGCCTTTGCGGCCCAGGCGCTGGCCGAACGGGAGGCTGCCGGCTGGCCGCCGTTCAGCCACCTCGCCCTGCTGCGGGCGGAGGCCGCTGACCGGGCCGCGCCGATGGCGTTTCTCGAGACCGCCGCCGGATACGCGCGGGGATCCGGAGAGGCTGTGCAGGTACTCGGTCCGGTCCCGGCGACCATGGAGCGGCGGGCGGGGAGGATTCGCGCCCAGCTGCTGCTCCAGTCTTCCGCCCGCCCGGCGCTGCACCGGGTCCTCGGGAAAATGCTCGCGGGGCTGGAGACCGAGCGGGCCGCCCGCACCGTGCGTTGGCACCTGGATGTGGATCCTGTCGACCTCCTGTGAGCGAGCCATCGCGCACGGTAGAATCGAGCTCTTTTGCCCTCCGGAGATCCGGCGTTGAGCATTCCGCTGAAAACGGAAATCGAACGGCTGTTGTCTGAAGCCCTGGACGGACTGGCCGGAAACGGCCTGCCCGAGGAAGTCCGCGGCATCGAGCCCAAGGTGGAACGGGCCCGTGACGCCCGGCACGGCGACTTTGCCACGAACCTCGCCATGGGCCTCGCCAAGCCCGCGCGACAGCCCCCGCGGCAGATCGCCGAGGCTATCATCTCGGCGTTGCCCGATTCGCCGCTGGTGGCGGAGACCGAGATCGCCGGCCCGGGGTTTATCAACTTTCGCCTGACCGCCGCGGCACATCAGCGTGAACTCACGGCGGTTCTCGATGCCGGTCCGGCCTATGGGCGAGCGGCAAGAACCGGCGGCAAGCCCGTCATCGTCGAGTTCGTCTCCGCCAACCCCACCGGCCCGCTGCACGTAGGGCATGGACGTCACGCCGCCTATGGGGATTCCGTGGCCAACCTCCTGGACGCCGCCGGCCATGACGTGCACCGGGAGTACTACGTCAACGATGCCGGCCGGCAGATGGACATCCTGGCGGTGAGCGTCTGGCTTCGCTATCTCCAGCAGCTTGGCGCGGAACTCGACTTTCCTGAGAACGGCTACCGTGGCGATTACATTCTGCCCATTGCCGATGCCCTCGCGGACGCCGCCGGAGACGAGCTGTCCCGACCGGCGCCCGAGGTCTTCACCGGTCTTCCGCCGGACGCGCCGGTTGGCGACAAGGACGCCTACGTGGATGCGCTGATCACGAGGATGCGCGAGCTGCTGGGCGAGGAGCGCTACCGGCAGGTGCATCAGCTGGCCCTGGACAGCATTCTGGCGGACATTCGCGAGGACCTCGGCGGCTTCGGCGTGCGCTTCGATACGTGGTTCTCCGAGCGCAGCCTGACGGACAGCGGTCTGGTGGCGGACGCTGTCGGCCGCCTGGAGGGCAGCGGGCTAGCTTATGAAAAGGACGGCGCCGTCTGGTTCCGGGCAACCGACTTCGGCGACGAAAAGGACAGGGTCATCGTCCGCGACAACGGCCAGACCACCTACATTGCGTCGGACATTGCCTACCATCTCGGCAAGCGGCAGCGGGGTTTCGGGCTCCTCCTCGATATCCTGGGGGCCGATCATCACGGCTATGTGGCCCGCGTGCGCGCGGGGCTTGAGGCCATGGGAGAACCCGCCGACAGTCTGGAAGTCCGCCTGGTCCAGTTCGCGGTCCTCTACCGGGGTGGCGAGAAGGTCCAGATGTCGACCCGCTCGGGAGAGTTTGTCACGCTGCGGGAACTGCGCGAGGAAGTGGGCAATGACGCCGCTCGCCTGTTCTATGTACTGCGCTCAAACGACCAGCATCTGGACTTTGACCTCGAGCTGGCGAAGTCGCGCAGCAACGAAAATCCCGTTTACTACATCCAGTATGCGCATGCGCGCATTTGCAGCGTGTTCCGGCAACTGGCGGAAAAAGGCCTCACCGGGAGCGCTGAGGACGGTGCGTCTCACCTCGACCGCCTCGGCGAGGAGCACGAGCTGGCGCTGATGAACCGAATCGGGCGATACCCGGAGATCATCGAGATTGCCGCCGCCAACCGCGCGCCCCAGACCCTGGTCCACTACCTGAGGGAACTGGCCCAGGAATTCCATACCTACTACAACGCCCATACCATCCTGGTGGAGGACGACAACCTGCGCGGCGCGCGCCTGACGCTGATTTCCGCGGTCCGCCAGGTCCTGGCGAACGGCCTGGCGCTGGTAGGCGTGAGCGCACCGGAGTCCATGTAGCTACAGCCATGGCCAGGGACTACAAGCGTCAGGGCGGGAAGACTCGCCGCAAGAGGGGGCAGCAGGAGGCCGCACCCGGCTGGGTCTGGGGGCTTGGGGGGCTCGCTGCGGGACTTGCCGTGGCCTACGCCGTGCATGTCTACCACCTGAACGATCCATCGGCTGAGCGGCCTGGCTCCGCCGCGCCCCCGGCGGTCCGCGCACCGATCAGTGACCTGGAGGACGACGAGGAGTTGTTCGAGGAGTCGCCGTTCGATTTCTACGAGATTCTCCCGGACTTCACCGTCGAGGTGCCGGATGAGCCCGCGCCGGGGCCCGGGGCCGCGCCCGCCGCGGCGCCGCAGGCCGTGGCTCCCGGCAGCTACTGGCTACAGGCCGGCTCCTTCCGACGCCACGAGGACGCCGACCGCCGCAAGGCACAGCTCGCCATTCTGGGCTTCTCGTCCTTTATTCAGCGCGTGGCGGTCGATGACCAGACCTGGCATCGCGTGCGCGTCGGCCCCTATGACGACCCCGCGGAACTGTCCCGGGCGCAGGATGGCCTCGCCGGCCACGATATCAAGACCCTTCGGGTGAAGGTCCAGGAGTAAACTCATGTACCGACGTGCCGTATTCCCAGGCTTGCTGATTGTTGCCGGCAGCCTCTCGGGGCTGGCAGCCGCCGCAGAGGATGCGCCGGCCGCTCCTGCCATGACCGTGGCTGCGGTAGGCGACCTCATGCTCGGCACCGATTTCCCCAAGAACCACCTGGCGGACGACGACGGTGTCAGCCTTCTCGAAGAGGCAGCTCCGATTCTTCAGGCCGCCGATGTTGCCTTCGGGAATCTCGAGGGCGTGCTGATGGACGGTGGCGAGCCGGTCAAGAAGTGCCAGAATCCCAATGCCTGCTACCTGTTCCGGTCGCCAACCCGGTATGCGGACCTGCTGGCGAACGCCGGCTTCGACGTCATGAGCCTGGCCAACAACCACGCCCGTGATTTCGGTGAGGAAGGCCGGGACAGCTCCATGGCTGCACTCGCTGCCCGCGGGATTCGGCATTCCGGACGGGATGGTGATGTAGCGTCATGGACGGTCAACGGCCTGACGGTGGCCATGATCGCCTTTGCTCCGTTCAGGAATTCTCATGATTTTCTGGACACGCCGCTCGCGGCCGGCCTGGTCCAGGACCTGGCGGACTCCCACGACATCCTCATCGTTTCGATGCATGCGGGCGCTGAGGGCGGTAACGTCCTTCATGTGCCATTCCAGGAGGAAGAGTCCTTCGGCGAACGGCGCGGCGACGTCGCCCTTTTCGCGAGAACCATGGTGGACCATGGCGCGGACCTCGTGATCGGTCACGGCCCCCACGTGCCCCGTGGGCTGGAAATTCACGGCGAACGGCTGATCGCCTACAGTCTCGGCAACTTCGCCACCTATTACGGCATTCGGGTCACTGAAGAAAAGGGCCTGGCGCCGCTGCTCGTGGTGAACATGGACGCCCAGGGCCGCTTTACCGGAGGCCGGGTCCATTCGTTCCGGCAGCTGCGGCCCCGGGGCCCGGTGGCCGACCCGAAACAGGAGGCGGCTGACTTGATGGAGCAACTCAGCGGCGCCGACTTTCCGATGACAGGACCCGTGTTTCTCGACGACGGCGTGATCGCGCCGCGCGCCGGGAGCGCCGCGTCAGGACGCTAGTCGTCGCCGCCGGCCTGGCGGAAATCGATTCCGAGAGACCGGAGCTTGCGGTAGAGGTGGGTGCGCTCCATGCCTACCCGCTTCGCAAGCTGGCCCACCTTACCGTTGCACAGCGTGAGCTGCTGCTGCAGATAGGCCCGCTCGAACTGCTCGCGGGCTTCGCGCAGCGGCAGCGCCAGAAGGTCCTGTTTGACCAGCGGTTCACTCGTCGTCCGATCCTGATCAAGCAGCGCTTCGATCTCCTCGAGGCCGATCTCCTCGTCGCCGCCCATGATCAACAGGCGATGGACGAGGTTCTTGAGCTGCATGACGTTGCCGGGCCAGGGGTAATTCCGGAGCCGGTTCTGGGCCGCAACCCCGATCCGGCGGAATGTAAGGCCCTCCTGGTCCACGATCTGGTCTACGTAGTGCCGGAGCAGTTCGGGAACATCTTCGGCATAGTCCCGCAAGGGGGGCACCCGCAGGGTAACCACGTTGAGCAAGGCCGCGAGATCGCGGCGAAAGCCGGGACGGTCCTCGAAGCCGGGCAGGGCTGAACTGACAAGCCTCAGCGACAGTAGCTGGGGCTCATGACCGCCAACGCGAACGAACTCGCCGGTTTCCAGCGCACCCAGAAGGAGCCGCTGCGCCTCGGAACCCAGGTCCTCGATTTCGTCGATGAACAGGGTTCCCCGGCTGGCGCGTTCGAGATAGCCGGATGAAATGTCCTCGCCATCCTCCCGGCCGAACAGCAGTTCGGCCGCCTGGTCGTCGGTGACCCCCGCCGCGACCAGGTGCACGTAGGGCTGCTTGGCCCGGGGACTTTGCGAGTGCAGGTAGCGTGCAAAAAACCCGCGCCCCGAGCCGGGCTCGCCGACGAGCGTTACGGCGGTATCAAAACCCGCCACCTGCTCTACCTGCTCCCTCAGACCCTGCATCGCCGTGCTCTTCCCAACCGGCGACTCGGGCGCCTCCCGGAGGCGGCGCGCCGCGGAACGCTGTTGCAGCGAGCGGGCGGATTCCAGGGCGCGCTCCACGGTCCGCAGCAGCTTGGCGAGGGATAGCGGTTTCTCAATGAAGTCGAATGCACCCAGCCGGGTCGCTTCGACCGCCGTGTCCACGGTGCCGTGGCCGGACATCATGACCACCGGACAGGGCGGCAGGGCGGGATCGCCGGACCACTCCCGCAACAGGGTGATCCCGTCCGTATCGGGCATCCAGATGTCCAGAAGGACCAGATCGGGAGCGCCGGAGGCTCGGCTGTCGCGAGCTTCCGACGCGTTGCCCGCCACGGACACCTCGTAGCCCTCCTCGGAGAGGATTTCCTTGAGAAGACCACGAATGTCTGCCTCGTCGTCTACGACGAGGACCCGTGTTGCCGTCATGCGCGTTCTCTCCTGTATTCACCTGACACGGCTTCCTGGCGCAGCATGGCGCTGCGCGCGCTGTCATCTGCGGGAAGGATAATCGTGAGCCGTGCACCGCCTTCGGCGCGATTTGCGGCCTCGATCCAGCCACCATGCTCCTCCACCAGTTTCTTGACGATCGCCAGCCCCAGCCCGGTACCCTTGGGTTTGCTTGTGACGTAGGGATCGAATACCTGCTCTACGGCATCGGCCGGGAATCCCGGACCGTTGTCCTCCACGACGATGCGAATCCGGCTGGGCCCGTCGCCCTCCTCCGATACCGTGCTGATCTGCACCAGTGGATCCGGCCATTCCTCGAGGGCCTCCAGGGAATTCCGGATCAGGTTGTGCATGATCTGCCGCAGGCGTCCCGCGTCCACCTCGATAGCGCCGGTAGAGGCGTCCAGCGCTAGGCGAATCCTGGCGCCCACCTCACGGACCCGATAAAGCTCGGTGACCTCGGCAATCAGCCGGTTGAGATCCAGCGACTGGAGGTGCAGATCGGGCGCCCGGGCATAGTCGCTAAAGGCGTTTACCATGGACTTCATGGCCTCGACCTGCTGGACGATGGTCCGGGTGGCGCGCTCCAGGATCTGTGCGTCCGCCGGCACCATATTCTCGAGGAAGCGCCGTCGTATCCGTTCCGCTGACAACTGAATCGGCGTGAGCGGGTTCTTGATTTCGTGCGCGAGCCGCCGGGCCACCTCACCCCAGGCGGCATCCCGTTGTGCTTGCAGCAGCGCGGTGATGTCATCGAAAACCACGACGAAGCCGGCGGGTTCGTCGCCTTCACCGGGCAGGGCCGAGCAGGCACACATCAGGACCCGGCGCCCGACCTCACCGCTCAATACGATCTGCTCGCGCCACTCGTAGTCGCCGGCCAGCACATGACCCCGGCCCACGGCGATGAACTGCTGCAGGAGAGGCCGGCCGGACGCGACCTCCGTCAGGTTCTCACCGATGCATCGCTCCAGGTCGACACCGAGAATGGCCCCGGCTGCCCGATTCGCCGTGCGGATCCGCCAGTCCGGCTCCAGGGACACAACGCCGGTAGACAGGCGCCCCAGGATGACCTCCAGGTAGGCGCGCTCATTTTCCACGATCTGCTCACTTTCCCGGGCCTGCTCGCGGGCCTCGGAAAGGCGGGTGATCATTTCGTTGAACGAGTGGACCAGCATGCCCATCTCGTCCCGGCTCTCCAGCGGCAGCCGCGTATCGAAGTCACCCATTGCCACGGCACGGGTGCCGGCAATCAGATTCTGGATGGGCGCCACCAGCCGGCGCGCCGAGAAAAACGCGCCCCACACGGCGGTGAGCAAGGCAAGAAGCAGAACGAGGGTCAGGGTCAGCGTCAGGCTATACAGAAGCGGCTTCCGCAGATAAACCAGCTCGGAATACTCCGCATAGGCCTGCTGCACGCTGTTGGCCAGCCGGCTGACGCGGTCAGGGATCGGGTAAATCGCCTGGAGAACCAGGGACTCATCCAGCGGAGTGCGGCCGGGGATCGCCGACGCCGTGCGGACCACGTAACCGGACTCGGTCGGATCCAGACTCACAAACGGCCGCCCCTGGCGGATCTGCAGCAGCACTTCGTCGGTGGGCGACTCCGGGACCAGCGAGCCCGAACGCTCCGAACTCATGGCCAGGATTCGGCTGTTCTGGCCAACCACGGTCAGTTCCTGTGCCCCGCTCTCCCGCCGCAATAGCCCCAGCTCGACGCCGAGATCCGATTCCGGCCAGCCGGAGAGTTCGCCGGAGAGTTCGATGGTTTTCTCGAGGAACTCACGCATCCTGATATCGAGGGTGGTGCGGCTGAGATCGAGGGCCTCCGTAAGGCCGCGCTCCACGTCTACGTCAAACCAGTTGTCGATGCCCCGGTTCAGAAACTGGACAGCAAAATAGAACACGACGAAGAGGGGAAGAACGGCGAGGACCACGAACATGGTTACCATGCGCGCCCTTAGCCGCGCGCCTGGCACACGCTGGCGGTGTTCGTTCACCAGGCGCATCAGGTTGGCGCCGATGAGCACCAGCAGGACCAGCACGCCGGCGGCGTTGATGGCGAACATCCAGTTGTACAAACGCCCGAAGGCATCGGCGTCCTGGGTGGTTCGGGCCAGCAGGAACAGGGCCAGCAACCACAGCAGTACACCGACCGCGGTCAGCCCTCTAAGGAGCCAGTGTTTCACTTCTGGAGCGGCCACTGGTACCAGTCGCTCGTGATTCGCCAGTCGTTCCAGAACACGGTGAGAACGCTGAGCGGGCCAGTCAGTTCGCGTATGTCGACAATGGCCCGCAGCCGGACCACATAACGGTCCCGTTCGTCCAGGAGCGAGGCATCGATGATGGGCAGGTCCCGAACCCGGCCAAGTTCGATGAGCGCGGCATCGAGGTTGGCGAAGGAGACCTGCTCACCGCTATTGACGTTGCGGACCAGGTAACGCTCGGAGAGTGCGTGGTAGCTGAGCTGGTAGTTCTGGCGCAGAGCGGCAACGTTCGGGTCCCACAGGTAGCGGCGGCGACGCTCCACGTTGATCTGCAGCTCCAGGTCCAGCGGAACACCGCTCGCCAGGGCTTCGTTGGCCTCCTCACCGAGCCGGTAGTCCAGGCGCGCGTTGAGATAGAACACCCCGTCGCGAAGCTCGGCGTAGGCATTTCGAACCTTGACCCGGCCATCGTCCGCCCACCCGGCGGGCGCGAAACCCAGTCCAATAAGGAGCACGAGGCAGGCAATGCGCCCCTGGCCCCCAAAAACGGTTTGTGCCCATCCTCGGTTCACACGGTCGGTCCGCTCGTGGACTTGGTCAGGCAAGCATAATAAAAGCCGTCCATGCCTGTCTCACCCGGAAGAATCTGACGGCCGGGTCCGTCCTCCCGGCCCCAGCACGCGTCGATGGGCAGGACGGTGGCCTCTGGATGCCGTTCGACAAAAGCCGCAACCCTCAGGGCATTCTCTTCCCGGACAACGGAACAGGTGCAATACAGTAGTCGCCCCCCCGGGGCGAGCAGCGGCCACAACGCTTCCAATAAACGATCCTGGCTCGCCGCGAGTCCGGCAATGTCCTCCTTTCGGCGCAATAACTTGATGTCCGGGTGGCGACGAATAACGCCGGTTCCCGAGCATGGGGCATCCAGCAGGATCCGGTCGAAAAACTGCCCGTCGTGCCAGGTTTCCGGGCATGTTGCGTCCGCCACGATCACCTGTGCGTCGGAGCCCAGGCGGGCAAGATTGTCCGTGATTCGCGCAGCTCGCGCCTCGTCAGAGTCCAGCGCCGTAACCCGCGCGTCAGGCGCCAGTTCGAGTAAATGCCCGGTTTTTCCGCCTGGCGCGGCACAGGCATCGAGAATTCGCTCGCCGCATTCCGGTCCCAGCAGCCCCGCCGCAAACTGGGCGGCGGCATCCTGTACGGACACGTCCCCGTCCCGAAAACCCGGCAAAGACTCCACCTCGACTGGACGGCCCAGGCGCAGGGATTCAGGCGCAGGTCCCGGGACAGCGTCACCCCCGGATACCGAATAACGCTCAATCCAGGCCGCGGGCGTTCCGCGACGCCGGTTGGCTCTGAGCCACATCGGCGCCTGAATATTGTTCTCGGCCAGCACGGTTTCCCAGTCTTTCGGCCAATCTGCCGTAACGCGATCGATTAACCATCGGGGGTGAGCCCAACGGTAGACCGGGTCGGATTCGAGACTGCGGATGAGGGTCTCGCGCTCACGCTGGTAGCGGCGCAGCACGGCATTGACCAGCCCGGAAGCAGCCGGCTTGCCCAGCGGCCGGGTCGCGGCAACGGTTTCCTTGACCGCCGCATGGGCAGGGACTCGCATCTCGTCGAGCTGGAAAAGACCGACCGCCAGCAGGTCGCCGAGCACGGCGTCCCCGGCCTTCAGGGGCTTCGACAGCAGTGTCCTTATGACTCGCGTATAGCGGGGCAAGCCGCGGACCGCCCCGAACGCCAGTGCTCGGGCCAGCGCGCGGTCACGGCCTTGCAGTCCCGCCGCAGCCTCCTCCAGCGCCCGATCGAGATTGCGGCCCTGCGCCGACACCGCGTTGACGGCCCGTGCGGCGGCGACCCTCGGGCCTTCGGAGCCAGCCACCCTAGGGCCTGGCCGGTTCGCGGGCCGGATCACCGGCCTGACCCAGGATGCGGCCGGCGGGGTCGCTGGCATTGACGAACTCTCGCGCCGACACGGGCCGCCGGCCCGCCATCTGCAGGCGGCGGATGCGCAGGATCCCGGCGCCGGCGGCCACATCGATGCCCTCAGGCCCGGCGCGAATGACCCGGCCGGGTTCGCCTTGCGGCCCTTCGTCAAGGCAACTGGCCTCCAGAATCTTCATGCGCTCACCGTCCAGATCGGTATAGGCCGCCCGGGCGCGGGTTGAAGGCGCGAACGTGGCGGGCCAGGTCGGCGGCCGGCCGGCTCCAGTCAAGGCAGGCTTCACCGGTCGTCAGTTTTGCTGCGTAGACGGCCCCTTCATCGGCCTGGGGGACCGCGGTGAGTTCGCCGCTGGCGATCAGGGGCAGGGCCTCGCACAAGGCGGCGGCACAGAGATCCGCAAGTCGTTCGCGCAGCTCGCCCGCAGTCTCCTCCTCGCCAATGTCGAGGGCCTTGCTCAGAAAAACGGGACCGGTATCCAGGCCCCGTTCCATGGCCATGACGCAGACGCCGGTTTGCTCATCGCCGGCGAGTATGGCCCGTTCGACCGGCGCCGCTCCACGCCATCTCGGCAGAAGCGATGCATGGCCATTGATACAGCCCAGGCGCGGGATCCCCAGCACTGCCTCGGGCAACATCAGCCCATAGTCGACGACAACGAGCGCGTCCGGGGACCAGTCCGACAGGTCCCGCTGAACTGCCTCGTCGCGAAGGGTGGAGGGCGTGCGCACGTCGAGACCGAGGGTCTCGGCGGCCTGCTGGACCGGTGTTGGCATCAGCTTCCGTCGCCGGCCCGCGGGCCGCGGAGGCTGGGTCAGCACGGCAGCCAGGCGATGACCGTGGGCCGCCAGCCGTTCGAGGGACGGCACCGCGAACTCCGAGCTGCCGGCGAAAACCAGGTCCAGCGGATGGTGCATGAATCAGATCGCTGGCGCGCGATCCGGGGCGTCCGGCTTCAGCCTGCGTTCCTTCTCCAGCTTCTTGCGAATGCGCTGGCGCTTGAGCTGGGACAGGTAGTCCACGAAGAGCTTGCCCTCGAGGTGATCCATCTCGTGCTGGATGCAAACAGCCAGAAGTCCCTCCGCCTCCATCTCGTAGGGTTCGCCGTCCAGTCCCAGAGCCCGGACCCTGATGTGGTCCGCTCGTTCGACCTTTTCGAAAAACCCGGGCACCGAGAGGCAGCCTTCTTCCATGACTTCCACGCCGTCCTTTTCCAGGATTTCCGGATTGATCAGGACATGGGGACCGGAGCGGTCTTCGGTGACGTCAGCCACGAGCAAGCGCTTGTGGACATTGACCTGGGTCGCGGCAAGTCCGATGCCAGGCGCTTCGTACATGGTTTCGAGCATGTCCTCGGCGAGCTGGCGAATGCTGTCATCCACCGCCTCAACGGGCGTCGCCCGGGTTCTCAGCCGGGGATCGGGGTAAACAAGTATGTCGAGTCTGGGCATGTTCCGATGTCAATCCATGAGTTGCACACGTTTTACATATTGAGACTCAGGCCTCATGACGGACCTTCGGAACCGTGATATGTTCCGGCCTCGTGGGCAAGGAAGGCCTCGTCCGTTGTAAGGCCGTCGCAGCGTTTATCAACCCCCTGCGGGGTTGCCGTGGCGCTCGATTATATCAACGGCAGGTCCTGCGCCCACCGTAAAACGGAAGCCGTATGGAGCACGGTCGCTTATGTCCCCCTATATCAAGAAGCGGTCTCTGATCGCCGCGGCTGTTGCCGCGCTGATGGTTTCGGCGTGCAGCAGTGCGCCGGACGAGCCCGAGACCACCGCCCAGAAAGTCGAGCCCCCGCCCGCCGCGCAGACAGCCCCGGCCCAGCCGGCGCCCATAGCGCAGCCGGCGCAGGTCCAGCCCGCCCCCCGGAAATCGGTCCGCCTGAGCGATTCGGCTCCGGACCGGTATGTCGTCAAGAAGGGCGACACTCTGTGGGACATTTCCGCAATGTTCCTTAACGATCCCTGGTACTGGCCCGAGATCTGGTACGTCAATCCGCAGGTCGAGAATCCTCACCTGATTTATCCGGGTGACGTGCTTCGGCTGGTCTACGTGGACGGTCAGCCCAGGATCATGCTGGAGCGCGGTGACGTGGTTCGGCTGTCCCCGCAGATCCGGGCCTATCCGCTGGATCAGGCCATCAGCACGATTCCCTATGAGGTGATCGAGCCATTCCTCTCGAGCCCTTCGGTGCTCGACAAGGACACGGCGAAAAACGCGCCGTATATCCTGGCCTCTCGGCAGGGCAACCTGGTCCACGGCGCCGGCAGGCCGGTCTATGCCCGCGGCGGCGATCTGCCGGTCGGGGCCCGTTACTCGATTCTGAACGTCGGGGACGAGCTCGAAGATCCTGAAACCGGCAAGACCATCGGTTACGAGGGCATTTACGTGGGCGAAGCCCGCGTCGAGCGCGACGGGGATCCGGCCACGCTGATGCTGACCGAAACCGCGCGGGAGGCGCTCAACGGCGACCGCCTTATCCCGTCGTCCCCGGACATTCCGATGAATTTCGTGCCGCGTCCCCCGGACGGCGAAATCAAGGGCCAGATCGTGTCCGTCGTGGACGGCGTGTCGATCATCGGTGCCTACCAGATCGTGGTGCTCAACCGCGGCGCGTCCGATGGTCTGCAGCCGGGCCACATGCTGGATGTCTACCAGAAGGGCGACGAGATTCGCGATCGCTGGGCGAAGCGGGGCAGCCCGTGGAACCCCACGAACTATATGTTCCGTGAGAAAGTGGAGCTGCCCTCGGAGTTTTCAGGCAATCTGATGGTTTTCAGGGTCTTCGATGAAATCAGCTACGGGCTGATCATGCAGGCGACCAGTGAGATCTTTGTTAACGACATCGTCCGCAGTCCCCGGTAGCCGAACGGTCCGAGACCTTTCGATCCCTCGACGCCGGCGCAAGCCGGCGTCTTTCGTTGCGGACCGGGTGGCGGACATCGGGACTCCGGGGGTGTCGCTGCAGCATGGATACTGAAGGCTGGATCCGGCTGGCGGCGACGCCCGGCCTGGACCTCGGACTGCTGGACTGGGCGCTGGAACGTTTTGATCGATCCGCAGCGCTCATCGCCGAGGCCCGCCGCCCCGGCAGTCCGCTCGCCCGACTCGGCACCGGCATCGGAGACACCCGGGTCGCGGAGGCACTGGCCTGGCTGGACCATGACCGGCGCCACCTGATCCATCGCCGGCACCCGTCCTGGCCGGTCCTTCTCGAAGATCTCTCCGACCCTCCGGTGGCCTTGTTCGCCGAAGGCGATCCCGAACTGCTCGGGTTTCCCTTGCTCGCGGTGGTCGGCAGCCGCCACCCCACGCCCGCGGGTCTCGAGAACGCCGAGGCGTTCTGCCGCCACCTGGCTTCCTGGGGCCTGGGTGTCTGCAGCGGCCTGGCGAGTGGCATCGACACCGCCGCCCACCGTGGCGCCCTCGCGGCGGGCGGCGCTACGGTCGCGGTTCTCGGCTGCGGCCCGGACCAGGTCTATCCGGCAGAAAACGGCGATCTTTTCCAGACCATTGCCAGCGATGGCGTGCTGATTACAGAATACGCGCCCGGAACCCCGCCTCGGCGCGAGCATTTCCCGAGGCGTAACCGCCTGATCAGCGGGCTCTCGCTGGGAACACTGGTGGTCGAAGCCGCGCGACGAAGCGGGTCGCTCATCACGGCGCGGCTCGCCGGGGAGCAGGGGCGAGAAGTTTTCGCCATACCGGGGTCCATCCACAACCCCATGGCGCGGGGCTGCCACCGGCTGATACGTGACGGAGCGGTCCTGGTGGAAACGGCGGATGACATTCTCCGGGAGCTCGGCCCGCTGGTAGCGGCCGCCGCGGATCCTGCTGACGCGGAGGCGCCGAACCCCATGGCAGCGAAGGAAAAAATAGCAGATCCGGAGTACGCGCGGCTCCTCGACGCCTTCGGATTCGAGCCAGTTACAGCGGACTCATTGGCCCGCCGGACCGGTTTGACGGCAGCGGAGGTTTCATCCATGCTCCTGATCCTGGAACTCCAGGGTCACGTGGGGTCCGCGCCGGGTGGGCTATATACCCGACTCAACACAGGGACCTGAAATGAAGGAAAACGTGCTCGACGTCCTTATGTATCTCTTCGAGACGTACACGGAAGAAGAGTCCCAGCCCGACCCCGACCGCGACGTACTGCGTGACGAACTGACCCGGGCCGGATTCCACGACGGCGAGATCAACAAGGCCCTGGAGTGGCTGGACGGCCTTGCGGCCCGCACGCTGGAACACGAGGTTCAGCCAACGGACCGGTCGATCCGGGTTTTCAACCAGCAGGAATGCGCGCGCCTGGATCCCTTCTGCCGGGGCTACATCATGTACCTGGAGCAGATCGGCATCCTGGTTCCGGCGCGCCGCGAACTCGTACTCGACAGACTGATGGCCCTGGAAGCCGAAGACATCGACGTGGAGCAGATCAAGTGGGTCGTGCTCATGGTCCTCTTCAGCCAGCCGGGCGAAGAGCTGGCATACGCTAGGATGGAGGATCTGGTCTTCGAGGACCGTCTAGCGGAAGCGCACTGACGCGCGAACTCACTCCAGGGAACCTGTCGGGAGGTCGTGGCCGCCGCTGCGACCTGTTTTTTTATCGGTGTGAAAAAGTGTCATGAGCGGCAATCTTGTCATCGTCGAGTCGCCCGCAAAGGCGAAAACGATCGAGAAATACCTGGGCAAGGATTTCAAGGTCATGGCCTCCTATGGTCATGTCAGGGATCTCGTGCCAAAGGAAGGCGCCGTGGATACGGCGGATGCCTTCCGTATGCGTTACGACGTCATCGACAAGAATCGGAAACACGTCGACGCAATAACCAAGGCCCTGAAGAAAGCTGACGCCCTCTACCTCGCCACAGACCCCGATCGCGAGGGAGAGGCGATTTCCTGGCATTTGCACGAACTGCTGAAGGAACGGGGACTGCTGGACGACAAGGCCGTCCACCGGGTGGTTTTTTACGAAATTACCCGCAATGCGATTCGCGAGGCAGTCGAGCATCCCCGCACCCTCTCCGTGGATCTCGTGGATGCCCAGCAGGCCCGACGGGCATTGGACTACCTGGTCGGCTTCAATCTCTCGCCGCTGCTTTGGAAAAAGATCCGTCCCGGGCTTTCCGCGGGACGCGTCCAGAGCCCCGCCCTGCGCCTGATCGTGGAACGGGAACTGGAGATCGAAGCCTTCAAGGCGCGCGAGTACTGGACCGTCGAGGCTGACCTGGAAAGCGAAGCTCAGGCCTTTCTCGGCAGACTGGTCCAGTTCGCCGGCGAGAAGGTCGAGCAGTTCACCATCGAATCCGAGGCGCGCGCCCGGGAGGTAGAGCGCGCGCTGGTTGACGGCTCGGGCGGACGGGTGACTGTCACCGCGATCGAGCGCAAGCAGCGCCGCCGCAACCCGTCGGCTCCGTTCACGACGTCCACGCTCCAGCAGGACGCCGCCAGGAAGCTCGGTTTTACCGCCCGCAAGACCATGCAGGTGGCCCAGCGACTCTACGAGGGAGTCAACGTCGGAGAGGGCGAAGTCGGCCTGATCACCTACATGCGTACCGACTCCGTGGCGATGGCGGCCGAAGCGGTCCAGGGCATACGGGACGTCATTGTCGACCGCTACGGCAAGGACGCCCTGCCCGACGCACCGCGCACCTTCAAGACCAAGTCCAAGAACGCCCAGGAAGCCCATGAGGCGATCCGGCCCACATCGGCAGCCCGTCATCCGGACGAGGTCAAGAACCACCTGGACGGTGACCAGTTCAGGCTTTATGACCTGATCTGGAAACGCGCCGTGGCGAGCCAGATGGTGCCGGCAATTTTCGATACGGTAGCCGTGAGCCTGGTGCCGGCGAATGCACCGGAGGCCGGACACACGCTGCGCGCGAACGGGTCGATTCTGGTGGATCCGGGCTTTATGGCAGCGTACCGGGAAGGCCGGGACGAGAAGGCAGAGGACGATGGCGACAGGATTCTGCCGCCGCTGGACGAAGGTCAGACCGTGACGCTGAAGGCCATCCGACCCGAGCAGCACTTCACCGAGCCGCCGCCTCGCTACTCCGAAGCCAGCCTGGTCAAGGCGCTGGAGGAGTTCGGAATCGGGCGGCCGTCAACCTACGCCAGCATCATCTCCACGCTCCAGAACCGTGAATATGTGGAGATGGACCGGCGCCGGTTCATCCCCACCGATATGGGGCGGGTCGTGAACCGGTTCCTGACCAATCACTTCACCCGCTACGTGGATTACGACTTTACCGCCGAGCTGGAAGACGAACTGGATGCCATCTCCCGCGGGGAGGAAACCATGGTGCCGGTGCTCGAGCGATTCTGGCAGCCCTTCGACGAGCTGGTTCGCGACAAGGAAACCAGCGTCACGCGGGAAGAGGTCGTGCAGGCTCGCGTCCTGGGTACAGATCCCGAAAGCGGCCGGCCGGTGTCGGTTCGCATGGGCCGCTACGGGCCCTTCGTGCAGATCGGGAGCCGGGACGACGAGGAGAAACCGAAGTTTGCCGGCCTGCGGCCAGGTCAGAAGATGGACCTGATTGACCTCGAGACGGGCCTGGCATTGTTCGACCTGCCCAGGGAACTCGGGGAAACGCCGGAAGGCGAGCCGGTCAGCACCAATATCGGCCGTTTCGGGCCCTACGTGAAGTACGGCAGCAAGTTCGTTTCCCTGAAGGGTGACGACGATCCGTACACGGTGACCCTCGAGCGGGCGCTTGAGCTCGTACGCGAGAAAAAGGAGTTCGACGCCAACCGGCTGATCCGGGATTTTGCCGACGAGGGCATTCAGATTCTGAACGGGCGCTACGGCCCCTACATCACCAACGGCAGCAAGAACGCCCGGGTGCCCAAGGACCGGGACCCCAAGACCCTCGATCTCGCCGAGTGTCAGGAACTGCTCGAAAAGGCGCCTGCCAGGGGCCGCGGCAAGAAAGGGGCTTCGAAAAAGAAGGCGGTCGCCAAGAAGAAAACCACCGCCACCAAGAAGCCGGCGAAGAAGAAAAAGAAGAAGGCGGCTTCCAAGAAGAAGACCGCGGCCAAAAAGAAGGCAGCGACCAAGAGCACCGGAGGTGAAAACCCGCCGGAGAGTAAGACAGGGGCTGCGACGAGCAACTGATGTCGGCGCGCTCCAGGACTCGCATGGCGGCCCGGGTGCTGTCACAGGGTGGCATCGTCGCCTACCCCACCGAAGCGGTGTTCGGCATGGGCTGTGATCCCCTGGACGCGGAGGCCGTGGCCCGGTTACTGGACCTCAAGGGACGCGCGGCAACCATGGGCCTCATCTTGCTGGCAGGGCACCGAAAACAGCTGGACCCCTGGATGGCCCGCCTGCGGCCGGACCTGGAAGAGCGGCTGGCGGACGCCTGGCCCGGCCCGGTCACCTGGATCGTCCCGGCGGCACGCTGGGTTCCGCAGTGGCTCACCGGCGGACGCGACACCCTCGCAGTTCGGGTCACGGCCCATCGGCCCGCCGCGGCGCTGGCGCTGGCCGCCGATACCGCCATTGTTTCGACGAGCGCCAATCGCAGCGGCAAGGCTCCTGCGCGGACTGCACTGCAGGTGCGCAGGCATTTCGGCCCGTCGCTGGACGCCATCGTGCCGGGCCCCGTCGGCGGGCTGGCCCGGCCGACCGAGATCAGGGACCTGGCAACGGGCCGCGTCCTACGAGCCGCGTAAAGGACAGCAATGATGACAGGCACGGGATCAGATATGAGCGGCGGGACCGCGAGCCGGAAGCGGGGCCGACCCCGCCGCCGTGGAGGCGTGGCTGCGGTCAGTTCACGACGAGATCACCGAGGGACTGGAGGAACTGGACGGCGGCGCCCGGTTTGTTCGGGATACCTGGGAGCGGCCCGCTGGCGGCGGCGGCGACAGCCGTGTGCTGACCGACGGGGCGCTTGTTCGAGAAAGGCGGGATCAATTTCTCCCTGGTCTATGGCGATGAACTGCCCCCTTCGGCCAGCGCCGGCCGGCCGGAACTGGCAGGCCGGGGATTTCGGGCCATGGGCGTTTCCATGGTCCTGCATCCCCGCAATCCCTACGTCCCCACAACCCACGCGAACTGGCGATTCTTTGTGGCCGAGAAACCCGGCGAGGAACCGGTCTGGTGGTTCGGCGGCGGTTTCGACCTCACCCCCTACTACCCGTTCGAAGAAGACGCCGTGCACTGGCACCGGACCGCACGCAAAGCCTGCGCGCCGTTTGGCGACGAGGTGTACCCCCGCTACAAGGCCTGGTGCGACAAGTACTTTTATCTTCGGCACCGGGATGAAACCCGGGGCGTGGGCGGGCTGTTCTACGACGATCTCAATGCGCCGGGCTTCGAAGACGCCTTTGGCTTTTCCCGATCGGTCGCCGCTCACTTTCTCCCGGCCTATGCGCCCATCGCCGAACGCCGGCGCGATCATGCCTACGGAGACCGGGAACGGGATTTCCAGCTATACCGCAGAGGGCGCTACGTGGAGTTCAACCTGGTCTACGACCGGGGCACCCTGTTCGGACTGCAGTCAGGCGGACGGACCGAATCGATCCTGATGTCGCTACCGCCACTGGTGCGCTGGGACTACGACCGGAGGCCGGACCCGGGAAGCCCGGAAGCGGTCCTGTATTCCGACTACCTGCGTCCCCGGGACTGGCTCGGCCTGGAACATGACTGACGCCCGGCCGCCTTTTCACCTTGCGTTCCCGGTGGACGACCTGGAACAGGCCCGCGGTTTTTTCGCCGGACTGCTGGGCTGTGAAATCGGACGGGAAAGCGATCGATGGATCGACTTCAACTTCTTCGGTCACCAGATCACCGCTCACCTCGCCGATGACCGGAACTCGCAGGTTCACAACCCGGTGGATGGCGACGCGGTGCCGGTACGCCACTTCGGCGCCATCCTGCTCTGGGCCGAGTGGGAGGCCCTGGCGGAGCGCCTGCGTGCCGCAGGTCAGGCTTTCCTGATCGAACCCAAGATCCGTTTTCGCGGCCAGTCCGGCGAGCAGGGTACGTTTTTCATTCGTGACCCGGCGGGCAACGCGCTGGAGTTCAAGAGCTTCCGGGATCCGGACCGCTTGTTCGCCCGCTAACTCTTGCGGGCGCCGGGGTCAGGACTGGCGAACGCACCGGCCCGAAGAGGCCGCGAGGGGCCCTCAGTTAGCGCCGATCACGTACCCGAGGATTTCGACCACCTGCTCCGGCGTCTGGGCGACGGCCAGGGCGGCCGCATCGACTTCCTTCAGGGCATGGCCGAGGTCGGGATCGTGCAGCACGATCAGCGGCGTTCCGATGGCCGCGGCGAAACCCGCATCGAATGCTGCGTTCCATTGGCGGTACTTGTCGCCGAATCGAACCACGACGATGTCGGCGCGCTCGATCAGGGTCCGGGTACGAATCGCGTTGATCTTCGCCCCCTTGTGATCCCGCCAGAAAACGCTTTCTTCCTTGCCCAGAATCGCGTCGCCGACGTCGTCGCTGGCGGCGTGGTCGGTAACCGGCGCGGTAAGGTGCACGGGGAGATCGCGCTCGCCGACCGCGACGGCAATGCGCGCCCGCCAGTCGGAATGGATCTCTCCGGAGAGATAAACCTCCCAGTGGGATTCAGTCATGGACATTCACTCCTGATGCGTGGCTCTTGATCAGTCAGTTCTCAAGGAATCAGCGTCAGCCAGAGATTGGCGACGCATGCGACCAGCAGGGTGAGCCAGGTCAGGGCCGTGCCCCAGAACCGGCCGACGGAAACACCTGCCGTCATCCCCAGGCCCCAGGCGTGGAGGACCCGCGCAATCACGAGCAGGGCGCCCGCGCCATGGACAAACCACCCGGCCGCCCCGTTGAGTTCCGCCAGCGCAATGAGCAGCAGGGTCAGCGGAGCATATTCGACGAGATTCGCCTGGGTCCGGATTGCCCGCTCCAGGCTGTCGTCCTCTCCGCTGCCCAGGCTGATCCGGGCGCGTCGGCGATGCCGCGTCACCTGCCAGGACAGGCCCAGGAGAAGCAATCCGATAAGGGCGGCGTACAGGGCAGTCACTACTGGCGGCATGATTTTTCTCTCCAGACCCGCTCAGGCGGCGGCGCGGCCGGCGAGTGTAACATCGATGCAACAATAATCCCGACGGATGTCGCACTGCAGCAATAACCTGTAAGGTCAAGTTGCGATTGAATTCCTTGACACAACTGGATACGGTCAGCCAGTCAAGAAAATTCGGGAAAACACGCCGCTTCGAACACGTGTCCCGAAAACAACGAGGCGCGACGATGGTTGCGCACTGCCTGAGATGTCACACGAAAGGGGGGTCATTGCATGACTCATTTTAAACGGCCCGTCGCCGCGGCCGTCAGCGCGTTGCTCGCCGGGGTATGTTTTTCCTCGGTAGCTCTTGCAGCGCCCAGTATCGACCGGTCACACGCGCCTCGCGTGGGCCAGTCGCTGGACGCCGCCGCTGGCCCGGTACACGTATTCGTCCGACTCGAAGAACAGTCGGTCGCAAGCTTCAGCCTGAAAGAGATGGCGCGGTCCGGGACCATGCCCGACAGCGCCGCCCAGCGAGCCCAGGCCGCTCGCGTGGACGCCGCCAAGGCCGGTATCCGCGCATCGCTGTCCGGTCTCGGCGCGGAAGAGTTCATGGACCTCCGGGTCGGTGACGCGGGAATTGGCGTGACCGTCGATGCCCGCTACCTGTCCGCCCTGCGCAGCCTGCCGGGTGTCCGGGAAGTCGCCAAGGTCGAGCTGGTCAAGCCCAGCAACGCCAACTCGGTCCCCTGGATCAACGCACCCGAAGTCTGGGAGACCTACGGTTTCACCGGCAAGGGCGTGAGCGTCGGCATCATCGACACGGGTATCGACTATCACCACACGGATTTCGGCGGCGACGAGGACTACGCGTCCAACCCCGACCCGTCGGTCATCGAGCCCGGCACGTTCCCCACGATGAAAGTGGTCGGCGGCTATGACTTCGCCGGCATCTGCGATGTCGGCACCGCCGGCAACCCGGCCTGCGGTGGCGTGTTCAACGTCGAAGATCCGGATCCGCTGGATTTCGGTCTGGGCAGCGTGACCCACGGTTCCCACGTGGCCGGCACCGCCGGCGGTATCGGTAACGACGACATCGGTCCGGGCGTTGCGTTCGAGGCCGATCTTTACGCCATCAAGGTCTTTGGCGACTACGTCGGCAGCACGACCCTGACGGCCGCGGGCATCGAATGGGCCATGGACCCGAACGGCGACGGCGACATGAGCGACCGCCTGGACGTGATCAACATGAGCCTGGGTTCTGACCTGGGTGATCCCACGTCGCCCTCGGCGGTCACCTCCAATGCGGCGGCCGACGTCGGCGTCATCGTGGTGTCATCGGCGGGTAATGCAGCCGACGTGCCCTACAACCTCGGCAGCCCGGCCGTGGCCTCCCAGGTCATTGCGGTTGCGGCATCTACGACGGGCGGGCTGGAATACGCCGGCGTCGAGATTACCGAAGGCGCCGCGGCGGGCACGTTCGCCGGCAACGAGTCGGCTTTCGATCCGCCGAACCCGAGGCTGGCGGACACCGGACCGGTATCCGGATCCATCGTGGCCGTGGAACCCTTCGAGGGCTGCACGGAGCTGACCAACCCCGAAGAGGTCGCCGGCAACATCGCGCTGGTTTCCCGCGGGTCCTGCGCCTTTATCGACAAGCACCTTACTGCGGTAGCCGCCGGTGCCAGCGCCGTGATCGTGTACAACAACCAGGGCAACGGCCTGATCAACATGGCTGGTGACGGCACGGGCGTCGATATCCCGTCCATCTTCATCGGCCAGGATGACGGCACGGCCATTGCCGCTGCGCTGGAGGCGGAAGCCGTTTCGGGAACGCTGGCTACCGGGTTCATCATTCCGGAGTTCGACGACAACATCGCCAACTTCAGCTCCCGGGGTCCGGGTCAGGGCGGTTCCACGTGTAAGCCGGAGATCACTGCTCCGGGCGTCGCCGTGGTCTCGGCCAACGGCCAGACGGGCAGCGGACCGCTGACACTCAGTGGCACGTCGATGGCCGCACCGCATATTGCGGGCGTGGCCGCGCTGCTGCGTGAGCAGCATCCGGACGCGGACCAGTCGGTGATCAAGTCCATCCTCATGGGCAGCACCGTTCCGGCCCAGAGCCCGACCGGCGCCATGATTCCGATCACCCTCCAGGGTACCGGTGTCATCCGTGCCGACCTGGCGGCCAAGGCCACGGCCTATGCCGATCCGGGTTGCGTCAGCTTCGGCCGGCTGAATCCGGCGGTCGCTGAATCGCGCGATGCCCAGGTTCGGATCAAGATGCTGGAGAAGTCACCCGGCCGCACGCTGACGGTTGAGAACATTCCCAACCAGACGGTGCCCGGCGTCGAGGTCATCTGCCGCTCGAAGAGCGTCACGGTGAACAGCCGTGGCAACCAGGCGGTGCTGGGTCTGAAGATCACGCTGGACCCGAGCCAGATGGATCCGGACTTCGACTACTTCAGCCATACGGAAGTTGACGGCTGGTGCAAGGTGTCCGACGCGGTGGACGAAATCGCCGTGGCCTACACCGCGACGGTGGATCCGGCTTCCGACATCCGCGCTTGGGAGCGTCGTCCCGGCCAGGGCCGTGTGGCCAACCGGGGCCAGACCTTCGGCTACGCCGAGGCGTTCGATGTGGCCGGCAGCGGTGACGAAGGTGCCAGCGGTACGCCGTACGCCATCGACACCCTTGGCGTGCGCACCGAAGACTACGGCTTCCCGGCCCTTGAGTTCGGCATCTCCACCCAGGCGCCCTGGGAGACCATGTCCAACTACGACATCCTCATGTCCATCGACGCCGACGAAGACGGCATCTACGAGACAACTCTCGAGGCTGTCGACCTTGGTCTGCTGACGGGTCCGGATCCGACCGGCGAAATCGTCACGCTGATCTTCAACGACGCCGGCGGGTTCATCCTGTTCGACGTGTTCGGGGACTTCAACGATCGGAGCGCGGTGCTCACGTTCTGCGAGAACGACTGCTTCGGCGCGCCGCTGGGCGTGCTGCCGGTCGGCGACAAGGACTTCGACTATGTCCTTGAAATCTTCGACGTTCGTTCCGGAGAAAGCGGCTTCCAGGTGGGCAGCATCGACCTCGCGGCTGGCGGCAATACCGCGCCATCCTTCGTGGTCGTTGGCCCGGGCGACAAGGCCAAGCTGGAGTACGCGCCAGGGTCCGACGTAGTCGTGCTTTCGCCGACCAACAAGGCGCCTAACCAGGTGCGTTTCGTCAGGTAATCAAACGGACACTTCAGTCCGCATAACGGAAAGGGCCGCCCTCGGGCGGCCCTTTTCTTTTGCTGTCCCCGTCGAGGGCGAAGGCCCTACTCGTCGGCAAAGGGCGGGCAGGCGAAGGTCCGGTCCAGGTCACTGTGGTAGGTGTAAGTCGTAGCCCGGGCCGACAGGGTAAACACATAGGCGCTGACCGGCGTCTCGATCACGGTGTCCACCGTGCCGGGACACCCGAGCGTGTTGTCGGGAAAGCTGCGCCGGCGCACGTTGACGAAGGTGACGTCCTCCTCGGGAATTCCGAGATGGGAGGCCAGGTCCGCCCGGGCGGCCTGCTGAGCCGAACCGAGAGTGTTTCTGCTAAACGCCATCGGCGTTCCCCTGAGGCTGCGCACACCCGGCGCCGAGCAGATCACCACCCGACCGCTATCGGCAACCCGCACATCAAAGCCCTGACCGGCCCAGGTCAGCAGGACCTGGCGTCCCGGCGTAATGACCGTCAGATAGCTCTGGCCCGGCTTGGCGCAGCCGAGGCTGGAGTCCGGCCATTCCCGCCATTCCACGGATTGCACCTCCACGTCCCGGGCACGGGCGCCGGTCTGGTCGACGACCGCGGCCTTCGCCCGGAGCACCGCCGTATCCTCGTCGATGGGGCCGCGCTGACTCACCGTTGGCGCCGGCTCCTCGTCGTCTGCAGGGGAGCCACCCTCGTTGGCACAGCCCGCCATGGGCAGTGCGGCCAGCGCGATCAGCGCCCTGGCGATCCCCGGGGCGGCGCGGTGAACATCATTGCGGGCTCCAGCTCGGCCCTGGCGAGTCCTTGGCATCACGTTCTCCTTAAGGTCTGGTTGGTCAGCGCGCAGCCTCGATGCAGGCCGCATGCCGGAAACAGGTCTCGATATGGTCATTCACCAGGCCTGTGGCCTGGAGATGCGCGTAAATGATCGTTGTCCCGACGAACTTGAAGCCCCGACCCTTGAGGTCCCGGCTGATCATGTCCGACAAGGATGTAGACGCGGGAACCGCGTCCTGGGTCGCCCAGTGGTTGACCACGGGAATGCCGTCCACGAAGCCCCAGAGGTACTCGGAGAAACTGCCGAAATCCGCCTGGACCTCCAGGAAGGCTTTCGCATTGGTGACGGCCGAACGCACCTTGAGCCGGTTTCGAATGATACCGGCATCCCCGAGCAACGCTTCGATCCGGGCCTCGTCGAACTCTGCAACCGCCACCGGATCGAAACCGGCGAAGCTGCTGCGGTAGCCGTCACGCTTGTGGAGAACAGTGGACCAGGAAAGACCCGCCTGGGCGCCCTCGAGAACCAGGAACTCGAACTGGCGCCGGTCGTCGCGCACGGGCACGCCCCACTCCTTATCGTGGTAGGCAAGATAGGCTTCGCTGACTCCCAGCGCCCAGGGGCAGCGCATCGGCTGATCTGCACTCATCCGGACAGGATAGCGTGCCTGTCAGCGAGCGGGCGGATCATCGTCACAAAGCCGCCTGGCGGGGCGCCGAGCGGTTTGGGCAAGAAAAAGCCCGCGGCCGATCAGGCCGCGGGCTGTTGCCGATCTGTCCGGGTCCGGGCTGTTCAGCTGGGTGGCGTTGTCCGGGACCCGACTCGCGGCTGGCCCGGCCTCAGGCGGATCCGCCGCACTTGCCCTCGCCGCACTTGCCCTCGGCATCCTTGTCGCCGCCGCACTTGCCTTCACCGCACTTGCCCTCGGCATCCTTGTCGCCGCCGCACTTGCCCTCGGCGTCCTTGTCACCGCCGCACTTGCCTTCAGCGTCCTTGTCACCGCCGCATTTGCCTTCGCCACACTTGCCCTCGCCCAAATGGACGTCGGCCATGTAGCCCGAAGACAGCGTGGTCATGCTGAAGGGGGAGGTGTCGGCATTTGCGATGGAGATGCCAGCCAGGGACGTGGCGATGGCGGCACCAACGGCAACGGCGACAGGCTTCAGGGTCTTATCGGACATGTTCATTCTCCTTTCAGGGTACGCCCGGCACGGGCGAGATCAGACACGATTTTTTCGAATACTCAGACAGACGTTCCTTCACTCAAACAGGCTCCAATGACTCAGAGCCTCCACTGGATCGCTTCGACCAGCCGCGCCTGGATCAGCTCCAGGTCCTCTCCCGGCCGGCCCGCGACCGCCATGCTGCCGCCTATTGGCAGCGGCAAGATCGTTCCCTCGAAACCTTCCTCCCGAACCACCACCGGTCCGGAGACCACCTCGTCGGGGAGCAGCATGACCACGACCGGTCCTGCGATTCCCTCGACGGCGAAATGGGCGACATCGTGCCCGCGAAACGGACAGAGCTTCAGATAGGTCACGGTGCCTATTTCCCCCGTCCGCCGGGCTCCTGCCTGTTCGAACACCCGATCCACGTCCGCCGGGTTGACCGACGCGTTGCCCGCCTGCAGGGCCTGGGGCTCGTGCAACACGTGGGATATGAATTCCGAGGACAAGCCGGCCGTCGCCTCAACGGGAACCATGCCCGGCGGCTGGCCGGCACTCATCCAGATCCCTGCCGCGACGAGTACGGTCGCGGCAAACGCGAGCCAGCGCAGCGGGTGCCGGGCCGGCGAAGACGCGGGAGTTGCCTCGGCGCGACGCTCGGGCACGGGAATCTTCAGGGCCCGTTCCAGGAGCGCTTCGAAGGCCGGATCGCCCGACCCGTCGGAGTGCGCGGGCGCGGCCGTCCGGTCCTGAGCCTTGTCGTGAGAGTTGTCCGTGTGCTCGTTCACTGTTGTGTACCGTCTCCGGGCGCGTCCGCCAGGAGAACCTTCAGTTTGCCCCGGGCGCGATGCAAACGGGTCAGCACCGCGCCTTGTGTCAGCTCCAGGATGTCGGCGATCTCCCGGGTACTGAATCCCATCAGAACCTGGAGAACCAGCGGTTCCCGGTAATCGGTCTCAAGACGCAGGATGCCTTCTCTCAAGACCGCGATATCCGGGTCGTCGCCGCTCACTGCCAGTTCGCCGGCCACCTGGTCCAGATCCACCGATCCGGCGCGCTGACGCTCGAAGTAGCGGGCGTTCTCCCGGCGAACGATGGTCAGCAGCCACGGCTTGGCCTGACTCGTCTCCCGAAGATCGGAAAACTTCTTCCAGGCCCTGAGCATCGCTTCCTGCACCACATCCTCCGCCACATCCGGGTCTCTGCTGAGCCAAAAGGCATACCGGTAGAGATCGTTCCGATAGTGCGCCACCAGTTCGTCGTATCGCCGGCGCTCGCCGAGCGTTGTCACGTTCGCTGTCACGGCAGAAGACCCACCCCCCGGAGAAATTATTACAGCAGTCTAGATGAAGGGTGGTGGCGCGACCCAGGCAAAGTCAGGACAATAACCAGTAGAGACCATGGAGAGACCGTGATGTTTCCCGAATCCGGCCGCTATCCCCGAACCCGCATGCGTCGGCTACGCCGACACGCCTTTGGCCGCGAGCTGGTTCGCGAGGCCCGGCTGTCCGCCGGCAACCTGATCTACCCGGTGTTTGTCCTCGAGGGCAAGGGCCAGCGCGAGCCCGTGCCATCGATGCCCGGGGTCGAGCGCCTGTCGGTGGACCTGCTCGTCGAGGAGGCAGGTAAATGGTCCGAGCTCGGCATTCCGGCCCTGGCGCTATTCCCGGTGACTCCGGCGGACGTGAAAACCCTGGACGGGCGGGAGGCCTGGAATCCCGAGGGCCTCGCCCAGCGGGCCGTGCGCGCCCTCAAGGCCACCCATCCCGAGCTGGGCGTCATCACGGACGTGGCGCTGGACCCATTCACGACCCACGGCCAGGACGGGATCATCGATGACACCGGCTACGTGTTGAACGACACCACGGTCGAGGCGCTGGTCCGCCAGGCCGTCTCCCACGCCGAGGCGGGGGTCGACTGGGTGGCTCCGTCGGACATGATGGACGGCCGGGTCGGCGCCATTCGCGAGGCGCTGGAAACAGCGGGCCATGTCAACACGGCGATCCTCGCCTACTCGGCCAAATACGCCTCCAGCTTCTATGGCCCGTTTCGTGACGCAGTCGGGTCCGCGGGCAACCTGGGCGGCGGGAACAAGTACAGCTACCAGATGGACCCCGGCAACAGCGACGAGGCCCTCCGGGAGGTCGCCCTGGACATTGCCGAAGGCGCTGACGGTTTCATGGTCAAGCCCGGGATGCCCTACCTGGATATAGTCCGGCGGGTCAAGGCCGAACTCGGCGTGCCGACATTTGTTTACCAGGTCAGCGGAGAGTACGCGATGCTGGAAGCGGCGGCCGCCAACGGCTGGATCGACGGCCGTGCCTGCATCCTGGAGGCCTTGCTGTGCCTGCGCCGGGCCGGAGCGGATGGCATCCTCACCTACTTCGCGCCGCGCGTGGCGGCCTGGCTGGCCGAGGACGCTTGACCGGACCTGCACCCGAGCCGGACCGCTACCTGGTCGTGGGCCACCCGGTGTCCCACAGTCAGTCACCGTGGATCCACGCCCGGTTTGCCGGGGACACCCGCCAGCACATGACCTACCGCGCCCTCGATGTGCCGCCGGGGACGTTTGTCCAACATCTGGCCAGCTTTTTCGCGTCCGGCGGCCGCGGCTGCAACGTGACGCTGCCCTGGAAGCTCCACGCGTACCGGCTGGCGGACCGGCATACGCCTCGTGCCCGGCTCGCCGGCGCGGTGAATACCCTGGCCATGCAACCGGACGGGGCGATCCTGGGCGACAATACCGACGGCGCAGGCCTGGTCCTGGACCTTCAGCACCGTGGCAAGCAGGTGCTGGAGGGTGCCCGCGTCCTGCTGCTGGGTGCCGGCGGTGCGGCACGCGGGGTAATCGCTCCGCTGCTGGCGGCCGGGGTCGAGCGGATCACCATCGCCAACCGCACGGTAGCGCGGGCCGTGGTGCTCGCGGAACGCTTCGGACCCCGGGTGGGTGCAGTCACTTTCGAGGACGCCGGCGGGGACGCTGAAATCGTGATCAACGCGACCTCCGCCAGCCTGGACGCCCGGCTGCCACCGCTGCCCGGCTCCTGCCTGGATGACGCGACCTTCTGCTACGACATGATGTACGCCGCCGAACCCACGGCGTTTGTCAGGTGGGCACGCGAGCACGGATGCGGCGCGCAGGATGGCCTGGGCATGCTTGTCGAACAGGCGGCGGAGTCCTTTTTCCTTTGGCGGGGGCTGCGGCCGGACACAGACCAGGTCCTGGCGGATCTCAGAACTCGCCTCCGTCACCCATCGCCCGATACCGGTCCTTGAGCTTCACGTAATGGGCCGAGGAATAGCGGAGCATCTCCAGCTCCTTCCCGGTCAGCTCTCTCACGGGCCGCGCCGGCGTGCCGCGCCACAACCAGCGCCCGGTAACCCGGGTACCGGGCGCCACGAGGCTGCCGGCGGCAAGTAATACGTCGTCTTCCACCACGGCGCCGTCCATCACGGTGGCGCCCATCCCGATCAGGCATCGACTGCCGACCGCTACAGCCGTGCAGCGTCACGCGATGGCCGACAGTCACGTCCTCGGCCAGTTCGAGGCCGAACCCACCCGGCTGATGGGGACCGTCGTGAGTCACATGCAGAACACTGCCGTCCTGAATATTGCAGCGGGCCCCGATGCGAATGAAGTGGACGTCGCCCCGAACCACGGCGGCTGGCCAGACCGACACATCCTCAGCAAGGCTGACCCGGCCGATGACGCTGGCCGCCGGATCCACGTAAACGCGGTCGCCGAGCCTGGGCTGCGCGGCCTCGAAGGGCCGGACGGACATCATCGCAGAGTCACCAGCTCTTCCGCACTGGTCGGATGGATGGCCACGGTATCGTCGAAGTCCTTCTTGGTGGCGCCCATCTTGATGGCCACCGCAAAGCCCTGCATCATTTCGTCCGCCCCGTGGCCGATCACGTGGCAGCCCACGACCCGCTCGTCATCGCCAACGGTGATCAGCTTCATGGCGGAGGCCACCTTGCGTTCTGTCAGCGCATGGACCATGGGGTTGAATCGGGAAACGTAGACCTTCACGGCCTCGCCGAAGTGCGCGTGGGCTTCGGGCTCGTTCATGCCGATGGTGCCGATGGGCGGGTGGGAGAAGATCACCGTCGGGACATTCTCGTAGTCCAACCGACTGTCCGCCATGCCGCCGAACAGCCGGTCAGCAAGCCGCCGGCCGGCGGCGATGGCGACCGGTGTCAGTGCAACCCGGCCGGTCATGTCGCCGACGGCGTAAATGTTCTCGACGTTCGTGCGCTGCCAGTCGTCCACCGGAACAAATCCGAGGGTATCCATGCGCACACCCGCCTGTTCCAAACCCAGACGGCCCGTGGCCGGGGCCCGGCCGACGGCCCACAACAGGCAGTCGAAGCCACCGAACGTCCGGCAGTCCTCGGTTTCCACCGTGAGCTGCCCCTGTTCGTCCCGGGTCACCCCGATTGGCACAGCGTGGGTCTCGATGCCGATCTCTTCCTTGCGCATCTCGTCCATCAGGACTTCACGCAGCATCGGATCGAAACTGCGCAGCACGCCGTCCTGCCGGGTCAGGATCGTGACGTCGGATCCCAGGGCCCGAAACACCCCGGCCAGCTCGACCGCAACATAGCCGCTGCCGGCGATCAGAACCCGCTCCGGCCGGGACTCCAGGTCGAAGAACCCGTCGCTCGTGATCCCCAGTTCGGCGCCGGGCACCTCGGGAACCACGGGATAACCACCGGTTGCGACAAGAATCGAGTCCGCCGAGTAGCGGCTGCCCGCCACCTCGATCTCGTTGGGCCCGACCAGGCGGGCGCGGCCCTGGAAAAATTCCACTCCCCGCCGGTCCAGGTTGGCGCGGTAGATGTCGTTAAGCCGGGCGACATAGGCATCCCGCCCGGATTTGAGTTTGGCCCAGTCATGACCGGCGACAGCCAGGTCGAACCCGTAGTCCGGCGCGTCGTGCAGGACATGGGCAAAACTCCCCGCATACCAGGAGACTTTCTTCGGAACACAGCCCACGTTGACGCAGGTCCCCCCGAGTCGGCCGGACTCCGCCAGCCCCACCTTCGCGCCGTATTCCACCGCGCGCTGGGCCGCCGCCAGTCCGCCGCTGCCTCCGCCGATTACAAAAAGGTCATAGTCGCTGGCCACGTGTTGTCTCCATCCCGGCTCGAAGGCGGAGTGTAGCGGAATGGGTGACGCTCACGCTGTGCTAAAATTTCGACCCCGGCCTCCCGCCAGATCTGACACCTCGACATGACCAATCCCCTCCTGCAAACCGAGGGCCTGCCGGCCTTTTCCGATATCCAACCGAAGCACGTAGAGCCGGCGCTCAAAACCGTGCTGGCCGAGAACCGGGCGATCGTCGACGCAGTGACGTCCGACACGGCCGAGGCCTCGTGGAAGACGGTCGTTTTGCCCGTCGAACTCATGGAGCACCGGCTGGCCAGGACCTGGTCCCCCGCGTCCCATCTCAATGCCGTGGTCAACAACGCGGAGCTTCGGGATGTTTACAACCGTTGCCTGCCGCTTCTGTCGGACTACCAGACCGACATCGGCCAGAACGAGGCGCTTTACCACGCCTATCGGCGGGTCGCTGAACGGGACGACCTGGACGACGTGCAGCGCAAGGTCGTGGAAGACGCCCTCAGGGATTTTCGTCTTTCCGGCGTGGCGCTCGATGCTGCCCACAAGAATCGCTTCCGGGAGATCATGCAGCGGCTGTCCTTGCTCTCCGCCCGGTTTGAAGAGCATGTCCTGGACGCCACGAACGCCTGGTCCAAGCACATTGGCGATGCCGCCGAACTTGCAGGCCTGCCGGAGGCCAACCAGGCACGAGCCCGAGCCGAAGCGGAACAGCGCAACGTCGACGGCTGGGTCCTGACTCTCGATTTCCCGACCTTCCACGCAGTCATGTCCCAGGCCGAGAACCGGGGACTGCGGGAAGCGTTCTACCGGGCCTGGGTCACGCGGGCATCTGACCAGGGGTCCGATGCCGGCAGCTGGGACAACGCTCCGATAATGGATGAAATCGTCCGGCTGCGGCAGGAAGCGGCCCGGCTGATCGGCCTCGACAGCTACGCTGCCTACTCCCTCGTTCCGAAGATGGCCCGGGACCCCGCAGAAGTCGTGGCGTTTCTCGAGAAGCTTGCGGTACGGTCCAGGCCTGCCGCGGCGCAGGACATGGCGGCCCTGGAAGCGTTTGCCGGGGAACCCCTGGAAGCCTGGGACGTGGCGTTCCACGCGGAGCGGCTGCGCCGCGAGAAGCACGACATTTCCGACGAAGAGCTACGCCCCTGGTTTCCGATCGAGCGGGTCATGGCCGGTCTGTTCCAGCTGGTGGAGAAACTGTTCTCGATTCGGGTCGAGGTACTCGACGGTGTCCAGACCTGGCACGATGACGTCCGCTACTACCGGATCAGCGATGCTGCCGGAACCCACCGCGGCGGGTTCTACACCGATCTCTACGCCCGGGCCCACAAACGGGGCGGCGCCTGGATGGACGACTGCATCGGGCGGGTCGACGTGGGCGGCCGCCACGTGCTGCCGGTCGCCCATCTGGTCTGCAACTTCATGCCCCCGGTTGACGGCCGGCCGGCAATGCTGTCCCACGACGAAGTCCTGACGCTCTTCCACGAGTTCGGCCACACGCTGCACCACCTCGTGACCCGAATCGGCTATCCCAGCGTTGCCGGAATCAACGGCGTGGCCTGGGACGCCGTCGAACTGCCGAGCCAGTTCATGGAGAACTTCGCCTGGGATGCATCGGTCCTCAAGTCCATGTCCGGTCACTTCGAGACCGGGGAACCCATACCCGACGACCTGCTCGGGCGGCTGCTGGGGAGCCGTAGCTTCATGTCCGGTATGCAGATGGTGCGGCAGCTCGAGTTCGCCCTGTTCGACTTCCGCCTGCACAGCATGGACCCGCCGCCGCAGGGCAATGAAATCCTGGCGCTGCTGGCCGAAGTCCGCCGCGAGGTTGCGGTGGTCCCCTACCCGGCGTTCAATCGCTTTGCCAACAGCTTTTCGCATATCTTCGGCGGTGGCTATGCGGCGGGCTACTACAGCTACAAGTGGGCGGAAGTGTTATCGGCAGATGCGTTCTCGGCATTCGAGGAAAGTCCGGACGGACTGTTCGGCGGCGATGCAGGCCGGCGGTTTCTCAAGGAGATCCTGGAGGTCGGCGGCAGCGTCGATGCGCTGACAGCGTTCGTGAATTTCCGTGGCCGCGAGCCGAAGATCGACGCTCTGCTTCGGCACAGCGGTATCGGCTCCGAGGAACAGGCCACTGCGGCCTGAGCCGCACAGGCCGGAGCGGCCGTGAAGATCGCCAGCTGGAACGTCAACTCCCTGCGTGTCCGCCTGCCGCAGGTGCTCCAGTGGCTGGAGGATGCACGGCCCGACGTTCTCGGCATCCAGGAAACGAAGCTCGTGGACGCAGTCTTTCCGGCCGAGGAAATCCGGGCGGCGGGCTACCAGGTGGCCTACAGCGGGCAACCCACCTATAACGGGGTTGCCTTGCTCTCTCGAAGCGAAGCGCCCACGGACATCGTGACCCAGCTGGATGGCTTTCCCGATGAGCAGCGCCGGGTGCTCGGCGCGACGATCGGTGATCTGCGTGATCTTGAATCTGTACGTGCCCAACGGCCAGGCGGTGGGCAGCGACAAGTACGCCTACAAGCTGCGCTGGCTGGCCGCGCTGAAGGACCACGTGGCCCGGGAGCTGGACGAGCATCCGCGCCTCGCGATCGTGGGCGACTTCAATATCGCCCCGGATGACCGGGACGTGCACGATCCTGCCGCGTGGGCCGGGAAAATACTCTGCAGCGACCCTGAACGGGCGGCGCTGGCGGAACTGCTGGACCTGGGCCTCACCGACACGTTCCGCTTGTTCGAACAGCCGGACGGCGTCTACAGCTGGTGGGACTACCGGGCAGCGGGCTTTCGGCGCAACCGCGGCCTGAGGATCGACCTGGTCCTGGCCAGCACCGATCTTGCGCGGGCCTGTGCCGGCTCCATCGTTGACAAAGAGCCCCGCGGATGGGAACGGCCTTCGGATCATGCCCCGGTAGCCGCGAGTTTCGAGTATCCCTGCGTTTGAACCGCTGAGTTTGAACCCCTAGCGTGATGGGCTTCACAATTCCCGCTGCCGCCTTGGACCCGGGGACGCCAGACCACTAGACTCTGCCCGGATGGACGCCCGTGATAGCGCCACGAGTCGTGTGCTTACCTTCCGCCATCGGCGGAGCGACTTCGACGTCACCAATTCGATCCAGGTAAGCGAATGGCAGGACGTCTGCGAGGCCGTCCATCGTATCTTCAACCGCCTGTATCCGGGAATCGCCTTCCAGCCCCTGCAGCGGGCCTTTCAGGACTTCGACCGGCTGTTTCGCGGCCGCATGCCCGGCTTCCTGGGCTGTGACACCGTCTACCACGATATCCAGCACACCCTGGACATGGTCCTGGCCATGGCGCGGCTCATCCAGGGACACGAGGAAAGCGTCTCTGCACGGGAGCGCCTCGGGCCCGCGAGGACCATCATCGGTCTGATCACCGGGCTGTTCCATGACGCCGGCTACATCCGGCATGCGGACGGCGAAGCACAAGTGAACGGCGCCGAATTCACCGGCTACCACGTTACCCGCAGCGCCCAGTTTCTCGACCGCTACCTCAGCGACCACGGCATGGCGCCAGCGGCGGGCACCGCACGCCAGATCGTCCACTACACCGGCTACGAAGTCCTCTTCGATCACATCCGCGTGCGCAACCAGGGCGACAAGACCCTTGGCCACCTCATGGGGACCGCGGACCTGCTCGCACAGATGTCGGATCGCTGCTACCTGGAGAAGTGCCGCGACCGCCTGTTTCCGGAGTTCATCCTCGGCGGCGTGGCGATGTACCGGGACGGACAGGGCCGGCTGATCACCCGGTACCGGTCCGGGCTGGATCTCCTCCGACAGACCCCGGATTTTTTCCGTAACGTGTGCGAGCCCCGCCTGGACAAGGACTTTGGCCGAGCCTACCGCTACCTGGAAGTCGTATTCGACGGTCGCAATCCGTATGTCACCGGGATGCGAAACAACCTTTTCTATCTCGAAAAAGTTCTGTCGGGGGAACGCTGGCCCCTGCTGCGACGCAACCCGCCCTGTGTCCTCTGGGAACAGGAGTCCATCGAGAACATGCGCCGCCTGGTCGCAGAACGTCTCCGGATCTTGCGTAACGAGGCAGCCTGACCGGGCTTCGGGCTCCCGGCCCGCTGGCCGGCGTCGCTACTTGCCGCGCTTCTTGTTCTTCTTGTTCTTGTTCTTCTTCCCGGACTTTGCCCCGGACTCGGCCGGACCCGATGCCAGAACCGCCAGCGCAGCAACCGGCGCCACCCGCTCGGCGAGCGCCTCGCGATCATAGGCCGCGGGGTTACCGGAGAGGTAAACCTCGAACAGGTGGCGGGCAAGCGCCGCTGAACGATCCGCGAGACCGGCCTCCAGCCGGGTCAGCGCATCGCGATCCAGCGTCTCTGCCCCCTCGGTCTGGGTCAGGAACCAGGCCATGGCCTCCGCAAGGCCGTCCGCCACCCGTGGCACCAGCTCCGAACGCAGGCCCACGTTGTGCTCTGCTTCGCGGGCTGCGTGGATAATCGGCTGGGCCTGGGACTGCATTCGCGCCAGCTGGGCCGGATAGTCGCCGGCATCGGGGCTGAGTTCACGTGCCCTGGAAAGCAATGCGCGGAGCTTCTGTCCGGCGGTCCGGGCCCCGGGCAATTCCAGCGCGTCAAGGAGGGCCAGCTCTTCAGGATTTAGCCGCACACTGACAGGTCTGGATGCCGCCGGCTTGCGTGTATTCGCCATGATTGTCCCCGATGTTTACATTCCGGCGCGTCGGCCCCGGAGCCACTGTCGGGGAGTCAATCTACTCCACGGTTACCGATTTGGCGAGATTCCGCGGCTGGTCTACGTCGGTGCCCTTGAGCACCGCCACGTGGTAGGACAGCAGCTGCAACGGCACCGTGTAAACGATTGGGGCCTGGAAGTCTTCCACGTGCTCCGGCATTTCAACCACGGTCAGACCGTCACCCGACTCAATCCCCGACTCCGGATCGGCGAACACGATCAGCTCGCCGCCGCGGGCCCGGACCTCCTGGATATTGGCCTTCAGCTTTTCCAGCAGCGTGTTGTTCGGGGCCACGGTGATCACCGGCATGTCGGCATCCACGAGGGCCAGCGGCCCGTGCTTTAGCTCGCCGGCCGGATAGGCCTCGGCATGAATGTAGGAGATCTCCTTGAGCTTCAGCGCGCCCTCCATGGCGATCGGGTACTGGATGCCGCGGCCAAGAAACAGAGCATGGTGCTTCTCCACGAACCGTTCCGCTAGAACGGCGATTACCGGCTCCATGGTCAGGACTCGTTCCAGCTGGCCCGGGACCGCCGCGAGGTCGGCCACGCGGCTCGCTTCCCCTGCCTCAGTCATTCGACCGTTGCGCGCAAGCGCCAGGGTCAGCAGGGACAGGGCGGCCAGCTGGGTGGTGAAGGCCTTCGTGGAAGCCACGCCGATCTCAGGCCCGGCCCGGGTCATGAGCACGAGGTCCGATTCCCGAACCAGCCCGCTCTCGGGGACGTTGCAGATACCAAGAGTCGCGAGATAACCCATGGTCTTGGCGGCGCGCAGCGCCTCGAGGGTGTCGAGGGTCTCGCCCGACTGGGAAATCGTCACAAACAGCGTGCCATCGGTCACCACCGGTGTGCGATAGCGGTACTCCGAGGCGATCTCCACCCGGCAGGGAATGCCGGCCAGGCGCTCAATCTCGTAGCGGGCCACGAGCCCCGCATGGTAGCTCGTGCCGCAGGCGACGATCTGGACGGCGCGGACCCGCGAGAAGACCTCTTCCGCCTCGTGGCCGAAGGCCTGCACCATGATTCGCGAGTTGCTCAGTCGGTCCTCCAGGGTCTCGGCGACCGCCCGAGGCTGCTCGTGTATCTCTTTCTGCATGAAGTGGCGGTAATGGCCCCGCTCCATGGCGTCGGCGCTCAGCTCGCTTTCGCGTACCGGACGCTGGACCACCTGACCGGCCGCATTGAAGATCTCCACGCCGTCCCGGGTGAGGCGGGCCATATCGCCTTCTTCAAGGAAGATGAAGCGCCGCGTCACCGGCAGCAGCGCGGCGACGTCGGAGGCGACAAAGTTCTCGCCGATGCCCAGGCCGATCACCACCGGACAGCCCGCGCGAGCCGTGACGAGGGAGCCGGGTTCATCGGCGCTCATCACCACGAGCGCATAGGCGCCACGCAGCGTGGCGACGGTCTGGCGGAGCGCGTCGAACAGGTCCGTGGCACCCCGTTCGAGTTCACGGTGAACGTGGTGAGCCACGACCTCGGTATCGGTTTCCGACGCGAATTCGTAGCCGTCCGCCAGGAGGTCGTCCCGCAGGGTCTCGTAGTTCTCGATGATGCCGTTGTGAACGATGGCCAGCCGGTCCCCGGAGACATGGGGATGTGCGTTGCCCTCGGTGGGCGCACCATGAGTCGCCCAGCGGGTGTGGGCTATGCCCGTGCCCGAGCGGGCCGGATTGGCTTTCAGCGCATCGGCCAGCTGGGCCACCTTGCCCACGGCCCGGACCCGGTGCACGGCCCCTTGGGACGCCGCCACGGCCAGGCCGGCCGAATCGTAGCCCCGGTATTCGAGCCGTCGCAGTCCTTCCATCAGGACCGGAACAACGTTTCGCTCAGCGATCGCTCCAACGATGCCGCACATGGCTCAGCGCCTCCGGATATTCACGATTTTCCAGTGTGGCCGCGATCGCCCTTGACGGTCCGTGGCGCGGTCCTCATTTCCGCCGTTCCCATACTCCATCGAATCCGGGGAACAGGATGTCACTTTGCGCCGTCCTTGCGGGGCCGCTGCCAGCCCTTGACGGTGACCTGCCGGCTGCGTTCCACGGTGAGCTGGCCGGGGGGCGCCGCCCTGGAGATTGTCGAGCCGGCACCGATCGTCGCCCCGGGTCCGACCTCCACCGGCGCGACCAGCTCCACGCCGGATCCGATGAAGGCACCGTCGCCAATAACGGTCCGGTGCTTGTTGGCGCCGTCGTAGTTGCAGGTGATGGTTCCGGCACCCACGTTCACGTCCTTGCCGACGGTCGCATCGCCCACGTAGGTCAGGTGGTTGACCTTGCTGCCGACGCCGATTTCGGCGTTCTTGATTTCCACGAAGTTGCCGACCTTCGCCCCCTCGGCCAGCCGGGTTCCCGGCCTGAGGCGGGCGTAGGGTCCGATGTTGCAGGCCGGCCCCGTGGTCGCGTGGTCCACCAGGGAGAAAGGATGCAATTCGGTGCCGGGGCCAATGCTGGACTGCCGGATGATGCAGTAAGGCCCGATGCGGACCCCGTCCCCCAGCGAAACGTCGCCTTCGAACACCACCCCGACATCGATATAGACGTCCTGACCGCAGTCCAGCCGGCCGCGCACATCCACCCGCGCCGGGTCGGCCAGGGTCACGCCCGCGCCCAGCAGGGCGTTCGTCGTGCGCTGGCGCAGCGCCGATTCCGCCTCGGCGAGCTGGCCCCGGTCATTGATACCCAGCACCTCGTCGGGCCCGCTGGCCGGCACCGGGTCCACACTCACACCTTCGGCGACGGCAAGGGCCACTACGTCAGTCAGGTAGAACTCGCCCTGGGCGTTGTCATTGTCCAGGGCGGCAAGCCAGGTCCTGAGCCGTGCCGCCGGGGCGGCCATGAGACCCGTGTTGACCTCCCGGATGGCCTGTTCGGCCTCGGTGGCGTCTTTCTCCTCGACGATACGGAGAACCTGGCCATCCTGGCTCCGAACGATACGCCCGTAGCCGGTCGGATCGATGAGGTCCACGGTCAGCACCGCCACCGACCCCTGCTCGGCCCGCTCCACGAGCTGACGCAGCGTGTCCGGTTCCACGAGAGGAACGTCGCCATACAGAACGAGCACGACTGAATCGTCAGGCACGCCCGGCATGGCCTGCTCGACCGCGTGGCCGGTACCCAGCTGCGATGTCTGCTCCACCCATTGCGTGCCAGCCCGGCCAGCAAACGCTTCGCGAACGGCGGGTGCGCCATGACCGATCACGACGTGGATGGCCGCGGCTTCCAGGGCGTTCGCCGTATCGAGCACGTGCGCCAGCATGGCTCGGCCCGCAAGGGGCTGGAGAACCTTCGGCAGACCGGACCGCATCCGGGTACCCTGGCCGGCGGCCAAAACAATGACTTCAAGTCCCATCGGGCTACGCAACTCCAGGAATCAGGCCGCTTATTGTAGCGGCCGCAGGTTGCGGGGCGATAAGGCGCATTTCGCAGTTCAGGCGCGGCGTCACTACCAAGAAACAACTGGAGAGTCCCGCGAAAACGGCCCGGCCAGGAAAACTTCTCGAGCCGCCCGGTGCCGAAAAGCGCCTCCGGCGGCAATTCCGATACGGGAGGCGCCGTGTGGACCGCTCCCCTAGCGGCCGGTCTTCTTGATCTTTTCCAGCAGGTGCAGCTGGGCGGCGGCCTGGGCCAGCTCCGCCTGGGCATGGGCCAGGTCGATGGCCGACTCCCGCTCGGTAAGCAGTTCTTCGGCGCGCCGCTTGGCCTCGGCGGCCGCGGCCTGGTCCAGGTCCTTGGCCCGCGCGGCCGAGTCCGCCAGGACCGTTACCGCTTTCGGCTGAATCTCAAGCAATCCCCCGGAGACATAGAAGAACAGTTCCTCGTCCCCCTCCGGTGTCTGAACCCTGACGCCGCCGGGACGCAGCCGGGTCACGAGGGGCGCATGGTTGGGCGCGATACCGACCTCGCCCTGCTGGGCTGGCGCAAAGACCATGGTCGCCTCGCCGGTGAAGATCTCGCCTTCCGCGCTGACGATGTCGACGTGTATCGTGCTCATGCTTGCCTCTCGAAGCCGACCGCGAGGACGGCTTACTGCATGCTCTCGCCTTTGGCGACAGCTTCATCAATGGTGCCGACCATGTAGAAAGCCTGCTCCGGCAGATGGTCGTATTCCCCGTCCACGATGCCTCGGAAGCCGCGAATCGTGTCCTTCAGGGATACGTACTTGCCCGGGGAACCGGTGAAGACCTCGGCCACGAAGAAGGGCTGGGAAAGGAAACGCTGAATCTTGCGCGCCCGGGTGACAACCAGCTTGTCTTCCTCGGACAGCTCGTCCATTCCCAGGATCGCGATGATGTCCTGCAGCTCCTTGTAGCGCTGGAGCACGGACTGGACGTCTCGGGCCGCGCGATAGTGCTCGTCGCCGACCACCAGCGGATCGAGCTGGCGGCTGGTGGAGTCCAGCGGATCCACCGCCGGGTAAATGCCCAGCTCCGCGATCTGCCGGGACAACACGACGGTGGCGTCCAGATGCGCGAAAGTGGTGGCGGGGGACGGGTCGGTGAGGTCATCGGCCGGCACGTACACCGCCTGAATCGAGGTGATCGAGCCGGTCTTGGTGGACGTGATGCGCTCCTGCAGGGCGCCCATTTCCTCAGCCAGTGTCGGCTGATAACCCACGGCCGACGGCATGCGGCCAAGTAGCGCGGAAACCTCGGTTCCGGCGAGGGTGTAACGATAGATATTGTCGATGAACATCAGCACGTCGCGGCCTTCGTCGCGGAAGTACTCGGCAATGGTCAGGCCGGTCAGGCCCACGCGCAGGCGGTTGCCCGGGGGCTCGTTCATCTGGCCGTAAACCAGGGCCACCTTGTCGAGGACGTCGGAGTCCTTCATCTCGTGGTAGAAGTCGTTGCCCTCGCGCGTGCGCTCGCCGACACCGGCAAACACCGAGTATCCGGAGTGCTCGATGGCAATGTTGCGGATCAGCTCCATCATGTTGACGGTCTTGCCCACACCGGCGCCGCCGAAGAGGCCGACCTTGCCGCCCTTGGCGAACGGACAGAGCAGATCGATGACCTTAATGCCGGTTTCCAGCAGCTCGGCGCTGGCGGCCTGCTCCTCGAAACGACGGCGGTGAGCGGTGAATCGGCAGGCGGGATTCTTCGCCGATCGGCCCGGCCTCGTCGATGGGGTTGCCGAGCACGTCCATGATGCGGCCGAGAGTCTTTGTGCCCACCGGGACACTGATCGCCTCGCCCGTGTTCGCGACCGGCAGACCCCGCTTGAGGCCTTCACTGGACCCCATGGCGATGCAGCGGACCACGCCGTCGCCCAGCTGCTGCTGAACCTCGAGGGTCAGCTCGCCTTCACTGATCTTCAGGGCATCGTAGACTTTCGGGATCGAGTCGCGGGGGAACTCCACGTCCACGACCGCGCCGATGATCTGTACAACCTTGCCACTGCTCATGCCTGGGTATCCTCTGAAAAAATCTTTCGCGTCAGACCGCGGCTGCGCCGCCGACGATCTCTGAGAGTTCCTGGGTAATCGCCGCCTGGCGGGCCTTGTTATAGGCCAGCTCCAGGTCGTCGATCAGATTTCCGGCATTGTCGGTGGCGCTCTTCATGGCCACCATCCGCGCCGCCTGCTCGCAGGCGCCGTTCTCCAGCACACCGCGGAACACCTGGGACTCGATGTAGCGGGCCAGCATGGCGTCCAGCAGGGTCGCCACCTCGCCCGTTTCGTAGATGTAGTCCCAATGGGACTGCAGCTCGTCCGTGTCGATGGTCTCCAGCGGCAGCAGCTGTTCGAACTCGGCGCGCTGGCTCATCGTATTGATGAACTCGTTGTGCACCAGGTAGACCCGATCAACCCGCGCTTCCCGGTAGGCATCCAGCATCACCTGGATGGAGCCAATGAGATCGCGGATGTGGGGCATCTCGCCGAGATCCTGGACCGACGCCAGCACCGGCACGTCCACGCGCTTGAAAAACGACGAGGCCTTGCTGCCAATCAGGCAGAGGGCAACGTCCGCCCCCTTGTCCCGCCACTGCTGCATGTCCCGGAGAACCGCCCGGAACATGTTGCCGTTGAGGCCCCCGCAGAGACCCCGGTCGGTGGACACGAGGATATAGCCGACATTCTTCGGCTCACGCTCCTGAAGAAACGGGTGGGTGCTGTCAGGCCGCGCCACGCGCAGGTGCCCGATGACCTTGCGGATCTTCTGAGCGTAGGGCCGCGAGGCCTCCATGCGCTCCTGGGCCTTGCGCATCTTGCTGGCCGCAACCATTTCCATGGCCTTCGTGATCTTGGCCGTATTGCGGATGCTCTTGATCTGGCCGCGAATTTCTTTGGCGTTCGCCATCGCTTGCTCCCGGCGTCAGTAGCTTCCGGTGGCGACGAATTCGTCCATCACCTTCTTCAGGCTGGCCGCGATTTCGTCGTTGTAGTCGCCGTCCTTGTTGATCTGCTCCGCCAGCTCCGCGTGGTTGGTGCGGAAGTGGCCGTGCAGGGCGCGCTCGAAGTCTACGAGCTTATCCACGTCGACACTGTCCACGTAGCCCTCGTTGACCGCGTAGAGGGTCAAGCCCATCTCGGCCACGGACATCGGCGCGTACTGGGCCTGCTTGAGCAGTTCGGTAACGCGCTCGCCACGATCCAGCTGCTTCCGGGTGGCATCATCCAGGTCGGAGGCGAACTGGGCGAACGCCGCCAGTTCCCGGTACTGGGCGAGCGCCAGCCGGACACCGCCGCCCAGCTTCTTGATGATCTTGGTCTGGGCCGCGCCGCCGACACGGGACACCGAGAGGCCGGCGTTGATGGCCGGACGAATGCCCGCATTGAACAGGTCGGTTTCGAGGTAGATCTGGCCGTCGGTAATCGAAATGACGTTCGTGGGCACGAAGGCCGACACGTCACCGGCCTGGGTCTCGATGATCGGCAGCGCCGTCAGCGAGCCCGTCTGCCCCTTCACCTTCCCGTCGGTCAGCTTCTCCACGTGGTCGGCGTTGATCCGCGCGGCGCGCTCCAGCAGACGGGAGTGGAGATAGAAGACGTCTCCCGGAAACGCCTCGCGGCCCGGGGGCCGGCGCAGCAGGAGCGATACCTGACGGTAGGCGACGGCCTGCTTGGACAGATCATCGTAGACGATCAGGGCGTCCTGGCCCCGGTCACGGAAGTATTCGCCCATCGCGCAGCCGGCATAGGGCGCGATGTACTGCAGGGCGGCCGACTCGGCTGCCGCGGCGGCCACGATAATCGTGTGATCCAGGGCGCCATGCTCCTCGAGCTTGCGTACGACGTTCGCGATGCTGGACTGTTTCTGGCCGACCGCAACGTAGATGCACTTAACGCCGGTGCCCTTCTGGTTGATGATCGTGTCGATGGCCACGGCCGTCTTGCCGGTCTGGCGATCCCCGATGATAAGTTCGCGCTGGCCACGGCCCACCGGCACCATGGAGTCGATGGCTTTCAGGCCGGTCTGCACAGGCTGATCCACCGACTGCCGGCTGATGACGCCCGGCGCGACCTTTTCGATCGGCTCGAAATGATCCACGTCGACGGGGCCCTTGCCGTCCAGGGGCACGCCCAGCGAGTTGACAACGCGACCCATCAGGGCTTCACCGACCGGAACTTCGAGGATGCGGCCCGTGGTCTTGACCGTGTCGCCCTCGGAGATGTGCTTGTACTCACCCAGCACCACGGCGCCCACCGAATCCTGCTCGAGATTCAGGGCCAGCCCGTAGGTATCCCCGGGAAACTGCAGCATTTCTCCATAGGCCGCGTCGGCCAGGCCATGAATACGGACGATGCCGTCGGTCACGGAGACAACGGTCCCGACCGTGCGGGCCTCGGCATCCGCGTGAAACTGCTGGATACGCTGTTTAATCAGATCGCTGATTTCAGACGACTTGATAGACATTTCTAATATTCCTCTCAGTGCGAAACGGCACTGGCAAGCTGCTGCAGGCTGCCGCTGACCGATCCGTCGATGATCAGGTCGCCGGCGCGAATGACGGCACCACCCATAAGGCTTGCGTCTACCCGGCATTCAAGCCGGACGTTCCGCCCCAGCCGTTTGCGCATGGCCTCTTCGTACCCGCGTTTTTCTTCGTCGTTGAGCTCTACCGCGGACACAACTTCCACGTCCACGATGTTCTCGGCGGCGTCCCGGAGGACGGCGTACTCCATCGTGATTTCGGGCAGCACGCCGAGGCGGTCGTTTTCGGACAGGAGGCGAATCAGGTTGTGGCCGTGCTCCCCGGCATCGTCGCCCGCGAGGTCGATCATGAAATCCGCCAGCTCCGTCCGGGTGAGTTTCGGGCTGTCGATGATTTCCGCCACACGTTCGTCCATGACCACCATTGCCGCCCGCTCCAGGAATGCGGACCACGCCGGAAAGCTGCCGGTCTCCTCGGCCAGCTCGAATACGGCCCTTGCATACGGTCGGGCGAGGGTGCTCTTTTCAGCCATGACTTACTCCGTTTCGGCCCCTGGCCCTCAGAGCTTCGCGGCCAGCTTGTCCAGCAGAACGCGGTGCTCGTCCGCGCTGATCTCCTTCTCGAGGATCTGCTGGGCACCGGCCAGTGCGATGGCCGCCACTTCGCCGCGCAACGATTCCTTGAGCCGGTTGCGTTCCTGCTCGATCTCGGCCTGGGCCTGCTCGAGCATTCGGTCGCCGGACTCCTGCGCGGTGCCCCGGGCTTCTTCGACGATCTCGGAACCGCGCCGCTCGGCCTGCTCGATAATCTGGGAGGCCTGCAGACGGGCCTCCTTCAGAATCTCACTGACCTTCGCGTCCGCTTCCTCGAGCTCCCGCTGACCCCGTTCGGCGGCTGCAAGACCGTCCGCGATACGCGCCTGACGTTCTTCCAAGGCCTTCGTCAGCGGCGGCCAGACGAACTTCTTGGTGAACCAGATGAAAATCAGGAACGTAATCATCTGGCCGAAGAGGGTTGCGTTAATGCCCACGATTCGAACTCCGGTTCATCAGGTCGGGATAGCTGCGGCGAGTCTGCCTGCGCGTGTCAGCCGCCGACGGCGGACAACAGCGGGTTGGCAAACATGAGCAGTGCAGCGAATGCCACACCGATAATGGCCAGCGCGTCGAGCAGACCGGCAACAATGAACATCCGGGTCTGCAGCATGGCTGCCATTTCCGGCTGCCGTGCAGCGCCCTCGAGGAACTTGCCGCCCAGCAGCCCGAACCCGATACCGGTGCCCAGGGCCGCGAAGGCGAAGATAAGGCCGACGGCAATGGCCGTGCTCGACTGAATGTCAGCGATCAGAGCTTCCATGGTGTTGTCTCCGTAACACGCAATAGTCTCGAAGTGAGTGGAAAGAGATCAGTGCTCCTCATAGGCCAGCGCCAGGTAGACGATTGTCAGCGTCATGAAAATGAACGCCTGGAGCGGGATTACAAGAATGTGAAAGATGGCCCAGGCCGAACCCGGCAGCCATTGAGCCCAGAAGGGCAGCAACGCGATGAGGATGAAAAGCATCTCCGCCGCGTAGAGATTGCCGAACAGTCGCAGCGCCAGCGAAACCGGCTTTGCGATGAGCTCGACAATGTTCAGAATCAGGTTGAACGGTATCAGCAGCGGGTTCTTTCCGAATGGATGGAACAGCAGCTCCTTCGTGTACCCGCCCACGCCCTTGCCCTTGATGCTGTAGACGATGATCAGCACGAACACCGTCAGGGACAGGGCAAACGTCGCGTTCATGTCGGCGGAAGGAACAACCCGCAGGTAGGGAATGCCCACGGCCGCCGCCAGGTTCGGCAGCAGGTCCACGGGGATCAGGTCCATGACGTTCCAGAACAGAACCCACACAAAAATGGTTAACGCCAGCGGCGCGATGAAGTCGCGGGGTCCGTGGAAGGCCTCCTTGACCGAGGTGTCCACGAATTCCAGGACTGCTTCCACCGCGTTTTGCAGCCCTCCCGGGATCCCCGGTGTCGCGCGGCGAGCCGCGGCCATGAAAATGCCGAGGAAAATCAGCCCGGTGAACCACGAAAAGAAAATGGTATCCCAATGGAAAGTCCAGAAGCCTTCACCGGAGTGCAAATGCTCCAGGTGATGCTTGACGTAGTCGGTTGCCGATCCGCCGTCGCTAGCCATGCTGCCTGTCCGCCTATGCCCGCTTCAGTCGTACCGCGTAAACAGCAACGCAAGCCAGTTGACTGCAAGCGTTGCCAAAAACGTCGTGATCAGCGGGATGTACACGTGGCTCAAAAAAATAGCTGCGGCCGAAAAAAGCACCACAGCCAGAACTAGTTTAAAGGCCGCGCCCCGCGCGAAAGCGGACAGCATGGCCTCGGCTCCTGCGTCCGGCGGAACCGCAAAGACCCGCAAGGCGAAAATCGAAGTCAGCGCAAGGCTGATTCCTCCTCCCGCGAGCGCGCCCAGCGCTTCCTCCCACCCCGCAAACAGGCCCCAGACAATAGCGGCCAGCGCGGCGGCGGCAGACTGCCCGATCAGGAGTTTCGCGGGTACGGATTTGACCCGACCTTCCATCTCGAGCGGCCCCGGCTCACATGAGCCGCGGAATTATAGTCAATATTTGCGGTTGCAGCAATCGACCGGTCATTTAGCACTCACCCAGCCAGCCCGCGCGGCGAAAACCCGGCGTAAATAGCGACCCTTAGCGAATGTGCGAGAGGATTCCTTCAAGTTCGTCGAGGCTGTTGTAGGCAATAACGAGCTTGCCCTTGCCGCCGGTGGCGTGGCTCAGGCTCACCCGCGCTCCCAGCTTGTCTCCCAGTTCCGTCTCCAGGCGACGGGTGTCGGGGTCCTTCTCCCTTGGCCGGGCCGGCGCCTTCGGGCCGGCCGCCAGTTTTCGAACCAGGCGCTCCGTCTCCCGAACGGACAGGCCGCGGGACACCACATCGCGGGCCGCGACGGCCTGGAGCTGGGTGTCAGGCAGGCCCAGCAGGGCGCGGGCATGGCCCATCTCGATCTGCCGGGACTCGACCAGGGCTTTTATCTCCTCTCCCAGGTCCAGCAGGCGCAGAAGATTGCTGACGGCGGCTCGGGACCGGCCCACGGCACCGGCCGCCTGCTGATGGGTCATGTCGAACTCGCTGATCAGCCGCTCCAGCGCCCGCGCCTCCTCCAGCGGATTAAGGTTCTCCCGCTGGATATTCTCGATCAGCGCCATGGCCACGGCGGCTTCGTCAGGAACATCGCGGATCACGGCGGGAATCTCGGCCAGCCCCGCCAGAAGGGCGGCGCGCCAGCGCCGTTCCCCGGCAATGATTTCGTAGCTCTGACCGGCGCCGGTGCCGGTTCCCACGGGCCGCACCACAATGGGCTGGACCACGCCCTGGGCCCGTATGGAGTCAGCGAGTTCTTCCAGCGACTCCGGACGCATGTCCGTGCGCGGCTGGTACTTGCCTCGCTGAAGAAGGTCCACCGGAATGGCCCGTAGTTCCTGCGCCTCGGCCCGATCGCCCGCGGGAGCCTGCGCGGCAGGGCTCAACAGCGCGTCCAGGCCTCGCCCGAGAGTGCGGCGTTTTGCAGCCATTTGCTGATCCGTTGTTCGAGTGAGAAGGGAAAGGCGGGAGTGTAACTCAGGCAGGGGCAGCGGCGGCGGTCTGCTCGCGACGAATCATTTCGCCGGCAAGCGCCAGATAGGCCAGCGCGCCTCGGGAGGTCCGGTCGTGGAAAAGCACCGGCGTACCGAAGCTCGGCGCCTCGGCAAGACGTATGTTTCGCGGAATGATCGTGCGGAACACCTTGTCGCCGAAGTGCATGATCAGCTGGGCTGAAACCTCGTTGGCCAGGTTGTTTCTGGGATCGAACATGGTCCGCAGCAGCCCCTCGACCCCGAGCTGGGGATTTACGGCATCGCGGATCTGTTCCACGGTATTTACCAGGGCTGACAGGCCTTCCAGCGCGTAATACTCGCACTGCATCGGGATGAGCACGCCGCTGGCGGCGGTCAGCGCATTGACGGTGAGCATATTGATCGACGGTGGGCAATCGATCAGCACGTACTGATAGCGCTCGGCCACCGGCGCCAGCGCGCCCCTCAGCCGTGTCTCGCGGCCATACTCATTGATCAGCTTGACCTCAGCGGCGGTCAGCTCGTCGTTGCCGGGAAGCACATCGAAGTCGCCCTCCCCCGCAGCGACAATGGCGTCGTCCGCGGAGGCCTCCCCCAGCAGCACATCGCAGGCGGTCAGATCCACCTCCCGCTTGTCGACGCCCGAGCCCATCGTGGCGTTCCCCTGGGGATCCATATCCACCAGCAGGACCTTGCGGCGTGTCGCCGCCAGGGACGCCGCAAGATTGACGGCAGTCGTCGTCTTGCCGACCCCGCCCTTCTGGTTGGCTACCGCAATAATCCTGGTCATCGAATCCTGATCTCGCTCATTCCGTCCGCGTGGTCGGGCCGGGCCGGGCCCCTGGCCGGCCATCCCGGCCGGCACCGTTGTGAGCCAGCACCACCAGGTGCCGCTCCGCGTCCAGGCCCGGCACCGCAAGGCGGTGCAGACCGCTGACGCGCCACCCCGGGGGCAACGCGTCGAGTTCTTCTTCCGGGAGCCGCCCCTTCATGGCGGCAAGGCAACCGTCAACGGAGCAATGTCCGCCGGCGGAGACCACGAACTCCCCGAGACTGGCATAGGCCCGGGAGAGCACGGTATCAAACGCCTTGGCGGGCTCATAGCCCTCGACCCGGGCGTGCATGCAGTCAACGTTCTCCAGCCCCAACCGCGCAACCGCATGGCGGAGGAAGCGCACCCGCTTCGCGCTGGCATCCAGAAGTGTCCACGACCGCTCCGGAAACAGGATCGCCAGCGGCAGACCGGGCAGACCCGCGCCGGAGCCCACGTCCAGAAATCGCTCACCTGACAGCAACGGCGCGACCGCCAGGCTGTCCAAGAGATGCCGAGCGACCTGTTCGGCCCGTCCCTGCACGGCGGTCAGGTTATACGCGCGATTCCAGCGCCCGAGAAGATCGAGATAGGCCAGCAGCAGGTCAGTGCGGCCGCCGGTGTCTTCCAGACCCAGCTCCGTCATGCCCGCCGCAAGCAGACTCCGGGTATCAGATTCGGCCATCATCCCTGCCCCCAAGTGTCGCGGCAGCATGCGCCCGCGGGCCGTTCCGGGCGCGCGGAGTATACGCCGGGGAACATCCCGTCAGGGCCTCAGTAAGGGTTTGTGCGGGCCACCGGCGCGGCGTCATCCTCCCGCACGGATATCGGCGTGACTGCCCCACTCTTCGGATCCACGGCCACGATGCGATGATTATTCGTGTCCGCGACATAGATAAGGCCACCCGCCACGCTGACGCCGCCGGGCTCCTCCAGGCCGGCGTCAGGCCCTACAAGAGTTCGCAGGCGTCCCGTGTCCGGATCCAGCGTCCGGATCCGGTGATTGTAGGTATCGGCCACCACGACGGTGTCCTCAAACCACGCCACGCCCAGCGGGTGCTGGAGCGTCGTCGCCGGGGCTGGCGCCCCTTCGGGCACCTGCGCCGCGGGCCGGGTCACTGTGCCGACGCTCGCGCCGGGATCGAACCCGGTGACCCGGATCGCCCCCGCGTCGGTGTCGGCCACGAACAGGCGCACGCCGTCGGTGGCCAGGCCACTGGGCTGGTTCAGTCCGGCCTCCAGCAAGGGGCCGTCGCGAAGCTCCTCCCGGCGGCTGCCCGCAAACGCCCGGACTTCGCGAATCGCCGGATCATAGACCCACAGCTGATGCTGGCCGGCCATCGCGATATACAACAGGCCGTCGTGCCACAAGACATCCCAGGGCGAATTCAGTCCGACCTGGTTGGCGGGGCCGGCAGTCTCCACCTGGAAGACCCGCTCCCGGGTCCCGACCACCGTCTCGACACGCTCGCGGACGAGGTCCACTCGCCGAATGGTGTTGTTCGACGTATCGGCCACGTAGAGGGTATCGGGGTCAGCGAGGGCAAGCCCCTGGGGATAGCGGAACTCGGCCGACTCGAAGTCGCCGTCTTCGGAGCCCGCCTCGCGGCCGCCGATGATCGAGATGATCCGACCGTCCAGCCGGGTGACCACGATCCGGTGATTGTTCGTGTCGGCAATGAACAAACGGCCGCCATCCACGTCAGCGAGAACCTTGCCCGGGTACCGGAGGAACTCGGCGGTGGGAAACAGCATGTCCTTCTCGAAGGGCAGCGGCGTGCGGTCGATGGCGCCCCTATCGTCAAACTCGGCAACCAGGCCGCCGACCACGGCATCGAGGAGGTCGAAATGGCCGTCACCGACCACGGAGCCCACGAACCGACCCTTTGGATCCACGACGACAAGCGTCGGCAGGGTTTGGGCTCCGTAGGCGTCCCGGAAGGCCAGATCGCGATCATTGACGACCGGAAAACCCAGCTCGTACCGGTCCAGGACGCTGCGTATGGCAGCCGTCTGTTTCTCGCGCTCGAGTTCACCCGAATGGACCCCCACGATGGCAAGCGCGTCGCCGTACTTGCGCTCCAGACGCTTGAGATCGGGGATGACATGGAAACAGGTGATACAGCCGTAGGACCAGAAATCCAGGACCACGACCTTGCCCCGCAGGCGTTCCAGGGTCAGCTCCCGGGCACCCGTATTCAACCAGGGCAGGCGTTCCGGAAAATCCGGCGCGGGATAGCTGCCCGCGTAGGTTCGCTCAGGTTTCGTCGCGCGCGCCGACCCCACGCCCTGGACAATCGCCAGAGTCATCGCGGCCGCGATCCCCAGCAGGATCGCGATAATAACTGTGCGCCTCAACAAACCGATCTATCCCTGACGGACGGATGTCCAACGCCTTCCTCTGACCAGTATCGGACATATTGATTCAGCGCCGGGACAAATCAAGGCATTCCAGGGAAGAAAACCGCCGCACCTCGCGGAACCCGGCGGTTTTCGGTCCCTTGCTCAAGCCTTGATCAGCAGCGCCATGAAGTCGTCCACCGGCATCGCTTCAAGCCTCGCCTGGTCCCCGCAGGCAGAATCGAGGGACTCAAACTGGTCCTCGGTGACCTTGCCCCGGAGGCTGGCGCGGAATTTCTCAACCAGGACCGGAATGCCCTCGTCCCGGCGCTTGCGATGGCCGATCGGGAACTCCACTGCCACCCGGCGCGTCTGGGTACCGTCCTTGAAATACACCTGGACGGCGTTGCCGATGTAACGCTTCTCGGGATCGTAGTAGTCCTGGGTGAAGCGCTTGTTCTCGCGGACCGTCATCCGATCGCGCAGCGTGTCGACCCGGGGGTCGGAGGCCACGTCGTCCTCGTAGTCGGCCGCGGTCAGCCGCCCGAACAGCAGCGGGATGGCGGTCATGTACTGGATGCAGTGGTCCCGATCCGCCGGATTGTCCAGCGGCCCGGTCTTGTCGATGATCCGCACGCCCGGCTCCTGGGTCTCGATGATCACTTCCTTGATGTCGTCGATCCGGCCCGCAACCTCTTCGTGGAGGGCCATGGCGGCCTCGACGGCGGTCTGGGCGTGGAACTCGGCCGGGAAGGAAATCTTGAACAGCACGTTTTCCATGACGTAGCTGCCGAAACCCTGCGGCAGGGAGAACGGCTTGCCGCCGAACAGCACATCGTAGAAACCCCAGTTCGGCGCGCTCAGCCCCGACGGATAGCCCATCTCCCCGGTCATGGCGATCAACGCCTGGCGCACGCCACGACTGGTGGCGTCGCCGGCGGCCCAGCTCTTGCGGGACCCGGTGTTGGGCGCATGCCGATAGGTTCGCAGGGCGCCGCCGTCCAGCCAGGCATTCGAGAGCGCATTGATAATCTGATCCCGGCTGCCGCCCAGCATCTTCGTCACCACCGCCGTGGTCGCAACGCGCACCAGAATCACGTGGTCCAGCCCGACCCGGTTGAAGCTGTTCTCCAGGGCAATCACGCCCTGGATTTCATGGGCCTTGATCATCGCCGTCAGCACATCGCGGACCGTCAGCGGCTCACGGCCCTCGGCCCGCGCCTGCCGGCTCAGGTAGTCGGCTACGGCGAGAATGCCGCCCAGGTTGTCCGAAGGATGACCCCACTCGGCGGCCAGCCACGTGTCGTTGAAGTCCAGCCACCGGATCATCGCGCCGATATTGAACGCGCCCTGCACCGGGTCCAGCTCATGGCTCGTGCCCGGCACGCGGCTGCCGCCGGGCATGGTAGCGCCGGGAACGACGGGGCCCAGCAGCTTTGTGCATGCCGGATAATCCAGGGCCTGGAAACCGCAGGCCAGAGTGTCCATCAGGCAGTAACGGGCGGTCTCGTAGGCGGTGTCGCTACGAATTTTGAAGGTGTCCGCATAGTCGGCGATATCGACCAGGACCTGATCCGGATCAGGCCGCTTGGCGGAGCGAATGTCAGCTCCAGACATGGGTGTCTCCTTAAAGAGTTTCGCGCAGGACGTCGTGGCCAGGCGTCTAGCCGCGGTCCTCTACGGGAATCCAGGCCTGCAGTCCCGGTCCGGTATAGTCCGCCGCCGGCCGGATCAGGCGGTTGTTGGCCCGCTGCTCGATCACGTGGGCAGCCCAGCCGGTAATCCGGGAGCAGACGAAGATTGGCGTGAACAACGCCGTAGGGATGCCCATGAAGTGGTAGGCGCTGGCGGAATAGAAATCCGCATTCGGAAACAGCTTCTTCTCACCCCACATAACGTTTTCCACGGCTTCGGACACCGCGAACAGGCGTTCGCCCCCGACTTCGCCCGCCAGTTTCTCCGAAAATTTCTTGATCACCTTGTTGCGTGGATCCGAGGTCGTATAGACCCGGTGGCCGAAGCCCATGATCTTGTCCTTCGCCGCGAGCATGGCGCGGACACCGGCGTCGGCCGCCTCGGCGGACTCGAAACGCTCGATCAGCTCCATGGCGGCTTCGTTCGCACCGCCATGCAGAGGTCCCCGGAGGGCGCCGATGGCCCCGGTAATTGCGGAGTAGAAATCCGACAGGGTGGCCGCGATCACGCGGGCGGTGAAGGTCGAGGCGTTGAACTCATGCTCCGCGTAGAGAATGAGGGACACGTCCAGCACGCGCTGGTGGAAGTCCGAGGGCGGCTGGTCGTGCAGCATATGGAGAAAGTGCCCGGCGATACTGTCGTCGTCGGTGGCCGTCTCGATGCGCTTGCCGTCCGCGTGGTAGCGATACCAGTAGAGCATCATCGACGGAAACGCGGCGAGCAGCCGGTCCGCCACGTCCAGCTGCTGCGAAAAATCCGTCTCGGGCTCCAGGTTGCCGAGCACCGAGCAGCCGGTGCGGAGCACGTCCATGGGATGGGCATCCGCCGGAATGACTTCGAGCACGTCCCTGAGCGCCTGCGGCAGACCCCGGTAGCCCTTGAGCCGCGTGACGTAGGCCTCCAGCTCCGACGCCGTGGGCAGTGACCCGTGAATCAGCAAATAGGCGACCTCTTCGAAGCGGGCGTTTTCCGCCAGGTCGTAAATGTCGAAGCCGCGATAGGTGAGGCCGGCGCCTTCCTTGCCGACCGTGGCGATTGCCGTCTGCCCCGCTGAAACACCGGCAAGACCGCCGGCCTTCTTGGTGTCACTCATGGTTCTCTCCTTCTGGCCGGCGCAGCCTACTCGCCCTGTTCGGCGAACAGATCGTCCAGCTTGTTTTCGTAGTCGTGGTACCCGAGGGTCGCGTAGAGCTCCTTGCGGGTCTGCATCTCGTCGAGGCACCCCGCCTGGGTGCCCTCGCCGCGCAGGGTCTGATAGACGGCCAGGGCCGCCTTGCTCATGGCCCGGAATGCCGACAGCGGGTAGAGCACCAGACGAACGCCGGCGTCCGCCAGTTCGCTGGTCGTGAACAGGGGCGTCTGGCCGAACTCAGTGATATTCGCCAGCACGGGCACACCGACCGCGTCGGTAAACTGACGGTACTCGTCGAGGGTCTTCAGCGCCTCGGCGAAAATCATGTCCGCGCCAGCTTCGACATAGGCCAGGGCCCGGTCGACGGCCGCCTGCTGGCCCTCGACGGCGTGGGCGTCCGTCCGGGCCATGATCACGAATCCGGCATCGTGGCGGCCATCCACGGCCGCCTTGATCCGGTCGCACATCTCTTCGGTCGCCACCAGCGCCTTGCCCGGACGATGGCCGCAGCGCTTGGCGGACACCTGGTCCTCGATATGGCAGCCGGCAGCGCCGGCACGGATGAGCTCCGAGACGCTGCGGGCGATCATGAACGCCTGGCCCCAGCCGGTATCGGCATCCACGAGCAGCGGCAGGTCGGAGGCGCCGGAAATCCGGCGCACGTCCTCGCAGACGTCGTTGAGACTGGTCATGCCCAGGTCCGGCAGCCCGAACGATGCGTTCGCCACCCCGGCTCCCGAAAGGTAAATGGCGCGGAAACCGGCATCACGAGCCAGCAACGCAGAGTAGGCATTGACGGTGCCGGCGACCTGCAGCGGTCGCTCAGCCTCCAATGCGGCCCGAAAGCGATCGCCGGCGGAGGTGCCGGGCGCAGGATTGGCGGACATGCTTGAATCTCCCATCCGGGTGGTCCGGTCAGAGGGGCCGGTATTCTAGCCCAGCCCCCTCATCAATGTAGTTCGGCCGACGGGTGCCGCAACCGACCAGCTACCTGGAAAGATCGACGACGGTCCGGCCCCGGACCTTGCCTTCCAGGTACTCGCCAAAGACCGCCCCCAGCTCCGACAAACCGATCGTGCGCGTGCCGATCACGTCCAGGTGGCGCGGCTTGAGATCGGTTGCGAGCCGGGCCCAGACAGCCTCGCGCACGGGGCGGGGCGTCATCACGGAGTTGATGCCCAGCAGATTCACGCCACGAAGGATGAACGGCATCACCGTCGTGTGCAGCTCATGGCTCTCGGCCAGGCCGATGCTGGCTATGCTGCCCCACCAGTCCACTGTGCGGGTCAGCCAGGTGAGCGTTTCGCCGCCCAGACTGTCCACGGCGCCCGCCCATCGGGCTTTTTCCATCGGCCGCCGGCCGTAGTCTTCTTCCCCGCGGATCAGGATCTCGCTCGCGCCCAAGGACTTAAGATAATCGGCGGCCGCGGCCTTGCCCGTCAGGGCACTGACCTCGTAGCCGCGGCCCGCCAGCATGTCCACCGCCAGGCTGCCCACGCCGCCCGTCGCACCGGTCACGACCACCTTGCCGCCGCCCGGCTCCAGACCGTTATGTTCGAGCCGGTGGACGGCCAGCGCGGCAGTAAAGCCCGCGGTCCCGAGGCACATGGCGTGCCAGGCGTCCAGGCCATCGGGCATCGGAATCACCCAATCGCCACGGACCCGCGCCCGCTGGGCGTAACCGCCGTCGTGATCCTCGCCGAGGCCGCAGCCGGTCACCAGGACGGCATCGCCCGGCGCATAGCGCTCGTCCCGGGACTCCACCACCGTGCCGGCCACGTCGATGCCGCCCACGAGGGGAAAGCGCTTCAGGATCCGCCCCGCGCCGGTGGCGGCCAGCGCATCCTTGTAGTTGATGCTGGAAAATTCCGACGCGATCACGACATCGCCCTCACCCAGGTCATCGAGGGTCAGGTCCTCGTAACCCGGCGCTACACCCTTGTCCGCTTCGTGAATCCGGTATGCCTTGAACGTTTCCATGCCCCCTCCTCAGCCATTGCTCCGGCCCTCCGCGCAGCGCGCGGCCAGCCGGCTGTGTGCGACGCCCTTGCGCCGCCCGATTCGATTCTTGAGCCGTGCCCTTCCGGGCCGGCCTCAGGCGCGGCTTTGGCGCGCCAGCCACACCTCCACGCCCTGCACGTTGAGCTGGATATCCGGCCCGAGGAGTTCCATGCGCCGGGCCGGATCCGCATCGAAGCCGTGCCGGTCGAGCCGCTCGAACAGGTATGCGGTCATCGCCGCGGTGAGCGCGGCAGCCACGTCATCCTCGCCGGCGGCCTCTTCCGCCATCGCGACAAAGGCGTCCAGGTCTCCATGAAGCTGCCCGGCCAGGCCGGCGGGATCCGGGACCCGCCCGTAGTGGGTCAGGAACACCCAGTCCGGCGCAAAGGACAGGATCCGGTCCACCGACGCGTGGGCCGCTTCGGGATCGAAGTGCACCGGCGTCGTGGTCGGAAACAGAAAATGGCCGGCATCGGTATCCAGCTCCCGGTAGGACAAGCCGAAACTGTCCCCGGTGAACACCCCGGCCGACGCCTCATCCACCATGCAATAGTGGTGACGGGCATGGCCCTCGGTATGAATGAATCTCAGGTTTCGGCCGGCCCAGTCGATCTGCTCGTCGTCCGCCACCGTGCGAATCCGCGCCTCCGGGATCGGGCGAATCTCGCCATAGAGGCTTTCGAAAAGCTCATCTCCGTAGACCGCCCGGCTGCCGGCTTCCAGTTTGGCGGGGTCGACCAGGTGCGGAGCGCCGCGAGGGTGCAGGACCGCTACGGCGTTCGGACAGGCGGCCATGAGCTGCCCGGCCCCGCCCGCGTGGTCCAGATGGACGTGGGTGACGAACACGTAATCCACGTCGTCCACCGACCGGCCCGCCCCCTCCAGGGCGGCGAGCAACAGGGGAACCGAATGACTCGTACCCGTATCGACAAAGGCCGCGCGGCCACCCTGTACGATGAGGTGGCTGGCATCCAGTTGAGGACGCACATAGTGGGTATCGATGGCGCTGATCCCGGCGTGGTACGGGGTGACGTCCGCCTTGACGTCGCTTCCAGATGGGCGATTCGAAGTCATACAGCCTCCAGGCGAGGGGGTCCGATTGTGAACCGCCCTACCGAGGATGCAAGTCCGCGGGCGGGCTCGTGAGCGGCCCAAACCGGCTGGTGATGCTGCTGGGCGACCATCTTGACGCCGGCAATTCGGCGCTGGCGGCCGCCGATCCGGCCACCGATATCGTGCTCATGGCGGAGACCGCCGGCGAGGCGGCTCACGTCTGGAGCCACAAGCAGCGAATCGCGGTTTTCTTCGCCGCCATGCGTCACCGGGCCGCGGCCCTCGAGGCCGAGGGCTGGCGGGTGGACTACCGGCCGGTGGGCGAACAGGTCGCCAGCCTGGGCGAGGCCCTGGCGGATGCCGTAAAACGCCACGGCGTCGCGGAGGTCCTGGTGACCGAACCCGGGGAGTGGCGGGTCCGCAGTGCGCTCGCCAGCGCCGCCAGCCGCGCCGGCGCCGAGATCCGCTGGTTTGACGACGACCATTTCTACGTGAGCAGCGCCGAGTTCCGGGACTGGGCCGCCGGCCGCAAGCAGCTGGTCATGGAGTACTTCTACCGAGAGACGCGCCGGCGCCACGACGTGCTGATGGATGGCGATGGTCCCGAGGGGGGCCGCTGGAACTTCGACAAGGACAACCGGGGCAGCTTCGGGCGCAAGGGGCCGGGCGAACTCCCCGAACCGCGTCGATTCGAACCCGACGACATGACGCGGCAGGCCATCGCCGATGTACAGGCCCACTTCCCGGACCATCCTGGATCGCTGGAACGTTTCGGCTGGCCGGTCACCCCGGTGGACGCCCGGGAGGCCCTGGACGACTTCGTGGCCCATCGACTGCCGCTTTACGGTCAGTACCAGGACGCAATGTGGTCCGGCGAGCCCTTTCTCTATCACTCGCTGGTTTCGGTGGCCCTGAACCTCAAGCTGCTGGATCCCCGGGAGGCGGTGGCCGCGGCGGAGGCGGCCTGGCGCGCTGGTGATGTTCCCCTCGCCGCGGCGGAGGGCTTCATCCGCCAGATCATCGGCTGGCGGGAATTCATACGCGGTATCTACTGGCTGCGCATGCCCGGCTATGAGAACGGCAACCACTACGAGCATGAGCGGCCGCTACCGGCCTTTTTCTGGACCGGCGAAACGCCGATGAACTGCCTGAAGCAAAGCATTGGCGACACGCTCGAGAACGGCTACGCCCACCACATTCAGCGACTCATGGTCATTGGCAACTTCAGCCTGCTGGCCGGCCTGGCCCCGCGGGACGTGTGTGACTGGTTTCTCGCGGTCTACGTGGATGCGGTGGAGTGGGTGGAGTTACCCAATACCCTGGGCATGGCGCTGCACGCCGATGGCGGCATCGTCGGCAGCAAGCCCTACGTGTCCACAGGCCGCTATATCCAGCGCATGAGCAACTATTGCGGGAGCTGCCGCTACGACCCCGGGTTGCGCACCGGCGAGAACGCCTGCCCGTTCACGACGCTGTACTGGAATTTCCTGGATCGCAATCGCGAGCGGCTCGCCGCCAACGGCCGCATGGGCCTGACCCTGCGGAATCTCGAGCGCCTGGACCCGGATGAGCTGACGGCGATCGCTGAAAGGGCGCGCGCCGTGCTGGACTGGCTGAACGACTGAACCGGGCGGCGACTACTTCCAGGAAGGCGTCGTGAGGCCGTCCAGACTGGAATAGAACGCGGCCAGATCGGCGATGTCCTCATCGGACAGACCGGTGGCAAAACCCGCCATGATCGCGTTTTTGCGCTCGCCGCTACGGTATCCGCGCAGCGCATGTACCAGGTAGGCCTCATGCTGCCCGGCGAGCTTGGGGTACATCGGCGCGGTGCCCAGTCCGTCGGCGCCGTGACAAGCGTGACAGGTTGTCGACTTGCCCTGGCCGAGTTCGGCATCACCGTCAGCCGCCGATGCCGTGGTGGCCCCGAACGCCGTCATGGACACCAGTGCCAGCGTGTAAATCGTTCGAAAAATCGTGCGCATCAGCATGCGATTACTCCGCGGCCTCGAACCAGGCGGCAATATCGGCCATGTCCTGCTCGCTCAGCGTGGCGGCATGGGCGTGCATGGTGCCGTGAGGGCGATCGCCATTGGCGTAGCCTTTCAGGGCATCGATGATGTACTGGGCATTCTGGCCGCCCAGCTTGGGGACCGGAAAGGTCGGGTAGGCATTCTTGTAGTCTTCGATGCCGTGACAGCCCAGGCAGGTCTCTGCCTTTTTCCTGCCGGCTTCGCTGTCTCCGTCCGCCATGGCTGCGCATGGCAAACAGAAAACTGCGACCATTCCGGCAATTGCAACGCCTTTAAGGGACATGGATCCTCTCTGATAACCGCCGACCGGCGGCGCTCGACTCGGGGCCGCTATGGTAATCAGAGCGTGCCAAAACTCCAAACGCAGGGAGAATCTCGTGCGTCATCTACTATTCTGTAGCGTCGCTGCCTCGCTTATCCTGCTTCCGCCTATGTCCAATGCCACCGAAACAACGCCTCCCCGCACGATCACCACGACGGGCCAGGCCCTGATCCAGACCGTGCCGGACGAGGCAAGCCTCTCCATGGCCGTGGAGATTCGCGACCCGGAGCTGGCCGCCGCGCGCGACCGGGCGGGGGCCGTCGTGGAGAAGTTCCTTGCCGGCGCGCGCAAACTGGAGATTCCGGACAAGGATATCGCGACCCTGAGGGCCCGGGTCCAGCCGGACTACGAATGGAACCGGGAAACCGGCGAGCGCCGGCTGCGGGGCTACGTGGTCACCCGCGAACTGCAGGTCACCCTCAAGGACCTCGAAGCCCTGGGCCCGCTGATTGAAGAAGCCACGGCCGCGGGGGTCAACCAGGTCCAGCCGGCCATGTTGACCAGCAGCCGCCGGAAGGAACTGGAACGCCAGGCGCTGGCGGACGCCACCCTGGACGCCCGCCAGCGGGCCGAGGCCGCCGCCGGTGCCGTCAATGCCCGGGTCGGCGCGGTGCGGACCATCGACGCGTCATCGCCCCGGGTCCAGCCGGTGGCCCGGCACGCCGAACTCATGGCCGCCGACTCCGGTGGCGCGGGCGGCGGATGGCAGCCCGGCGAGATCAATATCCCCGCCCAGGTGCAGGTAACCTTCGACCTGGCGCCCTGAATATTTCCCTTGAACAGACCGGTATCCCGATTACGGGATGCCGTCACGAGGTCCCGCGCAACCAGATCCCGGGCGGCGAGATCCTAGGCGGCATCCAGCGCCGCGGCGATCTCGGTCATCAGCCCGGCATCGCGGGGCGACGTCGCCGCCGGATAGCGTCCGAGAACCGTTCCATCCCGGCCGACAAGAAACTTCTCGAAATTCCAGGCAATGTCCCCGCCGTCCGCCGTCATCCACGCATAGACGGGATGGCGGCCCGGGCCATTGACCTGGATTTTCTCGGTCAGCGGGAAGTTGACACCGAAGTTCGTATCGCAGAACGCCTGGATTTCTGCCGGACCGCCCGGTTCCTGGGCGCCGAACTGGTTACAGGGAAACCCCACGACCGTGAATCCTTCTCCCTCGAGCTCGTTTTGCAGTGCCACGAGCTCCGCGTACTGGGGCGTGTAGCCACACAGGCTGGCCACGTTGACCGCCAGAACGACCTTTCCCCGGGTACCGGCAAGGACCTCCGCAGACCCGTCGAGGGCGGCGATCGAGAAGTCCTGGAAACGCTGGGTCATGACCTGCTCCGGGCGGCTGGGGCGCGGCTCGGCGCCGGAGTGAGCATGCTAACATCCGCGGCCGTTTTCCCACGGGCTTCCGGCCCCGGATTCCCTTGAAAAGATTCGTTCCAGTGATCGGCACTGTGGCCGCCGTCGTTCTCGCGCTGCCGGCGCTCTTCGGGATCCTGACCATCGGTGTGGCCGAAACCTTGCTCGCCCGCGGCCTCGAGAGCCAGGGCGCGGCCCCGGAAGAAAGCCGGATCGAGCGCGGCTGGTTCACGTCCACCGTGGATCAGCGCTTCCGGCTGGCCGACGGCGGCCTCGCGGAGTTCCTGGCCCTGGCCACCGGCGTGGGCTCCGCGGCCGAGCTGGTGGTCAGCTCCCGGATGCGCCATGGCCCGCTGCCCGGCTGGAGGCCGGGCCTGGCCGAGGCGGACACGTCCTACCGCGTCATCGCCGCCGACGGCAGCGACCACGAGGTCCCTGCGTCCAGTCACAGCCGGGTGGGATTGACCGGCCAGATCACCACGGACCTCGGACTGGACGCGTTCTCCCGTCGCTGCCGGCCCGGCCGGGGCTGCCTGGACAGCGGCGGCGGCCGCTTCCGCGCCGTCCAGCCACCCGGAGACGGCCGCTGGACCCTGGCAGGGCATATGGGACCCCTTGCCTTGGACGGACCCGAAGGGCGTCTCGCTGTAGACCGCCTGAGCATTGACGCCCGGGCCCTCTTCGAGAACACGCTCCCCCGCTCCGGCCGCGGCGTCCTCGGTTTCGAGAGCCTCACGATCACCGACCCGCAGCAAAAAACCGTGACGGTGGAATCGCTCGGAGTCACGAGCGAACTGACCGTGGAGGGGGAGCGGCTTTCCCAGTCCTTCACCGTGGAGGCGCCGCGCATCGTGGCGGCTGGCGGGGACGAGGGTCATATCCGGCTGTCCCTGGCCGCCCGGGACCTGGACGCGCCGACCGTGTATGCCATCGGCCGGGAGTTGACCGATGAGCCGCCGGCCGAACGCCCCCGGCGGGTGAACGAACTGTTGATGGCGCAGTGGCGGGAACTGGCCGTTCACGGTCCCTCGATCACGCTGGAGGAGCTGGACTTTTCCGGAGGCCCGGATCTTGCAAGCGCATCGCTGCATCTGGCTTTACCGCCCGCCTCCGGCCGGGATGACCGGGGCCTCCTCGGAACGCTTTACGAGAACCTTGATGGCCGGTTTTCCCTGGCCCTGTCCGAAGGCATGATCCAGTCGGTCAGCGCCAGCGATCCGGACCAGGGTCAGCGTCTCGCCGCACTGATGAGCCTCGGCTATCTGGAGCTGCGGGACGGGCGTTATTGGATGAGCGGGACCTACGCCGGCCGGCTTCTGACCGTCAACGGCCGGCCCCTGCCCCTCCCGGCGCTGCCCGGTCTCTAGCCGGGGTTCGCCGGCGCCAGTTCGTCGCGGCGGTGACAGGCCGCATGGTGGCCGTTCACGCTAATGGCGGGGGGCGGGCTTGCCGCGCACAACGCGATGGCATGAGGGCAACGGGTCCGGAAGCGACAGCCGCTGGGCGGATCGGTGGGTGACGGCACCTCGCCGTCGAGTACCACCGGCAGGTCCCGGCGGGCGGGATCGGGGATCGCAGCGAGCAGGGCCCGGGTGTAGGGATGCGACGGCCGGCCATAGACCTGTTCCCGGCTGCCCGACTCAACCATCTGGCCCAGGTACATGACCGCCACCCGCTGGCTCAGGTGATGGACCACGGCCAGGTCGTGGGAAATAAAGAGAATCGCCAGATCCAGCTCGCCCTGCAGCCCCGCGAGCAGATTGACGATCTGGGCCTGCACGGACACATCCAGGGCGCTGACCGCTTCGTCGCAGATCAACAACCGCGGCTCGACCACCAGGGCCCGCGCAATGGCGATACGCTGGCACTGGCCGCCCGAGAACTGGTGGGGATAACGCGTCGCCAGGTCCGTCGTCAGCCCCACCCGATCGAGCATCGCCAGGCTGCGGTCCCGGCGCTTATTGGCATCAAGGTCCGGGCGATGGATGGCCAGCGGCTCAGCGACGATTTGCCACGCGGGCATGCGCGGGTCCAGCGCCGAGACCGGATCCTGGAACACCATCTGGATTTCCCGGCGGAGGCGCACCGGCCAGCGGCGGTCGCCGCAACGCACGGCCGCGTCGCCGAGCCTGAACTCGCCGCGGGACAAGGGCGCCAGGCCGATCAGCGCCCGCGCAAGGCTGGATTTGCCGCAGCCGGATTCGCCCACGATCCCGAGGGTCTGGCCCGGCTCGATGGACAGCGACACCCCGTCCACGGCCCGCACCGGCGGATCGTTACGCCGTCGGCCCGGGTATACGACGTCAATGTCGTCCACCGCCAGGAGCGTCATCCCGGATCCTCCAGGTGGCAAGCGACGTGTCGTCCGCCAGCGGCGGCGGCAAACTTCGGCTGTTCGCGGTCGCAGGGCTCGAAGCGGTGCGCGCAGCGCGGGGCAAAGGCGCAGCCGGGGCCCGCATCTCCGGCAGCCGGCGGAGCCCCGGCAATGGCCTCGAGGCGGGCCGGCGGCGCCCGGCCCGGGTCACGGCCCAGCCGGGGTACCGAGTGCAACAGGCCCTGAGTGTAAGGGTGCAGGGAGCCGGTAAAGACCTCGTCCACCGGGCCCTGCTCCGCCGGCCGGCCCGCATACATCACGAGCACCTCTTCACACAGGCCCGCCACGAGGCCCAGGTCGTGGGTGATCAGCAGTGTCGCCATGCCCAGGGCGGTCCTGAGATCCGCAAGCAGCCGCAGGATCTGGGCCTGCACAGTGACGTCCAGCGCAGTGGTGGGCTCGTCGGCGACCAGGATGTCCGGCCGGCCCAGGAGGGCGATGGCGATCATGACCCGCTGCCGGATCCCGCCGGAAAGCTCATGGGGATACTGGGTAAACCGCCGCGCCGGATCGCCGATCTGCACGGCCTCCAGCATCTGGAGGCTCTCCGCCCTGGCCGCATCCGCCGTCAGGCCTTTTCTCAGGGTCAGCACCTCGGTCATCTGGCCGCCGATGCGCCGGTAGGGGTTCAGCGAGGACATGGGGTCCTGAAAGACCATGGCGATGCGTTGTCCGCGGATCTGCTGCAGAGCCGGCCATGGCAGTCCGAGCAGTTCCCTGCCGTCGAGACGAACGCTGCCGCCGACATCGGCGGTCCGCCCGCACAGGCCCACGAGAGCGAGGGCGGACTGGGTCTTGCCCGAGCCGGACTCGCCCACGATGGCCAGCGATCCGCCGGCATCCAGCGCATAGCTCAACCCGTCCACCACCCGGCGGCTGCCATGATGATCCCGGAAGGTCACGCTGAGATCACGGACTTCGAGCAGGGCCATCAGTCGGACCGGGGATCCAGGGCGTCCCGGAGACCGTCGCCCAGAAAATTGAAACAGAACAGGGTCACGGACAGGAACAGCGCGGGAAATATCAGCATCCAGGGGGCGCTTTCCATTTGCTCGGCGCCCTCATTGACGAGCGCCCCCCACGACGTCATGGGTTCCTGAACGCCGAGCCCCAGGAAACTCAGGAACGACTCGACGAGAATCACCTGCGGCACGGTCAGGGTGGCGTAAACCGCCACGACTCCCACCAGGTTGGGGAGGATGTGCCGGCGCAGGACACGGAACCGGCCGGCGCCCATGGCCTCGGCCGCCTCGACGAACTCCCGGTGCTTCAGGGCCAGGGTCTGGCCGCGCACGATGCGCGCCATGTCCAGCCAGTTGATCGCGCCGATGGCGAGGAAGATCAGCACCAGGTGGCGGCCGAACAGCACCATCAGCAGAATGACGAAGAACATGAATGGCAGCGCGTAGAGGATGTCCACGATTCGCATCATCACCTGGTCCGTGCGCCCGCCGAGGTAGCCGGCGGTAGCCCCCCAGGTCACGCCGATCACCAGGCTGACCAGGGTTGCAACGACGCCCACGAGCAGGGATATCCGGCCGCCGACGAGAGTCCGGGCGAACAGGTCCCGGCCCAGCGGATCGGTACCGAAATAGTGCTCGCCCGCGAATGACGGCGGCTGGGAGATGGCATCCCAGTCGGTGGCGTCATAGGCGTGGGGGGACAGCCAGGGGCCGACGATGACCAGGAGCGTGAGCGCCAGGAGAATCAGCGCGCTGGCGCGGGCCGCCCGGTTGGCGCGCAGCCGGCGGGCGGCGTCCCGGAACAGGCCGCCATGCGCGGCCGTCTCGACGGCCTTCTCGCCGGGCCGTCCGCCAGCCACCGCGCCGGACATCAGTAGCGCACCTTCGGGTCGAGCATCGCGTAGGCCAGGTCCACCAGGAAATTCAGGGCGATGATGACGACCCCGTAGAAGACCACCACCCCCATCACCAGCGTGTAGTCCCGGTTCAGGGCGCCCTGCACGAAATACCGGCCAATTCCGGGCAGGCCGAAGATCTCCTCGACAACCACCGAGCCCGTCAGCACCGCGGCGGTGGCAGGCCCAAGGTAGGACACGACGGGAATCATCGCCGGGCGCAGGGCGTGGCGCAGCACCACTTCGCTGTCCGAAAGACCCTTGGCCCGGGCGGCGCGTATGAAGTCCGAAGACAACACCTCGGTCATGCTGGCGCGGGTGATCCGCGCGATCCAGGCAATCTGGGGCAATGCCAGGGCAACGACTGGCAGCACCATGTGGGCGGGGCCGCCGAGCCCGCCGGCGGGCAGCCACCCGAGGTGCACGGCAAACACCAGGATCAGGATCGGCGCGAACACGAAGTTGGGAATGGAGATGCCGGTCATGGCCATCGCCATCACGGCGTGATCCGCCGGCCGGTTCCGGCGCATGGCCGCGACAGTGCCCGCAGCCACACCGGCCAGCACCGCGAGCACCATGGCCGCCAGCCCCAGCCGGAAGGACACGGGCAGGCCGGTGGCGATCAGTTCGGTGACCGTGTAGTCCCGGTACTGGAAGGACGGGCCGAAATCACCCTGGACCAGGTTGCCCACGTAGCGGACGAACTGGTGAGGGAGAGGCTCGTCGAGGTGATAGGCGGCCCGCAGATTGGCCTCGATGTCCGGCGGCAACGCCTTCTCGGCGTCGAAGGGGCCGCCGGGCGCTGCCCGGATCAGAAAGAACGCCAGGGTCACGAGCAAAAGCAGGGTCGGCACCGCGCCCAGCAGTCGCAGCACGGTATAGCGCAGCACCCGGCTCAGCCTTCCCCGACGCTCAGGTAGCGGCTGGCATGAACGTTCATGACGTTGTCTTCGTAGCCGCGTACCCGTTCCGCAACAAGACGCTTGCTGACATAGAAGTACAGCGGCAGCAGCACGTCGCTCTCCAGGGCGAGGGCCTCGGCATCATGCAGCAGGCGCTGACGGGCTTCCGGGTCGGGCTCGCGCGCAGCCCTTGCCAGCAATCCGTCGTAGGCGGAGTCCGAAAATCCGGTGCCGTTGATCTGGCTGTCGCTGGCGAGGATACCGAGGAAAGTGGCCGCATCGTTGTAGTCGCCGACCCAGCTCGCCCGGTAGACCTCGGTGACGTCCCCGGCCCGGATGTTGGCGATCAACACCCGGAATTCCTCGTTCAGCAACTCGGTCTCCACGCCGAGCGCCTCCTTCCACATGCCGGCGATGGCCACGGCCAGACGCTGGTGGAATTCGCCGGTGTTGTAGCGCAGCTCCAGGCGCAGCGGCCGGTCCGCCCCGAAGCCGGCCTGTGACAACAATTCCCTGGCCCGCTTCACACGGCCAGGCATGGGGAGGTCACAGAACCCCAGCGCCGCGGGTGCATAGCCCGCCGTGCCCGGGGGCACGAGGCCGCAGGCCGGGATTTCGCCGATACCGGTGATCTTCGACGTAATCAGTTCCCGGTCCACTACCAGGGACAGCGCACGGCGCACCCGGTGATCATCCAGCGGCGGGCGGGTCGTATTGAAGCCATAGAAGTACACGCCGAGGTAGGGAGCCACCCGCAGCGCATCGGGAAAGTTTTCCCGCACCCAGGGGTAGCGGGCGATGGGAATCGTGTAGGTCATATCCAGCTCGCCGGCGCGAAAGCGGGCCAGCTCGCTGCTTTCGTCGACGATGTGGACAAAACGCACGCCGTCGAGGTCCGTCGGCTCGCGAAAATAGGGATTGCGGCGTACCTCCACATGGGAACCCACAACCCAGTCGGTCAGCACGAACGGACCGTTGGAAACGAGGTTTCCCGGCCGCGCGTAGCGTTCGCCGTGGGACTCGACGCTGGCCCGGTGCACCGGGGCCGCGGAGGGATGGGCCAGGAGTTCGGGGAGATGCGGGGTAGGTGCATCCAGGTCGATGACGACGGTGTCCTCGCCCACGGCCGTGACGCCGATGGCACTCACCGGCAGTGCGCCACCGGCTGCCGCGCGCACGTTGACGACGCTGTCCAGGAACGTGGCGTAAGGGGAGGCGGTTGCGGGGTCCACGAGCCGCCGGAAGGCAAACAGGAAATCGCCCGCGGTGACCGGCGAGCCGTCCGACCAGCGGCCGTCTTCCCGCAGATGGAAGGTCCAGCTGGTGCCGTCCTCGCTCACCTCCCAGCGGTCCGCCGCGCCGGGCTTTACGCTGGCTGTCGCGTCGAGCACGGTCAGGCCCTCGAACAGATCCCTCACCACGGTATGGGCGGAATCCGTGCGAGCGAGGTGGGGATCCAGCGATTCCGGCTCCGGGCCGTTGCCCCGCTGCAGGATCGACGCCGTCGGGGCTGCCTCCTCCGCGGGAGGCGGACTGCCCAGCCAGTGGAAGCCGGCCCAGGCAGCGAGGGCCAAGATCAAAAGAACTATCCAGCGTCGCATGCCGGGCCAGTGTATCCCTTGTCGGTTGCTGAGAGGCGCCCGGCCCTCAGGGTTGCTCGATCCTGAGATGCCGGGTGGGGTGAATGTCCATGACGTTCGGTGTCCAGCCGGAAACCCACGGCTTGATCAGCCGCTTGGTGACGTAGAAGTACAGCGGAATCACCGGCTGGTCGTCGAGCATGATGCGCTCGGCCTCCTCCAGCAAGGCCCGCCGCCGTTCCGGGGTGCGGGCGAGCATGGACCGCTGCAGGAGCCGGTCATAGGGGTCACTCTGGTAGCCGGGATAGTTCATGCCGTGGTGGGATCCCAGGATCTCGGCGAAGCTGAAGGCGTCCCGGTAGTCTCCCACCCAGGCGCTGCGAAAGGTCTGTTTTTCGCCGTCTCGCAGCGTGGCGAGGTAAACCCGGAACTCCTCGTTGCGCAGGACCGTATGCACACCCAGGTCCTGCTTCCACATGGCGGCAACAGCCACCGCCAGGCGCTTGTTGTTCTCGCCGGTGTTGTAGAGCAGCTCGATCTCCAGCGGTTCCCGACGGGAGTAGCCCGCGGCCTGGTAAAGGGACCGGGCCTCCCGGCGGCGCCGGTCGCGGCTCCAGGCGGCCCACGCGGGGAGCTGCTGTGCGTAGCCTTCCATCGGCGGCACCCAGCTGAACGCCGGGATCTCCCCGGCGCCGGTCACCGCACCCACGATCAGGTCCCGGTCCAGCACCATGGCGAGGGCCCGGCGCAGTCCGGGCTGGCCGGCCAGCGGCCCCGACGCCACGTTCAGACCGAGATACCCGATGGCCAGCTGCGGCGACACAACGAGCTCCTCGGGCAGATGGCGCTCGATCCACCCGAACTGCTGGCTCGGGACGCTCAGGGTCCAATCCAGTTCACCGGCCCGGTAGCGTTTCAGCTCCGCGGCCTGGTTTTCGATGGGGTAATACCAGACCTCGGGAATCTGGACGCTCTCCACAGCGTGATACTCGGGATTTCTTGCCAGCCGGACGTGGGACTGGGCCACCCATTCCACGAGCTGGTAGGCGCCGTTGGTCACGTGCACCTCTGGGCGGGTGAATTTTCCGCCGTGCTCCTCCAGCGTCGGCCGGTGGACAGGATAGGACACCGGATGGGCCAGCACTTCGAGGAAGTACGGGGTACGGCCCTCCAGGCGGATCTCCAGGCGCCGTTCGTCCAGGGCCTCCACGCCGAGTTCCTCGGGCGGCAGCGTCCCGTTGATCACCATGGAGGCGTTCTCGATCGGCGCAAGCATCTGCGCGAACCCGCCCTGGCTCTCCGGGACGAGGGCCCGGTGGAAGCCGGCGACGAAGTCCGCGGCGGTCACCGGGTCCCCGTTGGACCATCGGGCGTCCTCGCGAAGATTGAAAACGTAGACCTTGCGATCCTTGGATACCGTCCAGTCGGCGGCCGCGCCCGGCATCACGGCGCCGTCCTCGCTGGTGGCCACGAGGCCTTCGTAGAGGTCGCGGAGTATGTTGTTGGCGGGTACTCCGTTGCCCTTGTGGGGATCCAGGCTGTTGGGCTCGGACCCGTTGCCCCGGCGCAGTACCGGACCGCCGTCGGCGTTGAACTCAGGCCCAGGCGGCGGACCCTCACGGCTGCAGGCGGAGACGCTCAGGAGCACGACCGCGAGCACCAGTGGACGCCAGCAGCGCATCAGGCGATCCGCCGGCGGGCGCCGCTGCGCTTGATGTGGACCAGCAGAACCGACACCGCCGCCGGGGTCACGCCCGGTACACGAGCCGCCTGCCCCAGCGTCGCGGGCCGGGCCTCGGCCAGCTTCTGGCGAACCTCGTGGGACAGCCCCGACACGCTGTCGTAGTCCAGGTCGTCGCCGAGGGCCAGGTCCTCGTGCCGCCGCTGGCGTTCAACCTCGTCCTGCTGACGGCGAATGTAGCCCGCGTACTTGGTCCGGATCTCTACCTGCCCGGTCACGGCTGGATCCGGGTGGACCGGCGCGAGCCCCAGGTCCGCCAGATCCGAGTAAGTGACGCCGGGCCGCTTGAGCAGACTCTCCGCGGAACTCTCCCGGGACAGTTCACCGTCCAGGAGACGCGCGGCTGCCTCGGCAGGGATATCGGCGGGCCTCACGATGCGGCGCGCAAGCGCAGTGGTCAGCTCCGCCACGCCGGCCTGCCGCGTCTCGAAGATCGCCCAGCGGTCATCGTCAACGAGCCCCATTCGCCGGCCCGCCGGAGTCAGCCGCTCGTCGGCGTTGTCTTCCCTGAGCATCAGCCGGTGCTCGGCGCGGCTGGTAAACATGCGATAAGGCTCCGTCGTGCCCCGCACGATCAGGTCGTCCACGAGCACGCCGATGTAGGCCTCGTGGCGGCGCGGCCACCAGGGTTCATCATCGCGCACGGCGAGCGCGGCGTTGATGCCGGCGAGAATGCCCTGGGCCGCGGCTTCCTCGTAGCCGGTGGTGCCGTTGATCTGGCCGGCGAAGTACAGGCCGCGGATAAATCGGGTCTCCAGGGTGTGGGCAAGATCGCGGGGATCGAAATAGTCGTATTCGATGGCATACCCGGGGCGGGTGATGCGCGCCGCCTCGAAGCCCGGGATGCTGGCCACGAAGGCCTGCTGGATATCGAAGGGCAGGCTCGTGGATATCCCGTTGGGATAGACCTCGTGGGTGGTCAGGCCTTCCGGCTCCACGAAGATCTGGTGGGAGTTCTTGTCGGCGAAGCGCACGATCTTGTCTTCCACCGACGGGCAATAGCGCGGCCCGACGCCTTCGATGTGACCGGCGAACATCGCCGAGCGATGCAGGGCCCCGCGGATGATGTCGTGGGTCGCCTCGGTCGTGTGGGTGATGTGGCAGGGCACCTGGCGGGGATGATCGGCCACCGAGCCGGTGAAGCTGAACACTGGCCGGGGCTCGTCTCCGGGCTGCTCCGCCAGGCGGTCGAAATCGATGGTCCGCCCGTCGATACGCGGCGGCGTGCCGGTCTTCAGCCGGCCGACCCTGAAGGGCAGTTCCCTGAGCCGCTCGGCGAGACGGTTGGATGCCGGGTCGCCGGCCCGGCCACCGGAATGGCTGGCATCGCCGACGTGGATGCGGCCGCCGAGAAATGTGCCGACGGTCAGGACCACCGTGTGGGCGCGGATCACCACGCCCATGCGGGTCACCACGCCGGCCACCCGCTCGCCCTCCACGACCAGGTCGTCCACTGCCTGCTGGAACAGGTCCAGGCCCGGCTGGTTCTCGACCTGCTCGCGGATCGCCTGGCGGTATAGCACCCGGTCGGCCTGGGCGCGGGTCGCCCGCACGGCCGGTCCTTTCCTCGCGTTCAAGGTCCGGAACTGGATACCCGCAGCGTCGGCGGCTTTTGCCATGGCGCCGCCGAGCGCGTCCACCTCACGGGCAAGATGGCCCTTGCCGATGCCGCCAATGGCGGGATTGCAGCTCATCTGACCGATGGTTTCGATGCTCTGGGTGAGCAGAAGCGTGCGCGCACCCATGCGCGCCGCGGCCAGGGCAGCCTCGGTGCCGGCGTGCCCGCCGCCCACGACGATGACGTCGTAATGCGCTCCGTAATCCATTTGCCGCCTGCTCGCCCCCGGATGGTGCCCCAACCGCCTGTCGTTTCGAACCGTGATCCCGGCGCGGCGGCCCCTCCGCTGCCGGATGGCACGGGAACTTCGGCATTTTATCCCATGCCCCGGCACAGTGGCTTTACATGGCGGAATCTTCGTCAGACCATTGGCGCCGCCCATGCGCCCGGTCACGCCCCTCATTCTTCTGTTCCTCGCGATGGCCGCGGCCGCTCCGGCCGGGGCCGTGGATCTGTCCCCCTGCCTGTTGCGCAGCGAAGCCGGGGGACCGGCCGTCGCCGCGGAGTGCGGCCGCATCGAGGTCCCCATCGATTACGCCGATCCCGCCGAAGGCACCCTCGGCCTGAATGTGGCCGTGGTGCCCGCACTGAGCGGCCGGTCCTCAAACGATGCGGTGACCGTGCTGGCAGGCGGGCCTGGCGGCGCCGCCACGTCCTTCTACGCGGGGTTTCGCGGCGCCTTCATGGCGCTGAGTCGCCGCCATGACGTGATGCTCGTGGACCAGCGGGGCACCGGCGATTCCCTGCCCCTGGACTGCCCGTTGCCCGAAGACCTGCTCATGGTGCCGGACCGGGAGAGCACCCAGCGCGACGCCCGGGCATGCCTTGAGGGTCTGCCCACGGATCCCCGGCTCTTCACCACCTCGGTGGCCGTGAAGGACCTGGATACGGTCCGCGAGGCGCTGGGTTACGAGCGGCTGCATGTCTACGGAGTGTCCTATGGCACCCGCGTCGCCCAGCATTATCTGCGCCGTTATCCGGAGCACACCGGCGTGGTGATTCTCGACGGCGTGGTCCCCGCCGGCCGCCCGCTGGGACCACGGCTGGCCATCAACGCCCAGTCGGCACTGGACGGAACACTGGCTCGCTGCGCGGCTCACGACGCCTGCGCCGAGCGCTTTCCCGACCTGGCCGGCCAGCTGGCCGTGCTGTCGGCGCGGGTGGCGAAGGAACCCGCAGCCCTGTCCCTGTCCCACCCGCTGACCGGCGAAACCGTGGACTTTCGTCTCGGACCCATGGAGCTGGCAACGGCGCTGCGCCTGTTGAGCTATGCACCGGAATCTGCCGCCCTGCTGCCGTTGCTGATCGACGAAGCCAGCCGCGGCCGCCCCGAACCCATTGCCCTGCAGGCCCTGATGGCCGCCGAGAGCCTGGCCGGAGCCCTGAGCCTGGGCATGCACAACGCCGTGGTCTGCACCGAAGACGTGCCCTGGGTGGACCCGGCCGCCGTGGACCGGGGCGCGCTGGAGAATACCTACCTGGGCAGCCTGCAGTTCGACAGCCTCGTGGACCTGTGTGCCGTGTGGCCCGCCGGGATCCTGGACGACGACCTGCTCGAACCGGTGGTCTCGGATCATCCGGTGCTCCTGCTCTCGGGGGAGTTCGACCCGGTCACGCCGCCGGCATGGGCCGAGGAAGCCATGGCCGGGCTGTCGAACAGCCGGCATGTCGTCGCTCCCGGCCAGGGCCATGGCGCGGCCATCCGCGGCTGCCTGCCCAGGCTCATGGCCGACTTCGTGGATGCCGAGGGATTCGGGGAGATGGACTTCAGCTGCGTGGAGCGCCTGCGGGCGCCGCCGTTCCTGCTGGACTACGCGGGGCCGTCGCCTTGATCCGGGCCCACGGGCTCACCAAGCGCTTCGGCCCGGTCACCGCGGCGAAGGAGATTTCGTTTACCGCAGTAAACGGCCGGATCACCGGGCTGCTCGGCCCGAACGGCGCCGGCAAGTCCACCACGCTGCGCATGCTTTACACGGCCCTGACGCCCGACGCGGGCAGCGCCCGGGTGGACGGGATCGACGTGGTGGCGGATCCCCAGGGCGCCCGCGCCCGCCTGGGGGTGCTGCCCCATGACGCCGGGCTGTATCCGCAGCTCACGGCGCGGGAGAACGTCGCCTACTACGGTCGGCTGTGCGGCCTGGCCGGCCGGAAGCTGGAGCAGCGCCTGGACGAGCTGACGGAGTTGCTCGGCATGGCCGAATTCCAGCACCGCCGTACCCAGGGCTTTTCCCACGGCCAGCGTACCCGGGTCGCGCTGGCCCGGGCGCTGGTCCACAGGCCGGCCAACCTGATCCTCGACGAACCCACCACGGGCCTCGACGTCATGGCGGTCCGCACGGTGCGAGGCCTGCTGCGGCACCTGAAGGACCAGGGGATCTGTGTGCTGTTTTCCAGCCACGTGATGCAGGAAGTCGAAGCCCTGTGCGACGAGGTGGTGATCATCGCCGGCGGCCGGATTGCCGCTGCGGGAACCCCCGACCAGCTGCGGGCGGCCAGCGGCGAGAAGGACCTGGAGGACGTGTTCGTGAAGGCCATAGAGGGCACCCGTCCCGGTGACGCCGATGCCTGAGTGGTTCACGGTCTTTGTAAAGGAGTGCCGGGAAACCCTGAGGGACCGGCGCACCCTGTCCTCCGCCCTGCTTCTCGGCCCGCTCCTGGGCCCGGTGATGTTCGCGATCATGGTGTCCGTGGTGCTCGAGAAAAGTCTCGACGATGCGGCCGAGACCCTGGAGCTGCCGGTCTACGGGGCCGAACGTGCGCCGGAGCTGATGGCGTATCTCGCCACCCGCAACATCGATGCGCAGTCCCGGTCGGGCAGCCTGGTCGACGCGCGGGCGCTGGTGGCCGACGGAACCGAAGGCGTGGTGCTGCATGTCCCGGAGGCGTTCGCCGCGGAACTTGGCGCGGGGCGGCCGGCACCGGTGCAGCTTGTCACCGACGGCTCCGAGCGCGGCGACGCGCCGGCAGCCGGGCGGGTGCGGGCTGCCCTCGGAGCCTGGTCGGCGACGCTGGCCGGCCAGCGGCTGCAGCTGCGCGGCGTGGACCCGCGGGTGGTCTCGCCGCTGGCGCTGGACGAAGTGGACGTTTCCACGGCTACCGGCCGCAGCCTGGTGCTGCTGGGCATCGTGACCTATTTCCTGCTCTTTTCGGTGCTGACCGGCGGGCTGTACCTGGCCATCGACGCCACCGCCGGGGAGCGGGAGCGCAAGTCCCTGGAGCCGCTGTTCACCCTGCCCGTGTCCCGCGAAACCATTCTCTTCGGCAAGCTGGCCGCGACCTTTGTCTTCATGGCCCTCTCGCTGGCCATCACCCTGGTGGCCTTCTCGGTGAGCCTGAAATTCATCGACCTGGAGCGGCTGGGCATGCTCGCCAACTTCGGCCCCCAAGTCGCGCTGAAGGCGTTCCTGGTCGTGCTGCCGTTCGCGGCCTTCGGCGCCGCCCTGCTGACCCTGGTCGCCAGCTTCACACGCAGCTACCGGGAAGCCCAGTCGTGGCTGTCGGCGGTGCTGATCGTACCGACCGTCCCGATCATATTCGCGGGCATCTACGGGCTCTCGGCGTCACTGCCAGCGATGTTCGTTCCCAGCCTGTCCCAGCACCTGCTCGTCACCGAGCTCATGCGCGGCGAGCCCCTGGCGCCGCTGCATGTCACCGTGTCGGTGGCCGCCACGCTGCTCGCCGCGGCCCTGCTAGCCGCCGCCATCCTGAGGTTCTATCGCCGGGAGTCCATTCTCGGCTGAGCGGCGCCGATCGGGCTCCGGCGACCGGATAACTGGGAGGCGGATCACGCCCCGCCGGCGGGTGGACTGTCAGACTCGGAGTTCCGGAACTACCGGCACGCGACATGGAGGACGCGAACTTGGGAGGGCAGGAAGCCGAACCCATCGAGACGACACGCACACCGTTGGAGGCCCGCCAAGCCCTGCGGATGCGCCGGCTTTACATGGCCATGGCGTCCTACGCCATGTGGCTGGCGATCGGGTTCTTCGGCTGGATCGGCGGGCGGATCGATCTGCCGCTGAACGCCGTGGGCCTCATCACCTGCGGCCTGCTCGCCACGAACCTGTACTTCTATTTCATGATCCGCAGCGGCCGCAATCTGCGCCGGGCCGATCCCTCCATGACCCTGTCCCAGCTGCTGATTGCGCTGGCCTGGGCGCTGCTACTGATCTTTTCCGCCCACGAGGAACGCGGCGTCATGACGTCCGTCTACCTGGTGCTGATGCTGTTCGGCGTCTTCCAGCTGGACCGGCAACGGTTCCTGCTGGTCGCTATTCTCGCGGCCCTGGGCTATGTCGGCGTGGTGGCCATCGATGCACTTCTGCGGCCCCACCTGGTGGACCTGGCCAGCGAGGGCTTCCGCCTCGTCGTGCTGGGTGCGGTACTCGCCTGGTGCACCTTCTTCGGAACCCACGTGGCGTCACTGCGCGAGACCCTCAGAGAACGCAACGAGGCCCTGCAGGAGGCGGTGCAGCGGGCCCACCGGCTGGCGGAGCGGGATCCGCTGACCCAGGCCTTCAACCGCCGCTACATCATGGCGAGTCTCAACCGGGAAAAGTCGAGGGCCGACCGCACGGGTGTCCCCTTCTCCGTCGCCATCTGCGACCTGGACCACTTCAAGATCATCAACGACCGCTATGGCCATCTGGCCGGCGACCAGGTGCTCATGTCGTTTGCCGAACTGGCAAGACGCGAGCTCCGGGGCATGGACGTGGTCGGCGCGGCCATGGATCACGGGTGCTTCGGCCGCTACGGCGGAGAGGAATTCATCTGTGTCCTCCCCGGCACGAAGCTCGACGGCGCGAAGGAAACCGGCGAGCGCTTGCGGGAGGCTACCGAACGCAACCCCATCGACGTGGACGGCCTGTTCAAGGTGACCCTGTCCGTCGGCGTGTCCGAGTACCGTCGGGGCGAAGATATCGAGGACGTCCTGCGCCGGGCGGACAACGCCCTGTACCTTGCCAAGCAGAACGGCCGCAACCAGGTGTGCTGCGAGCGCCGCCTGAAACCGCCGCCGAAGCCCGGCGAGGTGGTGGCGCTGAATACCTACCGCTAGACCGGTCGTGCACCGGTGACCCGGCGTGGGTTCACTAGCGTTTCCTGCTTTTCGAAGCAGGCTGTGCGAACCTTGACAGCGGAACCTGGCCGACGCTGTCACCAGGACCGAGGGGGACCCATGGCATCCGGAGCATGCAACTGCGGTGCGGTCGCGTTCGAGATCAATACCGGGCTGTCAGGAATCTACGTATGCCATTGTTCCCTCTGCCGCCGCTCGACGGGGAGCAACGGGATTGCCGTCGTCGTCGTCGACAAGGCGGCCTTTCGATGGCTGGGCGGTGAAGCGCCCATTTCCACCTGGAAAAAACCCGACGCAGACTGGCAGACCTGGTTCTGCAGCGTCTGCGGATCCCGCCTTCCGGGTGACAACGACGAATCCCGCATGTTCGTCCCGGCCGGACTGATCACGGAAGGCGGGGACGACCTCACGGTGGTCCATCACATTGGGGTCGATTCGAAGGCGCCCTGGGACGAAATCGGCGACTCAGGCCAACAGCACGCGGAATCGATCGAGCCGTAGCACCCGGCCCGCGACGACAGGTGCAGACACCCGGGGCTTTCTCCGCACCGACGGGGCCCGGTGGTGCTTGACCCGGCCACCCATTCATCGCGGATCCCTAAGCCGGACCTTCCGGTTTCACGGCCGCCACGGCCGGGGTATCCTGATCAGGCGAACAGGTCCCGGAGACGACCATGGCGGTCTCGATGTTTCAGAGCACTGAGGTGCGGAACGCACGGCGCGGTATTCAAGGCTCGGCGGCATCCACGCTGCATCTTCGGGGTACGCTTGTCGGTCTGTGCGTCGCCGCTGTAGCCGCCGGGTTGTGGCTCGGCGGCATGGCTGCGCCGTTCGCTACCGAACCGGATCTCGCCCGGCTCCTGAAGGCCATGGGACTCATCAAGGCGGCGATGGTGGCCGCGGCGCTGGCGGCCGTGCTGTGGCGATTCGCCTGGCCGGTGTCGTCCCGTATCGCCGCCGGGTACCTGGCCGGAGCGTCCCTGGCGGCAGGCGCCTCCGTGCTGATCTTGCAGCTGGCCTGGATCCCGACGGCCGCGCTCGTGTTTCACCTGGGCGCCGGCCTGATGATCCTGGCGGCGTTCTTCGACGGCTCCTCGCACCATCGAACGTCACCCGTGACCGGCAAGAGCTAATCGGTATCTGGCGGCGGCGAGGGCCCACTGTCCACGGCTAATGGTCCAGGGCTAATGGTCCACGGCTAATGGTGTAACGCCACCGGAGAATCGCCAGGCCGCAGCACCGGACGACGGTTACTTCATGGCGCCGTCCGCTGCAGGCCCCGATGGCCGGCAGTCCCGACCCATGGGGCTGGTCACGGCCCTGCCGCCCCGTCGGATCACGTGTGTATAGATCATGGTGGTGGACACGTCGCGGTGCCCCAGCAACTCCTGCACCGTACGGATGTCGTAGCCATCCTCCAGCAGGTGCGTGGCAAAGGAGTACCGCAGGGTGTGACAGGAGGCGGGTTTTGCGAGTCCCGACGCCCGCACGGCCTGGGGCAGGAGGTGGTGGCGGACGAGTTCGTTCGTGTACGGGGAGCGGGACAATGCTCGCGCCGGGAACAGGAACTGCCAGCCCCACTCCACCGGCGCGGACGGATACTTCCGGGCGAGGGCCGGCGGCAGGGAAACACCCGGCAGATTCCTGCTCCGCTGCGTTTCGAAACGCGTCCGCAGTGCCTGGAGGCGGGACCGCAACGGCGCGAGCAGCGAACCGGGGAGGATCGTCTGGCGGTCCTTGCCGCCCTTGCCGTCCCGCACCGTGATCTGCCGGTAGCCGAAATCCAGGTCTTTGATCCGCAGGCGCGTGCACTCCGAGACCCGCAGCCCGCCGCCATACATCAACCCGACCGCCAGCCACGGGTCGTCCCGCAGAAAGTGCATCAGCCGCCGGATTTCCTCTCTCGACAGGACCACCGGCACCCGCTCCGGACGCTTGGCCCGCACAACACCATCCAGCCACGGCAGCTCGATGTGCAGGGCTTCCCGGTAGAGAAACAGGAGTGCCGAAAGCGCCTGGTTCTGCGTGGACGCCGATACCCTCCGGTCCACCGCGAGATGATTCAGAAACGCCTCGATCTCCGGTGCGCCCATGTCGCGGGGATGCCGGCGACGGTGAAAGCGAACAAACCGCCGGATCCATCCCAGGTAGCTTTTCTCGGTCTGGTAGGAAAAGTGCCGCGCCCGAATCCGGTCACGAACGACGTCCAGCAGGCGAGGTGGGGAATGGGACATGGAAGCGGAAAAATGAGTGTGCTAAAAGTCGAAAAAATCGTCCCCAGTGCAAGGAGGCAAGGGCATGAGACAGATTACCCCTGAATACCCGGCCAATAGGCCCCGTTATTTCCCGGCTTTTACGCCGCATATATCTAGTTAGGCCAAACGGAAGCTTTTTCTGAAAATTATTTTATTCCTGTTTTTAATAGTTCCGGTTTTTGCATTTGCAGATTGCCCAGAGGGCACTTGGCCAAGGAATCAATACAGTGGTCCCGGCGGCGGGCAGTACACTGGACCTGGCGGGGGTATGTATACAGGTCCAGGCGGCGGTGCTTATAAGGGCCCGGGAGGGGGCATGTACACCGGCCCGGGAGGTGGCATGTACACGGGCCCAGGTGGAGGGCTCTATACCGGCCCAGGCGGTGGTTTATACACGGGCCCAGGTGGAGGGCTTTATACCGGCCCAGGCGGTGGTATGTATTCTGGGCCCTCTCAATATTGCGCCAATATCCCGCCTTGGCCGATTTTTGTCAGATATTTACTTCAAAATGGCTATGAGGATGAAGCTAAATTAATTTTAGAATATTTGAATTGATAATACGGCCTAACAAGTCAAAGCACTCGGACGCCGTAAACGGCGCCGGTGTTTGAGGCGTTAGGTTCCCTCAGATCTTCTAACATCGCCCTTGAATCTATACGGCATTGCCGTATATTCACTTAGTGTTTACCTTCATCGAAACCCGGCTGTTTTCGCGCCTGGTTCAGGAATACCTGTCCGATGAAGAGTACGCGGCGCTGCAACAGGACCTCATACGTAACCCAGAAGCAGGATCTGTCGTTCGAGGTTCTGGGGGCGTTCGGAAAATCCGCTGGGCAGCTCAGGGGCGAGGTAAGAGCGGTGGCTATCGGATCATTTACCTCGTGCGACGACCCAAGGGTGTTATCTGGTTGCTGACGATGTATCCAAAGAACGTAGCGGACAACATCCCTGGTCACGTACTCAAACAAATTCGCGAGGAAATTGGCGATGACTAAAGAGCGAGACATTGGTTCTGAAATCCTTGCGGGTCTTAAGGAGCTAAAGGCTGGAAAGCCCGGGCGGGTTACTAACGTTCCGGCCGTTGCCGATATTCGCGAGAAAACCGGCCTTTCACAGTCGCGCTTCGCTACCTTACTGGGAGTCTCTGTAAGAACCCTCCAGGACTGGGAGCAAGGCCGGCGCGCGCCCTCCGGCGCAGCCAGAACACTCTTGCTCATTGCCGCAAAGAATCCTAAGGCCATACTCGAGGTTGCATAGAGGCGTACGCCGGGAACCTAACCAGCGCAAGCAACGGACGCCTTCGTCTGTCACGGCCCTTGCAAGCGCAAGGCCCGCGCCAGCCGGCAGGCGCCGCGGACGTGGCAACGCTGTGCCGATATCGGTCATGGTAGAAATGCGAAGTCCTTGGCGTTCAGTCCCGCGATGCTAGGTAGTGCCACGCCGCTGAACGCCGATCCGTTAGACGGCGCCCAAGCCCAATTGCGGGCTGAGACACTGGTCCTTGCTTTGCGTATCCCATAGGATACAATTAACCATGACAGCTCAGATCAAAGCTACTCTGAGATTCACCGATTGACTTGATGGTCTGAAAGACCGCAAGGGTCGAGCTCGAATAAGAGGATCGAACGCCTCGCTACCGGCAACCCCGGCAAATACAGGAACTTGAAGCGCGGAGTTTCTGAGCTAAAGATCGATGTCGGCCCCGGATATCGGGTTTATTACACGCACCGACAAGATGTCCTGATTATCTTGCTTTGTGGTGGCGATAAATCGACCCAAAGTGCAGACATCCGCCTGGCTTATGAAATGATTGATGAACTGGAGATTTGATATGGCGACGAAGGTCAAAGATTACGACGTTGCCGACCACTTGCGAACACCCGAGGAAATGGCCGCCTATCTAGAGGCGTGCATTGCCGAATCCGATGGTGATGCGTCATTCGTGGCAAAAGCGCTTGGTGATATTGCCCGCGCGAAGGGAATGTCGGAGATCTCTCGCGAGACAGGGTTAGGTCGCGAAAGTTTGTATAAGGCGTTGTCTGCGGACGGCAATCCCCAGCTCGATACAATTTTGAAAGTGGCAAAAGCACTCGGTTTAGAAATTTCAGTTCGTCCGGCTGCGTGAAAACGCCGTCTAACAAAGCGCTGCATCGGACACTTGATCCGTCCACATTATTTGCTGCCGCAAAAAACGCGGCCGCCTCAAGCGCCGCTGAGCTTAGGCGTTAGAGACCATTGATATGCAGACCAGGCTGTCCACAGTTCTCGAGATAGTTTCCGCAGTGGCAGTAGTCATATCGCTTGTATTTGTTGGGTGGGAGATACGCAATGGAAATCAGCAGCCCGAGCAGAATACTCGGGCCTTGCAGGTTTCGGCATATCAGGACCTCATTGCTCGGATCGTCGACGTAAATGCAGTTGGGATAGAAGAATCGACCACGATCGAATCGCTAGTCGCTATCGAATCACCAACTGACAAAGAAACAGATAAGCTCAACTCATTCCTGTGGATATTGTTTCGCCACGGAGACATGGCGTGCTTTCAGTTCGAGAATGGCTCCATCAGCGAAGACAGAATGCTGTCAGCAATGGCTCCCCTGCTGGCAAGGTTGCAGTATCCCAGGGTTGCAAAACGATGGCACGAGGTGAAACAGGTTTTCGTGCCGGCCTACGCTTCGTTCATTGATAGTCGACTTGAAGCTGCACGGTAGGGTGGTGATGTCCTGACAAGGCCATGAAATCGGCCTCTGAAAAGCATGGGCTTGGACGCGCCAACAGCGCGCGACCCTTATCGCGGTCTTAGGCATCAAGAGACATCCGGAGTGATTCGCAGTCTTTCGCTGCTCGTGACTTTTTCGGTAGTGGCGGGATGGTTGGCGGTCGCAGTAACACGGGTAGCGACCTTTCCCCGGCCCAAAAGCTTCGAGGCCCGGATGACTGATCCAGGACAAACATTCGTTGCCCTTCTGCGAGGGATCAACGTCGGAGGCCGGCACAGGATTCCCATGGCCGAGCTCCGCATTGCCTGCGAGGGCCTCGAGTGCGGCGACGTGCGCACCTACATCCAGAGCGGCAATGTGGTGCTCACCTCGGGCCTTTCAGCCGAAGCCCTGGAAGCAAGGCTGGAGAGCGCCATCGAACAGCAGTTCGGTTTCACGGTTCCGGTGATCGTGCGATCCGCCTCCCAATGGGCGCACTACGTGACGGACAATCCTTTCCCTATCGAGGCTAACGAGGACGGCGCCTGGGTTGTCCTTGCATTGTCGAAGCACCCGCCTAAGTCAGCTGTGGCATCAGAGCTCCAGAAGCGGGCGACGCGAGGGGAACAGGTGGCGAAAAAGGGCGATGCGATCTGGATACACTACGCCAACGGCATTGGACAATCGAAACTGACTCCGGCCGTTCTTGACCGGTGTGCGGGCTCATCCGTTACTTGCAGAAACTGGCGCACCGTGCTCAAAGTTGATGAGATGGTCCGCAAGACATCCAAGGGATAAGCCCTTGTCGTCGTCGTGTAGGGAATCCTGGGAGCAGTGACGCTGAGCGCGCGCCGTCGAAGGGCAGGCCTGAGGGGACAGCGCCGCGGTTTGCGGAAGCCCATGCCGGGCAGCAATTTGAGTTCTGTGGAGGATCCATGGGTATCGAAGAGAACAAGCAGATAGTCCTCGACTTCTACGCTGCCGGTGCACGGGGAGATATGAACGCCTGCTTCGCCTTGCTGGCCGATGACATCACCTGGACGAATATCGGATCGACGAAGCTCTCGGGGACGTATTCAGGCAAGCAGGCCCTCATTGACCAGCTTCTCGGGCCCCTGTTCAGCCAGCTCAAGGCAGGCATAGCGTCTCGCGTAGAGCGGCTGACCGCGGAGTCGGATATCGTCGTTGCCCAGACATCGGGCTCGGCGGAGACGCTGGACGGGGTTCCCTACAACAACAGCTATTGCCAGGTGATCCGGATTCGGGACGGAAAGATCGCGGAAGTGAAAGAGTACTTCGATACCGAACTGACAAGCTCTGTGTTTGGCCGGAAGTGATATGGCGCCCGGTGTGGCTCGGGGCAGGCCGCGTACTTTTCCAGAGTGGATGCGAGGACGGGTCACGTGACAACTGAAGCTCCAGGGCTCTGCCGATGCAGCTGCGGTGAAGTCGAATTCCCGGCTCCGGCGGATCCGCTGTTTCGCATGATCTGCCATTGCTCCATATGCCAGAGCTTCAACGAGGCGCCCTATGCCGACGTTGTCGTGTTCCGGGCGAAGAGCATGCAATCTCCGCCGGCGGGCAAGGTCGCCTTTGATACCTATCGGCCGCCACCAAACGTACAGCGCGGTCGATGTGTCAGCTGCGAAAAGCCGGCCCTTGAAGTTCTTGCGACGCCGCTGCTACCGAATCTCGTGATGATTCCGCGCAGTGTCTTCACTGACCCCGTCACGCTTCCAGACCCTGCCGCACACCTGTTCTATGAGAGCAGAGTGGCCGACGCCGCCGACGAAGTGCCGAAATACACCGGCTACTGGCGAAGTCAGCTGGCGTTTGGCCAGTGCCTTTTCGCTGCGCTCTTTCAGACATAGACTCTGTGTCTGTGACTAAGGCGCCAGGTTACGATTCGGCCCCGGGGCAGCTGGGAGGTCATTTTGTGATTGTCGTATTTCCCTCGCTATTGCCCAGCTTCCCGCACACGAGATTTTGTGGGTCTTGGACCTCCACGAGGAACCCATAAGGTGTCTATCCGCCCAGCCGGGGAAACCGATCTCGACGTAATCTGCCACCTCCACCGGAAAGCCTTCGGCGAAGAGGAGGGACCCCAGATCGCGGAACTGGTTCACGCTCTGCTTTCGGACGAAACCGCACAGCCTGTGTATTCCCTCGTTGCCGAAGCGAACGGTGAGATCGCGGGGCACGTACTCTTCACCGCGGTGCAGGTAGAAGGCGCACCGGTCCGGGCTCAGATTCTCGCACCACTGGCCATCCTCCCGTCGCATCAAAAACGCGGCATTGGCGGGGCACTGATTCGGGACGGCCTGAGACGCCTGTCGGAAGCCGGTGTCGGACTGGTCTTCGTCCTGGGGCATCCGTCGTATTACCCGCGATTCGGTTTCGAGGCGGTGGGCGATCGAGGCCTCGCGGCGCCGTATCCCATTCCACCGGAGCACGAGGAGGGCTGGATGGTGCAGGCACTGAAGCCCGGCCTGCTCGGCGAGGTGAGAGGGACCGTCTTGTGCGCGGATTCGCTGGATCGGGCCGAGTACTGGTAGGGGCCATTGAGGCACCGAGTCGTTTTACTCTGTCGCAAGAGGTCCGGCCGATCGGGCCTTTGACGCGAGCCCGCGGATCACCAGCCTGCCGATCGTCATGGACCATCCCGCCGGCGTCTTGCGGCTTTGCGAAGTTACAGTCTCTCGCCTCGGCCTCTATGCGATCATGCGCCATGGTCGGAAGACGGGCTTCCCGCCTGTTGGCTGGCGACCGGGACTGAAGAATCGAGATACACCAGGAGACATCACGTCCCAGCATGAAAAGAGAACGCACACTGAAATGGTGGATCCGATGGCTGTTCGCATCCATCGTCATCGCGTGGGTGCTGACGATCGCCTCGGCCATCGTCATGGTGCCTTTTTCGGGCGGCGAATCACCGGCCGACGGGGACTTCAGCCTCGAGCGCATGCTGATGGCCATTTACTTCGTTCTCGGCGCCGTCGTCAGCTATCGGTTTCTCCGATAACCGATCGAGGATGACGAATACTGGTTGCGGCGTGAGCCGATTCCCAGGGCGACCTCCCGCTGTTGTCCGGGAACCGGCAAAGGTTTGCCTCCACGGCGTGGGCATCGGCGCGATGCGGCGACACGGTGTGTTGCCAGTTGTGCTTTCATCACGCTAGTTTGCCCTGCAGATCCCTCCGGAGGCCGGCCATGTCAGAAACCCAGGATCACCGCGGGTTCGCCAGGCTCATCAAGAAGGTCAACTGGTACCCGCCCTACCTCGGCATGGGTATCAGGGTGAGGTCACACAGCGAGGATTTCACCCGCTTCGAGGTCGAGCTGCGGGCCCGCTGGTACAACCGGAACCTCTTTGGCACCCATTTCGGCGGCAGCCTTTATTCCATGTGCGATCCGTTTTTCGTTTTCATCGTGACCTTGAATCTCGGCACTGGCTATGTTGTGTGGGACAAGTCGGCGTACATTGAATTTCTCAGGCCCGCGAAGGGAATCATCCTCGGCGTCTTCGAGATCGCGAGGGAACGTCTGGAGGAGATCCGGCAAGAGGTCGACGAACTGGGCAAGAATACTTACCACTTCGAGGCGGACCTGGTGGACGAAGCGGGCCAGGTGGTGGCCAGGGTCAGGAAAGAAGTCTATGTGCGCTCCAAGGCCGCGAGCCGGTCACGGGGACAGGAGAAACGATGAACTGGGAAGCGCTAGGTGCCGTTGGGGAGTTGCTGGGTTCCCTCCTGGTGTTGGTCACGCTCATCTATCTCGCCGTCCAGACCCGGGGCATCAGCCGGCAATCCCGGGCCGAAGCGCGATACGCGTTCGTCGATGCCGTAGGCGAGATCAACATGGCGATTGCCCGGGACAAGGACACGGCATGCGTGTGGAGAAAAGGCCTGGAGAGCGTGCAGAGCCTGGACGAGGACGAACGCATGCAGTTCTTCATGCTCGTCGGCCAATACTCGAACCTGTGGTCGGTGATGTATCAGCTCCACCAGGACCATCTGTTGCCGGAGAAGCAGTGGACCGTTGTGCGTAACGATATCTCGAGCATCCTGGGTTCCGATGGCGGACGCTACTTCTGGGCAAACGGCGGCGCGGCGGCCTTCGATCGGGAGTTCGGCGAGTTCGTGGCGGGGGAACTCGAACGAGGCATCCAGCCCTATGACATGGCAAAGATGACCGCGGACAACAGCAACCGTAGCGGGTAAGCGATTTTGCGAACAGGTTCCGAGGGCCCGTTTTGGTACTCGTCCTCATTGCCGCTCATTGCCAGCCTATGGGCGCCTCTCCCGAATCTGCTTCAGCGTCCGGTGTCCACGGACGTTCGCTGGCCGCGGGAACGCTGGTCCCAGCCGCGTTCGGGCAAGTCGATATTCACCTGCCATACTGGCAGCACGAAATACCCTGTCAGCTTTTGGTGCTAACCGGCCGCAATGCATGCCGGTGCACGAACCCGGGGACGGTACCGGCAGCTTTATCTGGAGATGGTTATGAGCGCAGAAGCAAAAACCTTGTTTGCGGCACCGCTGTCGCTTCATCGGAGCGAGTCGGATCTTCCCTTCGTGCCCTACCAGGAGGGCGTGGTGTTTCAGCTCCTGCAGGCAAACATCGAGACCGGTCTGTGGGTAGCCCGGGTTCGTTTCGAACCGGGCGTCACCCTCCAGCGCCACAAGCATACCGGTGAGGTATTCGCCGTAACCTTCAAGGGGTCATGGAAGTACCTGGAGTACCCGGACATCAATACGGCGGGCTCCTATCTCTACGAGCCCGCGGGTTCCATCCATACGCTGCACGTGCCCGAAACCAACACCGAGGTGACGGATGTATGGTTCGCTATCCGCGGCGCCAACCTGGACCTCACGGACGGCGACCAGGTTGAACGGGTGATCGATGCGGCCGCTGTGCTGGAGATCTACCGGGCCCAGTGCGTGGACCAGGGCCTGCCGCCGCCGGACGTGATCGGGGGCTGATCCCGGCCAGGGGAAGCCGCCGGGACAGAACTGTCGGCAGCGCGAGGGCGCCCATGAACCATGGCGGCCACTGAACCGTAGGAGAAACGTTACGTGTTTGATATACGCGTCGAACGGGTCGTAGCGCGAAACATCGAAACGGTCTTCGGGGCGCTGAGCGATCACGAGAACTACAAGCGCTTTCCGGGCGTGGAATTTTCCGAGTTGCTCGAGCCGGGAGCGCTGGAAAGAAACGGCGCCGGGGCGCTTCGGCGGGTGGGGTCCGGCCCGCTGGTCCTCGACGAGCGCATCACGGGGTTCGAGCGCCCCGAATTCCTGAGCTACTGCATCGAATCGGCCCGGCCGTTTCCGATGCAGCATGAGTTCGGCGAGATCCGGCTGGAGGAGGAAGACGGCGGAACGCGAGTCGTCTGGGCTTCGCGGGGCCACGTAGGTCTGCCGCTGCTCGGCAGCCTGGTCCTCGACCGGATCGTAGCAACCCGCGGTAGCCGACTGTTCGGGGGCATCCTCAAGTTCATCGAGCAGGACACGGCACGTTAACGAGGCTGGACGACATCCCCTGCTGCGGCAGGCGGTCGACTGGCGAGACCGGCAGCGGAGACCTACGATATGAACTTCTTCGTCCGGCCAGTCTCCCGAACCTTCGCGAGCAGCCACAGGCTCCGTGAGGACGGGGCAACATGTCCAATCCAGTCGGAGACCTGTCGGGCATGCGTGAGACCCTGCGAACCGTCCTGTTGATCGTCCCCGCGGTGATTCACCTGCTTCCGGTGCCGGGGGTCCTGGGCCAGTCCCGCCTGACGGCGCTCTACGGGCTGCCCTTCGACGACCCGAACCTGCTGATTCTCATGCAGCATCGCGCGGTGTTGTTCGGGCTCCTGGGGGTGTTCCTGCTGATCGCCGCCTTTCGGCCGGAACTGCAGGTCATGGCCATCGCCGCCGGGCTGATCGGCGCGGTGTCCTTCATTGTCATCGCGCTGGCAGGCGGGGGCTACAACGAGGCCATTCAGCGGGTCTTGGTCGCCGATGTCGTGGCGATCATCTGCCTGGGGGCCGCGGGAATTACTCTTTTGTTTCCCGGCCCTTCCGGGACTTAGGTCCGGGCGGCGCGATATGAAAACCTACCGGACCGGACCGGAGACCCGGCGCCTGACCCACAGGGCGTTTACCCTGGAGGACGCTGAGGTCTTCTATTTGCTGAACAGTGATCCCGACGTCATGCGCCTGACGGGCGAGCCGCCGCTGCCGTCCCTGGAGTCCGCCCGGCAGACTATTGCCGGCTATCCGGATTTCGAGAGCGTCGGCTACGGCCGCTGGGCGTGCGTCCTGAAGGAGACCGACACGGTCATCGGCTTCTGCGGACTGAAATACCTTTCGGATCTCGACGCCGTCGACGTGGGCTATCGGTTCCTCACGCCTTACTGGGGCAGAGGGTTTGCGACCGAGGCCTGCCGCGCGAGCCTGGAGTTCGGGTTTTCGACACTCGGGCTCGAACAGATTATCGGTCTCGTTTTCGCGGAGAACGTCGCGTCCGTTCGCGTGCTGGAGAAGATGGGTATGCGCCTGGACAGCGAGTTCGTCTTTGACGGCATGCCCGCACAACGCTACGCGCTGGATCGCCGGGACGGCGTACCCGGGGCATGAGCGTGGATGGAGTTCCTGGCGGCGTTGGCAACCGGGCACCTGTGCCCGGTTCCGCAAGATCCCGTATCGAACGCCCCCGTGCGCTGTCGACAATATGACTCCGGCTGCCCAATATGGCCGCGACGGATTCGTCCTGGCGGGGAGCCTGCTGCCGGACGAAACCCTCGAGCGCCTCGTGAACACCTGCCTCCGGATTCACGATCAATGGCTGAACGAAGAGGGTGAAGCGGCGAGAGCCCATGACCTGGTGAACAGCCACAGCCTCACGGCCAGCCGGTTTTTCCCGGCGAACGCGGCGGATGTCCGCGGAGATTTTTTCGACGCGCTGGCCGATCCCGAAATCGTCGGCTTTCTGGCGCCGATCTTCGGTGACGGGCTCTATTTTCACGGCGCCCAGTTGTTCTTCAATCCGCTCCGCGGCCATCGACAGCCCTACTGGCACCGGGATATCCAGTACATGGGTCTGGCCGAGGACCGGCAGCGGGCCCTGCTCGCCGAGCTGTGTCAGCTGCATGTTCGCATGCCGTTGCGCCCGGAACGGGAGTTTCTGCTCGTGCCGGGCAGCCATACCCGGTGGGACACCTCGCTGGAATACGACGTCCGGCTGGAACGATCCGGACACCGCAGCTCGGAAGCGCTGCCCGATGCAGTGGCCTTCGACCTGGAACCTGGCGACGTCCTGGTCTTCTCGGCGCACATGCTCCACCGGGGAACCTACGCAGGAAACGCCCAACGGCTCTCCCTGGACCTGTTGCTGGGTGCACCTCATCCCCGGATGCCGCTGGATCTGGATGCCGATCAGATGCCGGGAGAACGACGAGATGGGACGCATCCGTTGCCCGCACTGGTACGAGGCTTCGCTGAAAGGCTCGGCTCGAAGGTGCCTGGATACAGCATCAGGCAATTTCGGGACCAGGAATATTCCCGTGCATGCTCCGGCCAACGGAATGCGGATCCCCGGGGTCCATCGGCAGCATCCAATTCCGGCTCGCCTCCGCTGTGTCATCTATTGTTCTTGTGCGCCGCTTCGCCCGGCGCCAGAACAAGGCTTTGGAACCGTTCACGTTGATCGAGGAAAGGCGTGCAATGCCATGAGATGGTTTGCCGCACTGAAGAACAAAGCAGATCGCCTTAAGGCGGAGACCTGGGCCTTGTGTCTCGCCGCCCGGGATCCACGCACGCCCTGGTATGCCAGGCTCCTTGTTGCGGGTATCGCCGCCTATGCCTGGAACGCGATCGACACTGGTTCCGGATTCCATTCCGATTATCGGGTACCTCGACGATCTCGTTCTTCTCCCGCTGGGCATCACCCTCGCGATTCGCTGTGTTCCAGGGAAAGTCATGGCGCAGTGTCGTATCCAGGCACTGGCGGACTTCGAACAAGGTAACCGAGCGGGCCGAATCGCCGGTGCGGTGGTCATCCTGGTCTGGTTCCTTGCAGCGGCCTGCTTTGCGCTGTTCGTCCGCAGCGCGCTTGCCCCCTAGCCGCGGATTGACCGGGCCCCCGGCCATTCGATGTCGCAGGCCGGAGGGCTCGTTGTACGGGGCCGAGTTTCGAGCCTTGACGAGCCGATTCGGCCAATGACGAGCACGGCCGTAAGGCAGTGAGCTGCAGACAACTTAAGGCGGGGTCCGCTTCGAGCGCACGGCCCGGATCGTCGTGGCCCGAAAAACCGGTCTACATTGAAGACAGGCGTTCGCCACCAGGCCCCATGCGGAACGCGAATCCGGGATCACCCTGCCCGGCCTGGCCACAAAAGAGGAAATCACTATGCAACTCGGCGCATTTTCCGTCAGCCTGGCCGTCAAGGACCTGGCTGCATCCCGGGCCTTCTACGAGAAGATCGGGTTTCGGGCCTTTGGCGGCGATGTCTCCCAGAACTGGCTGATCATGAAGAGCGGGGACACGGTCATCGGCCTGTTCGAAGGCATGTTCGAGAAGAACACCCTGACCTTCAATCCCGGCTGGGACAAGAATGCCGCACCGCTGGAATCTTTCACTGATATCCGCGAACTGCAGCGCGAGTTGAAAGCTGCCGGCGTGGAGCTGGCGGCCGAGGCGGATGAAACCACGAGCGGGCCTGCCAGCCTCGTGGCGATTGATCCGGACGGTAATCCGATTCTCATTGATCAGCACGTTTGACGCGACCGACTGGTCAGCCGGGTCGAGCCGCGGATCAAGGACATCCTTGCAGCAATCCTCCTGCCGGTCCTCCTGTCCGGCCTGTCGTAGGCGTTGCGCCCAGCGCTCCGCTCATTAGGCTTTCGCTTGGCCAGTTTCGGGAGGCCGCGCATGTCACACTCTCTCTCCGATGACGACCGCCGGTTTGTCGCGCAGTTCGAGTCCTTCATCGTGGCTCCCGGAGACTTCGATCACCGGGCCCACCTCAGGCTTGCCTACTGCTACCTGGCGGAGCACGACACGGAGACGGCTTGCGGGATGATGGGGAATGCCTTGCGGGGATTCCTGGAACATCACGGCGTGGATCCGGGCAAGTACCATGAGACTCTGACCCGGGCATGGATCCAGGCGGTAAGGCACTTCATGAACAAGCCACCGGACACGAAATCGGCCGACGGCTTTCTCGACGAACATCCCGAACTCCAGGACCCGGCGATCATGCTGACCCACTACTCCGCCGAGCTCCTCTTTTCTGATCAGGCCCGAAAGCGGTTTGTCGAGCCCGACCTGGAACCGATACCCGGTCCGCACGGGTGACGACCGCTGTAGCCCCCCGACTGCTTCCCCGCGCCCGCGGCCTGCGCCTGTCTTCGGACAACACCAGGAGACCTTCTGTTGACACACTCACCTTCCCGGTCCGTTGGCGTGGTTTTGTTCCCGGAATTTGAACTCCTGGACGTGTTCGGGCCGCTGGAGATGTACGGCATGGACCCCGACGCGTTTCAGCTCTGGATGGTCGCCGAGCAGGCCGGTCCGGTCGCCAGCCGCCAGGGGCCGGTCTCCATCGCCGAACACGCATTCCCGGATGACCGCCAGTACGACCTGCTGCTGGTACCGGGTGGCCAGGGCACCCGCAAGCAAGTGGACAACCCCGTCATCCTCGACTGGCTTGCGGCACAGGCGGCAAACGCCGAATACGTCACCTCCGTATGCACCGGCAGTGCCCTCCTGGCCAGGGCCGGCCTGCTCGACGGGGTTCGGGCCACAACCAACAAGAAAGCATTCGCTTGGGTCGCTGGGCAGCGTGGGCAGGTCCGGTGGGAGAAAGAAGCCCGATGGGTGGAAGACGGCCGGTTTTTCACCTCTTCCGGGGTCTCCGCGGGCATGGACATGACGCTGGCCCTGATCGCCCGGTTGCTGGACCAGGAGACCGCGGAGCAGTTCGCCTGCTGGGCCGAGTACGAGTGGCACCAGGACGCGGGGTGGGACCCGTTTGCCCGGATCCACGGGCTGGTCTAGGCCTCGCCTCATCGATCGGCGCTCAGGGGTCAGTCCGGGGAGTTCACTCCGTGGCCGGCGAAGCGGCGAGCAGGTCCCTGATCCTGGCCTCCGTCACCGCGTAATCGCCTTCGCCGATCTTCCGGTAGACCAGCCGGCCCTCCTTGTCGATCAGGTACATCGTCGGCCACGCCTGGTTTCCATAGGCCTTCCACGTGGAGAAATCGTTGTCGATGGCCACAGGGTATTCAATGCCGTTGTCTTCCACGTATTCGGCAACATTGGCCACGTCCGCCTCGAAGGGAAACTCGGGCGAATGCACCGCTAGCACCACGAGGCCCTGGTCGGCGTATCGCTCGTGCCACTGCCTGACGTAGGGCTCTACGTTCTTGCAGTTCCGGCACGCGAAAGTCCAGAACTCCACCAGCACCACGCGCCCCCGCAGCGCCTCCATGGTGAGGGGCGCGGAATTCAACCAGGTCTCGGCGGTGACCTCCGCGGCCTTCGGCGTTGCCGCCGTGGCCGCCACCGGCGGAATCGCCGCCGACAGGGCGGTGCTGGCGACAAGCACGGCAAGGAGGGAGTGCAAGACGTTCATGGGTTGAAGTAGACGCTACGGGACCCGGGAAGTTTCACCGGACTGGGTCCGGATTCAGTCGCGGCCACCTTGGCATTTCCTGCGAGACCGAATCGTCATCCGGTTTTGGCTATGCTGTTGCGTATCGTCTTTCCCATCCGCCGACCGGGGGTATTCCATGACTTATGTGGACGGGTTCGTGACTGCGGTGCCGACGGCCAACAAGGCCGCCTACAAGAAACATGCCGAGGACGCGGCGGTAGTATTTCTGGAGCACGGGGCGCTGAAGCTGGTGGAGTGCTGGGGGGACGATGTGCCCGACGGTGAGCGAACTTCCTTCCCAATGGCCGTGCAGTGCAAGGCCGATGAGACTGTCGTCTTCTCCTGGATCATCTGGCCGTCACGGGACGTTCGTAACCAGGGCATGGAGAAGGTGATGGCGGACCCCCGAGTAGGGGCCGAGCAGAACCCCATGCCCTTCGATGGTCAACGGATGATCTACGGCGGCTTCGAAATGCTGGTCGATGCGTGAACGCCCCAGGCAGCCCCCCATCGGGTGACCTTTGGGTTTTTTCATACCGGGCATGGGGCGCGAGACGTTCGGGGTCCTGTGTAAACTCGGGCCATCGACAACGGGAGCACCACCATGAAAAAACACTCCGCCAGGCGCCGACAGCGCGTACTGGGTCAAGCGGCCGACCTGATGTTCGCCGCCCCGCAGGTGATGGCCCATCGTCTCTCCCGCATGGCCCTCGCCGGCCTCTCTCCGTCGAAGCGGGACCGACGGGAGTTCACGACCATGGGCACCGAGAAAATCACGGCCTTCGCCCAGTCGTGGAACGCCATGGCCCTGGAGGCGCTGCGCTTCAACCAGGAGCTGGCCATGGAATGCTGGAAAGCGGCCTGGACCCCGTGGTGGATGCCGGGCCGGGGTTCGCTCGTGTCCCGGATGCTGACGGACAGCCGGCGCCTGGAAGTCGCAACGCTGGATACGCTGGGCAGGGGCCTCGCGCCCATCCGCCGTCGTGCGGTAGGCAACGCCCGGCGTCTGAACCGGCAGGCAGGCACCCGGTGAACCCGCCCGTTCGCGAGGAGACCGTCTCATGGCATGGCCACTGCTGATCCTTGCGGGACTGTTTGAAGTGGCCTGGGCCATCGGTCTGAAATATTCCGACGGCTTCACCCGCCCCTTTGCCAGTGTCCTCACGCTTACGGCGATGGGCATCAGTTTCTGGTTACTCGCGACCGCCATGAAGACCCTGCCGGTGGGAACCGCGTACAGTGTCTGGGTCGGGATAGGTGCGGTCGGAACGGTGATTCTCGGTATTTTCCTGTTCGACGAACCGGCTTCGGCGATACGGCTGCTCAGCGTCGGCCTTATCGTTACCGGCATCATCGGCTTGAAGCTGGCTTCACCCGCAAGCTAGTCTCGAGGCGATGCCCGCGGCCGGGCCCGGGCGGAGTGGCACCGAGGGCAACGATGGATCCGGCAGTTCAGGCCTACCTTGAGAATGTGCCCGCCGATCGACGGGGGCTGGTCAACGAACTGCACGCCTTGATCATGGCGTTGTATCCGGATGCGGAGGCGGATCTGTCCTGGGGAATGCCCACCTACCGGTCAGGGGATGGCTGGGTAAGCATTGCCAACCAGAAGCACTATGTCTCGCTGTACACCTGCGGGGCCGACCACCTGACGGTGTTCAAGAAGCGCCAGCCCGGCGTGAAAACCGGCAAGGGGTGTATCAATCTCAAGCCCTCCGACCCGCTACCGGTTGCCGATCTCAAGACTGTTATCCGGTCCACGATGGGTATTCGCAAGCCCGCGAAATAAAAGCCGCCCCGCCCCGGTCTCTTCCCGTATGCCGGCGCGGCCGGGTCCGAGAAAAGCCAACGGAAACCGTCGGGGAAACTCATGAAGAAAGCCATCCTGCTCCTGATCACGCACCTGGCGGTCGGCATCGCCGGTTTTGTCGCCGGCGTCTACTTCCTTCCCATCCTGACGGCGCCGCCGGCACCCAGTGAGGCCGAGGTCGCGGCGGTGGCGAGGGGCGCGGCCTACACGGGGGAATTCCGAAGAGACCTTGCCGACAGCGACCGCTTGCACTGGGGTGAGGGAACGGTGTCCGTGGCCCGGGACACGATTTCCCTCATGGGCTCCGTGGCCCCGGGACCGGACTACAAGCTGTACCTGTCACCGGAGTTTGTCGAAACCGAGGCGGACTTCGAGCGCCTGAAAAGCCGAATGGCCCGGGTCGGGGACGTGAAAACCTTCGACAACTTCCTCGTCAGTGTTCCCGCGTCCGTCAACCCGGAGGATTACACTACGGTGATCATCTGGTGCGAATCCTTTGGTGAATTCATTACCGCCGCGCAGTACCGACAGGCCGATTGACGGCCTGTCGCCCTCGATTCTCCCGGCCCACCCGGACGAAGCGACGGCGCTCAGCGCCCTGGCGATCCGGTCCAAGGGTCACTGGGGATACGATGCAGAGTTCCTCGAAGCGTGCCGGGATGAGCTGACCGTCGATCCCGACCGCATCGACTCACCGGCCCACCGTACGGCGGTGGCCAGGATTGGCCAGGTCATCGCCGGCTACTACAGCGTGGAACGACTGGGTCCGCAGCGATGGGAGCTGAACGCCCTGTTCGTGGATCCGGCATTCATACGTCGCGGCATCGGGTCGCAACTTCTTGCGCACGCACTGGCAGGCGTGCAAGCCGCAGGCGCCCGATCCATCAAGGTCCAGAGCGATCCGGGCGCAGAGGCCTTTTATCGTCGCGCCGGCGCCATACCGGTGGGTTTCGAGCCCTCGGGAAGTATTGCTGGCCGGGAGCTGCCGGTCCTCGAATTCCGTCTGGGTCGGCGGCCGTGAGGAAGCACTGCACGGGCCGGGAACACCGGTGCCGGCATCCCGATTTTTTGCCCCGCGCCCTCGGGAACAGATTCGGATGAAGCTCCTTTGCTTCTATGTTGGCCTGGGCGCGTTGTTGACCCACGAACTGGACGCGATGACCCACACGGAGTGGCGAGTTCTTCCACTGCTGCGCTCGCTGCCCGACGAACCGGGACGCGATGTCTTCGTGCTTGCCCACGTGCCGCTCTTTGCCCTGGTGATCGGGCTTGTCGCGAGTCTCCACGAACCCACCCGCCAGCGCGCGAGGTTCGCGGTCAGCGTGTTTCTCATTGTGCATGCCGGACTCCACGCCCTGTACACAGGTGCCGACACGTACACGTTCCAGGGGGCGATTTCCAACGGACTTATCTATGGCGCCGCCGTACTCGGCGCCGTCTACCTGTGGCTGGATCGCAATCACCGGTCAGCCGGTTGACCTCCGGCGCGCGCCCGCGCGTGTGCTACGTTCCCGATTCGTCCGCTTGCGAGGGTAACGTCATGTCCACGCCGATTCGGGATCTGTCTTGCGACTTTGTCGTTCTGTGCCCGGACCAGGCGGCAACCGCCATGCCGGCCTCGCCCAGCCTTTACGAGGAGCTGGACACTCGCTTCAACGGCTTCACGGATCACTGGCTTGTCGCCGTGCACGGTTTCAACGCCGACTGGCCAAGCTGGGAGATTCACCCCGCGGGCGATGAGATCGTGGTGCTGTTGTCCGGCGAAGTCACGCTCGTCCTGAAGAACGATGGCGGCGATCAGTTTATCGCGCTCAATATTCCCGGCAGCTACGTCATCGTCCCCCGGGACACCTGGCACACCGCCCGGATAGACGCGCCCAGCCGGATGCTGTTCATCACTCCGGGTGAGAGTACGGAGAATCGTGTTCTCTAGCTTCGTGGAGCGGGAGCGGTGAGTTGAACGCGGAGACCTTGGGGCCGGCCGGCCAGGACGAACTGCCGGTCGAGGCCCGCGAAGTCCTGGAGTTCTGGTTCGGGGAGGCCACGCGGTCCGACGAGGCACTGGGCTTCCAGTCCGCACGCTGGTTCGCAAGGAGAGGGCTTTCGACGAGGAAATTCGGCGCCGGTTCGGGGAATTGCCCGACAAGGCAGCCGCCGGGGCATTCGAAGACTGGCGATCCACGGCCCGAGGCTCGCTCGCCCTTGTCCTCGTGCTCGATCAGCTGCCCCGGAATCTGTACCGTGGTGATTCGCGGGCTTTTGCGTATGACGCCTTCGCCCTCGATACCGCTCTTCACGCGCTGGAGCGGGGCTTCGACCAGGCGCTGCATCCGGTGGAGTCCTCGTTTCTGTATATGCCGCTGGAGCATGCGGAGGATGGCGATCTCCAGGCCCGGTGCGTGTCTCTGTTCGAGTCGCTGGTCGACGATGCGCCGAAAAACCTGGCGGACTACATTGCCCGGTCTCTTGACTACGCCGAGCGTCACCGAAAGGATCGTGGCCCGCTTCGGGCGATTTCCTCATCGCAACAAGGTACTGGGTCGAGCCTCTACCGAGGAGGAAGACGAATACCTGGCCTCCGGTGGCGATCGCTTTTAGGCGCCGCCAGCTTCGACCCTGCGGCGTTTGTCCCGCGCAGGAACACGCTGTCCCCGAATCCCCATACATCCGACAGAGGACCCAGGCCATGATGAAGCTCTACTTCGCACCCCGGACAAGGGCGGTCCGCATTGTGTGGCTGCTCGAGGAGCTCAGTCTTCCCTACGAACTCGAGCGTGTCGAGTTCAGGCCGACGACGGATCGGTTTTTTCAGCAGGCCACACCCACCGGCAAGCTGCCGACGCTGGAGGACGGCAATATCGTCATGTGCGAATCCGGCGCCATCACCGAGTACGTTGTCGAGACCTACGGTGACGGGCGCCTGTCTCCGGCCTTGGGCACGGCGGAGCGGGCCGCGTATCTCCAGTGGATCCATTTTGCCGAGAGCACGGCGTTTCCGCCCATCGGCGTCCTCGTGTGGCTGACGCTGTACCGTGATCGGCCGGAGGACCTGGGGAGGTTCATCAAGGATGTCGAGGCCCGCGTCGCCAACGGGCTGTATTACCTGGAGACGGCGCTGGACGGAAGGACCTTTCTGCTGGGCGAAGCGTTCACCGCGGCGGACGTCATGATGGGCTTTACCGTCAACGTCGCCGGCATGCTCGGCCAGCTGGATGACCGCTATCCGAACCTGACAGCCTACCTCGGGCGGCTACAGGATCGGCCTGCCTTTCAGAAGGCGGCGAGCATGACGTAAGGAGTCGATCGCCCGGTGAGTTTCTGTGTACACGATCACGGCAGGCAAGCTGCTGCTGCGGCCATGATGGGCGGTGACCATGAACTACGAAATCGATCATGTCTTTGTCTGGACGGACGCCGGTGCACCTGCGGCCGACCGCCTGCTCAGTCTCGGCTTCGCCGAGGCGCCCGGCCGTGAGCATCCGGGACAGGGAACGGCAAACCGTCGCTTCGTTTTTCGCAACGCCATGCTCGAGTTTCTCTGGGTCCGGGACGAGCGCGAGGCGCTGGCAGCCGGCGGCGGTCGTCTCAAGCTCCTGGACCGGTGGCGACGTCGAAACAATGGTGCCTCCCCTTTCGGCCTGTGTCTGCGGCCGGCGGATACGACGGCAGCAGCCGACGCGCCGTTTCCCGCATGGGATTACCGGCCGGCGTGGTTGCCGGCGGCCAGATCGATTCAGGTGGCCGGGGACAGCGAATCGACGGCCACTCCGCTCCTTTTTTGCCTGCCGTTCGCGACCCGGGCCGACTACGCGGAGAACGCGCCCGCCCACACGGTGGGCGTCACCTCGCTGACCGGGGTTCGCCTTCAGGGCCCCGGGCTGGGTGCGGTTGGCCAACGGCTGACCGGGCCGCTCGGTGACCGTCTCGAGACCAACGACGCCGAGGCCTCCATGATGGACATCGTTTTCGATGGCCGGGCGCGGAGCATGTCCTTCGACCTCTCTCCGGCACTACCCATCCGGCTGCACTGGTAGACGCCCTCCCCTTTCGGGGAAACGGAGCAGCACCCTTACTTCCCGATACAGAAGGTCGAAAAAATTCGGCCAAGCAGATCCTCGGTCGAAACCTCGCCGGTGATCTCGCCGAGGCGCTCCTGTGCCAGCCTCAGCTCCTCGGCCATCAACTCGCCGTCCTTTGCGCCAGCCAGGTGCTCCCGGGCCGCGGCAACGTGGAGCCGGGCGTCTGCGAGTGCCGTGAGGTGCCGGCGGCGCGCGGACAGGGCGCCGCCCGCTTCCGGATGGAAACCCATGCAGGACTTCAGATGCGCACGCAGATCGTCGACGCCGGCATGGCTGGTCGCCGACAGGCCAAGGGTCGCCGCGCCCTCGGCACCAGCGACGACACCCGCGGGCTCGCCGGTCAGGTCGATCTTGTTGCGGATAATCGTGACAGGAACACCGTCGGGCAGCTCGTGCGCATCGGGAGGCCCGGCCGGGTCAGCGGCATCGACGACCAGGAGAACCCGGTCCGCCTTCGCCATTTCCTCCCGGGCCCGGCGGATCCCCTCCTGTTCGACGATGTTCGCACCCTCCCTGAGACCTGCCGTGTCCACCACGTGCAGCGGCATGCCGTCGATCTGGATCTGCTGGCGGAGAAGATCCCGGGTCGTACCCGGAAGATGGGTCACGATGGCCGAGTCTTCGCCGGTCAGACAGTTGAGCAGGCTGGACTTGCCGGCATTCGGCCGGCCGGCGATCACGACGGTCATTCCGTCTCTGAGCAGGCGGCCCTGGCGCGCGGTCTCGGTCAGCCGGTCGAAGCGTCCCAGCAGATCGTCCACCTGGCTGAGGACTGCCGCATCCGCCAGGTAGTCCACTTCTTCCTCGGGGAAGTCCAGCGTCGCTTCCACCCAGGCTCGCAGCCGCGCCAGTTCGTCGGTCAGCCCGTGAATCTGCGCTGAGAACGCGCCCTGAAGGGAAGCCAGTGCGGCGGATGCGGCCTGCCGCGACCCGCTCTCGATCAGGTCGGCGATCGCTTCGGCCTGCGCGAGGTCGATGCGGTCATTGACGTAGGCCCGTCGGGAGAACTCGCCGGGCTCGGCCATTCGTGCCCCGGCGGCCACGCAGGCTTCCACGATCAGCTCCGTCACCACCGGGCCGCCGTGACAGTGGAGCTCCACGACGTCTTCGCCGGTAAACGACCCAGGCCCCGGAAATACCAGCACCAGGCCTTCATCGAGGAGGGTTCCGGCAGCATCGACGAAGCGGCGCATCCGCGCTTCTCGGGGCGCCGGCAGGTCGCCGGCAAGGGACTGCCCAATGCCTAGGGCATCCGGACCGGACAGACGCACGACCGCGATCCCACCACGGCCGGGCGCAGTCGCCGGCGCCACGAGGGTGTCGGTCTCACGAGTCAGCTTCATGACGGCATGGCCCGACCCCCGGTCGAGGGGGATACGGGAACCTCGCCCGGGCGGACGGGTCCATCAAACCTGGGGGCAAGCCACGGTTCGCTGGAACGCCGGGTTGTGAAATTGACCTGCGCCATCGTCTGGGTGAGTGCTCCCGGAAGGTTCTTCGTCATTGCGAGTACGGCATGGACTCGCGGGATTTCACGGCGGTCGTCCCCAACAGCCCGCAGACCCCGAAACCCGAATGCACACCCGGGTGGTGCAAGGACCCTCGCCATCTATAGTTGGACAGAATTCTACGGGAGGGTCCGGCATGGACGTAAGGTTCGCAAATCCTGACGGTGAAGCGCTTGTCGGACATATCGAGGAGCCTGCCAGCGGCGGGCCTCGGGCCTGGGCCATCTTCGCCCACTGTTTTACCTGCACCAGCAATATCCGCGCGGCGCGGCGGATCACCCGCGCGCTCGCTGACGCCGGCTATGGCGTTCTGCGTTTCGACTTCACGGGGCTGGGTGACAGCGGCGGAGACTTTGCCGACACCAGCTTCAGCGGCAACGTCAGCGATTTGTGCGCGGCCGCAGATTACCTGGCCGAACATTACGCGGCCCCAACACTGCTCGTCGGTCATTCCCTGGGCGGCGCCGCGGTACTCGATGCCGCAGCCCGGCTTTCCTCGGTTCGCGCTGTAGCCACTATTGGTGCACCGTCCCGTGCCGACCATGTCCTGCACCTGCTGAAGGGCTCGGAAGCGGAAATCGAGGCGACCGGTGAAGCGGAAGTGAACATCGGGGGTCGGCCGTTCCGCCTGAAGCGCGGTTTTGTCGATGATCTGCGCAGCCATGCCTTGCCAGGCTCGCTCGCGAATCTGCGCAAGGCCCTGCTGTTTCTGCATGCGCCGCTGGACGCCATCGTGTCCATCGACAACGCTGCCGAGCTGTATGCAGCCGCGAAACATCCGAAAAGCTTCGTGTCGCTGGACGATGCGGACCACCTGTTGTCCCGACCGGAAGACGCAGCCTACGCGGCGGCGGTCATCGGAGCCTGGGCCTCGCGGTATGTCCCGGCCGGGATCACGGATGACGACCTGCCCGAAGGCCGCGTGGTTGCCCGAACCCGGCCGGGCGGATACAGAACCGAACTGCTGGCGGGCGGCCACCCGCTGATTGCCGACGAACCGGCCTCCGTCGGCGGGACCAACAACGGGCCTACACCCTACGACCTGCTCGGCGCGGCGCTGGCCGCCTGCACAACGATGACGCTGCGGATGTATCTGGGTCGAAAGAAGGTGGAAGCCGGCGACGTGATTGTCACCGTGGAGCACGAAAAAGTGCATGCAGCGGATTGCGCGGAGTGCGACACCCAGACCGGCAAGGTGGACGTATTCCGCCGCAAGGTTGCGGTCCGCGATCTGGATCCCTCGTTAGAGGACCGGGTTCTGGAGATCGCCGACAAGTGCCCGGTTCACCGCACGCTGCATTCCGAAGTGCGGGTCGAGACCCAACTGCTGGAACCAAAACACGGTCCGGCCTAGCCGTCCCGCTCCACGACCCGGTTGATATGCCACTGCTGGGCGATGGACAACAGGTTGTTCACAAACCAGTAGAGCACCAGACCGGCCGGAAAGAAGGCGAAGAAAACCGTGAACACGACCGGCAGCACCATCATGATCTTGGCCTGGATCGGGTCGGGTGGCGCGGGGTTGAGCTTCTGCTGCACGAACATGGTGACGCCCATCAGGAGCGGCAGAATGAAGTACGGATCCCGCGCCGAGAGATCGTCGATCCACAATGCCCAGGGCGCCTGGCGCATTTCCACGCTTTCCAGCAGCACCCAGTAGAGCGCCAGGAACACGGGCATCTGCACGAGGATCGGCAGACAGCCGGAGGCCGGATTGACCTTCTCCTTCCGGTAGAGCTCCATCATCGCCTGGGACAGTTTCTGGCGATCCTCACCGTAGCGTTCCTGCAGGGCTTTCAGGCGAGGCTGCAGCTTGCGCATCTTGGCCATGGACCGGCCGCTGGTTTCCTGCAGCTTGTAGAACGCCAGCTTGATCAGGATGGTCAGCAGAATGATGGCCCAGCCCCAGTTGCCCACGAAGCCATGGATCTTGGACAACACCCAGAACAGGGGTTGGGAAATGATGGTCAGCCAGCCGTAGTCGACGGTCAGGCGCAGCCCCGGCGCAGTTTCCTTGAGCTGGTCCTGTAGCTTGGGACCCACGAACAAGGTGTCTTCGAACGTGCCGGTGGCGCCGGCCGCCACGTCAACGGGATCGCCAATGGCGGACAGGCTGAAGACATTGTTACGCACGGTGCCGCTGTAGGTAGCCCGGGTGCTGCCGGGAATGGCCGCTGCCAGGAAATGATGCTGGATGGCGGCCACCCATCCCTCAGCGTACGTGGCCTGAAGGGGCTCCTCCGCCAGGTCCTTGACCTTGAGCTTGTCGTAGCTCTTGCCGTCATAGATGACCGGGCCGACGAAGGAGTACGTATCCACATCGGTCATCGAGCGTTCTTTCGGCGTGTTCCGCTTGCGGATCTGCACGTAGCTCGCGCCTCGCCACGCGTCGGCGCTGCGGTTGGCTACGTCATAGCGGAGATCCACGGCATAGCTGCCGCGGCGGAACGTATAAGTTTTGCGGACCTCCAGCCCCTCGGGACCGGTCCAGGTCAGGGGAACTTCAAGGACGTCGCTGCCGTCAGCCAGGTCGAAACGCTCGGCGGAAGCAACGAATCGGGTGTCGGCGGTGACTTTCGGCTGACCCGGGCCGGCCTGCAGACCGGTGCGAAAGACGAACTCCCTGGATGCCGATGGATCCAGGAGCTGGACTTTGACGTCAGGCTGGTCCTTTCGAACCGGGTAATCCGGGAGAAGCACCTTGACCAGGTCGCCGCCGTCCACGGCGATCTCGGCGTCAAGCACGTCGGTCCGGACCGTGATCGTCTCGCCCGTTGCCGTGGCGTCCATCGCCAGAGCCGCAGCCGACGGCAGATCGTCCGTGCCAGGGAGCGCAGGGGCATCAAGATCGGTCTCGCCGGCGGGCTCTGGGAGACCCGGTGCTGACTCGGTGACCGGCTGGCCCGGCGTGGCCCCCGGTGCGGTAGCTGGCCGTCGGTCGTCCTGCCAAGCCTGCCAGTTAACCCAGATTGCGAGCGCAAGAGCGACCCACAGGAAGATGCGCTGATTGTCCATCACTTCAATTGTCGTCCGTTGGCTTCCGGCACACCGGGCACGGGGTCGAAGCCCCCTTCGGCCCAAGGGTGACAGCGGAGAATGCGTTTGAGGCCCATCCAAGCCCCCGCGGCGAGGCCGTGGTGGCGAATAGCCTGTCGGGTGTATTCGGAGCAGGTGGGATGATACCGGCAATGACGTCCCATGAGGGGACTTATCAGCACCTGGTATGTTCGGATCAGGAAGTCGGCGGCTTTACGCATCGTCGGGCTAGCCTGTTCCAGTGTTCGTTGATCGAGCGGGTGATCTCCCCGTTGCTTCGCCCGGCAATGCCAGGGCGGGCGATGACCACCACGTCCACTGCCGGCAGCCGGTGTGCCTGGGTCCGGAATGCCTGGCGCACGAGGCGCTTGATCCGATTCCGTTGGGTGGCGAGCCGGGCGTTTTTTTTCGACACGGCAAGGCCGAGCCGGGGGCCGGGTTGGCCGGAAGCAGCGGCGATCACCGTGAACAGTGCGTCCCGTCCAGACCGGCCGTTGCGGAACACGTGACGGAATTCCGGCGGGTTTCTCAGGCGTTGTTCAGGCCTGAACCGGGCACGGGGGTATCGGGAAGGGATACTCGACCCGTCTTCCCGCCTTGGGGCGACGATCAGGCGCTGAGGCGAGAGCGGCCCTTCGCGCGGCGGCGGGCGATGACCTGCCGGCCGCTCTTCGTGGCCATGCGGGCGCGGAAACCGTGGGTGCGCTTGCGACGGAGGTTGCTGGGCTGATAAGTCCGCTTCATGGTTCCGTTTCCGTTTCGTGCGTGAGGTTTCTGCGGGCCTTGGGCGGACCCGGCAAAAAAGGGGCCGAATCGTAAGCTGGCGCCCCGGCGCTGTCAACCGGTTCCGGGTATTCCACCGCCCAATGCTGCCTGTGGATAACCCATGGCTGCCAGTATAGACTCATCGGTTCGATCCGAGAACCTCGGGTGACAGGAAATTCCCGTGTCTGACAGCCTTTGGGACCAGTGTCTTCGGCGACTCGAAAGTGAGCTGCCGGAACAAGCTTTCAATACCTGGATCCGACCGCTGCAGGCTGTCGAGGAACCGGAGGGAGTGCGTTTGCTCGCTCCAAACCGGTTCGTCGTGGACTGGGTGCGGGAGCACTTCCTCGAGAATATTCGTCAGACGGTCAGCCGCTGCGACGACGGAAGCCCACGCCAGGTGATTCTCGAAGTGGGTACACGGGCGGTACCCACGCTCCCGGAAAACCGCCCCGCCGGGCCACCAGTCGGCAGGGCCACAGCGCCCCCGCAGCGGCGGAGCCGATTCCTGGCGGGAGGTCGTCTCAACCCGGATTTCAGCTTCGAAAATTTCGTCGAAGGAAAAAGTAACCAGATTGCCCGGGCGGCAGCCTTCCACGTAGCGCGAAGCCCCGGCAACTCGAATTCCAATCCGTTCTTCATCTACGGCGGTGTCGGCCTCGGCAAGACTCACCTGATGTGTGCCATCGGCAACCAGATTCTCGCCAACAGCTCCGAGGCGCGAGTGGCGTATGTGCACTCGGAACGATTTGTCGGAGACATGGTCCGGGCACTGCAGCACAACACGATCAGTGAATTCAAAAGCGCTTACCGAGAATTAAACGCGCTGTTAATTGACGACATACAATTCTTCGCCGGCAAGGATCGTTCCCAGGAAGAATTCTTTCATACATTCAATGCTTTATTCGAGAATAACCAGCAGATAGTCCTGACCTGCGACCGCTATCCGAAGGAGGTAGACGGGCTGGAGGACCGGCTGAAGTCCCGTTTCGGCTGGGGTCTGACCGTGGCCATTGAACCGCCGGAGCTGGAAACCAGCGTGGCTATTCTGATGAAGAAGGCCCATGCGGAGGGAACTGATCTGCCCGAAGAGGTGGCATTTTTCATTGCCCAGCGTATTCGTTCGAACGTCCGGGAGCTCGAAGGGGCGCTGCGCCGCGTCATCGCAAACTCGCGTTTCCTGGGCCGGCCGATCAATATCGATTTCACGAAGGAAGCTCTCCGTGACCTGCTTAGCCTCCAGGAACGGTTGGTCACCATCGACAACATCCAGAAAACCGTGGCGCAGTATTTCAAGATCCGGGTGGCGGACCTGCACTCGAAAAGCCGTAGCCGGGCGGTTACCCGGCCACGCCAGATCGCGATGGCCCTGGCCAAGGAATTGACCAATCACAGTCTCCCGGAAATCGGCGATGCTTTCGGCGGGCGGGATCACACGACGGTGATGCATGCCTGCAAACGAGTGAAGGGGCTTCGAGAAGACGAAGTCCGTGTTCGTGAGGACTATGAAAACCTGTTAAGAACCCTGACCGCATGATGGTGAAAACCTGTGGACAAAATCGACGCTTCGGTTTATCCACAATTCGTACACAGGCTGTCAGACAACTGGCGAACCGGGTAGACCACAGAAAATATCTCTCTAAGTGATTGATTAATAAAGACTTTTAGAAGTTATCCACAATTTTTCGTGTCCCTAATAACTGTAATAATCTCTATATATTCAATGATAATTAACAGGAAGACCGGATGAAGCTCGTTGCTCAGAGAGAGGCCTTGTTGGACCCACTCCAGGCCGTGGTCGGAGTGGTGGAACGGCGTCAGACCATGCCGATCCTGGCAAATATTCTGGTCTCCGCCAGAGGAGATCGGGTGTCGTTCACCGCGACGGATCTCGAGGTAGAGCTTGTCGCCTCGGTCACCATGAGCGTCGAGCAGGAAGGCGAGATCACCGTACCAGGACGCAAGCTGCTCGATATCGTGAAGGCGCTCCCCGAGGCGGTGGATGTGGTCTTCCAGCTATCCGGCGACAAGGTCACGGTCCGGGCGGGCCGGAGCCGGTTCACGCTGTCGACGCTCCCGGCCACGGAGTTTCCGGTGGTCGAGGATGTGAATGCCCAGCAGACGGTGACCCTGCCCCAGGGGGCGCTCAAACGTCTCCTGGAGAAAACCCACTTCGCCATGGCGCAGCAGGATGTACGGTATTACCTGAATGGGCTGCTGCTGGAAATTGCCGGGCCTTCAGTACGAGCGGTTGCAACGGATGGTCACCGGCTGGCGCTTTGCCAGGCGGCTGTTGACGGTGCCGACGCCTCTCCGCAACAGGTCATCCTGCCCCGCAAGGGGGTCCTGGAACTGCAGCGACTGATCAGTGAAACCGGAGAAGTGATGCTTGCCATCGGCTCGAATCACCTTCGTGCGGAACTGGGGGATATCCGCTTTACCTCCAAGCTGATTGACGGGCGATTCCCGGATTACGAGCGGGTTATCCCTGCAGAGGCCGCAGAACCGGTGGTGGCGGACCGGGAAGATTTGCGGCGGTCCCTCTACCGCACGGCCATCCTGTCCAACGAAAAATACCGGGGTATCAGGCTCGAACTGAAATCCGGAGGTCTCACCATGCAGGCCCACAATCCGGAACAGGAGGAAGCCGAGGAGGAGATCGAGGTTGCGTATGCCGGGGACGAGATCGAAATCGGTTTCAACGTGAATTATCTGATGGACGCGCTCAGTGCCCTGGAGAGCGAGCAAATCCACCTGATGATCCGCGATCCGAACAGCAGCTGCCTGATCAAGGATCCAGAAACAGAGGAATGCAAGTACGTCGTCATGCCCATGCGGCTGTAGGGTGTGGCGGTTCGGAATCTTCGAATCGAGGACTTCCGGTGCCTGGAGACGGTTGAAATCGAGCCGGATGCCGGACTGAACTGTCTTTACGGGGAGAATGCCTCGGGCAAGACCAGCTTGCTCGAGGCATTGTTCGTTCTGGGGCGGGGAAGGTCATTTCGCGCCAGCCGAAAAGATGTGCTGGTTCGTGACGGAAGGAGTGTTGCGCGAGTGGTTGTTCGGGGCGAGGGCCGGGCCGGCGGGTTTCGCGCTGGCCTGGAGATCGGCTCGGGTCGCGTGGAGTTGCGGCTAAACGGCGAACCGGCCTCGGGCGTGGCCGGAGTAGCCGGGAGAATGCCGGTGGAAGTGGTCGATCCTGAGGTGCAGCGCCTGGTTGCGGACGGGCCTTCAGAACGGCGGCGGTACGTGGATTGGTCAGTGTTCCACGTGGAACATGGCTTTCTCAATGACTGGCGGCGATATCAGAGGGCGCTGCGCCACCGGACGGCGCTCCTGCGGCAAGGCGTCCGGGGACGGGAACTGGATCCCTGGGAACAGGAAATGGAGCTCCGGGCCACGGCGATCGATGCTGCGCGGCAACGGACCATCGAGGGAATAGCGCCCTTTGTGGCCAATCTGGGCGACGCATTGCTTGATGCGGAGATTCGACTCGGCATACCGGCTCGGACACGATGAAACTCGCGGCCTGGCCAGCCTGCTGGCCAACGGCCGTGACCGGGACGGGAAAATGGGTCAGACGCTTGCAGGCCCGCATCGGGCGGATATCCAGGTGGATGTTTTCGATCGCCGCGCACGGGGCCGTGTGTCCAGGGGACAGCAAAAGCTGGTCGCCGCGGCGATGATACTCGGACAACATCGCTACCAGGCAGACGAGACCGGAGAAACAGGAGTTCTTCTCGTGGATGATGTCAGCGCGGAGCTGGATCGGGAACGGGTCAGGCGACTGCTCGAGGCATTGTCGGCAATGCCGGGGCAGGTCCTGGTGACGGCATTGGATCGCTCGGATTTCGGCGCCCTGAACCCCAATCGAATGTTCCACGTGGAACAGGGAAGAGTGACAGCGGTGGTATAATGTTTCGCTTTGGCCTTGGGCGTACCGAATGACAGAGTCCAGTTCCTACGATTCCAGAAATATCAAAGTCCTGAAGGGTCTTGAGGCCGTCCGAAAAAGACCGGGAATGTACATCGGCGACACCGATGATGGCACCGGACTCCATCACATGGTTTTCGAGGTGGTCGATAATTCCATCGACGAAGCGCTGGCGGGTCATTGTTCCGTCGTAACCGTAACGATCCATGCCGACGAGTCCGTGACAGTGACTGACGATGGTCGTGGGATTCCTGTGGATCAGCATCCGGAGGAAGGCCGGTCCGCCGCCGAGGTCATCATGACTGTCCTCCATGCCGGGGGAAAATTCGACGACAACAGCTACAAGGTTTCGGGCGGACTCCACGGCGTCGGGGTTTCCGTCGTCAACGCGTTGTCCGAATCCCTGGGGCTGACCATCTGTCGGGAAGGCAATATCTACCGGCAGGAATACCGGATGGGTGAGCCCGTGGCGCCCCTGGCTGCCGCCGGAGAAACCGATCGCACGGGTACGACCATCCATTTCAAGCCCAGCTCGGAAATCTTCAACAACATCGAGTTTCATTACGACATCCTCGCCAAGCGGCTAAGGGAGCTGTCTTTTTTGAACTCCGGTGTACGGATCGAACTGAAGGACGAGAGAACCGGGCAGGAAGATGTTTTCGAATACGAGGGCGGAATTCGGGCCTTTGTCCAGCATCTCAACAGGAACAAGACGCCGATCCACCCCACCGTCCTGCATTTTCAGACGGAAAAAGACGGCTTGACGGTCGAAGTGGCCATGCAGTGGAACGATTCCTACCAGGAAAACATGTTCTGCTACACCAACAATATCCCTCAGCGCGACGGCGGCACGCACCTCGCCGGGTTCCGGAGTGCCCTCACCCGGACGTTGAACGGGTACATCGAGCGGGAAAACCTCGCCAAGAAGGAGAAGGTCAGCACCTCGGGTGATGACTCCCGCGAGGGCATCACCGCCGTCCTGTCGGTAAAGGTTCCCGGACCCGAAATTCTCTTCTCAGACGAAAGACAAGCTCGTTTCTTCCGAGGTCAAGGGCATCGTTGAATCGGCCATGTCCGAGAAACTGGAGGAGTTCCTTCTGGAGAACCCCCAGGAAGCCCGAGCCGTGGTTGGCAAGATCATCGAAGCGGCCCGCGCTCGCGAGGCCGCCCGGAAGGCTCGAGAAATGACCCGGCGAAAAGGCGCGCTCGACATTGCGGGGCTCCCGGGAAAGCTCGCCGACTGTCAGGAAAAGGACCCTGCCCTGTCCGAGCTGTTCCTCGTCGAGGGTGACTCCGCCGGCGGCTCTGCAAAGCAGGGACGCGACCGTCGCCACCAGGCAATCCTTCCGCTTAAGGGAAAGATTCTGAACGTGGAGAAAGCCCGGTTCGACAAGATGCTGTCGTCAGCCGAAGTCGGTACGCTGATTACTGCCCTGGGCTGCGGGATCGGTCGGGAAGAGTTCGATCCGGACAAGCTTCGCTATCACCGCATCATCATCATGACCGACGCGGACGTGGACGGCTCCCACATCCGAACCCTCCTGTTGACCTTTTTCTACCGGCAAATGCCCGAACTGATCGAACGGGGTCACGTGTATATCGCCCAGCCTCCGCTGTACAAGGTGAAGAAGGGTAAGCAGGAGCATTATGTCAAAGACGATGCCGAATTAAACGCATATTTAGTTTCTCAGGCTCTCCAGGGTGCAGCTCTGTTCGTGACCGATGATGCCCCGCCTCTGCAAGGTCCTGGCCTGGAATCACTGGTCAGCAAGTTCCTCGAAGTCAATGCGATCATCGATCGAATCTCCCGGCAGTATGACTCCCGTGTACTGAGGGAGTTTTTATACCTGCCGCGGGTTGCCTCGGACGGCGACGGCATTCCCCAGGCCTGGCTGGACCTGCTGGAAGAGCGCCTGGCGGGCGCGGGCGATGCGCCTCGCTACCAGCTGCGCGTTCATCAGCCCGAGGACGATCCGGCAGCATGGAGCCTTCGCCTGAGCCGGTACTATCACGGGGTGGGTTCCGAGATCGTTTTTCCCCGGAAATTCTTCGCCTCGGCGGAATACCGGCGAATCACGGACCTGGCGGATGACCTTGAGGACTTTGTGGGTCAAGGCGCGTACGTGAAGCGGGGCGAGAAGGAGCAGCCCGTCGAGAGTTTCGATCAAGCGGTCGAGTGGCTGATGTCGGAAGCACGCCGTGGCCAGAGCATTCAGCGCTACAAGGGCCTGGGCGAGATGAACGCGGACCAGTTGTGGGATACGACCATCAATCCCGATACCCGCCGGCTCATGCAGGTTCGGATAGAAGATGCGGTGGCGGCCGACGAGATTTTCACGACGCTCATGGGCGACCAGGTGGAGCCGCGCCGGGAATTCATCGAGCGCAATGCGCTGACGGTCACCAATATCGATATCTGAGCCATCGGCTGAACGGGAGGGTCAACTGCTTTTCCCGGCATTTAGGCGAAGATGGCCGTTCGTTTAGAGCACGTTAAGGGATTTTTGCGCTTGACGCTCTGCTGAGGACGGGTCCTCATGCTCGATTACCTCCCGCGCATTCTGTGACTCGGCTCCCCGAACGGCGATACCGATTCCGGGACAATTATTCCGTCTCTTGGGTGGCGGGAAACGTGCGATCTCCGCCGCTGTCACCAGACCGCAAAACGCCAAACCGGAGTTCATGCCATGGAAGGCCATCGACGAATTCGCCGCTTCAGTGCCACTCTAGCCGTCGCCTGTATCGCCGGATGCGCGAACGCGCCTCCGACCGGCCTTCTTCCCGTTACGACACAACCGGCTGGCGCGCTGGCCTGGACACTCGAGGGTGCGAAATGCCGGACTCCCTGTGTCCTGGAGATTCGCCTGGACCGTCCCGTGCTCGTGAACCTCGACGCCCACGGCTACGAGCCGGTCCGCAACATCCTGGTGCTGCGTGGCCCCGATAGTCCGGATACCCTGGCGCCCGGTCGCCTCGAACGAAACCTGGAACCTGCAGCGGCCTCACGTCTCGCCAACAGCACCCTCTGAGCTTCCGGCTGCACCGTAGGCCTCGGGGCTGATACGGCGCATCGTGTCTTCGATCCAGCCCTGCGCGAGCCGGTTGATCTCCTCGGGCGACCGGTCCGTCGGATCGATTGCCGGTCCTATCACCACCTTGACGGTGCCCGGATACTTTCGCCAGCTGCGCCTCGGCCAGTAATCACCGGCGTTGTGGGCTACGGGGAGTATCAGGCAACCGCAGTCCCGCGCCAGGGCCGGTCCGCTCATCCCATACCGCCGGGTTTTCCCCGGCGCCACCCGTGTGCCCTCGGGATAAATGACGATCCACAGTCCTTCCTTGATCCGTTCCCGACCCTGTCGGATGACCTGCCGCACGGCGCGGCCGCCGGATGAGCGATTGATCGCAATGGGTTGGAGCGCCTTCAGGCCCCAGCCCAGGAAAGGCACCCACATCAGTTCTCGCTTCAGCACCCAACACTGGTGTGGGAATTCATTGGCGCCCACAAGGATTTCGTACGCCGACTGGTGTTTCACATAGAGGATGCCGTTGGTGGGGGGAACGTGCTCCCGGCCCTCCAGCTCATAGTCGATTCCGCACAGGACCTTTGCCAGCCAAAGGTTGGCCCGTGCCCAGGACCGTGCGGTGAGAAACGGCACCGAGCGGCTGAACAGCCCGGTGATCGCAACCGCCGTCGCGTACGGGATCACGGTGAGAAAAAACAAACCGGTAAACAAAAGCGAGCGAAGCAGAATCACCTGCTTGTCTCACCGAGCAGGGCCTGGGCCGCCGCGTCGAGGTCGGCGTAGACCTCCGTATCCAGGCCCGCCGCCTGCCGTTGCTGCAGGGTCTTCGGACCGTTGCCGGTCATCACGAGTATCGGCCTGGCGCCGACGCGCTCGGCAGCTTCCAGGTCACGGGCCGAGTCCCCGATCACCGGAACGGCCCCGAGATCTGTGCCGAATGCCCCGGCAATCTGCCACAGTAGCCCGGGCCGGGGCTTACGGCAGTCACAGCCGTCATCCGGCCCATGAGGGCAGAAGAAAACTCCGTCCAGCCGTCCCCCGGTTGCTGTGACTGCCGAATTCATCCGGGCATTGATGCGTGCGAGGGTCCCGGCATCGAACAGCCCGCGGGCCACCCCCGACTGGTTGCTGGCCACGGCGATCGTCCAACCGGCTTTCGTGAGCGCGGCGATGGCTTGCAGGCTTCCGGGCAACGGATGCCATTCGTCCGGCGACTTGATGTAGTGCTCGCTGTCGGCATTGATGACGCCGTCCCGATCGAGAACAACCAGCGGCACGTTAGCCAGCCAGCCGCGAGAGGTCGGCCGTCCGCGCAAACAGTTCGCGCATGCGGGCCAGCAGAGCCAGCCGATTGCGGCGCTTGCCGGGGTCCTCGTCCATCACCATGACCGCGTCGAAGAACGCGTCCACCGGCTCGCGCAGCGCCGCGAGCGCTACCAGTCCCTCGGTGTAATGGCGGTTGTCGAGCAGTTCGGTGAGCCGCGGTTCGATCCGGTGGAGATGCTCGTACAGCGCGATTTCCTCGGGCGCTTCCAGCAGGTCGGGATCCAGCGCCGCGCCGGCCTCGTCGCCGGATTTCCTCAGGATGTTCGCAACCCGCTTGTTGGCTGCCGCCAGCGCGGCTGCGGCATCGAGCTTCTGAAATGCCAGCACCGCCAGTACGCGTTCATGGAAATCCAGCGGTGATGGCGGGCGGTTCGCCAGGACCGCTTCGAAGACGTCCGGTGGTGCGGTGACCTCGCCTGCACCATCCACGTAGTAGGCGCGCAGCCGATCCATCATGTAGTCGAAGACGTCAGCCGCCAGCGCTTCGCCATCGGAAGCCCCTGGAACCTGCTCCACCGCGACGCGGATCAGTTCGTCGAGATCCAGCTGCTGCCGCCCCTCGATGAGCATCCGCAGGATACCGAGGGCCGCGCGCCGCAGGCCGAACGGATCTCTTGTGCCGGTGGGCCTCTGGCCGATGGCGAAAATGCCCGCCAGGGTGTCCAGTTTGTCCGCCATGGCGACAGCGACCCCCACCGGAGTCCCCGGCAGATCATCGCCGGCAAAGCGCGGCAGATACTGTTCGTCGATGGCCACGCCGACCGCCGGGTCCTCGCCATCGTGGGTGGCGTAGTAACGACCCATGATGCCCTGCAGCTCGGGGAACTCCCCCACCATTTCCGTCAGCAGATCGCATTTCGCCAGCTCCGCAGCACGGCGGGCCAACTCCGGTTCCGCGCCGATGGTCGTAGCGATGCGCTCGGCAAGGGCAGCAACCCGCCGGGTCTTGTCTGCCACGGTCCCAAGGTCACGCTGAAATATCACGTGCTCAAGACCGGCCTGGCGGTCGGCGAGCGGGATCCGCCGATCCTGGTCCCAGAAGAATGCTGCGTCGGCCAGGCGCGGCCGCACGACCCGCTCGTTGCCTTCGCGAACAGCCTCCGGCTGCCTGCTTTCCAGGTTGGCTACCGCAACAAAATCGTTCGTCAGGCGACCGTCCTGGCCGCGCAGCGGAAAATAGCGCTGATGCGACTGCAGGGTTGCCACAAGGACCTCGGCGGGAAGCTCCAGAAAGCGGGCTTCAAAACTGGCAGACACCGGAACGGGCCATTCTACGAGTGCCGTTACCTCGTCGAGGAGCGCTTCGTCGTATACCGCGCTGCCATCCCGGGCCGACGCCGTCGCCAGTACGGCGTCTTCTACGGCTCGTCGGCGCGCCGCAAAATCCGCCACCACATAGCCTGCGTCTTCGATGACGGCGGGATAGTCCGCCGCCGAATCCAGCGTGAACGGACCCGGTGCATGAAAACGGTGCCCCCGGGTTTCGCGCCCGGCGCGGATCCCGAACAGGGTTGCAGGGATGATCTCGTCATCCAGGAGCATGACCACCCAGTGAACGGGCCGGACGAAATCTTCGTCCCGGCTGCCCCAGCGCATGCGCTTGGGAATCGGAAGGCTGGAAAGCGATTTCTCGACCAGGCCGGGAAGCAGCTCGCTGGCGGCGCGGCCGGATTCCGTTCCCCGGTGAATCAGCCAGTCCCCCTTGGGCGTCTCTATCCGCTGAAGATCGGCGACGGCTGCGCCGCACTTGTCGGCAAAGGCTTCCGCCGCCCGTGTCGGCTTGCCGTCGGCATCGAAAGCGATCCGGACCGGCGGCCCCTTCAGCTCGGTTTCCACGTCCGGCTGGCGTTCGGCCATCTCCGACACGCGCACGGCGAGACGCCGCGGCGTTGCATAGAGGCGTACCTGCCCATGGGCCAGGCGAGCGTCCTGGAGCCCCGCCTGAAGGTTGGCACCAAACGCCTCCGACAGTCCCTTCAGCGCCTTTGGCGGCAATTCCTCCGTGCCGATTTCGACCAGAAACTCGCTAGCCATTGGCCGCCTCCCGTGCACTGGCCGCTGCCTCCACCATGGGAAAACCCCGGGCCTCGCGACTCGCGTAGTAGGCTTCCGCCACCGCACGCGCCATGGCCCGCACGCGCAGGATGTAGCGCTGGCGTTCGGTCACCGAGATAGCGTGCCGGGCATCGAGCAGGTTGAAGGCGTGGGATGCCTCCAGGACCCGCTCGTAGGCGGGCAGCGCCAGGTTCTCTGCCAGCAGGTGCTCACAGGCCCTCTCGCTGCTGTCGAACAGGCCGAACAGCACGTCGGTATCCGCCTGCTCAAAGTTAAAAGCGGACTGCTCGACTTCGTTCTGGTGGTAGACATCGCCATAGGTGACACGGCCCAGCGGGCCATCGGTCCAGACGAGGTCGAAGATGCTCTCCACGCCCTGCAGGTACATGGCTATGCGCTCGAGCCCGTAGGTGATTTCGCCGGTAACCGGTCGGCAGTCAAGACCGCCGACCTGCTGGAAGTACGTGAACTGTGTGATCTCCATGCCGTTGAGCCAGACTTCCCAGCCCAGCCCCCAGGCACCGAGGGTCGGCGATTCCCAGTTGTCCTCGACGAAGCGAATGTCGTGCACGGACGGGTCGATCCCCAGCGCCCGAAGGGAATCCAGGTACAGCTCCTGGATCTCGAGCGGCGACGGCTTGATGACCACCTGGAACTGGTAGTAATGCTGCAGCCGGAAGGGGTTTTCGCCGTAGCGGCCGTCCGTCGGCCGTCGGCACGGCTGGACATAGGCGGCGCTCCAGGGCTCCGGTCCGATTGCGCGCAGGAACGTGGCCGGATGGAACGTGCCGGCGCCCATTTCCATGTCATACGGCTGGATCAGCACGCAGCCTCGTTCCGCCCAGTAGGTCTGGAGGGCGAGAATCAGGTCCTGAAAGGTGGCTGGCGACCGGTCTGCGACAGGGCTGGCCGGGCGCCCGGCGGAGGAACCACTCATGGGGTTTTCCAAGTGATCATTCAGCCGACAAGTATAACCGAGAGCCCTGGCCTGCCGGACTGCTGGCGGCGACCTATAATGAGGCACGGCAAGCGTGCCGCCGCACCCTTTCGGTGCGTTTCCGAGGGCGATGGCCCCCGCAATCGGGCCGGCCCGAAGGACCCCCGCCGCGACCGCGCGTCTGGCACGCTTCCTGCAGGACTCGAGACCCAGAAAACCGACCAGGAATCCGGCCCCGCGTCCCCCGGGCGCGCGGGCGGGTTCGTATGCAATCGCTTCGGAGGAACAACGCATGAAAGCGGATGACGTTCTCAAACTCATCAAGGACAAAGACATCAAGTTCGTGGATCTCCGCTTCACGGACACGAAGGGCAAAGAGCAGCACGTCACCGTTCCCGCGGCGACCGTGGAAGACGATTTCTTCGAAGACGGAAAGATGTTCGACGGTTCCTCCATCGCTGGCTGGAAGGGGATCCAGGAGTCGGACATGATCCTGATGCCGGATCCCGTGACGGCCACTGTGGATCCGTTCGCCGAGGACGCCACGGTGAATATCACCTGCGACGTGATCGAGCCGAACACGATGCAGGGCTACGAGCGTGATCCGCGGTCTCTCGCAAAGCGGGCCGAGGCCTATCTGAAGTCCAGCGGCATCGCCGATACCGCCTATTTCGGGCCGGAAAACGAGTTCTTCGTTTTCGACGACGTTCGCTGGGGCGCGGAAATGAAAGGCGCGTTCTACCAGATCGATTCGGCCGAGGCCGGCTGGAACTCCGAGCGGATGTACGACGACGGCAACTTCGGCCATCGGCCCGGCGTCAAGGGCGGCTATTTCCCGGTGCCGCCAGTGGACAGCCTGCATGACCTGCGCTCGGCGATGTGCCTGACGCTTGATGAAATGAACCTCAAGACCGAGGTTCACCACCATGAGGTCGCGACCGCCGGGCAGTGTGAGATTGGCGTTGGTTTCAATTCCCTCGTCCGCAAGGGCGACGAGGTCCAGATTCTCAAGTACGTGGTGATGAACGTCGCCCAGGCTTACGGGAAGACCGCGACCTTCATGCCGAAGCCGGTGGTCGGCGACAACGGCAATGGCATGCATGTCCACATGTCGCTGGCCAAGAAGGGCAAGAACCTGTTTAGCGGAGATGCCTACGGAGGTCTTTCGGAAACGGCACTTTTTTATATCGGCGGCATCATCAAGCACGCCCGGGCGATCAACGCCTTTGCCAACGCCTCCACTAACAGCTACAAGCGTCTGGTACCGGGCTTCGAGGCGCCGGTCAAGCTGGCCTACTCTGCCCGTAACCGGTCGGCCTCGATACGCATCCCGTTTATCTCCAATCCGAAGGGGCGGCGCATCGAGGTGCGGTTCCCGGATTCCACCGCGAACCCGTATTTCGCGTTCACCGCCATGCTGATGGCCGGGCTGGACGGCATCCAGAACAAGATCCACCCGGGCGATCCCCTGGACAAGGATCTCTACGACCTGGAGCCCGAGGAGGCGAAGGGAATTCCCGAGGTCTGTTATTCGCTGGACGAGGCCCTGCGTGCCCTCGACGAGGACCGGGACTTCCTGAAGGCCGGCGGCGTATTTACCGACGACGTCATCGATGCGTACATCGGGTTGAAGATGGACGATGTGACACTGCTGCGGATGACCACTCATCCGGTGGAGTTCGATCTGTACTACAGCCTGTAGGCGGAGACCCGGGGGCCGTCTGCCCGGGCGGCCCCGGCCAGCCCGGCCCAGCGGCGGGACGGCAGGGGTCTTCGGCCGATAAGCGAGAAAAGCGGTGCAGGGATGTGCCGCTGTTTGGGGCGACGCCTGCGGCTCGTCAACGGATTGACAGGCCGCAGGTCTTTACGTCTTCCGCCCTCCCCGCCCGAGGCAACGGATCCCTGGTACGGCGTCCGGTACCCTGCCGGAGATGACCGCGCCTGCATTGAGACCCACCGTCACCAGCGGGTAGTGCGGGCACGCCTCGCGGGAGCCGGGCCGACGCCGGCCCTTCAGTCCATGGGCCCCAGGCCTGTTTGACATAAGGCCGACTGCGAACCAATCGTTTTTCCGCAAGCGCCGGCCGCGCTATGCTAGCGCTGCATCAGGCCATGGAGCACGGATATGCGGAACAGCCTGTGGATACTCGCGCTGGCAGCCAGCGCCGTGTTCGCGACCGAGACCTACCGCTGGGTAGACGACGACGGCGTCATTCATTATTCGGATACACCGCGGGAAGGTGCGGAAGTCGTGAATATCCGCCCGGCGCAGGGCTACAAGCCGCCGTCGCCCACCGTGCCCGCTGCCGTGTTCGAGGATTCCGACGACGAAGCCGGCGGTGGCGCGGACGACAAGAATGACGCGGCGACGGATTACACCGTGGAGGTAGCGCGTCCGCAGCAGGAAGAAACCCTGTGGAATCTCGAAGGGCAGATGGATGTCAGCCTGAACGTCCGCCCGCGCCTGAAGCGTGGCGACCGGATCCGGGTTTTCGTGGACGGCGAGGAGATCACGGGCACCCCCGGGCGCAATACGTCGTTCACGGTCTCAGAGGTCTGGAAAGGCGCGCATACCCTCCGCGCCGGAGTCTATGACAGCTCGGGCCGGGAGCTGGCCATGAGCGACACGGTCCGATTCTACGTTCAGCAGACCTCTACGCAGAACCCGAACAGCCTGACGAGTCCGGCTAACCGCCCGGGAGGCCCTAATCGTCCGGTCCGTCCCACGCCCCGCGGTGGTCGATAAGCCACAGGACCGCCCTGGCGATACGGGTCGCCACATAGAGAACCTGAGCACCGCGGTGCTGGTCCTGAACGACCGGCTCGCGGTGCAGTACGCAAACCCCGCCGCTGAGCAGCTTCTCGGCGTGAGCCGGCTTCAGCTCGCCGGCCGGCGGCCCGGCGAGGTCGTTCCCGGCCTGTCCCTGATCGATCCCCTCCTCGATCGTTGCCTTGCCGGTGACCACGGGCTGTCCCGCCGTGAGCTGGCCGTGGACCTGGAGCCGACAGGTGCCCGCCGGATCAACGTGGACTGCGCCGTGACCGCGCTGGAAAAGCCGGATGGCAGTACTGAAATACTGATCGAGCTGACGGGAGCCGACTGGCGCCTCCGAATGAAACGGGAAGCCGGACTCCTGGCCCAACTCTCGATCACCCGATCCATGATGCGCCAGCTCGCCCATGAAATCCGGAATCCCCTCGGCGGCATTCGTGGCGCAGCCCAGCTCCTGGAGCGCCAGCTGCCGGGCGACGAGCTGGCGTCATACACGTCGCTGATCATCCGCGAGGCGGACCGCCTGGCCAGTCTCGCGGGCGGGTTCCTCGCTCCGTCGGCTCAGCCTGCGGTGGCGCAGTGCAACGTCCACGAGATTGCGGAACATATGCACAAGCTGCTCGTGGCCGAGGCGCCCGATAGCGTGCGGATTGCCAGGGACTATGACCCCAGCCTGCCGGAACTGACGGTGGATCGCGACCAGGTCATCCAGGCCATGATGAACCTTGCCCGAAACGCCCTGCAGGCGGCCGGTCCGGAGGGTCGTCTCGTCATCCGGACCCGGGCACTCATGAACCGCACGATCGGCAATTGTGCCCACCGTATTGTGGCCAGCGTGGAGATCGAGGACGATGGGCCCGGCGTGCCCGACACGTTGCGGGAAACCCTGTTCTATCCCCTGGTCACCGGCAGCAGCCGGGGTACGGGGCTCGGGCTGGCGATTGCCCAGGAACTGGTCAGCCGCCATGGCGGCATCATCGAGTTTGACAGCCGTCCGGGCCGCACGGTGTTTTCGATGTTGTTCCCCATCGATGAGGAACCCCCGGGAGAAGCATGACCCGTCGAGTGCCTGAGGCGTGGATCGTCGATGACGACGACGCGATTCGCTGGGTTCTGGAGCGAGCCCTCCAGCATGCGGATATTCGCGTGCGCGGTTTTGAGAACCCGGACACCTTCCAGGAAGCCCTCGCCACTACTACGCCCGACGTGGTGATCACTGATATCCGGATGCCTGGTTTCGACGGGCTGGATCTCCTGACGCTGCTCCGGCGGGATCTTCCCAAGCTGCCGGTGATCGTCATCACCGCCCATTCCGACCTGGAAACCGCGGTCGCTGCCTACCAGGGTGGCGCCTTCGAGTATCTCCCGAAACCCTTTGACGTGGACCAGGCCGTGGAACTCGTGCGCCGGGCCGCGACGGACGAAGGGTCGGCGGAACAGCGCAGCCGGGGCCTCGAGATTCCGAGCCTTATCGGCCAGGCGCCGGCAATGCAGGAAGTATTCCGGGCCATCGGGCGGCTCTCCCGAAGCAGCATGAATGTGCTGATCACCGGCGAGTCAGGCACCGGCAAGGAACTCGTGGCGCAGGCGCTACACGAGCACAGTCCCCGCGCGGGTGGCTCGTTCGTCGCCATCAACACGGCGGCGATACCCGGCGAGCTCCTGGAAACCGAACTGTTCGGACACGAGCGCGGCGCCTTTACCGGCGCAGAGGCCCGGCGCGAGGGCCGCTTCGAACAGGCGGATGGCGGCACGCTGTTCCTGGACGAAATCGGCGATATGTCCATGGATCTTCAGACCCGACTGCTTCGGGTACTCGCGGAAGGCGAGTTCTACCGGGTCGGCGGCCGAGTATCGGTGCGTGTCGATGTCCGGGTCATCGCCGCCACCCACCGGGACCTGGAAGGCCGGGTCACCGCCGGACGCTTCCGCGAAGACCTGTTTCATCGACTCGACGTCATGCGGATCGAAATGCCGCCGCTGAGGGATCGGCAGGAAGATGTTCCCCTGCTGCTTGCTCACTACCTGGCACGGGCCGCGGCGGAGCTAGAGGTGGCCCCCAAGCAGCTCGGCCCGGGGGTTGAGTCCAGGCTCGTCGCCTGGGAATGGCCCGGCAACGTCAGAGAACTCGTCAATGTCTGCCGGCGAATGACGGTGACGGCCCCCGGCCGGGAGATCCGGCTGGACGACCTGCCGCGGGAGCTGCGCGGGGCGGGTTCCGGCGCGAATGCGAGGGCGTCGGGTGACTGGCCCATGGCCCTGGCTGCGTGGGCCAGGGAAGCGCTGGAGGCCGGCGCCGAACCCCTGCTGCCCACCGCCCTGCCCGAGTTCGAGCGCGCGCTGATCCGGACGGCGATGGCGGCCGCGGGGGGGCAGCGCCAACAGGCGGCCCGGCTGCTCGGCTGGGGACGCAACACGCTGACGCGAAAGATCCGGGAGCTGGGCCTGGAAGATCTCTGATTCCGGGGTGGCTCCCAGGGCGTGTGTCCCGGAGACGGTGTGAATGCCTCGGGAACGCGGGTGACGGGGCCCTCACAGTTAATTAAATCACCGTTCAATATCCTGCAGACATTCAGTCAGGCGCAGTGCGCGCGCCGTTCCAAGAGTCCGGGATGGTTCATCCCGGGACCCATAATTAAATTTGTGATCAATTACCGGCCGCCAGCGAAAGCCGCGGCGCGCCGGGGCCCCGGGACGGAATAGCAACTCTTTCCATGGTGCCCGCACACTGGCATCTGAGAAACTTCAAGGGACTTATCCTGTCATTATGTAAATATGGTTTGTCTCAGGCCGCTTGCTGTTCTGGTCCTCGCACTGCCCGGCGCAGCGGCGGCGGCCGAAGCTGGCCGCGGGGCGACCGACCGGCTGGTCATTCCCGGCTTTGAGGTGAGCCACCGTCACTGCGACGGCACCGAATCCACTCCCGCGGTGATGCCGCTGCCCAAGCCGTTGAGCCGGCGGTTCGCCGATACTCGCCTTGAGCTCGAGGCCGGCCTGGATGACGAGGGGCGCATTGCGGACGTTCGCCGCCTTGCGGGGTCTGCGTCACTCATGGACGAGCTCGCATTCAGTCTCGAGCGCACCCGGTTCGCGCCGGGGTCCGACTGCGTGAGGCTCAGCTTCCGGGTCACTGAAACCGTCGTCAAGGCGGCCGACATCGTTCGTCTGAAGTCCTGGGCGGATGTCACCGTGGATGCCGGGGGCCAGGTGCAGGACGCGCGCCTGGTCGAAGACCTGCCCCATGGCGTAGCCCGTATCCTGGAAGCCCGGATCACCAAATGGGACCTAGATCCTGGCTACCCGGTGCCGGCTGGAAAGACATGGACCACGTCGGTTCTCGTGGACGTGGAGCTGATTCCAACCGGCCCTGGCCGGATGAAAGTCGCAGCCCGGCCGGTGCGGACGGGGCCGCGGCCGATAAGAGAACTACGACCCGCTCTCCCCGGGCGCCTGAAGGGCCAGCGGGTCGACGGCCGCATCGAGGTGGCGTTCATGGTGGACGAGAACGGTCGTCCGAAAGATCCGGTCGTGCTCGGCGCGGATCGGCCCGGGAAGCTGGAGCGCTATGCCGTGATGACGGTCAAGCAATGGCGCTACAAGCCGGAAACCGTTGCCGGCCTGCCCGTGGTAGCCGGTCCTGTATCGGTCATCGTGGACTTTTCCGACGCGCGTTTTCGCGAGACCAATCGCACGCTCCTGGTCTCGCCCCGTGAATACGGGCGCTTTGGCCGCCGGGGGGCTTACCAGTCGCCGTGGCCCGATGTGCGTGAGGAACGGGAGTTCTAGGGCGGTTTCCGAAGCCGTTTCCCGGTTGTGGGTGGCGAATTTTGCCATCGCCGCTGGATTTGTCAGAATGCAGACATCGGGTTGAACGTGGAGTGCACTATGGCCGGTGGGCTGATTCTTGCGTTGCTGGCCGGTGCGGTGTCTTCCGGCGCGGCGGATGCGACGGCCGAAACCGGTGCCGCGGGATTTCCTGCCGGCGATTTCGACACGCTCGAAGAGCCGGGTTTTGCGGTCGATCATCAGCATTGCGACGGGTCGCTCTCCACCGCCTCGGTTCTCCCGCTCCCCAGACCGCTGGGCCGGCAATACGCCGGCACCGAGGTGACCCTGGAAGCCCCCCTGGATGCCGAGGGCCGGGTCACGGACGTCACCTATCGTTCAGGTCACGAGCCGCTGCTCGACGAGCTGGAATTCAGCCTCGAGCGGAGCCGCTTCGCCGCGGGGCAGCCCTGTGTGCGTCTCCGGTTCCGGGTTACCGACACGGTCGTCAAGGAGTCCGACATCGTCCGACTGCGCCCGTGGGCGGACGTCACGATCAACCCACGTGGCACGGTCACCCAGGTGCAGTTCGGGACCGAGGTCCATCCAGCGGTCGCCGCGGCCCTGGAGCAGCAGGTGGCCAACTGGGATTTCGAACCGGGCGTCAAGGACGGGCAGGCCGCGGAGCGGACCACCTCGGTGCTGATGGAGGCGGAGCTGGTGCCCGACGGTCCGGAGCGCTGGACTCTGACATCGGAGCGCCTCATGACCGGTCCCCGCCTGGTTCGCCGGACCGCGACCCAGTGGCCTCGGAGGGGTCCCGGCGCGGGCGTGCCGGGCCTGGTCCGGCTCAGCTTCGTGGTGGACAAGAAAGGCCGGCCGAAGGATATCGAGGTGATCGAGGCGGAGCCGCCGCAGATTTTCGACCGTGCCGCCCGCGGGACCGTCAAGAGATGGCGCTACAAGCCGGAAACCGTTGCCGGCAAGCCGGTGCGGTCGCCTCCCATGGAGGTCCTGATCGATTTCGATCCGCGCCGGGCGGCGATCAATGCCACCGAGGATCCCCACGCCCAGACCCTCGCGAAGGAACGGCTGGGCGATCTGGAACGCATGTGGGACCAGGCCCAGATGATGCGGGACCGGCAGCGGCTTACGCCGAAGCGGGGGCCCTGAGCGGCCTCATTCGGCCCCGGGAAGCTTGAGGCTTCCGGTCAGTTCGGCCAGCGAGGTCATGCCGTTTTCCTTCAGGTAGGCGGCGATCCCGGCATTGATCTTCCGGCAGATCAGCGGGTCGTAGAACAGCGCGGTGCCGATGCCCACGGCGGTTGCGCCGGCGATGATGAACTCCAGCGCGTCCTCCACCGTATGCACCCCGCCCTGGCCGATGATTGGTATGCCGTGGGGCGCGGCCGCCTGGCTGACCTGGTGAACCTTTAGAAGTGCGATGGGCTTGATGGCCGGCCCGGAAAGGCCGCCCTGGACATTGCCGATCACCGGCTCGCGGCGCTTCACGTCGATGGCCATGCCCATCAGGGTGTTGATGACGGCCAGGCCGTCGGAACCCGCCTCGATGCATTGCCGCGCGTTTTCCCGGATATCCGTCTGGTTGGGAGAGAGCTTCGTGATGAGCGGTTTCGATGTGACCTTGCGGCAGGCCGCCACGACCCGGGCCGACATCTCCGGGTAATTGCCGAAAGCCACCCCGCCCTCCTTGACGTTGGGACAGGAAATATTGATCTCCATCGCGTCGATGGGTGAATCGTCGAAGCGCTCGGTGACCCGAACGTACTCCTCAATGGTTGAACCGCAGACATTGGCGATGAAGCGGGTCTCGCCAAAATCCAGGGCTGGAAGAATGTCGTCCACCACCTTGTCCACGCCGGGGTTCTGGAGGCCGATGGCGTTCAGCATGCCCATGGGTGTCTCGTAGACCCGATGGGGCGGATTGCCGAGGCGCGCCTGCCCGGTAGTGCCCTTCAGCGCGACTGCACCAACATGAGTGTTGGAGAAGCCCTCGACCCGCGTGTACTCTTCGCCGAAGCCCACGCAGCCGGACAGCAGCACGATGGGTGATGCGAACGACAGGCCGCAGAAATCCTGGCGCAGAATCGGGTCGGGGGTGTCTTCGGCGTTAGCCATGGCGGGGGAGGTTCCAGGATGAGTTGGGTGCATTATCCCCCACCGGGGCGGCGCGGTGAACGCCGGGCGCCGCCGGCGTGACCATGTTTCGAGTCGTACTCTACGAGCCGGAGATTCCTCCCAATACGGGCAATATCATCCGGCTGTGCGCCAATGTCGGTGCCGAGCTGCACCTCGTGGGGTCCCTGGGTTTCGACCTGGACGATGCCCGCCTGCGCCGGGCCGGCCTCGACTACCGGGAATACGCGAAGATCCGCAGCCACGAGAGCCTGGACGACTGCCTGGAGAGCCTGGGCCGCCCGCGGGTCTTCGCCTGCTCTACCCGCGGTTCGGCGCCGTACGCGGAGACTGCCTTCCGGCCCGGCGACACGTTCCTGTTCGGCCCGGAGACCCGCGGGCTGCCGGACTCGGTCCTGGGGCGCTGTCCGAGCGCCCGACGGCTGGTGATCCCGATGCGCCCGGACAACCGGAGCCTCAACCTGTCCAATGCCGTGGCCGTAATCGTCTATGAGGCCTGGCGACAGCAGAACTACGCCGGGGCCGCGCCCGCATCCTGACCGGGAACGTGCTGCGTCAGCCGCCGGTCTCGCTCTTGAGGGTGCGGGTCATCAGGGCCTGGACGGCCGCGATGGGCTGCTCTCCCTGGTAGATGATCTCGTAGATCTTTTCGCAGATCGGCATTTCCACGCCACTGGCCGCCGCCACGCGGTGAACCGCCTCGGCTGCCTTGACGCCTTCCACAACCTGGCGAATCTCCTCTTCGGCTTCGGCCACCGTTTTGCCGGCAGCCAGCGCCAGCCCCATTCGGCGGTTACGGGACTGGTTGTCCGTGCAGGTCAGCACCAGGTCGCCCATGCCGGCCAGGCCCATGAAGGTCTGCGGCTGGGCGCCGAGGGCAACACCCAGGCGGGTCATTTCCACCAGCCCGCGGGTGATGAGGGCAACCCGGGTGTTGGCGCCAAAGCCGAGGCCGTCGGAGATACCGGCGCCGATAGCCAGCGCGTTCTTGACGGCGCCGCCTACCTCCACACCGATGATGTCGTTGGAGGTGTAGGCGCGGAAATTCTCGCTGGAAATGGTCTCCGCCAGCCGCCGGGCATACTCGGCATCGCTGGCGGCCACGGTCATGGCCGACGGCAGACCCGCGCCCACTTCCTTGGCAAACGTGGGTCCCGACAGCACCGCCCGCTTCGAATCCGGGCCCAGGACTTCCAGCGCCACTTCATGGGGTAGCTTGCCGCTGTCCACTTCGAAACCCTTGGTGGCCCAGGCGAGCGGGCTGCCGGGCTTCAGGTGCTCGCGCAAGTGGCCTAGCTGGGTCCGGAAAGCGTGACTGGGAACTGCGACGAGCACGATGGACGCTGCCGAAACGGCGGCGCCCAGGTCAGGCTCGACGTTGAGCGCATCCGGGAACCCGGCGCCCGGCAGGTAGTGCTGGTTTTCCCGATCGGCCTGCAGCCGATCCAGGTGGTCCTCCGCCCGTCCCCAGAGCCGCGTGTCATGGCCGGCGCGCGCGAACTGGATGGCCAGCGCCGTGCCCCAGGAGCCGGCCCCGACTACGGTAATGCTTTCCCCCGCGGCCATGACCGGTCAGACCGCCGGTGCGTCGGCCGGGGCGCCTTCTCCCGCAGCCTCACGGCGACGTGCTTCCTCGATGAGAGCTTCGAAGTTCACCGGTTTCAAATGGACCTGCGGAAAGCCTCCCTTGCCTGTCAGGTCGGCAACGACTTCCCTTGCATAGGGATACAGCTGAGCCGGGCAATAGCTGCCCAGGACCTGGGCAACCTGCTCGTCGGACATGCCGCGCATCAGGAACAGGCCGGCCTGCTGCACCTCGACGAGAAATGCAACCGTATCGGCTTGTTTCGCCTCGACGGTGATCTCGAGGACCACCTCGATGAGATCGTTGCCCATGTCCCGATGACGGGTCGCGAGGTTCAGCGTCATAACCGGCGCCCACTCCCCGCTGAAAATGGCGGGACTGTTCGGCGCCTCGAATGAGGCGTCTTTCAGAAAGATCTTTTGCAGGCCCAGCTGAGCCGCTGCGCTGTTTGCGCCGTTGGCGCCCGAGTTCGTGCTGGCCGTCGTGTCTGTGTCGCTCATGATTCTCTTACCCGTGATGGCTCAGTTTCCCCTCCCGGAAACAACAGCGGATCCAGGCCGCCGGTCCGGTCGAGGGCATGCAGGTCGTCAAAGCCGCCGATATGGCGGCCGTCGATAAAAATCTGGGGAACAGTGCGGCGCTGGCTTCGGGTTTCCATCTCCCGGCGCTTCTCGTAGTCCTCGTCTACCGGGATTTCGGTGAAGTCAATTCCCTTGCGCTGCAGGAGATCCCGGGCCCGCATGCAGTAAGGACAGAATCGCGTCGTGTAAATCTCGACCTGGCCCGTTCCGCTCACGCCGAATCCCCGCGCCGCCGTGCCTTCCCGGTTTGCAGCGGGAGTCCGTCCTGGCGCCAGGCGTTGAGCCCGCCCTTGAGGGTGGTTACCGCCGCGAAGCCCTGTTCGCGAAGCAGGCCGGCCGCCTTGGCCGCCGTCATGCCGTTATCACAGCAAACCAGGACGACACCGTTCTTGTGCTTCTGCAGAGTGCCGATCTTCTGCTCCATCTCGGACAGCGGGACATTGTGGGCGTCAATGATGTGGCCCTGCTCGAATGCCGAGGTCCCGCGGACATCCACCACGATACCGCCGTCGTTGATTGCGCGTACCGCCTCAGCGGGGGAGAGGTCGGTGCCCCGCCGTCCGCGTCCCCTGATCTCCGTTCCGATCACCATCGCAAGCGCCACCGCCAAAAGGGCGGACAGGACAGGGTGGTTCGTGACGTGCTGGACAAGCGCTTCCATAGGAACTCTATTTGGCAGAGACTAGCCGACCATTATATCAGCCGGCGGAGCACGGGAACGTTGCGGGGCCGCTACAAGAACATCACCTTCAAGCGTGCCAGGGTAGGAGTACGCGTCCTCTCTGCCTGCCTGCTGCTCGCCTGCACCCAGGCGGGCGGCGCCGGTGATCCAGAGAGCGATCTTGCCGCGCTGCGGGCCCGCATCCAGGACATCCAGTCCGCGATCGATACCGACCTGGCCCGCCGTGACAGCGTCAGCGCGCGGCTCCGCGACGCCGAGCGAGCCGCCGCGGTGGCCAGCCGGGACCTGGAGGCGGTGCGTGGGGAGATTGCCGCGAACCAGGAGCAGACCCTGACCCTGCGCGAAGAGCGGGACCGGCTCCGCGCCGAACTCGGTGCACAGCGGGAAAACCTGGCCGAGCAGGCCCGGTCGGCCTACATGGCGGGGCAGCAAAGCCGCTTGCGGCTGATGCTGAACCAGGAGGATCCGGCCCGGCTCGGACGCATGATGGCCTGGTACGAGTACATTGCGAAAGCGCGTGCCCGCCAGGTGGGCGTGGCCGTCGAGCAGCTGGCCGAACTGGTCGCCGTGGAGGCGGCCCTCGCCGATCGCGAAACGGAGCTGGAGGCGCTCGCCCGGCGCCGCAGCGACGAGCTTGCCCGGCTGGAGTCGGCACGCAGCGACCGGGCCGTGGCGCTCGCGGACCTGGATCGCCGTCTGGAGGACCAGGGAGACGAGAAATCCCGTCTCGAAGCGGAGGCCGAAACCCTCGAAGACCTCATCGAGGAACTGCGCAAGGCGCTGGCTGATTTGCCGGAAACTCAGCGGGAGCCGTTCTCGAGCCAGAAGGGGAAGCTTCGCTGGCCGGTTGGTGGCCGGCTTCTCAGGGACTATGGGCAGCCCCGGGGTGGCGGCATGAAATGGCGGGGCGTGCTCGTCGCGGCCCCCCGGGGAGCGGACGTGCGCTCGATCTACCACGGCCGGGTAGCGTATGCCGACTGGCTGCCCGGCATGGGCCTCCTGGTGATCATCGACCATGGCGATGGATACCTGAGTCTGTATGGGCACACGGAAGCCCTGTACAAGTCCGTCGGCGAATGGGTGGCCCCTGGCGATGTGCTGGCAGCAGCCGGCGACAGCGGTGGCGGCGAGCAGACTGCTCTGTATTTCGAGATCCGCAAGGGCACCCGCCCGCAGAACCCGCATCGCTGGTTCGGAGAGCGCCTGGCCGTACGCTAGGATCCGGATCTGCTTCTCATTTCCGCAAATTCGGCATTCCTTCGCCCCGATGGCCTATGCTAAGGTCCGGACATAATGCCTTCGGGTCGCGATATGTCATTGAAAATCAGAGGTTTGCTGGCGGTCAGCATCGGCGTCATCCTGGGATTGTCCCTGGGGGTCGGTTCCGGTGTCCTGGCTGATCGGGAAATCCGGGACGATTCGTTGCCCTGGGAAGAGGCCCGACTGCTTGCGGAAGTGCTCGAGCGGGTCAAGCGCGACTACGTGGAGAACGTGGACGATGCGGAGCTGATCGAGGCGGCGATCCGCGGGATGGTGGCGGACCTGGATTCCCACTCGGCGTTCCTCGACCCGGAGGAATACGAGGAAATCCGTATCAGCACCACCGGCAACTACTCCGGTGTCGGTCTCGAGGTCAGTGCCGACGACGGCCGCGTCGTAGTTGTCTCACCGATCGAGGACAGTCCCGCCGACGTTGCCGGTATTCGTAGCGGCGACCAGATCATCTCCGTGGACCAGATGCCGGTGGACCCCGACAATCTCAACGACACGGTCGCCCGGCTGCGGGGCCGTTCGGGGACCACCGTCAACCTGGGCGTGCTGCGCGGCGACGACAGCGAGCATCCCCTGGTATTCGAGCTGCGCCGGGCCCGGGTAGAACTGCACAGCGTCAAGTCTGAACTGCTGGAAACAGGGATCGGGTACGTTCGGATATCGCATTTCAGCGAGACAACCGGGCGCGATCTGTATGACGCGATCGAAGACCTGCTGGCCGAGTCGGAGGGTTCCCTGGACGGCCTGGTGCTCGATCTGCGCGATAACCCGGGCGGCGTCCTGGATGCGGCCGTGGAGGTCTCCGATGCATTCCTCGACGCCGGCATTATCGTATCGGCCAACGGCCGTGTGCCTGATGCGCGTTTCCGCCACGAGGCGACACCGGGCGATCTGCTGGACGGGGCGCCGGTCACTATCCTGGTCAACCGCGGGTCCGCCTCGGCGTCGGAAATCGTTGCTGGCGCCCTGCAGGATAACGGCCGGGCCCAGCTCCTCGGCACATCCACCTTCGGCAAGGGGTCCGTGCAGACGGTGGTTCCGCTGTCCGAGGGCCGTGCCATCAAGCTGACTACATCAAGGTATTTCACGCCTTCGGGGCGCTCAATCCACGATCTCGGCATCACGCCGGACGTGGAGATGGACGAGCCCGACGACGACGATGACGATTCACAACTGGCGGCCGCCCTGTCCGGGCTGAAGGAGCGCAAGTCGGTGCGGACGGCCCGGCAATAGGACCATGAACCAGCATCGTGCCCAAGGATGGGGCCGGAGCGGGATCGCCCGCGTCTTGCCGACCGCAATCTGCTCAGCGCTGCTACTGGGCAGTGCTCTTGCCCAAAACGGCCCGGAGCGAACCGCTGAGACCTCTGCTGCGGCTGCGCCGGTCATAGCCAGCGGGCCGGCGGTCGCCATCATCATCGACGACCTTGGCCACAGCCAACGACTGGGTTTCCGAACCGCGGCCCTGCCGGGTTCCGTGGCCTGTGCCGTACTGCCGTCGACGCCGTACGCAAGCGGGATAGCGGAGCAATGCCACGCCGAGGGCAAGCAGGTGATGCTGCACATGCCGATGCAGCCCACGAATCACAATGCCTCCCTGCATCCCGGCATGCTCCGGCTCGGCGCAAACCGCACGGACTTCGCGGCGTTGCTGCACGCGAGTCTCGACGATATTCCGCACGTCGCCGGCGTCAACAATCACATGGGCAGCCTCCTGACGCGGCACATCACGTCCATGGTGTGGCTGATGGAGGAACTCAAGGGGCGCCCGGATCTCTTCTACGTCGACAGCCGCACATCCCCGGTAAGCGTTGCTCACACCGTGGCGCGGAGCCGCGGTGTGCCGTCGCTTACGCGAGATGTCTTTCTCGACCATGACCCCACCGAGGCCGCAATCCGGCGTCAGCTGGCCGAGGGGCTGGCCGTCGCCGCGCGGGAGGGTTCGGTTGTCATGATCGGTCATCCCTACCCCCGGACGCTTGCGGTTTTGGAAGAAATTCTGCCCACTTTGGCCGACCGCGGTTTCACCCTGGTGCACGTGGCCGATATGATTCGGCTCCAGGCTGACGGTGAGGAAGCATGGCCAGCGTACTCGTACCCCTTGCAGACGGCTTTGAAGAAATAGAGGCGGTGACGGTCATTGACCTGCTGCGGCGGGCTGATATCGATGTCGTGGTCGCCGGCCTCGCCGAAGGCCCTGTCACCGGGTCGCACGGTATTGCCGTGCACACCGACGCGAGTCTCGATCGGGCCCTGGAAAGGGACTATGACATGGTGGTCCTCCCCGGGGGCCTGCCCGGCGCGGACAATCTTCAAGCGGATCACCGGATTCGAGACATGCTCGTACGGATGGCGAACAGCGGCCGGTTTACAGCGGCAATCTGTGCCGCTCCCAAGGTCCTGGCCGCAGCCGGGGTCCTCAACGACAGAAACGCGACCAGTTTCCCCGGTTTTCTGTCCGCGGCGGATGTGCCGGGTCTGACCGTGAGCGAGGCGCCGGTCGTCGTGGACGGCAAGATCATTACCTCCCGGGGCCCTGGAACGGCCATCGATTTCTCGCTGGCGCTGATCGAGGCACTGAAAGGCGCAGCGGAACGGGCGGAAGTCGAGAGCCGCCTCCAGCGGCCCGGCCAAGCGACCGCGGCCTGATGCGAGCTCACTCATGAAGGGGCTGACCCAGGCCCTGATGCGCGATATCGGCGCCCAGGTCGACCAGGACGAGCTGAGAAGTTTTGCCCGGAGCCTGGGCGAAGTGCACTGGCTCAGTCTGATTCTTGTCGTTCTCTACGCCCTTGTTCCCGGCGCGGAGATTCAAAACCCGAAACTCGTGATGTGGGCTGTCGCGGCCTACGCGGGTTTCATCGTGATCTTCCGGCTCGGTCTTGCGCGGGGGCGGGAAACCCGTTTGCGTATTGCCACGGAAGTCATTGCGATGATCGCCTTTGTCACCATCGTGACCTGGGCGGCGGGTTCTCCCTACAGTCCGCTCAGCATGCTGTACCTCGTGCCAATCGTGGTAAGCGGTGTGACGCTCGGTCGCTGGGTCACTCTGCTCAACACCGCGCTGATCGCGGTCTGCCTGCTGCTGGTCGGGAGCGTCTCCGGGGTGGAGACCCTGGCATCTCTCGAGCATGTCGCCAGCTTCATGACGCGCCTGGCGCCCCTGATTCTCGTGGCCTTTGTCACCAGCATCCTGGCCCACGATCTCAGGCTGGCGAAGAGCCGGATTCGCACGCTGTCGGAAACCGATGAGCTGACCGGACTCCTGAACATGCGGGCGTTCTCGCGGGTTCACCGCCGTGAGCACGAGAAGGCGGCACGCCATGGCCGCACCTACGCCGTTCTCCTGATCGACATGGACAACCTCAAGAAGATCAACGACGCTCATGGCCATGAAGCCGGCAACCGCGCGATCATCGTGGTCGCCAACGTGATTGCCCGCCTGATCCGGGTTACCGATGCCGCCGCGCGTTACGGCGGGGACGAATTCATCGTGCTCCTTTCCGAGATCAGCTCGGAATCCGCAACCCGAATCGGACAGCGTATTCGCAACAGCGTTCAGAAAACGTCTCTCGACGTCGAAGGGCATATGGTTCGCACGACGGTCAGTGTCGGTGTCGCCACGTATCCGGCGGACAGCCCGGATCTTCGGGAGCTCGTCAAACACGCGGATACGGACATGTACCGCAACAAGGAACTGCAACGGCCGCCGACCGCGGAGTCCGGCCAGGTTGCCTACCGGCGGAAGCGATCCGATGACTAGCCCGCGTATCTGTTCTCCCTCGATAGCGGCCGGCTTTAGACGGCGCCTGCGCGCCTGGTCCACCGGGTTGTTCCTCCTGGCGTCGGGAGCCGTGGTGGCGCAACAGCCCACTGAGGAATTCGATGTGCTGCACGTCAACGAGGACTATCGTCAGCCCGTCGAAATTCTGGATGCCAGCACGCGGACGCCGGATGCGCACTACACGCTATTCGGACGCACGGGGATTTTCGCCCTGGACCTGGACCCTGTACCCGGGGGCATGGAACGGCTGACCCTCGATCTCCGCGCTCTGAGCCGCCTGGAATCCGTGAGTCTCACCACGGCGGACGGCGATTTCGTCGAGCTTCACGCGCTGCGCGTACCGGCCCGCCCCGGCGTCTCCGTGACCCCTGAAGGCGACGGATATCGCGTGGTGTTTTCCGGGCCCGGACTTGCCCTGCTGGCCGCCGGCGGGCGGTTACAGGTCGTGGATGCCTGGCGATGAGCAACGCCCCGGCCATCGCCCTGTTCGTACTCGCCGCCTTGTGTGCGGCTTTGCCGGCCCGCGGTGAGCCGCCGACTCGGGAAACCGCCGTGGAACTCCTCGCTACCTATGATGAGGCGTATATCACCGGCGACCTGGATGATCTCAACCGGCTCGTCGAGGAGGACGCCCGTTTCGCCACGACCCTCTGGTACGAGGGAGAAATGGAGCAGGTGATCGTCAACCGGAAACGCTACTTCAAGGCAGCGGAGGCGATCTGGCGGTCAACGCGCCCGAACCGGCCTAAGAGGGAGATTGTGGATGTCACTATCTCGCCGGACGGCCAGGAGATCACGGTGGTGTCAGAGGTCGTGATCGTGCGGGAGGTCGATGGCCGCATGATGTCGCAGAACAATCGCGACGTGTTCCTGTTCGTTGCGGACGGCGAGGAGTTCCGTCTCCGGCGGCACGAGGCCGAGACGCGCCTCTAGGAATGGACGCCCGCCATGTCAGGGCCCGGGAATCCCTGTGCCGCCGGGAACCGGTGGCACGATGATCGCCCTCGGCCGTACTGCCCACGTCTTGCCCCGGACGTCGTCTACGCTCTTTGGATCGGCAACTGATCTGTCAGACGAGCACCATCGACTCTGCCCATGACCTCCAGCCCGCCCAACGATTCCGTCGCTGACGCGGACGCCCTGGCCCGGGACGCGGCCCGGGCCCTGGATTCCGGCGAAACCGTGCGGGCGGAGGCCCTCTACACGCAGGCACTGGACCTGCGTCCCGATGTCGGGGCATGGCTCCTGGGCCGTGCCACGGCCCGCGGGTTTCTTGCCCGATACGACGAGGCCCTCGCCGACGTGGAGGCCGCCCTGGCGGTTGATCCGGGCAATCTCCGTCTTCGCCTCGAGCGTGGCCATGCGCTGCGGGCCGCGGGCCAATCGCCAGTGGCGGAGGCGGTATACCGGGCCGTGCTGAACGAGCACCCGGACCAGGTGGAGGCTCTGGCCAACCTCGGGATGCTCCTGGGGCAGGACGAACGATTTGCGGAAGCCGTCCATTTCCTCGAACAGGCCGCATCCCGGCGCCCGGGAGACAACGAGGTCCTGACAGCGCTGGGTATTGCCCGGCTGAAGGCCGGGGATCCCGGCGGGGCGACCCGCGACCTGGACCAGGCCATGGCAGCCAACCCATGGAGCCGGAACACGCTGGCTCATCGGTATTCCGCGGCATGCGCCTCGGGGGATTTCGACACGGCGGCGCGGCTGCTGCCGATGGATGCGACGCTGGCGGTGTTCGACAACATGCTGCCGGAAGCCGATGCCGAGGGATTGCTGGAGGTCGTCGAAAACCATCCCAGCCTTGTCTGGGAGCGATCCGGCAACACGACGCGCGGTGGGGCACACACCGGCAATCTCCTTGACGAGCCTCATCCGCGGGTGGTCAGACTGGCGGAGGCGCTCGACTCGGTTCTGCGGCAATACCTGGCAGCGCTTCCGGAGGACCCCGGCCATCCTTACCTGGCCTGGCGGCCCGAACGCTGGCGACTGGAGATGTGGAGCGTGGTTCTGAAAAGCGGCGGTTTCCAGGAGCCGCATATCCACCCGGACGGGTGGGTCAGCGGGGTCTGCTACCTTCGGGTTCCGCGGGAAATCGACACCGCCCGGGACGCAGCGGGCTGGCTGGAAATCGGCCGTCCACCCGCGGCCCACAGGCCCGCCGCCGGCTTGCCTGTCCGGACCGTTCAGCCGCGCCGGGGCCGCCTTGTCCTGTTCCCGTCGTCGGCCTGGCACCGCACCCTGCCGTTTTGTTCGGACGGCCAGCGGGTCTGTGTCGCCTTCGATATGCGCCCGATGGCCTGAAGCCGACGTCAGAAGAAGGCCGGAACCACCATGGGCGCCACGACCAGGGGCAGGAAGAACAACGCCAGCCCCTTCGAAGCCTCCTCGAGAACGACCGGCTCGACGGTATCCGACACGACCGGGACGATGAACTTGCCACCCGGGAACCGGTAACTATCGGCCCCTGGAATCGTGCTCCGGGTGTAAACCACGTTGGTCCGCGCGGCGAGGAAGTAGCGGTGGCCCGGCTGGACGTCGATCGTGATTGACTCCACCGTGATGTTTTCCCGCCGGATGCGGACCGTGTCGGGAACTATCTGGAGCGAGCGCGGAGCCGAATCGATGGGCCAGACCCGCAGGGTGTGCTCACCGGCCGGGAGACGGAACGAGCGCCGGGTATGGGGCACGTGCTCGCCGTCGATCTCGTAGATATAGGCCCGTTGAAATTCCGGGCTCGGGAAGTTCAGGAACGTATTGGTGACGACCCCGGACGGATTCTCCGGATCGAGTCCCTGGTTGACGATGTACTGGACCTTCGTGGCGCACCCGGCAATCAGCATCAGAAAAACGGTAAGCACGGTTCGACTGACAGACATCCACGCCATCCGATATGGTCTCCCTGTGATCCCGGAACGCCGCCGCACGGCGGCGCCGGCCTGACTGGCCCGGATCGTTGAGCGCAGGCATTATCATCGCCATGACCATGTCTGACCGCAATGTTTTGGGTGAAGCTCTCGGCGTGTGCTGCAGCGACCCCGTTACCGGGTTCTATCGGACCGGGCGCTGCGAAACCGGGCCCGCGGATCGCGGGTCCCACGTGGTCTGTGCCGAGGTCACCGAGGCGTTTCTCGAGTTTACCCGGGCTCGGGGCAATGACCTGTCTGCGGCAGTCCCGCAGGCCGGCTTTCCGGGCCTGCGGCCCGGCGACCGGTGGTGTCTCTGCGCGGCCCGCTGGGCCGAGGCCGCCGCCGCCGGGGTCGCGCCACCGGTCATCCTCGGCGCCACCCACGAACGTGCCCTCGATATCATCGACCTCGCGCTCCTGAAAAAGCATGCCCTGGATCTGGTCTGACGGCCTCGCGCCGGCATGAAAGCGCCAACAGGGGAATCCGGCGAGGCGCAAGCGTATCGCCGGGGTGCAGACAGCGTCGAGCGCCCGAATACGCGCGTGGGGCCTGCCCCGGCGCCCGTTCGCGGAAGGTCGCCGGGAACGTTCAGCCGGCCTGCAGGCGACGCGCGAACAGGCCGCCCGCCATCAGCGGCAACATGAGCGACCCCACCAAATTGGGGGTCAGCAGGCTCAGCTGGAACAGCCATTCGCGGACATCGAGGGTCGGGCGAACCGTGGCGACGGAATCGGCGAAATTGAATGCAAGGCAGCCCAGGCAGGTGAATGCCGCGATCAAGGTACCCTTCAGCACGTGCTCAGGGCGCCAGCCGAGAAAGACGCTCGCCACCGGTATCGCCGCAGCGATCCAGGCGGGGACGAACGTCGCGAATCCGAGCACCAGCTGGCCCGCCCAGGGGTTCTCTCGTACCCACGGCACCGCGAACCCGGGGGCGGAGATGGCCGCCGCATGGCCAACCAGCCACGCGGCCAGTTCCCAGTACATCCACCCTAGCCCCACCGCAAGCAATGCGTATGGAAGCCGCATCGGCTGTTTCGGCGTTTTCACGCTGGTTCCGGATCCCCTGCTTTCCTGCCTCGCGGCGTCCCCAGGCTCCGATGCCGGCACATCGGGCAGCCTCCCTCTCCCGGCCGGTGTCCGCGTTCCGGTCCGACCGTATCCTGGCGAGCATGTTTACCACAATCGGGCCCGGTTTCGGGAGTCGCTGGCCCTGCCCGACCCGGTGGATGCCCTCCCGTTGGCCGTCGAGGGGCTCCGCTTATGAGTTGCCCCGGCGCTGGAGTGGGTGTGGATGGATGCCGGGCTGGCTGGGTCTGGGTGCGGGCGACCGCGGACGATTTCACCTACGGTACGCTGGCATCGCTGGCGCAGGTCGTGGCCCGTTTTCCCGGCGAGCGCGTCCTGGTGGACATCCCCATCGGCCTGCCCTCGGATGCCCGGCCCCGGGGCTGCGAAGCCCCGGCCCGCCGGTTCGTGGGCCCGCGGCGGGCCAGCGTGTTTACGCCGCCCGGACGGGCTGCCGTGGAAGCTGGCGATTACCCCTCCGCCAACGGAGCCAATCGGCTTCAGACCGGCCGCGGCCTGTCGAAACAGGCCTGGAACCTGGTGCCGAAAATCCTCGAGGCTGACCGGCTTCTCCGGTCCGAGCCCGAGCTGCAGGCCCGGGTCCATGAAAGCCATCCTGAAGTCTGCTTTCGGGCGTTGGCCGGAGCGCCCATCGCGCACTACAAAAAGACCCTCGAGGGCCACCGAGAGCGTCTCGCGGTACTCAGCTCCCTGCGGCCCGGCCTGGAATCCGGGCTGGCCGCCGCGCTGGCGGCGCGGGACCCCGGCACCGGGCCCGACGACCTCATCGATGCCTTCGTCCTCGCACTCTCCGCGGGTCTGCCGGCCTCCGGCCTGGCGACGTTGCCGAATCCACCGGAACGTGACGTCACCGGGCTGCCCATGCAGATGGTGCTGCCCCGTCCGGCTAGAATCGATGGGACGATCAAGGGCAGCCTGGGGGCACTGGGATGAAGCTGGGCATTCTGGGCAGTGGCATTGTCGGTCGAACTCTGGGTGCGGGATTCGCGAGCTGCGGGCATGCCGTGCGTTTGGGTACACGGTTTCCGGCACGGCCGGAGTTGCGCCACTGGGAGCATGCTCAGTCCAATGACGCCCGGGTGGTCTCGTTTGCCGAGGCGGCCCGGTTCGGCGATACCGCGGTACTCGCCACCGACTGGAAAGGGACAGAGCACGCGCTGGAACTGGCCCGGCCCGCGCACCTGGCCGGCAAGGTGGTCATCGATGCGACCAACCCGCTGGATTTCTCCAGCGGTATGCCTCCAAGGCTGGATATCGGTCATTCGGACTCCGGCGGGGAGCAGGTTCAGCGGTGGCTTCCCGGCGCCCGGGTCGTCAAGGCATTCAATACGGTCATGGCCAGGCACATGGTCGGACCGCAAACCTCCGGGGCTCGGCCTGGCATGTGGATTGCCGGCGACGACAAGGATGCCAAGGCCCAGGTCACCGAACTCCTGGCCGAGCTGGGCTGGCGGACCCTGGATGCCGGGCCGCTGGCGCGGTCCCGGCTGCTTGAACCCATTGCGCTGCTTGTCATCTGTCGGCTGGCCGAAACCGGACGTGACGATTTCCTGCTTGAGCTGCTGGAGCTCACGCAGACCGGACAGGAGTGACTTTTCGTGCTGCCAGTGCGGCGCCAGGCCGGGCGAACTGGCATCGGATCCCCCGGCGGGGCAGACTTCACTCTGGTTCCCGGAGAGACGTTCATGGCGAAACCCAAGCTTTCGGCACTTGGTGCACTGGTCTGCCTTGCCGCCGCTGCGCTGGCGGCAGCAACCGCGCAGGCGTCCGACGAACGGACCCTGGCGGCCATCGACGCGGCTACCGGCTGGCTGGCTCTCGTGGAAGCCGGCAAGGCGGAAGAATCCTATGCGGCAGCGGGGGCCGATTTCCGGTCCACGGTGTCTGCAGAGGACTGGGCGCGAGTCGTCGAAAGCCGGCGGGAACAGCTGGGGTCGGTGCGGGTACGCAAGGCCACCAAGGTCAACTATTTTCCGGCCCCCGAGGGCGCCACGTCCGGAGACTGGGTGATGATTCGCTTCGTCACCGGATTCGAGCGCCGGGACCAGGTCAGCGAGACCGTTACCGTGGTCAGCTACCCTGAGGACTGGGGTATCTCGGGTTATTACATCCGATGACGTGGCCGCCGGCGAGGATCGTTCAGTGCGCCCGCCAGACCTGGCGCCTCGCAGGGCCCGGGGACGCGGGATGGCGAGCGACCGGATCCATGCATTGAACGCGGCGATATTCGAGGACTGGCTGGAACAGTTCGCGGCTGCCTGGGCGTCCCTGGACGCCGATCGGGCGGGGCCGCTTTTTACCGCCGATGCTGTGTATCACTGGACCCCGTTCGATGCCCCGATTAAAGGTCGGGCAGCGATCGTTTCCGCGTGGGGAGAGGCATTCGCGAACCAGGCGGAACCGAGGATGGCGTCAACGGTGCTGACCTTCGCGCCTCCGCTGGGCATCGCCCGCTGGGCCACCACGTTCCGGCGCCCGGCAACGGGAGAGGAAGTGAGCCTTGATGGCGTCCTTGTCGCCGAGTTCGGCAATTCTGGCCAGTGCCGGCTCTTCAGGGAATGGTGGCACACCTCCGATCCGGAGTACGCTGGCGGCGCGGCGCGTTCCGGGTGAGCGGCACCACGTTCAGCGGCGGCTGTCTCTGCGGGCGAGTCCGGTTCTCCGTGCTGGCACCGACCTTGTGGTGCGCCCACTGCCACTGCACGCTCTGCCGCAAGGCTCATGGCGCCGCATGGGTGACCTGGGTCGGGCTAGCCGATGCACAGGCGGCGATCGACGCCGACGACGAGGCGCTGGCCTGGTATGCATCGACTCCGGAAGCGGAGCGGGGATTCTGCTCGCGGTGTGGCAGCACGCTGTTTTTTCGAAGCTCCCGCTGGCCGGGCGAACTGCATATCACCCGGGCCAGCTTTGACGGAGCCATTGATCGTGAACCGTCTGCCCATGCCTGGTGGGACACCCACGTCGAGTGGGCCGAACCCGGCGACGGCCTGCCGCGAAAACCAGGCTGACGGCTAAGCCGCTTTACCGGCAATCGATATCGCAGCCGTCTACAGTTCTGGAATGACCACCTACACGAGCAACCCCAAGGGCGTCACGCTGGCCTGTGCAGAATGCGGTGCGGGCAATCGAATTCCGTGGGAGCGTGTCCACGAGGCCCCCAAGTGCGGCCGCTGCAAAGCGTTCCTGCCGGGCATTGACCGGCCGGTCGTTCTCCCCGACGAAACCACGTTTGACGCCGCATCCGCCACGGGGTCTTTGCCGCTCGTCGTGGATTTCTGGGCCGAATGGTGCGCGCCGTGCCGGATGCTCGCGCCGACGCTTGAAGCCCTTGCGGGTGAGCTCGAGGGTGAGGTGGTATTTGCGAAAGTGGATACCGAGGCGGTCCCGGGTCCCGGCCGGACTCTCGGCCTGCGCTCGATACCGACCCTGGCGCTCTACCGGCGCGGTGAACTGCTCGGGCAGCAGGCGGGCGCGCATCCCGCCCAGACTATCCGCCAGTGGCTGCGGGCCGCGGGCGGCCTGGACGGGTGAACGAGCGCTTGAGGCCGTCCGTCCCCGCCGACCTGTCCGCGGTCTGTGAGCTTCTGCAGCAGGCCGGCCTGCCCACGGAGGATCTGTCCTCCGCTTCCCTTGCGAGTTTCCTGGTCGCCAGGGCGACAGGCGATGAATCGCTGCTTGCCACCGGGGCGCTGGAGATCCACGAGCACGACGGCCTGCTCCGGTCGATCGCGGTGGCTCCAGGCAGCCGGCGTGCCGGGCTCGGCGGTCGGATGACGCGGCAGTTGATCGACCAGGCCCAGGCGTCAGGACTGTTCAGCGTCTGGTTGCTGACCACCACGGCCGCCGATTATTTTCCCGGCTTCGGTTTTCAGAGGCGGGCGCGCGGGGAAGCTCCGCCGGCGATTGCCGGCAGTCCGGAATTCGCGCGCCTGTGTCCGGATTCCGCTGTCTGCCTTGCGCTGGTGCTGCGCGATGAGTGAGCGTGACCCCCGGCCGGTCTTTCAGCCGGGCGGGAACATTGCGGTCAAGGTGCCTGTACACGAGTTCGCGGCACTGGTGGCGTTCTATGGCGACGTTCTCGGCTTCGAACCCATTGATGTCCCGGGGCCGGGCCTGGCCTACCGGTTCGGGGACAAGACACTGTGGATTGATCCGGTCAACCACCTGAGCCAGGCAGAGATCTGGCTGGACGTGCGCTGCGACGATCCGGAGCGGGCGGCAGGATGGCTCGAACAGGCGGGCATTCGCCGTTGCGACGATATCGAAGCCTTGCCCGGCGACCTGCAGGGATTCTGGATCATGGCGCCGGGCAATCTCGTCCACCTCGTGTATGGCGACTGAACCGGCCGGCCCCGCTACGGGCCGTGCGCTATCCTCTGGGCTCCAAGGCCCGGACGGAGGCAAACAGGCACAAGGCTCCCGGTCATGATCGACAGGCCCCTGCAATTCCTGATCTCACTGCTCGTAGTCGCCGGTGCGGTCTGGCTTATCCCCCGGCGGCGCTGGAGGCGCCATACCCTGCCCTTTCCACTGCGAGCTGCGGCGGTGTCCGCAATCGTGATCGTCATACTCGTGAGTCTCCTCGCCATGCTCGACGCCACGCGCTTCGCCCGAGTCAACGTTTGCATAGACCTGATCGATGGCCACGAATGGTGCAACCATGAACCCGAGCGTTGACATGGCCGACCTCACGCTGGTCATGGGCAACCGGAACTATTCTTCCTGGTCTTTGCGCCCGTGGCTGCTCATGCGCCATGCGGGACTGGAATTCCGTGAGGTCCGCATTGCCCTCGATCAGCCTGGAACACGCGAGAAAATTCTCGACTACTCGCCCTCGGGGCGTGTCCCGGTACTCCTCCACGGGACGCTCAAGGTCTGGGATTCGCTTGCTATCTGCGAATACGTCAGTGAGGTTCTTTGGGGTGGCCGAGGCTGGCCCCGGGATCCCCGTGTCCGTGCGGAAGCCCGGTCGGCGGCCTGCGAAATGCACGCCGGGTTCGCGGGGCTGCGTGAGGAGCTGCCGATGAACTGCCGCGCGCGGGACCGGCGCGTGACGCTTTCTGAGGAGGCCCGGGCGGATGTGGCTCGGATGTGCGAGATTCTCGAGTCATCCCGCCGCCGCTACGGACACGATGGGCGCTGGCTGTTCGGTGACTTCGGCGTGGCCGACGCGATGTTCGCGCCAGTGGCCTTGCGGTTTCTGACCTATGGTGTGGACACGCCGCCGGAGACCCGGGACTGGTGCCGCCGGATCGCCGAGCACCCGGCGATAACCGAATGGATCAACGCCGCCACGGCGGAGGCAGAGGTACTGGAACGGGAGGAGCGCGGGCGCAGCTGACCCAGCTGTCGGTCTCGCTCGGGGGAGCTTGGCGATGAGGTTCGAAGTCGGATTTTTTTCGGTGCTGGTCCTGATCGCCCAGATCTGGGCGGCCGTGAACGTTCTCCAGAGCGAAGCCAGCACCGGAGCCAAGGTGGGCTGGATTGCGCTGGTGCTGCTCGTACCAGTGGTTGGCTTCGTGATCTGGCTCCTTGCGGGGCCACGAAGTCGATGAAGCTCATCGAAGTCGTGGCCGAAGAGGGCCACACCGATACGGTTCTCGGAATCGCCGAGCAACAGGGGGCCGTCGACTGCTGGGTCGGGGCCTCTCAGGAGGAGGGGCGGGTGTCGGTGCGCATGGTCACCGACTCGGAGTCCACCCAGCCGATCATCGACGCGCTACACACGGTGCTCGCCGCCTCCTCCCAAGCACGGCTGGTGATCATCAACGTGGAAGCCTCGCTGCCAAGGCCGGAGGCTACCGAGACCCGAGGAAGAGGACGAAGGCCAGCGCGAGGCGAAGAAGAACGCGGCTTCCCGCGAAGAGCTCTACAACAGCATCGAGAAAAACGCCCACCTGGACGCCGAATTTTCTCCAGCTCGTGTTTCTTTCCACGGTGGTGGCCGCCGTTGGCCTCCTGGAAGACAACGTTGCCGTGGTAATCGGCGCCATGGTGATTGCGCCGCTGCTGGGACCCAGCCTGGCACAGGCCCTGGGCGTGGCCCTCGGCGACCGGGACCTGGCCTGGCGGGCACTGATCACCAACCTGGGCGGCATCGCGTTCGCCGTCGCCTTGAGTGCGGCCATCGGCTTTCTGCTCCGGGGCGACCTGGTCAGCGAGGAGCTGCTGCAGCGAACCGAAGTCGGCCTGGACTCGGTGACGCTGGCGCTGGCGTCCGGGGCCGCCGCCGTGCTGTCCATCAGCACGGGTTTGCCCAGCGTTCTGGTTGGCGTCATGGTGGCCGTTGCCCTGCTGCCCCCCGCGGCGACCATGGGCATTATGCTGGGCCACGGCAATCTGCAACTTGCGTCTGGTGCAGCTCTGCTGCTGGCCGTCAACGTCGTCTGTGTGAACGTTGCCGGGGTCTCGGTGTTCGCGCTCAAGGGCGTGCGCCCCCGAACGTGGCTGGAACAGAAAAAGGCCCGCCAGTCTGTCGTTCTGAATCTCGTTATCTGGGGCGGATCGTTGCTCGCCCTGATTGGTCTTATCGTCTTCAGGCAGGCCTGATGAGTGAATGGCTGGCCACCGCCTGTCGTGCCGACGTCGTTCGCAGGTCACTGCGAGTCGCCCTCGTCGTCGGGACGCTTCTTGTGCTGATCAATCATGGCGACCGGATTGCCGCCGGCACGGTGTCCGGCCTGGACTGGCTGAAGATGGGTCTGACCTACCTGGTGCCCTACTCCGTATCGACCTGGGCATCGGTGAGCGCGGTACGCGCCGCCGGGGGAGGCTGAGCGATGCAGCGTATCCGTGACCAGGTTCGCGCCATACCCGATTTTCCCGAGACCGGCGTGGTGTTCCGGGACATTTCCCCGTTGTTGCGGAAGCCTGGCGTGCTTCGCCTGGCTGTTCATCAGCTTCTGCACCCGTTTCTTGGCCAGCCGATCACCGCGGTGGCAGGGATGGAAGCCCGCGGCTTCATATTCGGGGCGCTCGTGGCATGGGAGCTTTCGGTCGCGTTCGTGCCGCTGCGAAAGCCGGGCAAGCTGCCGCCGGCCACGGACCGGGCCGACTATCGGCTGGAGTACGGGTTCGCATCCCTGGAGATGCACCTGGACGCGCTGGACGCCGGCGACCGGGTGCTGATTGTCGATGATGTCCTGGCTACCGGCGGAACCGCGGCGGCGAGCTGCGAACTGGTCGAGCGCCGCGGGGCGGAGGTGGCAGGTCTGAGCTTTCTGATCGAACTGACCGGCCTGGGTGGCCGGGCAAGCCTGCCCGGGCGGGAGATCCACTCGGTCCTCGCCTACGACTGAGGTCTGTTCAGATCGCGCCGGTGTAGGCGTGTTCCCGGATCCAGCGCGTGGCGAGCCACTTCCGGCCCTGCTCGACGGGCAATCCGGCGTGCAGGCTGGCTGGGTCCAGTTGCCCGTCGGGAAGCACGTTGAAGAAGAACAGGCCCGTGCCCGGTGACGGGTCGATGGTGAGGCCGGCTTCCGGAAACCGGGTCTGGCCACCAGCGGATACGCTGGAAAGATAGATCATGAATGTCGCCAGGCGCTGCCCTCCCCGGGACAAGGGAACGTCTCTTCCGGGGACCCGGGGATCGAAATAGTCGTAGTGGGGCCGATACTCGTCTCCGGCTCCGTAGTGGAGGACCGCTATGGGTTCCCCGTTCTCCACGGGCAAGTGCGTCAGGTCCGCGATTCGTCGCTCGATGCTGGCCACCACCACGTCCTTGAGGCCGGCGGTCAGCCGCGTGACTCCGCTGCGCCGACCGCTCGCGGAGGCATTCTCTCCCGAGCCGCGCTGGATCACCTGGGAAGGCCTGAGCAGCGGCGCCGCGAGGCGAATCAGGTGAGAACGTTCCCAAAGGCTCAGCATGTTGTGAAAACGAAAGACCCGCGGCTGCCAGCTCGCGGTCTCGATCGATGGTCCCGGGAGCGGCCGGTCCATGTCATTGTCCGGCGCGGACAGCCGGTCCAGGTCCGGCGGGGAAGCCGGCTCGGCGCAGGCGAGGTCATCTGCTCCGGATGCGGCTTCGGGACAGCCCCGGCGGGCGGATTCCTCGTAGCACCAGCGGGCCGCGCACGGGTCAGCCGGCAGGGTATGGCCCCGCTCCAGCCGTTGTCCCAGTGCCAGCAGTCCCGCCGGATCACCGGAGCGGGCGGCAATTACCGTGAGCGCCGTGGCGGCCGCCGGGTCTCGTGGTCCGCCGAGTCCCAGTTCCAGGCAGTAGGCCAGGTGCAGCTGCGCCTGGGAGTGATCGACGGCCGCAGCGAAGTCCTGGCGGGCCGCCGCGAGGTCGACCGGAGTGCCGACCCCTGACGCCCGCAACTCCCCGCGCCGGTAGACGGCTTCCTGGTAGCCCTGCCGCGCGGCCTCGTCGAAACACGCATACGCGGCGCAGGGTCGGCGCCCTGGCCGCGGAGAGCGAGATAGCCGAGCGCGGACCAGGATGGTGCATGGCCCTGCTCTGCGGCCCGTTCGAACTGGACACGCGCGCCCTGTGGATCCGGCTGGCCGCCGTCGCCGTTGAGCAGCCACACGCCAAGGTTGTAGCAGGCCCCCGGGCGGCCCGCCTCGGCGTCCTTGCGGAGCGTGTCGATATTGGGGGGTGTCTGGTTCATCGGTTCGGCCTTCCGTGCTCAGCATACACCAGGCCGGTCACCTACAATCGTTCCTGGTCCAAGGAGAACCCCCCGGTGCAAGGAGAACCATCGATGCCTACCCTGGTCGCCCAACCCGCTATCGTGGAGGCGGTGGGTACGCCGCCGAAACAGATCGCTGAGTTCGCCGGTCGGGTTCGCACCGGGCACGAGTCCGTCAGCGTGGCCCGGATGCGCTCGCCCGAAGGGTGGTCCGAACCGGGCCAGCGCCCTGACTTCGAGGAAATCACGGTAGTGACGAAGGGCATGCTCCGGGTCGAGCACAGTGACGGCGTGATGGATGTGCATGCCGGTCAGGCGGTCATCACCGCGGCCGGCGAGTGGGTGCGCTATTCGACCCCCATGGCCGGTGGCGCGGAATACGTTGCCGTGTGCGTGCCGGCCTTTTCCCCCGCTACCGTGCACCGGGACGCGGAGACGTGAGAACGGCATGCGCGTCGGTCTGATCGCCGATACCCACGGTTTGCTTCGACCGGAGGCCGTGACGGCGCTGGCGGGTTCCGACTGCATTGTGCATGCGGGCGACATCGGCAAGCCCGAAGTCATCGCAGGCCTGAGCCGGGTTGCCCCCGTGCATGCTGTCCGCGGCAACGTGGATCGTGGCGAGACCGTCTGCGAGCTGCCGGAGCGTCTCGAGCTGGAGCTGGCGGGCCGGCGGATTTTGGTTGTGCATGAACGGTCCGCGGCAGGGGCCACGCCGGACGTCGACGTGGTCATATTCGGGCACTCCCATCAGCCGGTGGTGGAATGTCAGGGGAACATCCTGTGGGTCAATCCGGGCAGTGCCGGTCCGAGACGTTTCCGTCTGCCGGTTTCCGTGGGCTGGCTGGAACTGGCCGGCGGCCGGCCCAGGGCTTTCCTCGAGACCCTGACGGTATTGCCGTCGCGCCGCCGGGCCGCCGGTCATGGATGAACGGATGAATCTCGGCTCCGGCGCCCCGTGGGAGGCTCGGGCAGGGTACTGCCGGGTCGTCCGGCGGGGACCCCATGTGTGGGTGTCCGGCACGGTGGCGCTGACTCCGGACGGCGAGCCCATGAAGAACGCAGGTGCTTACGCCGAGGCTCGCCGCTGCCTTGAGATTATCGATGCGGCCCTCCACCGCGCCGGCGCGCGGCTCGAGGATGTGGTCCGTACCCGGATGTATGTCACCGATATCAGTGACTGGGAAGACGTGGCCCGCGCGCACGGTGAGGTGTTCGGCGATATTCGGCCGGCCACGACGCTGTTAGCGATCAGCGCGCTGATCGCAACGGAGTTCACCGTGGAGATCGAGGCTGAAGCCTGGATCGATTCCACCCGGACCGATCCGTGAAGACGGCCGGCCAGCGAATTCCGAGGTTGGCAGCAGGAGATATCCGACACAGCGAGGAGTTGAAATGATTGTGACGACGACGCCGGACATCCAGGGCCGCAGCATCACTGCCTACCGGGGCGTGGTCAACGGCGAGGCCATCCTGGGCGCGAACGTGCTCAAGGACATGTTCGCCGGTATTCGCGACATTGTCGGTGGCCGCTCGGGCGCCTACGAAAAAGAGTTGCGCCGGGCGCGGGAACTTGCGCTGGAGGAACTCGAGGAGGAAGCCCGCAAGCTGGGTGCCGATGCCGTCGTGGGTGTGGACATCGATTACGAGGTCCTCGGACAGGGCGGCAGCATGATGATGGTCAGTGCCAGCGGCACGGCAGTCAGTCTGGGATGAGGTCGCGCCTGGCTCTGCCTGAACCGGAGGCCGCGGGACCCGGCGAAGAATCCGTGTGGGCCTATCCTCGCCCGCCGGAGCTGGTGAAAGACGCGCGCCGGGTGGAAGTCCGGTTTGCGGGAGAACTCATCGCCTCCAGCGTGCAGACAGTCCGGCACCTGGAAACAGCCAGCCCGCCGACGTTCTACATCCCGCCCGGGGACGTGAGGGGAGAGTTTCTCGAAGCCGCCGGCGGATCCAGTTTCTGCGAGTGGAAGGGCCGGGCTGTCTATTTCGACGTAAGGGCCGGTGAGCGCCGTGCCCGTCAGGCAGCCTGGTCCTACCCCCGAGCGGAGCCCCCTTTCGAGGCGCTCTCGGGCTGGGTGGCTTTCTATCCCGGGCGCGTCGACGGCTGTTTCGTCAACGGCGAGCGGGTTCGGCCCCAACCGGGGCCGTTCTACGGTGGCTGGATCACCAACGAGATCCGCGGCCCGGTAAAGGGCCCGCCCGGCACCGAGTGGTGGTAAGGGCCGGCGCCGGGGTTCCGCCCGGGCTGCCTCGGACCGTGAGAGTCCCGCCTTGATCCTGCCGATCAATTCATCGATCTGCGCAGCGGGCGGCTCGCCGGCGTGGGTTGTCAGAACGGTTCCCTTCGTATCCGGCAGAGGTACCGTCGCGGTGTTCTTCTCCAGGCCCCGCCGACCGTGCCTTCCTCATCCAGCACGACGTTGCTCCACGCAAACCCCTTCTTGCTGGAGTCCGCGCGGCCGCTCACGACGACGCCGGTCCCGAACAAGGCGTCGGACTGGCCGATGATCGTTGTGGTCTTGTAAGCGTCTTCGGGGAAACCCGTGGCCGAGGATCAAAAGAAATAACGCTGCGGCGCTCAGACGGGCGATGCGGTACATGGCGTTTCCCCTCCGGACCGGCGGGTAGCCTGATGGCCGGTGCCGGCGAACACTGGCAATATGTGCAGCCTATGCCGTTCCTGCCGGTGAGTCCCATGGCGGAAATAACCACGGCCTGGCTGCACTTCCTGGCCATGATGACGCTCCTGGCCGCCCTCGCGGCAGAGCACTTGTTGTTCAGACCGCCCCTCGACCAGCAGGCCGCCCGGCGCCTGATCCGTCTGGACCTGGTCTACGGCCTGTCCGCGCTCGTGGTCCTGGTGACGGGCATTCTGCGGGTCCTGTACTTCGGCATGGGGCCGGCATTCTATTTTTCGAATCCGGTATTTCATGCGAAGTTCGGGCTGTTTCTCGCCTTGGTTCTTGTCTCGGTGTATCCCACGATGCAGTTCCTGGGCTGGCGGCGAGCCCTTCGCCAGGGCCAGCCGCCCGAGGTCTCCGTGAACCGGGCCCGGAGTCTTGTCTTCGCGATCCGCGTCGAGTTGTTCCTGGTGCTGCTGTTGCCCCTGCTCGCCGTTCTGATGGCGAGAGGCTACGGGCTCTAGCGGATGGCCGGCCTGGACGGGCGTCGATCCGCCACCCTGGATGCCGGCCGTTCAGGTGCCGTCTTCGCCTACGGGACGCTGATGTTTGCGGAGGTGGTGGCCGCTGTGACGGGCCTGGCCATCGCCGGACGTTCTGGGCGCATCGACGGTTATGCCCGTTTCCGGGTCCGCGGCGCGGTCTACCCGGGGATCCGGCCCTGGGCCGGCGGCTGCGTCCACGGCGTGCTCTATCCCGAGGTGAGTGCACGGTCGCTACGCCTGCTGGACCTGTTCGAGGGGGACCTCTACCGGCGCCAGGTGATTTCCGTGTGGACCGGCGATGGCGATGAAAAACGGGCCCACGCATGGGTCGTTCGGCCTTCCCAGTGCAGGCGCCTGTCCGATCGGGGCTGGGAGCCTGAACTGTTTCGGCGGCGGCACCTGCGTCGTTACCTCGGCCGAATCGGCCGTTTTCCTGCCCGGGCGGCGGCCCGCCGGCCCCTGTGGAGTCCTGGCTGAGGAGCGCATTCTCCCGGTACGCACAACATGCGGATGCCGGCCGCCGGCGGCGCTCCCTGCCCCAGGGTCAGGGGGATGCCGGGGCTGGCCGTTGCTGATCCACGGCGTGGCGGCTAGGCTGCGTGTTCCCGGGTATTGGGCAATCGATTGGGCAAGCTGCTTATCATGGCCGGGGTTCTGCTACTCGTTGCGGGACTCCTCCTCCAGGTCTGGCCGGGGGCGCTCAGCTGGTTCGGCAGGCTCCCGGGGGACATTCGGATCGAACGCGAGAACGGGGTTCTGCTGATCCCGCTGACGTCGATGATCATCGTCAGCCTTGTCCTGTCAGTCGTCGTCAATCTGCTACTGCGCCGCTAAGGAGTTCGTTTTGCTACGCCGCACCACCCTGTGCTTATTTGCCCTTGCTCTTTCGGCCTGCGGAGCCCCCATGGACGAGAGCGGGCTGACCTCCGAATTGCTGGAGACGGACCGGGCTTTTGCGGCGCGCTCCGTCGAGGCCGGAGCGGCGCAAGCGTTTGAAGAATTCCTGGCCGAAGAGGCACTGCAGCTGCCGGACGACCGCCAGCCCGTGACCGGACGCGACGCGATCGTCGCCGGGCTGGAAGACGCAGGCGATGGCTGGGTCCTGGATTGGGAGCCGCGCGCCGCCCACCTGGGTGGCGGCGGCAGCATGGGCTGGACCTGGGGCGAGTGGGTGCTGCGGCCCGCCGAGGCGGACGATTCCGAGCCCCGCTACGGCAAGTATCTGAATGTCTGGCGGCGAGGCCGGGATGGCCGATGGCAGGTGGTCGTGGATATGGGCAACGATTCTCCGCCACCCGAGACCGAAGACCCGCCGGCTGACGGGGAGACCGGCTGAGGTGGTGGACGCCGGCGCAGAAGGTGTCAGTGACGCCGATCTGACCCCGGTCTATGCGGAATTCGGCGCTGCCCTGCATGACGCCCAGGTCCTGGAATTCGGGCTCATTCTGCTCATGGCCCTCGCCACCCGATACGACCAGGTGCACTTCCCGGAGGGTCCCAGGGAGTCCCTGTCGCCGGCCCGGGTCGGGAAAACCCTCGGGCAACTGTTCTTTGCCGTGCGCGAAAAGGAATACTTCACGAAGGCCGAGAAGAAAATGATTTTCAAGGCCATCCGCAAGCGCAACGACCTGATCCATGGCTACATGGTGGACAAGGTCCACGAACTGCTGACACCGGACGGCCGGCAGTTTCTTCTCGAGGATATTCGCCGCACCCGCAAGACACTGCAGGACGCTGATCGTGTCAGCGCTTCGATGATCGACCGTTACCTGAAGGACTATGGCACCTCGCTGGACGAGGTGGAGGCCCATGCGCGGACCGCGATGCGCCATGAGATGGGGTCCGACGAGGCGGAGTAGCCAGGGTCTGCGAAGGGCCCCGAGTGCCGCTGGGCCCACGGCTTTCACGCCTTCCACGGAACGTCATCAAGTCGGCGATATAATCACGGGATCCAGGCCCGAACCCAGCCTCGACCCGGAGACCCCCGATCATGAACAAGCTGGCCCAGCTTCGCGAACTGACCACTGTTGTGGCCGATACCGGCGACATCGAGTCCATTCGCCAGTATCAGCCGGTAGATGCGACCACGAATCCGTCCCTGCTCTACAAGGCAGCCCAGGATCCGCAGTACCAGCACCTGGTAGAGGACGCCGTGGCGGCCGGAGATGGCCGGCTCGAGATCGCGCTGGACCAGCTGGCGGTGAATTTCGGCAAGGAAATCGTCGGCATCGTGCCAGGGCGGGTTTCCACGGAGGTGGATGCCCGCTTGTCATTCGACACCGAGGCCACCGTGGCCCGTGCCGAGGCCATCATGGAGCGATACGCCGCCGCCGGTATCGGCCCTGATCGCGTGTTGATCAAGATCGCCTCGACCTGGGAGGGCATTCGCGCCGCCGAACGCCTCGAGCAGCGCGGCATTCACTGCAATCTGACCCTGCTCTTCTCGTTCGCCCAGGCCGTCGCCTGTGCGGACGCGGGGGTTACGTTGATATCGCCGTTTGTCGGCCGAATTCTCGACTGGTACAAGGCCAGCGAAGGCGTTGACGGTTATCCCGCTCCCGAAGACCCGGGGGTGCAGTCGGTGACCCGTATCTACAATTTCTACAAGCGTCACGGCTACGACACCGTGGTTATGGGTGCGAGTTTCCGGAACGTCGGTGAGATCCTCGAACTGGCGGGCTGCGATCTCCTGACGATTTCTCCAGGCCTCATGGCTGAACTCGAAGCGGCGGAAGGGGATGTGCCGCGCAAGCTGTCGGCGGACAAGGCCGAGGCGCTGGGCGAGGATCGCGTCAGTTTCGGCGAAGCAGATTTTCGGTGGGAACTCAACGAGGACGCCATGGCCACCGAGAAGCTGGCCGATGGGATCCGCAACTTCACCCGGGATACCGAAAAGCTCGAGGCCCTGGTCGGCGACCAGGAATTCCGGACGCAGGCCGCCGCCGGGGGCTGAGACGGCCGTGACCGCCGCGTTTCTTGCCCGGGCTCTCGCGGCGCTGGACGCCGGTGACCTGGAAACGGCCCGCGGCGCCATCGGGCCCGCCCTGGCGGCGGCTCCGGATGACCCGCCCACGCTCCACGCGGCCGGCCGCCTTGCGCTCGCATTGCGCCGTCCGGCCGATGCCGTAGAGCTGCTGGAACGTGCCACGCCGCGGCTGGACCGTGCGGCCGCATGGAGCGACCTGGGCCGCGCTCTGAACAACCTGCGTCGCCTGCCGGAAGCGGAGGCGGCTTTTCGCCGCGCCCTGGAACTCGACCCGGCCGACGCCGAACTACACGACCGCCTGGGCCACGTGCTGCGAAGCCGGGACCGTATTGACGAAGCGCTGGAAACCTTTCGCGAGGCGACCTTGCTGGACCCCGGACTGGCGCGGGCGTGGCGCAACCTGGGGGCTACGCTCCTTGCCGCCGACCAGCCAGCGGACGCCCGCCAGGCCCTGACGCAAGCGCGGGAACTCGACCCCGGCGATGTGCGTGTTCGTGAGTTCCTGGCGGCCTCGGCGCACCGCGCCGGCGATCTGATCACGGCGATCGCGGAATATCGGGAGTTGCTCGGGGAGTGTCCGGATCTGGCCGACGCCTGGGCCAACCTCGGCATGGCGCTCCAGGATGCGGGGGACCTGGACGGGGCTGTTGCGGCCTATCAGGAGGCCCTGGCCCGGCAGCCGGCTGATACGGTCACCGGGAACCGGCTCACCGATGCCCTGATCGCTGCCGGCCGTCCCCGTGAGGCCATGGCCTGCGCAGACCGCTGCCTGCAGGCCGATCCGGGTAATCCGGGCGCCATCGCGGCACGCGCGGTTGCCCTCGTCGACCTGGGCCGCTTGCCGGAAGCCAGCGATCTTCTGGCCCTGGACCAGGTCGTGCGGGCGGTGCCTCTGCCAGTACCCCGGGGATATGCCAGCCTTGCCGATTTCAACTGCGATCTCGCGGATTTCGTGGCCCGCCATCCGTCCCGGCGCTACGAGCCCGTCGGCCACGCAACTCGCAAGGGCAGCCACACGCGGGATCTCCTGGGCGTGGATCCGGGCCCGGTCGGCCTGCTGGCCGACGCGATCCGCACCGCGGTGAGCGAATACGCCGACGTCGTCGCCGTCCCGGCGGGACATCCGTTTCCCGGGCCCAGGCCAGCCGAACACCGCCTCGTCATCTGGGCGGTCATCATGGAGAAGTTCGGCCACCAGCTGCCCCATATTCATCCAGCCGCCTGGCTCTCGGGCGTCTACTACGCCGAGCTGCCCGAAGACGTGGTCGCCGGGGACGGGCACGAGGGCTGGATCGAGTTCGGCCAGCCGCCGGACGAGCTCGCCCACGGGGGGCCCCACCCGGTAAAACTATTTCGGCCCGCCGAGGGCACGCTCTTCCTGTTTCCCTCCTACCTCTACCATCGAACCGTGCCTTTCTCGGCGGGCCGCCGCCGGATCAGCCTGGCGGTAGACATACTGCGTCGCGCCTGATACGTGCCGGAGATCCGCATTCTTCACTTGCTCGAGGGTGCTCGCCGGGCGGCGGGGCTCACCGTCGTGATCGATGTATTCCGGGCATTCAGCGTGGCTCCGCTGGCCATCGCCGCGGGGGCGGTCAGGATTCATCCGGTTGCTTCGCCCGAGGATGCGCTCTCCGTCCGGGACCGGCATCCGGACTGGCTGCTCATGGGGGAACGGGACGGCCGGCCGCTGCCGGGTTTCGATTTCGGCAACTCGCCCGCCGACATCATGACGGCCGATCTGACCGGACGGATTCTGGTGCAGCGAACGAGCGCGGGTGTCCAGGGCCTGCTGGCCGCCGGAGAGAGCGCGGCCGCAACGGGTGTGATCACCGGCAGTTTCGTGAACGCGCGGGCCGTTGTGGACTACGTGCGAGAGTTGAATTCCCCCGTGGTCAGTCTCGTCGCCATGGGTTGGAACGCCGCGGAACGCACCCTCGATGACGTGCTGTGTGCCGAGTACCTTGCGGCAGGGATCCGGAGTGGGGTTCTTCCCGGTATCGACCCGATACGGAATCGTCTGCGGCGGGATCCGAGCGGTGCGAAGTTCTTTGATCCTGCCCGGCCCTGGTTCCGGACAGAGGACTTTGCCCTGTGCCTGGACGTTTCCTCCGTGCAGGCGGTTTTGCGCTTTCAAGCCGGCGGGGAAGACGGTCCGGCGCTGCTACCGTACTTGGCGTAGGGGTCTGTCTCTGCGCGGTTCAGCGCGGCTTCACGTCGCCAACGACCGGCTCCTCCGATGGGCCCGTTTCCTGGATGGAATCAAGTAGTTCTTCTCGCCGGTCCAGTTCGGATTCCTCACCCGATTCGCCCGCCCCGGGGCGACCTTCGTCGATCGACTCCGACTCCCGGCCGACGTTGAATACCCGGTCGGCCGCCGAAACGATCTTGGACAGCACGGCGTAGGCATAGTCGGAGTCGTTCATCAGGGACGAAGCCATCTCGCGGCTGATCTGGCCGGTCCGGATCAGCTCGTCGAGGCGACCGTTGGCAAGGATGTCGTCGCGAGCCATAGCCGTCTTCAGCGCCTCCAGACGCAGGATGGCGGTTTCCGCATCCGCTTCCTCACGGATGCGGTGCAGCTCGCGCAGAAGAGAACCCAAATGCTCCCGTATCCGGTTGTACTCCTGCCGCATGGCCTCGTTTTCGTGACCGATGTAACGGCCGATATTGCGCTTCAGCAGGCGCATGGCCTTGACGCTCTCGACCAGGTCACGGGCTGCACTGCGAAGGCTGTAAACCGCCTCCGCCTGGTTCGGGGTCATTGCCGATGTCGCCCGTGAAGCGAACTCCACGATCTCGCTGTAGATCCCCTTCATCCGTGTCCGATACAGCTCCTTCACGCTCACATGCTCGTAGTGACCGGCGGCCCGGACCACCTCCGCCATGGGCACGGTTCCGACGATGGCGGGTACGGGAAGCTGCAGGGACGCGGCAATCACCTCGGACGCGTTCGTTGCCAGGTGCCGGACCTCCTGGTCCAGGGCGACCACGGCGGCGTCGGGAATCTCCCGGGCTGCGCTGTTGAGAAACATGGCCTGCTCGACGCCGGCTTCCATCGGCGTCTTGTCCAGTATCACACGCTCCAGGAAGCGCACCATCCAGCCAACGAGCGGCATAAAGACCAGAACGCCCAGCACATTGAACACCGTGTGGAACAGGGCGAGCTTCAGGGTGTAGTCATCTTCGGCGATGCCAAACCAGCCGGCGGAGACATCCACGAGGGCCTTGATCGGTCCGATGAGCAGGATGGCGATCAGGCCGGTGCCGAAATTGAAAATCATGTGAGCGCCCGCCAGCCGCCGTCCCGCAGCGTTGGCGTTCAGTGAGCCGAGGACGGCGGTAATGGTCGTGCCCACGTTGGCGCCGATGGCCAGGGCGAGGCCATTGTCATAGGTGACCTGGCCGGTGGCCAGTGCCGCGATGGTGAGCATCAGCACCGCGTGGGAAGACTGCATGACGACGGTCGCAACGATGCCGATGGAGGCGTAAAGGAGCAGCCCGGGCAGCCCGGCCACGGCGTACTGGGAGAGGTCGATGCTCTGGCTCAGGGTTTCGAAGCCGCCCTTCATGTTGGCGATCCCGAGGAACAGCAGGGACACACCGAACAGAATCTGGCCGCCAGCCTTCAGTTTCCGATCGGACTGGAAAATCAGCAGGATTCCGAAGACAAGCATGGGCAGCGCAAACTTGGCGATGTCCATCTTCACACCCACCGTCGCCATGAGCCATGCGCCGGTTGTGGTGCCAATGTTCGACCCGAAGATGATCCCGATACCCTGGGCCAGGCTGATCAGGCCGGCGCTCATGAACGTAATCGTCAAAAGAGACACGAGGGAGCTGGACTGCATGAGGGTGGTGGTGACGAGGCCGAAGCCCAGGCTGCGTATCGGACCCTTTGTCGAGACATCGAGAATGCGCTCGAGAATCCCGCCCGTGAATGTCTGAAAACCTTCCTCCAGGGACAGCATCCCGAACATGAAGATCGCTACGCCCGCCGCGACCCGCATGAACTCGGGGCTGATCCAGAATCCCCAGCCGAGGATCAGCATGATGGCGGGAAGGAACAGTTTCTTCATCGCGGTTTCCAGGACTCAGGAGGCTGCTTACAGGTTCGCATCCCGCGCCCCTTGCGGCAAACTTGGGGTGTCGGCCCGGTTCGAGGCCGCTATAGTTGGCAAGGAATTGCAATAACGGCCGCGAGGAGCGACATGGGGAAGCAGCCAGCGGAACAGAGTGAAAACAGCAGTATGCCTCCGTCTGAAACGGACTCCGGGTCCGGTGTGCCAGGGCCATCGCCGGATCGGCCCGCGGACTGGTATACGAAAAAGGGGCGGCTGAAGCGGAAGATCTACGAATCCGAGCTGCGGCGCCTCCAGGTCGAGCTTGTCGTCCTGCAGGAGTGGGTAAAGCACCATAAGAAAAAGGTGGTCATCCTTTTCGAAGGGCGGGATGCCGCCGGAAAGGGTGGCGCTATCAAGCGGATCGTGGAACGCCTGAATCCCCGCGTGGCGCGTATTGCCGCCCTGCCCGCCCCCACCGAGCGGGAGCAGACTCAATGGTATTTCAAGCGCTACGTGGCGCATCTGCCGGCGGGCGGCGAAATCGTGCTGTTCGACCGGAGCTGGTACAACCGGGCGCTGGTTGAGCGGGTAATGGGTTTCTGCACCCGCGATGAATTCCTCGAGTTCGCCCGCTCGGTTCCGGAATTCGAACGGATGCTCGTGCGCTCCGGAACCACTCTGATCAAGTACTGGTTTTCCGTCAGCGATGAAGAGCAGGAGCGCCGGTTTCAGGCCAGGATTCACAATCCGGAGAAGCGCTGGAAGCTGTCCCCGATGGATCTGGAATCGCGGCGGCTTTTCAGGGAATACTCCCGCGCGAAGGACGAAATGTTCAAGTTCTCCGACATCAAGCAGGCGCCCTGGTGGGTTATTCCCGCGGACGACAAGCGGCGCGCCAGGCTGAACTGCATTGCCCATTTCCTCGACAGCCTGCCTTACGAGGACATCATGCCGGATCCGCCGGTCTTGCCGCCCAAGGAAGAAAACAAGATTTACGTCCGCTCGCCGTTCGAGGATCAAAATTTCGTGCCCCTGAAGTACTAGGGGACTTTTTGGCGATTGGGCGACTACCCTCTCCAGACATTTGATCAGTTAAGCCGGAGGTATCGATGGCGAACGAAGGCCTGCACGAACGATACGAAGACCTGAGCGACGAAACGAAGGACATGCATCGGGCTATCATCTCCCTGATGGAAGAGCTCGAGGCCGTTGACTGGTACAACCAGCGGGTCGATGCCTGCAAGGACCCGGAGCTCAAGAAAATCCTGGCGCACAATCGGGACGAGGAGAAAGAGCACGCCGCGATGACCCTGGAGTGGATACGCCGCAAGGACCCGGTTTTCGACAAGGAACTCAAGGACGCGCTCTTCACAGATGGCGAGATCGCCCACGGCCACGACCACGACCACGACTGAGATACCGGGCGATACGGCGCGGCGCGGCCGGCTGCTCCGGCGGGCCACGACCTGGTCGGTGGCCACCGCCGCGGTCCTGATCGGGGTCAAGGCCAGCGCATCGGTCTATACGGGATCCGTCAGCATGGTCGCGTCGCTGGTCGACTCGCTGATGGATGCGCTGGCATCACTGGTCAACTTTTTTGCCGTTCGATTTGCGCTTGCCCCGCCTGACGAGGAGCATCGCTTCGGGCACGGCAAGGCCGAGGCGCTGGCAGGCGTGGCCCAGGCGGCCTTTATTGCAGGTTCGGCGGCCTTCCTGGCACTGCAGGCCGTCGACCGATTGCTGCAGCCCCGGGTCGTGGAGAATGTGGGCGTGGGGTTCGCCGTCATGGGGTTTGCGATCGCTGCCACGCTGCTGCTGCTCGCCGTTCAGCGCCACGTGATTCGCGAGACCGGATCGGTTGCCATCCGTGCCGACTCGCTGCATTACGTCTCCGACCTGCTCGCCAACGTCGGCGTCATCGTCGCCCTGCTGGCGGCGACACGAGGCTTTCCCCGGGCGGACGGCCTCTTCGCGCTGCTGGTTGCCGGATGGATCCTCTGGAGCGCGTGGCAGATTGGGGTCAACGCTGTCCAGACACTGCTGGACCGGGAGCTGCCGGAAGCGGAGCAGGCACGGATCCTCGAAGTTGCGCGGGCCCACCCGGAGGTCGCAGGCGCCCATGACCTGCGCACTCGCCAGGCGGGCAGCGTTCGCTTTATCCAGCTGCACCTGGAACTCAGGCCGGATATGCCCCTGCTACGCGCCCACGCGATTGCTGACCAGGTGAGCGCCGAGCTGCAGCGGGTCTACCCCGGCTCCGACGTGATCATCCACCAGGATCCCGCCGGCCTGCCCGAAGCCAACCGCGAGCCCTGGCGAACCGGGGACGAACCGGCCCCCGCGGAGTGATAAAATTCCCGGCCGCTACCGACTGGCCGGAGTCATGACCGAGATCGAACAACGCCGGGAGAATCCCTGGCTCAGCCTGATCGTCAACATCGCCGTCCCCGCGGTGATACTGATGAAGTTCAGCACCGAGGAGACCCTCGGCCCCGTGGGTGGGCTGGTGGCCGCCCTCGCCTTTCCCCTGACCTGGGGCATTGTGGATCTCGTACGGGACCGGCGCTGGAATTTCATTTCCATACTCGGTGTCATCAGCATTCTGCTGACCGGTGGCATCGGCCTGCTTGAACTTGATCCTCGCTGGGTGGCCGTCAAGGAGGCAGCGGTCCCCGGTATCATCGGACTCGCCGTTGTCCTGTCCCTGAAAACTCCGTATCCGGTCGTGAGAAGTCTGCTCTACAACGAGCGGGTCATCCAGGTGGACAAGGTCGAGTCGGCGCTGGACGCCCACGGTAGCCGGGCAGCCTTCGAAGGCTGCCTGGTCACGGCCTCATGGCTGCTGGCGGCGTCGTTTTTCGTTTCGTCTATTCTCAACTTTGTGCTCGCCAAGGTGATCGTGAAAAGCCCGGCCGGCACTACGGCGTTCAACGAAGAACTCGGGCGCATGACGGCCCTGTCCTATCCCGTGATCGTCATACCCTCCATGGCCGTGATGATGATCGCGCTGTGGTACCTGTTCAAAAGCATCCGCCGGCACACCGACCTGACGGTCGAAGACATCTTCAAGGGCTAAAAAAATGCAGGGTTTTCTGATTCGCTTGCTGATCACCGCAGCGGCCATGTGGCTGGCCGCCAAGATCGTTCCGGGCATGAACTTCGCGGCTCCCACGACCCTCCTTGGGGCAGCGATCCTGCTGGGCCTGATCAACGCTCTGATACGGCCGCTGGCCATCATCCTGACGCTGCCGCTGACGGTCCTGACCTTGGGGTTGTTTCTGGTCGTGATCAACGCCGCCATGCTGAGCCTGGTGGCATGGCTGCTCGACGGCTTCTCCCTGTCCAGCTTCGGGACGGCGGTCATCTCCTCGATCCTGATCAGCTTCTTCAGCTGGCTCGGATCGGCCTTCATCGGCCCGTCGGGGCGCTACGAGCTGATGATGGTGCGCAAGGACTAGACGCGGAGCCTACGACCAAAGAGGAGGTGCAGGTTTCGCTGCACCGCAGTATAGTCAGCCTCTGACCGCGCTCGACGGAGGCCGCCGATGAACCTCAATCAGGTAACGTTACCCACCCGCGACGTGGGTGAATGCGTGTCCTTCTACCGGGGCCTGGGACTGACACTGATCGTCGATTCCTGCCCTCGATACGCTCGACTGGAGTGCCCGACCGGCGGCGCGACGATCTCTCTGCACCATACCGAGAATCTTCCCGGCTCCCCTGGCGCCACCATTTACTTCGAGGTGGACGACGTGGACGGGACGGTAGAACGACTCCAGCACATGGGGCTGAGGTTCGAACACCCGCCGGTGGACCAGCCCTGGCTGTGGCGGGAAGCCCGGCTGAGGGATCCGGCCGGCAACGTGATCTGTCTCTACCACGCCGGGGACAACCGTCGCCATCCGCCGTGGCGTATCGGTGAGCGCGAGGTGACCCGCGGTCTGCGCGAAGCCCTGCACGCACCGAACCGGTAGCCGCTTGTGCCTTAAAGGGATGGGCCCGGCTAGCTGCGCAGCGATACGAGGATCACGCCCAGGACGATAATGCCGGCGCCCGCGAGCTGGGCCGGCGTCAGCGTTTCATTGAGAATCCACCATCCCAGAAACGTCGCAATAACCGGATTGACGTAAGCAATGGTTCCAAGACGGGCCGGCGTGGTCTGGCCGATCAGCCAGACATAGGTCCCGTAGGCGAGGCAGGATCCGAAGATCGTTAGATAGGCCAGCGCTCCCAGTCCGGCCGGCGTCCACGTCCAGCGGGCCGTTTCGCCGGCGGCCAGGCCCACGGCCGTCAGCATCAGTCCGCCGGCCAGCATCTGCATGGCGGCAAACATCAGCGGCGTGACTCCCAGGTCCTGGTGGCGGGCGTAGGCCGTGCCGGCGGCCCAGGCAATGGGGGCGATCACAATGGCGATCTGGCCGAGGAAAATTCCCCGATCCATTGTCCCTTCCGGCCAGACCATCAGCAGCACGCCGGCAAATCCGATCAGCAGGCCCAGACGGGCCTGGCCCGACAGGGGCACGCCACGAGGTCCGAAGGTGCCCAGCCAAGCCGTCCAGAAGGCCCCGCTGGCGATGATGACGGCGGCCTGGTTGGACGGGACCCATTGCTCCGCCCAGGTCACGAATCCGTTCCCGATCACCACCAGCAGCACGCCCATGACCGCTGCTGCCCGCCAGTCCTTCAGCTGACGGGGCCAGGGCTGACCGCGCAGGAGCGCGGCGGCGCCCAGAATCAGCCCGGCCAGTATGAAACGGACACCGGCGAGCAGACCTGGCGGCAGATCGTGCACGGCGATGCGAATCGCCAGGTACGTGGAACCCCATACCGTGTAGGCGACAAAGAACGCGGCGGCAATCGCCAGCGGACTCGCGGTGCCTGGTTGTGCGCTCAACGGGACATCCCCGGGTGAATCTGGAGGGCATTCAAAAGGCGCGGCATTATGCCATCGTCCGGCGCTGGCGGCCGGGTCCGGATCGGCTATACCTTGGTTGGCGGCCGCTGCTGGCCGGCCGTCGGCGCTCGTGATCCAAGGGAATGCCATGGTCGAGGGACCGAAGCCCTTTCTGCACGCTCTGCATGCCTTCCGCGGCGTGGCGATTCTGACCATCGTCATGGCCCACGCGGCAGGCCTGGTGCTCGTTGAGTATGGCCGCGCGGTCGGGGCCACCGACGCTGCGCCGGTGATTACCGCGATCAATGAAGTGCTCTGGCACGACAGCACCGTGTTTTTCGCTTTGATTTCCGGCCTGCTCTTCTCGGCCGTTCTGGCGCCCAGGGGCTGGTGGGCTTTCTTCCGCAGCAAGGCCCTGAATGTGCTGCTTCCTTACGCGATCATGACAGCCCTTTTTACGTTCGTTACCTACCGCGTCAGCGTCCCTGGTGAGTTTCTCCACATACGCGTGGTCAGCCCGACAGGCTATGTGAACAGACTGTTGGAAAACCTCCCCCACGGAACGGCCCTGATGCCCTACTGGTACATACCCGTTCTGACCTGCCTGTTCGCGTTGACGCCCGTGGTGTGGTTTCTCGCCCGGCGGTTCCCGGCCGGCATTGCCCTGCTTGCTGCACTGCCCCTGGTCGTGTCGCGGACCGGCATCGTGTTCTCTGTCCAGTCCGTCCTTTACTTTCTCGGCGTCTACGCGATCGGTGTCTATGCCGGCATGGACTATCGTGGAACGATCAGCCGCCTCCGGGCGGCGCTGCCGGGGCTCATTGTGGCAGCTTGCGCAGCCACGGTGCTCCTTCTGGCCTGGAGGCTCAACGGCTGGCCGGCCGGCGACCGGGTGTCGGTGATCGAATCGCTCTTTTACGTGCAGAAACTGTCTGCCGCCGCCGTTGTGCTCGTGCTACTGGGTCGTTTCAGGCACGCCGTGCCCGCTTGGCTTGCCCTGTGTGCGCGGCTGGCGTTTGCCATGTTCTTCCTGCACATCATCTTCTTGAGGATGGCCACCGATCTCGTGCTGGGTTTTGTCGATGTCCCGGCGCAGGGGATGCTGCTGCAGTTGCTCATTCTCGTTGTGTTCGCGCTGGGGACGACGGCTTCCATCGGCGCCAGTCTCGTGCTGAAACGGCTTCTGGGATGGCGCTCCCGCAGAATCATCGGGGCATGAGGCGGCTGGAGCGGGTTTGTTGCTGAGACAGCTAAAGCGGCGAAAAAAAGCCCGGCGCAAGGCCGGGCTTTTTGATCACGTGACCGGTGATCACGCCATCGGTTGCTGACTACCAGCCGCAGGTCTTGCCCTGGTTCTGCTCTTCGAGCCAGCCCATGAGCGGCGCGAAGTAGTCGATGATCGCCGACGCGTCCATCTGATCCGTGCCGATCGCCGCCTGCAGGGTTTCCTGCCAGGGCTGGCTGATGCCGGCCTGCATCATCGCCCAGAGCTGCTCGCCGGCGGCTTTGCTGCCGTAGATGGAACAGCCGTAAAGCTCTCCTTCGTGGCCGGCGGTGTCGCACAGCGCCTTGTGGAACTGGAACTGCAGAATGTGGGCCAGGAAGTAGCGCGTGTACGGGGTATTGCCGGGGACGTGGTACTTGGCGCCGGCGTCGAAATCGGCTTCCGAACGCTCGACCGGGGCCTCGATTCCCTGGTACTTGGTTCGAAGCTCCCACCAAGCCTTGTTGTATTCCTCGGGGCTGATCGACCCGTCGAAAACGCCCCAGCGCCACTGGTCGATGAGTTTGCCGAAGGGGAGGAACGCAAGTTTGTCCAGGGCCAGCTTCATCTGCTGGTTGATCACGGCCTTCTCATTGGCCTCGGTCGCCTCGACCAGTCCGAGTCCGGCGTAGTAATCCGGAGTCATAGACAGGTTCAGGGTATCGCCAATGCCCTCGTGGAAGCCGTCATGGGCGCCGCTGCGGAACAGGTTTGGCTGGTGATTGTAGGCCAGGTAGTAGTAGATATGGCCCAGCTCGTGGTGCAGCGTGACGAACTGCTCTTCGTTGATCTCCACGCACTGCTTGATGCGCACGTCCTTCTCGGCCGGGTTCATGTCCCAGGCACTGGCGTGGCAGATCACGTCGCGGTCCGCCGGCTTCTTGATCAGCGACCGCTCGTAGAACGTCTCGGGCAGCTCCGGCATGCCCAGGGAGACAAAGAAGGCTTCCGCCGTGCGCACCATCTTTTCCTGGTCGTAGCCGGCAGACTCGAGAGCCGCGGTGACATCCAGGCTGGTCTCGCCGGGATAAGGCTCGACCAGGTCATAGATCTCGCCCCACTGCTGTGACCACATGTTGCCGAGCAGGTGGGCCGGGATCGGGCCGGTGCGCGAAACCTTGTCCTCACCGTAGTAATCCGCGAGCTCGTCGCGCACGTAGCAATGCAGCTGCTCGTACAGAGGATCCACCTGGCTCCAAAGGCGTTCGGCTTCGGCGGAAAACTCTTCCGGCGTCATGTCATAGGCGGAACGCCACATCGTGCCCAGGTCGCTGAAACCCAGAGTCTGGGCGCCTTCCTTGGTCAGCTCCGCGAAACGCTGGTACATGGGGCGCATCGGCGGCGATACCGTACGCCAGCCCGCCCACGCGGCCTCGAGCTCGTCGTAGTCGCGGCTGTTGGCCATGATGCGATTGAGCTCTTCGAGATCCTTGCACTCGCCTGCGTCATTGCACCACTTCCCGGCGCCGTACATCCCGGCCATGTCGGTCTGCAGCTGGGTCAGCTCGGCTCGCTTTTCGGCGTCGTTGGGCGCCGGCATGGAGGTTTCCAGCTTCAGCAGGTGCAGGCTGCGGGACGTCGCAGGGTCCATTTCCTTGCCGTCAAAGGCCTTGGACTGTTCGACGGCATCGCTCAGGGCGGCCAGGCGGCGCTCGCCGGCCTTGGCGGCGATCCGCGCGGTGTCCGTGGTGATGAAGTTGGCGCGCACCCAGGAGGCCGCCGCGCTCTCGCGGCTCTGGATATCGAACTGCTCGTTGATCCGGCTCACGAAGTCGGCGGGCGTTTCCGTACTCTTGCTGCCGCCGAGTGCCGGCGGCGCGGTTTCCGTGGTTTCGGGGGCCGGCGGGGCACTGCTGGCCGCGGGTTCGGGTGTCTCGCTCGTGCAGGCTGCCGCGAGTGCTGCCACCGCAAGGATGCTCAGGGTCCTTTTCGTCATTGTGTTATCTCGTTTCCGCTCAGAGGGCCGGATCGACCAAAGCCCTCTATTTTACAGTGACCAGAGCCAATAACCATGCTCCGGCTGACGCGGAGGCTTGTCGGCCTGGCGCACGCTTTTCCGGACTCGCCATGCCCGAGATCGGGATTCCCGTGTCTATAATGCGGGTTTTCCGGCGCCTCTCCTCTTCTGCGATGCAGCATGACGGCCCGAATCAATCGATGAAGGACACCGAATGACCAAGCCACCGCCGGTCGGCGATTTCTTCGGCCACCCCAAGGGATTGTTCCTCCTGTTCGGCACCGAACTGTGGGAGCGTTTCAGCTACTACGCCATGCGCGCCATCCTGGTGCTTTACCTCGTCGACCAGGTGCAGTCCCAGGGCGGCCACGGTCTGGGCTGGACCAACGCCGAGGCCCTGCGCCTCTACGCCTGGTTCACCGGCCTGGTGTACATCACGCCGCTGATTGGCGGCTGGCTGGCTGACAACTACCTGGGCCAGCGCAAGGCAATCATCTTTGGCGGCACGCTGATGGCGGCGGGCCAGTTCATGCTGGGCACCCCCCATGCATGGATCCCGGGCCAGGAGACCCTGTTCTTCTACGTGGGCCTCGGGTTGCTGATCGCCGGCAACGGCCTGTTCAAGCCCAACATCTCCACGATGGTCGGCGACCTGTACGAGGAAGGCGACCACCGCCGCGACGGCGCGTTCACGATCTTCTACATGGGCATCAACGTGGGCGCGTTCCTGTCCGGCATCGTGGTCGGGACCGTGGTCGCGGCCTTCGGCGGCAACTGGCAGGCGGGCTTCATTTGCGCCGCCATCGGCATGGTGCTGTCGTTGGTGATCCAGCTTCTCTTCGCCCGCAAGCTTTTGGGCGACATCGGCGTGACGCCGGCGGCGGAATTGTCCCGCGCCCAGATGCTCAAGGACGGCAAGGACGGGCATGAGCCTCTCACCGCGGTGGAGCGGGACCGGATCAAGGTGATCCTTGTCATGGGCCTGTTCACCATCGTGTTCTGGGCGGGCTTCGAGCAGGCAGGCGGGCTCATGAACATCTACGCCAACGAGTTCACGAACCGGAACCTGGGCAGCTTCGAGGTGCCCACGACCTGGTTCCAGTCCTTGAACCCCCTGTTTATCGTCGTCTTTGCGCCGGTGATCGCCAGTATCTGGGTGCGCATGGGCGACAACGAACCCAGTTCGCCGGTGAAATTCGGCATGGGACTGGTTCTCCTGGGTATCGGCTTCCTGTTCATGGTGGGCGCGGTTCTGCAGCAGGGCGGCGACCCGTCCGTGAAGACCAGCATGATCTGGCTGGTAGGTGCGTATTTTTTCCATACGATGGGCGAGTTGTGCCTCTCCCCCATCGGCCTTTCGATGGTCACCAAGCTGGCGCCGCTGCGCCTGGCATCGCTCATGATGGGCGCCTGGTTCGGCTTCACGGCTTTGGCGAACTACGCCGCTGGCTTTATCGGCTCGTTCATCGGCCACGGCGACACCGCCAGCCAGGTGGAGAACGCGATGGCCATCTTCGGCGGCATTGCGGTGACGGCGGCGGTTTCCGGCTTCGTGCTGTTCCTGCTGTCCAACAAGCTCATCGACTGGATGCACGGCGCCGAAGGCCCGTCCACCCACACGGCGGTGGAAGACGAGATCGGCGTTACCGGCGCCCACGAGGTGGTGGCGGAGCGGTAGCCGAATGCGCGGATTGCCTGGTTCTGAAAGGAAAATCCCGGCCACACGCCGGGGTTTTTTTTGGTGTGGTAGCCGGCAAAGGCACACCTTTTCAGGGTCAATCATCCAGGGGGACCGGGCCCCACAAAGGGCCCGCTGAGGGCCGGGAAAGCGCAAGGAGCCGCGGATGAATCGAGCCCTCCACCGTCCGGTATCGGTCGGGCAAACACAGACAGGGATCAGGTACTCTGGGCCCATTGACCAACGAACGTTGACGGAAAGCAGAAGATGCCTTCAGAAACTTCGCAGCCCAGGTTTCAACTCCAGTACTGGCCTGTTCCGTTCAGAGGCTGCTTTGTCAGTTATCTCTTTGCCTATTGTGACGTTCCGCTGCTCGAAGCGGCGAGTTTTGAAGAAATCGAAAAAGCGAGGACCCGGCACCCCAGCGAGCAGGACATTCCCTTCATGGGCCCACCGGTGCTTCGTGATCTTGAATCGGATCGTGCCCTGAGCCAGATGCCGGCCATTGTCTTGTATGTGTCCCGCGAGCTCGATCTGGCGCCCGAAGACCCATTTGAGATGTCGGTATGCATGAAGGTCCTGATGGACTGCAACGACGTGCTGATGGAGATCTGTCGTTACAACGGCTCCACCATGTGGGTGCGAGAGGACTGGAATCAGTTTCGGTCGCAGCGCTTACCCCGTTGGATGGGGATTTTCGAGGCGTCCCTGAAGCGCGGCTTTGTCGGCAAGGACCCCGTGACGTTCGCCGACATTGGGGTTTACGCCCTGTTCGGAAACATGACCCGCTGTCTTCCGGAGCTCGAAGCCGATCTCCTCGATCACGCCCCCGGCATTCATGCTCTGTGCCAGGAAATCGGTTCTCAGCCTTCACTCGCAAGATATGTCGCGGATCAAGAGCAGGCCTACGGCAAGCTGTATTGCGGCGGTCAGATCGAACGGTCTCTTCGCACGATGCTGCAGACAGATGCAGGATTGTGACGGGTGCGTTGAAGCGGAACACTCGCCAAATCCGGCTGCCCACCGAATGTCTTAGACGGTGCTGACCCGAACAACGAAGGAAAACCCAGCATGCAGTTTGATAAAAATGCCGTGCCGAAGGAAGAGAAAAACACAATATCACGGCGTAACGTACTCAAAGCGCTGGGAGCAGGGATCATTGCTTCCGGGGTCATCGGATGTACGAGCAGAAAGCACTTTGCCCTGACCTACGATGACGAACTCACGCCGGAGATTTACCACTCCTCCGTCAGGGCCCTGGCGTCCGCAATTCGATCCAGGGACGTCTCTTCAGTGGAGGTGGTCCAGGCGTTTCTCGATCGAATCGAAACGGTCAACGCGAAGGTCAATGCCGTCGTTGTTTTGGCGGGTGACGAGGCGCTGGATGCGGCCAGGCAAGCCGACGCGCAGTTATCGCGGGGTGAGGTGACGGGACCTCTCCACGGAGTCCCGATGACGATCAAGGACTCCCTCGATACAGCGGGGATGGTCACGACTTACGGAACCAAAGGCAGAAGCACATTCGTGCCATCCAGGGATGCAACCGTCGTGGCTCGGCTGAAATCTTCCGGCGCCATATTGATGGGTAAAACGAATACGCCGGAGTTCACCCTCTCTTACGAGACCAGCAACAGTATTTACGGCGTCACGAACAATCCGTATGACTTGACCCGTACGCCGGGCGGAAGCAGCGGAGGCGCGTCAGCCATACTGGCCGCAGGTGGTTCTCCCTTTGACATTGGAAGTGACTACGGTGGGAGTATTCGTTTTCCCTCGCACTGCACCGGGATCGCCGGCATCAAGCCGACGTCAGGACGTGTCCCGCGAACCGGCCATGGGTTTCCCTTCGGCGGACTGCTAGACGCATTTCAGCAGCTCGGCCCTATGGCCCGCCACGCGACAGACCTGTCCCTGCTACTGCCGATCCTCGCCGGCCCTGACGGGGTCGATCCTTACATCGTTCCCATGTCTCTCCAGGATCCTTCCAATGTGAAGCTGCAGGATCTCCGCGTCTCGTTTCACACGGATAACGGAATTCAATCGCCAACACCAGAAATATCCCAGGTTGTGACCAAAGCCGCCACTGTTCTGTCAGACGCTGGCGCTCGTGTTGAGGAAGCGCGGCCGACGGGAATCGAGTCGTCTTACGATGTCATTATGGATGCCTGGAATCGTTGTGATCCGCCGTTGATAAAGAAGCTTCTCCACGCGGCCGGCACAAGTCAGGAGGAGAGCACGCTGCAGTGGGTCTTCGAAGTACCGGCCGCAACGGACGAGGAGATCGTCGACGCAGTGACCCGTATGGATCTCTGTCGGAGCCAGATGCTCTCGTTCATGGAGAGTTACGATGTGATCCTGTGCCCGGTCAACGCGTTGCCCGCGATGCACCACGGCAGCGAGGATGGCCAGGACCTGCGACCCTTCAGCTACACGATGACCTACAACCTGACCGGTTGGCCCGGCGCGGTTGTTCGAGGGGGCACGTCGCCGGAAGGCCTGCCGATCGGCGTCCAGATCGTCGCTCGCCCGTGGAGAGAAGATATCGTGTTGGCAGTTGCGCGGCTGCTTGAGAGTGAACTCGGAGGCTTTCAGGCTCCCGATATCTAAACGGACAAACAACAGCCCCGGCCTGGAGTGCCGGTGTTAAGTCTTCAACTTACGGTCGCCTGCGGTTCTGCGGCGGAGCTCGCATCCAGCGAGGCGAAGGCCGTCGCTGACCGAGGGCATCGGATGACAATGGCAGTCAGCTGGCCGAAACCGCGCTCCAGCCAGATTTCGCCGGTCTCCGGCCGATCGCGGCCGGGTGACGCGAAACCGGTCCCAGCCCCGTGTTTGGCTCAAGGCAATCGATCCGGGACCGTGACAACGAATGGCGGGGGTCGGAGTAAAAACTCAAAAACTTTTTGCTCCGACCGTCTATATCTCCAGATCAGCTCCCCGGTCGAATTGTGGGTGTAAAACCGCTCAAGTTCATACGCAAAGGATTCCCCGCGGTACGCAAATGGCGCGTACAGGGCTCATGGGCCCCAATGAATCGCCGTCGCAAGGCTTGCACGGCCTGCAGCGACCGTTCCGAACAAGGCCATCATCGCCAACGTGCCGCCCGGATCATCACCCGTTCCCCGGCACTCTATAATGAGCGGACAACGAGGGGGCACTGCCTTGTTCGACACCGCCGCACCGGCGATTACTGCGCCTGCCATCACGGCTCTGGTGGCGTTGGGCATGGCGTTGGCCTTCGTCCGCGCTGACCCGGAATCGCCCACGAGTCGGGCGCTCGCGGTGGCGCTGACCTTCGTCGGCCTGTCTATCGTCGTCAACGTCACTCTCCGGCTGAAGCTCCAGGCGGGCTACATTCCCTCCTGGGCGGTTCTGGCCGGGCTCGTCGACGTAATCGCTTTCATGTCGGGTTACGAGTGGATCCGCCGGGTCCGGCAGACGATCCCCGCAGGCCACCTCAAGACCCGCTTCGGGGACTGGTCGATCTGGATCGCCCAGTTACTCGTGGTGGTTTACGGCGTGCTCGCTGTTCTGTACCCGGAGATGCGCGTCCAGGAGTTCATCGGCGGCCTGTTCAGCGAGGGCCGCCTGATGAGCCGCGAGTTTCTGCTCTTCGCCCTGCCTCTCGAACTCAGTCTGCTTCTGGCAGGCGTTTCCCTGTTGCTGTGTCTGAATCGACGCCCGGACGTAGCCGAACGCGTGCGGCTCATCGCCTTTTTGATCGGCATCCCCTTCATTGCTTCCGGGCTGGTGCTGCCGTTCCAGGTGGCGCCGGTGGCCACGGTGGTCGGGCTCCTGATCCTGCTCATCGGGGCGATGCACTACCACGTGCTCCAGGGCCGGCGTGGCCAGTTCCTCACGCGCTTCCTGTCACCCCACGTGCTGGATCTGGTGCGCCGGCGGGGGCTCCGAAGCGCCATGCAGGACGACTGTCACGAACTGTCCATCGTCTGCTGCGACCTGCGCGGTTTTACCAACTACGCGCGTGAACACGACTCGGACGAAGTGATCGCCATCCTGCGGGTCTACTACGACCAGGTCGGTGAAGCGGTGACGCAATTGGAAGGCACCGTGAAGGACTATGCCGGCGACGGCGTGCTGATCCTGGTGGGCGCGCCGCTCATTTTCGACGACCACGCCCAGCGAGCCGTGTCCCTTGCGGAAGCTATCGTGCGTCGCTGGCACGAAAGCCCCCAGCCGCTCGATGTCGGCGTCGGCGTCGCTACCGGACTCGTTACCGTGGGCATCGTTGGAGGGGCGGGCCGGCTCGAGTATGCTGCTGTGGGCTCGGCAGTGAACCTTGCCTCTCGTTTGTGCGAGGAAGCCGGCCCGGGCGAAGTCCTGGTGGCGGCCGAGACGGTGAAAGCGATCGCCGCGACCGGTTCACAGGCCGGGCTCGAACCATCGGCACCGCGCCGACTCAAGGGATTCGCGGAGGAAGTGGCGACGTTCGCGCTGCGGCCGGCGAGCCCGCGACCGATGGTCGCGTCGTAGTCGATCATGTCCCGCGTTTTGAATTTCGGCCCGCGGGCCCAGAACTATGGCTAGAGATCCGGTGTTCAGTATTCAACATACGGGTGTCCGCAGTTCTGCGGGGGAGCCCACATCCAGGGAGGCGAAGGCCGTCGCTGGCCGAATACAGCCGAGCAAAGCAGTCTCCGCTTGGGACCTCAGTACCGTCCTGAGTGCAAGCGGTCACTTTCGTCATCTCCCCTGAGAGTGGTCTGTAGTGTCACTGGAATACTTCGGTCCGGAATATGCGTCCCGGGACGACCGCGGCTTCACGCCTCGATACGCCGCCAGCTGCCGATGCGGGGCCGTTGCGTACGAGGTTCGTGCCGACCCGCTGGACGCCAAGGTCTGCCATTGCCGGGACTGCCAGAAACTGCACGGCGCTCCCATGCAGTGGGCGGCAATCTTTGACAAACGGGACGTCCGCTTTACGGCCGGTGTCAGCCACCTACGCTTTTACAACACCACCCTCAATCGCTCCGAGCGGTCATTGCCCTGCAAGGTCAGCTGCGCCCTGTGCGGCACACCGATTGCCGACGAGGGCAGGAACATGTGGCTCGCGTTCCCGACGCTGTTCGATTTCGGTACCCCACCCCGAGTGCCCGCCGCCTTCCGGCCGAGCTGCCATATTTTCTACGGCGCGCGGGTTATCGACGTCGTGGATGGGTTGCCGAAATGGTCGGGGCACAAGGACCAGTCCACATTGCTCCGGGAAGTTCCCCGCGACTAGAAAACCGGCAGAAACCGGCCAAAAGCTTTGATGGGACGTTTCCGCGGAAACGTGTCCGAAAAACCCTGCGGTCACCCAGGAGCAGAACCTAGAGTGTTTCAGCGACCGTCCTCTGCCCCAAACCGCTCACACGTTCCCTCGGCGGGCTGCCAGACCGCCGCATACGGATTATCGGAGCAGACGACAGCGAGGAACCGTTCGCGCTCGCGGGCCTGCCGGGCCTCCTGCATCGCGCGAATCGGGGCGAAGTCCGGATGCTCATAGAGATCTTGCAGGTAGGCTGCGCCGGGCGGTATGAAATGGCCGTCTTCGACCGCCCGGGCAATCAGTGCGAGCCCCCGTTGCTCCTCACCCGCCAGAAAGCGGGCCAGTCCGTCTTCGTAGTCAGGGCTTTGCTGTATTACGAACGTCGAAAACCCGGTTTCCCTGTAGCGGCGCACATTGTCCCTGATTGCCGCCAGGATCTCGGCGACGTTGTCCTCTTCACCGGCGGCCCGGCGCACCGCAATCAGCGCCGCGGCGTGATCGACAGTGAAACTGGCGCCCACCCGCTTGGCAGCGTCTCCTTGCCAAAAAGCTTCCAGGTGGGGGCGTGCCTCAACGTAGTCTCCGGCGCTCGCGAAGGCCAGACCGAGTTCGCCACTGTTTCCCGGCAAGTCCGGGTCATTGGCCAGGTCTTCGGCGAGTTCGGCCTGCGCGGCGGCCACCGCTTGCCGCGGCCTTCCCAACAAAATCAGTACGCCCGGCTCCGTGTCTTCCTCGATGGCCAATGCCTCTTTTTCGAGCCTTATGAACGCAAACAAGTGGACCAATACATACCGCGTATAAGGAAAGTCGGGGGCAACTGACAGTGCATCCAAAAGACCGAGTGCGCCGTCGGCCCAGCTGCCCCCCTGCGCCAACCGCAAACCGCGTTGAAAGGCGTGTGGGACCGGCGCCATGGTGGCCAGCTTCTCCCGCTCCCGATCTGCCTCGGTCAGTCTGCCGCGCCTGATCAGTGCGTCCACGTAGTTGAACCTGGCCGGAAACGAGAGGGGATCCACCTGCATGGCTTTTTCGCGCATTGCAAAGGCCTCGGCATAGCGTCCCAGGCGAGCGTTCAGGATGTTGGCCATCCAGTTGTAAACGTCGGCATAGCTGGGGTTGATCCGAATCGCTTTCTCGTAGTGCCTCAAGGCCGCCTGAAAATCTCCCTCGCCCGACGAAAGCTGTCCGGCGGCGGCGTGTGCTTCGGCGATCGACGGATCGAGCGCCATGGCCTTTTCGGCATGGTGTGTGGCTTTGGCGACGGCTTCGGTGTAACTGATGTCGTGATATCCCAGTTCATAGGCAATCGCCAGTTGCGCGTGAGCGCGCGCGTAATCCGGATCGAGTGATATGGCCTGCTCGAATTCACGCAAGGCGCCGCTGACCTCGCGTTGTGCCAGCAGATACTGGCCCCTCAGGTAGGCATCATGAGCTTCCGTGTTTCCCGCCGCGGTGGTTGTCGGTGATTCTTCGACCTCGAGATCGATCGTGTTGCGCAGCGATTCGACGATGGCGGCGGAGATTTCGTCCTGAATCGCGAATACGTCCTGGAGCTCTCTGTCCTAGGTCTCCGACCAGAGATGCGTGTCTGAACGCGCCTCGATCAGCTGCGCGGTGATGCGTATCCGGTTGCCCGCCTTCCTCACCGAGCCTTCCAGAATGTGGGCAACATTCAACTCCTCGGCCACCTGCGTCAGCTTGACGTCCTTGCCCTTGTAGGAAAACGCCGAAGACCGCGATATCACTCGCAACTCCGGAATCTTGGCCAGCAGGTTCAGCAGCTCCTCCGCGATTCCGTCCGACAGGTACTCCTGGTCGCTCGCCGGCGACATGTCGTAAGTTGAATCTTTATTACCGGTACCGAATGTCCCGAAGGCCAGCACGGCTATGGACTTCTCGCCATAGGACTCGACTAGGGCTTCGCTGCGACCCTCCTGGCGGGCCTGTTCAGCAATGTCGGCTCCCGAGATTCCGAAAGCACGAACTTGTCGAAGCTGAAATAGGCCAGACCCAGGGCCAGCACCACCATGATCATCCGGTCCAGCTTCTTCGCGGTCCGGGGCGTGATGGACTCCGACCGGTCGACGTCGGCTTCCTTCCTCAGGCCCTCCGGCGTGAGCTCGAAGATCCAGGCAAGGATGAGCGTCGGAACGAAGCCGATGGCCAGGACGATAACCACGATTCGCGCCGGAGTGTCGTCGAAGCCGAACAGCGGGAAGATGGTCTCCGCGACCTGGATGACCAGCCAAGCGACCACGACGTAGGCGGTGCCCACGCGCAAAACGTTGCGCCGCTTGAGTTCGGCGTAAAGCGACATCCGCAGCCCCGACGCTCGTGACGTCCGTATATTGCGGGAACCCCCCTGGGATGTCGACGACTGCCCGGCCTTAAGCGAGTGACTTCAGAACACTTCAAATAGGCCGCCGCGGGCCGGAAACAGCCGCTTCATGCTGCGCGGCGACGGGGCAGACAAAGGCCGCTACAAACGGCGCAGAAAACAGCGAGGAGCCGTCCTTGGGACCGGCACAAATATTGGCGTTGTGGCTCTATTTGTCAGCCCAGGTCGCCATCTTCTTGTAGGTGTAGTCTGGCTCGGCGTTGATCAGCAACTCGTCGACGAGTTTGGCGAATTCCGGATCGACTATTCCTCAGCCGATTTCGCCCCACCACGTTCGACCAAGGTCTGTTGAATGATTGATAAGGATCACATGGCGATAGGCCAGCCAAGTTTCTTCGTCCAATAGTCCATTGATGTACTGAAAGTATTCAAATTCTCGATTCCGCAGGTCGAGAGCAAACATGAAACTCAAGCGCAACTGGTCCTCTGCCGACATCTCCGATCCAGCGACATATTTCGCGAACACATCTGCATTCTGAAAGTTTGCAGCCAGAGAGGTTACATCGCTCGCGACAAGCGGCCTGTTAAGGAATCAGCTGGTCTCTGAGCGGGGGTTTGTCGAATTGCGTGACCAGGCAGAGTTACTTTGCGAAACCCTCGGTGACATGGCGCAGCGATCCTGCAGTCCGTCGTCAACAGACCACACGTAATCCCGGAATGCACTGAGTACCGCTACTGCTTCGGGTCGGAAGCCTGCGCGGCTTTAAGGCTGCCCGTTCCCTATCCGCGGGCCCTCGGGGCCAGCGGGAACATGCGTGCAAGTCGAGGTTCTCTCACAGAACCGCCCGACTCGTTCCGGAGCGCAGCGGCGATTCCGCGCCCTACCCTTCCGCCTGTTGTTCTTCCACCTGCTTTGAGTCCGGTACGAGGATACGGGCCATGACGATGCCGGCCTCGTAGAGGATGTAGACAGGCACGGCCAGCAGGGTCTGGGAAATAATGTCCGGCGGGGTCAGCAGCATGCCGAGCACAAACGCCCCGATGAGGACATAGGCGCGCTTCTTCCCCAGCGCCTCCGGTGTCGTGATGCCGGCCCAGACAACGAGTACGGTCGCTATGGGTACTTCGAAGGCCATCCCGAAGGCGAAGAACAGCGCGATAACGAAATTCAGATAGGAGTTGATGTCCGTCATCACCTCCACGCCTTCGGGTGCAACGGCGGTGAAGAAGCCGAACATCAGCGGGAAGACGACAAAATAGGCAAACGCCACACCGGCGTAAAACAGGATGATGCTGGAGATCAGCATCGGAATCGCAAAGCGCTTTTCCTGCTGGTAGAGACCCGGCGCAATAAATGCCCAGGCCTGGTAGAGCACCCAGGGCATGGCCAGGAAGATAGCCCCGACCATCGCCATTTTGAAAGGCGTCAGGAACGGCGAGGCCACCTGCGTGGCAATCATGCTCGTGCCTTCCGGCAGTTTGGCCATCAGGGGCTCGGCCACCAGCGTGAACAGCTGGTTGGCAAATGGCGCCATGGCGATAAACAGCACGACGATGACCGCCACCGTGCGCAGGAGGCGGGTCCGCAATTCGATCAGGTGAGAAAGCAGGGGGGCTTCGCCGCCCAGTTCCTCAGGCTGTTCCTCGGCGCTCATCCTTCGGGTCTGCGCTCTCTACGGAAGGCGTGGTGGGTGGGGCCGAAGCCCCGCTTTGGCCGCTGCTCGAGGCGTCCGATTCCGAAGCCGTGCCCTCCTCCGGGTCGACTGCCGTCTTCGATGCGGATGCTGCCGCTTGCGCCGCCGGTTTTGCGGCGGTTTTCGCGGCCGGTTGTTGTGGCGTGGCCGCCATGTCGGCCTCCAGTTCGCGCTCGATCTGCACTCGAAGGCTCCGGGCCATGTAGCGGGCCTTGCCCGCCCAGGCGCCGACTTTGTTCACCACGCCGGGCAGGCGCTTGGGTCCCAGCACCAGCAGTGCCAGAACCATGATGAACAGGATCTCCCAGAAGCCGACGTCGAACACGCCGGGTCAGACCTTGTCGCGCTCGGCGCTCCTGGTTTCCTCGAAGGTGGCGTCGGGAGCTGTGTCGGGCTTCGCCGTTTCGTCGGCGATCTCCTTGCGGGCTTCGTCCTCGCCTTTCTCCATGGCGTCCCGAAAGCCCTTGACCGCACCGCCCAGGTCCTTGCCCACCGTACGCAGCTTCTTGGTGCCGAACACCAGAACCACGATCAGCAGAATGATCAGCAGCTGCCAGAGGCTGATACCGCCAAATCCCATTGCAAACTCCTCACCGGCCGCCGAACGGCCGAACCTGTTGATTAACGATGATACCGCGAATCCGGGCTCATGCTCGCGGCCTTTTTGTGCTCGCGAACCGCCAGGGCGTCATTCTGCGGGCGCGGCCCGCAACCAGAAGGTGACCGGACCGTCGTTTACCAGCTCGATCTGCATGTGGGCGCCAAAGCGTCCTGTGGCGACGACCGGGTGAATTTCCCGGGCCCGCTCCAGCAGGTAGTCAAACAGGCGCCGGCCCTCTTCCGGGGCCGCGGCCTTCGTAAACGATGCCCGCATGCCCTTGTTGGTGTCCGCCGCAAGGGTGAACTGGGAAACCAGCATCAGGGCTCCTCCGGTGTCGGTGAGGCACCGGTTCATGCGTCCGTCGGCATCCCCGAACACCCGGTAGCCCAGGATTCGCTGCAGCAGGCGGTCCGCCTGGGCGCGGGTATCCGCGCGTTCCACGGCCACGAGCGCCAGAATCCCGTCGCCGATCTGGCCAACGGTCGTGCCGTCCACCCGGACGATGGCGTGCTTTACCCGCTGAATCAATGTGATCACGGTGCCTCCCGGAGGATATTCTAGCGGGGGAGGGGCTCGTGCGCACTCCACGATACGGCAGCTTGGCCAACGAATGGGCAGTATTAACGCTAAATTTAATTACAAAATTACCTTCCTGCTTCATTATTTTCCCACAAGTGGCGCATTTGAATCCCGCGGACGCACGTTCAATCCCGCAACTCTTTGGATGAAGGCGCTGCATCTGCTATTAGTTACCGATCGGGCAGTCGCCCGGACGAAACGGGGAAGGGGGCGCCCCATGAAGCGACGCGACATTCTGGCCGGCCTGGGCGCTGGCGCGGTGGCGGCCGGTCTTACGGCCTGCGCGCCGCCGGGCAGTGGCCCGGCTGCTAGCGGCGGAACCGGCGAGGTTATTCGCTGGAAAATGGTCACCACGTGGCCGCCGGGTTTTCCGGGTCTGGGCACCGGCGCGGCGAACCTGGCAAAACTGATTGGCGAACTATCCGGGGGTCGGCTCCAGGTTCAGGTATACGGGGCAGGCGAGCTCGTGCCGGCGTTCGAAGTCTTCGACGCGGTTTCCAGCGGAACGGCCGAAATGGGTCACGGCGCCGCCTACTACTGGAAGGGCAAGTCCGAGGCCGCCCAGTTTTTCGCCTCCGTGCCCTTCGGCATGAACGCACAAGAACTGAACGCCTGGTTTTATTACGGCGATGGGCTCGAACTATGGCGGGAGATCTATGAGCCGTTCGGCCTCATTCCGGCGCCCGCGGGCAATACCGGCGTGCAGATGGGCGGATGGTTCAACAAGGAGATCAACGGGCTCGGGGACCTGGACGGACTGAAGATGCGAATACCGGGCCTGGGGGGCGAGGTTCTGCGCCGGGCCGGCGGGACTCCCGTGAATCTGCCGGGCGGCGAAATCTTTACCGCGCTGCAGACCGGCAGCATCGACGCCACGGAGTGGGTCGGCCCCTACAACGACCTGGCGTTTGGTCTTCACCAGGTCGCCCGGTACTACTACTACCCCGGATGGCACGAGCCCGGCACCTGCCTGGAGGCGATCTTCAACGCGGAGGCCTTCAATGCCCTGCCGGCGGACCTTCAGTCCATTTGTACCCATGCCTGCATGGTGGCGACGCAGTCCATGCTCTCGGAGTTCACCGCGCGTAACCAGCAGGCGCTGGAAACGCTGGTCAGCGAGCACGGCGTGGAGCTGAGACGCTTTCCCGACGAGGTGCTGGCTCGCCTGAAGGCCCTGAGCGACGAGATGCTCGACGAAATGGCGGCGGCTGATCCGATGGTCGCCAGGGTGCATGCGAATCAGAAGGCGTTCCGCCAGGGCGTGGCCTCCTGGCACCGGATTTCCGAGGAAGCGCTCTACCGCGCCCGCAGCATCTGACGGCTGGTCGCGATGCATTGGTCTCCGCCCGCCGGGGCCGGAGATCTCCCCCGGCGCTCCGTCTGCCGGACTGACCGCTATTCGCCAGACCCACTGGCGCCGTAAGAAAGGCTTCACCGCCCCGTCACTTCGCTTTCACGGGATCCATCCAGTGTGGCCGCGAAACAGCGACAGGGAATCGCCGCATGGCCTTGTGCCGCATGAAGCCGCTCCGGTACCGCACGGTCTTTATTTCCGACGTTCACCTCGGGTTCAAAGGTTGCCAGGCCGAGTTGTTGCTGGATTTTCTGCGCAGCGTCGAGTGCGAGAAGCTCTACCTGGTGGGCGACATCATCGATTGCTGGAGTCTCAGGAACGGCTTGTACTGGCCCCAGGCCCACAACAACGTGATTCGCACGATCCTGGGCAAGGCCAAGCACGACACGGAAGTGATCTATGTGCCCGGCAATCATGACGAACTGTTCCGAGATCACATCGGGCTGGTGTTCGGCAACCTGACCATCCGCCAGCGCGACCTGCACACCACGGCCGACGGTCGGCGCCTGCTCGTCCTCCACGGTGACGAGTTCGACAACGTCGTGAAGATCAGCCCGCTGCTGGCCAGGGTCGGCGCCCGAGCCTACGGATTTCTGCTTCACGTCAACCGCTACGTCAACGCGGTTCGCTGTCGCCTGGGCTACGGGTACTGGTCGCTGGCGGCGTTCCTGAAGCACCGGGTAAAAAATGCCGTGCAGTACATCGGCAATTTCGAGCAGGCGGTCGCCCATGCGGCGCGGCGCGAAGGGCTGGACGGACTGGTCTGCGGGCATATTCACCGGCCCGAGGTCCGCGACGTCAATGGTGTTCTCTACTGCAATGACGGCGACTGGGTCGAAAGCTGCTCCGCCCTGGTGGAGCATTTCGACGGCCGTCTCGAGCTGCTGCACTGGGCGGAGTACAGGGCAGCTGTTACGAACCCCGAAACGGAGTCTGAAGCGGCGCTCGGCACCGCGGCATGAGAATCGCGCTGGCATCCGATGCCTGGATGCCCCAGACCAACGGCGTCGTCCGCACCCTCACGAACACCGTGCGTGTCCTGGAGGCTCTCGGTCACCGGGTTACGGTGATCACCCCGGTCCTGTTCGACACTGTCCCGCTCCCTACCTATCCCGAAATCCGCCTGGCAATTCGGCCGGGTCCCCGCATCCGGCACCTTCTCGACGCGACTGATCCGGACCGGGTTCATATCGCCACCGAGGGACCGATCGGCTGGGCTGCAAGGGCATGGTGCCTGCGGCGGGGCAGGGCGTTCACAACCTCGTTCCACACGCGCTTCCCCGAGTACGTGCGCATGCGGGTGCCGGTTCCGGAGCGCTGGACCTACCGGGCGCTGGCCGCGTTTCACGGACCGGCGACGCGCACGCTGGTGCCGACGCGTTCCCAGCTCGAGGACCTGTCCGGGCGGGGATTCCGGAATCTGCGGGTGTGGGGCCGGGGCGTGAATGCCGACCTGTTCCGCCCCGGCCGCAGCGCGACGCTCGAAGGGCAACGGCCCATCCTGATGTACATGGGCCGGGTGGCGGTCGAGAAAAACATCGAGGCGTTTCTGCGCCTGAGCGTCGCGGGGACCCGGGTCGTCGTGGGCGACGGTCCGGCTCTGGATGGCCTGCGGGAGCAGTGGCCCGAGGTTCGATTTCTCGGCGCCCGCTACGGGGAAGACCTTGCGGCGACACTGGCGAACGCGGATGTGTTCGTTTTTCCCAGCCGCACGGACACCTTCGGCGTGGTGCTGCTCGAAGCGATGGCCTGCGGTGTCCCGGTGGCTGCCTATCCGGTCACCGGGCCCGTCGACGTCGTCGTCAACGGCGTTACGGGCGTGCTCGACAATGACCTGGATGCGGCGGTTCTCGGCGCGTTGAAGCTGGACGGACAGGTGTGCCGGGCGCATGCCCTCGGACGCTCATGGGATGCGGCGACTGAGCAGTTCCTCGACGCCCTCACGCCCGCGCTACCCGTAGATTCGTTCGGGCAGCCAGGTGGCCAGCTCGGGCCAGAGGCCGAGCAGCGCCAGCGCCAGTAGCTGGATCACGACGAACGGCGCAACGCCCCGGTAGATATCCGAGGTCCTGACGGACTCCGGAGCAACACCGCGCAAGTAGAACAGGGCGAACCCGAATGGCGGTGTCAGGAACGAGGTTTGCAGGTTGATGGCGATCATCACGCCGAGCCAGACAGGGTCGATGCCCATGGCCAGAAGCACCGGGGCGACGATGGGCACGACCACGAACGTGATCTCGATAAAGTCGAGCACGAAACCCAGCAGGAACATGACGACCATCACCGCCACGACGGCGCCGAAGGTTCCCCCCGGCAGATCGGACAGGAAACCGCGAACGAGTCCGTCGCCGCCATAGCCCCGGAATACGAGGGAGAACAGAGAGGCGCCGATGAGAATCATGAAGACCATGCTTGTCACCGTCGCAGTGCGTCCGGCAACGGCCCGCAGACAATCGATGTTCAGCTGTCCCCGCATTCCGGCAAGCAGCGTGGCTCCCATGGCGCCGACCCCGGCAGCCTCGGTGGGCGTGGCCAGCCCGCCGAGGATGGAACCCAGTACCGCGAGGATCAGTGCGAGCGGCGGCAGCAGGGCGCGCAGAAGTTGTGCTGCGCTGGCCGGCGACCCTTCGTCGTCGTGGGGGGGCATGTCGGACGGGCGCAGAAAAGCCAGGATGACCAGCCAGCCCAGGTAGAGTCCGACGAGCAGGAGACCCGGGAGGAGGGCGCCGGCAAACAGATCGCCCACCGATACCGTGTCCGGCGAGTAGATGCCCTGGCTGAGCTGGGCCTGTTGATAGGCAGAGGACAGGACATCTCCGAGCAGCACCAGCACGATGGAAGGCGGAATGATCTGCCCCAGGGTGCCGGCAGCGCAGATGGTGCCGGTCGTAATGCTCGGGGAATAGCCGCGCTTGAGCATCACGGGCAGCGACAGCAGGCCCATCGTGATGACCGTGGCGCCGACGATGCCGGTGCTCGCCGCCAGCAGCATGCCCACGACGGTCACCGCCATGGCGAGGCCGCCGCGTACCCGGCCCATGAGCTGAGACAGCGTATCGAGCAACTCCTCCGCCAGCCGGGAACGTTCCAGCATGACACCCATGAAGACAAACAGCGGGACCGCGACCAGGGTCTCGTTGGTCATCACCCCGAACAGGCGACTGGGCATGGCCGACAGGTAGTGGGAGTCGAACGCCCCCGTCAGCATCCCGCCGAGGGCAAAAAGCAGAGCGACGCCGGCCAGCGTAAACGCGACCGGGAATCCGGTCAGAAGGATCGCCACCACCGTCAGGAACATGACCAGCGCCACAGTGCGGGACGCCTTAGGCTTCCGGCGTGCCGGCGATCGGACGCAGGCTCAGCCATGAACGGGCGGCGAGGGCCAGTCCCTGCAGAATCAGGAGAACGGGCATCACGAGGATCACGCCCTTCAACAGGAACAGGCCGGGCAGCCCGCCGGCCTCCCGGCTCGCCTCGCCAATGCGCCAGGATGTCGAAACGTAGCCGTATGAAGAAACGAGGAGGAAAATGCAGAAGGGAATCAGCAGCAGGAAGACGCCGCCGATATCCACCATGGCGCGGCGTCGAGCCGGCATGTCCCGGTAGAAAACGTCGACGCGGACCTGTTCGTCCAGGGAAAGCGCCCAGGCCGCGGCCAGCATGAAGACCAGGCTGTGCATCCAGGTCACGGTCTCCTGGAGCCAGATCCAGCCGGCGTCGAAGAAATACCGGGCCACGACGACCACGCAGGTCACGACCACCATGGCCACGGTGAGCCAGCTCGCGGTCCGGCCGATGCCCTCGTTGAGCCGATCGACGCGGTCGGCAAAACGTTCCAGGCCGGTGGTCACAGTTTCCGCATGACCTTAGCTTCCTCCGGACTCGGCTCGAAGCCACGGGTTTCATAGTGGGAGAAGATCGCGTCGAGGACCTCGTCCGCGGTCTCGACCACCTGCACAATCTTCAGGTCCTGTTCGGAAATCGCGTCCCGGGCTACCAGCGTGTTGCGCAGCCAGTCGAGCAGACCCGACCAGAAAGGTTCGTGAACGAGCAGAATCGGAATTCGACGGGTCTTGCCGGTCTGGATGAGAGTCAGGATTTCCAGCAGCTCGTCCAGGGTTCCGAAGCCGCCGGGCATGACCACGTAAGCGGATGCATACCTGACGAACATCACTTTGCGGGAGAAGAAATGCTGGTACTCCAGGGCCACGTCCTGGTAGGGATTCGGAACCTGCTCGCGGGGCAGGTGAATGTTCAGACCGACGCTGGGAGACTCGCCCTCGAACGCGCCCCGGCTGCCAGCCTCCATGATGCCCGGGCCGCCGCCGGTGACGACGGTGAAGCCGGCATCCGAGAGTCGGCGGGCGATGTCTCGCGCGAGCGCGTACAACGGATCGGTGGATGGTGTCCGCGCCGAGCCGAAAAAGGTCACTGACGGCTGCAGCGGCGCCAGCTCCTCGAACCCCTGAACGAACTCCGCCATGATCTGGAAGACTCGCCAGGATTCCTGGCTCGCGTTGTCCTCCCGGGGCCGCGGGGTTGTCCCGGGCCGGTTTTTGCGAGGCCTCGTGCTCATGGGTCGATCTCTCGGGGGCCGGTCTCCCGGGACAGGCGCTTGAGAAATACCTCCAGCTCCCTGGCCACCTGCATGTCGCCCCGGCCCCGGGCCACGTTAAGCCCTTCCTCCCAGGCGCGTCGGGCTGACTCAGCCTGGCCGCCCTCGAGCAGCGCGCGGCCCAGCAGCTTCCACGCTGCCGAGTAGCCGGCATCCTGCTCAACTGCCGCACGGAAATGTGTCGCCGCGGCGTCGGCATCCCCGTCTTTGAGGCACGCATTGCCAAGCGAGAATCTCAGCATCGGGTTGTCCTGGCCGGCCGCCAGCATGGCTTCGAGTTTGTCTTTCATGGATCCGTGACCCTCACTGGCGCCAGAAATCGCTGGTAAACAACACCAGCAGCGTGAAGATCTCGAGCCGCCCAAGGACCATGGCGACGACACACACCCATTTGGAGAGATCGCCGATTCCCGCGTAATTCTGCGCGACATCGCCGAGGCCGGGGCCCAGGTTGTTGAGGGTGGCGGCAATTGCCGAGAACGCCGTGACCTGGTCGAGGCCGAAAAACATGAGCACCGCCATGAGAGCGCCGAAAACCACGACGTAGGTGGAGAAGAATCCCCAGACGGCTTCGACTACCCGGGGCGGCACGCCGCGGGTTCCCAGCCGGACCGGAATTTCTGCGGCTGGGTGCAGCAGCCGGGACATCTCGCGAACGCCCTGCTTGTAGATCAGCACCCAGCGAATGACCTTGATGCCGCCGCCGGTAGAGCCCGCGCAGCCGCCGATGAAGCTCGCCAGGATGAGGAGAACGGGCACGGCGCGGGGCCAGTTGGAGAAGTCCGCGGTGGAAAATCCGGTCGTTGTCCCGATGGACACGACCTGGAACAGCCCCTTCGTCAGGGCCTCCTGCCAGGTCGGGTAGACATCCTGGAGTTTCAGCGCCACGGTCACGATCAAAAACAGTCCGCCCAGTACCGTCGCATAGGCACGGAATTCAGGGTCGAGCAGGTACCCGCGGGCAGCTGCCCTTGCGGACACCTGGCCACGGCTGCGCCAGCGCAGCCGTGGCAGCCCGGCGGGGCGGTGCTCCAGCCGCAATGGGCGAATTCGCTGCCAGGCCACGAAGTGAAGCGAGAAATTGATGCCGGCCAGGAACATGAAGGCAACGCAGACCATCTCCACCGCCGTGCTGTCGAACCAGCCAATGCTGGCATCGTGGGTGGAGAATCCCCCGATTGCGACAGTGCTGAAGGAATGCCCGATGGCGTCGAACCAATCCATGCCGGCAAGCCGGTAGGAAACGGCACAGGCGACCGTCAGTATCAGATAGATGACCCAGAGTGCGCGGGCCGTCTGGGTAATGCGCGGAGTCAGTTTCGTGTCCTTGACCGGACCCGGAAACTCCGCGCGATAGAGCTGCATGCCGCCCACGCCGAGCAGCGGAAGGATCGCCACCGCCAGGACGATGATACCCATGCCTCCCAGCCACTGGAGTTGCTGACGGTAGTAGAGGATCGAGTGGGGCAGCGTGTCCAGCCCTACCAGCACCGTGGCGCCGGTTGTCGTGAGGCCGGATACCGACTCGAACACCGCGTCGGAGAAACCCATGACCGGTAGATCGGCGATCAGCAGGGGTACGCATCCAGCGAGACCCAGGCCGATCCAGAAGGCGCAGACAATCATGAAACCGTCGCGGATCTTGAGTTCGCCGCGGGCTCGCCGCACTGGGAAGAAAATCAGGCCGCCGATAAAGAAAATCAACAGCGCGCCATCGAGAAAAGCGTTCCAGTTGCCGTCGTTGTAGAGCCACGATACGAACATGGGCGGCAGCATGGTGAGGCTGAACACCATGAGGAGCAGGCCGAGAATCCGCTGAACGAGCGGGAAATTCATGCGTTAACTCGTGGGCATTGACGTGGGCCGGGTCACGGATCAGATATAGGTCACACCGACCTGGAAGAGCTTCTCCACCGCCGGGATCTTGCTGCGGTCGGTGAGGAATACGATGACATGGTCCTCGGACTGGATGACCGAATCGTGATGCGCCATCAGGACGTCGTCGCCGCGCACCATGGCGGCGATGGTGACCCCCTTGGGAAGCGCCACGTCCTCGATTTTCTTGCCTACGATCCGGGAAGTCTGATCATCGCCGTGGGCGACCACCTCGATGGCTTCGGCGGCGCCGTTTCTCAGCGTATGCACCTGGCCGACGTCGAGGCGCATCGACCGCACTCGCGCCAGCAAGGCATTCAGCGTGATCTGCTGTGGTGAAACCGCGATATCCACGTACTGGCCCTCCACCAGGTCCGCGTAGGACGGCCGGTTGATTAGCGCGATCACCTTGGATACGCCCATGCGCTTGGCCAGGAACGAAGCCAGGATGTTCGCTTCCTCGGCGCTGGTCAGGGCGCAGAACACGTCCGCGGTCTCGATGTTTTCTTCCTTGAGAAGGTCCTCGTTGACGGCGTCGCCGGTCAGTACGATGGTCTTTCTCAGGCGCTCCGCAATGTAGCGGGCGCGCTCGGGGTCCCGCTCGATGACCTTGACGTGATTGGTGTTCTCCAGCCGCCGGGCCAGCTCCATCCCGATATTTCCGCCGCCGGCTATGACGATCTTGCGCACCGGGTGCTCGAGCTTCAGCAGCTCGCTCATCATGACCCGGATGTCCTTGCGGGCCGCCAGGAAGAACACCAGGTCGTCCTCGCGAATGACCGTGTCGCCTTCGGGCATGATGGTTTCGAATTCGGCGTGCTTGCTGTCGCCCTTGCCGTTCTTCGCGTTTCCGTCGCCCTCCGCCTGGCGGTAGATGGCGGCCACGCGGGCATCCGTATGCGGAATGTGCCGGGCCAGCTGCCGCAGCTCCTGGCCGACCAGCAGGCCGCCCACCTTCGCCTGAACGCCCACGAGGCGGACCTGGCCGTCAGCGAAGTTCAGGACCTGCAGTGCGCCGGGATAGAGGATGAGCTGTTCGATGTGCTCGGTGACCAGCTGCTCGGGACTGATGATGTGGTCGACCGGGATCGCCTTGGGCGAGAACAGTTCTTCCCGCAGGGTGTACTCCACTGCCCGGACCCGGGCAATCTTGACGGGCGTGCGGAACAGGCTGTGGGCCACCTGGCAGGCGATCATGTTGGTTTCGTCGCTGTCGGTGAGCGCCACAATGAGATCGGCGTCCGCGGCGCCGGCGTCTTCCAGCACCTTGGGATAGCCTGCATGGCCCTGCACGGTGCGAATGTCCAGCCGATCCTGCAGATCGCGGAGGTGTTCGCTGCTACGGTCAACGACGGTGATTTCCGTGCCCTCCCGGGACAGGGAGGCCGCGGCAGTCGAACCCACCTGACCGGCGCCGAGGATGAGAATCTTCATGGTCTCGTTATAGCCCACGCCCGGCTGGGCGGAGCCAGTTTACATGGTTTCGAGATTGGCATAGGCCACCACCAGCCACTTTGCGCCCTCGTTTTCGAAATTCACCTGCACACGGGCATGATGGCCCTGTCCCTCGTAGTTGAGCACAACTCCTTCACCGAATTTGCGGTGGCGGACGCGCTGTCCCAGGCCGATCCCCGATGGCGCCGGGTCAGCGCCGCGAGGCGCGGCCGGCGCGTAGGGACGGCTGACCTGCAGGTGGGGCCTGATTTCCTCCACCAGTTCGCCGGGCAGCTCGGAAATGAACCGGGACGGGAGGCCGTACGTATCGACGCCGTGCAGCCGCCGTTGCTCCGCGTACGTGAGGTACAGCTCTCGCATCGCCCGGGTCGCGCCGACGTAGCAGAGCCGCCGCTCTTCCTCCAGGCCCTGCGGGTCCTGCAATGATCGCTGATGAGGGAACAGACCGTCTTCCATGCCGGTGATGAAGACCGTCGGAAACTCCAGGCCCTTGGCCGAGTGCATGGTCATCATTTGCACACAGTCTTCCCACGCACCTCCCTGGGCTTCCCCCGCCTCAAGGGCCGCGTGGGCCAGGAATTCGTCCACGAGGCGCATCTCCGAGTCGGGCGCCGGCTCGAAGCCGCGGGCCGCGCTGACCAGCTCCTCGAGGTTCTCCACCCGGGCTTCTCCGCGCTCCGACTTGTCTTTCCCGTGGTGGGCGATGAGTCCGCCGGCCTCGATGACGTGGTCCACCTGTTCGTGGAGATCCAGGTCCCGGGTGTGCGCATCCAGCGCCTCGATCAGGTTAAGAAACGCCTTCAGGGCGTTGCTGGTGCGCCGATTGACGCCCTCGTCGGAAGCGAGATGGCCCGCGGCGTTCCACAGGGATGTGGTGTTGGCCCGGGCATAATCGCGCAGCGCGTCGACCGTGCGCGCCCCGATGCCCCGGGTCGGCACGTTGACGATGCGCTCGAAAGCCGGGTCGTCGCCGCGATTGGTGATAAGCCTGAGATAGGCCAGGGCGTCCTTGATTTCCGCCCGCTCGAAGAACCGCAGGCCGCCGTAGACCCGGTACGGTATGCGCCGGGTGATCAGGGTTTCTTCGAAGACCCGGCTCTGGGCGTTGGACCGGTAGAGCACCGCCATATCGCTGTAGGGCGTGCCGCTGTCTGCCAGCGCCTTTATCCGGCCGACGACGAAATCCGCCTCGTCGCGCTCGTTGAAGGCCGAGTAGACGCGAATGGGGTCACCCTCGCTGCCCTCGGTCCAGAGCCGCTTGCCCAGCCGCCCCGCATTGTTGGCGATCAGGGCATTGGCGGCATTCAGAATGTTGCCGGTGGAGCGATAGTTTTGCTCCAGCTTGACCAGCCGGGTTCTGGGGAAGTCCTTCTGAAACCGCCGGAGATTCTCTACCTTCGCACCGCGCCAGCCGTAGATGGACTGGTCGTCGTCGCCGACGACGAACGGCACGCCCCCGGGACCCGCCAGGTTCCGGAGCCAGGCGTACTGGATCGTGTTGGTGTCCTGGAACTCGTCGACAAGGACGTGTCCGAACCGGCGGCGGTAGTGGGCCAGGAGATCTTCGTTGTGCAGCCACAATTCATGGGCCCGCAACAACAGCTCGGCGAAGTCCACGAGGCCACCGGCATCGCAGGCGGCCTGGTAGGCGGCGTATACCCGAATGAACACTTGCCGGTTGGGGTCATCGCCGGAGTCCAGGTGCTCGGCGCGCAGGCCTTCGTCCTTGCGCGCATTGATGAACCACTGCATTTCCCGCGGCACATAGCGGCTGTCATCGAGTTCCATGTCCTTGAGGACCCGCTTCACGACCCGCAGCTGGTCGTCGGAATCGAGCACCGTAAACGTCTGCGGCAGACCGGCCTCGCGCCAGTGCATGCGAAGCAGGCGGTGCGCCAGGCCATGGAACGTGCCGACCCAGAGGCTGCCGGCGGGCATGCCGAGTAGACCCTCGATGCGGCCCCGCATCTCGCCCGCGGCCTTGTTGGTGAAGGTCACCGCGAGGACGCCGTGGGGCGAAACGCCCTCGACGCCGCATAGCCATGCCACCCGGTGGGCGAGAACGCGGGTCTTGCCCGAACCCGCGCCGGCCAGCACGAGGACCGGTTCCAAAGGCGAGGTCACCGCCTCGCGCTGGGCGTCATTGAGTGGGTCGAGAATCTCTGTGACGTCCACGGACTATCCTGGGCCGCTCGGGGCGGTGCGGGTGATCGGGGGCTGTGCTGGTTGGCCGGCGTCGCGCCGGTTCGGCGGGCGCGGACAGCCGGCGAACTCGTCTTGCCGAAACGATATTGTACCCGTGTCCCTGTCCGGGTCAGCCGGCCCCGGGACAGACCTGCAGGGTCAGGCCCCCGCGCCCGCTCGCCGCATCGCCCGGGTCGTCCATCTCGACCCGAACCGGCTGGCAACCGGACAGATCCGGAGCCGGAAAGATGTCCGCCGGGCACTGGCCCATCGTCAGCTCGCTTGGATCCGGGAATACCGGGGCGGGGCCCTGCCAGCCGGACGCCAGCCCCATCTGGCGGCGCTGTTCCGCGTTGTCGGCGACGATGGACGCTGCTCTGTCGCAGGCAGACTCCAGGTCCGATGCGGTGTAGTCCGACAGCAGGAAGCTCGCGAGGCTCCCCTGGGGCAAACCGGCCTCCGCCTCGCCCGCCAGCGCCCAGGCGAGCGCCGAAACCTCCAGGCCGCCGTCCCCTTCGCCGGCCTGCCGCAGGGCCGCGATGGTCTCGGGAGACCAGTCTCCGGTTCGTTTCCGGTCCAGGGCATCGGCGGCGTAGAAGTAGAGGCTGGACAACTGCCGTGCCGCTTCAGCGGAGCCCCGCGCGGCGGCCTCACGGTAGAGATCGGCCGCCTCCAGCGGCCGTTCCTTCCAGATCCGGCTGGCGAGGGTTTGCTGTGCCCAGGCATCGCCCTGGTCGGCGAGAGCGGCGAGGGTTTGGTCGTCGTACAGCGCGTAGGCGCCCTGGCCCCCGAAGGTGATGCCGAAACTGGACGGATCCATGCCTTTCTCGAACGCCCATTGGGCGATCTGCGCCTCGCTGACGCCGTGGGCTTCGAGAATCCGGATCACGTCCTGCTCCGAGGACACGAAATACACCGGAACATCCGCCGCCGCAGATGCCGCTGCGTCGTCGCCTTCCGCGGTTGCCTCGGGCGGCACCACGCCTGGCTGGCCTGCCTCCCGGGTCGCCACCTCGGGCGTGGCCACCGGCGCGGTTGCGGCCGGTGCGGAGTCCGGCTGCTTGAAATACGACGGCGCCACAAGGGCCAGTATGGCGATGACGGCGATCGCGACGACGGCCATCGCTGCGAAACTACGGGCGCGCATGGGCCTGTACGACGAGGAGGGCGGTTACGTTCATGGTTCGCGAGAATAATCCAGTGCGCGGGCCGGCGCGCAACGCGACGGCCGTTTCGGCGCAAATCCCCTCAGGAAGAGCAGCGCCATCCGGTGAGCTGCTTGTCGCCGGCGGTCAGCAGCACCGGGACGCAGCCCTTGGCCCGCATGTCGCTCACCACGCCCTCGGGACAGGCGCGGTCGAGGCCTTCGCCCGGCGGGGCGACGGAAAACGGCGGTGGCATGCGTGCGGGGTCTCCCAGGCCGCGATTACGGCGCTCTTCGGCCAGGTTGGCCAGCAGGCCAGCCGCCTCCTCGCACGCCCGGGCCAGCGTGTCCGGCCAGGTGCTCTCGACCGCATCCGCGCTGAGGTAGCCGGGCGGAAGGCCCCCTTCGGCCTCCGCCGCGATCAGCCAGGCCAGTCCGGTTTCGGCCAGGTCGTGGGCGGCGTCCATCTGCTTGAGTGCCGCGCGAGTGGCATCGTCCATGCGGGTGCTCGTGCGGACCCCCAGGTCCAGGTCCCGCATGAGCATGCCCAGTTCCCGGGCGGCGAACACGGAGCCGCCAACAGCCGCTTCGCGATAGAGCTCCATGGACTCCAGCGGTGCCCGCACACGCAGGTCCGCGGCCAGGAACTGCATGGCCCACCGGTCACCCGCTGCGGCCAGGTTCGCGCAGCGTTTCCTGGTCATATCGCCGGTAGGGCTGATCGAGGGGGATGCCGACACCCGTGGTGAAGGTCGCCGGTGGAAAGCCCCGCGTCCGCGCCCAGGCCTCCACGTCCTCCAGGCTGGTGCCCAGCGCTCGCAGCACCAGCAGAAAGTCCCGCTGGCCATTGAGTTCGAAGCGCGGCACATCGGCCCGCAGATCCGTTTTCGGTATTCCCGACGGCTTCTGCCGGGGTGGCCCGGACTCCGTCGGCCCGCCGTCCGCCAACTCCGCTGTTGTTCCCGGCGGCGGCGGCGACCCGGCGGCGGGCGGGTCCGCGGCGCCCGGGTCCTGCGCGGCAGGGCGATCCAGCAGCATCCAGGCCACGGCCCCGAGTGCCAGCAACAGGGCAGCCAGCGCTGCGAGGGGTCGGGCCACTAGTTCACGCCTCGGTCGACGCCGGCCCAGTAAAGGGCCCGAAGCTCCTGCTTGAGAAGCTTGCCGCTCGCATTTCTGGGCAGGCTGGCAACGAACTCCACGGACCGCGGCGTCTTGTAGCCGGCGATAAGAGTGCGGGCATGGGCGATCAGACTGGCTTCGCTGGCCCCGGATCCGGGTTTCAGTACGACCAGCGCCTTTACGGCTTCGCCCCAGCGGGGGTCCGGGACACCGATCACGGCTGCATCCGCCACCGCCGGGTGGCTGAACAGCGCATTCTCCACCTCCGCCGGGTAGACGTTCTCGCCGCCGGTGACAATCATGTCCTTGATCCGATCATGAATGAAAAGGTAGCCATCTTCGTCGAAATAGCCTGCATCTCCGGTACGCAGCCACCCGCCTTCCAGGGCCGCAGCGGTCTCCTTCGGGCGGTTCCAGTACCCCGCCATGTTCCAGGGCGCCCGGAACTGGATCTCTCCGACCTGGCCCGGCGGCAGGCGGTGACCCGACGCGTCCACGACCCGCGCTTCGCCGCCCGGGTAGGGCCTGCCGCAAGCTCGCAGCCGGCCGAGAGCCGGGTCGTGGTCGGCCGCATCGAGGACGGTGCCGCCGCCCATGTTTTCGGTCAGCCCATAGACCTGCACGAAATCGCAGCCGAACACATCCATGGCCCGGGTGAGCACCGCCTCTGACATGGGGGAGGCGCCGTAGGTCATATTCCGCAGCGCGGGATAGCCGGTTTCGTCGACGCCCGGCACCTGGAGCAGGAACTGGATAACGACGGGAGCCATCAGCGTCGTCGTAATACCCGCAACCCGCAGCAGGCCGACGAGTTCGGCCGGATCCACGTCTCGGGTCAGGACAATGCGCCCTCCCTGTTCGAGGCTCACGAGGGCCGGATAGGCTCCGGCCACGTGGTAAAGCGGCATGCAGCACAGCCGGAGGTCGCCGGGTTCGTGGCGTGCCCAGGGGGCCTGGTTCATGACCGTGGAGAACGCCGCCCATCCGTCGTGGGTGACGAGCACGCCTTTCGGCCGGCCCGTCGTCCCGCTGGTATACATCTGCAGGATGGTCTCGCCGGTATCCGCGACCAGCGCGGGATCGGTATCCGGCGCGTTCCCGCTGAACGCCTCGAGACCGGGCCAGCCGGTTTCGTCGCCCTCCAGGCCCACGATTCGCGGCGGATCCGGAAAGTGGCGAGCTCCGGTTCGATGCCCGCCTGGAAATCCCGACTGGCGAACAGCATCCGGGCGCCGGCGTCGGCAAGGATCCAGCCGATCTCCGGCGGCGCGAGGCGGTAATTCAGTGGCACCAGGACGGCCCGGGCCTTCAATGCGCCAAAAAGCACCGCAAAAAACGACGGCGCGCTCTTGTCCAGGATCGCGACACGGTCTCCCGGCCGGACGCCGCTTCCGATCAGCGCATGGGCGATGCGGTTGGAGGACATCTCCAGCCACTCCCAGGTGTAGACGTCACCCCGAAACGTGATGGCCGCTTCGCCAGCTCGCAGGAAGGCGTTTTGTCCCGGCACGCGGGTGAGGAGGCTTGCGGTCATTCGCGGTTCCCTTTGTTTTCCTGATCGCTACGGTCGCTAACTGTAGCGTTCGCTGGTGCGGGCCTCGGGCGATGCGGATATGGGTCAGACGCCGGTCTGCCGCGCCGCGAGATCCTTCAGGATTTCCTCGGACCCACCGCCGATGGCCACCACGCGTACCTCCCGGTAGATGCGCTCAACGGCGGTGCCGCGAATGTAGCTGGAGCCGCCGAGAATCTGGCTGGCTTCCCGAGCGCAGAATTCCATGAGCAGGCTGGCCTGGACCTTCAGGAGTGCAATGTCCGCGGCCACCGGCACCCCGGCGCGCAGGCGTCCGGCAACCTGCTCCAGCCACGCCTGGGCGGCGGCGATCTGCCGGTACATGTCCATCAGCTTGTGGCGGATGACCTGGTGGTCGGCGAGCCGGCGACCAAAGGTCCGGCGCTCGCGGGCCCAGGCCAGGGCATCGGCAAGACAACGCCGGCTTGCGCCCACGGCGGTGGCCGCCATGGCCAGGCGCTCCGTATTGAAGTTCCGCATGATCAGCGGGAACCCCCCGTGGAGCGGGCCGAGGAGATGTTCCGCTGGTACGCGGACCCCGTCGAAATGGATGCTGGCCGTATCCGATGCCCACCAGCCCTGCTTGGGCAGCGGACTGCGGTCGATGCCCGGGGAATCCATGTCCACCAGGAGCAGGGAAACCCCGCCGGCGCCCGCGTCGCCGGTTCGTACGGCGACAGTCAGGTAATCGGCGCGCATGCCGCCGGAAATATAGGTCTTCTCTCCCTGCAGCACGAACGTATCCCCGTCGGCTTCCGCGCGGGTCGCAAGCCCGGCGACATCCGAGCCCGCGCCGGGTTCGGTGACCGCAAGCCCGATGATCGCTTCCCCCGAAATGACCCGCGGCGCCACCCGGGCCTTGAGCGTTTCGCTTCCGCCGGCCAGCACCGGCGGAAGGCCGATGGCATGGGTGGAAAGCGCCGTTGTGACACCGCCGGCTCCCAGCCGGCCCCATTCCAGGCTGGTGATGACATGGTGCAAGGCGTCCACGCCCTCGGACCATCCGCCGTAGGCTTCGGGATAGCCGAGCCCGGTCAGGCCGAACTCGGCACAGGCTCTGTGTGCTTCCGCGGGTACTTCACCCGCCTCGTCCCAGATGGCGGCGTGGGGCGCGACTGCAGAGTCGAGAAACCGTCGCAGGCTGTTCTGCCAGCTGCGATGCGAGTCGTCGTAGAGAGGCGGATCCAGCCTCAGCTCGACGGCATCCTCCAGGGACAGGGCAGGGCGTTCAGTCACGGCTTCGGTTCCTCCGGGTCGATCCGGACGAGCTCGGCCCCGAGGCGGCATCGGTCGCCAACGGACGCCTGCAGCGCGGCGACTCGCCCGGCCAGGGGCGCGCGCAAGCGGTGCTCGATCTTCATGGCTTCCAGGATGACCAGGAGATCGCCGGGTTCGACGTGGTCGTCCGGCGCCACGGCGACCGCGGTGACCTGGCCGTCCATCGGTGCCTTGATGTGCCCAGGGTCTGCTGATCCGCTTCCGGGGCCCGCCTCCGCCGCCTGCCTGATGCCGTGCACGCCCGCCCCGTCATCCAGCCACCAGCCGTCGATGGTTTGCGCCCAGGCAACCCGGTGGGGCGCGCCGTCAAGCTCGAAGGCGAGGTCCTCCTCCCGCCGGTGCACGCGGGTCACCTCCATGGACCGCGCGTTCCCGTTTCCCGGATCGAAGACGACGGTCAGGCCCGATGGCCGTACCTGGGCATCGATACGCAGTGGCTCGCCGACGTCGTCCGCGAACTCCAGGCGCAGCGGCAGCCCCGGCCCGTTGGTCCAGCCCGGCGGCATCGCCGCGCCGATGCCCTTCCCGGCCGTAGCGAGAATTGCCGCCGCAGCGAGCGCGGCACTGCGGTCACCCGCCCCGGCGAAGTCGTCCACCCGCGTGTCCAGCCACGCGGTCGTAACCGGCCCGGCTGCAAAGTCGTCGCTGCCGAGGATTCCCAGCAAGAGCGACTTGTTGTGGGTCAGCCCGAGCAGGCGGGTGTCCCTGATGCCTGCCGCCAGGCGCCGTCGCGCCGTATCCCGGTCCCGGCCATGGGCGATGATCTTGGCCGCGAGCGTGTCGTAGTCCGGCGGAACCCGGCTGCCGCTGACCACGCCGCTGTCCGCCCGCAGGCCGGGCCCGGAAGGTGCCCGCCAGGCGGCGATGCGGCCGCTCCTGGGGAGGAATCCCCGGGCGGGATCCTCGGTATACAGACGGGCTTCGATGGCGTGCCCCCGGAAGGTGACGTCCGCCTGGGTCATGGCCAGGGGCGCTCCCTCGGCGATCTCCAGCTGAAGCGCCACCAGGTCCATGCCGGTAACGAGTTCGGTAACCGGATGTTCCACCTGCAGGCGCGTGTTCATCTCCAGGAAATAGAAATCGCCCGCCTCGTCCACGAGAAACTCCACCGTCCCCGCTCCAACGTATCGGCAGGCGCGGGCGACGCGAACCGCGGCGTCGCCGAGTTCCCGCCGAAGGGCCGAGCCGAGACCCGGCGCCGGGCATTCCTCGATGAGTTTCTGGTGTCTGCGCTGAACGGAACAGTCCCGTTCTCCCAGGTGAATACAGTGGCCATCCCGATCGGCGAGGACCTGGACCTCGATGTGCCGCGCGGGCGCGATCAGGCGCTCCAGAATGACGGCGTCGTTGCCGAAGGCCCCCCTGGCTTCGTTGCGCGCCGCGGCCAGCGCCTCCGCCAGCGACAGGGGGTCGTCGACGCGGCGCAGCCCGCGTCCACCGCCGCCGGCGACGGCCTTGATCATCAGAGGAAATCCGATGGCGTCGGCCGCGGACCTGACTGTTGCATAAGAATCGAAAGGCCCGTTGTCTCCGGGGACACAACGTACATCGGCGTCGGTGACGAGCCGGCGGGCCGCACCCTTGTCTCCCATGGCCTCGATGGCGTCGGCCGGCGGACCCACGAAGATCAGGCCTGCAGCGTCGCAGGCCCGGGCGAAGGCGGCGTTCTCGGCCAGGAATCCGTAGCCGGGGTGCACGGCGGTCGCGTTCGATCTCCGGGCGGCATCAACGAGGACCCCGACGTCCAGGTAGGCCCGCGGGGCACCCAGTGCCATGGACCGGTCGGCCTCGCTGACATGTGGGGCTCCGGCATCCACATCCGTGTAGACAGCGACGGTTTCCCAGCCCTCGGCCCGTGCCGTGCGGATGATGCGGCGGGCGATCTCTCCCCGGTTGGCGACCAGGAGCCTGCGGCGGGTCACGGGCGGGTCCAGTTCGGCTCACGCCCCTCGGCGAAGGCGGCCGCACCTTCCCGGGCCTCGGCCCCGGTCGTGGCTGCCGCAAAGACACGGGCAGCGACCTCCAGGTCCTCCGGGCCGGGCAGGCCCCTGTCCAGGAGGGCGCGGGTGCTCTTGAGGGCGCCCGGAGCCACGAGGAGAACCTGCGCGGCCAGGGAATCGAGCCGGGCATCGACGGTGTTGCGGTCCTCGAACACCTCGTGGGCCAGGCCGATCCGGACCGCTTCCCTGGGGCGAACCGGTTCGCCGGACAGGGCCATTCGCGCCGCGTGGGCATGGCCGACCCTGCGGACGACAAACGGCAGAATCTGGGCGGGGGGAATGCCCCGGGTGACCTCGGGCATGGCGAACCGTGTGCCCCGGACCGCCAGGGTCAGGTCGGCCACGCACGCCAGTCCCAGGCCGCCGCCCATAACCGGGCCATGGGCGGCCGCCACGACCAGTGCCGGGCTCTGGGCAAGTCTCAGGAGCATCTTGCCGAACGCGAGGCTGATCTCCGTCAGTTGATCCACGTCCCTGGCGGCTTCGCGCAGTTCCTTGAGGTCTGCGCCTGAACAGAAGCTGGCGCCGGCGCCGCGGAAAAACAGCGCCCGTATTCCGGTGTCCTTTTCGACCATCGACGTCACGGTGTCGAGTTCCGACACCATGCGGCTGTTCATTGCGTTCAGCCGCTTCGGCCGATTCAGGGTGATCGCCAGGACCGCCTGGCGACGCTCCACGTCCAGTGTTTTGAACTCGGCCTCACTCATGATGGTTCAGCTCTGCGTGTTTCCGTCATGACCGGCGGCTAGCGGCGGTGTTCGCCGGTGGTACCCATCAGCTTGCCGATGATTCCCAGCATCATCTCGTCGCTGCCGCCCCCGATGGACATCAGTCGAAGGTCACGGTACATCCGTGACACCAGGTTGTCCCACATATAGCCCATACCTCCCCAGTACTGCAGGCAGGCATCGGACACCTCGCGAGCCAGGCGCCCGCCCTTGAGCTTGCTCATGGACGCAAGCAAGGTGACGTCGGCGCCGGCCACATAATCTTCCGTCGCCCGGTATACCAACGCGCGCAGTGCCTCGATTTCGGTCTGCAGCTCCGCGAGCCGGAACTGTACTACCTGATTGTCCAGGACGGCCCGCCCAAAGGCCTTGCGCTGGGCGCAGTAGGCGGCGGTTTCGCGGATACAGTTTTCCATGGCCTTCAGGCTGACGGCGACGGCAAACAGGCGTTCCTCCTGGAACTGCATCATCTGCAGCCGGAAGCCCATGCCTTCCTCTCCGATCCGGTATCGGGCCGGGACCCGCACACCATCAAAAAACACCTGGGCGGTGTCTGAAGACCGCATGCCCAGCTTGTCCAGCTTCGGCCCCAGGCTCACACCGGCCGTGCCGGTGGGCACCACGATCAGGGACTTGTTCGCATGGGGCGGACCATCCCCCGTGTTGGCAAGCACGCACAGGAAGTCCGCCTGGGTGCTGTTCGTGATCCACATCTTGGTGCCGTCGATCACGTAGTCGTCGCCGTCGCGCTTCGCCCGGGTCTTGATGCTGGCCACGTCCGACCCCGCATGGGGCTCGCTTACCGCGATCGAGCAGATCATGTCGCCCCGGATGGCGGGTTCGAGGAACCGCTCTTTCAGTTCCGGCGACCCCGAAGACGCGAGGGCCGGCGTGGCCATGGAGGTTTGCACACCAATGGCCATCGGTATGCCGCCGATGGTGGCGGCGCCGAGTTCTTCGGCGAACACCATCTCGTAGCTGAAATCCAGGCCCGTGCCGCCCACCGCCTCGGGCTTGGACAGCCCGAGCAGACCCAGCGCGCCGAGCTTCGGAAAGAGTTCCCTTGCGGGAAACCCGCCGGCGGCCTCCCAGTCGTCGGCATGCGGATCGATCTCGGTCTGGACGAAGCGCCTGACGGTTTCCCGAAGCTGCTCGTGTTCGTCAGTGAACTGCATGGATCAATCCTCCGGTGGGCCGACGGGCGGGATCAGAATCGGGTGACGCCGAAGGTGTTTGGCCGCGGTGCCGCGCGTTCCGCATCCCGGCAGGTATCCAGGGCGAAGGCCAGCACGTGGCGGGTGTCCCGGGGGTCGATCAGGCCGTCATCCCAGAGCCGGGCGGTGCCGAACAGCGCCGTTGAGCCGGCGTCCAGGCGCTCCGCCGTATTCTTCTGAAGAGATTCCAGCTCGGCGGCATCCGGCTCAATGCCCGCACGGCGGGCCTTGGCTTCGGCGACGATCCGCAACACCATGCCGGCCTGGGCGCCGCCCATGACGGCCGTTCGGCAGTTGGGCCACGCAAAGACGAAACGGGGATCCAGGCCCCGCCCGCACATGGCGTAGTTGCCTGCGCCATATGACCCGCCCACATGCACGGCAATCCGTGGTACCCGGGCGTTCGCGACCGCCTGGATGAGCCGGGATCCGTGCTTGACGATACCGTCCTGTTCCGCGCGGGTCCCCACCATGAATCCCGTCGTGTTGTGAAGGAACACGAGGGGCAGGCCAGCCTGGTCGCAGAGCTGAACGAACTGCGCTGCCTTGTTGGCGCCTTTCGGGGTGATAGGCCCATTATTGCCGACAATGCCGACATGATGGCCGCAGATACTGGCATGCCCGCAAATTGTCTGGCTGTCGTAGGACGCTTTGAAGTCGAGGAATTCCGACCCGTCGACGACCCGCGCCAGGATCTCCCGGCAGTCGTACGGTTCACGGGGATCGGCCGGAACCACGCCGAGCAGCTCCGCGGTATCCCGTGCCGGCGGGACGGCCGCGGCGCCCTGGACGCCTGCCTCGGGCCAGGCGAGGCGCGCCATGACCTGGCGGGCCGTGTGGATGCCGTGAGCGTCGTTTTCGGCCAGGTACTCAGCCGTGCCGGTTTCCCCGGCATGCAGTTCGGCGCCACCGAGGGATTCGTCGTCGGCGACCTCGCCGGTCGCAGCGCGCACCAGCGGGGGGCCGGCGAGAAAGATCTTCGACTGGCCCCGGACAACGATGACGTAGTCGGACAGGCCGGGCTGATAGGCGCCGCCGGCCGTTGCGTTGCCGTGAACCACGGTGATCTGTGGAATCCCCGCGGCCGAGAGCCGCGCCTGGTTGGCGAACCCCCGGGCCCCGTCCACGAAGATCTCGGTGACGTGATTCAGATTGGCGCCGCCGCTCTCTGCCAGGGTGATGACCGGGAGCCGGTTTTCCATGGCGATCGCCTGCAGGCGAAGCCACTTCCAGAGACCCGCCGGCGTGATCGTCCCGCCCTTCACCGCGCTGTTGTTGGCGACGGCCAGCACGCGGCGGCCGTGCACGAAGCCGATGCCTGCGATATACCCGCCGCCGGCGGCACTCCCGTCGGGATCGTCGTGCATGAGCAGCCCGGCGAGCGAGGACAGTTCCAGGAACGGCGCACCAGGGTCCAGCAGCAGTCCGAGGCGTTCCCGGGGAAGCAGTTGTCCACGCTGATCGAAGCGCGGCCGCGCCCGTTCGGCCCGCTCGGCGGTCAGGTTCTCGTAGTGGCGGAAGCCGGCAATCGCCGCCTCCATGGCGGTCGCGTTGGATGCGAAATCCGAGCCCGCCGGATCCAGGGCCGAATGGAGAATGGCCATGGTCAGTCCCCCAGGGCCTTGGGCTTGCGGTAACGGTGAAAGCCCTGAAAGGTCGTCACGTTTCTCGCGGGAGGCAGGGGGTAGAAGGCGGATTGCAGACTCCCGCCCGCGTCGATCCGCAGGGTCGTGCCGGAGATGAATGCGGCGCCTTCGGACAGCAGGAAACAGATCCCGGCGCTGACTTCCGCCTCGGTGGCCAGGCGCTTGATCGGCACGGCCTCCTTCAGCCGCGGCAACAGCTGGCGCATGCCGGGGTCGTCGTAGGTGTCCAGGCCGCTGGAGGCAATCCAGCCCGGTGCGACCGCATTGATCCGCACGCCAAACGCGCCCCACTCGACGGCGGCCGTGCGGGTGAAGTTTTCCATCCCGGCCCTGGCCGCTCCGCTGTGGCCCATCATCGGCATGCCGTTGTGGCAATCAGCGGTAATGTTGACGATGGCGCCGCCGGTTCCCCTCATGGACTGGTTGAAAACCTCCCGAGCAACGATGAAGCCACCGGTCAGATTCGTGTCGACCACAGCCCGAAAGCCCTTTGCCGAAATGTTCGCCAGCGGCGATGGGAACTGGCCACCGGCATTGTTGACCAGGCCGTGCACGGGTCCGTGGGTCTCCACGATTCGCGCCACGCTTGACCGCACGAGATCTTCGTCACGAATGTCCAGGGCGGCCGTATCCGCGGTGCCGCCGTCCTCTGCGATCTCCGCGGCAACCGTATCCAGCGCTTCCTGTCGCCGGCCAGCCAGAATGACTCGGGCCCCCAGGCTCGCGAGCTCATGGGCGGTGCAGCGACCGATCCCCGAGCCGCCGCCGGTAATCAGTATGAGCTTATTTGTAAACAAACTGTCTCGAAAGACGGACGCATACGGCACGGTTTTACCTCTGAGACTGGCTGCGATCGGCCGCCCGGGCCGGCCCGGACGAGAGCATCCATCGTGCGCTGCGCCGGTCGCCCGCGCCCCGCCCCCGGGACCGGTGGCGGCGTGGAATCGCCCCGGATGGCCGCGCGAAGACGGGGGAAATACGCATGACGCGACCATAAGACATGAAAGGCATCCTACCGAGCAAGCGCTTGGTATCACAAGCAGTGAATGGTCTAATGACGGATACTCGCTCAATCCGGCACTCATGGCTCAGAAAGACACTCGAAACGGACATGGCCCCGCCAAGTCCCGTTTGCTGACCAAAGCAACCCACCTGTTCCGCGTGCGCGGCTACGAGCGGACGACGGTCCGCGACCTGGCCCGCGAGGTCGGTATCCACTCGGGCAGCATCTTTCACCACTTCTCCAGCAAGGAAGCCATCCTGCATGCGGTCATGGAAGACAGCCTGCGCTCGCTGTTGGACCGGCAGGAAGCCGCCGTGGATCCCGGGGCGCCGGCACCCGAGCGGCTCCACCAGCTCATTCGGGTCGAGCTCGGATCCCACCTTGGGGAATCCGGAGAGGCTATGAGCGTGCTGGTGGGCGAATGGCCGAGTCTGTCCGCAGAATCCCAGAAAGAGTTGCTGATCCTGCGGGACCGCTACGAGCGGCCCTGGGAGGAGGCCCTCGCGGAGTGCGTCGCCAATGGCGTTCTCCGGGGCAACCCGGTCGTGGCACGCAAGCTCGTTGCCGGCGCCCTGTTCCACGCAACCACCTGGTATCGTCCGGACGGGGTGATGAGCCTCGAGGACATTACGCGGCAGGTCGTTATGATGATCGTGCCGGGTACGCGGATCGGCTGATCTGCCGGCTTTCCCGGGTGTCGCCCCGGCCGCGCCAGATCCGGGCGAGTCGCGTGACAGTCCGTCGCTCCTGCAGGCTCAGCAAGCCGAAAAGCGGATGACGCGCCAGGGCGTCGAGGCGTTTCACGATCGCGTTGGCGAGATTCGGGTCCCGATCGATCCCGTAGCGCGTCATCAGCAAGAACAGATCGGCCTGCAAGGCGCACGGCGTCGTTGTGGCGGCCCGGTGTCCGGGCGTTCCTTCATGAGCCATGGGGTATGGCATCCGCGGGTTCTTTGAGCCCTGCATGGGGGATCGCCGCCAAATGGCGACCCAGCAGGCTGGGGAGAGGCAGGGCGCCGGCCAGGGGGGTGGACAGGGAGTCTGCAATCAGCGCCTGTTTCAAACCCTGAAGGAACAGATCCCTTGCCAGCCGCCGTCGCCGGGCCTCTGGCAGGTCACGGCCGCGGTCGCGGGCCGGACCCGACTCGATGTCGCCGGCAGAGCTCATCGAGACCGCGGAAAGCCTATGTGGATCAGAAGACTCGATGGCTGGCGGGTGTGAACAACTGGCGGGTGAGTGCTGACAGGGCGCCGACATAGTGGGATCTCCGTAATGCGAATGATTCCCATTATTATTTAATTTGGCGGGATGTCAACAAGAAGGTTCCGGAGCCCTTTAGGAAGTTTCGTCGCCGCACTCAATATGCCCCGGGGCTCAGGCCGGCATGACGGTCGCTAGACCTGTTTCCGGCCAGGCTCTCCCTGGTCTTGGCGCCCGTCCCGGGTCGAGGCCTGAAAGAAACCACGGAACTGACTGCTGCACTTCCCGTTGCGCCCGAAACGCCGACCCGGATCCAGTCTGCGGAAGGGGACTGCGCGCGGCGGAGTTCCCGGTAGTCAGCGGCCATCTTGCCCGCCAGGCCGGGGGTCACTCGGCCGTCACTTCCTCGGCACAGCGACCCTTCAACGGCAGGGAGAATCCCGGCGAGCAGCGACTCGACCTCGGCCTGGTTTGCAGTCTCCAGCGCCCGACGGACCGTGTGTTCTTCCAGGTGCGGCGCAAACAGTTCGATGAAGTGATACATGTACTGCTTGAGCACGGCGTCCCGGCGGAACCCGATCCATGTCGTGCATCGCGGAAACAGGCCGGCGGCATCCAGCCCGACGAGGCCGCTGTCCGTCGGGCAGTCCTCGGCCATGGCGGCGACGATGCCGATGCCCATGCCGAGGCTGACATAGGTCTTGATCACGTCGGCGTCCCGGGCGGTGAACGCAATCTTCGGTTCCAGCCCCTTTGCCGCAAAAGCGCGTTTCAGGCTGGAGCCGCCTTCGAAGCTGAAGACGTACGTCACCAGGGGAAAGGGCGCAAGTTCCTCCAGGGTCGGGCGCCGCCGAAGGGAAGCCAGTTCATGATCATCCGGGACGAGGATGACTCGGTCCCACCGATAGCAGGGCAGCAGTACCAGGTCGGGGAAGCGTGCGGTGGATTCCGAGGAAATCGCAAAGTCGATCAGCCGCTTGTCCATGAGCTCCGACAGCTGCTCCGAGGTTCCCTGGTGGATGTCCAGGCTTACGTCGGGAAAACGGGCGCGCAGCTTCCGGATCACTTCGGGCAGCACGTACTTGGCCTGGGTGTGGGTGGTGCCGATCGCGAGGCGGCCGCTTTCTTCGCCATAGATGTTGGGTGAGATGCCCTTGATGGCCTCGACCTCGCGCATGATGATCGAGGCCCGGCGAACGATCTCCTCGCCTTCGGCCGTCAGTCCCTCCAGACTCTTGCCCTTGCGCACGAACAGACTCAGCCCGAGTTCCTGCTCGAGCAGGCGGAGCTGCTTGCTGACCCCTGGCTGCGAAGTGAACAGGCGCTCGGCGGCGGCCGTCATGTTCAGGCCGTTTTCCGCCACGGCAAGCAAGTACCGGAGCTGCTGCAATTTCATTGGGTCCTGATCTCCCGCCCGGTAACGCCGGCAAGGTGGCCGGCCCCGCGCCCGCGGGCCATTCGCTCTGCCTGTCTGAGCGGCGCAGGCAGGCAGATACGGTTTTCGGCTGCCGACATACACCGCGGCCATGCCCGCTCATCCTTCCCAAATCGGCTACCGGGGGTCAAGTCGCGGCATGCGAGAAGTCCGCCCAGGCCACGATGCATTCATTACTTCCGACCCCTGGCAAGCCGCTCTAGCCTGCGGAGCCTGTCTTGTGGCGATCGCGATGCCGGACTGTCCGCTGCTTGGAAATCCTCGAATTAGTGCGTGGGTTCGCATGGGCGGCGGCTAGGTTGCGCTCAGAAAAAGGCGGCTTCTGTTCGCCGAGGGCGCCCGGTCCCTCATGCAAAGCGGCGCGACCCCGGAGCCGCTGTTTGATCCGGATACGATAACCGCCGGCCACACCGGCGAGGCATCCGTCTCTCATGTCTGGAGTCTCCGGGCTCTCGCCCGATAGGCGATCCGGGTTGGTCACGGCGACCCCGTATTCGGAGTGACTGGCACCCGGTGGATCCTTGGCGGCCCCGGCTGCGAACTTAAAGCCCTCGTCTCTTATTTTGGCGTCCACCCGAGGTAGCGTTCCATGCCGAGCATCCTGATCGTACTAACATCCCACGACCGCCTTGGCGATACCGGGGAGAAAACCGGTTTCTGGCTGGAGGAGTTCGCCGCTCCCTACTATGTCTTCCGGGATGCCGGTCTGGACATCACCCTCGCCTCGCCGGCGGGTGGCCAGCCGCCGCTGGATCCCAAGAGCGGTGAAGCCGATGCCCAGACGGAAGCGACCCGCCGTTTTCAGGCAGATGCCGGGGCGCAGGAGGCTCTCGCCAATACCCTGCCCCTGGGTTCGGTGGACCCCGCCGGATTCGACGCCGTCTTTTATCCGGGCGGCCATGGCCCCTTGTGGGATCTTGCCGGGGACCCGGATTCGATCCGTCTGATCGAGACGTTCTGGGCCGATGACAAGGTCGTTGCGGCGGTATGCCACGCGCCCGCCGTGCTCCTGCAGGTGCGGGATACGACGGGCGAGCGCCCTGGTGGCGGGGCGCCAGGTGACGGGCTTCACCAACGACGAGGAGGCCGCCGTGAATCTCACCGACGTGGTCCCCTACCTGCTGGAGGATGAACTCAAGGCCCACGGTGGCGTGTTTTCCCGGGCCGAACCCTTCGCTGCCTGGATCCGCCGCGACGGGCTGCTGATTACCGGACAGAACCCGGCATCCTCCGAGCCCGTTGCCCACGAGGTTTTGGAGGCCCTGGGGCTCGGGGCCGGCGAAATCGCGGGCGCGTAGACGCGCGCGCGGGGCGCGGACAACGCGCTATCATCCGCGGCATGACAGATACGGATACCGGCCAGGAGAGTTCAGGGGCGCTGCTATGGGCGTTCGTCCTCGATGGCGCAGGCGGGGCGAAGGCCCTGTCGGCCGAAGAACTCTCACAGTGGGTTCCCGGTGCCGGCGTGCTCTGGATGCACGTGGACATCACGAGCCCGCAGGTGTCCGCTCTGCTCGAGCCCCTTGCCATCGATCGGCTGGCCACGGAGGCCCTGCTGGCGTTTGAAACCCGACCTCGTTGCGACCCCTTCGCCGGTGGATTGAGCGTGGCCCTGCGCGGCGTCAATACCAACCCCGGTGCGGAGCCGGAGGACATGGTGGCGCTGCGGCTGTGGGTGGACGCCGACCGGATCGTCACTGCACGGCGCCGCCGGGTTCTCAGCGCCTTCGATCTGAAATCGGCGCTGGAAGCGGGTGAAGGGCCGGTAGACGCGGGCGCGTTCCTCGCCGACCTGGCGGACCGGCTGATCGTGCGGATGCAGGGGGTCATCGACACAGCCGAAGAGCGCGTGGGCGAGCTGGAGGAGCAGGTTGTGACCGCGAAGAGCCGCGCGTTTGCCAGTGATCTTGCTGAACTCCGTCGTGAAACGGTCGCCATCCGCCGTCACCTCGCGCCTCAGCGGGAGGCCCTCGGGCGAATGATGGCGGCCCGGGTGGCGTGGCTGGACGACGGCAACCGTCTTCAGCTGCGCGACGTCAACGATCGCCTGACGCGCCACATCGAGGATCTGGATGCGGTGCGGGAACGCTCCGCCGTACTACAGCAGGAACTCTCGGCCCGGTTGCAGGATGAGCTCAACGGCCGGATGTACGTCCTTTCGGTCGTGGCCGCCATATTCCTGCCGCTCGGCTTTCTTACGGGACTGCTGGGGATCAATATCGGCGGCATGCCCGGCGTGGAGAACTCCTCTGCCTTCCTGATTTTCTCCGTTATCCTGCTCGCCGTGCTGGTTCTGCAGCTCCTCTGGCTCAAGCGCAAGGGCTGGTTCTAGGGTCTCCGGAGATCTGTACCGCGGGCGCATCCGCTGATCAGACCAATCGGTCAGAACATCTGGCGGGGCACGTAGTGATCCACGAGCAGAATCGCAAACAGGCCTGACAGGTAGGTGATGGAGTACGTGAAGGTCCGCATCGGCAGCTCGGGACGATCGGACACCATCATCGCGATCGCGTAGTACAGAAACACGCCGCCGAGCCCGAGTGCGCCCAGCAGATAGAGCAGACCGCTCATGCCGGTCAGGTAGGGCAGCAATGTCACCAGGACCAGCAACACCGTGTAGAGAAGAATCTGCAGGCGGGTGAACTTCACCCCATGGGTTACCGGCATCATCGGGACATCCACTTTGGCGTATTCGTCCTTCCGGGCGATGGCCAGCGCCCAGAAATGGGGTGGTGTCCACGTGAAGATGATCAGGAAAAGAATCAGCGCATGGGCATGCAGATCGCCCGTGACAGCGGTCCAGCCGAGGACCGGCGGCGCCGCGCCGGCGGCGCCGCCGATGACGATGTTCTGCGGGGTCGCACGTTTCAGGAACACCGTATAAATCACGGCATATCCGATCAGCGACCCGAAGGTCAGAACGGCCGTGAGCGTGTTGACTCCGAAGACCAAGCAGGGCCATGCCGGCGGCGCCCAGGCCAAAGGCGAAAACCAGCGCCTGGGACTCGGTCACCTGGCCCTTCGGGAGCGGCCGGCCCCGGGTGCGGCGCATGACGGCATCGATGCGTGCGTCGAGAACGTGATTGATGGCAGCCGCAGACGCAGCAGACAGGCCGATGCCCGCAGTGGCCAGCACGAGGATGTCCAGCGGAACCATGCCGGGCACGGCCAGGAACATGCCCACGATGGCGGTAAACACGATCAGCGAAACGACCCGGAGCTTGCACAGCCCCAGGTAATCGCCGAGCCGGTTCGTGAGCGTAGCGCCCAGACCCGTGGTCTGCGCATCAGTTTGCACGCCAGGCCACCTTATTCAAATTGACGAGACTCAGGAGCAGCAACGCAGCTACGCCATTGTGGGCGGTCGCAAGCGCCAGCGGCAGGCTCAGCTTCACAATCGCGATCCCCAGCGAGATCTGCGCCGCGAGCGCAATTCCGACGAACAGCGCAGCCCGTTCGAGCCGTGGTGTTCCCGATCGGCGCCTGATCGCAATGACCGCCCAGCCCACGACCAGGAGGGTCACGATCGCACCAACCCGGTGGGCGACGTGAATCGCGACCCGGGCTGAATTGTGCAGGACCCCGCCCTCATAGTCGATCCCCAGCCCGTGCCAGGGCTTGAATCCGGTGGCGAAGTCCATGTCGGGGACCCAGCGGGTCTGGCAGGTCGGGAAGTCGGGGCAGGCCAGCGCCGCGTAGTTGGTGCTCACCCAGCCGCCAAGGGCGATCTGGGCGGACGTCACCAGCAGCGCCAGGACGCCCAGGAACCTCAGCCCCGACAGGACCCATGGTTCGCTGCTGCGATCGGGGAATGCCAGCCAGCCCAGGAGCGCCAGCGTCGTCATCCCACCCATCAGGTGGGCCATGACGATCAGGGGCTTCAGCAGGAGGGTGACGGTCCACATGCCGAGCAGCGCCTGGAAGACGATCAGCCCGCACAGGAACAAGGGCAGCAACACCGGCTGACCGGGGGCCTTGCGGTTGCGCACCGCAAGCACCGCCAGGGTGAACACGAGCAAGCCCAGAACGCCGGCCGCATAACGGTGAATCATTTCGCGCCAGGCCTTGCCGCTTTCCAGCGGGCGTTCTGGAAAGGCCGCCGATGCGGCGTCAGCGGCTTCGCCGCCCGGCACCAGGAGCTTCCCGTAGCAGCCAGGCCAGTCCGGGCAGCCGAGGCCGGCGTCCGTCAATCGCACCCAGGCGCCGAGAACGACGACGACCAGGCAAAGGATCAGCGCTACGCGGGCGACGTTGCGAAACCGCTGGATGGCGTCGAGATGTGCCGGCCGCTGGTACACGGGAGCGCTCATGGCTTCGGCGGAGTCGGCTGCGGGATTGTCGTGTTGCTGGGTCACCATGTCCTTTCCAGTCGTTGTCAGCCTATCCGGCTGACGCGCAGAAGTTTTTTCAGATCCTCGTACATGCCCTTGGCGTCAGCCTCCAGGTCGAAACGCATCATCAGGTTGCCGAGAGGATCGACAACGAAAATGCCTGTTCCGTCCGGGCGGGCCGCGGCGGGCAGCGACGCCGCCAGGACTTCCGCTGCATCGCTGCCCTGAGGCAGAACGACGAGTTTGGGGTGCTCGCTGGCGAGGAATCCGGGGTCGGGCATGAGTGCCGCGAGCCAGGAAAACGGTCTCGACCCGGGCTCCCCGCCGGCCCAGGGCCGTATCGGTCTGGCGCATGCGGTACAAGGCCTGCTCGCAGTCTTCCTTGCACGCGCCGGGACTGACGTAGAGCAAGCTCCAGTGGCCGTGGAACACATCATCGCCGCCCGCCCCGTCTGCCGCTGCCAGCGGTACCGGGGGATCGATCAGTTCGCCGTGGACAGAAAGCTCTCCCGGCCGCCAGTCGCTGTGGAAGTACAGCAACCATGCGGCAAGCAACGGCCCGAAGAACAGGAGCACCAGGATGATCGCCTGCCATGGCGTGCGGCGGGTGTCTTCGGTTGCTTCAGTCATGTTTATGTTTTCGAAGGTTGACCACAATCCAGATGATGACAAGGGTGAGCGCCAGCGCAAACCACTGCACCGCGTAACCGAGGTGTCTCTCCGGACCGATCTCCATCGGTTTCCACTGCCGCGCGTAGCCGTCGGGCTGGTCATCGTCCAGCAATATCATTCCCGGCACGAGGTCCAGGTCCGTTTCCCTGGCGATCTCCTCGAGCGTCGGGAACTGCATGATTTTCGGCCATTCCTGCGGCACCGGCTCGGCCGCAAGGGCCAGGCCCGCGCGGGGGAGATGGTCCATTCGGCCGGTCACCGAGCGCGGGTTTCGGCCAACAGCCACGTCCGGCAGCGCGCCTTCACCAAACGTCTTCGGGATCCAGCCTCGGTTGACCAGGACCGCGCCTGATTCCGTCACCAACGGGGTCAGCACAAAGAAGCCCGCCTTTCCCTCCCGGGTCATGTTGTCGATCAGTATCTGCCGGTCGGGCAGGAAACGGCCCTCGGAACGGACCCGTGTATATCGGGGATGCGTTTCCAGACCTGCTGCCAGCGCGGTTGCTGTCTGGTCTCCGGCCGCAAAACTGTCCATCAGGGAGCGCTTCTGGCCAGCCCGGTCGAGTTGCCACCAGCCCAACCAGAGCAACAGCGGAAGCAGAGCGAGAACGGCCAGCGTCGGCCACAGTCCCGGTCGGAAGGTCCGCTCGGCCAGCCAGCCCGCCACGCTATACTCCCTGCCTCACCGGGTTCGGGGCCTCTCCATGTCGTTAACGAAGCTGCTCGTCTTGCTCATCTTCCTGGGTATCCTCGTGAGTCTCGCTTCGGGTCTCGTTTTCCTGTTCAAGGACACGAACGATCAGAACCGCACCGTCAAGGCCCTGACGTGGCGGATCGGTCTGTCGGTCGGCCTGTTCCTGTTTCTGCTGCTGCTCAACGCTCTCGGGATCATCGAGCCCGGGAAGCTCTAGCTTTCGGCCGGGACCCTTTGGGTGGGCTCGGAGGGGACTGGCCCGGTGGGCAGGGAAGTAAAACGGCGCTGCCCGAAGACAGCGCCGTTCCTGCCGGATGATCCCGGATCAGAGCCAGTAAACGAAGATGTAGAGCCCCAGCCACACGACGTCGACAAAGTGCCAGTACCAGGCGACGCCTTCGAAAGCGAAGTGATGCGCCGGCGTGAAGTGACCCTTGAGTACCCGCACCCAGATTACGGTGAGCATGATGGCGCCCAGCGTCACGTGCATGCCGTGAAAGCCGGTCAGCATGAAAAAGGTGCTGCCGTAGATACCGCTGGACAGCTTCAGATTCATCGCGTGATAGGCGTGGTAGTACTCGTAGGCCTGCAGCCCTACGAAGATGAAACCCAGAGCCAGGGTGGCGAACAGCATCCACGACGTCAGGCTACGGTTGTTCTCCTTCAAGGCGTGGTGGGCGATCGTAATGGTCACACCCGAGGTCAGCAGGATCAGCGTGTTGATCAGCGGCAGTCCGGTGGCCGCCATGATCTGGAAATCGCCGCCGAGGGCCTGCGGGCCGTTTGAGGGCCATTCGGCCGAGAACTCGGGATACAGGAGCAAATGGGTGAAGAAGTTGTTGCCTTCGCCGCCGAGCCACGGGATTGCCATTTGCCGGGCATAGAAGAGCGCCCCGAAGAACGCGGCGAAGAACATCACCTCCGAGATGATGAACCAGGTCATGCCCATCCTGAACGAACGGTCCTCGGCCAGCTTGTACCTGCCGGCTTCGCTTTCGCCGATGACGTTGCCAAACCAGCCGATCATCATGATCAGCACGATGGCGACCCCGGCCCAAGCAACCCACGGGCCGAAGCCTGCGCCGTTGAGTGCCGTCGAAATCCCCGAACATCAGCAGGAAGAGGCCTATCGCGCCCACGAACGGCCAGTTGCTGCCGTGAGGGACGTAGTAGCCGTTACTCTGACCCATGTCTTATCCCCGGTTTTTTCCGTATCTGATCGCCGCGTGCCGGACTAGCGGGCCGCGAGCTTGTCTATGGCAAAAAAAGTATACGAAAGGGTAATGGTATCCACGTAGTCCGGCAGCTCCGGATCGACGATGAACGTGACCGGCATGGGTTTACCCTCTCCGCCGGCGAACTCCTGCCTTTCGAAGCAGAAGCATTCCGTTTTCTGGAAGAACTTGGCCACCGATCCCGGTGCCACGCTGGGCACCGCCTGGCCTACTCGATTTTCCGGGCGCAGATTCCGTGCCCAGAACTCCGTCGTATACATCTTGCCCGGATGCACCGTCATCCGGCTGACCACCGGGCGAAACTCCCAGGGGGCTCCCTGGTTCAGCGACGCAATGAACTCGATCTCAACGGTTCGGCTGAGGTCCGGCTCCGAGGCAACCACCGTGGCGGCCTGGTTTTCGGTGCGCCCTCCCAGCCCCGTGATCTCGCAAAACACGTCGTACAGTGGCACGAGAAGGTACCCGAAGCCGAACATGCCCGCCGTGAGGAGCACCAGCTTGCCGGCGAGACGGCGGTCGGACTGTACTTTGTCGTTCATGCGGGTCCGTGCCCTAGCCCTGGCTGCGTTCGGCCATCAGAAGAATGAAGCCGCCGTAGACCGCGAGGGCCGCCACGGCAAGGATGACCGCCGTGCGGATCACCTGGCCGCGGCGCGTAGCCACGAGCTCCGGAGCTGTTTCGTCCGGAGTGCCCTCGGAAAGCGGCCGCTCGGAAATGTGTTCGTCGATGACAGACATCGGCGACCTATTTCACCACCGGCGGCGTGTCGAAGGTGTGATGCGGCGCCGGCGACGGCACGGTCCACTCCAGCCCGTGAGCGCCCTCCCAGACCTGCGCCGTGGCCTTCTGGCCACCTCGCGCACACTTGTAAATGTTCCATGCGAACAGCAGCTGGGACAAACCGAAAACGAAGGCGCCGATAGACGCGATCATGTTGAAGTCCGCGAACTGGGTGGCGTAGTCGGGGATTCGGCGCGGCATGCCCGCCAGGCCCACGAAATGCATGGGGAAGAACGTCAGGTTGACCGAGATGGCGGACAGCCAGAAATGCACCTTGCCCATTTTCTCGTCGTACATGTGGCCGGTCCATTTCGGCAGCCAGTAGTAGACCCCCGCCATGATGGCGAACACCGCGCCTGGCACGAGCACGTAGTGGAAGTGGGCGACGACGAAGTAGGAATCATGGTACTGCACGTCCGCGGGCACGATCGCCAGCATCAGCCCGGAGAAACCGCCGATCGTGAACAGGAACACGAAGGCCAGCGCGAACAACATGGGCGTCTCGAAGGTCATGGCGCCCTTCCACATGGTGGCCACCCAGTTGAAGACCTTAACCCCCGTGGGCACAGCGATGAGCATGGTGGCAAACATGAAGAACAGCTGGCCGGCCAGCGGCATGCCCACGGTGAACATGTGGTGGGCCCAGACGATGAAGGAAAGAAACGCGATGCTGGCAGTGGCGTATACCATCGCGGAGTAGCCGAACAGCGGCTTCCGGGAGAAGGTCGGGATGATCTCGGAGATGATGCCGAAGGCCGGCAGGATCATGATGTAGACCTCGGGGTGCCCGAAGAACCAGAAAATATGCTGGAACATCACGGGATCACCGCCGCCGGCGCCCAGGAAGAAGCTGGTGCCGAAATACTTGTCGGTGAGGAGCATGGTGACCGCACCTGCGAGCACCGGCATGACCAGGATCAGCAGGTAGGCGGTGATCAGCCACGTCCAGACGAACAGCGGCATCTTCAGCAGCGTCATGCCCGGGGCGCGCATGTTCATGATCGTCACGATGATATTGATCGCGCCCATGATGGAGCTGATGCCCATCAGGTGGACGGAGAAGATCAGGAACGGGAAGGCATTCCCGGTCTGAAGCACCAGGGGGGGATACATGGTCCACCCGCCGGCCGGTGCGCCGCCCGGCAGGAACAGCGTCGACAACAGCAGCGTGAAGGCAAACGGCAGGATCCAGAAGGACCAGTTGTTGAGCCGCGGCAGGGCCATGTCGGGAGCGCCGACCATCAGTGGCACCATCCAGTTTGCCAGCCCAACGAAGGCCGGCATGACGGCGCCGAAAATCATGACCAGCGCGTGCATGGTGGTCATCTGGTTGAAGAACCCGGGGTCGACGAGCTGCAGTCCGGGCTGGAAGAGTTCGGCGCGGATCACCATCGCCATCGCACCGCCGACGAAGAACATCAGCAGGCTGAACACCAGGTACATGGTCCCGATGTCCTTGTGGTTCGTGGTGGTCAGCCACCGCCGGATACCGGTGGGGGCGTGGTCGTCGTGGCCGTGGGTCGTCGTTGCAGTGCTCATAGGTTTCCTGTCTCCCCCGAAAACTAGCGCGCGGCGGCGATGTCGGCCGGTGTAACGACATCTCCGCTGTCGTTACCCCAGGCATTGCGCTGGTAGGTGATGATGGCGGCCATCTGTTCGTCGGACAGCTGGGGTCCGAAGGCGGCCATGGCGGTGCCCGGCCGGCCATTCAGGCCAATGTCGATGTGTGCGGCGACATCGCCGGTAGCCACCGCGCTGCCCGCGATGGCGGGGAAACCGGCGGCCGCAAGGCCCTGGCCGTTGGGCTGATGGCAAGCGCCGCAGTGGGCGTTATAGAGACCTTCGCCCTCGCTCATCGCGACGTCCATGCTCCACTCGGCGGGCGCCGGAGCGGCGGCGGGGACCATGGCCACGGCCTCCGGGGCCGGGGTGCTGAGCGACGCCGGAACGACTTCGACCTTCGGCGGTGCGTTGGCAGCAATGAACTCAGCGTACTCGGCTTCCGGGACCACCCGGACTACCACCGGCATGAAGCCGTGATCCCGGCCGCAGAGCTCGGCGCACTGGCCCCGGTAAGTCCCGGGCGTTTCCGCCTGGAACCAGAATTCGTTGACGTACCCCGGTATGGCGTCCTTCTTGCCGCCAAGCTCCGGCACCCACCAGGAATGGATGACGTCGTTGGCGGTCATCAGCAGGCGGACCTTCGCGCCGACGGGAACCACGAGCGGGTTGTCCACGTCCAGGAGATAGTTTTCGACGGTTGACGGATCGATGCCCGAATTCAGCTGGCGGGCCAGGTTGCTTTGCTTGTCCAGCGAAGAGAAGAAGCCGAAACCCTCGTCAATGTAGTCGTAGTGCCACTTCCACTGGTAACCGGTGACCTTGACGGTGAGGTCGCTGTTGCGGGTGTCCTCCATGCGGATCAGGGTCTCCGCGGCGGGCACGGCCATGGCCACCAGGATGCCGATCGGGATGATCGTCCAAATGATCTCCACCTTCGTGCTGTGGCTGAACTGCGCGGGCTGCACGCCGAGCGACTTCCGGTGCGCGAAGATGGAGTAGATCATCGCCCCGAAAACCGCCACGGCAATGACGACGCACACGAGAAAAATCAGCATATGCAGGTCATAGACCTCGCCGCTGATACCCGTGACGCCCTTGGGCATATTCAGCTCCCAGTCCGCCATCGCGGCGCCGGGTAGCAGCAGGCCGAGGGCCAAGGCGGCCCGCCGGAAAGTCCCGAAAAAAATGGACATCTGTCCGAACTCCCAGATCTTGATCAGGCTCATTTTCTATCTTGTCTTCGTTCGTTCACTCATCGGGTCATGGACCCGTCGGGTCCGCGCGACGCACCGGTTCCCCGAGCAGTTCCCGTACCCGCCGGCCGAGGCTCTCGCGTTCTTTCTGCACAAGCGGCGTGCCGATTTCCACCCGCTTGCCGTGCGAGGACAGGTACAGCCTGCCCGGATATCCGCGGCGCGCTCCCTGTTCCTCCACCAGTCGGACCCACGTCCGCGGTGCTTCGAAAATCTCCTCCGGTCCGCGGGCACCCTTCTCGACCCGCACCCGATCCTCGAACACGGTGATGATCTCCCGGTAACGACCGCGCTGCTGGCTTATCCAGAGCGCTGCACCGAGAAATGCCAGTTCCAGCCCCGCGAACGGGAGCACCGGCCAGAATCCGTGCCAGACGAAATACAGGGCTACCGACAACGATCCCGTAGCCACCCCCAGAAAGAACACCAGCGCCATCTTCGGGGTCAGCGAACAATTGGCGCTGACAAAAATCCGGCCGAGGGGTGTTCTCTCGCGGGCTTGCTCCATGCCTCTAGGATCTCAGCCGCTTGGAAGCGGTGCAATCGTAAAGCAAAGCGTCTCGCACCGCAACATAAGGACAGGCGCAAGCAACTGTTTTTCAAAGGCTAAATTATTATTTAGACAGGAGCGATACAAGCGGCCGCAAATCGATATGCGCGAACGCGGCCCGGCACAGGTCCCGGCCCGGCGAATCTCCGAGGTCGGGAACACGGCCCAGGAAGGGCGCAGCCAGGCGTTCCGCCAGGGATGCGACATTCTGATCGAGCCGCGGCATCTCCGCATCCAGCGTGTTCGCGACCCAGCCGGCGACCGGCAGACCCGAAGCCTCGATGGCCCGGGCCGTCAGCAGGCTGTGATTCAGGCACCCCAGCCGCAAGCCCACGACAAGAACGACCGGCAGACCCAGGGCCACGGCGAGATCCTCCATGGTCTCGGTATGGCCCAGCGGCACGAGCCATCCGCCTGCTCCCTCCGCCACCAGGATCGTTCCGCCGGGCGCCAGTCCCGATCCAGCGCGGGCCAGGTCACGAGCCGAAAGGCTCACGCCAGATTCCGCCGCGGCAATGTGGGGGGCAATAGCCGGCTCCAGTGCTATGGGATTGACCCGTTCGTAAGGGGGGGGCCCGTCCGGTGAGGCCGGACAATATCAATGCGTCGTCATTGCGCAGCGCCGTAGCCGGACCGGTGCAGCCGGCGGCGACCGGCTTGTATGCGGCCACCTCGAAGCCCGCCTCGGCGAGGCCGGTGATCAGGGCGCCGGCTACCACGGTCTTGCCGACCCCGGTGTCTGTGCCGGTGACGAACAGGCCCTTCACCGGCGCCTCGGGATCCGGTCCATCGGGACTCGAACCTCGCCGTCGGCAGACTCGAGAGCCGTGCCGCGGGGTGCGCCGGGTACCCAGGCGATGCCGTAGATGACCTCCCAGGTGGAAACGAGTCGTCCATCCCGGTGCCAGCGCCGGTATGCCTTCTCTACCGCCGCCATTCGGCCGCGGCCGGTCAGGCCCCGGCTTCTCCCGGCCGTGACGTTTCGGGCGCCGATGGCCTTGAGGTCCAGCATGAGGGCCCGGAGGTCCGGATAGGTCAGGGTGAAGTGCTCCAGGTCCATGACGGGTTCGGCAAATCCGGCCCGGACCAGGGCGTCCCCCACGTCATGCATGTCGATGAACCGGTTGACGTGGTTGTATCCGTCAGCCTCGGACCAGGCGGCGCGCAGTTCCCCGAGGGTATCCGGGCCGAACGTCGAGAACACGATCAGCCCGCTGGTGTTCAGCACCCGCCGAAACTCCCGGAACACGCGGTCGAGGTCAGGCGCCCACTGGAGCATGAGATTCGAGAACACAAGGCCGACCGAATCGTCCGCGAGCGGAAGACGGCCTGCGTCCGCGCACACCGCATGGGTCATCCGGGTGGCATCGGCAAATTCCGCCTCGCGCAGCATGAGTTCGGCGAGATCCAGGAGCAGCAGCCGGGCGTCCGGATAGTGCGCCCGCAATCCCGCCGCCGCGGTCCCGGTTCCGGCCCCGGCGTCGAGAATGCTTGCCGGCGTGACACTGACGGCATCGAGTCGTTCCAGGAGACGCGCCCGGACCTCCGTTTGCAGCACGGCGGCTGCGTTGTAGGTTCGGGCCGCGGCGTTGAACGCCTTGCGCACTGCGGGCGGCTCGACGCCGAAGGGGTCATCTGCATTCATTGCGCGGTGGCCTCCACGGCGCCCAGGAAGCGCAGCAGCTCGTCGGTGAATTCGGCGGCATGGGTCAGAAATGGCGCGTGGCCACAGCGGCCAAAGGCATGAAACCGGGCATGGGGCACCGCGTGCGCGAGATGCCGGCCAGCTGCGGCCGGGGTCAGCCGGTCGCGATCTCCCGAAAGAACCAGCGCCGGCGTTTGCAGGCGAGGAAGGTCCGGCCGCAGGTCGGTATCGGCCAGCACCGACAGCCCGGACCGGAGCGCTTCGGGGGCCGGTGCGCCGTGTTCGAAGACCCGGGTCCGCAGGTCCTTCAGGGCCGTGGCGCCGTGGGCGTCCCCGCGCATCTGCAGGGTCAGGAAATCCTGGACCGTCCCGCGATAGTCCTGGGCAAGTCCCGCAGCGAAGGCTTCGAGCACGTCGTGGGCCATGCCGCTCTCCCAGCCCGGCCCGGCCAGAAACCGTGGCGTGGCGCCCACCAGGACGAGCCGGCGTACCCGCTCCGGCTGGTCCAGGGCAAAACGCATGGCCAGGGTCGCACCCAGTGACCACCCCAACAGATGGCAGCGCCAGGGAAGGGCTTCGCTGAGCCAGTCGACAGCCTGCGCGAGGTTGAAGCCGTCTGGCGGGCGGGGGCTCAGTCCGTGGCCCGGCAGATCGATGCGTACGAGTCGGCAATGGCGCTCAAGGGCGGGCCGCACCGGATCCCATATGCCGCTGTGCAGGCCCCAGCCATGCACAAGCGCCAGCAAGGGCCCGTGTCCCGAGGTTTCCGTGTGCAGCTTCATGGAGCGGGTTGCGCCGCCGGCAGGCCGGACAAGGCGTCGAGAAGACGGTCGACGTCAGCCTCCGCATGGGCGGCGGACAGGCTCACCCTCAGGCGGGCCGTCCCCTCGGGGACCGTCGGCGGGCGAATGGCGGGAACCCAGAGACCCGCCTCGAACAAGGCTTCGGATGCCGCGACCGCTGCGTGCGCCGAGCCCATAATGACCGGCTGGATCGGCGTTTCCGAGGGCGCGAGGGTGAGTCCAAGGGATGCCGCGGCGGTGCGGAACCGGTTGATATGCCCGGTCAGACGCTGTCGGCGCCAGTCCTCTGCCCGGGCGATGGTCACCGCCTCGCGGACCGCTGCGGCAATCGCGGGAGGCGGCGCCGTCGTGTAGATCCAGGAACGGGCCTTTTGGACCAGGGTGTCCACCAGCGGTACGCTGCCGGCGACGAAGGCGCCGAATCCCCCCAGGGCTTTACCGAGGGTTCCCACGAGAACCGGCACCTGCTCGTGATTGAGCGCGGCGGTGGCGCCCCGGCCATCCGCGCCGATCACGCCCAGTCCATGGGCATCGTCCACGACCAGGCACGCGCCGCGTTCGTCACAGATCGAAGCCAATTGCGCCAGGGGTGCAATGTCGCCATCCATGCTGAACACGCCGTCGGTCACGACGAACGTACGCGAATCCCCGGCTGCTTCGAGCCGCCGCGCCAGGGCCGCGGCATCCGCATGCGCATACCGGCGCACCCTGGCGCCGGTCAGGCGGGCAGCGTCGATAAGGGACGCATGATTGAGCCGGTCCTCGAGAACGAGATCGCCCCGGCGGACAAGGGCCGTCAGCGCCCCCAGGTTTGCCATGTAGCCGGTCGAAAACAGGAGCGCGCGTGGCCGTCCCGTCCACTCGGCGAGCGTCTCTTCCAGGGCCTCGTGTTCCCGGGTGTGACCGCCCGCAAGGTGCGCCGCGCCGGCGCCGGTGCCCCAGATCCCGGCTGCCTTCGCAAGCACGTCCGCGATCCGCGGATCCCTGGCCAGACCCAGGTAGTCATTGCTGGAGAATCCGATACAGCGCCGGCCATCCACGAGCTGCCACGGGGCCTGGAGTCCGGCATCCACCACCCGCGGCTGCCGGTACAGTCCCGCCAGGCGGCGGTTGTCCAGCGCCCGGGAAAGGGCCTCGTCCCGGGCCTGCCCGGTGTCAGGCCCGGGCATCGCCTGCCGGCACCGGCTCGGCGTCGAGGCCGAGCCGCCGGAGCAACCGCATGTCCCGGGCCTCGCCTGGATTGGCGGTGGTCAGCAGTTTGTCGCCGTAGAAAATCGAGTTGGCCCCTGCGAAGAACGCCAGTGCCTGGGTCTCGTCCGACATGTCCGTTCGTCCGGCGGACAGGCGAAGGTATGAGGCGGGCATCAGGATCCGCGCCACGGCGATGCACCGCACCAGTTCAAGGGGGTCCAGGGGCTCCACGCCATGCAGCGGCGTCCCCTCGACCTGCACCAGCTGATTGATCGGGACGCTTTCCGGATGTTTCGGCAGGGTCGCGAGGGTGTGAAGCATGGCGGCCCGGTCATCGACGGTTTCGCCCATCCCGAGGATGCCGCCGCAGCAGACGTTCATGCCGGCGTCGCGGACATGGGCGAGCGTGTCCAGACGCTCGGCGTAGGTTCGGGTCGTAATGACCTCCGGATAGAAGCGCTCGGATGTATCCAGGTTGTGGTTGTAATAGTCGAGACCGGCCTGCTTCAGCTCGCCGGCCTGCTTGGCCGTGAGCATGCCCAGCGTCGCACAGGTCTCCAGTCCCAGCGCCTTGACCCCCCGGATCATCGCCTTGATGGCTTCGATCTGGTGAGGACGAGGATTCCGGTAGGCCGCACCCATGCAGAAACGGCTGGCGCCGGCTGCCCGCGCTTCCCGCGCGTTCTCGATCACTGTTTCCAGGTCCAACAGCTGCTCCGGGGCCAGCCCGGTTTCGTATCGCACGCTCTGCGGGCAATAGGCGCAGTCCTCGGGGCACGCGCCGGTCTTGATGCTGAGCAGCGTGCTGATCTGGACGCGGCCGTGAGGAAAGTGGGTGCGATGCAGCCCGTGGGCTTCGTAGAGAAGCTCGAACAGGGGCAGGTCAAACAGTCCCCGGACTTCGGCCACGGACCAGTCCGTACGCGGTGTCGGGGAAAGTCCAGTCCCCTGATCTTCGAGCGGCGTCGCCATATTCGCGCTGTACCCCGGGGCCGGCTGCGGCAGGATCCGGAGTATTCGGTGCCGGGCTCGAGGCTGTCAACCAGCCATGATCATCAAAGCGAACAACTGGTTACAAAACGTACAAAAAGCGATTTTTCCGCCGTGCTGCCTGCTGTGTGGTGGCGGCGCGGAGCGCGGGGACCTGTGCCGCGGCTGTTTCGTCGACCTGCCCCGGAACACGGGGGCCTGTGATGGCTGCGCCGCGCCTTCCGCCGCCAGCCGTTGTGGCCGGTGCCTCTCGGCGCCGCCGCCATGGGAAAGAGCCTGGGTGCCCTTTGCCTACCGGTTCCCCGTGGATCGTATGATCGGGCGCTTCAAGTATTCCGGCGACCTGGTCGCCGGCCGGGTCCTGGGTGACGCGGCGGCATCCGAGGCAAACCTGCAGATCAAGGCGGGCGCCCTGTTGCCGGCCTGCCTCGTGCCGGTCCCCCTGCACGCATCGAGAGCCCGGGAACGGGGTTTCGACCAGGCGGTGTCTCTCGCACGGACGATTGGCCGCCGCCTCGATCTTCCGGTTCGGGGCGATCTGATCCAGCGGACCCGGCCCACCCGTCCCCAGGCAAGCCTGGGGGCGGCGGAGCGGGGACGGAATCTGCGGGGCGCCTTCGGAACGACCAGCAATCCAGCCCCGCTGCACGTGGCCCTTGTGGACGATGTGCTGACCAGTGGCGCAACTGCGGCAGCGGCGGCACGGGCTCTCTATCGTTCCGGGGCAGAGCGGGTAGATGTCTGGTGTATCGCCCGGGGCGGGGCTCAGCGATAGGGCGCGAAGGTATAGTCGAGAACAATGCCGACAAACAGTGCCAGGCCGACGAGATTGTTGTTCAGGAATGCCCGAAAACAGGCCGGCGGCTCGCGGTCGCGAATCAGGTACTGCTGCCAGCCAAAGAGTCCGGCGGCGACCGCGACTCCGCCGTAGTACCAGGCGCCCAACCCGGCCTGGCGGCCCGCCATGAACATCGCGAGCACGAAAAGAACCTGCAGCGCCCCGATGATCATGCGGTCCGCATCGCCGAACAGGATCGCGGAGGAACGGACCCCGATGCGCCGGTCGTCGGCCCGGTCGACCATGGCGTACATGGTGTCGTAGATCACCGCCCAGATGATGACGGCAATAAACAAGAGCCAGCCGATCCTGGGTACCGCACCGGTCTGGGCCGCAAAAGCCATGGGCACACCCCAGCCGAAGGCGACCCCGAGATAAATCTGCGGAAGCGACGTGAACCGCTTCAGAAAAGGATACGTCGCGGCCAGAAACCCTCCGCCCAGGGCCATGAAGACAGTCAGCCTGTTCATCGTAGAGACCAGGCCCAGGGCAATGAGCGAGAAACCCGCTGCCAGGAGCAGGGCTTCTACCGGTGACACCTGACCCGAGGCCACGGGCCGGTCCCGGGTGCGGCTCACATGGGGGTCAATCGCCCGGTCCGCGAAATCATTGATTGCGCATCCGGCGGACCGCATCAGGAACACCCCCAGCACGAACACCACGAAAACCTCCGGCCGGGGATGGCCTTCGCCGGCAATCCACAGGGCCCAAAGCGTCGGCCAGAGCAAAAGGAGGGTACCGATAGGCCGCTCGAGTCGAATCAGCCGGCCGTAAGCGGCGATCTGCCTGCGAATGTCTTGCAGGGTACTCCGGGGGGGATCGCCCGCCGGGGGGGCGTTCAATGGGATCCGAGCCGGTCGATGCCGGGCAGGAAAAGTTCGTAGACCAGCAGGGGGCCGGCGCTGAGCGCAAAAATGGAGCGGCGCGCCCACATGGCGGCGGGCCGGATGTCGGCGTCGGCCAGGGCGCTGGCGAAGGCCGGGTGCGTGGACTCGGCTCGCGCAAACTCGAAATCCAGGCGCCGCATCCCGCCCCGGGCCTCGAGTGCGTCCCCCAGTGGTGTCGAGCCGAGCCTTTCCAGCCACGGCTCTGCGAGCAGCGTTTCCGGCGGCACGAGGGTGACCGCGCAGATGCAGAGCCGGGGTCCGCAGCGCATGTTGACCCGGCGGACGTGAAGCATGGCGGACTCGGTTCCCAGCAACGCCCGGTCTTCCGGGCTGGACGGTTCCAGGCCTTCGCCGATCAGATCCAGGCCGAACTGGTCTCCACAGGCCGCACGCAGGCTCGCTGTGAGCGAGCCCCGGTCTTCGAGCAACCGGCGCAGCAGCGGGTCTGAAGGGAGCGCCCCGGGCTGATCCGAACGCCGCCAGGCAAGATCGAATTCCTGCAGGGAATCTCCGGCGCGGGGTTTAGCGGGCGTTTCCATGCTATGCAGCGGCCAAGGGAACAAAGCGCATTATAGGTCCTGGGTCGGGGAGAGTCAGACCCCCGTTGCGCGGCAGCTAGACCTGCGCATAACGTTCCGCCGCACCGATCCATCGCGCGGTCAGCCGGTCGGCGCGCTCGGGATCGGACGCCAGTAAATCGTCAGCGACTCGCTGCACATCCGGGATCATCTTCTGGTCGCGCATCAGATCGGCCACCCGCATCTGCATCAGCCCCGTCTGGCGAATGCCCAGTACTTCGCCCGGGCCACGCAGCTCCAGGTCACGGCGAGCGACCTCGAAACCGTCACGGGTTTCCCTGATCGTGGCAAGTCTCGCCCGGGCCGTGTCCGACAGGGGTGACTTGTACAAGAGGACACAGCTGGAGTCTTCCTTGCCCCGGCCGATCCGGCCGCGCAGCTGATGGAGCTGGGCCAGGCCCATCCGTTCCGCGTTCTCGATGATCATCAGGCTGGCGTTGGGCACATCCACGCCCACCTCGATCACGGTCGTAGCCACGAGCAGATCTGTCTGGCCGCTGGCAAAGGCGCTCATGGCCGCCTCCTTCTCCGCCGGTCGCAGCCGCCCGTGGACGAGGCCCACGCGCAAGCCAGGCAATGCAGCGGCGAGACCCGCGGATGTTTCCTCGGCCGCCCTGGCCTCCAGCGCATCAGATTCCTCGACGAGCGGGCAGACCCAGTAAGCCTGTCGTCCGTGCGCGCAGGCTTCGCGAATGCGCTCGATGACTTCATCGCGGCGACTCTCCGGCAGTACGACCGTCTGGACGCTGCCCCGTCCGGGGGGGAGCTCGTCGATGATCGACGTGTCCAGGTCCGCATAGGTGGCCATCGCCAGGGTCCGCGGAATCGGGGTCGCCGTCATGATCAGCTGATGGGGCCGATGCGCACCGCTAGTCCCCTTTCTCCGACAGGGCCAGGCGCTGATGGACGCCGAAGCGGTGTTGCTCGTCGATGATGGCCAGTGCCAGTCGGTCGAACTCGACGCCGTCCTGGAACAGGGCGTGGGTGCCGACCGCAACTCCAGCCGACCCGCCGGCCAGGGCTTCCAGCGCTTCGCGTCGCGCCGCCGCGGGCAGACGGGATGCCAGCCACGCCACCCGGATACCCAGGGGTTCCAGCCACGCCCGCAGGCTGCGGTGATGTTGCTCCGCCAGCAGCTCCGTCGGCGCCATGACCGCAGCCTGGGCGCCGGCTTCGACGGCCTGCACCGCGGCCGCGGCCGCGATTACGGTCTTGCCGGACCCCACATCCCCCTGGACGAGCCGCAGCATGGGTGAGTCTTCAGACATGTCGCGGGAGACCTCGTCGAGAACCCTCTGCTGGGCGCCGGTCAGCTCGAACGGCAGTCGGGAGACAAATTCGCGGACCCGGGGACCGGGTCCGGGGAGCGGCCAGGCCTGTTCAGCCCGGACTTTCTCCCGCAGCCTTCGAAGGGCCACCTGGTGAGCCAGCAGCTCCTCGAAGGCAAGCCGCCGCAGGGCCGGATGGCTGCCAGCCTGCAGATCGGCTGGGGCCGTCCCCACAGGCGGCCGGTGAATAAACCGCAGCGCGTCGTCCAGGTCCGGGAAGCCCAGCGCGGCGCTCGCTTCCGCCGGGATCAACTCCTCCAGCCCCCCCTGGCCCAGGGCGTCCAGGGCGAGTTGAACGAAGCGGCGCAGTCGCGGTTGCTGCAGCCCCTCCGTTGCGGGGTAGTAGGGGGTGAGGCGTTCTTCGAGATCCGGTTCCTCGTCTTCGGCCAGGCGCTGATATTCCGGATGGACCATTTCGAGCCGGGAGGGACCCTTCCGGACCTCGCCGAAACACCGGAGCCTGGCGCCCCGGGAGAGACCCTTCTGCTGGGCCCTGCTGAAATGGAAAAAGCGCAGCGTAATCGATCCGGTGCCATCGGAGACGGAGCACAACAGGGACCGGCGCCCGCGCACGACAACCTCGGTGAGATCTACTTTGCCGTCGATGGTGACCCGGGTACCGGGGATCAGGCCGCCGATGGGCCACAGGCGGGTCCGGTCTTCGTAGCGCAGCGGTAGGAGGAACAGCAGATCCCGGACCTGGTGAACGCCGAGCCGCGCGAGGCGCTCGGCTACGGACGGGCCGACGCCGGTCAGCGTCTGAACATCCGCCTCGAGGTTCAGGGTCTTGCCTCCAGAGTTCGGCTTGGCTCCCGCGGGTGTCAGTCGGACAGGACCAGAATGGCGTCGACCTCGACGCGGGCGCCCTTGGGCAAGGCAGAGACTTCGACCGCTGCGCGGGCGGGATATGGCGCTGTGAAAAAGGTCTCCATCACGGCATTGACCGTGGCGAAATCCCCAAGATCCACGAGATAGACGGTGAGCTTCACGGCATTGCCCAGGTTCCCGCCGGCTGCTTCGGCAACCGCAGCGAGGTTGGAAAAGACCTGGCGCACCTGGTCCTCCATGGATCCGTCCACCAGTTCCATGGTGCCGGGCACGAGCGGTATCTGCCCTGAGAGATAAACGGTTCCGCCGGCCCTGACGGCCTGGGAATAGGTGCCAATCGCGGCCGGGGCCTTGTCGGTATGCACGGGTTCAGACATGGGATCTCCTTGATCCGGCTAAGGACACGAGCTCGCCGGACATCAGGTCTTGGTACGGGACACGGACAAGACGTCCGGCATGGCCTGAATGCTACGCATGACCTGGTCGAGATGCTGCGTATCGGCAATCTGCAGCAGGAACGTCAGCGATGAGGTATCGCCGTCCCGCTCAACGACCTGGACGTGCTCGATATTGGTTTCCGTCGCGGAAATATTGGCGGCAACGGCGGCGAGTACGCCAAGCCGATTGCGGACTTCCGCGCGAATCTCCACGCTGAAGGTCTTGTCGAGGTCGCGTTCCCATTCCACCGGGATCCATTTGTCGGGCTGCTTGCGGAACTCGCCCAGGTTCCCGCATTCCTCCCGATGAACCACGAGTCCGCGGCCGGCGCTGAGATATCCGAATACGGTATCGCCCGGGATCGGGTGACAGCATCGCCCGTAGGTGACCACCATGCCTTCGGTGCCGGCGATCGACAGCGGCGCCGGAGCGCCCGGCGCGTGATCCGGTCCCGTGTCGGGGAGCAGCCGGCGCACCACGAGTGGCGCCATCCGCTCGCCCAGACCAACGGACTCGTAGAGCTCCTCGACATTATTCAGGCCCAGGTGATCCAGGGCCGCCTTCATCGTGTCATCGGGAATTCGCCGCATCGACAGTTTGAACTCGCGGAGCGCGTTGTCGAGAAGGCGCCGCCCGAGCTCCGCGGCCTCATTTCGCTGCATGCCCTTGAGGAAGCCGCGAATGGCTGCGCGAGCCTTCGCGGTGACGACGAAATTGACCCAGGCCGGATTGGGGGTCGCGCCCCGGGCAGTAATGATCTGTACGGTCTGGCCGTTCTTCAGGGGCGTGCGCAAGGGCGCCGGCCGCCGGTTGACCCGGGCCGCAACACAGCGATTGCCGACGTCGGTATGCACGGCATAGGCGAAGTCCACGCAGGTAGATCCCCTGGGCAGACGAATGATGTCTCCACGGGGCGTGAAGACATACACCTTGTCCGGAAACAGGTCGACTTTCACACTTTCCAGGAACTCTTCGGACGTGCCTTCGCCCTGCATGTCGACGAGACCCTGCAACCACTCTCTGGCGCGGGCCTGGGTGACCGAGCCGAGTTTGTCCCCGGACTTGTAGAGCCAGTGGGCGGCGATGCCGGATTCGGCCACGCCGTCCATGTCCTTGGTCCGGACCTGGACCTCGACCGGAACGCCCTGGGGTCCGAAGAGGGTCGTGTGCAGCGACTGATAGCCGTTAACACGCGGGATGGCGATGTAGTCCTTGAAGCGGCCCGGCATGGGCTTGTAGCACGTGTGGACGACGCCGAGCGTGCGGTAACAGTTGTCCACGGTATCGACGACGATACGGATCCCATAAACGTCCACGATTTCCGCGAGCGACCTGTGCTTGTCCCGCATCTTTTTGTAGATGCTGTACAGGTGCTTCTCGCGGCCGACGACTTCAGCCTCGATGTGGGCCCGCGCGAGGGTTTCCTCGAATCGACCGCGGATTTTTTCGAGAATGTGCTTCTGATTGCCGCGCGCGCGCTTCAGCGCGCGCTCCAGAACCCGGTACCGGAAGGAGTGCAGGCACTTGAACCCGAGGTCTTCGAGTTCCAGCCTGATCGTGTTCATGCCGAGCCGGTTGGCTATGGGCGCGTAGATATCGAGGGTTTCCCGGGCAATGCGGCGGCGCTTGTCCGGCGGCATCACCCACAGGGTGCGCATGTTGTGCGTGCGGTCGGCGAGCTTGACGAGGATGACGCGGATGTCCCCCGTCATGGCGAGCAGCATTTTGCGGAAGTTCTCGGCCTGGGCTTCCTCCCGGCTCTGGAACTTGACCTGATCCAGCTTGCTGACGCCGTCAACGAGGTCCGCAACTTCCGCGCCGAACCGCTGGGCGATTTCCGCCTTGGTGCTGCCGGTGTCCTCTATCACGTCGTGAAGGAGCGCCGCCATGATGGTCTGCGCGTCCATGCTCAGTTCCGCCAGGATCGTGGCGACGGCAACGGGATGGGAAATGTAAGGCTCGCCCGACCGCCGCCGCTGGCCTTCATGGGCAGCAGCGGAATAGTGATAGGCCTCCATGATCCTGGCGACCTGTTCGGCGGGAAGATAGGCCTCGATCCGTTCGAGCAGCCGGTCGAGGCCAATGGCGCGCTTCCGCTTTGGCAGCTTGGCCAGAATGGAAGCGGCGTAGTCCATGGCCTGGGGGGTGCTTAGTCCCCCAGCGGCGGAATCGCCCGGGGCGCTGTGTCTTCGGGATTGCCGAAAATGGCTTCCGGCGTTGGTTCCGGCTCGACCTCGTCGAGAATCTCCCGGGTCACGTCGCCGGTGGCGATTTCCCTCAGGGCCATCACCGTGGGCTTGTCATTTTCCCAGTCGAGGTTGGCAGGTGAGCCGTTCGACAGCTGCCGCGCACGCCGCGAAGCCACGAGCACCAACTCGAACAGGTTATCGATCTTCTGCAGACAGTCTTCTACGGTGATGCGGGCCATCAACTAGTTCCTCGGCGCCATGGTGTGTTCTGCGAAAAACCGGGTCTGGGCCTTCCCAGGCTCTTGCCTGCTGGACCGTCACGGTCAGGCCTTTCCGCCTGCCCGGGCACGATTCCCCCGCTCCCAGCTTCCCTGTCCCCGCCCGTTTACCGGGCAGAGCCTTCCGATTCTATAGGAACGCGAGGCCCTCAGGCCAGTATTGCGGCGATTTTCCGGGCCTGCTTCGGGTCGCTGGTTCGGGAGGCCTCGCCCCGTGCATCGACGATATCGGCCAGATCCGCCAGGGCCAGATCAAACGCGTCATTGATCACGGCATAGTCGAATTCGCTCCAGTGGCCCATGTCGTCCCGGGCATCGGCCAACCGCCGGGCGATTACGTCCCCGGAATCCGTGGACCGGCCCCGAAGCCTTCGGGCGAGTTCGTCAATTGACGGCGGCAGCACAAACACCGACACGCACTCCGGCAGGGAGGCCCTGACCTGCCGGGCGCCCTGCCAGTCGATCTCCAGGATCACGTCGTGCCCGGCGTCCATCAACGCCTGGACCTGGTCCCGGCCCGTGCCGTAGAGGTGGTCGAAGACTCGGGCATGCTCGAGAAACTCGCCTTTTTCCACCATTCCCAGAAAGGTGGCCTCGTCGACGAAATGGTAGTCGCGGCCGTTCTTCTCCCCGGGCCGGGGCTGGCGGGTCGTATAAGACGTTGAGAACCGAATACCGGGACGCCGTTCAAGGAGCGCCCTGACGAGGCTTGTCTTGCCGGCCCCTGAGGGTGCCGAGATAACGATCAGGCGCCCCCGTCCGGTCATTCGACGTTCTGCACCTGTTCGCGCATCTGCTCGATCAGCACCTTGAGGTCAACGGCCGCCCGTGTGACGTCGCCGTCGGCTGACTTGGAGGCGAGCGTGTTGGCTTCGCGGTTGAACTCCTGCATGAGGAAATCCAGCCGCCGTCCCACCGGCTTGCCCGAGCCGAGCGCTCGTTCCACTTCCTCCACGTGCGAATCCAGCCGATCGAGCTCCTCGCTGACATCCAGCTTCTGCGCCAGCAGGGCAAGTTCCTGGTCGAGGCGCTCCTGATCCGGGTCGGCCACCAGCTGCGCGACGCGCTCGCGCAGGCGATCGCGCTGGGCGGTGATTACGTCCGGCAGGCGCCCGCGAACCGTGGCGACGAGACCGGCCACGCCGCTGCAGCGCTGGTTGAGCATTCCGGCGATTCTCGCGCCCTCCGCTTCTCGGGCTTCAACCAGGCCGCCCACGGCGTCGGCGAACAACTCCAGCGCCAGGGCGCGCGCCGGCTCCGGGTCACGCTCGACCTCGCGAACCACGCCTGGCCACCGCAGGATATCCAGCGCGTTGGAAGGCCCGAGCTGCTCCAGTCTGCCGGTGACGGTGGCAAGCGCTCTTGCGAGACCATCCAGCACGTCTTCATCGACCACCGGGCCCGCCGCTACCTGCTGGGTCCAGTCCACCCGTAGCGAGCATTCCACTTTGCCGCGGCTCACCCGTTCGGCCAGGAGCCTGCGGAGGTCCGGCTCGAGGGCGCGGAAATCCTCGGGCATCCGGAAAAACGATTCCAGATACCGGTGATTGACCGAGCGGATCTCCCAGGAAAGGGCGCCGAAATCCTCGCTGCGTTCCCGACGGGAGAAGCCGGTCATGCTACGAATCATGTGAAACTCTCGGGGTCGGGAAGCTAAAGAAGGGCCGGTCGAGCGTTTATACTCGCCGCAGCCCGCGACGGGCGCGTAGTTTATCAGAAGCACTTTCCCCAGAAGGCCCTGGAGCCCAGGCTTGCGCATAGAAACAGCGGAAATCACCCTGGTCGGTGACCGCGAACAGAATCAGGATCGGGTCGCGCTGGCCGGCTCCCGCACCGTAGCCATGCTCGCGGTCGTGGACGGAATGGGCGGTCATGCCGAGGGCGAGCGGGCCGCACAGGCGGCAGCTCAGACTCTGGTTTCCAGTTTTCGCCGCCGGCGGATGCCCTGCGGTTCGCCAAGCGAATTCCTGGCGTCGTCGATGGAGGCTGCTCACGAAGCCGTGGTCGGGCTCGGAGACGGGCTTCCGATAGAGACCAAGCCCCGGGCAACCAGTGTTTGCGCCCTGGTCCAGGAGTCCAGGGTCTGGTGGCTGCACGTGGGCGACGCAAGAGCCTATCTCTTTCGATCCGGCCAGCTCGTAGACCGAACCCGGGACCATAGCCACGTGGAGGCCCTGTTGCAGGAGGGTCTTATCAGCGAGGACGAGGTGGCCGGGCATCCCATGCGCCATTATGTCGAGGCCTGCCTCGGAGGCGAGCACGGACTCCCGGACCTGGAGGCGGTACCCAGCCACGACCTCGAGCCAGGGGACGTCATTCTGCTGTGCTCGGACGGTTTCTGGTCCGGTCACACGGACGCCGCCCTTGCCGGAGCCGCTCTCGATCAGGCGGCGCTGGATCGCTGGCTGGAAGAGGCCGCGGCTGAAGCCGTGCGGGCCGGATCGCCCTACGCCGACAATGCGACGGCCGCCGCGCTGAGGTTTCTGGCATCCTGACCGTCCTGTACCTGCACGTTCGCCCTGGAGAATGCACCCCATGAGACCAAGCGGCCGAGCGCCGGAAGAGCTTCGCGCGGTTGAATTCGTTACCGGCTACACAATCCACGCCGAGGGATCGGTCCTGGTCAGCTTCGGCAACACCCGGGTTCTGTGCACCGCAAGCGTGGATGAGCGCACAACGCCCTGGCTTCGCGGTTCGGGGCAGGGGTGGGTCACGGCGGAATACGGGATGCTCCCCCGGGCAACCCATACACGCAGCGGGCGTGAGGCGGCCCGCGGCAAGCAGAGCGGCCGTACCCAGGAAATTCAGCGCCTGATCGGCCGCAGCCTTCGCTCGGTCATGGACCTCAGGGCCCTGGGCGAGCGGACGGTTACGCTGGACTGCGACGTTCTCCAGGCGGATGGCGGCACGCGCACCGCGTCGATCACCGGCGCCTACGTGGCCCTCGCCCACGCGATGGACCGGCTCACGGATGACAAACAGCTGCGCAGCAGCCCGTTGCACGGTCAGGTGGCGGCGGTGTCCGTGGGCATCTTCAAGGGCCACCCCGTGCTGGATCTCGACTATGCCGAGGACGCGGATGCCGAGACCGACATGAACGTGGTCATGAACGACGCCGGGGCATTTGTAGAGGTTCAGGGTACGGCCGAGGGCCACGCCTTCCGGCGTGACGAGCTCGACCGGATGCTGGAGCTGGCGACCAAGGGCATCGGGGAACTCATCGAGATGCAGCGCGCCGTCGTCGGATGATCCCGCTCGAGCGTATCGTGCTGGCCTCGTCCAATCCGGGGAAAATCGCCGAACTGCGTCGCCTCCTCGGACCGACCGGCATCGAGGTTGAGCCCCAGTCCCTGTATCCGCTTCCGGCCGTGGAAGAAGACGCGCCGACCTTTGTCGAAAATGCCCTGAAGAAGGCTCGTGCCGCCGCGGCAGCGAGCGGCTTGCCGGCACTGGCGGACGATTCGGGCCTGGCCGTGGCCGCTCTCGGCGGCGCGCCGGGTGTTCGATCGGCCCGGTTCGCGGGTGAACCGGCGAACGACGAAGCCAACAACCGGCGGCTGCTGGAAGTCCTGGCCGACGTGCCTCCGGATCGCAGGGCGGCCGCGTTTCACTGCGTGCTCGTGCTGATCCGCACGCCTGATGACCCCACGCCCGTGATCTTCGCCGGCGAGTGGCCCGGACAGATCGCCACGGAACCCGCGGGTAGCGGGGGTTTTGGTTACGATCCCCTGTTTCTTCCAGCGGGGTGCGCCGGGACAGCCGCAGAACTTCCGGCCGAGGAAAAGTCCCGTATCAGCCATCGGGGGCGTGCGCTGGCCGGGCTGCTCGAGTGTCTTTCGGCGGCCGAACGTCCCGCTTGAGGGCGGCCGCTGAGATGCTCTCGGAGCCGCCACTAGGTCTGTACGTCCACATGCCCTGGTGCCTCGCGAAGTGTCCCTACTGCGATTTCAATTCCCATGGCCTGCGCGGCGATCTCCCCCATGGTCGCTACACCTCCGCCGTGGTTCGTGACCTGGAGCGGGCTGCGGCCGGGCTGGAGGGCCGCGAGGTGGCGACCGTTTTTTTCGGCGGCGGTACGCCGAGTCTTTTTCCCGCCGAATCCGTGGCCCGTATCCTGTCTGCGGCTAGAGATTGTCTCGGGACCGCGGCAAGCCTTGAGGTCACTCTGGAGGCCAATCCGGGAGCCCTCGAGATCGGGGATCTCGCGGCGTTCCGGGATGCCGGAGTGACGCGGATTTCCCTCGGTGTTCAGAGCTTCGATGCCCGGGCTCTCAAGGCGCTCGGGCGAATCCACGGGCCGGACGAAGCGCTTTGTGCCGCCCGGGCCGTTTCCGGGGCGGGGCTTTCTCGGCTGAACCTCGATCTCATGTACGCGCTGCCCGGGCAATCGCCGGACCAGGCCGTAGCGGATATCGAGGCCGCTGTCGCCCTGGGACCGGAACACATCTCTCAATATCAGCTCACGCTTGAGCCGAATACGCTTTTCCACGCCCGCCCGCCCGAGTTACCGGACGAGGACACCGCGGCGGCCATGCAGGAAGCGACCGCCGCCTCCCTGACTCGCGCCGGATATTCCCGCTATGAGGTATCGGCCTGGGCACGTCCGGGAGCGGAATGCCGGCACAACATGAACTACTGGCGCTACGGCGATTACCTGGGTGTGGGGGCCGGCGCCCATGGAAAGATCACCCGCTCCCGGGAGGGGCGAATCGTCAGAACACGGAAATTTCGTCACCCGGAGGCCTATATGCAGTCTGCCGATCCGCTGGAAAATCTGGCGGACGTCGCCCTCCCGGAGCGGGCTTTCGAGTTCATGCTCAACGCTCTGCGGCTCACGGATGGCTTTGAAACGGCTCTCTTCGAGGCCCGGACGGGACTGGCGGCGGCGGTTATAGAGCCCGGCCTGACCCGTGCCAACGAGCTCGGGCTGCTGGAGCCTTGCGGCAATGCGGCGTGGCGTCCCACGCTGCGCGGGCTACAGTTTCTGAACGATCTGCAGATCCTGTTCATGCCGGAGGCCTCTGACTCGTGAGCGATTACCGTCCCGTGGACTGTGCGACCTATGCCGGCCTGGAGCTGGCGATCCTCCGGCGCCGCCGCCTCTTGCTGGGATGGCGCGATACGGGGGGGCTTGTACATATTGAGCGGGTTCGCCCCATGGACCTCCGAACGGCCAAGGGCGAGGAATTCCTCGTGTTTCGGACGGGAGACGGCGAGGTGGAAAAAGTGCGCCTGGATCGGATTTGTCGCGCGCGTCCCGTCCGCGCGGGGCTCCGCACATCGTCCCGCCAAGGCGCTTGAGTGCGCTGACTTATTCACACATCCGGTTTTGGACTACCCAATCTGATCAGGCCGCTTTGACGCAGGATCGTCATTTCGAGGGAGAAATAGCCTAAGTCATTGATTTTAAAAAATGCTGCTCAGGTTGGTTGTTTTTCATCCAATCTGACTGTGACACTTTTCTTACCGGGGAAAAGACGCAGAATCCAAAAGCTCTCCACAGACTTATCCACAGGATCTGTGGATATTCCCCAAAGTTTCCGCAGCATTTCGACTAGGCGGCATTACTTAAAGTGATTCCTTAAGGAAAGGCTCTAAACGAGGACTGTTTCCGACGGGTCAAGACACCCTTTCCCGGGAGGGTTTTTTCTTGCCGGGACTTGTCCCCACGGGAAGGCCTCGATATCATGCCGCCCCTTTTTCCCGGAGACCATCGCCGGGGGAGCACGAGATCATGAAGGCAAATACCCATCCCGATTACCAGGAAGTCAAGGTCGTCTGCAGCTGTGGCAACACCTTTGAGACTCGGTCCACGCTCGAGGGCGAGCTGCACGTGGAAGTGTGCTCCAAGTGCCACCCGTTCTACACGGGCAAGCAGAAGATGATCGATTCCGGCGGCCGCGTTGACAAGTTCCGCAAGAAATACGGAATGTCCGCGGGCAGCTAGCCCGCCGAGCGAGGCCTGACCTGACCGGCAACGGGGCGCCCCAGGGCGCCCCGTTGCGTTGGTGACGCGCTGCAAAAAAAAGGGCTGTGATCTATAATCCTCAGCCCTCCCGTCGGCGGGTGCGTTTCCTCGCGAGGCATCTGCCTCCCGGCGACAGAGAGAGGTTGTCGTTCCTGGAGGGACGGCGAGAACCCGTAGCGTCAGGAAGCCGAACATGAAGGAATCAAACTTCTCTCTGGTCAACGAAAGCAGCGGCCAGAAGTCCGAGCACAAGCTGCATTCCGGTACCCAGGGGCCGGGGGTCGTGGATATCCGCAACCTCTATGCAAGCCAGGGAACTTTTACGTTCGATCCGGGTTTCGTTTCCACGGCGAGCTGCGAAAGCAAGGTCACGTTTATCGACGGTGAGAAGGGCGTTCTTCTTTACCGGGGATACCCCGTTGACCAGCTGGCGGGCAAGAGTTCCTTTCTGGAGGTGTCCTACCTGCTTCTTCACGGGGAGCTGCCGACGGCGTCCCAGCTCGAAGAGTTCCAGACGTCTATCCTGAGCCACACCATGCTCAATGAGAGCCTCCTGCGCTTCTTTGACGGCTTTCACTACGACGCACATCCGATGGCGATGGTGGCCGGCGTGGTCGGCTCCATGTCCGCGTTCTACCACGACAGCACGGACATCCATGATTCGAACCACCGGGAAATCTTCTCTCACCGGATCATCGCCAAGATGCCGACCATCGCGGCGGCCGCCTACAAGCATTCCGTCGGCCAGCCGTTTATGTATCCGCGCAACGATCTGGGCTACTGCGCCAACATGCTGCACATGTACTTCGCCGTGCCCTGCGAGGAGTACGAGGTCGACCCCGTGGCTGCCGAAGCCCTGGATCTGCTCTTCGTTCTGCATGCCGACCACGAGCAGAACTGCAGTACGTCCACGGTCCGTCTCGCGGGCAGTTCGGGCACCAACCCCTACGCGGCCATCGCGGCCGGAGTTTCAGCCTTGTGGGGCCCAGCCCATGGCGGCGCCAACGAGGCGGTTCTCAACATGCTCGAACGGATCGGGTCGGTGGAGAACATTCCCGAGTACGTGGCCCGCGCCAAGGACAAGGACGATCCGTTCCGGCTGATGGGTTTCGGGCACCGGGTCTACAAGAACTTCGACCCGCGCGCCAAGATTATTCGCCAGATGTGCCATAAGGTGCTTTCGCAACTCGGCCGGACCGATACGCCCCTGTTCGACCTCGCGCTTCGCCTGGAGGAGGTCGCTCTCGAAGACGATTATTTCGTCGAGAAGAAGCTGTATCCGAACGTGGATTTCTATTCCGGCATTATCTATCGGGCCCTCGGGATCCCCACATCCATGTTTACGGTGATGTTCGCGATCGCCCGCACAGTGGGCTGGGTTGCGCACTGGCAGGAGATGATCTCTGATCCGACCGGCCGCATCGGCCGGCCGCGCCAGCTGTACACGGGCGAGGGTCCGCGCGACTACGTGGACCTGGACAAGCGGGGCTAGATCGCTTCCTCCAGCAGGGCTTCTACTTCGGCCAGGCGGGCACGGCGCATGGGCCGGCCGTCCACCGGGCTGGCCGGTGGCTCCCGCAGTCCCAAGGGCGGAAAAACCGTGGCATCCACATCCACGTCGCCCCCAGTGAATCGGAATACCGGCATATAGACATAGCGGCCGTCGCGCATCTTCACGCGCCGCTGGGCGCTGTCGTAGGGTATTCCCTGGCCCATCAGTGCAAGCGCCACCGCCTCGGGCGTCTCGGCAAAAAGGTGCAGCGACACCTCGGAGTGCGCCGTGGCTGTTCCCTCGAGCACCGGACCCACGAGACGGGGCTCGAAGGAATGCAGCAGGCGCATGGACTCACGGGCGGCGCGACGCAGGCCCGTCAGGCTTTCGACATGCTGATCGCCTTCGAAGAGCCGCTGCTGTTCGCCGAGGGCTTCGGCGATCTCGGCGTTGGACGGCAGGGCATTGCGATCGAATACGCCAAGCCGCGAGGCGGCCTTTTTCTTGGCGATGAAATAGTCTTTCACCCCTTGTTCACGAATGACCCGTGCGGCTTCCTGGGCGATCCGCATGCGTAGATGGTTGGCCCGAGGGCCCGGCTTCCTGGCCATGTCCGAACGCCTCCCTTATGCGCGGATCGACGCCTTCTCAGAATAACGTTTCTTCCGGCTGTTCTTCTTCGTCGTCTTCGGGCAGGAAGGTTTCCGCCCCCAATTGAAGTTCGAGCGGCTCGGGGGCCGCTTCGGGGACGTGCCCGACCTGAAAGGTTTCGAATATCGCCGCATCTTCTCCGGCCCGGGCAAGCAGTCCCGTTTCGCTCGAAATACGCACGGTGACAAGGCCCGCCGGTTCCTCCTCGACGCGCTCCGGCGAGTTCGCCAGGGCGGTGCGCATGAACTCCACCCAGATGGGGAGTGCCGTGCGCGACCCTTCCTCGCCGCGGCCGAGCGGCCGGTCCTGGTCGAAGCCGACCCAGGCGGTGGCGACCAGGTCGGCGTTGAATCCGCTGAACCAGGCGTCTCTTCCTTCGTTGGTCGTGCCGGTCTTGCCCGCAAGGTCCTTGCGGCCCAGCTGCATGGCGCGGCGGCCCGTGCCCCGCCGGATGACGTCCCGCATCATGTCCGCCATGAGCCAGGCGTTCTGACGGGTGATGGCCAATGGCGGGTAGTCGGGCTGCAGCGGGGACGATTCCGGATCCTGGTCGGCACGAAGCGAGCCCTGGGCTTCCGACTTCCGGGCTTCTTCCCTTACCCGCTCGTCTTCGCAGGCCGCGCAGGCGACGGCCGGCTCGGCCTGGTAAAGCACTTCGCCCTCGGCGCTTTCGATGCGGTCAAGAAAATAGGGTTTGGTGGCAAAGCCGCCATTGGCGAAGCTCGCGTAGCCGGAGGCGAGTTCCAGTGGCGTGACTGCGCCGCTGCCCAGTGCCAGGGAGAGGTCTCGCGGGAGCATGTCCGGGGGAAAGCCGAAATGGGCGATATGCGCCATCGCGGGCCGTATGCCCATTTCGTTCAGAACCCGGATCGACACCAGGTTCCTCGACCTAACAAGCGCCTCCCTGAGCCGCGTCGGACCATAGAATCGACCGCTGTAGTTTTCCGGACGCCAGGCGGTTTCCAGGGCGCTGTCCTCGAAGACCACGGGTGCGTCATTGACGATGCTCGCCGGTGTGAAGCCGTTTTCCAGCGCGGCAGAATAAACAAAGGGCTTGAAGGCCGAGCCTGGCTGCCGACGGGCTTGTGTAGCGCGGTTGTACTTGCTGCCGGCGAACTCGAATCCACCCGACAGCCCGGCGATCGCGCCGTCGCGGGGGTCCAGCGCGACGAGCGGCGCCTTGCACCTGCGGGGCCTGGGCAAGACGCCAGCCCCGGTCACCCTGCGGTGGCTCCACGAGGATGACGTCGCCGGCGGCGAGGACCTCAGCCGCCGTCTTGGGTTCCGGACCTTGTCGGTCGTCATCGATGTAGGCCTTCGCCCAGGACAGCCCGTCCCACTCGATTTGCCGGGCCTCGCCGCCGCGCAGGACAACGGTCACGGCCTTTTCTTCAACGGCCGTCACCAGCCCGACCCGGAACCAGACCGGTTCCGGGAACCCCTGCAGAAGACTATCCAGCTCGGCGGGCTCTGCCGGAAACTCCTGGCCGCGAGCCAGCGGACCCCGGTAGCCGTGCCGGCGATCGTAGGCAATCAGTCCCCAGCGCAGGGCGTCGTTGGCGGCTTTCTGAATCTTGCTGTCGATGGAGGTCACGACGTGGTAACCCGCCGTGTAGGCCTGTTCCGGTCCATAGCGCTCGATCATGGACTGTCGCGCCATTTCGGCGATGTAGGGTGCTTCGACTTCGAGGGTTGGCCCAAAGATGCGCGAGACCATGGGCGCGGTCAGGGCGTCGTCGTACTCGGCCTGGTCGATTTTTCCGGTTTCCAGCATGCGGCGCAGGACATAGGCCCGACGCGAGATCGCGCGGTCCGGACTTGTTACGGGGTTATCCGTGGACGGTGCCTTGGGGAGTCCGGCAATAGTGGCCGCCTCGGGCAGTTCCAGATCGATGGCGCTTTTGCCGAAATAGACTTCCGAGGCCGCGCCTACTCCATAGGAACGCTGGCCGAGAAATATCTTGTTCATGTACAGGGTGAGGATTTCCTGCTTGTCGAGCTCGTTCTCGATGCGCAACGCAAGGAAGATCTCGCGGATTTTCCTTGAGATCGTCTTCTCCGGCGTCAGGAAGAAGTTTCTCGCGACCTGCATGGTTATCGTGCCGCCGCCCTGGCGCCGTTCGCCGGTCAGCGCCAGCGATGCGGCCGCCCTGACAAGACCCTGGTAGTCCACGCCGGGGTGTTCGAAAAACCGGTCGTCCTCGGCGGCCAGAAAGGCATCGATCAAGGTCGGCGGCATGTCGTCCCAGGTCAGCGGAACCCTTCGTTTCTCGCCGAATTCCGCCAGCAGCCTGCCGTCGCGCGTGAACACGCGCATGGGGACCTGGTACTGGACTTCCCTGAGGGCATCGACGGCGGGAAGGCCCGGGGCGACATAGTAGGACGCACCGATGCCGGCAAGAGCGGCGCTGCCGGCCAGAACAAGGACCAAGAGAACTAGCGCGTACAGCGCTCGCAAAAAAATCATTTCCCGAGTGAGGCCTGTTTGCTTGCCATTGGGGGATGGGGTATGCATATTACCATCGCATGCCAAGGGCAAACCCACTGAAAGGTGGGGACGCAAAACCACCGATCTACGGGTCAGAAGGCCTACGACCGCGGGGTTACCATGAAGACGGAAAGGAATCTGCTAACCGCGGAGAGCTCACTCCCCGCGGTACCCCCCTCCCCGGAGCGCTCCGCTCCGACTTCATCTTTTTGCCTTAATGCATGGATTCGGCGACTTATGTCGCCGAGTGCCGAGTGTGTCACGGTTTACTTAACCAATAATTTGATATATCTGTGTCCGCAGGATTAAGGCCACAGTGTATTTTTCGCCCCCAAGCTACGGACGGTAAAAGGAAAATATTGTGATTTTCCGGAGAGCGAGTCGGCCACTTTTAGGGCTTGACATAACGACCTCTTCAGTCAAGCTCATCGAGCTCGGCCGAAGCGGAGATGGATTTCGGGTCGAGTCGTACGCGGCCGAAGCCAGTCCCCCCAATGCCATCAGCGAGAAAGCCATCGTTGACGCCGAGGCTGTCGGGGAGGCTGTGCGACGGGCCGTAAAGCGCTCAGGCGCAAAGACCCGGGACGCGGCGATCGCCATCAGCGGCGACGCAGCCATTACCAAGGTCATCCAGATGCCCGCGTCATTCACCGATGCCGAACTTGAAGGCCAGGTGGAGATGCAGGCGGACCAGTACATCCCCTTCCCGATGGAAGAGGTCAGCTACGACTTCGAGGTGCTCGGTGTGTCGGAGAAAGATCCCGACATGCTGGACGTCCTCCTTGTGGCGACCCGAACCGAGAATGTGGATCAACGCCAGGCGGCGGTCGAAGCCGGCGGCCTCGGTGCGAGGATCGTGGACGTCGAGGCTTTTGCCCTCGAGAACGCCTGCCGACTCCTGAAGCACCAGATGCCCGACGGTGGGATGGGCCACAACGTCGCGGTCGTGGACTTCGGTGCGAGCAGCACGACGTTCAGCGTCCTGCGGGATCTGCGTGTTATCTACACACGGGACTTCGCCTTCGGCGGCCAGCTCCTGACCGAGGAGATCATGCGCACCTACGGCATGAGCCTCGAGGAGGCGGGTAAGGCCAAGAAGGCTGGCGGGCTGCCGGCGAACTACGAGCCCGAGGTCCTGGAGCCCTTCATCGACGACATGTCCCAGCAGGTTAGCCGTTCCCTGCAGTTTTTCCTGGCCAGCGGAAGCGGCCGGGAGCAGCCCGACCAGATCCTCGTGTGCGGCGGCTGCGCCAATATCACCGGAGTGGCCGACGTCATTGGCAGCCGGGTGGGTATTCCGACCGAGATCGGTAATCCCCTTGGAGAGATGAAGCTCTCTTCACGGGCGAAGTCCCAGGGCGTGATGAGGGATGCCACCGCGCTGCTTACAGCCTGCGGTCTGGCTTTGAGGAGTTTTGACTGATGCCTCGCATTAACCTGCTTCCCTGGCGCGAAGAACTTCGCAAGGAACGCCAGAGGAACTTCGGCATCGCGGCGATTTCCGCCGTGTTGCTTGGCGGCCTTGTTATCTGGGTTGCGCACGCAATCCTGCAGGGTCAGATCAACCATCAGCAGGCCCGCAACCGGGTGCTGGAGCAGGAGATCGCCGTTCTCGACGAGCAAATCGCCGAGATCAAGAACCTGCGCCAGAAGAAGGATCGGCTGCTTGCACGCATGACCGCTATCGAGGAGCTTCAGCGCACCCGCCCCGAAGTTGTTCATCTTTTTGACGAGATGGTCAAGACGGTCCCGGAGGGTGTGCACCTGGTGTCCATCAAGCAGGCGGGGCGCACCGTGGAAGTGAACGGGACGGCCGAATCCAGCACCCGGGTTTCCGCGTTCATGCGCAACATCGAAAACTCCGAGTGGCTGACGCGACCTGGCCTCGAAGTGGTGCAGACAGTCGAGGACGGCCGTACCCGGCGCAGTGACTTCGTCGTTTCCGCCCAGCAGGTGAACAGCGCCGCTGAAGAGGAGGCGACGCCATGAAGTTCTTTGAGCAACTTCGCTCCCTGGATCCGAACGACGTCGGTCGTTGGCCGCTGCTGTTCCGGGCAATCCTGGTGGCTATCATCTTTGCGTTCGTTGCCGGCGGTGGCACCTGGTACTTCGTCATGAAGGACGGTATCCCGGCGCTGGAGCGGGTCGAGCGCCAGGAGCAGGACCTTCGCGCGACGCTGGAATCCAAGCAGCGCCTTGCCGCCAACCTCGAGGCCTATAAGGAACAGCTGGCCGAGGTGGAGCGCTCCTTCGGGACGATGCTCCGGCAGCTGCCGGGACGCACGGAGATTCCGAACCTGCTCGTGGACATTTCGCAGACGGGTCTCGCGGCCGGTCTCGACGAGCGGCTGTTCCAGCCGATGAACGAGATCCCCCAGGAGTCCTACGCGGAGCTGCCCATCAAGATCCAGCTGGCCGGCACCTACCACGAGCTGGGTAATTTCGTGAGCGGCGTCGCGGCTCTTCCGCGCATCGTGACGCTGCACGACGTCCAGCTGCAGCCCGATCCGGACGGTACGGTCGGTGAGCTGATCATGGACGTCACCGCCAAGACCTATCGTTATCTTGATGACGACCTGGAGGCCAACTGATGCACGGACGCATTTCACGCGCTCTGGTCGCGGGCGTCGCAGCGACGCTGGCACTGTCCACCGCGGGCTGCTCGCGCAGCATGTCGGACCTGGAGGAGTACATCGCGGACGTCAAGGCACGTCCCGGCGGTCGCATTGAGCCGCTGCCCCAGATCCGCACCTACGAATCTTTTGCCTACGAACCCGGCGCGGCCCGGTCGCCCTTCAGGCCGGAACGGCCGCTCGGACCGGCAACGGGATCCGGCGGTGGTATTCGGCCCGACGCGAACCGCAGCCGGGAGTTTCTGGAGAGCTTCCCGCTCGACAGCCTCGAGATGGTGGGCACGCTGCAGCTTGGCGGCGCGCTCTACGGTCTCGTGCAGACCAGCGACGGCCTGATTCATCGGGTGACGGTTGGAAACTTCGTGGGACAGAACGACGGCCGTGTCGTCGGTATCGACGAGTCGGAAATCCTGCTTACGGAAATTATCCCGGACGGTCTGGGGGGCTACATGGAGCAGCCCGCCATGATCGGATTGGGTGAGAACTGATGCTCGGGGAGAGAAAGGCATGAGGCGCGAACACATGCGGGGCGAAAGCCCTCGCAAGGCGACGCGAAAGAAGTCGCACACACGGATGTTGAACTGGGTTCTGCTTTTGCCCGCTCTGATGCTGGGAGGCATGGCCAGTGCGGCCACGCTCACCAACATCAAGGTGGATGAGCTGCCCGGGGACCAGGTCAGGATCAGGCTGCAGCTCGACGGCCCCGCGCCGGAACCCCTGAGTTTCAGCATCGAGGAGCCGCCGCGGATCTCGCTGGATCTGCCGGACACCTCGATGGCCCTCAAGTCCCGCCGCGAGGTGGTGAAACGGGGGCCTGTCGACACCATCATGGCCGCGGAGGCACAGGGCCGGACGCGCATCGTGATGAACCTCGATGAAAACACGCCCTACCAGACGATCGTGGCGGGTAACGAGATCATCGTGGAATTCGGCACTGAGGGAAGCGCGGGCGCGGCACCTACGTTTGCCGCTGTGCCAGTGGCCGCTGCGCCGGCGGCGCCGGCGGGCCAGGGTATCGGCAACGTGGATTTCCGCCGTGGCACCGATGGCTCCGGCCGGGTGATCGTTACCTTGAGCGACGCGAACACGCCGGTTGATTTGCGCGAGGAACTGGGCCGTGTGGTCGTGGATTTCCGCGGCGCCGAGCTGCCCGACAATCTCGTGCGCCGGCTGGACGTGATGGATTTCGCCACTCCGGTCACCACGGTAGACGCCGTGCGGGTCGGCACCGGGAGCCGCCTGGTGATCGCGGCCGAAGGCGATTTCGAACACTACGCCTATCAGTCCGACGAGGAATTCACCGTCGAGTTCCGTCCGGTCGTCAAGGAAGAGCCCGAGGAGCTCGGCGTCTTTGACGAGGACAAGGAATACTCCGGCCAGCGCCTGACCCTGAATTTCCAGGACATCGAGGTGCGCGCGGTGCTCCAGCTGCTGGCGGATACCAGCGGCCTGAACATCGTGGTCAGCGATACGGTCCAGGGCAATGTGACCCTGCGACTGAAGAACGTCCCCTGGGACCAGGCACTGGACATCGTTCTGAAGACCAAGGGTCTCGACATGCGCCAGGTGGACAACGTGGTGATCGTGGCGCCGGCTGACGAGATTGCCGCCCGCGAGAAACTCGAGCTGGAAGCCCGGGCCGAGATCCAGGAACTGGCGCCGCTGCGCTCCGAGTTCCTGCAGGTGAACTATGCGAAGGCCTCCGACCTGGCCCAGCTGCTGGAGTCCGGTGCGGACAATTCACTTCTGTCGGAGCGGGGCAGCGTTTCCATCGACGAACGCACCAACACCCTGCTGGTCTACGACACGGCCGAGCGGCTGGCCGACATTCGCCGGCTGGTTTCCACGCTGGATATTCCGGTTCGCCAGGTGTTGATCGAGTCCCGGATCGTCGTGGTCAACGACGACTTCAGCCGCGACTTCGGTGTCCGACTTGGCGCGACCTACGTGAACGAGCGGAATGACGGCATCGTCACCACGACCGGTTCCGGCGAAGGTGCCGATACCATCGTCGGGTCGGCGATCGACAACATCAACGACACGGGCCAGCCGTCGCCGGTCCAGGTCCCCACCCTGGGCGATCGTTATGGCGTCAACCTGCCGATCGACAACCCGGCCGGCAAGATCGCCCTGGCGATCCTCGATTCCGACTACCTCATCGACCTCGAGCTTTCCGCGGCCCAGGCCGAGGAGCGCGCCGAGATCATCTCCAGTCCGCGGGTCATCACCGCGAACCAGAAGGAGGCGGTGATCGAGCAGGGTGTCGAGATTCCCTACCAGGAATCGGCATCCAGCGGTGCGACGACGACGCAGTTCAAGAAGGCCGTGTTGAGCTTGTCGGTGACGCCGCAGATCACGCCTGACGACCGGATCATCATGGATCTGACCGTCACCCAGGACACGGTTGGCCAGAACGTGTTCAGCGCGACCGGCGGACTGGTGCCCAGCATCGACACCCGCAAGGTGGTCACCCAGGTGCTGGTCAACGACGGTGAGACCGTGGTGCTCGGCGGTATCTTCGAGACCGAGCGCCGGGAAACGGAGAACAAGGTGCCCTTCCTCGGCGATCTGCCGGGTGTCGGCAACCTGTTCAAGAGCAAGAGCAGAATCTCCGACAAGCGCGAGCTGCTGATCTTCGTCACCCCGAAGATCCTGCGTGAAGGCAGCAACATTTACTAAGGAAACAGGATTCCAGCCATGACCCCCCACCATTCGAAAGGAATCGGCATTCGCAGAATCCTGGGCGCCCTGGGCCTCGTTGCGGCCCTGGCCGTCTCGGGCTGCGGAGACGACAACTCCATCACCGACCCGAACCCGGATACCGGGGACGGCACGGGAGTCGCCAGCCTCGAGCTGCTGACCAGCAATGTCCAGGTGCCCTCGGACGGCTCCGTCTCGCCGGAAATCATCGCCCTGGCGAGGGACGCCAACAACAATGTGGTCGAAGGCGCTACGGTGTTCTTCAGCTCTGACTCGGGTGCGCTGCAGGTGACCCAGCCGACCACCGACTCCTCCGGTGTCGCGAAAGCGACCCTGGGTGTGGGCGGTGACCGGTCCAACCGGGTGATCAATGTGTCCGGCCGGGTGAACAACCTCTCGAGCGCGATCTCGGTAGAGGTCCAGGGAACCACCCTGGCCATCGTCGGTCCGCCGAGCCTGGTCCAGGGCGCCATGGACAGCTACACGGTCCGTCTGTCCGACTCCGCGGGCCAGGGTGTGACCGGCCAGGCCGTGACGATCACTGCCAGCCCCGAGCTCCAGGCGACCATTAATGGTTCCGGCCTCACTAACTCGGCCGGCGAAGTGGCGGTGGAGGTTACCGGCGTTTCCGGAGGCACCGGGACCCTGCAGGCCGAGGCCATCAATCTCGCGGCAATCCAGAGCGTCACGGTCTCCAACGACAGCTTCGCTTTCTCGACGCCCGCAGCCAATGCCGAGATTCCTCTGAACACGAGTCAGGCGGTCACGCTGTCGTGGCAGCAGAACGGCGTGCCGGTCTCCGGTCAGACAGTTAACTTCTCGACCACTCGCGGCACCCTGAGCTCGGCTACGGCCGTGACCGACGGCAATGGCGACGCTACGGTCAACGTGATTTCCACCAACGCCGGATCGGCCGTCCTGAGGGCGGAAGTGGCCGGTGGTCCCAGTGCATCCAGCACGGTGGAATTCGTCGCGACCGCGGCTTCGGACATCGATCTCCAGGCCAGCCCCTTCACGCTCGGCCCAGGCGACACCAGCACCATTACCGCCATCGTTCGCGACGGCAACGGCAACCTGGTGAAAAATCAGACCGTGGAGTTCGTTCTTGATGACATCACCGGCGGCACTATTTCGGTGCAGTCGGACATCACCGACAGCCAGGGCAAGGCCCAGACCGTTTACACCGCTAGCCCGCAGACCAGCGCCAGCAGCGGTGTGCAGATCACCGGGTCGGTGCGGGGTGCGAATCCGCCGGTTTCCGAATCGGTGAACCTGACGGTCGCCCGCAAGGAGCTGTTCATCACCATCGGCAGCGACAACCAGATCGAGAAGATCACGGCCGAGGCCCGCTACCGGAAGCGCTTCGCGGTCCAGGTGACGGACGCCGAGGGCGGCGGTGTGGGCGGTGTGACCGTGCAGCTGGGCATCCTTTCCCGCTCCTACGGAAAGGGGCAGTGGATCATCGTCAACCCGGATGACGAGGAATGGACCCAGGTCATCGCTGCAACGTGTGCCGACGAGGACGCCAACCGCAACGGTATTCTGGATACCGGCGAGGACTTCAACGGCAACGGGACCCTCGATGCGGGTAATGTGGCCCTGGTCACGCCGGCCAATGTCGTAACTGACTCCAGCGGATTCGTGGCGGTCGACGTGTTCTATCCCCAGGAGTTCGCTCGCTGGGTGAACGTTACGCTCTCGGCAACGGGGTCGGTGCAGGGCACCGAGGCGGTGGAGACCAACGAGTTCACACTGCCGATCCTCCTCGACGATGTGAGGACCAGCACCAGTCCACCTGGACAGGCAAGTCCCTTCGGGACAGCGGGTACCTGCTCGGACCCGAGTTAAGTATCCTCGACGGGGCCGGCGCAAGCCGGCCCCGGTCGTTTCGGCCGGGTCATTTGCGAAGCCGGCTGATGAATTCGACTTCCAACATCTTCCTTATTGGACCCATGGGCGCCGGCAAGACGGCGGTCGGCCGTGAGCTGGCCCGCCAGCTGGGCCGCGATTTTCTGGACAGCGACGCCGAGATTGAGCGTCGCACCGGCGTGGACATTCCGTTTATTTTCGAAAAAGAAGGCGAGGCCGGCTTCAGACGCCGGGAGGTCCAGGTCATCGATGACCTCAGCACGCGGCGCAATGTCGTGCTTGCGACCGGCGGTGGGGCCGTGCTGGCCAGCGAAACACGGCAGGCGCTGGCATCCAGAGGCACGGTGATCTACCTTGAGGCCTCGGTAAGACAACAGTTGCTGCGCACCCGGCATAGCGGGAACCGGCCATTGCTGCACACCGATGATCCCAAGGGACGGCTGGAAAGTCTTCTGGTCCAGCGCGACCCGCTCTACCGGGAAGTGGCCGACCTCGTCGTGGCCACTGACGGTCGTAGGGTCAGGCAGGTGGCCGCCGAAATCCGGTTGATGCTCGAAAAAGCCGGCGAATAGGGGGTTCAGGGAGAGATCTTGCACGCGCTGAAAGTCAACACAGCCGGCGGCAGTTACCCGATCCTGGTGGGGCGCGGCCTGATAGATCGGGCCGACGCATTCGATCCGATCCTGCCGGGCCGGCAGGTACTGGTGGTCACCAACGACGTCGTTGCGCCTCTTTATCTCGATCGGGTCCTGGCGTCGATGGCTGATCGCGCGCCGGCGACGGTGGTGCTTCCCGACGGTGAGCGGCACAAGACGCTGGGGACGTTCTCCGAAATTATCGATGCCCTCGTGAACGCGGGCTTCCACCGTGACGCCTGTGTCGTCGCGCTGGGCGGTGGCGTTGTCGGTGACCTTTCGGGTTTCGCTGCGGCCTGTTTCAATCGCGGCATCGCCTGCATACAAGTACCCACGACTCTTCTTGCCCAGGTGGATTCCTCGGTAGGAGGCAAGACCGCAGTTAATCACGTCGCCGGCAAGAATCTCATCGGTGCCTTTCATCAGCCGGTGGGCGTGATCGTGGACGTCAACACTCTGGAAACGCTGCCTGAGCGGGAGTTTCGCGCCGGCCTGGCGGAGGTCCTGAAATACGGCATCGGCCTCGACGAGGCCTTTTTCGCGTGGCTGGAAAGTCACCTGGCGGCGCTTCTGGATCGGGAACCCCTGGCCGTGGAGAGGGCGGTCACCTGGTCTTGCGCCATCAAGGCCCGCGTCGTGGCGGAGGATGAACGCGAGCAGGGCCGGCGAGCCCTTCTTAACCTGGGTCATACTTTTGGACACGCGATCGAGACGCACGCGGGTTATGCGGGTGACTGGCTGCATGGTGAAGCCGTCGCTGTCGGTATGTGCATGGCCGCGCTGATGGCCGAGGAACTCGGCATGATCCAGCCGGACCAGGGTCACCGGATCCGGGCCCTGATCGATGCGGCGGGGCTGCCCACCCAGCCGCCGACCATGTCGCCGGACACCTGGATGGACCTGATGGGCCGGGACAAGAAGGTGGCGGCGGGCCGGATACGGCTGGTTCTTCCCACCGGTATCGGCCGCTCGACCCTGTCCGCCGCCTATGACGACGAGGCCCTGGCCCGGACGATCGCGCGAACGACCCCGCCCAATGACTGAGCCGCGGGGGCTGGCACCCTGGGCATCCCTGGACACCGAGTCCCGCGGGCGCCGGTTTCCGGAACCAGGTCCCACGTTTCGCACGGAATACCAGCGGGACCGGGATCGGGTCATTCACTCCACGGCATTCCGGCGGCTGGTCTACAAGACCCAGGTCTTCGTGAATCACGAGGGCGATCTGTACCGGACTCGCCTTACCCATTCTCTCGAGGTCGCTCAGATCGCCCGGACGATAGCCGGGGCACTCGATCTCAACGAATATCTGATCGAGGCGATCTGCCTGGCCCACGACCTGGGCCACACGCCCTTCGGCCACGCCGGCCAGTCCGCACTGAACGAGTGCATGCGGCCCTATGGGGGCTTCGAGCACAATCTTCAGTCGCTCCGGGTGGTGGACGAGCTGGAGGAAAAGTATGCGGACTTCGCCGGTCTCAACCTGACCTTCGAGACCCGCGAGGGAATACTCAAGCATTGTTCGGTCGCGAATGCCAGGGAACTGGGCCCGATCGGGCGGCGGTTCATCGAGCGCACGCAACCGGGCCTGGAAGCCCAGGTCGCCAACCTGGCCGACGAGATCGCCTACAACAACCATGACGTGGACGACGGGCTGCGTTCGGGCCTGCTGACCCTCGCCGAACTCGACGAGGTGCCGCTGTTCCGTGACGCGCATCGGGCGGTCCTCGAGCGGCATCCCGATCTCGACGGACGCCGGCTGGTCTACGAAATCGTCCGCCGGATGATCGGCCTGATGGTGGAGGACCTCGTCGCCCGGACCCGGGTAAATATCCAGGCCGAGGCGCCCGCCTCCAGGGATGCCGTGCGCGCGCTGAATCGGCCCCTGGCAGCCTTCAGTCCAGAACGTCTCGAGCAGATCCAGGTCCTGAAACGCTTTCTGCATGAGCGCCTGTATCGGCATCACCGGGTCAACAGGATGACCACCAAGGCCCGGGAAACTCTGGCGAGCCTTTTTCGGGCGTTTTTCGAGGATCCGCGCCTCATGCCCCGGGCACACGCGGATGCGGCCCACCAGTGGGAAATATCACTGGGAGAAGCCGGCCGCGCCCGCGCCGTGGCGGACTATGTGGCCGGAATGACCGATCGCTATGCGATCGTAGAATACGAGCGTGTTTTCAATCCCCGAGCACGGACGTGAGTGTTTTCGTGCACCGCCATGTGCCGCCGAACCAACCGGGCTGACGGGGGCATCCGGCGTGCTAGAATCGCCCGCCAATTTGCCAGCGATGCGGTGCCATGCCCAAGGCTGATATTCCCGTAAAAGACCGACTGATCTTCGCCATGGACGTGCCGGATGCCGAGGCGGCGCGTTCACTGGCGACTCGCCTCGGAGACAGCGTGAGATTTTACAAGCTGGGTCTCGAACTCATGATGGCCGGCGGTTATTTCGAACTGCTGGACTGGCTTGTTGCCCGGGATAAACGGATTTTCGTCGACCTGAAGTTTTTTGACGTACCGGCTACCGTGGGGCGGGCCGTGGGCCGCCTCCGGGATCGGGGCGTCACTTTCTGCACCGTCCATGGGAACCAGTCCATGATGGAAGCCGCCGCCGAAGCCAAGGGGGATGTGAAGGTGCTGGCGGTCACCGCCCTGACCAGCCTCGACCGGGGCGACCTGGACGACCTGGGCTTTGCCTGCGACGTCGAAGATCTCGTGCTCTCGCGAGCCAGGCGCGCCCTGGAGGCCGGCTGCGACGGCGTCGTGTCATCCGGTCTGGAGGCGGCGATGCTCAGGGAACACGCGGATGAGAAACTGCTCGTGGTGACACCGGGTATCCGGCCTGTGGACAATCGGGAGGCCGACGATCAGAAGCGCGTGGTGACACCGGCCCGGGCCTTCGAGAACGGCGCCGACTATATCGTCGTGGGCCGACCGATCCGTGACGCGGCCGATCCGGCGGCGGCGGCCGATGCCATCCAGTCCGAAATCCAGACGGTGTTTCCCGTATGACTGTGCCATTGAAAAATGACCGCTTTCTTCGCGCGCTTCTGCGTCAGCCCGTGGACCGCACGCCGGTATGGATGATGCGTCAGGCCGGGCGTTATCTGCCCGAGTACCGGGCAACCCGGGCCAAGGCCGGGTCGTTCATGAAACTTTGCGGCAATCCGGAGCTGGCCTGCGAGGTGACCCTGCAGCCGCTGGCCCGGTATCCCCTGGACGCGGCGATCCTCTTTTCGGACATTCTGACGGTGCCCGATGCCATGGGCCTGGGCCTGAACTTCGAGACCGGGGAAGGGCCGAAGTTTGCGTCCCCGGTTCGCGACGAGGCGGCGGTCCGGGCGCTTCCGGTTCCCGATCCCGAGGTCGAGCTCGCCTACGTTATGGACGCGGTGCGGCTGATCCGGAGGGAACTGGACGGCCGTGTCCCGCTCATCGGGTTCTCCGGCAGCCCGTGGACGGTTGCCACCTACATGGTCGAGGGCGGCAGCAGCAAGACCTACGCGCACATCAAGGCCATGCTCTATGACCGCCCGGATCTTCTCGAAGAACTGCTGGACCGGGTGACTCGCGCGACCCTCGCGTACCTGAGTGCGCAGGTCGCCGCCGGGGCGCAGGCGCTGATGGTGTTCGATACCTGGGGTAGCGTGCTGACCCCCGCCGCCTACCGCAGATTTTCGCTGGAACCCATGCGCCGCCTCGTGGAGGGGCTGCCCAGGGAGCGCGACGGACAGCGTATCCCTCTCGTGCTTTTTACCAAGGGTGGCGGTCCCTGGCTGGAACTGATGGCGGACACCGGTTGCGACGGCCTCGGCGTGGACTGGACCACCGACCTGGCGGATGCCCGGGCACGGGTGGGAGACCGGGTCGCGCTGCAGGGGAACCTGGACCCGTCCGTGCTCTATGCCCGTCCGGAAATCATTCGCGACAGGGTGGCCGAGGTGCTGGCAAGTTTCGGCCACGGCACGGGACACGTCTTCAACCTCGGCCACGGCATTCACCCGGAGGTGGATCCCGAGCATGCTGGCGCCATGATTCGCGCGGTCACTGAGCTCAGCCCCGAGTACCACCAGACCGGCTAGACGCGGTTGACCGCGGCTCCGGTCGGCCGGTCTAGGGTGAGTCCGGCGGTGCCCAGCCGGCGGGAGGTTTGCCGGCGAACAGGGTTTCCATGAGCTCCCGCTCCCGGACAGTGATGGTGTCGAGAAACGTCTCGGCCCCCTTCATGTGACGGAAAGCCTGGAAGCCCCGCTCGATGAAGTGATGGAGTTCGCCAAGGCCGCTGACCCGGGCAGGCGGTCCGGCCATGCGTACCAGCCGCCAGAGGCCCGGCAGGAAGACCACTGAGTCCAGACTCCGGCCCACGACGCCGACGAGATCGATCTGCGCTTCCCGCTGGGGCCGGTTGTCGCAACGGCGGTAGGCCTCGGCGTAGCCGGCGGCGGTCACAGGACCGGTGTGTCCCATCGTCGTGTAGAGCATATCGGTGAGCGCCAGGTCCAGGGTCTGACTCAGCGCGTGCAGTTCGATTCCGAGCGCGATCGTTTTCAGGGCCTTGCCCGGGAGCAGGCGCGCCAGCATGGGATAGATGCGCTCGACGCCTTCGTCTCTGGACGTGAAATCCTGCTCGCCATACAGGTCAGTCATGAAATATATCGTCGGGGGCCCGTAGCGATCCGAAGCCAGCAGGTCGGCGTGGGTATGGGCAAGCCGGCGGGCCTGCCAGGCGGCGACGAACTGACTCTGGGGCCGCCACTGGTGACCGTCAAACTGGCGCAGGCGGGCTTCGCGGCTGCGCTCCAGCTGGTGGGCGAGTTCAAGGGCTGCGGCGTGCCGCTCGGAGTGTTCTTTCACGAGAAAATTCCACTGGGCCGGGTTGCCGGGCACCGGGTTCTGTTGATGACCGGTAGAGGGACTGCCCACCGGCTTTGATGGTATATTAACCGGATCAAACACTCGTTTGAACCGGAGACCGACTTATGAGCGGCAAGAACTCTGCGCTTTCCCTGACCGACAACCAGCTGGCCCGGCTTGTGCGGGATTCCGCGCACCAGGTGTGGCTGGCCGGGATAGGCGCCTACGCCAGGGCCGAGGCTGAAGGCAGCCGGTTGTTCGACGGCCTTGTGTCCGTCGGCGAGCGGATCGAGCAGGGCGCCCGCAGCCAGGTCGTGCGGCGCGTGGAGGCCGCGGAGGACCGGGTGACCGGTGCTCGCCAGACCGCGCTTCTGACCTGGGACCGACTCGAGCGGATGGTGGAGAACCAGATCGGCGCAACGCTCAATCGCTTGCAGATTCCCACTTCCAGAGACATCCGCGAGCTGGCCCGACGGGTTGAGGCCTTGCAGGCCACGGTCGAGCGTCTGGAGTCCGAACGCGGTGCCCGGCCCCGGCAGACGGCCGGCCGCAAAGCCGCCGCGGCATCCCAGCGTGGCGCCCGCAAGAAGACCGCGGCGAAGCCGGCCACCCGGAAGAAGGCCGCTGCGAAGAAACCGGCCGCAAAAGCTCGCGCGCGGACCAGCTCCCCACGCAAGACGGCAGCGCCACGGGCTGCCAGCCGCTAGCCGCGGATTGACCCATGCTCCAGACCCAGACCACCCACCAGACCTCGAAGAGCCGCGGCCGCAACGTGGGTCTTGCCCTGGCCGGTGGCGGCCCACTCGGCGGGATCTACGAGATTGGCTCGTTGCTGGCGCTGAACGAGGCGCTGGACGGGGTGGATCTCCACAACGTGGATACCTATGTGGGGGTGTCCGCCGGGGCTTTCGTGGCCTCGACACTGGCCAACGGCATTTCCTCGGAGGAGATGGCGTCACTGTTGCTGGATCGGCGGGGGCGGCCGCAGCGCTTCGATCCCACCCTGTTTCTGAAGCCGGCGATCGGCGAGTATGCCCGGCGCGTGGCCCGAGTACCGGGAATCGTTGCCGGCGGACTCTGGGACTATCTCCGTCATCCCCTTAAAGTCGGCTTCGTCGAGGCCATGAGTGGCCTGACCCAGGCGGTGCCCACAGCCGTCTTCGACAATCGGCCCATCGAGCGATTTCTCTCCGACCTGTTCAGCAACCGGGCCATGACCAACGACTTTCGCAAGCTGAAGCACCAGCTGCTCATTGTCGCGGTCGACCTGGACACCGGGCAGGCGGTTCGATTCGGCGCCGAGGGGCACGACGACGTGCCGATCTCCAAGGCAGTCCAGGCCAGCACGGCACTGCCCGGGCTTTATCCGCCCGTGGAGATCAACGGGCGCTTTTATGTGGACGGCGGCCTGAAGCGAACGCTGCATGCATCCGCGGCCCTGGACGAGGGAATCGACCTGCTGTTCTGTATCAATCCCATCGTGCCCTACGATGCCAGCGTCGCGCCCTCGGCACCGGAAAAGCGCCACGACACGCTGGTCGAGGGGGGCTTGCCGGTGGTGCTGTCCCAGACGTTCCGGTCGATGATTCACTCCCGTATGAAGGTCGGCATGGCCAAGTACGACTCGGCCTACACGGACCGTGATGTCCTGCTTTTCGAGCCGGATCGCCACGATTCGAAGATGTTCTTCACCAACGTCTTCAGCTATTCGAGCCGGGAGCACGTCTGTCAGCACGCCTACCGCACAACCCGTCGCGACCTCCTCGCCCGGCGGGCATCACTGGAGCCGATTCTGGATCGGCACAGCATCCGCCTGGACCTGGATGTGCTGAAGGACCCTGCGCGGCACTTCACCTCGGCGCTGGGCGACAGCGACCCTCATCGCGAACTCGGAATCTACAAGAACCAGCTGACCAACCGGCTCAGCCGCGCCCTGGACCGCCTCGAAAGCGCATTGAGACTCTAGCTTCGCGGATGTTTCGCTGGCGCTGCTTCCGGCGTCACGCCTTGGTGGCCGTCTTCAGATCCTCATCCCGGAGGGCCCTGCGGAGAATTTTTCCGACGTTGGTTTTCGGCAACTCGTCCCGGAACTCGACCTGCTTGGGTACCTTGTAGCCGGTCAGTTCCGTCCGGCAGAAATCCCGCAGCTCTTTCTCGGAGAGGCTGCTGTCCTTGCGCACCACGAAGAGCTTCACGATTTCGCCGGACTTGTCGTCGGGAATGCCGACGGCCGCGCATTCGAGCACACCGGGATGGCTTGCGGCGACCGATTCCACCTCGTTCGGGTACACGTTGAAGCCGGACACGAGGATCATGTCCTTCTTGCGGTCTTCGATGAAGCAGAAACCCTTGTCGTCCATGCGGGCCATATCCCCGGTCTTCAGCCAGCCGCCTTCAAACATGGTCTTGGCAGTTTCCTCGGGTCGATTCCAGTACCCGGCCATGACCTGGGGCCCTTTGATGCACAGCTCGCCCACCTCACCCATCGGCAGTTCTGCCCCGTCGTCGCCCCGGATGCTCACGTAGGTAGAGGAAATCGGCAGCCCGATAGACCCGTTGAAGCCCTCGCTGTCCAGCGGGTTGATGCAGGCGGCCGGAGACGTCTCGGTCAGACCGTAGGCCTCCAGTAGCGGCTTTCCGGTTACCTTCTCCCACTGCTCGGCCACCGGTCGCTGCACCGCCATGCCGCCGCCCAGCGCCAGTCGCAGATGAGAGAAGTCCAGTTCGCTGAACCCCGGCGTGTTGAGCAGCGCATTGAAGAGCGTGTTGACGCCGCTGATAAAGGTGAACGGGTAGCGTCCGAGCTCCTTGACGAACGCGTCGAAATCCCGGGGATTGGCAATCAGGATGTTCTGCCCCCCCACCGAGACGAAGGTCAGCAGGTTCGCTGTCAGGGAGAAGATGTGATAGAGCGGCAGGGCCGTGATCACGACTTCCTTGCCCTCGGTGATCGCACCGCCGATCCATGCGCGCGCCTGCAGCACGTTGGACACCAGGTTGCGGTGGGTCAGGACGGCGCCCTTGGAGACGCCGGTCGTTCCGCCGGTGTACTGCAAGAAAGCGATGTCCTCATGGCCGAGCTCGACTTCGTCCATGGTGGAGCGTCCGCCGTCAGCCAGGGCTTTCGTGAAACCCATGGCGCCCGGAATGCTCCAGGCCGGGACCATTTTCTTGACCTTGCGAATGACGAAGTTCGTGATCCAGCCCTTGGGGTTGGGCAGCATGTCGCCGACGCCGGTGACCAGCACGTGGCGGACATCGGTCTTCTCGCGAACCTGCTGCAGGATGGACGCGAAATTCTCCAGGATGATGATGGCCTTTGCGCCGGAATCCTTCAGCTGATGCTCCAGCTCCCGGGGGGTATAGAGAGGGTTGACGTTTACCGCGACCATCCCCGCCCGAAGAATCCCGAAAACGGCGACCGGATACTGAATCAGGTTGGGCATCATGACGGCGACGCGGTCACCCTTCTCGAGGCCGGCGCTCTTTTGCAGCCAGGCGGCAAAATCCCGGCTCAGCTGATCGGCTTGGGCGTAGGAGATCGTGTGGCCCATGCTCGTGAACGCGGGCTTGCTGCCATATTTCTCGAAGGCCTCCTCGATGAGCGCCTTCAGCGACGAATAGGATGAGGGATCGATCTCCGCGGCCACGCCCGCCGGATAGTGTTTCTGCCAGATAGGGTCCATGAAATTTCTCCGGGGCTTGCCGGGCCCTCTTCGTGTCGATAGTTGATAAACGCCGCTCCCTCCATCCGGTATAGCAGTTGGCCGGGTGCGCGGCCAGTTCAGGGATTCGCCAGCAGGGGGACCAGGAGCGGCCAGATGTTGTCGAGAATAACGGGCTGAGCGGCGGCATTAGGGTGGATTCCGTCCGCCTGCATCAGCTCGGGATCCAGCGCGACGCCCTCGAGAATGAACGGCAGCAGAGCCACGTCGGCGGGCGAGCTCAAATCGGAGTAGATGTCCTTGAAACCCTGGGTATAGGCGGGGCCGTAGTTCGGCGGAATGTAGACCCCCGCGAGCAGGACGCGCGCACCGGCGGCCCTGGACCTTTCGATCATCTCGTCGAGGTTTCGGCGAATCTCATTCAGGGGTAGGCCGCGAAGACCATCGTTGCCGCCGAGTTCCACGATGACGACATCAGGAACATGCTGCTCGAGGGCAGCCGGCAGACGGGTGAGGCCTCCGCGGGTGGTCTCGCCGCTGATGCTGGCGTTGACCACGCGGTGTGGGTAGCCTGACTTTTCGAGCCGCTTCTCGAGGAGGCTGGGCCAGGCCTCGGCGGTTTTCATGCCAAAACCCGCACTGAGACTGTCGCCGACGATCAGGACCACCGGGTCCGAGGACGCGCTGCCGAGGGAGGGCAGCCAAAGCATGATCAGTACGATGAACAAAAGCCGTCCGGACTTGGGCGAAGAAGAATCCATGGCGGGCCTTTCAATTGCTCCGGTGGCCCCGGTCCAGGCGCTGGAGACCCGGGGGCTGACCAAAAAGGTTACCAGTCCGGAAGGCGAGCTGACCATTGTGGACGATGTGAACCTGGCCGTCGGTGCCGGGGATTCGTTCGCGATCGTGGGGGCTTCCGGAGCCGGCAAGTCTACGCTCCTGGCCCTGTTGGCCGGACTGGATGCACCCACGTCCGGGGAGGTCTGGCTGGACGGCATTGCGATGTCGGCCCTGGACGAGGACGGCCGGGCGGCCCTGCGTGCGCAACGCGTTGGGTTCGTCTTCCAGTCCTTTCATCTCATTGCCTCCCTTACGGCGCTGGAGAACGTCATGCTGCCGCTGGAGCTGGCCGGACACGAGCGGCCCGCGGCGGCTGCGGCTGCGGCTCTCGATGACATGGGCCTGGCTGCCCGCCAGCGCCACTACCCCCGCCAGCTGTCCGGCGGTGAGCGCCAGCGGGTCGCGATTGCACGGGCCTTCGTGACCCGGCCCGCGGTCCTGTTTGCCGATGAACCCACCGGAAACCTGGATACCGCAACCGGAGCGCAGATCGCGGACCTGTTGTTCGAACTCAACAGCGCTCGCGGGACGACACTGGTCCTGGTGACCCATGACAGGGCGCTTGCCGAGCGCTGCGCCAGCCAGCGGGAAATGGCCGGCGGCCGACTGAAGTGAGCAGCCTGGGGCTGGCCCTGCGCGGGCTCGTTCGCGACCTCCGGTCCGGCGATCTCATGGTCTTGCTCGGCGCCCTGGCGGTTGCCGTGGCAGCCATGACGGCGGTCGGGGCGTTTACCGAGCGCGTGGGTAAGGTCGTGCTCAACCGGGCCTCCGAAGTGCTCGCGGCGGACCTGGTGTTGCGTTCCAACCGGCCCATACCCGATGCCTACGACCGGGCCGCCGCTGAAGACGGCCTGGCGAGCGCGCGGGGGGCGAGCTTCCCGACGGTCGTCGTGGCCGGAGATGCCAGTGCGCTGGCGGAAGTGGAGGCCGTCTCGGCGGGCTACCCCCTGCGGGGTCACCTCGAGGGGTCCCGGTCCCTGGACGGCCCTGTCGAGCGGCTCGACAGCGTCCCCGCACCCGGTGAGGCCTGGGGTGATCCGCGCCTTCTTGCCCGCCTGGGTGCACGACCGGGCGATTCTCTGGAGGTCGGCGAGGCACGCCTGGAGATCACCCACACCATCGAGAGCCGACCCGACCAGGCCTGGGACTTCGCCGATTTCGCTCCGACGCTGTTGATCAACATCGACGATGTCCCCGCCACCAATCTGGTCCAGCCCGGAAGCCGGGTTGGCTACCGGCTCATGTTGACCGGGGATGCGGACGCGCTTGCGCGATTCCGGGCCCGGTCGGAGCCCGGGCTCGGCGTCAGCGAGAGTTTTCGTGACCTGACCGATGCGCGTCCCGAGATCCGCAGCTCGGTGGACCGGGCCCAGCGCTTCCTGGGACTGGCCGCCATGGTCGCCGCCCTGCTGTCCGCCGTGGCGGTGGCCGTGGCCGCGAATCAGCAGGCAAGGCGTCAGCAGGATGCGGTCGCATTGATGAAGTGCTTTGGCGCCTCCAGGCGCCAGATCGTCGAGATCGTCGTCTGGCAGCTTCTTGCCCTGGGCATTCTTGCCGCGGTCATCGGCGTTCTCGTCGGCTACGTCGCTCAGGCCGGCCTGGCGGGTCTCGCCGAGGAGTTTCTCGGCACTCGGCTCCCTCCTCCCGGCCCGACCCCCGGCCTGGTCAGTGCCGTTTCCGGAATCGTCCTCCTGGCTGGTTTCGCGGCGGCTCCGCAGCTGGCCCTCGCGAGAGTCCCGCCGATCAGGGTCTTGCACCAGGACCTGCCCGCGGCCAGTCCGGCCCGCTGGATCTGGATCGCGTTGTCGGCAGCAGCGTTCATCGGCCTGCTGTGGTGGCAGCTCCAGGATCCGCGCCTGCTGGCCCTCGTTGTCGCGGGCCTGGCGGGCACGCTTGTCGCCCTGGGGGTTGCCGGCTGGTTGCTCGTGCGGGCAGCGGGGACAGTTCGGGGTGCGGGTGGCGCCGCTTGGCGCTACGGTTTGGCCAGCCTGGGCCGGCGGGGCCGGGAAAGCGCGATTCAGCTGGCTGCTTTCGGGCTCGGCCTCATGGTGCTGCTCCTGCTGTCGGTTGTCCGCGGCGACCTGATGGACGAATGGCGGGCGTCCCTGCCGGCGGACGCGCCCAACCGGTTCGTTATCAACATTCAGCCCGAAGAGGCGGAGGCGGTCGCCGGGAACCTCGGGGACCGGTTAGCCGATCCCGGCCTGGTGCCGCTGGTGCGGGCGAGGCTGACGCAAATCAATGGTCGATCGGTGGATGATCTCGTGCTGGCAGATCCGCGCGCCCGGCGCATGGTCAACCGCGAGGCCAATCTCAGCTGGATTGCCGAACTGCAGGCGGACAACGAGCTGGTCGCCGGCGAGTGGTGGAGCCGATCCGCCGGGCCCGAGGTTTCGGTGGAACTGGATTTCGCCAGGGACATCGGCATCGAGCTGGGGGACACGCTGCGCTTCGACGTTGCGGGTCAGCCCCTGGAGGCCGCCGTCACCAGCCTGCGGACGGTCCGGTGGGACTCCTTCCGCCCGAACTTCTTCATGGTGTTTGCCCCGGGAGTCCTCGATGACTATCCGAGGACCTACATCGGCAGTTTCTTCGTGGAGCCGGGTGAGCGCGGAGTCGTGCTTGATCTCATCCGCGCGCACCCGAGCCTGACCGTGATCGATATCGAGGCATTGATGGGCCAGGTGCGCTCGGTCATGGACCAGGCGGCGGCGGCGGTTCAGTACGTGTTCGCGTTTACCTTGCTTGCGGGCCTGGCCGTCATGTTCGCGGTCATCCAGGCGACGCGGGAGGAACGTCGCTACGAGAGCGCGATGCTGCGGACCCTCGGCGCACCGCGGCGGACCGTCCTTGCGGGTGTGGCCGTGGAGTTTTCCGTGCTCGGCCTGCTCGCGGGACTGCTGGGCGCCGCGGGCGCGGCCTGGGTGGGTCGGATCATGGCCGAACGCCTGTTCGAGCTGCCTTACGCCGGCGGGCCCGGGCTGTGGCTGGCGGGCCTCTTCGGAGGGGCGCTGCTGATCGGCACGGCCGGTGTGCTGGCCACGCGGCGGGCCGTGTCCAGGGCGCCGATGGAGATTCTCAGGCGATACTGACGCCGGGAAGGTCCGCGGCCCGTTCCCCAAGTGCTTCTGCCACGAGGTTCAGGGTTTCTTCCCGGGCCGCGTGTTTCCGCCACACGGCCGCGATGGTTCGATGGGCGTTGGGCGAGTCCAGCGGCCGGATGACCAGGCCCGGCGTCTCGTGGTCGGGGTGGCCGATCGCGAGGGCGGGCAGCAGCGTCAGGCCCTCGCCGGCGGCAACCATCTGGCGCAGCGTTTCCAGGCTCGTTGCCCGAAAATCCTGCGGCCTGGCGGAGCCGGACAGCTCGCACAGCGCGAGCGCCTGGTCGCGCAGGCAATGCCCTTCCTCGAGCAGCATCAGCGCATCCCCGCGCAAATCGTCCGTTCGGATTCGGTTTTTCCCGGCCAGTGGGTGGTCGGATGGAAGCGCGGCAAAAAAGGGTTCCGTGAACAGCGGCCGCCGGACCAGGCCATCGCCAGGGACCGGGAGCGCCAGCAGGCCCATCTCCAGGTCGCCGTCGGTCAGCGCCTGGAGCATCGGGTCCGTCTGCCGTTCGGAGAGGATCATTCGCAAGCCGGGAAACCGCTCCCGGAGCCAGCCGGAGATATGCGGCAGCAGGTACGGCGCGAGGGTCGGAATAAAGCCGATACGGATCTCTCCCGCCATCGGGTCTTCAAGCCCTTTTGCGAGTTCTTCGATTTGCTCGGCTTCCCAGAGCATTCGCCGCGCCCTCGCGGCGACCAGTTTTCCCACCGGCGTAAGCCGTGCCCGTTTCGCACCCCGTTCGATCAGCACGACGCCCAGCTGGTCCTCCAGTTTCTTCAGCTGGGCGCTCAGCGTGGGCTGGCTCACGAAACATCGGTCGGCGGCCTGGCCGAAGTGCCCGGTGTCCGCCAGGGCAACCAGGTACGCAAGCGGTTTCAGCGTCAGTCGAATAGCCATAGTCAAAGACTATCAGAAGTATCGTTTCTATTCATTAGACAAATAACCAGCCGACCCTCATCCTTGCCCGCGTCAACGGCCGAGTGGCCATCGAGTTCGCTAAATCTAAGGAGTATTCATCATGTTGGGAGTTGGCAGTCAGTTTCCGCAGTTCAAACTTACCGGCGTTGTCAGCAATGACATCAACACGGCTTTCAAGGACATCGCGAGCGATGAGTTCGAAGGCAAGTGGAAGATCGTGTTTTTCTGGCCGAAGGACTTCACGTTCGTTTGCCCCACGGAAATCGCCGCGTTCGGCCATCTGAACCGGGAGTTCGAGGACCGTGATGCCGTCGTTTTCGGCGCGAGCACCGATTCGGAATTCGTCCACGTCGCGTGGCGCAAGGAGAAGGAAGAGCTCAGTGATCTGCCGTTTCCGATGCTTTCGGACATTCGTCGCGAGCTGTCGTCTTCCCTGGGCATTCTCGACGAGGCCGAAGGCGTGGCCCAGCGCGCCACGTACATTGTCGATCCGGACAACATTATCCGTTTCGTCTACGTCACCGACCTGAATGTCGGCCGGAGCCCGGAAGAGGTCCTTCGCGTCCTGGACGCCCTGCAGACGGACGAACTGTGTCCCTGCAACTGGCAGTCGGGCGAGGACACGCTGCAGGCCGCCTAATGACGACGGCTGCCGCGGCATACACCATTCAAGGAGAACGAGCGATGACTATCGATGACATCCGCGGGCGTCTGCCCGATACCGCAAAGGACATTCGCCTGAACCTCGGCAGTGTCCTGACACCGGGCGGCGCCCCC
>CAWJIJ010000003.1:0-70444 GCA_963842955.1 uncultured Gammaproteobacteria bacterium
TGGCGAGATCGGCTTCGGTACCGGGGACAGCTTCTGCACGACGCCGCCGGAGTGGTCGGTGCGGCCAACGGCACCGTAGTCCGGCGAAGCACTGTTCAACATCGGTTGCGCAAGGCCCCCTCGGGGGCCTTGTTTTTTTTGGCGGTGCTGGTGAATACGCGTGGCCAGGCGGTTCGTCAGCCGCAAGTTGGCGTGCGCACACCGGGGATTCGTCCGGTCTGCGGGGCGACTGATTGAGGGAAAATCCGGGGGTCCGCCCAAATCCGGCGGGTCGTCCAGAACGGGCGGCAGGGAAGCCGGCCTTGCCGTCACGCCCATCCGGGTTGCGCTACCGGGTCTTGATGCCGAACCGCGGCCGCCAGATGGCCAGCGCCACGTTGGCCACGGCGATGGCCAGCAGGGCCCACCACGCGCCCCACTCGTCGCGTACCAGGCCCTGCAGGGTGGCCGGGTCGATCTCGCCGGTTACGGCGCGGGCTGATGCGCTGGCGGCGGCCTTCACCGGCCCGTCGATGGCCATCAGGCTGGACTCGAAAACGAGTAGTCCCGAAAGGGCTTTGGCCCAAACCCAGGGGGCGTTCTGAAAAGGAAAGTGGATGGCCATGGCCAGCAGTCCGCTGATCAGGCAGATCAGCATGGAGGGCATGAGCAGCCACTTGGTGACGGGCACCAGGCTGGCCCGCAGGTCCGCATAGGACTGAAGCGAGTCGACCGGCGGTGCCGAGGCCAGCACCAGCATGTACGCCGCAAGGCCTCCGGCATAGCCCATGCCGCTGACACTGTGCAGGAATTTGAGCAGGCTTCGCATGGACGGATTTTGCCCGAAACCTGACCATGCTTGCAGGAAACCCGGCGCGGAACGCGCCATCGAAGCGCCCAGCCCCTCCGGCCGGACGGCTAAAACCCGGCGAGATAGTCGTCCATGGCCGTTTCCCAGAGCGGCGGGTCGTTCACCAGGAAATGCCCGTTCAGCCCCGGTGCGCGGCTGAATTCGGCAAACGTCCCCAGGCCGCCGGCCGCGGCGAAGGCCTGGAAGTTCTCACGGCTGTAGGGGAGGCTGTAGAAGGAATCATTGGTCGCGTAGAGCCACAGCGACTGACCGGGAAACCGCGCCGCGGACCCAACCAGCGCCCGGTTCACCTGGCGGTGATCGCCGCAGCCCTCGCCCAGCCATCCGCCCACGAAGTTCACGGCGCCCAGGTACACCTCCGGCCGGCGAGCCACGTAGGCGACCGACAGGATGCCGCCCCTGGAGGAGCCGCCGATTAGCATGCGGGTCGTGTCCACGTCCGGGCGCTGGCGCAGCCAGTCGGTCGCCGCGTCGAGGTCGTCCAGGGCGCGTTGCGCGCCAGCGAGGGCGGTGGCCGCCTCGCAGGAATAGCCGCCGCGACCGGGGCTGAAGCCCTCGTCATAGAGCCCGTCCGATGCGCCGCGGCCGCGACGCTGGGGATAGGCCACCATCCAGCCCCGCTCGGTGAAAAACCGGGTTACGGATTTGCTGACGAAGGTTTCTCCGAACAGGGAGGGGTCGGAACCGCTTCCGGTGGAGCCGTGGTTGAACACCAGCGTCGGGTAGCGGCCTTCCTGCGGGGGGCGAAACAGAACCACTTCCAGGGTGACCGGCTGGTCGTTCTCCACGAACGGGGTCGTCGCCCGGGCATCCATGCGCACGGCGAAGGGCTGACAGATGCCGTCCACGAGATCGCTGGTCCCATCGCAGGTCTGCGGCGGGGGCGCGGGCGGCGGGGAAGACGTACTGCCCGCCGTTCCGGTGCCACTCCCGCCGCCGCAGGCGACCAGGCTCGGGGTTGTGCACAAGAGCAGGAGAAGAGAGAACCCGTATTTCATGAGCCCCGATCCGGACAACAAGACGTGGGGGAAATCTAGGCACTTACCGGCTCGTGGTCATCGCCCCAGGGACGAAATGCAGCCTGCCGGGACGAACGGTATGCCGGTGGCGACGGGCGAATACGATCGTCCGCCATGAGTTCCGGCGTCGCGCGGCGCCACGCTTGCACGCCAGGCCCCGGCTCCCTACGCTCCTTCGTCGGGGACATGGGGATAAAGCACTGCGATGGCGGAACGATTGGAGATCACGCGCCTTCTCGGGCGCTGGCAGGAGGGTGACGCGTCCGCGTTCAAGGACTTGTCGCCCATCGTCTACGACGAGCTGCGAAGGCTGGCGGCCAGCCATATGCGCGGTGAGCGTTCCGGGCACACCCTCCAGGCGACGGCCCTCGTCCACGAAGCCTACATCCGCCTGGTGGGCGTGGAAGCCGACTTCGCCAGCCGCAAGCATTTCTTCGCGATGACCTCGCGGCTGATGCGGCGCGTCCTCGTGGACCACGCCCGCTCGGTCCAGAGCGCCAAGCGGGGCGGCGGCGCGATGAAGATAACGCTCGACGAATCGCGCATGCAGGCCGGCGGCAGCGACCCCTGCATCCTCGAACTCGATGAAGCGCTCAACAAGCTGGCCGCCATCGACGAACGAATGGCCAGGGGGGTGGAGCTGCTGTACTTCGGCGGTCTGACGTCGGAAGAGGCCGCGGAAGTCCTCGGCGTTTCCAGGACCACGCTGCACAACGACATGACGTTTGCGAAAGCCTGGCTGAAGGATGCCCTGAAGTAGTTCCCGGGAACCAGACGAACCCTGCGCGTGATGGATTTCGCAGGGGGGAGGGGTATCAGGCGATGGCCGCGCGCGCCGGCTGTATCGCCAACCGTCCGGCCGACTGCCCCAACCTTGAGACCCGCCGGGCCCGGTAACGCGCTTCGCTCCTGAGCATTGCTCCCGCGCTGCCATCCAACTCTTCCAACGCGCGTCGTTCCGGGCCCCGGCAGCCGAATCCGTTGTGTTGGAGGAATGCCGAGGCTGAAACCATTCGATACAAAACAGATAGATAGAACGTCTCCGAACTTTCTTTGAACAATTTCCTCGCGGCTTTCGCATGTCCGGGTAGAGCGCCGTGACTTGCGGCGGCCATCACCCGAAGCGAGGAATCGACCATGAACATCGTCCATCGGCCCAAAGCGTGTCGTCCTTTCCACTGCGCTCGGCATTCTGCCCTTCGTGTTCCCGGGCAACGATGCTCTCGCCGAGGGATCGCCGTTGACCTGCGACCCGGCGGTCGCTGAAAACTGCACGCTGACCATTTCTCCCGCCGGAGGCGCAGGCGCCACCCTGACTGCTCCGGCGCCCGCTTTCCGGGCCCGCGTGGATGGAAGCGGTTTTGACATTCGCGGCACCGTCCAGCTGGGAGGCAGCCTGGCGCCCCTGCCGGGCACTTCGGTGGAAGGCGCCATGCTCTACGAGGCTGCACTGGTTGCCGAATACGCAAATCCTGCGGCCCCGGAGGAAGGCTTCCGCCGGCTACGCGGCACGGCCCTGATGCGCCGCCACGCCAGCGCCGAGGCCGACCCCGGGTTCGGCATCCTCAGCCTGGGTGCGGAGCAGGAGTTCCGGGTCGATGTCGGCCTGGAGCTCGGGAGCATCCTCCGCGACCAACTGGATGTTCAGCATCTCAACCCGGACCGTCCTTGCGAAGGGCAGGCTTCCCGGGAGACGACGGTTTCAGGGAATGTCCCTACTGGGTGTTTCGCGTCATTGACGAGCAATCCGTTGGTGCCGGCTTCGGCGGGACGGATGTGGGTCTGAACATGACGGCGTCCTCGTCGGCGTCGCAGAACGTCACGTTCCTGATGGATCCCGAGGACTTCTTCACCTACGTCGGCTACACCTCCGGCTCAATGGACTCGGTAACGCTGAAGATCGAGCCCACCGCCGGCGCCAAGGAGCCCGGCGAGTCCATCATGACCGACGACAACGGCATCGGCTTCTCGCAGCATGGCTACATCCCGTTCTCGCCCCGCACCACCTACGGCATCGAGTCGGAGATCCAGGCGCTTGGCGCAAACTTCAGCGGTCACCTGGTAATCGACAAGAGCGCTATTCCGATCGGTCCCGGTGTCTTCATGGACGGAAGCGCCGTGTTCAGGTTCCCGCTGGACGAGCTGACCGGTGAAGCGAAATTCGACAACCATTGGCAGACCGGCGGCAACGGCGACGTCCGGCTGGAGGTCCCGTTGTACAAGGCCCTGAAGTGGGAGATGGCGCTGGGCGAGGCGACTGCCGGCGCAATGCTCACGTCGACCCGGCAGCACACCTACGTCAGCGGCGAACTCAACAAGGACTTCCCCTGGAAACCCGAAGGCCTGCCCCTGTCGCTGGACTACAGGAACAACTATCAGGTGGCCGCGGTTTTCGTGAACAACGTGGACCCGGACACCGCCGTTCCCTACGTGGACCTGGGCGACTCCTTTGTCCAGATGGAGGGGGAGTACCTGCTGGATTTCGGCCTGGGTAACCCGTCATCGGAGTTTGCTTACGAAGTCCGCAGCAAGGGCTATCTGCGTGCCGATGCGAGCCACGGCATCGAGTTCTGGGGCACTGTCGGTCAGGGCGCGTCGGCGACTATGCTCCACCCGCTGATCCAGGCCGGTGCCGATGCGACCCTGGCGCTGGCTTTCGATCCGGCCCGTCCCGACCGCGCGCGGATGGAAATGGTCGGTGAATTTTCCGTCGGCGGCGAAACGTTCAGCCAGCAGGCGCGCCTGCTCGTGACCCCGAAAGAAGGCTACCTGGGAGCGCCGCTGTCCTTCGACCCCGACCTGATCCTCAAAGCCTACAACGACATCCAGGCGGCCACCCGCGACGCCGAGGCGGAGGTCAACAAGCTGACCGTGGAGATCGAGCGTCAGCGCGCCGTGGTGCGGGCGGAGCGCGCAGAGCAGCAGGCGGCGGTGGACAGCGCCCAGCTCGACGTGGACTGGGCCCAGGCGCAGGTCAACAAGATCAACTACCAGATCTCCAGGCACTACTCGAACATCAGCTACTACAAGGGCCGCATCAAGTCCTGGTACAACTGGTACAAGAAACAGCCCTGGTACAAGAAGCCCGGCGCCTACGCCACCTACCTCGCCAAGGCGGCTTACTACAACGGCCTGATCGGCGCCCAGTACGTCGCGATCGGTGCGGAAAAGGCAGCGCTGGCGGTTGCCACTGCGGCCCTCGATGTGGCGAAGGGCGTTCTGCAGGTCGCCAGGGCCGCCCTGGTGGTTACGCCCATTGACCTGGACCCCCGCATCGGTCCGGTAGTCATCGCCCGCGACGTCGCCCTGGCCGCGCTGAACGCGCTGCAGCAAGCCATGCCCGAGATCCCGGACATTCCGGGGACCATCGAGGCGAGTGCCGGTTTCCGGTTCGATGCCAGCGGCATGACCCCTGAGTCCCGGGCCACCTACTGCGACAACGGCAGCTGCATCGAGATTCGCGGCGGATCCTATGACCGTGATGCCGGACGGGCCTGCATCACGCTCCCCACGATGGACGGGCGGCGCGTGTGTACGGCTATCCCCGCCGAGCCCGTGTGATGCCCCAGGGGCCAAGGGCCCCTGTTTTCGCGGCGGCCTCCGGGTCGCCGCTTTTTTTATTTTTCAATGGGTTAGCGTAGATCCGTACAACGCCGCACTTCTGCCGGAGCCGCGCTGAATCCACCCGGTGACGCCCGCCGAAACGTCTAGATGCCCCAAGGGCCAATGGCCCCTGACCTTGCGGCGACCCCCGGGTCGCCGCTTTTTTTTGCTCAGGAAAACTCGAAAATGCCCGGGTCCCACATCTCCGGCGCCTGGTAGCCCAGAAGATTCACGGTGGACGCGGCGACGTTGCTCAGGCCGAACACCCGCCCGTCGGCAATCCGGATGGAGCCCTTCGAGACGTTGTCGTAGAAGTAAAACGGCACCGGGTTCAGGGTGTGGCTGGTCTTGGCGTTCGGCGAGCCGTCGGCCTTCAGGGACGCCTTGCCGTTCTTGTCCAGCTGGATCATCTCGTCGGCGTTGCCGTGATCGGCGGTGATCATGGCAACGCCGCCCAGCCGGTCGATCACCGGCAAGAGACGCGCCAGTACCAGGTCGACGGTCTCCATTGCAATGATTGCTGCGTCGTAGTTGCCGGTGTGGCCCACCATGTCGCCGTTGGCGTAGTTGACCCGCAGCGTTCGGTACTTCTCCGATTTCAGCCGGGCGATCAGCTCATCGGTGATCTCGGCGGCCTTCATCCAGGGACGCTGCTCGAACGGCAGCACGTCCGAGGGGATTTCCACGAAGTCCTCCAGGGCCTCGTCGAACTTGCCGCTGCGGTTGCCGTTCCAGAAATAGGTGACGTGACCGTACTTCTGGGTTTCCGAAATGGCCAGCTCGGTGATGCCGCTGGCGGCAAGGTATTCGCCCATGGTGTTGGCGATGGCCGGCGGCGCAACCAGGAAGCGCTTGGGAATCTGCAGATCGCCGTCGTACTGGAGCATGCCGGCGTAGGTCACGTCGGGATGCCGGACCCGGTCGAACTCACTGAAATCCGGTTCCTCGAATGCCCGGGAAATCTCGATGGCCCGGTCGCCGCGAAAATTGAAGAACACTACGCTGTCGCCGTCGTTGATCGTGCCGACCGGCTGGCCGTTCTCGGCAATCACGAACGCCGGCAGATCCTGGTCGATGGTGCCGGGGTTGTCGTCACGCAGCGTCCTGATGGCCTGCCCGGCCGTCTCGAATTGCGGGCCTTCTCCCAGTACATGGGTGTGCCAGCCTTTCTCGACCATGCTCCAGTTCGCTTCGTAGCGGTCCATGGTGATGTACATACGGCCGCCACCACTGGCGATGCGAACATCGAAGTCATTCGAGCGGATCTCCGAAAGGAACTGTTCGAAGGGCTCCACGTAGTCCAGCGCGGAGGTCTCCGGGACGTCACGTCCGTCGAGCAGGATGTGTACCCGGGCCCGCTTCTGGCCTTCGTCTCGCGCCCTGACGATCAGCGCCTTCAGATGGTCGATGTGGGAGTGGACGTTACCATCGGAGAACAAGCCGATCAGGTGCAGTGTCGAAGCATGCGCCTTGGCATTGTCGATGATTTCATTCCACGCCTTGTCCTCGAACAAGGCCCCCGACTCGATGGCGTTGCTGACCAGCGCCGCGCCCTGGCTGAACACCTGGCCGGCGCCCAGGGCATTGTGGCCCACCTCGGAGTTGCCCATGTCGGCATCGCTGGGCATGCCCACGGCCTTGCCGTGTGCAAGCAGGGTGGTATACGGGTAGTCCCGCTTGAGCCGGTCCAGCGTGGGCGTGTTCGCATGCAGAACGGCATTGCCAATGGGGCTGTCGCTGACGCCCACCCCGTCCATGACGATCGTGACGATGGGCCCGTTGATTCCGGGAAAACTGGGGTGCTTCTTGAGCATGACGGCTCCGGGGGTGGTCGGGCGGCAGGGCGCCGCCCGCGACGATCAAATCTTAATGGACAAGGATAAATCGTTCGCCGTTACAGATGCCACCTGCTCCGGGTCCGGGCGGGGGAGTCGGCGCGTTGCCGGCGTTCCGAATGCTTCGAGTCAGACCCGGCCGCAGCCGCTACCGGCCATCCCGGCAGAGGCGGTGCGCGGGTTCACTAAAAAACCATGCCCGGTCCAGGGGAACGACCGGGCCGGAGCCCACGGCGGACGCCCGGAAGGATGCGCCCCCTAATGCGGTTCCTGCAGGAGCTTCTGGACGGACTCCAGCACTTTCACGGGAGCCTCGGGGCCTTTCTCGATGACGGTCTCGACCCGCCCGCTAAGGAGTGCGCGCTCGGTTTCGTCGAGTTCCTTGGCCGTCAGGACGATGACGGGAACCTCGCGCCACGCGGCGTGTGTTCGCATTTCGAGCAGAAAATCGAACCCGTCCATCACCGGCATCATCAGGTCGAGCAGAATCAGCCGGGGCGTCTGCCTGGCCATCGCATCGAGGGCTTCGCGGCCATTGCCAGCCTCGATGACCTGGAACCCCGCATCCCCGGCCGCCCGGCTGATGATGGCCCGCGCGGCCTCGTCATCCTCGACGACCAGGACCAGGTCGGACTCGTCGGCGCGGCCGAATCGCCGGAGAGTTTCCCTTAGCCGGTCCCGGTCCACCGGTTTGTTCAGGTAGTCCGTCGCGCCCAGCGAAAAGCCCCTGAACTTGTCATCGACAATCGTCAGCATCACCACCGGGATATCCTGAAGCCCGGCATCGCCCTTCAGCACCCTGAGGACCGACCAGCCGTCCATGCCGGGCATCATGACGTCCAGCGTGATCACTGCCGGCTGCAGTTCCCGGGCCAGCGCCAGGCCCTCGACGCCGCTGGCTGCCGTGCGTACCGAAAACCCGTCCTGCCGGAGTGTCCGGCCGATAAGATCGCGGGCCGTCGGGTCGTCATCGATCACCAGCACCAGGCCCCGATCGCCCCCCTGAGCTTCCTGCTCCGCATGCTCGTCGGTCCCGGTATCTGGGCTTTGCGAGGAGGCCGCCGATCGCGCTGTGCCTGGCAGCGTGACCGGTACTTCCATCGTGAAGGTGGAACCCTTGCCCAGCTCGCTTTCCACGGTGAGATCGCCGCCCAGCATGCGGCAGAAACGTCGTGACAGGGGCAGACCGAGACCCGTGCCGCCGTAGTTGCGGGTGGTGGAATCCTCGACCTGCCCGAACTCCTCGAAGGCCGTTTCCATCTTGTCAGCGGGTATCCCGATGCCGCTGTCGCTGACGGCGATCACCAGCCAGTCGGATTCTCCGCGGGTCTCCCGCGTCGCCCGCAGAGTGACTTTTCCCTCATGGGTGAACTTGGCGGCGTTGGAAAGAAGATTCAGCATGGACTGACGAAGCTTCGTCATGTCCTGGCGGGCGTTGCCGAGGTCACCGTCGCGGATGATCTCGAACTGGTTTTCGTTGGTCGCCATCAGCGGCCGCGCCGTGCCGGCTACCTGGTCGAGCAGGGCGTCGACGTCGATGTCCTCTGCGTAGGTTTCCATGCGCCCGGCTTCGACCTTGGACAAATCGAGCACATCATTGATCAGCCCCAGCAGGTGCGTGCCGGCCTGATGGATCTTTTTCAGGTCGGGAATAAAGTCGTCCTGGCCGTCGTCCTCGGCCTCTTCGATCAGGATTTCGCTGTACCCGAGGATGGCGTTCATCGGCGTGCGCAGCTCGTGGCTCATATTGGCCAGAAACGTGCTCTTGGTTCGTGACGCCTGCTCGGCGCCTTCCTTGGCCTCGATCAGGTCCGTTTCCATGCGCTTGCGCTCGGTCAGATCCACCGCCATGACGATGGACTTGGGGCCGATGGGAGCGGCGCTCCACTCCGCGATCCGGTAGCTGCCGTCCTTGCAGCAGATACGCGCCTCCATGGGTTCGATGTTTCGATTCTCCCGGGCGGCGGCCTCGAGGCGCCCCTCCCATTCCTTGCGAAGTCCCGCCCGGTATTCCGGATCCGGAAAAGCGCGGGTCCACCAGACATCCAGGTTGGGTACGTCCTCCAGCGTCCAGCCGAACAGGTCGATGAAGCGCTGGTTGAAGAACTCGATGGGCGCGGCCTCCGCCATGTAGGCCACGGCCATGGGAAACGGCGTGGCCTCGATCAGCTTGCGCAGCTCCCGCTCGCTGCGTTCCAGAGCGGCCTGGGCCTCGTAGCGCTCCGAGAGGTCGTGCCAGACGACCAGGAGCACGTCGCGTTCGTCCACCGCGATCGGCGTCAGCGTGACCTCCACGGGAATATCGCCGCCGTCCTTGCGCAAGTGAACCCAGTCGAAGCGCTGTTGGGTGCCTGCGATCGCGCGAGCGATCACTTCCTCGCCCCGGGACGAAGAGAGCTGCCCGTCGGGCTGAAACTTCGGCGACAGGCTGTCTGGCCGCCGGGAGAGGAGTTCGGCCCTGTCGGAATAGCCCAGCAGATCGACGGCGGCCTGGTTGCAGTCCGTGAAACGGCCGCCGTCCAGCAGCAGGTACGGGTCGGAGGAGGCACCGAACAATACCTTGAACCGGGCGACGCTGGCTTCGAGCTCTGCGGTGGCCTCCCGGACCCGATGGGAAATCGTGCGGTTCTGATTGAGGAGGAATCCCAGGAACAGGGTAATCAGCCCGGTTGCGCCGAGTCCGGACCAGAAGCTGAAGGTCGCCAGTTCTTCGTCCGGACCGCCGGAGAACCCGGGACCGAAGTCCCAGGCCAGCGTCAGGTCGGCCCCGGCGCTCGCGGTGCGAGTCGTCGATTCATACAGGGTGGCGGGATCGCGCGCGCCGTAGACCTTGAGCAGGTCGCCGGGCCCCTTGATCGTGGGAAAGCGCCCCTCGATGAACAGGTTGACGCCGTCGAGCTCGTTGATCTCGAACAGGCCATCCACCAGCGCGTGGTAGTCCATAAGGCCCACGATGCCGAGGGTGCCCCCGGTATCTTCCAGCGACAGCACGACCGGAGAATAGGTGCGCCCCTGGGCAGTGACAAAGGGGCGTCCCAGGACCGTCTGGCCGGACCGGGAGACCGCCACGTCCAGCGTCTCGGCGATCGAGGGCACTTCCGCCAGCGCAGCCTCATCGGACAGGGCCCCGCCAAAGTCGGTGGTGAACTGGATTGACCAGGAGCCATCCGCTGCGGGTCGGAGTATCGCGGTGGAGTCGATGAAGACGGCGGTGGCACGGGCCTCAAGGGCGTCGACGGCACCCAGGAACTCGTCCTCGGTAACACGCTCGGAGTTCTCGAACAGGACGGCGATGCCCGACAGGGGCGCATAGCTTTCCTCGAGCCACGACAGGACCGTACCGGAGAGCCATTGTTCGGCCCGTGAGGCCTCCGCCCGCCAGGCATTCCACGCGTCCGCCCGGAAGGCTTCGCTGAGGACTCGCGAGCCCAGCACGCCGAGCAGGGCGAAGGCCACGAGCAATAGCCACAGGGCGCCCCTGCTCCGACGAGAGGTCCCTCCCGACCGGTCATGGGCGCCGGTCATTCGTCGTTCCCCGTGCCCCAGTCGTTGACGCTGAAGATCGGTCGGAAACCCCGGGGCGGGAGGGTCGTAGAGGCGTCGAAGTCGCGAATGTTGCTCCGGTCGATGACGCGGATCTTCGGCGACACGTGGCGCAGTTCCAGGCTGCCTTCGAGAGCCCGTACGACCATGTCCACGGCGATACGCGCCTCGATGGCCTGCATGTCCGAGGGTGCCGCAATGATCTGGCCGCGACCGATACCCCGGTGGACGCCCGGGCCGTAGTAATAGGCCAGCACCTTGATGCGGTCGGACAGACCCCGGCGCCGGAGAATGGGCACCGCCGCCTCCGCGGTCACGGTCGTGCCGACGATGAAGTCCAGGTCCGTACGTTCATCGAGGGCCTGCTCGATCAGCTCGCCCTGGGCGGTCTTACCGGTATCGCCGCGGGCAGAAACCACGATCTCGAAGGCGCTGCCCTCAAGCGCGCTGCGGAAGCCCGCGTCCCCGGAATCCGCCCAGGCCGGTCCGTCCGGGCCGGGAAACCATCCGACGCGGACGGTGCCGTCCCCTGAGTCCTGGGTTTCGAGGAGGTACCGGCCGGTGGCATGGGCCATGTCCCAGTAGTCCGCCGCCGAGCGCCCGGTGAGGCCATCGACCGACAGGCCATTAATCAGGTCCACCACCGGCCTGCCCTCGGCAAGGTAGCCCGCCACAAGGTCGTTCAGGCCGTCGCCGGAAATCGCGCTGACAATCAGCCCGTCGGCATCCGTCGCCATGCAGTCGGTGATCTGCTGCCGCTGGGTTTCGAGGTTCCCATAGCCGCCGGCCTCGAATACCTGCAAGGCCACGCCCAGCCGGCGGGCCTCGTCGAACACGCCGAAGTTGACGGCAATCCAGTACTCGTCTTTGAGGTGCGGTATGGACACGCAGATCCGCCACGGTTTCGCGGCCGCATCCAGCGGCGTATAGGTGCCGGGATATCGCTGCCGTTCAGCGTTGAAGGGCGGATCGAAGATTTCCACCTCGAACGGGTACCAGATCTTCTCCGCTCGCGCCGGGGTGGCGGCAATAACCCACAGCGCCAAAAGGGCCAACGAAATCCTGCTCAATATCCGCACCCCTGCCGTCTCCCGATTCGCGTGGCGGCAACTATGAACCATAGGCCGGTGCCGGGCCAAACGATGACCCGATAATCGGCAAAACCCGAAATCCGGGCCTTCCCCGGGTCCGGGAGGACCCCGGAAGAAGACAACCCACCGGTGATCCCGCGGGAGAAAGACAATGCCTGGACGGTTCTGACCGTCATCGCGAAGAAGCCAGGCCGCCAGACCTCATTCGGCCTGGCGGCTTTCGTTTTCCCGCTGGCTCATCTTCTCCGGCTTGCCCAGCGGGCGCGCCTTTGCGGATCGGTCAGAGCCCCGCCGCCGCCTTGAGGTCTTCGTCCGCTTTTGCCTCGGCCAGCTTGGCCTGGGCGGCGGCGAGTCGGGCCACCGGCACCCGCGGTGGCGAGCAGGACACGTAGGTCAGGTCGATGTGGTGACAGAAGCGGATGGAGGCCGGGTGGCCCGCCTGCTCACCACAGATGCCCACCTCGAGCCCGGGCCGGGCTTTGCGGCCCCATTCCACGGCGATCCGCATCAGCTGGCCGACCCCCTTGATATCCAGCACCTCGAAGGGGTTGTCCTCGAGGATCTGGTTCTCGTTGTAAAAGGGCAGGAACTTGTTCTCGGCATCCTCCCTTGAGAACGAGAACGTGGACTGGGTCAGGTCATTCGTGCCGAAGGAGAAAAACTCGGCCACTTCGGCCAGCTTGCCCGCCCGCATGCAGGCGCGCACGACTTCGATCATGGTCCCGAACTTGAAGTCCAGCTTCACGTTTCGGGCAGTCTCCACTTCCGTCCGGATCTCGTCGACCATGGCCCGCACCCGAATCAGCTCCTGGGCCGTGCAGACCTGGGGCACCATGATCTCCGGCCTCACGTCGAGCCCCTTCGCCTGGCATTCGGCGGCCGCCTCGAGCACGGCGCGGATCTGCATGCCGTAAATCTCCGGGTACGTCAGCCCCAGGCGTACGCCGCGGTGACCGAGCATCGGATTGACCTCGAAGAGCTCCCGCACTTTCTGCAGCATGAGCCGTTTCTTGGCGATCGCCTCGTCGATGAGTTCGGCGCTGCCCTCGGGAACCGGCCAGGTCGCTTTGGCGGCCTGTTCCGGGCCGCGCAACAGCTGCAGCGCTCCCATCAGGTCGCCCACGCCTTCCACCGTGCCGCGCAGCTGTTGCAGGTGCTCCAATTCCCGCTCGAGCTGCCGCTCGGTGGGCAGGAACTCGTGGATCGGTGGATCCAGCAAGCGGATCGTGACCGGCCTGCCGGCCATGATGCCCAGCAGTTCGCGAAAATCTTCCCGCTGCACCGGGAGCAACCGGTCCAGGGCCTTGGCGCGTTCCTCCGGCGTATTCGCGAGGATCATCTCTACGACCAGCGGAAGACGCTCCGGCGCATTGAACATGCGCTCGGTGCGGCACAGGCCAATGCCCATGGCACCGTAGTCCCGGGCCTTCTCCGCGCCATCGGGTGTGTCGGCATTCGCCAGTACCCGGACCCGGGCGATTTCGTCGGCCCAGCTCAACAGGGTACGCAGTTCTTCGGAGAACACCGGCGGCACCGTGGGGATGGCGCCGAGATACACGTCGCCGGTGGCGCCGTCGATGGTAATGACGTCGCCTTCGTGCAGGACGTGTTCACCCACCTTGGCCTGGCGGTTTTCAGGACGCACCTCGATGCCCTCGGCGCCGGCCACGCAGGGCTTGCCCATGCCCCGGGCCACGACTGCCGCATGGGACGTCTTGCCCCCGCGACTGGTCAGGATGCCCTGGGCGGCGAAGAAGCCGTGGATGTCCTCGGGCTTGGTTTCCTCGCGGACCAGCATGACCTTCTCGCCGGCCCGGCCCATCAATTCGGCGCGATCGGCGTCGAACACCACTTTGCCGGAGGCTGCGCCAGGCGACGCCGGCAGCCCCTGGGCTACGGCGACGGCGTCGTGCCCCGGATCCAGGCGCGGGTGCAGGAGCTGTTCCAGCAATTCGGGATTGATGCGCATCAGCGCCTCTTCGCGGCTGATCAGGCCTGCTTCGGCCATCTCCAGCGAGGTCCGCACCATGGCGGTGGCGTTCATCTTGCCGTTGCGGGTCTGCAGGCAGTACAGCGTGCCTTTTTCGATGGTGTACTCGAAGTCCTGCACTTCGCGGTAATGGGTCTCGAGCTTCCCGCGCAGCGCTTCCAGCTGGCGATAACCGTCGGGATCGTCGGTTTCCATGTCCTGCACGGGCTTGGGTGTACGGATGCCGGCGACCACGTCTTCGCCCTGGGCGTTCACCAGGTACTCGCCGAACATGCTGTTCTCGCCGGTGCCCGGGTTGCGGGTGAAGCCGACTCCCGTGGCGCAGTCATCGCCCATGTTGCCGAACACCATCGTGCAGACATTCACCGCGGTCCCGTTGGCCATGTCCGGAGTGATGTGAAACTCCCGACGATAATCCACGGCCCGCTTGCCGCTCCAGGAGCGGAACACGGCCTTGATGGCGAGTTCCAGTGAGTCGTAGACATCCTCGGGGAACGGCCGGCCGGTTTCCTCGCGGACGATGTCCAGGAACCGTTCGCTGATCTCCTTCAGATGCTCGGCCTTCAGGCCCACGTCGACGGCCACGCCGGCTCGCCGCTTGATCTCCTCGAAGGGCTTGTCGAATTTCTCGTCGGCAATGCCCAGCGCCACCTTGCCGAAGAGCTGGATAAAGCGCCGGTAGGCGTCGTAGCTGAAGCGCGCATCACCGGTGCTCTTGATGAGTCCGGCCAGCGTCTGCTGATTCAGGCCCAGGTTCAGGATCGTGTCCATCATCCCCGGCATGGACAGAGCGGAGCCGGAACGTACCGACACCAGCAAGGGCTTTTCGGGGTCACCGAAACCCTTGCCGGTTTTTTCTTCGAGCGCACGGATTTCCGCCTTGACCTGGTCCACCAGCCCGTCCGGGAGGTCGCCCTGGGGTGCGTCGAGAAATGCCAGGCAGGCCTCGGTGCTGATCACGAACCCCGGGGGCACGTTCAGACCGATCTGGGTCATCTCGCACAGGTTGGCGCCCTTGCCGCCGAGGAGTTGCTTGTCGTGGCCGTCGCCGGCCTCGAAAGAGAAGACGTAGGGTTTGCTGGAGGGGGTCGATGCGTTCATGGCGATGATCCCGGGGGTCAGGCTCGTAAAGCGTTGATGTTCGGCACCTTGCGCGCCTGCGGTCCCGCCATCCCCGGCCCGGTGGGACCTGGGGGTGCGCGAGGGCGGGAGAGGGCTCCGCCGGCGCGGGTGAGTTCAGTTCTATGTATATCCCGACCCCGTCAAGGGGGCATTGCGCCAGATCAAGTTGCCTGCTGGCCATGCCAGCCCACGGCCGGCAAAGGGTGCTCCATACAGGGGGCAGTCAACTTGACTCCCTTCCCAATAGATAAGAGAACTGTCCCCATATTTTCTCCTGTCCGGCGTTTCAAACCGCAGGCGTCGGTTGGGAGTCAAATCGTGGAAAGGGGAGTGAAACGCCGATGCTTGCCAGAATCCGATCGACCTCGGGCGTAAAGGTGCTGGGCGAACTGCTGATGCTCGTGGTCGGCATCAATATCGCCCTGTGGTTCGAGGGCAAGTTCGAGGACTTCTCGGACGCGGAGACCGAACAAGAGTATCTGCAGGGTCTGCAAAACGATCTGCAAACGGACCTGGAACGTCTCGACAGCAGCATCGGATTCAACGAGGCGAAGTCAACGCGACTTCTCAGTATCCTTCCGGAGCTCACTGCCCTCGCCGAAGCGCCGCCGGAGGCCCTCACGGAAACCATGTTCGAGCCGTCGGGTTACGATTTCTTCTCGCCGGCGGACTTCACTTATCGTTCCATGCAGGAGAGCGGCGATTTCCGCCTGTTGTCGGACGAGGCAACAAAGCAGGGTCTGCTCAGGCTCGCCCGGCGCTACCGGGAGCTCGATCAGATTCAGCGAAACTTCCTGCAGGCCCTCGACGACGGGTACATCCCCCTGATGATGACCAGCTTTGACCTGGCAAACGGCAAGCTCGCCGATCCGGAGCTGGTGGACAATCTGGCGTTTCGCAATTTCTTCGCGTACGCGATTCAGGATACCCAGCAACGCACCCTGTACATGACGGATGCCCGCAAACAGGCGGCGGCCCTCCTGGAGCTCATCGAGTCGCAGGTCCGGGAGTAATCGAAAGCCAACCTGCCGGGATATTCAAGGCAGGCGGACTGGGATCGACAGGGGGACAGTGCACCCAACTCGATCCGGGGGGCAGGTCACGAGCGAGCCCGGCCGACTGAACAGACGCCGGGGTTGCCAGCACCTGCGGCGGTCAGTTGCTTTCCGAGATACGGGCGCCACCTCGAACCCAATCGGCGAACCCGGCTGCGCCGTCGCTCTCGCTGCCGCCGGCCTTGTCCTGGACCCACGCCTGCATGGCTATCAGGAGGTTCGAAGCTTCTTCCGGGTGTTCGCCCGAGAGCAGAACGTAGGACTCCCTCACATCGTCGAAGCGGTTCAGTGCCAGGAAGGTCTCCGCACGGCCCTGGAGACTAACGGCATCGTCAGGCACCAGTGCCAGGGCCGAGTTGTAGGACTCAAGTGAATCGTCCAGTTCACCCAGCTTGCGTAGCGCGAAGCCCCGGGCCGTGTAGGCTTCGGTCAGGCGGTTATCGCATTCCAGGGCCCTGTCGAAGTGCCGTTTCGCGTTGTAGTAGGCCCGCTGGATCTTCTTTTCGTTGCGGGCCTTTTCGTCGACATCGATCATGGACGCCCGTTCAGTCTCGAACCGCCGGGCCCGCTCGAACTGACCGGTACCGCTGGCGTACTCCTGGGCTGCGTATTCGTCGTAAGTCAGGCCCAGCGGACCGGCGCCGCAGGGGTAGGTTTCCGCCGCCAGCGGCCCCGCCAGGATGAACGCGATGAAGACCCAAAGCCACCTGTTCATTTCCGTGTCCATTCGGATAGTTCGAGGGGTAATTCAGCTAACAGCATCATAGGGACAGTTCACCTGTTTTCGGCGGGCCCGGCTTGGTCCGCGGTTACACACCGGCCTTGCCATTAGTGGCTCCCAGGCCCCGGAGACCTTTTTCAGCGCTCTGCGTACCGCCTTGCTCACGTGCACTGTCCCCGTAATCACTGTCACGGCGCCCGCATGGCGGCCGCCGTCTTCGCCATCCGCGCCAGCTGGACAAACTCGGTGCGGTAGCCGTAGGGGTCGTCACCCTTGTTGGCCTGGGCCAGGACGATAACATCGTCGTAGCCGAAATCGCCGGTGTACCTGCCGCCCTTGAGCAGCTGGGCGAAGCCGGCAACGGACGTGGCGAAATCCAGCTCCCGCCGCAGCGCTTCCGGCAGGGTCCCCAGCGCATCGGACCCCTGGCGAATGGGCTGCTCCACGAGCCGCGAGCGGTCCTCCGCGGGGAGCTTGTACCGAATCTTCAGAAACGCGTACTCGCCGTTGGTGGTGATTCCGCGCCGTCCGAGCGGGCGCTCCGGCTCAGGCGCATACCGGCGTTCCTCCACCTGGCGGGCGGTCGAGCCCACCGGCGTGATCTCGTAGATGGCCGTTACCGTATGACCGGCGCCGATGTCGCCCGCATCCACGGCATCGTTGTTGAAATCCTCACGGTTCAGGTGCCGGGTTTCGTAGCCGATGAGCCGGTACTCCGCCACCATGGCCGGGTTGAACTCCACCTGGATCTTCACATCCTTCGCGATGGGAAAGAGGCTGGAGGAGGCCTCCTCGACGAGTACCTTGCGGGCTTCGCTCAAGGTGTCGATGTACGCCGCCACACCATTGCCGTTCTGCGCCAGTGTCTGCATCAGCTGGTCCTGGTAGTTGCCCTGGCCGAAGCCCAGCACCGACAGGAAAATGCCGGCGTCGCGCTTGCGCTCGACAAAGCCCTGCAGCTCCCGGTCGTTCGTCAGGCCCACGTTGAAATCGCCGTCCGTGGCCAGGATCACCCGGTTCACGGCATCCTCGTCTAAGTTCGCCTCGGCCAGTTCGTAGGCCAGTCTCAGGCCCTGGGCTCCCGCCGTCGAGCCACCGGCATTGAGCTGATTCAGTGCCGCAACTATCTTCTGCTTCTCGCGAACCGGTGTCGGCTCCAGCACCGTGCCGGCGGCGCCGGCATACACCGCGATCGCCACCGTGTCCTCGGGGCGCAGTTCGCTGAGCAGCAGCTCCATGGACTGCCTCACCAGCGGCAGCTTGTCCGGGCTGTTCATGGAGCCGGACACATCCAGCAGAAATACGAGGTTACTGCGGGGCCTGGCCCCCGCTGCCAGGTCATAACCCTTGATGCCGATATGCAGCAGCTTGCGGCCGTCCGCCCAGGGTGAGTCGCTGACCGCCACGGTGGGCCGAAACGGCACATCGCGGTTCTCCGGCAGCGGATAGGCGTAGTCGAAGTAGTTGACCAGTTCCTCGACGCGCACGGCATCGGGCTGTGGCAATACGCCGCTTTCCAGCTGGCGGCGGACGAAGCTGTACGAAGCCGTATCCACGTCCACCGAGAACGTGGACACCGGGTCTTCCGCGACCCGCCTGACCCGGTTCTGCTCGAAGGCCTCGAAGCGGTCGCGGCCTTCGTCGGCAGGGTAGGGCGGGCTGGCCACCGGCTCGTCACTGTAGACCGGCACGGATGCCTTCACATCCCCTCCGTAGGCGAGGAAGCCGGCTTCGTCGCCCTGGCCCATTTGCGCCGGCGGCGCGGGCATGGCCCCCGGCACGTTTGACGAACTGCCTGCGTTCTCGAGCATCTGTTCGGCGGAGTGGATGCGACCCACCTCCTTCCTGGCCTCGAGGCGTTCGCTCATCACAACATCAGCATCCTCTGCGCTCGACGGGTCTGATTCCCGTAGAACCGGCACCTCGCCAGGATTACCAGAGGAACCCACCGGCCTGACGCCTGTGCCGGAGACAATGCCTCCGGGCTGATATTGCGTCACTACGGCAATCGCGATCAGACCGGCGCACGCGGCGCTGAGACCGCCGAACAACACTCTTGGATTTGAAAACACGTTTGCAGCCCTCTTGTCGGTTCGATTTCCGACAATGGGACGCAGCCAGGCGCGCCATCCTTGGGAGGACGTTCCGGCGCGCTCGGCATCAGTCTCCTGCAGCCCTTCGAATTCCGCGACCGCGCCGGCTATGGCCTGGCGTCTGGCGGCCGGATTCGGCTCGGGAATGTCCACGGTGTTCATGTGCTCGCGCAGAGCCTTATCGATCTGCTCGTCGTGCTCGTTCATGTCCGTTCCTCCTGCCCGACGAGGCGCGGGAAGTTCTTTCTGAATTCATGGAGACGCCAGGACACCGTACTTTCCCTGACCGCCAGCACTTCGGCCGCCTCCCGGTGGGTCAGGCCCTCGGCATGGACCAGCAGCAGGGTTTCCTTGATGCCGTCGGGCAGGGCGTTCAGGGCACTCAGCACCTGCCAGTGATGCACCTGGTTCTCCACCCCGTCCCTGTCCGTGGCAGGTTCCGGGGCGCCGTCGCTGGCTGTCGAGACCGTTTCGTGGCGCCGGTTGGCGCGGCTCCAGTCCCGGGCGCAGTTGATGACCAGCCGGTACAGCCAGCTGGTAAAGGCCGACTCGAAGCGAAACTGACCGATGGACCGCGCCAGCTTCATGCAGGCCTGCTGGGTAATGTCCTCGGCATCCTCGCGGTTGCCGCACCATTTCCAGGCAAAGCGGTAAAGCGTGTCGTACCGGGCCTCCAGCAGCGCCTCGAAGGCCTTCGCGTCACCCTTTTGCGCCCGTCGGATCAGCGCCTCGTCATCCATGCGTCGGGGTCCTCTTTACCCGTGAGACGGCGTGTCGCGGAGAATCCTTGGGGACCGGAGCAATTTTTCTGTCACCGGGCAGGGCTTCGTTCGGGCGCGCTCTCCGCCGGTCAGGTGCACGCCGGTCGACAATGCCCCGTCCGGGTGAGGGGTGACGGCGTCCGGGAGCCGGACTACTCCGGGCCGCCCCGGCCCACATTCCGCCAGCCCTCGACGACCCGCAGCGACCTCAAGGATGGCGGCTGGCTGTCGAGCAGGATGAGGAAGCGCCCGTCTCGGGGGCTCTGCCAATAGGAGTAGCCCAGGATGTTCTGCCACAGCGGCTCGGTGAACACCGCGGACGGCGTTCCGGCAACCGGCCGTCCGTCGTCGAAGCTAATTGGCATGACGTAAAGCGTGCGGCCGTAGCGATACCAGATCCTGCTCATGTCGTCCGACCAGCGGGGCTCTTCCCCGCCCGTGGTCGTGATCTGAAACCGCGGCTCCGAGTCGCCCGCAAGAGACTGCAGAAAGACCTCGTAGCGGCCGGATGCGTCGGCGGTGAACGCCAGCCAGCGGCCGTCGGGAGAAACCTCCGCCAGCACCTCGGAAACGTCGGGCCGGTCCGCGACAGGCTGTATTTCGCCGGTCAGAAGGTCGACCATGTGGATGTCCATGACGTTTTCGTTCTGCTGGACCACGGGCGCCAGCCTGTCATCGTGCATATTCATAATGAGGACGTCCTGCGGGGCCTCGACGATCAGCTCCGCCTCGCCCGGCGGGTAGTCCAGGCTCTTGCGATAGATGCCCATGGTCGATTGGTCGCTGTGGCGGTTGGAACTGAAGAAGATGGTCTCGCCGTCGGCTGACCAGTGGGGCATGAGGTTGGCACCGCCGCGGGTCAGGCGCCGTCGTTTATCCGTGTCCAGGTCCAGAATCCAGATGTCCGGCAGGGTGTCGGTGATCGTCACCGCGATCTTCCGTCCGTCGGGAGAAAAGGTGGCGGCGCCATACGTTCCGGGCGGCAGATCCAGGCGCTCCACGCCGTCGTTTCCGGCCACTGCGAGGCGGCGCTGGCGGAATGGCGCGCCCCGCGCATAGATCAGTGTCCGCTCGGAGACCACGAACTGCGCGAGTCCCGCATCCCGACGCAGCTCCGAGCCAATCCGCCGCTCCTTCCCGGACACCGTTGCCGCTTGCGTATCGAAATCCAGCGCAAGGAGCTCGTTACCCAGCGAGTAGACGAGGGTGTCGGACGCGATGCGCACGTTGACCGGCAATTCGAGGACCGTGTTAACCGCCCCCGTCGCCGGAGCATAGACGGCCACCCGGCCGGACCTGTCGTACACGAGGAACCGCTCGCCGTCGGGCAGCGGCTGGTACTCGGCCCCGGTGAGCACCGGCGCCCCCGTGCCATCGGCCGTTTGCCCCGGATAAAGGCGGGTGGGCTGACCGCCGGTGACCGCCACCCACCAGTGAGCGGTCGATTCCCGGTCGTTATAGATAATCCGGTCCCGGCCCCACCAGGCACCGCCCTGGGGATTCGGCGTTCGCACCAGCACCCGCGCCTCGCCGCCGTCGATCGGGACGATCCGCAGCTGGTCGTGCGCAAAGAAACCCACCCACTGGCCATCCGGCGAGATGAACGGGGCATAGGCCCCCTCCGAGCCGGGGAGGGGCCGTACGCCGAACTCGCCGAGATCACGAACATACAGCCGCGTGTCCTTTTCCTCCGCGCTGCCCACATAGACGAGCCGGTTGCCGTCGGGCGTGATGGCCATCGGAACGGTCGGGGTCGCCAGGGGAGAAGACCCGAGGAACTCCACGGGCGCATCCTCAGGCAGGGCGATTTCGTAGCGGCGGACCGGTGTGTCCGTTGCTGGCTCGGCGGCCGGATCCAGGAATCCCGGTGCCTGGCCAAGGAGCACGCCGGCGGCGATCAGGACAACGATGGCAATGGCGGACTTCAGGCTGATCCACGCCGTATCCGGCGAAGAAGCGGTAGGCGCGTTGTCTTCATCAGCGGGTGCGATATCGAAGGCCCACGCGAGAACCAGCGCCACCGGCAGCCCGACCATCACGGCAATGCCGATGGTGGAGAAGACCACCGGCGGCAACTGCAGCGCCTCGACGAGAAGCTCCGCCGCCTGCAGCACGACAAAGGCCGCGCCCAGGTAGACGAGGGCGGCGCGAACCACGCGCCGGCGCTTGAGTTCGGCAAGAAATCGGTGCATCGACGCCAGCTGGCTCCGGAATTACGGGGACAGTTTACTTAACTGGCACAAGGGGACAGTGGACTTTACAAAAACAGGGTGGCCGTGCGGCTGACTCTCGGGACGCGCCGCACCCGCCGGCGAACCCGATTTGATCGGGTCCCGCGCCATCTCAACACGCCTTCCTGGCGAGAACGGTGATAGCCTTCGTGCATGACCCTCGCTCGACTGACACGAGGCTTGCTGATCGCTCTGGGCGCATGCGTCGCCCTGGGCGCGCACGCTCAGGAACCCGAGGAGCCTCCGGCGCCCGAGACTCCGGACCTGGCGTCACTGGGGGCGGCGTGGTGGTCCTACTTCGAGGGCCCGCGAGCCGAGGCGGAACCCCGAATCGCCAGGTTCCTGGAGAAAATCGGCCCGCAAATTGCCGATCTCGACCCGTCCAGCCAGGTCATCGCCGAATCCGATCTCAAGTCCCTTAGGGACAACTTCAAGGTGTACCTGGAGCTCCTGGATACCAAGGCCCCTGAGCCGCGCGAGCCACCAGAGGCGAAGGAACGTTATACCGTCGACCAACTGCTGGAACTCGGCGCGCTGGCCCGGGAGGCGCAGACCGCGGCCGCGGAGGCCCGGGTGGTAGCCGATCGGGCCGAGCGGATTCTTACCGAGGTCAGCCGGCGCCGCGATGCCGCGTTTGATGCCTACGTGTCCGCCCCGGCCGGTGACGCCCGGTGGCTTGCGGCAGTGACGCTCGTCAAGGCGAGGATCTCCCAGGCTATATCCAGTCGCCGGCTGGAGCTGCTGACGCTCCGACTCGATAGCGCCGTTGTCTATGCCGACAAGATTGCGGCGCAGCTGCAGATAGCCCTGGAGCGCCTGGAGCCGACGGAAGATGCGGCCAACACGGGCAAGCTGATGGAGCGTATCGCCACCAGCAAGGAGACCGTGGAAAAGGCGCGCGATGAACTGCGGGCCGCCGAACTCGCCGCCAGCAGTCTCGAGCTGGACACGCCCCAGGGCCGTTCCCAGCGGCGCCTTCAGCAGCAAACACTGATCAAGGCGCGGGTCGACCTGGCGCTGGCAGAGCTCGGCCTGGCACAGTCCCAGGCCTTCCGCTGGTGGAATCAGCTGGAACTTCAGACGGTCGATGACCTGTCCGACATGGAAGAGCAGGAACTCGCCTGGTCGGAGGTGGTTCGCGACATCCAGGCCCAGAAGCCCGACTGGCAGCGTGAGACCGAAGACGAGGTCCTGGCGGTGCAGAGCACCGATCGCAAGGGGCGGGACAAGGAGGCACTGAAGCTGCTGGATCAGCGGCTGGAGACCGCCAGAGACACCCTGTCCCGGATCGTGGATCTCGATGAGAGTGTCGCCGACCTGGATCTGCTCGGCACAGCCCTGGATCGGGCCATGGCGAGGAACTCGGGGCAGATCGGATCCTGGTTCTCCTCGTTGAGTTTGCAGACCAAGGCACTGTTCCGTCGCGTGTCCGACGTGATCGACTACCCGCTGTTCTCCGTTGGCGAAGCGCCGGTGACCGGCGGCGACATTCTCCGGGTCCTGATTATTTTGGGCCTCGCGGTGCTCTTGTCCCGAGGCATTCGCCATGCCATCAGCCGGGTGGCCGAGCGGGGCCACCACGGATCCCAGGCCTCGTTCTATACGGTAGGGCGGCTGACCCACTACACGATCATTATCGTGGCGATTTTTATCGCCCTGTCGTCCATCGGCCTGGACTTCAGCAACCTCGCCCTCGTCGCCGGTGCGCTCAGCGTCGGCATCGGCTTCGGCCTGCAGTCCATCGTCAGCAACTTTGTGTCCGGCCTGATCATCCTGTTCGAGCATACGTTGCGGGTTGGCGACTACATCGAACTGGACACCGGGATCACCGGCACCGTGAAGGCCATCAACGTCCGCAGCACGCTGATCAACACCAACGACAATATCGATATCGTGGTGCCGAATTCCGAGTTCGTCACCAGCCGGCTCACCAACTGGACCCTCGGGGAACGAACGCTGCGCATGCGCATCCCCTTCGGCGTGGCCTACGGTACGGACAAGGAGCTGCTGAAGAAGGCGGCGCTCGAGGCGGCGGCCGAAGTCCCCTACACCCTCACCCACATGAAGGACCGGGAGCCGGACCTTTGGCTGGTGGAATACGGAGACAACAGCCTTAACTTTCTCTTGCTCGTGTGGGTAAATCGCCAGGGCGCGAGGCGTCCGACGCGCACCCGTGCGGCCTACCTCTGGGCCCTGGAAACCAAGCTCGGGGAATACGGCATCGAGATTCCGTTCCCGCAACGGGATCTGCACCTTCGGTCCGGATTTCCCACCGGTGCGGACCTGCCGCAGAAAGTGTAAAGGCGCGGGCTTCGCGCAGCACGCCAAGGCGCTCCAAGGACATCGACAGCGAAGAAAGGACACTCGGGTATTGAAGACAACAACGCGATGGGCCTGGATCCTGATCGGCCTGCTGGCAGGCCAGGCAGCGCTTGCCCAGCGGCCCGAGTACCGGCCGCCGAGATTCGAGATCGCGCCGATGGGCGGCTACCGGATCGGGGGCGAGTTCGATGTGGAGGATAACGACGGCGGCAACGCCCGCAGCGTGGATTTCGAGGAAGCCGGCAGCTGGGGACTCGGCCTGGGGATCTACCGCGATCCGAACGGGTTCTACGAGTTTCTCTACTCCCGTCAGACCACCGAGCTCGATGACCCGGATCCGGCGCTCGGGAGCGTGGATATCACCACCGAGTATTACCAGCTTGGGGGCACACTGCTATTTGATCCCGAGCCGTGGCTCAGACCTTACCTGTCACTGACCATTGGCATCACCCGCTTCGACGCGGACGGCTTCGGCTCGGAGATCAAGCCGTCCGGCAGCCTGGGTGTCGGCCTGCGTTTTCCGGTGGGCGAGCGGCTGTCGTTCCTGACGGGGCTGCGCGGCTACGGGACGCTGGTGGACTCCAACACGGACCTGTTCTGTTCGTCGGTCAACGGCGAGGCCGTGTGCCTGGTGCAGGGCTCCGGCGACGTGGTCTACCAGGGCGAGGTCGTTGCCGGGTTCGTCCTGCGTTTCTGATCAAGACAAGGTGACAGCGCACTCAACTTGGTAAAGTGCGCTGTCACCCTGCTTCAGGCCGGCTAATTCAGCAGTTCCGGGTTTGCTCGCGCCAGTGCCGCCCACAGCCGGGTGATGTAATCCGCCGGGAATTCGTACACCGGCATGTCCGGCTTCAGAACGAGCCCGCGTTCCTCCGGCGTGAGGCCGTAGGTCAACATCATCAGGATGTCGCTGCTTGCCCATGGGCTGTTCCGGAAGTAGCCATGTCCGTTGCCGGTGTCAGACCCCTCCGCATCGGAAACATCGATCAGGCTGATCTGGTCCTTGGCGTCGGTCAGCAGACGCCTCGCTTGCGGCGTCACGTTCTCGATCATCTGGCCCAGTCGATCCCGTCGGGTGAGCCGCCGCGAGAAGTCCAACGCCTTGTCCTTGCTCGATATATAGACCGATACGTGACGGGGCACGTTGAGCACACCGTCGGCCAGGTAGTTCGCGAACACGACGCGATCGATGTCGCTGCCGAGCAGGATGACATTTCCGAGCCGCAGCCGGGCATGGATATCGTCTCGGGGGCTGTCGTGATACATCAGACCCAGCTGCTCGAGCGCGCGGGCGACCATCTGCGTGCCGTTACTGTAGGCGATGATGTGGATCTGTTCGACGTCCGTGTGTTTTCCCAGGTACTCCAGGAACTTCCGGAAATGCCGGGCGAACCCGTTGGACGTGTCGGTGTCCTTCACATAGGCCCATCGACTGGGCGTCGACGGCCAGGCGTAGCCCACCATCACGCCGTCATAGCCCATGAAGTGCCAGAGTTCAGTGGCAACCAGGACCGGGTTTTCGAACACGACCTTGTAGCCATGCACATAGATGTAGACATCCTTGCGCTCGGACCGGGCGAGCTGTGCATTCACGGCGTCCGCAAACTCTTCGTCGCCGTCCAGCAGATCCTCCCCATAATCCTCGCGCCTGCCGAATCCCGGGATCGTGTCTTCCAGGATGCCGTACTCCTCCACGCCGGTGACGCGAATCGGATACTGATCCGGGCGCTCCTTCAGCAGAGACACCTCGCGAACCTCGCTCCAGTCCACATCGCGCTCATGCAGCGACACTTGTGCGACGCCAAGCCGCAGTACGCCCCCACGTGCGTTTGTGTAGTAGGACTCGCTGTCGTCCGGCGACGCCGGATGGCGGTCGGTGGCGTAAAGCACGCCGCCATAAGGAATCACGTCCAGCGGATCTTCTTCAGGCAGGGGGTTGAGAACGCCCCCCGCGAAGACATGCGGCGCCGGCATGAGATCCACATGGTCCCGGACCGGCGTGGCACAGGCAGCCAGAGTCAGAGCCGTTGCGGTGACCAGAAATGCCGTGGGAAGACGCAAGCTGACAGACCTCCGGATCGTGGGGCTTCGGCGTATAGGTACAGGCCCCATTTTACCGGGTCGGGGTGGATCGGGGGACAGTGTGCCTGTCCGGTGGGCCTGTCCGGGACAGGAACATCAGACTCCCTTCGAGTACCGTCGCCCCTGTGAGGTTCCCTATCCGACCGTCAGATTCACTGGCACCCGGATTTCGGCCTATGCTTGTCCAGAACCGGTATGCAGGGGATGAACCATGACAGACATCGATATTGACCAGCTTCGGGCCAACGCCGCGACGACGTCGGATGCTCAGTTGAAGGTGAACCCGGGCTCTAACCCGCTGCCCATAGGCCAGCACACGTTCGAGCTGACGGTCGCGGACGATTCCGGCAACAAAAGCGTTCCGGCCCGGGTTCGGGTGATCGTCGCCGACACCCAGGCGCCCACTGCGGTGATCGACGTGCGGGATGGCAACGGCCAGCCGCTGGCAAACAATCGACTCCCCTTCGGCGCTGCCTTCGCCCTGGACGGTAGCCGGTCGGCGGACATCGGGGGTCAGATCGTGAAGTACACCTGGAAGCTGATCGACTAGCCCGGTGGTCGATTTCACCCGCGCCCGAACAGTCAGCACGCGAAAGCCCGTAGTCACCGTCGATCCGCTGCCAGCAGGCCGGTACGTGTTCGAGCTGGTTGTGACGGACAAGGCCGGTAACGAAAGCCGGCCGGCGCGGATTGCGGTCCAGGTGGAGAAGGACCCGAGGCGAGGACGTCTCAGGCCTCGGTGAGCGGGAAAGACAGGCAGACCGTGCGCTCAACTACCCGATTCGCCGTCTCTTGCACAGCCCCGATATCTACAAGTACGTACAGAACTTCCGTCCGAATGGACTAGCCTGAAGGTAGAAAAAGATCTTTATTGGCCCGGCGTTCTGCCGGCCGCCCTCCGCGTCCCCTTACGCACGAAGGACGACGGCATCCGACCGGGAGGGAGTACGCATCATGTGGAATAGCAACGCATGCACAAGTCCCGGCGTCGCGCTCGGCGTGCTGGGCGCACTGGCCATGGTGTTGATCGGCTCCGGCGCGATGGCAGCGGACGAGGCGCCGGTCGTTCTCTATGAGTCGGATCACCTGGGTTACGGAGAGCAGGGGTTGGGGTTTCGATTCGTCCTTCGGTCGGGATGTGGCCATCGACGGCAATGCCCTCATGGTGGCAGAGGGTGGCTTCGAAGAGCAGAACTCTGTGACCACGCTTTCAGCCGGTGGAAAATGGTTCCTGGGGAAAGCGGGCCTGCTTTGCAGGCGGTGACGTCGGCCGACATCGAAGGGCAGCGCGCCCTGGTCGGCGACCAGATTACGATTGCTGGGACGACGAGCAGCACTGGATGGATTGTGCCGAAGGCTACGGCTGGGGCGGCGTGGGCTATCTGGAGCAGGCCAGCGACGGGCATTGGGTGCCTGGTTGGAGAGTCCATGCGGCGACCGCCAATGAGGTCTGGGGTCTAGGAAGCGAACGTTGACCTGTCGGGTTCAACGGCTGTCGCAACCGCATTATTTCGACGAGTTTGGAATTATTACACAGCGGTGCTGATCTTCGAGCAAACGCAATGGGGCCTGGGAAGAGGTCTACGAGATCCGCTTGGAGACCCGGGGTGGTCTCGATCGCCCTCGACGGAGACACGCTTGCTGGTCGGCGATCCGGGCCACGAGTCGGGCGGATGGTCCATATGTACCGGCTGAACGCCCGCGGCAACTGGCGGCCCCGCGGCACATTTGCCCCGGCCGACCTCGCGCCCGATGCGGCCTTCGGCTGGAGTGTTGCCATCGACGGCAACCGGGCCCTTGTCGGTGCGCCCGGCGCAGGTGTTGCCTACGTGTTCGAGCGGGGGACGGCTATCTGGCGTGTGGCGCGAGCGAGCCCGCCTGGAAGCCGAGCCGGCGCCCCTGGCCTGGGCGTTCGGCGCCAGTGTGGCGCTGGATCGGAGAGATCGCCCTCGTTGGACGGCCGGAAGGAGAGAACAGGGAAGCAAGGTGCCGGCTTGGGGACCGCCCACGTGTTTGTTCGCGAGTCGCGATCGGAGTGGCCGCGGCAGGCGGTTCTGGCCTCCAGTGACGGTACGCTCCGCAGCGCGGATTCGGATCCTCGCTGGCCATCGACGGGACCGATGTGGTGGTCGGAGCGCCCTATCACGGAGCCGGGAGCATCTCCGACGGAGATTGCCGGCGCGGCCTACTACTTCGATCTGAGCGTGCTGTCCGGCGATGTCCGCTTCGTGGACATCGACGTGAAGCCGGGCAGCGACGACAACGTGCTTGATCCGAATGACACCGGGACGGTCTGGGTCGCGGTGTTGTCGGCCATGGACTTCGATGCGCTGCAGGTGGACCCGGCCACGGTGGCCTTCGGGCCCGGTGCGGCGCTCCCGACCGGGACCGCGTCGAGGATACGAACGGGGACGCGAATCCCCGACCTGAAGCTGCGCTTTGCGATTCCCGACATCGGGCTGAGCTGCGATGCCACGACGCTGCAGCTCACGGGCACGACCTATGCCGGCGAGGCCATTGCCGGCCAGGAGACCGTGGAGGTGGTCGGCTGTGACGAGATCGTGGTGAAGGTCAAGCCGCTTAATGCGGACCGGGGTCGTGGTGGATCTGACCGAGCCGAGCTTCTATGTGTTCGTGATGTCGGAGCCTGGATTCGATCCCGCCACGTCAACACGGAATCGCTGCAGATCGACGAATTCGGCGGTGCCCCTCGCGGCATCAGCTATCGGGATCTGAACGGTGACGGCGTGCCGGAGCTTCGGTTGCGCTACAAGACCGAGGACGTGCAGGTGGACTGCGGTGACCACGATATCGCCGTCGAGGTCGACATCATGGCCGAGGGTGATCCCTATGCGGACTATCGCAACGGCACGCTGCGCGTCACGGTGAGCGGCTGCTGAGCGGTCCGCTGCGCCATCGCCCCTTACGCACGAAGGACGACGGCATCCGACCGGCAGCACCCACCAGGACTCGAGGTGCACAGGACAGATAAATTCATGAACACGCGGTGCCGTTGAGCAGGGAAGCTACCTCGGCCCACCCCTTGGCCCCGCTCCGGCGGGGCCTTTCTTGAGATAAGGGGCAGTGCACCTGACTCCTCACTCGGCAGTTGAGTGCACTGTCCCCACAACTAACTCCCGTCAGCCCTTGCGGCCCTTCAGATATCCGCTGTCGATCATCTGCTGGAAGAAATCCTCCATGGTTTCCTTCAAAGGGCGGTAGGTCAGCCCCAGCTCGCGCACACCCTTCGAATTGTCTCCCTTCCAGGGCCGGTCCACGTTGCGTGCGATCATCTTCCGGCTCATGGTCTTGTCCGCCAGCGGGCCAACCAGCCAGACGAGCCATTTGGGGAGCGTGCGCCGGGGAATGGGGTAGTCCTTGCCATAGCGCTCGACGAGCGCCTGGGCCAGCTCGAAGAAGTCGGTATTGTGGCCCGAGGTAATGTTGCGGCCGTTTGCTTCGGGGGTGAATGCGGCTTTAACGTGCGCTTCGGCCAGATCGCGAACGTCCACGGCGCCCAAGCCGATGCGCGGCACGCCGGCTTTCATGGTGCCGTCGCCCAGCTGCTTGATGAGCTTGAAGCTCTCCGAGGTGGCAAAGGGGTTGATGCCCGGGCCCAGCACGAAGGAGGGATTGATCACCACGAGGTCCCAGCGGTCCTGCTGGTCGTGGATCGTCCAGGCCTCCTTCTCCGCCAGTGTCTTGGAGTAGGCGTAGGGCTGGTGCTCCAGCGACGAGCTCGTGTTCCAGATCTCCTCGGTGAAGATCCCGTTGGGGGTGTCGTCGATATCGGCATTGTCCCCGTAGATGGCCACACAGCTGCTGGTCAGCACCACGCGCTTTACGCTGGGCGTGCGGTTGACCGACTCCAGCACGTTGCGGGTGCCCAGCTTTGCCGGGTCCACGAGATCCTTCTGGGGATCCCTCACCCTGAGCACAAACGGCGAGGCGGTATGGAACACCACCGAGCAGCCCGCCATGGCTTCGTCGTAAGAGCCCTCGGCCATGAGGTCGGCCTTGAAGTACCGGATTTCCCCGGGGGCCGATTCGGCCAGGGCGTTGAGATATTTGAGCTTCTCCGCATTGTCCGGGTCGCGGACTGCCGCATGGACCGTCAGTCCCTCATCGAGCAAACGCTTGACAATCCAGCCGGCCACGTAGCCTGTCGCGCCCGTCACCATGACCGGTGCGCTCGTGTCGATATTCATCATTGTCCGTTCTCCTAAAAAGCCCTTGGAGGCCTGGAGGCCTCGAGGCCCGCGGGGTGGAGGATGGGGGAAGGCGAGCTGTAGTTTATCGTCCGTTGGTACGCCAGACACTAGCAATCCGTGCCGGTTCACATTCGGACCGCCACGATTCATTGCCCAGGAGAATGCCGTGACGGCTTACCCGGATCGCCGGGGATTTATCGCAAAGATCCCGTTGGGATGCCCGCTGATGACCCGGGGCCGGGATTCTGCAGACACGCTGTATCCGGGCGCGCGTTTCGGCTGGGAGAGGCATTGCACCCTCCCATAAGACGTCGGCCAGCTGGACGATAGGCCACGCCGCGGCGAGGTAGAGCTCGATGATATGGAACATGCCTCGACGACTTATCCCGGCCCATCAACCCGGGCGGTTGCCGGCAGACGTAAGCCCGGCCTGACTTGCCTCCCCTCCTGCCTGAATCTTGGATGGAAACTCGGCGAAAATCTGGTGTAACACATTGATTGACAGGGCTTCCTTGCCGTATGGGAAAGGTGGTCCGCCCAGCCCGGGATCGCCGAACACGTTTCGCCCCCCCCCAATGTGACGCGTGTCACACAAGGCAACCCTGTCTCACCCGATACTGGCGCTCTCATGGAGCGAGTCCCCCCCGAGGTTCATGATGAACAATCTGCTCTCGAAATCCGTTTTGTCCCGCCTTGTCGGTCTGGTAGCCGCCATCACGCTTGTAGCCTGTGGCGGCGGCGGAGGCGACGGTCCTCAGACTGGCCAGTTGTCCATTGCCGTCACCGATGCCCCCATTGATGAAGGCATCACCAAGGTGAACGTGCGATTCACCGGACTGGAGCTGAAGCCCGAGAGCGGACCACCGATCGAGATCGACTTCGGTCCGGGTAACGAGCGCGATATCGATTTGCTGCAGCTCCAGGGCGAGGGCAGCGCATATCTGATGGTGGACGAAACGGTCCCTGCCGGCAGATATCCCTGGGTGCGCCTCCTCGTGGAGGCCGAAAAAGATGTGGCTGACTCCTACATCGAGAACAGCACTGGGCAGCATCCGCTGTATATTCCCAGCGGCGACAAGACAGGCCTCAAACTCGTCAGCGGGTTTGTCGTGCCGGCGGGGGGAAGCGCCGATTTCGTAATCGACTGGAATCTGGCACAGGCCATTCACGCACCCGCGGGCCAGGACGGGAACTACTTCCTGCGTCCGGCGCTCCGGATTTCTGACCGGGCGGAGAGTGGCGTCATCCGGGGTACGGTGGCACCGGAACTCATCGACGAGAACAACGAGGTCAACTGTGCGGGCGGCAACCGGGTGTATCTGTTCGCCAAGCCGGACGGTGAAGAGACCGCCCTGGATGATCTGGACATGGTCGAGGATGACCGGGCCGAAGTCCTCACTACCGCTAAGGTCGAGTACTCCGCCAATACGAATGCCTGGGAGTGGGTCTTCGGTTTCGTGGCGCCAGGCACCTATACCGTGGCGTTTACCTGCTCCGGCATGGCCGATGATCCGGCCGTAGATGATTACCCGGAGCCGGCCAACACGATCTCGCCGGGTGGCGGTTTCAGCTTCGACACCTCAGCCGACGTTGACGTGCAAGCAGTGACCGACTCCGAAGTCCGCCTGTAGGCAGGTGTCAGCCACCGCCACCACGGCGCGGTCCGTCACGTTGGACTCGCCGGGGCAGCGGTGGGGAGCAAGATCATGCGTCATATCGTCTTAACAGCCATCGTCCTGGTCGCCGGGTGCGCGAGCAACGGCCATGGGTCCGTCGACCCCGCGCCACCCCATACTCGCACGTCAGGTCACACGGCCTCGAACCATGGAGCGGCCGGTGTCGAGAAGGACGCAATGCTGGGGTAGTGCTCCTGACACGTGGCGACAGGGAGACAGGGCACTTATCTCTCCGAACGCCGGTTAAGTGTACTGTCCCCGGAACCCGCTACCGTCGACAGCTGGCAACGCTTCGGGAGGCCGGGTGTACCGTGCGTCGCTAGCCCTTGATGGCTCCGGTGGTCAGGCCGGCGACGATCCGGCGCTGAAAAACCAGCACCAGCAGCACGAGGGGCACCGTTACAACCACCGAGGCCGCCATGATCTGGCCCCAGGGCAACTCGTACTGGCTGGCGCCGCTGATCAGCGCAATCGCCACCGGAACGGTTCGCTGATCGTGGGTCAGCGTAAATGTCAGGGCGAAGAGGAACTCGTTCCACGCCGCGATGAAGGCAAGGAGCCCCGTCGCCACCAGAGCCGGGCCCATGAGCGGCAGAAACACTCGGGTCACGATGGTCAGCGGTGTTGCCCCGTCCATGATCGCCGCCTCTTCCAGTTCGGTGGGCAGGTCACGCATGAAAGCCGTGAGGACCCAGATCGTGAAGGGCAGCGTAAATATCATGTAGCTGAGCCCCAGGCTGCCCAGCTTGTTGTACAGGCCCAGCGCGCGGACCAGTTCGAACAGGCCGGAGAGCACGGCGATCTGCGGGAACATGGCGACGGCGAGCAAGGTCAGGAGCAGGAGGGTCCGGCCGCGGAAACTGACACGCGCCAGCGCATACGCTGCGGTGAGGCTCAGCGCCAGACCCGCCAGCACGACGCCGGTGGCCACCAGGATCGAGTTGACGATGTTGCGCCCGAAGGGCTGCTCACGGAATACGTCGCGGTAATTGCTCCAGTCCAGTGCGTCCGGCAGGTAGTCGATCTCGAACAAGGCAGCGCCGGACTTGAACGACGTCAAGACCGCGTAATACAGCGGGAACACCGAGACGGTGACGATGACCGCGATCAGCGTCAGCCACCCCGCTCGAAGTATCCAGCGTCGCACGTTCACGAGTGACGATCCTCGAGATGCCGGCGGCTGTAGCGAAGCCAGGCCAGCGTGAGCATCGCCACGGTTACGAACAACAGCGTGGACGCCGCCGACCCGTAGCCCACGGACTGGAAATCCACCAGCTGTTGGCGCGCATAGACGGACATGGACATCGTGTCCTGGCTGTTGGGGGTCAGGACATAGACAAGATCGAATATCCGCAGCGCATCGAGAGCCCGGAAGGTGACGGCGACGACGAGCGCCGGTGCAATCAGCGGGAGCGTGACGTGAAGAAAGACGGAAACCGGCGGAATGCCATCCACCCGGGCCGCCTCGTAGCAGTCTTTGGGCAGCATCTGCAGGGCCGCCAGAATGAGGAGCGCCATAAAGGGCGTCGTCTTCCAGACATCGACCAGGATCACCGACGCGAGGGCAAGGGAGGGATCGGCCGTCCAGGCCAGGGGCTCGGCGATGAGCCCGGCGCGAAGGAGCAGATCGTTCATGAGACCGAACTGGTCGTGCAGGATCCAGCCCCACATTTTGGCGGACACGATGGTCGGTATGGCCCAGGGAATCAGCACTGCCGCCCGCACCCAGCCGCGTCCCGGAAAGTCCCGGTTGAGCACCAGCGCGACCACGAGGCCGAGCACGGTTTCCAGTCCCACCGACACAACGGTGAAGACCAGCGTGTTGCGCACGGCCCGCCACCAAAGGGGGTCCGCGAGCAGTCCGCGCCAGGCGCCGTCCCGAAAGTCGAGATAGTTGGCGAAGCCGATCCACGAGGCACCGCCCAGGTCGCTCAGGCGGGCGTCGGTGAACCCGAACCAGATCGTGCGGCAAAGCGGCCAGGCGGCAACGATCAGCAGGACCGCCAGGGCGGGCGCCAGGAACTGCCAGGCGGTGCGCCGGCGGCCCCGTTGCAGGGGCGAATCGCGGGAGGACGAGTTCAGCACGCCGTCAGGTCCCCGCGGGAGGCTCCGGCGCGCTGTCCTGCGTCGGACCGGCCTCGTCGCGAGCCGCCTGCAGCAGGCGTTCCATCCGGGGCGCGAGCTGGCCAAGGGCCTCGGGCGCCGTCTGCTGGCCGGCCAGGACCGAAGACACCGCGCTCCAGAATTCGCTGCTCAGTTCGTTGTATCGCGGGCCGGCCAGTCGGGAGGGTCGCGGCACGGCATGCGTGAAGGTCTCGTACAGGCGGTCGAAGAACGGGTTGGCCGCGAGAACTGCCGGCCGGTTGTACAGGGCCGCGATGGTGGGATTGTAGGCGCCGGCAATGGCCCGGCGTTCCTGCTCCTCCGGGCTCGTCAGGAACCTCACGAGTCTCGAGGCAAGCTCGGGATGCCGGGAATACTTCGACACGGCGAGCTGCCAGCCGCCGAGGGTCGCCGCGGTCTTGCCGCCGGGCCCCGCCGGCAGCGTGGTCACGCCCACCCGGTCCCGGATCGGGCTCTCCTTGCTTTGCGCCAGGGTCCAGGCGTAGGGCCAGTTCCGCATGAACACGGCGTTGCCCGACTGAAACACGCCGCGGGCCTCCTCTTCGGCGTAATTCAGGACGCCGGGCGGGCTGATCGTACCCACCCAGCTGGCGGCGAGTTCCAGGGCGGCCGCGGCCCGCGGGTTGTCGATCGTGACCCGGCCGTCGGCATCGACCAGGGTTCCGCCCCCGAAGCTGGCCACCCATTCCAGCGCGTTGCAAGTGAGCCCCTCGTACGCGCGGCCCTGCCACACGAACCCCCACATCCTGTCATTGCCGGCGGAACGCTCGGCGGCCTGGATCCGGGCCGCCGTCTCGGTCAGCTCCGCCCAGGTGGCCGGAACGTCCTCGTTGTATCGGTCAAGGAGATCCTTGCGGTAGTAGAGCACTCCGGCATCCGTGTACCAGGGCATGGCGACCAGCCGCCCGCCGACCGTGTTGTTTTCGATAATCGCCTTGAAATGCGCCTCCTCCGCGCCGGCCGCGGCGGGCCCAAGGTCGAGCAGGTGGGGTGCCAGGATGCCCGGCCAGATGACGTCCACCTGCAGTACGTCGATGTCATCCGCGCCCGCCCCGAGGAGCTGCTGATAGAGCGCCAGCCGCGCCGTCGTGGAATTGGGTGTGGAGACAACTTCGACCCGGTTGTCGGTCGCACGCGCCCAGCGCTGGGCGCCCTCGTTGCAGATCGTGAACTCGAGTCCGACCGACCCGCAGGAGATCTTCAGCAACACGCCTTCGGGTCGATCATCGGCAGGCTCCCGATCGCAGCCGCCGACGGCCAGCAGCGCGAGAACCCAGAAGGCGAGGGCCGTGCTTTGTCGCAGAAATCCCACCGAACGACCTCCCTGACGCCGCTGAAACGCGTATCACAGCGATACCGTCCCCGCCTGCGCCTGTCAATTGCCCTAGCCAAGGGGTCAGACCAACGCTCGAGAGGGTTATCGCCGCAGATACTGGGCCTCAGGCCTGCGCTGTCTTCGAAAACCGGCCCTAGATAGCCGGTTTCGAGCCGGAAGACGCGTTTCCAGGCGGGCGGTGATGCGAAAGCCGCGACTGTCTCTGACCAGACTCATTGCCGATGCCTCATCGCCCGCGGTGCTCCCTGGACGGACGATACGAGTGGCGGGGGCAGTGCGCCGATCTCATAGGTCGTAGGCCAAGTGAGATGCCGCCCATCTCTGCTGCATAAATCACCTACGGAATTTCGTACTGAGGAGGCTACGATTTGGGGCACGAAGGACCTTTTTTGGCCCGGCGTTCTGCCGGGCGCCCTCCGCGATCCTGTATGCACGAAGGACGTCGGCAACTGTCGGGGGGAGGTATTTGATCATGTGTCGTTCATTCTGCATATCCGACGTTTTCTCGTTTCGAACCCGATGCCTTCTTGTCGCCCTGCTTGCTTTGGCGTCGCCGATCAGGACTACCGCGGCCGAAGGGGATTTCGCGTTCGCCGATCCCGTGGACTACCCGGTCAACGGTGACCCCTATGCGCTGGCCGTCGCCGATTTCGACGGGAAGGACGGTGTGGACGTGGTGACATCGACGGAATCCGCTACGCTCAGATTCCTGATGAACAACGGCAATGGCACGCTTCGGCTTGGCCAGGCCGTCTCCGTGCCATCGTGGGCCCTGAATATTGCTGTTGGCGACTTCGATGGCAGCAATGGTCCCGACGTGGCCACCGCGGATTTTCGCGCCCAGAGTGTATCGATCGTAAAAAATGATGGGACTGGGAGTTTCGGCGCTCCGGAGAGTTACCCGGTCGGCGAGCTTCCCTCCCTCGTCGATGGAATCGTGGTCGCAGACTTCGATGGCCGCAACGGTCCCGACCTCGCTGTCAACCAGTCAAGCTTCGACCTTGCGGCTGCCAACGGCGTGTCTGTCCTGATCAATAAGGGCAACGGCACCTTCGCACCCGGGGTGTTCTACCCGAACAATCTCCTGGGGGCTCACGCGATAGCAACCGCGGACCTGGACGGCATCAACGGCCCGGACCTGGTCCTCGCCAATCGCGACGCGCGAAGTGTCTCCATCTATCTCAACCGCGGCGACGGCACGCTCGCTTTGTCCAGCTCCTTTGCTTCGGCCGGAGCCCCTATCGATGTGGCGATCGCCGAGCTCGATGGAGCGTCCGGGCCCGACCTGGTCCTGATGAAGTTTTTCGATACCGTCGAGCTGCGGTTCAACAAGGGCGACGGAACATTCGGACGCGGTCTCTCGTACGTCGTCAACAGGGGCCGGGGACCGGCCGTCGGAGACTTCGACCTTGACGGCGACCTGGATCTTGTCGGATCGGGACTGGAGGCCGGCACCGCCACGCTGATGCCCAACGAGGGCGCAGGCAGGCTGGGCTCGTTCGTGAGCATCTTCGTCGGTCATGGAACTGAAGCGGTCGTGGCGGCAGACCTGGACGGTCAGGGTGGCCTCGACCTGGTGTTCTCCGACAATGACGCAGCCGTGGACGCTGTGACAGTGGTGCTGAACGAGATCACGGCACGGCCGGTGGACATCGATCTCCAGCCCTGGAGCAACCAAAACCGGATCGACCCCAGCTCAACGCGGCTGGTGCCGGTGGCGGTCCTCGGCAGTGCGGACTTCGATGCCTTGCAGTGTGACCTGTCGAGTATTCGACTGGCCCCGGGGGACGCGCGGTCGCGGAATTATCGGGTCTACGACGTTAACCGGGACGGCTTTGTCGACATGCTCACCTATTTCCGGTCGAGGGAGATTCCGATTCCGTGCGGCGAGAGCACCGTGGAGTTGACGGGCACGACGCACCAGGGAATGGATTTTCGCGGCAGCGATAAAGTGACGAATAGCCGTTGCCGGTAAAAAGTCGGAGATGGGGACAGTTCACCTGTCAACTGCGCAGCGAACCAGGTGATCTGTCCCCGAAACTCTCCGATCCTCTCCCCCGCGTTACTCGAGCAGTTCGGCGGGGACTTTGCCGCCGTTGGCGGCGATCTTCTGCAGGACTGCCTTGTGCAGCCAGATGTTCATCTTTGCGGAATCGCCCATGTGATCCGCCGGGCAGCCGAGTTCGGTCGCCAATTCCTTTCGTGCCCCGAAGCTGCTGTCGATGTCGAGGAGCTTGAGCAAGTCGACGATCGACTGCTTCCAGTTGAGCTTCTGGGAGTTGGCCGCGGCCAGTTTCTCGAGCAGCGCCTCGACGTCCACGACCGACACCGGGGCCGGTTTTGGCGGAACAGGCGCCGCGGGCTCGGCCGGGGTGGCGGCCGGTTGCACTGGTGGCGCGGCGGCAGGCGTTTCCTGCCCGGCGGCGGGGGCGGCCTCAGCCTTCGACAAGCCCAGTTTGTCCATAATCGATGCGAAAAAGCTCATGCTACGTCTCCTGTGGTTTCGGTACGAAGAATAAAGTCGCGGACGGCCGCTGCGAGACGGCCGCGATATCAAGGGATCGTTCGGGGCGGCAAGAGGTTCTTCCCGCGGTGGCTCCCATCTGCTGCGTATCGGCCGGGAGGCCACACGGCGTCCCGGGATGTGATGACAGATACATTGGCCACCATTCCCTGAAACAGAGTAGCACCCCGCATGGGGTCGCGGCGGATCCATGGAAGCAACGACGCAATGCGGTGCGCCGGGCACCTTCGGGCGCCGGTGTATTGCCTTTAAGATGGTGCCTGCAAGACGGTGTCGAAGCGTGTGCTTTGCGAACTCGATGGCCATCGGGCCGCGATCCGGCTCTTGCCGGCTCTCACGGTTGAGTGAACTCTCACCGTTATTGCTGGGCTGCATCGTCCACGAGCGCACGGAGACGGGCGACTTGGGCAGGTCCGATTCGGCAGCACCCGCCGACGATGTCCGCGCGCAGGCTGATCCACTCTGCATCCATCCTCCGAAACTACGCGGGATCGGACGCGCCCGACCAGCTACGTGTCTCGCCGTGATACGCCTCGCCGGAGTTCGGATACACGATGACGCGCTTGCCGGGAGCCGTGTCCCTAAACAACCCGATGAGGTCCGATATATAGGCTGGCGGCCCACAGTTGGGTCCCAGGGCAAAGACGCCGGGCAGGTCGTCGAACCGCGCGACCGCCTCGGCCAGGGGCGTGCTGTCCTGGAAATGGGCGGCGTCCCGGCAGCAGAACGAGACCCGGGCCGGTTTGTCGATCCCGGTCATCAGCTCGGCAATGATCGCGACTTCGGACCCGCACGGCATGGTTTCGAATGCGAGCAGATCGGCCGGACTCTCGGCGAGACATTCCAGTCTCAGTTCATGAAACTCCCGGATCCGGGCGTCGTCCGTCTCAAAGGCCCCTGTGTACTCGGAGCCGTCCGCGAAATACGCGCCCTAGTGACCTATGCTGGCCGCGACGAGGATATCGCTGCCCTCGCCGGGCCGTTCGGATGCCTGTCCCTCAGATGCTGCCGACGAGAAGGGCCCCGCGCAGGCAGCGCGGGGCCCGAGTTGGGAAGTCATGCCCCCACAAGCCGTCAACCTCCGGGATGGGACGTGCTGCCTCGGCCAAGCCGTCCGTGACCCTTGTGCCCTGCCTTAGGTGCAAGCATCCGGTATTCACCGGCCTGCTTGCTCACGCAGAACAGCTGCTGCGTCGCCATGGTTCCCAGGAACGCATGCCGGCGGTCGGACAGCCACACGTCGGCGCAGAAGTAGGCGCCGTCGGCAACCCCGGCGGGTACGTCGAAGCTGAAGTTCAGCTTTCTGGTGCCGCCGGCAGGGATGCGCAAGACCTGCTCGCGGCGGGCCGCAAACCAGCTGTAGCCCAGCGGCGAACCGGTCGCGTAACCCTGCACAATGCTCCAGGCGATGCCGGGAAACGCGTCGCCGGTGCGGTTAGTGACCTCTACCGAGTACCGGCAGACGCCACCGGCCGCCCCCAGGTCGGCGCACGGCGCCGCCGGCCCGAACGTAAACGGCGGCGGTTCCAGGAACAGTTCACCCACATCACGGTCTTCCCCTTCGCTCACCAGGAACGGACCGGCTTGTGTGGCGTCGTACGTGTAATCCAGGACGTACACGTAGAGGGAGTACTCCCCGACGTCCAGCGGAAGGCCCTCAAAGTTGGTCGTAAAGAGAAACGCCCCGTTTGCGTCGGGAACGGAGTTGGCCACGATCTGGCTGCAGCCTGCCTGGCCGCAGCTCGTCAGTTCCACTACCGGGTAGGGGACCTCGCTGCCGGACAACGGACGGCCGCTTCCCGCCTCGACGACGCGGCCGCTGATGGACCCGATGGACGCCGGCGGGTCCTGGATTGCCATGACATAGGTGCCGGCATACCCGTGGCCGGCCGAGAACTCGCCGTCGCAGCAGCCGGTTGCCGCCAGGATGACCACCCCGTCCGCCGGGGCTTCGATATCCAGCCTCGACTCCAGGCCCAGGGCCGAGTCATCGTTGGCGGCAACGAGCGTGCACGAGGAATCAAAGAAGCCGAGATAAGGGTCGGGAAGATCTCCGGCGCCGCTCGGTGCGCCGAGCAGGTCCACGCGGATGCGCTGTCCCGGAGCGAAGTTCAGCGCGAAAAAGTCCACGTCAGAAGGCGGCGGCACCACGCCGGATTCAGGATCCAGCGACCCGGAGACAGAAGCCGGGAGGGCGCCCGGAGATCCCAGGGTCTGGGCGGAAAGGCAGCTGTTGTTGGGCTCCTGCTCCGCCGTCTGGCCCAGGGCCGAGTTCACGGACACGGCCATGCCCGGCAGCAGGAGGCTCACAAGTATCCATTTTCCGACGTTCATCATCGTTTGCCTTTTCGAAGGCCCGTTAGGGCCGTGGAAGACGCCTCCCCGACTCGCCCCGGGGCACGTGGGACTCCAGGAAATCAGCGGCCGCGCGCCCGGCGGGCAAGGCCAGCGGCCAAGATCAAAAGGGCAGCGAGAATCAGGCCGCCAGCCACCGGGCGGGTCGCGAGTATCACCACCGGCCAAAGGGCGGTCCGCGCCACCGCCCGGGCCGCGGGCCGCTCGGCGATGTAGCGAGCCACCGGCGGCGAGTGGCGGTAGTAGAAAGCCACGAATGCCCGGCCGGCCGGCGACTTCATCAGCACCTGGTCCCGGAAGCGCCGTAGTCCGACGACCTTCGGGTGCATGGCGGACCCGTATGCGGCGGTCGCGATGAAGCAGGCGCCCAGCGACGAGCCGCTTCCGAGGTCAACGCCGAGCGGACCGAAATCGCATTGTGTGTAAGGGGCCTTCGTGAACTCGAGAACGTCGGTCTCGTTGCCCGGGGCATAGTCCTCGTCAGGGCTGCTGGCCGAGACGGCGGCCTTGAAATCTCTTGGCTGGCTGTTCCGGATCCCGCTGCTTGAGGACAGGAGCAGGATCACGGTTTCACGCGGCTCGAGAACCGGCAGCGTGCAGGCGGACGGGGACTCGCAGAGGGCATCGATGAATCCCAGCCCATCGGGCTGATCCGGCAGTCTGTCGATGCCGACGCGGACGTCGCGGGCCGCATCCGTGCCGTCATTCCTGACGGCGGCGGCGAGCATGACCGTGTCGTTGTCGCAAGCCAGAAACAGGGGCGCCTGTGTCAGGTCCACGTACAGGTCGACACAGCGCGCCGCGTCGGGTTGCCTAAGCGCGGCCGCCGCCTCGTTGTTGCGCTGATCGGGATCGCCGGCGGCGTTGATCGTGGCGCGATTGACGAGGCAAGGCGGCAGCGGTCCATCGGCGACCTGGGCCGGAACGATCAGCGTGGCTTTGCCGCCGGGACCCAGTCCGCCGATCTGCCAGGCGCCCGTGTCCGGGTCATAGGTGCCCTGACTGGCAAAGGGCGCCGTTCCCGGGGCAATGCGGAGTCCCGTCGGAAGCCGGTCGGATACGGCAACCGCCAGGGCCTGTTCCGCCCCGAGGTTTTCGACAACCACCTCGAATTCGACGGCGGCCAGGGGAAAAAGCAACGGATCGCTGACTGTCTTGGTGACGGCAAGATCCACCTGTGCCAGGGCTGCCCCGACGGGAAGCGCGCTGAGGATCAAGGCGCCGGCCGTGACCCGGGCCACGGCACGTGTCGCGCCGGTGGTTGCGAGGACGAAGAAGCGTGGGAGATGCGGCATAGCGGCGATCTCGTGTGGACAAACCGGCATGGGACGAGCCGCCGCAGCCCGGGTTCTTGAGGCGTGGGCTGCGCCGGCGAATTGGACGATTCAAGCGTAAGGACGTAGTCACCTGATGTCCTGATGACGGGCTGATTCTTTGCTTAGGATTGTGGCGCGAGATAAGGCTTGCATGCCGGCGCGAACCGGGCAGATACTGCGGGCCGCAGGGTGTGCGGTTTTGGCAAACGTTGTGGCCATTGAGGAAAACCATGAACGTAGCGGCCGGGTTCCATGTCGGGGAGTGGGTCGTCTCGCCTGGCCAGATGAGCATCTCCCGTGGCCTGGAGACCGTCCATCTCGAGCCCAAGGTCATGGATGTGCTCGTTAAACTCGCCTCCCGGTCCGGGGCGGTCGTGACCCGGGACGAGTTCATGACCGAGGTCTGGCGCGGCCGGGTGGTCACGGACGAAGCGCTGTCCCGCTGCGTGTCGCTGCTGCGGCTGGCGTTGAGAGACAACCGGAAGTCACCGGAATTCGTCCAGACGGTGCCGAAGGTCGGCTACCGGCTGGTGGCGCCGACACGGGCCATCGAGCAAGCCGAAGCCCTGCCTGTCGCGACCGCATCGCCAGCCCCGCCGGACGGCGTTGCGGGAATGGCGCACGAAAAGGCGCGCAACCGGCGCACCGGCCCTGTCAGTCTCGGCGCCGGGGTCTTCCTGGGGATCGCAGCGTTGGCGCCCGTGCTCTGGCTTTTCGGTGTATTCGGGGAATCCGCAACGGTCCATCCCGGGTCCTCCAGCCTGGCGGCCCGGGAGCCGTCCCTTGCCGTGCTCCCGCTCGTCAACGTGGGCGGCGATGCCCGGGACGACTACTTCAGCGACGGACTGACCGAAGACTTGATCAACGTCTTTTCCCGAGTCAAGGGGCTGGCGGTCGTCGCCCGCACGTCGGCGTTTGCCTACAAGAAGCGGACCGGGGATGTCCGCGAGATCGGCCGGCGCCTGGGCGCACGTCATGTTCTCTATGGCAGTGTCCGGCGATCGGGCCAGGCGCTCAGGATCAATGTGCAGTTGGTCGACGTCGAGACGGGTACCCAGGTCTGGGCGGAGCAGTACGCGGGAGACCTGGACGACGTGTTCGTACTCCAGGCGCAGATTACCCGCAGCATTGTCGATGTCATTTCGCCGAGGCTGGCCCTGGCCACCCCGCCTGCCCTGGCCAGAGCCAGGGTGATCCCGTTGTAAAAGAGGGCAAAGTCGCCAGCGGGATCACGCGGCAGGACGGCGACGGCATCGTTCCGGTGAGAACGGCCTGTTCGGACTGGGGTCCGGACGCCGCTTGTTTGATCCATACTGTCTAATTCACTTCATCCCGGGCCGCGAAGCGAACTTCCCCACGATCCACTCAGTCCGTGACCGGCTTCCAGTCCGGATTCCTGGTCACCTCCGGCTGGGCCGTTTCGAGCACCGTCAGACCGTCCAGGGTATGCAGAACCCAGCGGATGGACTGGTACTCGTCGGACACATGGCGCAGCAGCACATCGGCCCGGCCATCGCCGTTGAAGTCCCCGGTCTCGAGCACCTGCAGCTGGCGGTTTCTGGCCAGGTTCACCAGTCCGGCCGAACGAATCCGCCGGCCATTCATCAGCGACATGGACCAGCGTCCGTCGTCGCGGTTTCTGATCAGCACGTCGCTGCGCCCGTCGCCGTCGAAGTCATCGGCCGCCGCGATCTGCCAGGCGGTGTTCTTCGTGATCGGGGGCTTGCCCAGGTCGACGACCCGCAGCCCGTCCATCAGGTACATGAACCAGTTGCCGTTCGGCCGCCGCAGCAACACATCGCCACGGCCGTCGCCGTTGAAGTCCGCGACCGCCTGCACCCGGAAATAGTCCGCCGTCGTGAATGTCGGCACACCGCTGTCCACCACGGTCAGCCCGTCGAGCAGGTGCATGGACCAGGTACCGTCGGCACGGCGAAGCAGCAGATCGGATCGGCCGTCGCCGTCGAAGTCGGCCGTGGCCACCGGCTGAAGGCTGAGATCCCGGGGCAGTCCAGTCAGCTCCCGGGCGCCGGTCACCTGCTTGCCGTTCATCAGGAACATGGCCCAGCGGCCGGTCGTGGCCGAGCGGGTGAGCACATCTGCCTTGCCGTCGCCGCTGAAGTCGTCGGTGGATATCACCGCGTAGTCCAGGTTCGGCGTCAGCTTCGGCGCCCCGGCGCTGGTGATCCGCTGATCCACCAGCGTCCACAGGGCCCAGCGGCCGCCCTTGTTGCCGGTCACGTCACGCACCAGCAGATCGCTGTACCCGTCGCCGTCGAAGTCCCCCCTGGATACCGGCTGGTAGTCGAAGCTGCGGGTCAGATCCAGCAGGCCGGCGGACGCAACGCTCGACCCCACCAGCGTGTACTGGGTCCAGCGGCTGTCGCTGGCCCGGCGCAGCAGCAGGTGCCTGCGGTCGCCGGCTGCATTGTCACAGGCATCACCGAGCCCGTCGCCATCCACGTCCTCTTGCCCGGCATTCGCCGCCAGCGGACAGTTGTCCGGGCCGTCCGGTACGCCGTCCCCGTCGGTATCAGGGTTGCGCGGTTCCGTGCCCTTGGCGTGCTCCTCACGGTTGCTCAAACCGTCGCCGTCCGCGTCCTCGTCGGCGTCGGCCGGGCTCACCGGATCGAAGCCATTCGCCACCTCCCAGCCGTCGGCCATGCTGTCGCCGTCGCTGTCGGTGTTACGGGGCGAGGTGCCCAGTTCGTACTCCTGAAGATTGGTCAACCCGTCGGCGTCGGCATCTTCGCCGGCATCGTCGCGTCCGGGATCCAGGCCGTAGGCCAGCTCGAACCCGTCGCTCATCCCGTCGCCGTCGCTGTCCGCCGTGTTCGGCACGATGTCCACGGTGACCATGAACTCCGTCTCGGCTTCCGCCGCGCCGCTTCCGAGCCAGACGGTCCCGTTGAGGTCCCGGGCTTGCACATCCTGGAGACGGCCCGGCCCGGCGGCGCCGATGGTCAGCACCGCCGCGGCGTCCGGCTCCAGGTCGCCGAGCTTGCAGTTGAGCACGAGCTCTGCCGTGGTGCATTGGCCCTGGCTGACGCTGATGTCGGTGATGTTCAGGGCCGCGGGGAGGGCGGCCGCCAGCACGACGCCTTCCGCCGGCAGGCCGGCGCCGACGCTGGGCAGGCCGTTGTGCACCGTCACCTCGTAGGTAAACGACTCGCCGTCGGCGACTTCCTGCAGGCTGATCTCGTCCTCGGCCAGCGGCTCGGCATACACGAGTCCGCCGATGCCCAGGCTGACGAGCGGCTGGACGTCGACCACGATGCTGTCGCAGCCTTCCAGTCCCTCGCTGTCGGTGGCGCAGGCGGTCACCGTGCGCGGGCCTCCCGCTTCGAACGTGTGTTCCGCGACGAGCCGCCCCGCACCGCCGGACGGTGGCGGATAGGCGATCTGTATGCCGTTTAATACCGGGTCGCCGCCTTCGGGCGTCTCGATGCCACCGGTCACATCGGTTTCCCCGTCGCCCCAGACGATGCGCGCCTCGTAGCTGTCGCCCGGGTCGTCCGTGAACTCCACGTCGAGCAGGATCGGGAAACCCAGCGGCATCTGGTCCGGCGGATTGATGGTCACGACCGGCGGATCGTTGGCCGGGATCACGGTGAGTGTGACGACCGCCTCCTCCGAGTCGTCCCGGCCGTCGTTGGCCCTGAAGCTGAGCTGGTCATCGCCGAAGAATTCGGCTTCGGGCGTGTAGCGCCAGCAGGCCCCGTCTCCCGGTAGCTCGCAGTTCGCTTCGGGCTGGAGGATCTCCGTCAGCGTGCCGTGCTCGGGCTGTTTGGTGATGGTGTAGGTCAGGGTATCGAGGCCGAGGAAGTCCTTGCCGGCAATACCGTCAGGGTCCTCGGCCGGCAGCTCGAGGGCGACCGCCACGTCCTCCAGCGTGGTGACGGTGTCCGCCAGCGCCACCGGCGGACGGAAGTTCCGGTTCACCGTCACCGTTACGATGGCCGGGTCGCTGGTGGCCAGACCATCGGTCGCCGTAAAGGAGAACGTGTCTGTGCCACTGACATTCGGATTCGGGAAGTCCTGGTCGGAGACGTACTCGACCGTGGCGGCGTTGTCGGTGATGTCCTTGAAGGGCAGGGTGCCGAAGACATGCACGAACTGCTCGTCGCGGTCGACCACGAAGAACTGGCTGGAGTTCACCGACACCGAGGCCGGCTTGCCCAGGTTGCCGATGATGAAGCTGGGTTCGTTGCCGGCATTGATCCCCGTCCCCTTGGAGACGGCTTCACCGGCGAAGCTGCCGTCCGGGCCCAGGCGCTGGATCCGTGCGTTCTCGTAGTCCGCCACGTAGAGGACATCCCGCGGATCGATGGCGATGAACCTGGGCGTGTTGAACTGCCCCTGGGCGCTGCCGGCCCGGTTCGCCGGGGCCACGGTGCAGCTGTCGGGCTCGAAGGTACAGCTGTAGCCGCGGCTGCGGCCGTCCCGGCAGGCGTTGTTGCCGCTGCCGGTACAGCGGCCGGCCCAGCCGACGTAGTCCCCCGGTACCGGCTCACCCGCGGTATCGACGGTCACCGGCCCGATCTTGTGGATCCGGTGATGGGCCACGTCCGCGACATACACACTGCCGTCGGAGCCGACCTCCAGCGCCTGGGGCCGACCGACCCAGTTGTCGACGAGCTGTTCATCGGCCAGCGGGCCGAGTTCGCCGAGATAACGGGTGTCACGGTCGCCCGATAGCGCGAACGCGAAGACGCTGAAGCGATCTGCGACATAGGCAATATCGCGATCGCTGTCGATGCGCGCCAGCGCCAGCGATCCGGCGTCGATGGCACTGTCGGGCGCCGAATTGCCGTCGAAGGTGTACGAATCCCCGCATTCTGCAGTGGTATCGGTGGCGGGGCGATTCTCCCAGTCCGTTTTGCAGCGGCGAAGCCGTAGCTGGTTGCTCGAGCTGCCCGGCTGACTGGCCTGGTAGAAATAGAGAAACCCGTCGCGGTCCACCACGAAGCTGTCGTCCAGCGGCTCGTCTTCGCCTTCCGAGCCGATCCGCGCCTGGCCGAGGAAGTCTCCGGACGCGGCCCATTTGGAGAAGCGGGCGAAGGTCTGGGGATTGTCGTCGAATTGCGGGCAGGTAAAGAACTCGTCGAGGACATAGCGCTCGCCGTCGTCGGTGACGTGGACGAAGCGGGCTTCATGGACGAAGTTTCGCGGCGGCACCCGGTCCTTGTCCGCGAGGTCCGTGGAACAGTAGTTCCTGCGAATAAAACTCCGCGCATCCTCGTCGGTCGGGTCGAAGTCCGGGCCCAGCCCATCGCCGGGCCGGGTACGGTAGTCCTCGATGAAGAACGGGAACAGCGGCGCGATGAACTGCCCATGGGACGGCTGCGACGCGATGCGGAACCACAGGGGGTCGGCGACGCCGTCGAGCACGTCGTCGTCGCGGGCTTCCAGGCGAATGTTCACCGGTTCCGCAGTCAGGGTCTGGGCCGCCGGGGCGACCGGAATCACCGGTGCGGTATTGGTGCCGGGTGTCTTGATCGTGACCTGCTGTGTGGCGCTGGCCTCGTTGCCGCTGCCGTCGGTTGCCGTCCAGGCGATCCGCGTGCGACGGTTCACCGGAAACACGGCCGGTGCGTCATTGGCGACGACGGGCGCAACGTCCACGAGATCCACGACGGCCGGCTCGCCGACCTCGGCGTCGGCCAGCGACAGGGGAGCGGCGCTCTCCACGACCTTGCCGGGCGGTGCCAGGATGATCGGCGGCTGGCGATCGGCGACGATGACGGTCTGGGTGGCCGTCGGCGCATAGTCCTGGCCGTCATCGGGCGGATTGGGCCCCTTGTCCCGGGCCGTCCACGTCACGGTGTTCGTGCCCAGCGTGAGGAGCTCGGGGGCATCCAGGATCAGTTCCGGCCGCCGTCCGCAGTTGTCCCGCGTACCGGCCTCGGCAATCGGCTGCAGCTGATCCCGCGCCCGGAACAGGCGCGTGCCGCCGAAGTCCGTGGCCTCGATGACCACCGGCTCCGGGGGCAGGGTGATGGTGGGGGGGACGTTGTCCCAGACGGTAATGGTCTGACCGACGGTGCTGTAGGCGGTCTCGCGGGTGCCCAGTTTCTGCAGGAGATCGAACTCGATCAGGTCCTGGATGACGAGCTCGACCAGGGCGACGACGGTTTCGTCCTTGTCGTCGCAGTCCAGGCCCGCCTGGATTACGATGACAGCGAGGTCCCGGTTGTTGTCCCGCCAGGTCGTATAAATCGTGTCCAGGAGCTCCGCCTGGGCGCGGGTCAGCAGGCCGGCTTCCCGCAGTTCATCGGCGACGCCCTCGCTCAGGGTAGAAACGCCGGCACTGGCCGCCGTGCCCAGGACGTCGAACATGCTGCCCCGTATGGTGCACTCGATATTTTCCCGGATTTGCCTGAGCAGCTTGCTCCGGCGCTTCTTCTTCCACGCTGTCTTCCAGATATCCTCGTATCGCCGGACACCCTCGCTCAGCCGGGCAGCACCCTGGGGGTCGAGGGGCTCGTTGATGATGGCTCTGCTGATGCCGACGTCCCTGGCCTCCCTGGCATACTTCGCGCCGGCATAAGCGTTCTTGACCTCGGTGAGCAGCCCGGTGAGGAGCAGGGCGCCCGGTGCGATGACGTCGGAGATCCTGTTGAGCTCGGTGGCCGCTTCCCATGCCACGGTGTGCCGGCCGATGGGCAGGTACACGAACTGCGGATCCTCGGCCCCCGGGTCGATCGGAACGTAAGGTTCGCCCAGCGCGTCGGCGCCAAAGTCGAATCGCCGGACGGGATTGGGCGTGCCGAGCCGCAACACGACCGAGGAGTTGGCGTGATAGACGTTGGGCGACCCCAGCAATCCCCAGCGGGTCGACAGCTTGCCGAGTTTTCCGGGGAACCACGGATAGGTCGTGTTCGTGCGAGCGTCGTAGTAGGCCTCGGGAATATTGGCGAATCCGAAGAGATTCTCGTATTCGGCCTCCGGGCTCAGGAGTTCGAACTGGATGCCGCAGCCGTCCGATGTGTACCCGTCGTTTGCATAGGTGCGGCTCTGATCGGGAAACACCTCGACGGGCGCCGGGGCCTCGAGCCAGGGTCGAAGATACTTCAGGGCGATGTTCGATCCGTACTCGACGGTCTCCGCGGAGTACTGGATGGCGGGGAAGGGCAGCACGCCCGCGAAGATGGCGACGTCATGGCCGACCACTAACGTGACCATCGCGGCAAACAGCTCGTCATTATCGAGCGGCCGTGCGGCCGACGTCCAGCCGGAAGACAGCGTCAAGCCGGCGAAAACAAAACACAGTCTCAAGCGCTTCATCACCATGCCTCCCCAGTGCACGGTCTCGCTTGAGAGATACTCAGGTGAGAGATACTCAGGCGATTTGTTATTTCAGCCTTCTGGGCCCGTTAAGCGCTGCATCGCCGGGCCGGCCGTCTCGTCTTTGCGAGCCTTTTCCCAGTAAACCCCCGCGCGACGGACGCTGTCAATGCTGCACCGCGCGCCAGCTCTGTTACGCTGCCATAGGTCGGGCTGCCATGGGGTCGTTCCGGCTGTTGCGATGGAAATCGACGGTGAGACATAAGGTCAGGAGGACAGCGCGCCAGGCTCTGAACTGGCCGATCAAGTGAATTGTCTCCCTGACTGGGGGCCTCCACTATTCGAATTCAAATAGCCTCGGCGACGCCTGGCTGGCAATCTTGGGTCTCATCAGGGCCTGCATTTCCTTGCTGAACATGGTCTCCCGAGTACTCCACCAGTACCTGACGCCAGGATATCTGCAGAACTCGTTGAGCCCTTCCTCCGCTCCTTCCCAGAATGAATCATCGATCCGTCGATGATGATGCTGTTCGTGGATGATTTCGAAGGTCCGCAACATTCGATTGAAAAGAAATGAAAGACGCACCTGTTCCACAGGATCGAGGCTGTCCCAGTCCTTGATGCCTCTAAGGAATATTGAAGACAGCTCGGCGTCAGCAGATATGTCTCCGTAAACCAGGTTCAGCTCGTTGGCCATGGCGTTTCTCGAGGCCAGTCTGTTTTCCATGGACTGGCTGCGGACCTGTCTGGCCAGATAGACCAGCGAGAATATGACGCCGATGGCCGCTATGGTTTCGCCGGTTGCACCAATCGCTTCCCAATTCACTGTGATGTCTCCGAAGCAGGAACCCGGAAGTAGTTTATCCATCTGCACGGTGCAGGCGACAGAAATTCGCGATACGGGGACCAGTCACCCAACGATACCCACGGCAGTTGAGAGGACTGTCCCCGGAACCGATGGATCACAGCAGTCCCTCCACGGGGTACTATCGTCTGCCTCAGAGACACCCAAGAGTGCCCGGCCATGAAATCAGCAATCCTACGGTTTGGTCTTTTCAAATCGCTGTCACTCGTGTTCCTGCCGCTGGTCCCCTTCGTGCTGGTCCAGGCCGCCGGTGAGGACTGCACATCCACCGATGAAGCCGGCTTCGTTTGCGGTCTGCAAAACCCCGAAGACCTGGTACTGATCCCGGGTACCAAGTGGATCATCTCGAGCGGCATGGCGCCTGGGGCGGGCCTTTATCTGGTAGATGCCCACAAGAAAGCCTGGACCACGATGTATCCGGGTGACGAACGGCGATCCCGGCCTGATACGGAAACCTACGGCGCCTGTGCCAGCCCGCCGGATCCCGAGAGCCTCGTGACCCACGGGCTGAACCTGCGGCCCGGGAAGGGCGGCCATTCCACACTCTATGTGGTCGGCCACGGCGGTCGAGAGGCCATCGAGGTGTTCGACGTCGACGCCAGCGGCCCGAGCCCGGAATTGACCTGGATCGGGTGCGTCATGACCCCGGAAGGCATGGAGGCCAACAGTGTGGCGTCGTTGCCCGACGGCTCGCTGGTCGCGACCATTCCGCTGCAGCACGGCAAGACCATCAGTGATGCGCTGGCCGGTGACAACACCGGCGGCGTCTACGCCTGGTCACCCGGTGACAGCGAGATGCGCATGCTCAGGGGCACGGAGCTGCCTTATGCCAACGGCATCGAAGTCTCTGCCGACGGACAGGAAATCTATGTCGTGTCCTCCGGGCTCTTTACGGTCGGCGTCTATACAAACAGCAACCCGTCCACGCTGTTACGAAGCTCTGGCCCCCTGACTTTTATTCCGGACAATCTGCACATGGGGCCAAACGGCAGATTGATCACTGCCGGCCTGAACGTGGACGGCGAAGCATGCGGTACAGTGGATCGCTCGCGCGAATTCAGCCTCGAGGCGTTCGCCGCCTGCCCACGGCCGTACACGGTCTGGGATATCGACCCGGTTTCCATGCAGGGGAGAGCGCTGGCATCCGGCTCAGCGGACCAACGCTTCAGCAATATCACGATGGCGCTGCCGGTCGGTGGCGACCTCTGGATCGGGACCTTTGCGGGTGATCGCATTGCTTACCGGCAGATGAAGTAGCCTGGCCGCCGAGCAGAACGGTGCGCCTGTCCGACCCGGAATGCCTTCCAGCCAGGGGAGCTGTGCCCCTGATCCCTTTTTCACCTGATGGCGCCGGAAAACAGAGCCGCCCGGATCGTCTAGCCTTGCAAAGTGCCGGCTTTGCCTTGTACCGACGCCCAGGAGAACACCACCATGCCCGTCATTCAGTGCGATATCAGAGAAGGCCGCAGCGCCGAGCAGAAACAGGCCCTGGCTGAAGGGATCACCCGCGTGGTCCACGAAACCATCGGCGCACCCGTGGAGTACATCTACGTCCTGATCAGGGAGACACCGGGCGCTCACCACGTGAAGGGCGGACACGCACTGCCCGAGTACCAACCCTGACGGAGACCAGGGGCAGTGCACTCCCTGACCACGGGGCCGGCGTTCGATCGTTGAGTTTGCGAGCGGGGCATCCTGGACGTCCGAGGGCTTGATCGACAGCCTGTTATCCCATGACCGGCTGAGGCGTTACTCGTAGTACTCGCGGCACTCCGCCTCGCGGCCGCGAACGACCCGCCGACCATCCAGTGGTCCCCGGTGCTCGGTGACGACCGTGTGCTGGCCCTCGGCATGGTGATCGTCGTGAAAATAGATGACCACCCAGTCCTGCGTGCGGCCCAGCTCGTGGGCCCGCGCGGTGTTCGAGTACAGGGCACTGAAGTGCCAGTCGCCGTGCTCGGTGTGCAGCACCGGCAGCCAGGCCTCGTTAGAGGGGTTGAAGCGCTTCGGCGCAATCGTGGGCAGCTCGCCGGCCTTTGCCTTTTTTCGGTATTCCTCGTCGACCGCCAGGATCATCGCCACCGGGGGTCCGTCGACTTCATCGAGACGACCGGATCGACGCACCCGGCTCAGCAGGCTCTGGAGCGTGGCCCGAATCGCCAGGGCCCGGCCGGCACCGATGCCGGGCACCTTCTTTAGCCGGCCGTCGAAGGCCGCCGCTTCCAGTTCCTCCAGGGTGTCGATGTGCAGCGTGTTGTGAATTTGCTCGGCAAGCGACGGCCCGATCCCCGGGACCACCTGAAACAGCCTGACCGGGTCCAGCGTGCCCCGCAGGTGCTCCAACTGACTCCAGCGCCCGGTTCGCAGCAATTCGGCAACGGCCGACGCAATGCCCCGGCCGATGTTCGGCAGCGCCTCGAGCCCCTCCGCGCCTTCCCGCTCGAAGATCGCGTCGATGCCCTCGTCGAGCCCGGCTACCGTGTCCGATGCCTTGCGGTAGGCACTGACCCGGAAGGGATTGGCGCCCTGCTGGCCGAGCAGGTCCGAGGCCTCGCGCAGGCGCTCGGCGATGCGTTGATTCGTTCCCATGGCGGATGCAGTGTTCAAGGCGAAGCCCCCTTGAAAAGCCTAGTTGGCTTACGGCCACAGTCCACCGGAAAAATGGGCCCGCCGATTCCGCGAATCGTCTCCGTGTCGTCTGCTGACAGCTTCCGGCCGAACAACGGTCCATCAACGAAACTGCCTGGCCGGCCCGGGCTACGATGACCTTTCCACGCCGCCCGATTTTCTGCGGAGGGGCTTGCGCCACCTCATGACAACAAAAAGTCGGGACGCGGTCCGGGCAACGCCGCGGCGGAAAACTGGCCTCGTCAACTCGCTATCCCCCATCGCCTGCTTCGGCGGCCCCACGGCCTTGCGTCGAATGCGACCCGGGCTGAAACGGGAAAAGGCGATCGATCCGGCCACCGTGCCCGGAATTCCGGCGAGGGAATGACTGCACGAAATACCTATGTTCGCCGCACCATCGCTGGACTATGGAATAGACAGAGCTACCGGGAGTCCGTCGCACACACCGGCGTGCCAACTCCTACCCAAGGGCTCCCCGGGCGTCTTGTGCCGCCGGCGTGCCAGACCGCCGGGCCCCCTTGTCCGAGAAGACGTCCGCACCGAGCCCCAAGTGACAGGAGGAAATCATGCGCATTTCCAGAGACTGTCTGCATTGGTTTTTCGGTTTGCTCGCACTGTGTCTGTTCGGCGGCAACGCCCTGGCCCAGAGCCGGCCGGAATGTATCGCGGACCTCATGAAGCCCGGGGCCTGCTTCGAAGACGCCGATGTGGGAGAGGTCTTTATCGGCTGCAACCTGCCCGGCGAGAGTGATGTCGTGGAAGGCATCCTCGTCTGGGAGGAAGTGGGCAGCGGCGTGAATGACTTCGGCCGGATCAACCCGGATGGCACGCAGTTCGTTCATAGTTCTTCCAAGAACCTCGAGACGATCTTCTGCCCCTGGGACACGGTTTTTGCGGGCCTCTGCACGGCGGACACCACGGCGCCGGAGCTGCTGTACTACGGGACCTCGAGCTTCACGACCAACGGGTTTTTCTTCGAGTTTGGCGAGCCTGCCTGCCCGTTTCTCACGACGTCCCGGGGTGAGGTGACCCGCCCGTTCGACGGCGACACCATCGAAATCGGGGCCATGGTGAAGTACGTGCCTGACCCTGACAGCCCAAACGGCTGCCGCCTTCAGACCTGCCGGATCTTCAAGCCCGGCAAGGCCAACTAGGCAGAGCAGGACACGGCGAATGAAACGCTGACGACCTGTGGGCGGCCCCTTTCCGGGGCCGCCTTCGCGCGGGCCTTAATGATGCGAAAAGGGGAGGCCTACCCTTTTTCAATCTCACAGTACCAAACGCGATGCGCGGTGAGCCCCTGGCTCCGCAAAACCGCGCTCCGGCCGGATCATGTTGTTCCCGCAACCGACGGGACGGACGCAGTCCGGCCGCAGTCTCTGACCGCTATTCGTCTGAATGTGTCACAAGCCTGTTCAGCGCTTCGACGTTGTCGCGGTGGGTGATGAGCACCACCTCATCGTCCGCCTTCAGGGTCGTCCCGTTTTCGGGCAGGATAAGCTCGCTATTGCGATAGATACACACGACGCGGGAGTTTTCCGACAGCTCGAGAGCGTCAATGGGCCCCTGCTGAGCCTTGTGCACCACGAAGGACAGCACGCGTGCGTCGTCGCGAATCATCGTCGATATCTCGAGAGGATCCCGACCCTCGCACATGTCCGCCAGGTGGAGTCCGATCGTGCGGGCCGGAATAATGGTGTCTTCCAGGCCAAGCTCGAGGCAGATGTGTTCGAACTCCGGGTCATCGATCTTCGACACCACCCGTTTGAACCCGAGTGAGCGTCCCACGAGGGCCGCGATGATGTTGGTCTGATCGCTGTTCGTCAGGCAGAGGAGGATGTCGGTGTTTTCCGGGTTCGCCTCGCGCAGGATCGCCGGCTTGCTGCCGTCACCGTGGAGATAGCCGCAGTCAAGTTCCTCCCCGAGTTCCTCCAATAGCTCCTTGTCCCGATCGATAATGATGACTTCGTGACCCCGCTTCAGCAGCAATCGGACGGTCATCAGCGTGAGAGTGCCAGCCCCGACGAAAACGATGCGCATATCATTCCGCTCGCTTGCCAACCCAGGTGGCCGGATAAAGTATCACCAGCAGCGCCAGCACTTCCAGACGCCCCAGCAACATATCCAGGCACAGGACAAGCTTCAGCGGCCATTCGAGCTCTGCCGAGGTGATCCCGGTCGACAGACCCACGGTGCCGACTGCCGAAGTGACTTCGAACAGGGCATCGATCGGCGCGTAACCGAAGACCGCGAAGGCCAGCCAGGAAAAGCCGATGGTGATCGCAAACAGCATGGCGATCAGTATGGCCCGCTCGATGTCCGGGCCTTCGAGCACCTTCCCGGACAATCGCGGTTGCGCGATCGCATGCGGCGGCATGGCGGATCGGCGCAGGACATGCTGCAGAAGGCGAAAGATGATCAGAAAGCGGAGCAGCTTGATACCACCGGCAGTGGAGCCACTGCTGCCACCGATGAACATCGACAGCATCAGCAGCAGCTTCGAAGTCGTATCCAGGCTCCCCACGTCCATGCTCGAGAAGCCGGTTGTGGTCTGCGCCGAGGTGCCGAGCATGATGCCCTGCCGGATCGCCTCGGCAGGATCCAGAGCCATGTGGCGCCAGAGGCTCAGACTCACGACGGCCGACGCGAGCAGCGTCAGGGCAACCAGCGTGCGGAACTCAGCGTCATGGGTCAGCGACCGGGGTTCCCCCTCCAGCACCCGGTAGTAGAGGAGCAGGGGCACGGCGCCAAGCAGTGAGAACCCCGTGATGATCCATTGGCCAGGCCGCGGCAGCGCCTGGAGACTGGCGTCGTACGGCGAAAAGCCCCCGGTGGATACCGTCGCGAGGATGTTCACCAGAGAGGTGAGCACATCGCCGAGCACGAAGGACAGAGCGAGCGTGCCGAGCAGCGTCATGATGACGTAGACACGGAGAATCTGCCGGGCCCGCGTCCTCGCCATCGTCGCGAAATTACTGTCGGTCATCGGACTGGTGAGACGGCGCGCCGCAGCGTGGTGCCCGATGAACAGCGCGACCGAGAGAGCTGCGATCCCGAGACCGCCGCACCACTGCAGCCAGGCGCGCGCGAACAGGAAGGCCGGCGCGCGCAGCTCCACCGTATCGAGTGTCGAAAGGCCGGTAGTCGTAATCGCCGACACCGCCTCGAACAGGGCATCCTCAAAGGGCAAGCCGCCTGCTGCGAACGGAATGGCCATCAGCGCGGCCGTCAGCACGAACGCGAGGCCGACAATGACGACCCCTTCGTTGGTCTGCAAGGCTCGCGGCGCGGGGATATGGCGACCCGCCAACGCGGCCGCTGCAAGTGCCGTGATGACCAGCGCATACGCCAGTCCGACTGCCGTATTGAGATGAGAGAAGGCCACCAGGCAAGGCGGCAGCGACAGCAGGGCCAGCATCGCCGCGAGCTGGCAGAGATACTTGCCAATGACTCGCAGTCGGACTGGATAGGTGAGACTCGTTGCGCCCTCAGCCACGGTGTGTTCGCGGATCCTGGCCGGTTCTGGGGAACGCCGACGCCCTGTCGGCGGTTACTGCAATGCAGTATAGGTGATTGCGCCTCGACTCTGATCGTGGTCTCCCTGGCGCGGGCGCCCCGATCCAGGTAGCGGGACAGTTCACCTGACCCCATCCAGGTGAATCCAGCGGACTGTCTCCGCGAACGGGTAGGGTAAGCTATTGGAAGCCGGTACCCAGGGCATGGGGGCAGTTCACCTGGCTCTCGCCTGACCCGTTAAGTGCACTGTCCCCCTGATGAACTCTGATTGCGGAACCGGATGGCACGCTCGCCCGAATACCCTCGGCAACTGGTCTACCGTTGCATCTGCCATGGAACTCATTGTCTTCGACCTGGACGGAACCCTGCTGAACCGCGGCGGGCAGATCTCGCCACTCACTCGCGAGACGCTGGTCACGCTCGCCGATCGAGGGGTGGCCTACACCGTGGCGACCGGGCGGACCCTGCATGCGTCGCGGGCACTTCTGGATGGACACGGGTTCCGCCTGCCGCACATCTACAAGAATGGGGTCATGATCTGGAACCCGGAGAACGACGCCTACCTGCACCAGAACCACCTGAGCCTGGCCGAAGTGCAGACCGTTCTCGAAGCCGTGCTTGCCCAGAACGTCACCCCCTTCGTGTTCACGCTGGAGCCCGGCGATCGCCACGCCATCTACCACACGCCCCTGCAGAACGACGTGGAGCGAATGGTTGCGCGGGACTTCAGCGGGCGAAACGAAGTGGACCTGCTGCCGCTGGCAAGCCTGCCCGCCGATGCCGAGATTACGAATATCAGCGCCATTGGCGAGCCGTCCGCCATCACGACCGTCCGGGCGATGATTCGCGGCGAACCCCACCTCGTGGCCTATGCGGGCACCTCCTGGGAAGGCGAGGCCTGGCACTGGATCGACGTCCACCACGTGGATGCCAGCAAGGGCGGTGCGGTGGATATTCTTCGCGAACAGCTCAGGCTGAGCCGCGTGATTTGCTTTGGAGACAGCGACAACGACCTCAGCATGTTCGCCGGCGCCGACGAGTCCTACGCGCCCGCCAACGCCAACGACGAGGTGAAGGCGGCGGCCACCGCGATCATCGGCCACCATGACGAAGACGGCATTGCCCGCTTTCTGCGCGAGCGCTTTCTCGGAGAAGGGTAAAGCGATAAGAGGGACAGTGCACCTAACTCCCTCTACCGGAGTTAAGTGCACTGTCCCCGTAACTTCGAGGCGCCCGAGCGCTCAGTCTCCGGACGGCCCGGACTGGTTCGTGGCGCCGTGGTCCGCCGTCACCCGCCAGATCGTGTTCCCGACATCATCCGCGACCAGTAGCGCGCCGCCCCTGTCGATGGCGACGCCGACCGGCCGGCCCTGGGCATTGCCGTCCTGATCCAGGAATCCGGTCAGAACATCCACGGGTTCGCCGGCGGGCTTGCCGTTGCTGAACGGCACGAAGATCACCTTGTAGCCGCTGCGGGGTTTGCGGTTCCACGAGCCGTGCTGGCCGATGAAGGCGCCCTCCTGCCAGTCCGAACCCAGTGCCTGGCCTTGCGCAAAGCACAGGCCGAGCGAAGCGGTGTGGGGGCCAAGGGCGTAATCCGGCTTGATGGCCGTGCTCACCAGCTCGGGCCGCTGAGCCTTGATCCGCGGGTCCAGGTGATCGCCGTAATAGCTGTACGGCCACCCGTAAAACCCACCGTCGGTGACCGAGGTCATGTAGTCCGGTACCAGGTCGCCTCCCAGGTCGTCGCGCTCGTTCACCGCGGTCCACAGCACATCGCTCGTGGGCTCGAACGCCATGCCGACCGGGTTGCGCAGGCCGGATGCGAACACCCGGTGATCGCCGGTTCCCGGGTCGATCTGCCAGATCGCGGCGCGACCGGCTTCGTTCTCCATGCCGTTCTCGCCGTGGTCGCTGTTCGAGCCGACCGAGGCGTACAGGTGCCGGCCGTTGGGGCTCGCCACCAGGTTCTTGGTCCAGTGGTGGTTGATCTCTCCGGCCGGGAGCGGCGCCAGCCTGGTTCCCGCGGACGCGATCGCCGTTTCGCCTGCGCTGTAGGGGAAACTCACGATCCCGTCCGTGTTGGCCACATACAGCCGGTTGCCCACCAGGCTCATGCCAAAGGGGGAGGTCAGATCGGACAGGAACACGGTCCGGATCTCGGCGATCCCGTCGCCATCGGCATCCCGCAGCAGGGTGATTCGGTCCGCACTCTCGACTCCGGCGCCGGCGCGCTTTAGCACCGACTGTTGAATGCGGTCATAAATGCCGCGGGGCTTGCGGCTCGGCGCGTTGGTCTCCGCCACCAGGACGTCGCCACTGGGCAGCACATACAGCCACCGCGGATGATCGAGTCCCGTGGCAAAGGCATTCACTGAAAGACCGGCAGCGGGTGTGGGCTGCCCGCCATCCTTCCAGCGCGCCACCTCGGCGATGTTGACCAGCGGCAGCAGGGAGCTTCGCGGCTCCGGCAACTCGGGATCCGGACCGACCCCGGCGGCCACCGGCAATTCCGCATTGCTGGCGCAGCCGGCGACGGCCAGTGCGGCTGCACTGAACAGGACTTCGGGGAGACGCATCGTGGGATTCCTGGTGGGTGGCCGAACAACGCGGGCGGCCTGGGATAAGGATAGCTGGTCGAAAGACTCGGAGCCGAAGGATAGACCTATCGGGACCGAGTACGGCCCCTGGCTGGGTGCCTATACTTTACATAAGGCTAAACAAGGCTATCAGCAGCCGACTGCCCGATCCGGGCATGGGCGGCCGGCGCGTTATTCATCTGCATGGAGGGCATGACGATGAAAGGAAATGCCGGCAACATGAGGCTCACCATCCCTTTCCTGGGGTTGGTCCTGGCCACGCTTTTCTTCGACGCGGCCTGCGCCGCACCGCTTCCCGACACGCAATCGGCGGACTCGCCCGAGGCCGCGCCGCTGGCGGCTGATGACACCCTGTCATCTGCTTTCGGCGAGCGCCGCCCCGCCAAGAAGGCGTTTCCCCGGCTGGGGAGTGTCCTGATCGGCAAAACGCCAAAAGCGTACTCCGACCCGGCATACCAGGATGTCATCGCACGATACGATCTGATCCTGCTCGGCAAGACCTTCAGCCTCGGGGGACGCACCGCAGCTGGCATCAAGCAGCGCAACCCCAACGCTCTCGTGGGCCAGTACACGAACATCGCCACGGTGCCGCTGTTCAGGGACTCCGACTATCACAACGGTCTGAGAGAGAAGCTCTTCTCCGAACGAGGGCCACGGCCCCGGGGAACGACGCCCGACTGGTGGCTGCGCGAGAAGGTCGAGATGGTCGACGGAGAACTCGTGGGCGACGCCGACGGCGACGGCATCGGTGACATCGTGCCGGTCTCCCAGTTCGGCAACGGCCGCGCCAACGTGACGCGCTGGGTCAAGCGTGACGCGAACGGCGATCGATGGCCCCAGTGGAAGATCTCCTACGACTTCGACAACGGCATGGACGATCCCGCTTTCGATGTGTGGTACTTCGATGCGACCAACTACAACGTCAGGTCCAAGGGCTTCGATCGTGGCGTCGCGGGCATGGACTTCAGCGGCGGCCGGACCGAGGACATCGAAAAGATCAACTCGGCGTGGCGCAAGGGCTATCGGAAAGCCTGGAAACGGCTCGAAGAGCTACGCCCGGACATGTACATCATCGGCAATCACGACTGGTACAACTACGCCGATCCCGAGACCGGCGCGCTACCGCCGAACAACGGCTTCACGAAGCGAATTCACGGCGGCCTCCTGGAAGACGTGATGCGGCCGAAGGGCGGACCTGAGCAGAAGTTCGGCTGGGGGCAGATCTACGACTGGTACCGGTTCTCCATGGGCTATTTCCGCAAGCCGGGCCTGACCTACTTCTCGGTGACCGGGGACCTGACTCACAGCACGGCCATCGATGGTACGGCCGACAATCCCACGGCGGCGGACTACCAGTGGTTCCGCTACACGTTCGGGACTTGCCTGCTCCAGAACGGGTACTACGTTTATGGCGCGGCGGACTATCCGTCGGGCTCCAGCCTCTGGTTCGACGAATACGACCGGGCAGGGCAGGACGACACGTCATGGATGGGCGTGGGCATCGACGGTCCCGGGAACCCCGGTGCCGCGGGCCCCGTGGCTGCCTGGCAATCCGGGGTCTATCGGCGGGACTTCAAGAACGCCGTCGTTCTCGTCAACCCGCGCGGCAACGGTCCCCAGTCCGTCATCGTGGATGGCGGCCTGCGGCGACTGCGCGGTGCGCAGGACCCCATCGCGAACGATGGCGAGCTCGTGAGTGAGCTGACGCTCCAGGACGGCGACGGCATTGTCCTCGTAAGGCTCTCTTACTCGCCCTAGCGAAAGATAGCGGGACAAAGATAGGGCGACAGTGCACTCAGCTCCCTCTGCGGGAGTCAGGCGCACTGTCCCCCTTTTGCGACTGCTGATCGCCCGGACTGTCCCCATATGGCGACAGGTTTTGCTTTCCGGGCGTGTCCCTATACTGACACTTTGGCCATCAACCACCATCAACGGGTTTCTCCCGCCATATCCATCCGGGCGGTCAGAATCCTTGCGTTCCGAACCGAGGCAACTATGACCGACGAGACCCTGTCCCGTGCACGGCGACTCACACTCATCTCCTGCATTATGTTTAGCGCCATGGCTGCGGCGCCCGCTCGTGGCCGATCCCGGCTATGACGAGCGGTCCCGCGGAATGTGGCCTAGACGGAGTGACCGCATTCCTATGACGGCCTTCAGGCCGCCTCTGGCCCGTCCAAGAATCGCCGCCCGCTGAAGAAGGATTTCCCACGCCTGGGGAACGTACAGATCGGCAAGACCCCCAGGTCGTACACGAACACGGGCTACCGGAAACTGCTGTCAAAGTACGATCTCATTCTGCTGGGCAAGTCCTACGGACAGGGGGCCAAGACGGCCCGCGCCATCAAGCAGCTGAATCGCACGGCGTTCGTCGGCCAGTACACGAACATCAACGCGGTGCCGCTGAAGCGCAAGTCCACGCTACACAACGCCCTTCGGGAAAAACTCTCCTCGGAGCAGGGCCCGACGCCGCGCGGAACGAGCCCCGACTGGTGGCTGCGCGAGAAGGTGGGGCGGGTCAACGGTGACTATCTCGGTGATGCCAACGGCGACGGCATCGGCGACATCGTTCCGGTCTCGCAGCACGGCAACGGCCGGGCGAACGTCACCCGCTGGGTCAAGCCCGACGCCAACGGCGATCGCTGGCCCCAGTGGAAGGTGTCCTTCGACTATCGCAAGGGCATGAACAAGTCCGATTTCGACGTCTGGTATTTCGACGCTACGAACTTCAAGATCCGCGCCAAGGGCTGGGATCGCGGCACCGCGGGCATGGACTGGAGCGGTACTAACACGAGCGGCAGCGTGATCGACCAGGCCTGGCGGGACGGCTACGTCTCGGCGTGGGACCGGGTGGAAAAACTGCGGCCCGATATGTACATCGTTGGCAATCATGACTGGTACAATCATGTGAATTCGTCCGGCGCGCTGCCGTCGGGCAGCGGCTTTGCCAAGCGCATTGACGGTGGCCTTCTGGAAGACGTCATGCGTCCGACCGGCGGCGCCGAGAAGAAGAAGAACGGCTGGCAGCTTGTGTACAAGTGGTACCGGCACTCCATGGGATTCTTCCGCACGCCGGACCTCACGTTCTTCACCGTCACGGGCAATCTCACCCACAATTCCGCGATCGACGGCCGGCCCGCGAATGCCAAGCCGGCGGACTACCAGTGGTTCCGCTACACGTTTGCGACCGCGCTCATGCAGAACGGTTACTACGTGTACGGCGCAAAGGACTACCCCTCGGGCTCCAGCCTCTGGTTCGACGAATACGACCGCGCGGGACGCGACAACACGTCCTGGATGGGGCGGGGTATCGCCGGACCCGCCAACCCCGGAGCCAACGGGCCCTCCAAGCCCTGGAAGTCGGGGGTTTATCGCCGCGACTTCGAACATGCGGTGGTGCTGGTGAACCCGCGCGGCAACGGCCAGAAAACGGTGTCGCTGGAAGGCGGCCTCCGGCGCCTGAAAGGCAAGCAGGATTCCAAGACCAACAGTGGCACTACGGTTCGCAGCGTCACGCTAAAGGACAGCGACGGCATCATCCTCGTTCGCCGCTCCTACGCGCGCTAGCCTAATAGGGGGGGCAGTTCACCGATCTCCGATTCCCGGAGTTGGGGTAACTGTCCCCCTGGCTCGTCCCCCTGGCTCGCTCGTCAGCGGGAGATGATGGCCGGCTCGCCGTCGTCAGTCTTGCTTCGCTTGATCGCGTACATGAGGCGGTCACCCTCCTCGAGCAGGTCGGCGACGGTCTCATGGGTGCCGGCATCGAAGCTGACGGCTCCATGGGAGAAGCGGATCGCGTAGCCCATGGTGTTGGAGCGATTGTATTTGTCCAGAGCGCGCGACAAACGCTGCACCACGTTCTCGGTTTCCCCGGCCTCTCTGCGCAACAACAGCACCGCGAACTCATCGCCGCCAAGGCGTGCGACCAGGTCCGACTCACGGAAGGCGCTGCGGAGCTGGCCGGCAAAGGTCTGCAGGGCGCGATCGCCCTCGGCGTGGCCGAAGGTGTCATTGATCTGCTTGAAGCCGTCGAGATCAAAAAAGATCAGCGTCGCCTGCAGGTTCTCGCGCGCACACAGGTTCAGGCTGTAGTCGCCCAGCTGCATGAAGCCGCGGCGGTTGGCGATGCCGGTCAGCTCGTCGATGGTGGCGAGGTGGACCGCGGCCAGCTCTTTTTCAACCATGGTGGCGAGATCCCTGAGCAGCTCCGTGTCCTCGTTGCTTAGGGTGCGAGGCGTCTGATCGATGATGCACAGCGTGCCGAGCTTCTGGCCGTTGGGCGCGTACAGCGGGCAGCCGGCGTAGAAACGGATGCCGGGGTCGCCCAATACCAGTGGGTTATCCGCAAAGCGCGGATCCTGCGTGGCATCCGGGATTACGAACACGTCGTCGCCCAGGATGGCGTGCCCGCAGAAAGATACGTCGCGCGGGGTCCCCGTGATCTCGAGGCCGATGCAGGAGATAAAAATCTGGTGATCGTCCTCGACCAGGCTGACCAGCGCGATCGGCACATTGAACATCCGTCTCGCCATGCGGGTCAGGCGGTCGAAGCGCTCCTCCGACGAAGTGCTCAGGACATCCAGCGAGCGCAGCGTTTCGAGCCTGCGCGGCTCATCCGACGGTCTGGCGGCTTTCTGCACGTACCCTTCCAACACGCCACGCTGACTGCACGCCGGGATCGCGTTGCGATCGCCATTTCGTGCAGTCGGCGCATGGCAATAACAATATGTTAACCGCTGTTGTCTCGAATAGGTGCACCTCTGGCGCCAAAGATCCGGTAGCCGGGTACGGCATTTCAGCGATGGCCATTCAGCTCGGGCAGGGCTGGAGTCCTACAGATAGGGGGACAGTGCACTTATTTGATCAATTGCTGACCAGATAGTCAGATGCACTGTCCCCTGATTCTTGATCAAGGTGTGACCATGAAGTGGGGTGCACTGGCCCCTTGGCTCCTGCCTCTAGCGCGTGTCTTCCAGCGCCCAGTAGGTCAGCCCGTTTTTCTGCTTCGGTGATGTATGCGGACGCTCGGCAGCCGGCGCGCCGGTCAGGATGAGCCGGGCCAGGTCCGCCGACGAAATCGGGTGGAAGTGGAAGTACTCGTGGCCGCTGTACTGGTAGCGGCCGAGCGGGGAGACATCGACGGTCTCGAACCCCTCCGCCACGGTGAGGTCCTCGCCGGCCTGGCCGAGCCGCGGATGACCATGCAGCCCCTCGGACACCTTGAGGGGGTTGTCATTGTCCGAGGCATAGACGGTGACATTGCCCACCAGCGGTGCGATGTCGGGCAGACGCTGCTGAAAGCCTTCGGCGTCGAAGTCGGGCGCGACCAGGATCAGCTGGCTGGCCACGGGGCCGGTCAGCCCCTCCACCAGGAGCTGCTCAAGGGCAAACAAGGTGCCCCGCGTGCCCAGGGAGTGGGCGACCACCACGAAACGATCCGGGCCGAACCGGTCGCGGATATCGCGAAGCGTCGCTGCCAGCTGTGGCACGCTCCATTCCATGTCGGCCTGGTCGGCGACATAGCCCGCCGGATTGCCGTCCGATGGCCAGGTAAACATCAGGAGTTCTGCGCGGCCGTCCAGCATCTGCTGGAGACCTGCCCCGCGCAGGCACACGCGCTCGAAGCCGTAGTAGTAGCCGTGGACAAACAGCACGATCTTCTCGGCGGAGCCGGCCGCCATGGTCTCTTCGACGTCGCGCCAGAACTCGGCCGGATCCTGCATGTCCACGTCCGTGATATGCCGGTCACGGGTCGGGACAAAGAAGTTCGCCTTGTCGGCAATGACCTCGCCCAGCGGGATGACTTTGGAGGCGACGCGGCAGTGCCCCACCGTTGTCGGTCCCCGGTCGCCGCCGAAAGCCTCGGCAGGTTTGTCGCTGTCCGATGGCGCCCGCGTGCTCACGTACCGGAGCACGATATTGGTCTCCTCGGCGCCGAGGTCGTCGTACCCGCTGTCTGTCCAGGCCACGTACAGGGCGATGGTTGCCGGTATGGCTATGGCGACGGCGAAAAGGATCCAGATCAGGCGGGTACGGTTCATGGGACGTGATCATTCATGGTGGGAGGCGAAAAAGCTTTCCACAATTGCCCGGCCAGGGCAAAGCCGGCGTCATCCTGCGAAAGGACCGGGCTCCACCTGGCCAAAATAATCCCTCGTAACAGGGATTCAGCCGGTTGTGCCCATCAACAGGACCTCCCTGGGGTCCTCGCTTTGAGGCTGAAAACATCCCTCAAGGGTCCTGCAGTGCCGCCACCGGGTGTGCAAAGCGCATAGGGATCGGGAGTCCCGCCGAGTTCGAGGCTCAGGCTTTGCTTCACAAGCATCCGACAACGGTTCGATAGCGGAGAGATTTCACGTTATCCGGATGGCAACGCCGCTCCTCGACCTTGATGTTCTCTGGCCCCCGATAGGGGACTGGCGCTACCGGATGACGGGCCGCTGGTCGCCGTTCCAGGTACAGGTGGCCTTGCGTTTCTCCTGTCCCGGGCTGCGAGCCATCATTTTGGAAACCCAGTGGTTGTGCGTCTTGTCCCACTTCGTGTCGCCGAAATCCCCGACCTCGAGACCCTCTGCCTTGGCCTCTCTCTTGCAGGCTTCATTCACGTCCTTTTTCGAATACTTCTTCGACGCAATGTGGGCCCCGGAGTCTGCCACCATCAGTTTCGGCGTGCCGGTGCCGTCCCATTCGCACCGTGCCTTGAATTTCTCCGCGCTTCCCTGGGCGTTCAGCCGGGTTACCCAGTGTCCGTGTTCCTTGTTGAACCCGGTATCGCCGAAATCGCCGGTTGACAGGCCTTGCGCCCTTGCTTCGGACTGGCAGGCTTTCTTGACGGTGTCCTTCGACAGATCAGCCGCACCCGTGGCAAGCGCGGTGCCGTGCACGCCGCCCAGGCCGGCCAGCAGCAGCATGGCGGTCGCAGGTTTTAACAAACGGGCCCAGTGACGAGTCATCGCGGTCTCCATTGATTTGCAGGGGTTTTGGTGAGCTGCGCATGAGTTTGGCTCAACTTATCCGCGTCAACAAGTCTCCCGTCTCCGGCCCAGTGATCCTTCAGGATCGAGATGATCGTGGCTTGCGTACGGCGCTCGCACTTCACGCCGGGTTGAGATGCGATTTCCTGGCGGAGGCGAGGCATTGGCAGCGCGGTGAGGTGTGATGCCCACAAACAACCGGCCAGAAAACCGTGCCGGGCCGCGGGTTGATAGGGCAGACCTTCGGGTACGCGAATCGAAAACCGGAAGTCGAAGCAAGGGTTCGTAGCCGGACCAGCCCTATCAGCTTGGGACGCTGGGTCGGGATTTTTCCAAGACCCGCTCGCTCTAGCGTGTTCGACATTGGAGTCACGATTAAAGAGCGCCGCCGTGGCGCTCGTTCGGATGGCCCAGGGCGGCATGCGGATGTCCGGTTCCGGCCACAAGCGGCCGGCCAATGTCTCTCATCGCTGGGCTTCGTCTCGCTTGGATGCGGGGTAACCCAGCCGCTCGGAAATCCAGACGGCCCAAAATAAAATAACTTGCAGCGCTCGTAGCGTTTTTTGATTAGGGTGCTGCATCACCGGGGCGCAATGGGAAGCTCCACTTACTTTCAAGAGAGTCCGATGTAATGACGAGAGCGTACCAGGAATCCGGAGATGCGAGAGGGACCTTTCTCGGCCATCCCAAGGGCTTGTTTGTCTTGTTTTTTGCCGAGATGTGGGAGCGTTTCTCGTTCTACGGCATGCGAGCCCTGCTGATTTTCTATCTCGTTCAGCATTGGATGTTTTCCGACAGCGAGGCCGGGGTCATATACGGTGCGTATGGCGCGCTGGTGTACGTTACCCCGGTCATTGGCGGCTATCTCGCGGATCGATATCTCGGTCAGCGCAAAGCGGTTGCATTTGGCGCATTGTTGCTGACTTTCGGTCATTTCCTGATGGCCTTCGAAGGCGATGGGGCCGGCCAGGCGGATCCGGCGATCAACATTTTCTGGGCCGCTCTGGCGTTTATCGTCGTCGGGTCTGGTTTTCTAAAAGCCAATATTTCCGTGATCGTAGGGCAGCTGTATTCCCGTACCGATATTCGCCGCGATCCCGCCTACACCATCTTCTACATGGGCATCAATCTGGGCGCAGCGCTGGGCGCAATCATCGCTGGCTGGTTGGGTCAGACTATGGGCTGGTCCTACGGCTTTGGCGCTGCCGGTATCGGCATGCTATTCGGCCTGATCGTGTTCGTCTGGGGCAAGCCCTTGCTGGTTGGTCGCGGTGAACCGGCAGATCCGGCGCTTCTCGAAAAGAAAGTTGCTGGCATCAAGTTTGAGTGGCTTCTCTACATTCTGAGCTTCGTAACAGTCGGCCTGATTTGGGTCCTGATCCAGTACCAGGCGCTGGTCGGTACGCTGCTCGGTATCGCGGGCGCCATTCTTGTTTTTTACGTCTTGTACACCGCCGTCGCGAAACTGGCGCCCAACGACAGAGACCGAATTTTTGCCGCTATGTCTCTGATATTTGGATCGATACTCTTCTGGGCGCTGTTTGAACAGGCCGGTTCCTCCCTGAATCTCTTTACAGATCGTAGCGTCGATCGGAACATTTTCGGTATCGAGATTCCCGCATCGGTTTTCCAGTCAATCAATGCGATCTACATCGTCTTGCTGGCACCGGTCTTTGCACTGCTCTGGACCTTTCTCGGTCGACGCGGTCTCGAACCATCAGCACCGGCCAAGTTTGGGCTGGGTTTGATGCAACTGGGCGCCGGCTTCCTGGTACTCGTAGCCGGTGCTTTGTCGGCGGGTACAGGCAATCTGACGCCGGTTGTCTTCGTCTTTCTCATCTACCTGCTGCACACAACCGGCGAGCTTTGCCTGTCGCCTGTTGGGTTAAGCGCCATGAACCGATTGGCACCTTCTCACATGGCCAGCCTGATCATGGGTACCTGGTTCTTCGCGTCGGCCACTGGAAACTTTGGTGCAGGGTTAATTGCTGCAGCCGTGGGTGCGGAAGATGCGGGCCCTGACCGGGTGCTGGAAGTTTACTCCTCCGTTGGCTGGTTTTCCGTCGCGGTAGGTGTTGGCGTGATTGTCATTTCTCCGCTAATCAAGAAGCTGATGCATCTCGATACGCTGGCGGACGAACATATTGATGACAGCCTTGCGGGACAAAAAGAAGTCGGTGAGCCGCAGGCGGCAGGTATACATCCGGCATCCAGGTCGTAGCCAGTTCTGTCAGGGGATCTCGTCTGCCGCGAAATGAAACGTAGACCGTGGTATTGCAGCTGGATTTGCCAGTCGAATGTAGCCATTCAGGCTGTTTCTGCCATAGGCCTTCTGCAGAAGGGTTTTACAGTGATGAGAGCGGGAATCACTCCGGGCCGGAGAAAGTATCCGAGTGCGGCCAGGAGCGGCCACTGACTTTCGATATCGATTCAACCCCGCCGCGTTTGAATGGATATAGCCGCGAGGAAATAGCTTGCAATCATTGAGACGAACAAGACCGCCGTCTTGATCAAGATCCAGATCTGGAAGGTATTTCCCTGCAAAACCTGAATCAGTGCGATCGTGGACAACCCAAAAACGACCGGAAAGGCTGTCAGTAGAATCACGAAACGTCGTTCGATCGGGTCTCGTACTGCCCAGAAAAGAAGGATCGTCCAACCGGACATTAGTATCCCGCCGATTGCCATAGTCAGCCTGAAGTCGAGATCCGGATCGAAGTCAGGATTCCCGGTCAATGCGCCGAAAACCTGGGGAACGAACAACGCGACGGCCCATAGGGCATCCGCGGCCATTCCGAGCCAATACGGGAAGATCATCGCAAATCTGTGAAATGCGCTGCGATTCATGACGCTGAATACTGGGTTTCTCTGGCGAGTGCTTCGGGGTCACTTGCTACTCCGCCGATGGTAGCAAAGACTAATGCTCGCTCGGGGCGCCTGCGGATTCTCGGTTCGATACGTAAGGGAACCCGCTCTCGGCGAAGGTAAGACCGGCAGAAATGGGTCGATAGCTTGCGGTTTGAGGGTTGCAGCATCACATCAGGCGACGGCTAGGAGAAAAGGGTCAGAAATCGGCCAGGAACGGCCTGTTTCTAATGACTCTTTGGCGAGGGGATGGGCCCCGCTTTTTGCGGGGCCTGTCCCATGGCCTTCGAATCACTAGAAACAGGCTGCTTCCGCCCGGCAGCAGCTGAAGATACTCGGTAATGACTACTAGTTCCGAGAGCTGGATCGTGGCAGGAAATCCCGCCAGCTAAGGCAACAGAACGGCGTCGACACGGAAGTCGAAGTGGCCATCTGTGACGGCCCGACCGGGTTCTCAGCAAGAAGCGTCAGTCGCGCCCGACAAAGATATCCAACGGCAGTACCGCGGTCACACCGACGTTCGGAATGTCAACGAGCTGACCGATCCGCATATCGACCGCAACACTCGCAATCATGTAGGCCTGCGTCCGGTCGTAGCCGTACTCCGAGACGATGTAGTCAATCATGGCGGCCAAGGCGTTTCTTGCCGCGAGATTGATATCGCCCGACAGATTGCTCAAGCCTGCGATCTTCGGGGAGTCCAGGTAAGCGAGGTTTGCCGGTACGCTGTCTTTCTCCTTGAGTGGGAAACCGGTCACGGCATAAAAGCGCTTGGACGGTATCCCCAGCACCGAGGCCGGGCCTTCGTAGTGAGGGCCCCGGGACAGATCCGGCGGGTCTTCGACCACGCGAGCGGTGACCGTCATCCGGCCGCCCATCTCGATGGCGGTGCCCGCCACCTCGCCGTCGCCCTGCGCGTAATGGAAGTCGCCGACCGCGAGTCCGCAGCCATCGATGAAACAGGGCAGATACACCGTGGTGCCCGTGGTGATGTAACGGATGTCCATGTTGCCGCCGTGCTCCCGCGGCGGAATCGTGCGCAGGCACTCCGAAGGTTTTGTCCCTTCCTTGCCGCATAGCATTGCCGGCTCGGCCTCGTCGGGGTCGGGGCCCATAACGGCACCGCCCGACTCGAGCAGCTGGGTCTCTCGCGCCAGTACGTCGGCGAGCAATTTTTCGCCGGGCAATGTGGTCACGACGCCGGGGAAACTCGCGTTCGGAATACGCACACCCGGCAGGGCATCGCTGACGGCATGGTCGCCATTGATCCGCCACACGATGAAACGCTCATCGGTCCCGAACTCGTCACCGGCGAACCCAAACGGCCCGGCTTCGGTCCAGCCGACGTCGTCAGGCTCCAACGCCTCGATGGTCACGGCCAGGACGTCGCCCGCCTTGGCGCCGTTGATGAAAACCGGCCCGGTCAACGGGTGGACAATCCCGACCCCTTCCCGGGGTATGGCCTTGGCACTCGAGAACTTGTCCGGGTCGAGGGTCAGATCGAACGCATCGCGGCCCAGGAATACGATGCGCTCACCGGGATCGGCCTTGGCAACCATCGGGATCTCGGGATGAAGGCGGTTGATACAGGCAGGATCCTCGGCGCAGCTCACACTGCGGTCACCCACCGTGATGTCGGCGGAAGCCGTCCCAAACATGAGCAACGTCGACAGGAGTGCAAGGGGAATCCCGGCGGAAAGACCGGTGGGAAGGCCAGAGTTCATGCGCGCACTCCTGTGGTGTGGAGAAAGGTGACGTGGCCCTTGGGATATAGGCAGCTCTTCGGGACTCTACCATCCCAATGGCTGCTCCGGGTCGGAAGCCACCCCGCACTCTGGTCCGGGCCGAG
>CAWJIJ010000004.1:0-29683 GCA_963842955.1 uncultured Gammaproteobacteria bacterium
TCAAGCCAGGAGAAATCGCCGGCTTACGGATATAGGCAGAACTTCCCCGAGCGCGCTCATCAATACACAACCGGCGCCGTAAACGTGAAGACTGTCAGAGCTACTTGGGGCGGGAGAAGGAAGTGCATCACTTCGGACAACGGCTGTTTGTTACAACATCCGTGCCGAAAAACGGCACGCCCTGGTGCGTCTTCCCGGTGACCCTGATCTCGGTCTCGCCGCATCCAATGCGCAGGTCACGGGCCCGGACGGCCGGCACGAGATCCGGCAAACCGTCCCGATTCGGATCATAGACTCTGTAAGTCCGGGCCCTCCCTTCGCCGGGTTCGAACCTGATCGTCTCCAGGTCCGTCTGAAGCGCATCAAAGCCGAGGTCCGAGAGTGTGCCTACGGAGAACAGCATCGGACTCAGGGGATCGACCCGGTTGCGCGTGTCAAAGGGTTTGATGTCGATGGCAATCTCTTGAACTGGGGACTCGATCGCGGCCCTGGACACGGCGTCATAGCCTTAATTAATAACTGTTTGGCCAGTATTCCCGGGCGCTGCTTTCAAAAGCGCGTGGCCAATTTCCGCTTCGTGGTCTTGGCCGAGGACTTTCGAACCACTTTGTTAGACGCCATATTGCGTTTGGGAGGTGGGACATGGCGAGGCAAAAACGATTGAGTGCCGAGCTCAAGCGCCAGGCACTTCGAAGGGCCAGCGAAGCGGGGACGACCGACGCCCTGGTGAGTGAAGAATTGGGGGTCAGCACACGCCAACTGCGCCGCTGGAAGGATGCCGTCAAGGAGCACGGTAGACATGCCGTCTCCAGCCAACGCGCAAGTGTGTTAGTTTGATTGAGCTATTGGCGAAGCCTTCCAACCGAAAGGTTCCTGGAGAAAGCGCGTGAGCCAGTCGAATGATTCAACCTACTCGCCCGAGGATGTGTCCGGGGCAGGTGGTGCATCCGGGTTGCTGGATCCGTTCCCGGGCCGCCCTGATCGACACAAGCGACCCGAACAGCAGCACTTCCCTTTCCTTGGCCTGAAGATCGATTGGGCCGGCCTCGAAGTCACGACGGACGAAAACGGCAACGTTCTTGTTTCGGTGACAAACAGCGGGAACGCCGTCGCGCCCGCACCGATCGTCGAGATACTTCAGTCGCCTTACAACAGCCTGGCCGCAGTTGAAGTCCCGGCACCAGACGAGTCGCTCTACGAACGATGCGGATACGTCGTCTTGCCAGGCCTGCAACCGCGGCAGACATGGATGGGATTCGTGGAATGCAAACCGACCGCTGCAAACACACTACTCATCGTCCTGTGCTATGAGCCCATCCTGGATCCGCGGCCGACGCCCGACGTTGCATCGGCATCCGCCCCTGAGTTTCGTAAAAAGGTCGACAGCGGCTGGTGGTCGGCGCCGACTTAGGCAGGACAACTGGAGCACTCTGATATGCCCGGACCCGCGAGCCATCTTCACATCGCCGAGAAAATCGCCGATTCCTTCAGCTTCTATACAGAGCGCGAGATCAAGACCTACAGTTCGGGCATCAACGAAAAGTACTACAAGATGGGTTCCACCGGGCCCGACCTATGGTTCTTCGCGCCTGACTATGACGTCATTCGATACAGCGAGATTCTGCTCGAATACGTAAACTCGGTCGTGCAGCCGATCAAAGGCCTCTACGAAGACACGATCAAGCCGGTGGTTGACCAAATCCAGGATGTCCAGGAATCCGTCGATGCGGTACTGGACGACCTCACCTGCCAGAACATCTCGAACATTAAGGCGCGCACCGATCAGATTAGCGAGACGATCGCGGCCTTGCGTGATTCGTTCTTCGTCAAGATATTTACCGATAGCGTCAATACGTTTGACTTGATGCAACATCCTGTGCACAACGAAGATGAGCCGGACGACCCGAAACGCTGGTTCTGGTTCGATATTCTGCATTCCCAGCGAACCGGCGAATTTCTTCGTGCGATGTGGTCCAGAGCGGACACAGACAAGCAGAAGGCATACGTCCTGGGATATGCCAGCCACTGCGCAGCGGACATAACTGTCCATCCCTACATCAATCAGGCAGTCGGTGGAGCGGGCCGGGCGCACAATCAAAGGCACCATTTCGTCGAGAATATCCTCGATGTCTGGTTCTACGATGAGGGTTCGACACCGCCAGTTGAAATCATAGATTCACAGTTGCACCTAGAGCTCCCGTATGGTGAGGAGCTGGACGATGACGGCACGTTACTTGCCGTGCTCAACGGGGTGGCTCAGCCGCGAGACGACCTGTCAGAGATTTTCTCGATGGTCAGCGAAGCGATGGCTGACACGTTTCCGCAGGATGAGCGGCCGACACGACTTCCCGATGGCGTGACGTCGGCGGAAGACATCAACCTCGCCTACTGGTACTTGCTGGCGTCGTTCAAAGTGAGTACCGACAGTTACATTCCCCCGCCGCTTTCCCCGACTGAAGGTGTGTTGGAAGCCATCGACGAAGCGATGAAGGAATTCTTGAAGACAGCGTCCAATGCGCCAACACCGCCAGGCAGCGCCCCTGACATCTGTTACGCCCTTTGGAGCTCGGACTGCGACTTTTCTCTCGCCGCCCTGGAGGAATGGCTGAAGCACCTGTGGGACAAACTGGTGTTCCTGGCAGAATTGATCGCATGGGCCGCTGAAATGCTTGTAGAGCTGTTCAAGCTTTTGGTCTGTACCATCACGGCGCCGCTGAAGGCCACGGTTTCGGCACTTCTCTGGATCATTCAGTCGGCGCTGCTCGACATACTCGAAGAGATTCGTCACGCCCTCGCCCTTGCGTCTATCGTGCACCCGACGTCGGATTGGGTACGGAACAACCCGATCGCCACTGAGATTACCTCACTCCACAACAAGTTCGTGGTGGATTCGAAGCGGCAGAACTATCCGCGACGCGCGCAGGAGTCGAACGAAGGTTTCCTCAGCTACCCGTCGACATCGGTCGAGGGTAAACCGACGGTCGCCGGCCCGTATCCGGCCGGCGCCAATCCGCTCGATGTTCTCAATGGGGTTGCTGCGGCGAACGTTGGCGGTGAAGCGTTATATACGCAATATGAGAACGCGGCCAATCCCGATGAACATCGCGAAATACAGTTCAGTAACGCCGGGAAAACGACCTACTCGACCATCGACCTTGGCAGGAAACTTTTCTTCGACCTTGTCGGAAACGCGGGCGGTTTGATTCCTGACTGGAACCTGGATGCCGATCGGGGCTTTCAGTACAAGAACTGGACGGTTGAGAACGAGGACGATTGGGGAACGCTTCACTGGGACTCCGACGGCGACATCGTGCCGGAAGAATGGCATCAATAGAACCGGCACCGGAGTCCCGCGGAAACTCCATCTGAATAGCGACTCCTGGGGCAATCTCGCCGCCGCACTGACTGTCCGGCCCGGGTCGAAGACAGCCGGCTGTCCGGCTGCATGAGAGCCCAACCCGGCCACTGGACACCCTGTTCGTTTACGATCAGAAGCGGCCTGTTCCTGATGATTGGTAGGCCGATTCAGTGGACACGCAGCCAGGATGGTAATGTGCCTGAGAGGTGTTGGAGCTGTTCCAACGCGAAGCCCAGGCTGCCGGGCCGCCAGTTCAGTCTCGAAGCGGTGCGGATGTCGGAGGGCAGCCACGCTTCGTAAGAGTCAGAGATCGATCGTCAGGAGCCGGCGCAAGGTTCCTTGTCGCCCCTTACGAGTTCCCTGACCCGGGCGATGTGTTCCGGTCCGATCCGGCAGCACCCCCCAACGATGTCCGCCCCCAGCGAGAGCCATTCTCCTGCCATGCTCTGAAAGTCCTGCGGATCGGAGATGCCGGACCAGGTCCGGGTTTCGGCGTGGTAGGCCTCACCGGAATTGGGATAAACGATGATGCGTTTCCCTGCGGCCGTGGAACGGAACAGCCGGATGAGGTCGGAGATATACGCAGGCGCCGTGCAGTTGGCGCCAACGGCGATAACGGCGGACAGATCGTTGAACAGCGCGGCAGCCTCGGCCACCGGCGTTCCGTCCTGCAGGTGGGCGGCGTCCCGGCAGCAGAACGAGACCCAGGCTGATTTGTCTACGTCGGCCAGCAGTTCCGCGACGATGCTCAACTCACGTCGGCTGGGCATGGTCTCCATAGCCAGCAGGTCGGCCCCGCTCTCCGCAAGCAAGGCAAGCCTCGATTCGTGAAACGCCCGGATGCGGGCATCGTCGGCATCGTAGATCCCCGTGTACTCCGACCCGTCAGCCAGAAAGGCGCCATACGGACCGAGGCTGGCGGCGACGAGAACAGGGCGATCATCATCGGGTCGTTCCTCCCGATGTACGTCACGGGCCCGAATGGCCAGATCCACGGACATGCCCAGAAGGTCTTCGGCACCGGCGCGGGTCAGACCTGCGCTCACGAAACCCTCGATGCTGGCCTGGTAGCTGGCTGTGGTGATGATGTCCGCGCCTGCACGCAGGTACTGCAGGTGGGCCTGCACGATGGCTTCCGGATCTGAAAGCAGGATGCCTGCAGACCAGAGTTTCTGATCGAGGTCGCAACCCAGGTCTTCGAGCACGTTGGAGAGTCCCCCGTCGAGGACCAGCGGCCAGGACAGCGCGTCGACGTTCACGGGTTCTCTTTCCAACCGGGGTTCCGAGGTTCGTCACAAGGTATCGGCCATCTTATCAGCGGGACGTCATTCTCGATTCAGGCTCCAGGGACACTTGGTGTCCCTGCGCTCTTGCTCGGTAAGACAATGGATCTCTAGGGGCCAGGCGGCGCGAGGCGTTCGCGAACTCCGATGTCAGCCGATCCGACGCCAGGCGAGGGGATCGGACCCTCCTTCGATCCTTTGTGTTGGTGTTCCGTAACGCGGACCTGTAAAACTGAGGCACGAACAACAATAAGAAAAAAGGACTTTCACACGATGTTTCCCTTCCGAAGCGTCCAGGGATGGGCACCCATGCGGCGCGCCGTCTTCGAGTTCCTGGTGATCGTCATCGGCGTGCTGGTGGCCCTGGCGGCGGACGAGTGGCGACAGACACGGGCGGAGCTCCGGGATCTCGAAGAACATCTCGCCAGCGTCCTGGATGAGGTGCGGGATAATCTGTCCAATGTCAGCGTGGTGCGAGGCGGCATCAGCGCGCGGAAGATTGCCGGTCTGGAGACCATCATCGCCCACCTGGAATCCGGCGATACGTCGGTGTCCGACCCGGACGCACTGCTGAAAGCCCTGGCGGACAGCGCTGCTGTCTGGCGGCCGTTCGTTTCCCGGAACCGCTTCGACGCGCTCAACACCTCCGGGCTCCTGCGTCTCGCGGTCGGCGACGAACTTCGTGATGTCCTGGCGGGCACCTACGAGGTGCCCGAAACCCTGCTGGACCAGGTCGCCCTCATACAGGGCGACTATCCCATTGTCGTGAACGAGATCATCCCGTCCACGTATCAATCGAGTCTCAGCGGCATGCGCAGCTACATCGTCGAGGGAACCGCACCGGAGATTGCGCTGGACATAAGTGCGGACGACGCCGTTGAACTCATCCATGCGGACCGGACCCGCCTGCTGCGGCTGGCCCGGGGCGAAGCGGCCGTGGCCACCGCCGTCTGGTATGCCCTGACCCGCATCCAGGCGGATTTCCGGGAACTGGAACCGCTGCTGGCCGACCGGGTCGGTGTGCTGTCGGAGGCGGAGAGTATCTAGCCTGAGCTTCTGGCCAGTGGTCGGCACCGGGTCAGCCGCTGTCTACCGCGACACCCGGGTATACGCGCGCCGCCCCAGATACAGACGGTTCCCGTCGCACTTCATATAGGTGCGCGTGTGGGGCCAGTGCCAATTCTCGAGGCCAACATCCTTTTTGTCGGTGGTCGTACCGACGCCTTCATGATCGATGATGGTTCTCCGGCTCACCGTGTCCGCGACATTCTCGGGAATCATCGGAACGCCCCCACCGGGACGGGTTCCGGCCGGGGCGAGTTCGACGCAGCCTCGCAGCGTGCCCCGATACTCCTTGATGATGGTCATTGCGCGCCCCACCTGGATAAAGTCTACGTTGGCAAAGCTGTGCGTGAACGCGCCGCTAGGGAAGAACCGGGTGAGTACCCGCCCCCCGGTCGGTGCGGTGGTTCCCAGCATGCTGGCTACGGACTCTTCATCCATATTCCACAGCCCCGGAAGACACTCGGGCATGTTGCGGCGCTCCGAACAGCGGCAGTCGATGATTTCGGACAACGCATAGGAAAACTCGGCCTTCTCGGCGCCCCGTCGCCTGAGACTGGTCAGGACGAGCGGGATATCCACGGGGTCATGACAGTTGCCCTCGACCTCGATGCCGGCATCCCAGTCACTGGCAGGGTTTCCGAGGATGGACAGCGACGCATGAAAGTTTTCGCCTTCATCGGCGGCCGCATTGAACCGGGCGTTGTACCCGGCCGGCAACTCGAGCCGGGCCACGTTGAGCCGATGCGGTTTCACCGGCGCAATCTCGAATGCCCCTCCCGACATCTCCAGGACAATCTCGGCATTCCATGAAACGTCTGCTTCAGAGGGAAACGTGCCGCCTCCCGGGTCTTTTACGCTGCTGTGAAAGTGCCGGAAGTTGAACAGATGAAACGTCTCATCGATTTCTGCGTCATCCAGGTATTCGAAGTACGTTTCAGGCGTTTCGCTGTTGTCGTAGGCCTCATCCAGCAGCCTGACCGTGTCCTCCAGCCCGTGCATATGCGCGTACTGCTGCAGGAAGACGAAGGCCCTGTACGGCTGCAGAAAGTCGCGCCCGTCGAGATCGAATGCTGCCGAATGTTTGTGCTCGTGGTTGTCGTTCGGATAAATGTTGGACTGCAGCAGGGTGGCGCCGCTTTCGCTCCACCACCGGTCATGGGCCTCGAAGCCGTCTTCGGGGAATCCTGCAATGTTCTCGTACTCGAAGCAGTGGCTGGTTTCGTGGGCCACGACCGCCTTGAAATGGCGGCGCATCTCGGGGCCCCAGGCTCCGAAACCGGCCCTCGGCGTGACCTCCATCCAGCACTGATCGCCATCCGATTGGTAGGTCCAGGCCGGATGGTCGGGCATGTCGTTCCGGTCCGACAGGACCAGGTAGAGGTCGCTATCCAGCGTCCCCAGCGTCAGCAGCAGGGCAAGGCTGTCTTCAAAGGCCTCGAACGCCTCGTCGATAAGCCCCTGGCGGCCGATATTCGGCTCTGCGCCCCAACTGTGGGGAGTCACGACGTAGGCTGTGATCTCGGGACGGGAGTGGACCCAGCAACCCAGCCCCCCGACGCCATCGGCCCCTTCCAGATAGCGCTCAAGGATACGCCGACCCTGGATCGAAGGGTCCAGTCCGAAGGATTCGCAGGATTGGGCGGCTGCGTGGGCAGATCGCAAGGGGAGCATGGCCAGGCACGCCAGACCCAGCAGCATGAGCCACCCGCGGGGTTCTGCCAGCGGGCGCAGCTTCATTCGATGTGGGCATCCGGACATTACGTGGTCCGCGCTTGTGCCAGAAGCCCAAGTATAGGAGCCAATCGTGACCCGGGGTGGTTACTGGCCCGTAGCGCCGTGTGCCGGGTCGGCAGAGGACCTTAAGGCCTTTGCTCCATCCGCCCGGCCTCACACCGGGCTTTGCTTGGCCTGCCCGCATCTGCCCAGGACCTCAAATGGCGGCCCTATTTCACCGGGTTTGCCGGAAACCGGCGAGTTCATGCCGGAGCTCGACTACTGCCTATCGAACTCCGGCACCAACACCCCTAACAACACCCCTAATACGACAGACTGACCGGCCCGTTGGTCAAGGGCTGGGTCAGTTCGACACGGTTATTGCCGTTCGGGTTGACCGCGTACAATTTGTCGGCCAGCACGGTGCGGGCTTCAGGGCCTGTCGTGAACGACACGCGCTTGGCGTCCTTCGACCACGCCAGGCTATCGACTTCCTCACCGGCAAGGCCGGCGGAGAGCCGGGTATTGTTCCGGCCGTCCACGTCGCTGACGTACAGGTGCACAAAGGTGTCCGTGTCCTGGTCCGCCAGATAGGCAATCCTCGCTCCGTCGGGCGACCAGGCGAAGTCGAGGACATCGCCACCGTCGGTCAGCGGGCCGTTGACCCGGGTCGGCGTGCCGGTGCCGTCGGCGCGCTCTACGAACAGTTCGTAGACGTTCGGCGCCGCCGCATTCACGACGTAGGCCAGCCACTGCCCGTTCGGCGACCACTCGAACTGCCGGACCGCGCGGCCGTCGGGAGACACGAACGCAATTACGGTATCGAGAGCGCCGGGTACGCCATCACTGACGACCAGGTCACTGGGAAACGGGCCGCTGGGATGATCCAGGTATGCGATCCGGGAACTGTCCGGAGACCATCGGGATTCGCTGTACAGCGCGCCGTTGTCCGAGACCCGGGTGAGACCCGCGGACGTCCCCACCCCGATGGTGAATACGTTGTACTGCCGGGCTTCCACCGGATCACCGACGAAACTCAGGCGACGGCCATCCTCCGACCACCGCACGTCCTGAATGACGGTGCGTGCGTCAACCAGGCGCGCGCTGTTGGGCACCCCGGTGGTCGTGTCGAACAGGTTCAGCTTCGATGCCGTCGGCGCGGGCCGGCCGTTGGTCCAGTCGAACACTTCCTGGACGATATAGCGGCCATCGGGTGACCACTGGGGATTGCGCACCTCGACCAGAACTTCGTTACCGGCGCGGATCGCACCATTGATCTTCGTACGCCCGGTGCCGTCGCGGTTGACCACGAACACCTCGTTGGCCCCGAATGCCCCGGGGATCGCGCCCTGGTCGAAGTTGCCGTCATACACGAGCTGTTGGCTGTCTGGCGACCAGTCGAAGGTTTTGACGGTCTGGGGTCTCGAACCGGTTTCCTGGCTGACCTGAAGCGGATCAGCGCGCCCGTCGGTGGGCGCCACATACAGGCTCGGCACATTGGCCTGGTCGCGACGGACGTCGGTGAGAAAGGCGACCCAGTTGCCGTCCGGAGAGACCTTGAAGGCATCGATCCTGGCCCCTTGTGTGGTGCTCTCCGCACTCAGGCGTCTGCGCCCGCTGCCGTCATCCTCGATGGCGTAGAGCTCGGTGAGCCCGTTAATACTCACACCGTCACCGGCGACATAGACCACCGTTTCCCCGGCCCGCGATGTCGGCGGCGGAGGAGGGGGGGTGATGACGCGCCCGTCACCCCCGCCGCCACCGCCTCCGCCTCCGCAAGCAGCCAGCAGTGCGCTCGTTGCAAGCACGGCGGTCAGCCCGGCCCGTGTGTCGCCCGTTTCAGAAATCCCTCGCCTGATCGTGTTCATCCGTCCCTCCTGCACCCGGTGGTGGACAGCAACAAGGCTGCCCTTCACTACGAGTAGCCGGAGAAGAAGGCGGATTTGCCCAAAAAAGTTTGGGTGAGGGGGCGGTGTGACCGTGCCGTGGATGTAGGCGGAGACCGACTTGGACAGGCACCGACCGAGTTGGGCCGGGGACCGGGACAGACTTGGACAGGCACTGCCGACGGGACCGACTTGGACAGGCACAATTGCAAACAGCTCGCTGTTCGAGCGGTATTTCGCCTGGTCGTTCCGGCCACGAAGTCAGTGAAAGAGATCCACAAGATTCGGCCGCGCAGCTGCCAGCCTCAGACACTGGGCCTGCTGCTTGGGCGCGAAGCCTCTCAGGCTGTCTGATTCAGCCGCAGGTGGCCGTTGCGGTAATGCTGCCTGAAAGCCGTGCTGGCCCCGGTCCACTGCGCGGGCGTGAGCCCGAGTCGGTCGAGTATCGGTGCGAGTGAGGGGTCGATGCGACCGCGCTTGCCGCGGACGACCAGTCGACCGGTCGCGTCCACCAGCTGCAGATAGTCCGGTTCCCGTATGGGAAGAACATTCGCAGCCTGACGGATGCCAGAAAGGGGCTCGAGGCTTTCGCTAAAACCCATCAGCGGCCGTATCGGTATCCCGAAGTGATGAAGCTCACCCCGCTCCAGCATCCGCAGCACAGATCCGCCCAGCGTGTTCTGCCGGTAGTCGCCCTGGAGACGGGCCCTGATGCTGGTGTAGGCGGACTTCTCGGGTGTCTCGGCTATCCTGGCGCGAATCGGGTTGAGATCGACGTACGCCATGGCCGTGAGCAGGGCCTTCTCAGAACAAAGGGGCTGGGAGTGAAAGCGGGCCTCCCAGAAATGTCCGGTGCAGCCATCCTCCGCATTGGCCCGTCTCGCGATCGGCTCGTTCAGGCACTTCATGAACCAGCTCAGGCTCCCCAGCCGATCCCGATACACGGCAGCGATAGAGCGGACGGTGTCCTGTTCAGCGTGACTCAATGATTTACCGGCCCGGTGGCGCTGCACCAGCAATGGCCCCCGAAAGAGTGCTGTCCAGCGATTCAGGACGTCGTCGTCCGACCATCCGTCCGACTCACTGGGGTTGAGCTTCACGACCAGGTGGTAGTGATTACTCATGACAGCGTAGGCACACAGCTCGATGCTGAACAGGGAGGACAGCACCTGCAGCCGGTCTTCGATCCAGCCCCGGCGGTGCTCGTAGCTTCGGCCGCTTAGCCGGTCGACCCCGCAGAGGAAGGCGCGCCGGACACAGCGTGAATGGACGTGGTAGTAGGGCGTATCGGACAGACACACCAGGTGTTTGCGGGCTCGGGGCATGGGGAGAAAGGTACGGCACCAGCACCTTCCAGGAGAAGACCGATTAGTGGTCGGTCTGTGCTGATATGTGCCTGTCCAGTTTCACACGTGTGCTTGTCCAAATTCACACTGATATGTGCCTGTCCAAATTCACACGCACTTTCGGGCTACACTGAGCTCCCAAACTGCCCCCACGGATTGTGACCGGCCAGGCGACATTCACCCATGCCCCATCATCGACTGAGGCTGCTGATCCTACCCGCCCTTGTGCTGGCGGCTCTGCTGTATGCGCTGCCGCGCGCGACAAATCGGAGCCCGGCGACATCCTTGACGGAGGCGGATCAGCGAAATTCCCTCACGGGTCAGATCCTGGTGGAAAAAAACTTTAACAGCTACGAAGAGTGCGACGAAACCGCACAGGCCGCCGCAAGTGAACTTAAGCAGAAAGGCTTGAAAACGGCGCTGGCCGCCCGAAATACGGTGGCGGAGAGAACGCTGTACAAGGTTTATTATCCTGACGGGTCGACTGATCAGATCATCTGCCGGGGTGGCCAGCTCGTCCACGAAGCCCTCGACTAGCGGGACCGATCATGATGACGAACGGTGACAGTTCAGCTAACCCAGTTGAGTTGTTTGTCACCACGCGGACGCCGGCAAGGTAGCGGCGGTGAGATGCAGTGACAGGTCACTTATTCCGGGTGAGTTGATCGTCACCGGCCGGCCGCTGGTCTCCCGGACGGGCGGGAAAACTCGCGAGCCTGAGTTGTTTAGACTCCGGACAAACTCGAACAGCGGGTGCCGCTCCAGATCTCTGCGGCAACCCGTGTAGCCTCCGCCCGCGGCCCCCGCGCCTGCATCGCATGGATGCACCGCTCGGGTTCACGAGCTACAGTGCAGGTCGGTGCCTGCGAAAAACACGGGACATGAAGATCCTGCAGAGTCGGACCCGGATACTGCTTGCCGTTGCGTCGCTGGGCCTGGCGATGCCCGCTCTCGCCGACGAACAGGATGACTGGCTGGAATCCTGGCGCAGGACCGATCTGAACGACTATGCCCTCGGCGGCATGTTCAATGTGTCTGAGAACCCCTATGCCGGCACGGACACCGGCCTGTACGTTTTCCCGTACCTTACGGCCCTGCATTACCCCGCCTTCACGAAGAACACGCTCGTGATCAAGGACGGCAACCTCGGCCTCCGGTACGTCACCGACAACGACGACTGGGAGTTCGGAGTCTACGGGCGCGTTCAGACCCTCGGCCTCGGCGCCACCGACAACGACGAGGTTCAGGGGCTGAACGAGCGTCGCTGGACGATTGAGACGGCCCCGTTCATTGGCTGGCGCCGGCTCCCGCTCACGGTGGAATTCCGGCCCTACTGGGAATTGCTCGGCAATCACGACGGATGGACCGGCGAACTGGTGTTCTCTCTGCCCAGGGAATTTACCTGGGGCTACGTCGCCCCCTCCGTCCAGCTCACCTACCTGAGCGATCAGTACGCGGAATACTACTTCGGCGTCTCGGGCAAGGAGGCCATTGAAGGCCGGCCGGAGTATGACCCGGGTGACGCGCTCAATCCGTCGGCGGCCCTTCGGGTCGGCTATCGGCTCAGTCCGCACTGGTTGCTCACCGGCAAAATCGGTTACGAGTGGCTGGACTCGACGATCACCGACAGCCCTATCGTGGACAAGGACGGGACATGGTCCGGCTCCGTGGGGGTGGCCTACAACGCCGGCGTCTTCCGCGCTCCGGCCAGGCGCGACCCGGAGGCCGACCGATCCCTGGCGCTGGAAGTGCGGCTGCAGGGTGCCCGGAGCACGATCGACAGCCGCGTGCGGCGGGATAGCGAAGACGGCCGGCCCGGCACCGAGGTGGATGTGGAAGACGTGCTGGGCGTCCCGGATGACGAGAACGTTTACAAGCTCGACGCGGTGATTCGTTTCGGGTACTACCACCGCATCCACCTGGGCCTGTTCGAATTATCGCGGCAGGCCGACCAGACTTTGGATCAGGACGTCAGCTTCGGCGACGAGACGTTCACGGCCGGCACCCTGGTGGACACCCGCCAGAACACCCAGACGTTCCAGATGCAGTACGGGTACTCCCTTCTGCGCGACAGCCAGAAGGAACTGGGCCTGACTGCCGGTGTTCACTACACCCGGATCGATGCCCGCCTGAAAGCGGCCGATACCGGCCAGAGCGAGCGTATCGACGCCAATATGCCGCTGCCGACGCTAGGTGCCTTCGGCAGTGTCGGCTTCGGGCAAAGCTGGACGGTCGCTGCGGACGCCCAGGTGTTCTCGCTGTACTTCGACCGCTTCGAGGGCACCGTGGCGTACGCGAACGTCCGCCTGGAACGGGAGATCGGCCGCAACTTCAGCGCCGGACTCGGGTACAACTATTATCATACGAACCTCGACGGAAGGGATGGCGAGCAACGTACCCGCTACAAGGCCTCCCGTTACGGGCCGCTGTTCTTCGTCGGCATGCGCTTCTGAACTGTTCGCCCGGCCGGATTCGCGGAAACCCATCACCGCTGTGCATGACTGACTCATGACTGACTTGGACAGGCGCTGCTCTGCTGCGGGACAGACTTGTGCGGGACAGACTTGGACAGGCACTGCCGACGGGACCGACTTGGACAGGCACAATTGCAAACAGCTCGCAGTTCGAGCGGTATTTCGCCTGGTCGTTCCGGCCACGAAGTCGGTGAAAGAGATCCACAAGATTCGGCCGCGCAGCTGCCAGCCTCAGACACTGGGCCTGCTTCTCAGGCGCGAAGCGCCTTAGGCCGCCTGATTCAGCCGCAGGTGGCCGTTGCGGTAATGCTGCCTGAAAGCCGTGCTGGCCCCGGTCCACTGCGCGGGTGAGAGCTCGAGTCGGTCGAGTATCGGTGCGAGTGAGGGGTCGATGCGACCGCGCTTGCCGCGGACGACCAGTCGACCGGTCGCGTCCACCAGCTGCAGATAGTCCGGTTCCCGTATGGGAAGAACATTCGCAGCCTGACGGATGCCAGAAAGGGGCTCGAGGCTTTCGCTAAAACCCATCAGCGGCCGTATCGGTATCCCGAAGTGATGAAGCTCACCCCGCTCCAGCATCCGCAGCACAGATCCGCTCTGCGTGTTCTGCCGGTAGTCGCCCTGGAGACGGGCCCTGATGCTGGTGTATTCGGATTGCTCCGGTGTCTCGGCCATCCTCGCGCGAATCGGGTTGAGATCGACGTACGCCATGGCCGTGAGCAGGGCCTTTTCAGAACAAAGCGCCTGGGAATGAAAGCGGGCCTCCCAGAAATGCCCGGTGCAGCCGTCCTCCGCATTGGCCTGTCTCGCGATCGGCTCGTTCAGGCACTTCATGAACCAGCTCAGGCTGCCCAGCCGATCCCGATACACGGCAGCGATACAACGGACGGTGTCCTGTTCGGCGTGACTCAATGACTCACCGGCCCGGTGGCGCTGCACCAGCAGGGGCCCCCGAAAGAGTGCTGTCCAGCGATTCAGGACGTCGTCGTCCGACCACCCGTCCGACTCACTGGGGTTCAGCTTCACGACCAGGTGGTAGTGATTGCTCATCACAGCGTAGGCAACAGCTCTGGATGCTGAACAGCGAGGACAACACCCGCAGCCGGTCTTCGATCCAGCCCCGGCGGTGCTCGTAGCTTCGGCCGCTTAGCCGGTCGACCCCGCAGAGGAAGGCGCGCCGGACACAGCGCGAATGGACGTGGTAGTAGGGCGTTTCGGAAAGACACACCAGGTGTTTTCGGGCTCGGGGCATGGGGAGAAAGGTACGCGACCGGCACCTTCCAGGAGAAGACCGATTAGTGGTCGGTCTGTGCTGATATGTGCCTGTCCAAGCTGTTGCATCGCCAGACTGGATCGGGAGCGCACGGTCGGCGGCCTCGCCCGCCGGGTCTATTTCATCGAAGGCGAGGGCAGCGCCGAGCGGCTGCGCCAGGCCGAGGCGGCGCTGCTGGCCGCCAACCCCCGGCTGGCCACTCCAGCCGGCTTCCGGAGGGGCCAGCCGGTGCGCGTACCCGAGGTGCCCGGGCTGCGCCAAACAGGGATCGTGGAGCGCGCCGACGCCGATGGAGAAGGCCTGGTCGGCGAGACGGCGCTGCGGCTCCATGCCCTGCAAAGCCGCTTCGAAGACCGTTTCCGTCAGGCCGCCGAGGCGCGCAAGGTACTGGCGGAACGACTGGCGGACGCGCGCTTCGTCCGGGAAGCCCGAAAAGCTCTTCCGGAAAGCGCCGAGCTCATAGAAAAGACGAAGGAACGCCTCGCACGGGAGGAAGAAGAGGCGACCGAAACCGAGGACCGGCTGCGCAAGGGACTGGAGGCTGCGCTGGAGGGGGTCGACGCCCTGGACAAGCTGGCGCGGCGGGTTGGGCCGAGGTAAGGGAGAGGTTCGGGGTTCGGGACCGCTGGTTGCCCTTGCCGGCGGACAGATGGCCGCTCGCGGCGGAGGGTAGCCAGTCTGCCAGGCTTAACGGGCCTTCACCCGTTCGATGTTTCTCGGTAGTAAGAAACGTTTGCCGAATAGCCTTCGCCATCAGCTTGAGAAGCCAGTTGGTGCTATGCACGACAACAACAGGCAATGCCAAGCGACAAGTGAAATCATGCAGGGGAGCTTACGACGATACACGGCAGCGATGGTACGGACGGTGTCCTGCTCGGCGTGACTCAATGACTCACCGGCCCGCCCTCAGAACAGAGCGGCGCCGTCCAGCCCGTCAGAGGGTTGCCGGAAATTCGCCACCGGCGGCAGACCGTCACGCAATGGATACCCATGCGCCCGGGCGCCGGGTCTCCCACCGGCGCCTCGAGATCATGCGCACTCAGCCTGCCGCGCTGGCGTCACCCGCCGAGATCGTCGATGACGTTCCGCGCCGCATCGATCAGCGGCTCGCCCTCGGCCGGATCGAGGACTCCGCCCGCAACCAGCGCCATTGCCTGATTGATGAAGGCGTTCAGCTGATTGATCGCCGCATTCACCCGGCCGCGATCCAGGCTGTTCTGAGCATTCTCCAGCTTGCGGATCAGAGAATTCGCCTGGCCGCCGTTCAGCGCGCCGGCATCGGCCAGATCCTCCACCTGGTCGATGATCAGGTCGATCTGCTCGCCGGGGGCGCGTTTCGCGATGAAGACGCTCGTGGTGCGGCCCGGTACGCCGAAGGTCGCGGTTGCCGAATCGAAGACCGACGTCTGCACGATCGGGTCGCTGGACGCGGCCTGTACCGGATGCAATTCGAAGGGCCGTCCGAGTCCTACGCCGGGCAGGTCGAAGTCCGCGGGCTCGTCGTTGGCGTTGAAGAACACCACGATGGTCTCTACCGCCGGATCCAACGCGCCCTCGTCATCCACCAGGCTCATGACCACCAGGCCGGGGATCTGACCCGGACCGGTGTTGTGGAACGCCAGCCGGTCCATGACTTCGGCTCCGCTGGGCAACCGGAACAGTCGCGAGCTTCTGCGAATCTGCAGCATCTCCTGGAGATGATCCGCCGCGGCCATGATGTTCCCGGTCGCCGCATCCAGCGCCGGGTTGGCCAACAGCGGCTGCATGATGGGCCAGTTGTCCTGGTTCTTGTCGGCCACCGGCAGACCCACGCCCCAGTTGTTCTCCTGGTAGGTGAAGTCCATCCGGTTGAACCAGTCTCCGGAGTTGTAGCTGTCCCGGTCCATGGACTTGGAGCGCAGCAGGTCCGTGCCCGCGTGGAAGAAGGCCGGGCCCTGGCCCAGGGCGACGACGCTCAGCGATACGTTGTGGGCCCGTACCCGGTCGGCCATGGCCGTGGAAACGGGCACTTTGAGCTGCACCGCGTCGAACAAGGTCTCGTTGTCGTGGGCCGCCACGTAGTTGATGATCTCCTGCGGGTCGTCCGTGTAGCCCGCCGGCTGGCCCTGGTAGTCAATGCCCGAGCCGGGCACAACGGCTCCCGAGGAGGCCTCCAGCAGATAGTCCGCCAGCCCGCCCGTCAGGCTCACACGGATCCAGTCCGTGCGGTTCTGCAGCTCGGGGCACGGATCGGGCTGGAAGACCGCGTTGGGGTCGTAGCACAGACCCGTCCCGAAGCCCTGGTCCTGCAGGCCGCTGAACGGACCGCCGCCGCGCACACCGTCGCGGATCCGGTCGTTGAAGGTGCCGATGCCGGTGCCGGCCATGTTGGCCTGGGTGGCCTGGACAAAGCGGGCGTTGTTCGCCACCTCGCCGAAGTTCCAGCCCTCGCCGTAGAGGTAGATGGCGCTGCCGTCGACGCCGTCGTCCGCCAGGGTCAGCGCGTCGAGGGCGGCCCGGACGTTCAGCAGGTTGGCCTTCGAATGATGGCCCATCAGGTCGAAGCGGAACCCGTCCACCTTGTATTCCCGCGCCCACGTGACGATGGAGTCGATCATCAGCTTCTCCATCATGTTGTATTCGCTGGCGGTGTTCGGGCAGCAGCTGCTGGTTTCCACGTCGCCCTGGTCGTTGAGGCGGTGGTAATAGCCCGGAACGACCTTGTCGAGCACGGACTTATCGTTCTGGCCGGCCGAGTTGGTGTGGTTGTAGACCACGTCCATGACCACCCTGAGGCCGGTCTCGTTCAGGGCCTTCACCATCTCCCGGAACTCGCGCACCCGCAGCGAGCCGTCCGGATCGGTGGCATAGCTGCCCTCCGGGGCCGTGTAGTGGTAGGGGTCATAACCCCAGTTGAACCCGTCCAGGTCCGCCGTGGCGCTGACCATTGCCTGCTGCTGGTCGGAGTCCGGCGCATAGGTCGACAGCTCGGCCGGGTCCGGTGCCTGCCACTGGCTGCGGTCCTCGTTCACCGTCGCGATATCAAACGCCGGCAGCAGGTGCACGTGGGTGAGACCGGAGGCGGCCAGCGCTCCCAGGTGCAGCCGCCCGTAGCTCGCCGGCAGGGTAAAGGCCTTGAAGGTGCCTTTCAGCGCCTCGGGCACTGAAGCGTCGTTATAGGAGAAATCCCGAACGTGCAGTTCGTAGATGGAAATGTCTTCCGGCGCGGCCAGCGGCGGTTTCGCATAGCTGTCCCAGCTGGACGGCTTCAGGGCCGGAGCAGAGAGATCCACGATCTGGCTGCGGGCGCTGTTCATCGAAAGGCTCAGCGAATACGGATCTGTCACCAGATTCGTTTCCACGTTGCCGGTCGACGGTACGAACACCTCCACCTCGAAAAGGTAGAACTGGTTCGTCCAGCCGTCGGCGCCGCTGATGCTCCACACCCCCGTGCCGGGGTCCCGAATCATCGGGTAGCCCGCGCCTGTCGTCGCCGGATCGCTGTCGGCGAATAGCAGCACGCTGACCGACTGCGCCGTTGGCGCCCACAGATAAAGCGTGGGCGTCGCGCCGTCGTACACCGGGCCCAGAGCGCCGCTATAGGTGAACAGATCGTCCAGTACACCCTGGATCTGCAGTCCGGTGGCGTCTACCGAAACGCCGCCGTCGGTGACCGCGGAGACCGCAAACTGGCCGCGCAGGATTTCCGGCACCGTGGCCAGTGAGCCGGCCGGAATCTCGAGGGCCGGCAGGCCGGCCAGGTGCGGGAACTTCGCCTTGACCGCATCGCTGAGCTCGCCGGGGGCCAGCTCGATGAAGCTGCCGCCGGTGATCCCGCTGTCGGTGGCGTTCAGGCTGCCGTCCGGCGAGTAGTGCAGCGTGTAGGTGTTGCCCGTGGCGTCCGCCACGTCCCAGGCGATGGTGCGTTCGTCGACCCAGAAGGCCTCCTGGCGGCGCAGGTCGCCGGGGTTGCCGGCAGAGGCGCCGGCCACCGGCAGGATGTACGGGCTGGCCGGGTCGGCATTCTGCAGCTGCCAGACCTCGTGGCCGGTGGTGACCAGGTTCAGGAACTGGTCCGGCCCGGGGTCCTTGGCATCCCCGCGATGCAGGATGTAGGCCAGCTCGGTGGCGCCGTCGACGAGCGCCACCTCGAACACGGCGCCGAAAATGTCGAAGTAGGCCGGGCGCAGCGGGTTGGTCCACTCCGTGGGGCTGGCCGCGCCGGTCCAGACATGCAGGCCCCAGAAGTCGTTGTAGTCGCTGCTGGTGGGGTCGCCAAATCGCCGGCGGGACGGTGATAGTGCAGCGTCGCGAGGCCCTTGGCCGCGCTCCGCTGCGTGTACAGGGTCACGTCACCCGACTCGACCCAGACCGTCGCGCTCTCGTCGGGGATGAAGCCCTGGTCCGGACCGGGGTCTTTGGTATCGCCCCGGTGGATGATGAAGTTGAACGGCTGCGCCGGGTCCTGCAGCAGGACATTCCAGAAGGCGCCGTCGCCGTCGATGCCGGTGGGCGGCTTCGGAGTTCGGCCAGTCGGTCGCCTCGGACGGATCGATAGCGTCGCCCCACAGGTGCAGGCCCCAGAAGTCGTTGAAATCACCGCTGGTGGGGTCGCCGTAGTCGCCGTCAGACCGGTAATAGCGCACCGTCGCATAGCCCTGGGCGCGGGCCTGGCTGGCGTAGTCGTTGCCGTCGTCCTGCTTCAGCCAGATCTCAGGTGTGACATTGGAGTCGAAACTGCGGTCGGCGTTGGTCCCGTCTTTGGTATCGCCGCGGTGGACGATGAAGTTGACCGTGCCGCCCCCCGGGGCCAGCTTGACCCAGGCGAAGCGTCCGTAGTCGGTCTCGCCGAGGAACGGCTTGGGCTGCGTCCACTCCGTGGCCTCCGAGGCGTCGATGCCGTCGCCCCACAGATGCAGGCCCCAGAAGTCGTTGAAGTCGCCGGTGGTGTGGTCGCCGTAGTCGCCGTCGGCGCGGTAGTAGTGAATGATGGCGTAGGCCGCCGGCGCCAGCGGTCCGATGGTCAGCACCTTGCTGGCCGAGTCCCAGGCGAACTGCATGGTGGCGTCGGCGGGCACCACGAAGGCGATGTTGGGACCGTTCGGCACGCCCCCTTCGCCATAGTTGATGTCCCAGCCCTCGTTGATGGCCACCTTGGCCTCGTAGTTGCCGGCCGGGATCTGGTCCGTCGTGAACGTGTAGGTGCCGTCACCGTCGGGGTCCTGCAGCCATGACCGCAGGCAATCGGGCTGCCAGTCGCCGGGGCAGCCGATCTCGCTCTGGAAGCTGCCGGGTACGGTGGCGATGATCGAGTTGACGTTGTCGGTGACCCAGTGGGAGTCGTGGTCGTAGTAGAACTTCACGCTCGTGGGCGCGGCCAGGTTCAGCACGAGGTTGGGGCCGCCCTCGATACCACCGGCACCGAAATTGGCATCCCACGTGCCGTTCAGGGCCGCCTTGTACTCAAAGGTCCCGGCCGGGATCTCATAGGTGGCCTGCCAGACGTCGTCGCCGCCGTCATAGGCCAAGGCGGTGTCCGCGCAGTCCGGCTGCCAGTCGCCGGGGCATCCCAGTTCCGACTGGAAACTGCCCGGGACGACGACACTGGTGGGCGGGGGCAGGTGATCCGCGACCGCAACGGCCGGCAGCAGCAGCATCGTGGAAAGGGTAAAACGAAGGCCACGGCACAACGCGCCGGCCTGCGACAGGAATTCAGACATCGGACACCCCCCAAGGTCGTTATCCCGGTTGGGCCGACGCGCCGTCCAATGGTCTGACCGGTCCCCAACCGGTACAGGCAGTATAGATGACGGAAGTTCAAGGGAAATTCAGTGGTGGAGATTCGGGGACAGAGCCCCTGATTGCTGCACCTTTGAATGCACAAAATCCGTATAGAGATTCTGGGCGGTTCACCTAGTGTTCCATATAGGGACACCGGATTGTTTGGCCCGGCCCGCTGCCGGCTGCCCGTTCATGCCTTCTCAGGCAGCCGGATCGACGGCTTGGCCAGGAGGGATGCACGATGACAGCTCTCCGCTTTGCTCATCACGAGTCTCACTTCAGAGCCTTTTCACCTGTTCTGGCCCTGCTCCTGCTCTGCCTATGCGGTGGCCCCGTCTTGGCGGAGCCGCTGGAACTCGGCACGGCCCAGCTCATCGAGCGAGGCCGGTGGGGGGACATCGGCTGCTTCGGCCGGACGCTGGATATTGAAGATGGCGTCGCGGTCGTGGGCGATTCCTGCGACCACATGACTTCGGGCGCGGCCTACGCGTTCGCCGTGCAGCCCGGAGGACTGTGGGAGCAGACCTGGGAATACGCGAAAGGATCCGGAAACGAGGACGACCATTTCGGGGCTGACTGTATCCATAGACGCAGGCCGGGTCGCCATTGGCGAGGCTGCCATCACGGGCAGCATCTATTTCTATCAGGTCCTTCCCGGCGGCGCCCTGGATTTCACGAGCAGATATTTCTATCCGGGCACGGAGTACGTCGTTCACTTCGGGGCCCGTGTAGCCCTGGACGGCCAGACCCTGCTGAGCGGTTCCACGGTTCGCCAGCAGATCTATATTCTGGAAGAACGGGACGGCGAGTGGACCGAGGTCAGCCGGATCGCCGCAAACCCGATATTCGACCTCGATGGCGACATCTTTCTTGTAGGAGTTCCGAGCGACGATGCTGCCGGTGAGAATGCCGGCGCCGTCAGGACCTTTGTGCGAAACCGCCGCGGCAACTGGAGGGAACGAGTCGAGTTCCGCCCCGAGGACGCCGCTGCTGGACAACGCTTTGGTCAGTCTCTCGCCATCGACGGAGACCGGGCGCTGGTCGGCGCGAGTGGGCGCAGCACGGAGAACGGCAAAGCAGGCGTTGCCTACGTGTTCGAGCGGCAAAGCGGCGGAGCATGGCGGCAGGTGGCTCGCCTGGACGAAGAGGGTGGCTCGGCCTTCCCGCCGACGGGCGGAACCGCCGTGGCACTCTCCGGCGACATGGCGCTGGTCGACAGTGGTACTGACTATCGCGCCGTCGCCGTATACCAGCGGCAGCCAGACGGAAGCTGGCCGCTTGTTGCGAAACTGATCGGGCATGACGTGACGGCGGATTCGGGTTTCGGCGGGGCGATTGCACTGGACCCGCCCTGGGTCATCGTCGGCGCATCGAGGCAGGCGCACGCCGCGGACGATGAGGTCCGGGGCGCGGTGCATTTCTTCGATCTGTCGCCGCTGAGCACCGTCAAGCAGGTCACTATCGACGTGAAGCCCTGGAGTACGTCGAACGTCGTCGATCCCGGCTCAACGAGACTGGTCGCCGTCGCGCTGTTCTCCAGTGCCGATTTCGACGCTCTGCAGACCGACCTGACAAGCCTCCGTCTGAGCCCGGGGCAGGCCCCGTCTCGCAACTATCGAGTCTACGATGCCGATGCCGACGGCATCCCGGATCTGATGGCCTGGTTCAGGATCCGCGACCTCCAGATTGCCTGTGGACGCTCGGAGCTTGTGCTGGAAGGCCGGACCCATGCTGGACAGGCATTCATGGGCAGTGATTTTGTGACCAACCGGCGATGCCCGGGGCCGTAGCCTGGGCCTGGTCCGTGCCTGCGGATCGAAAAAGTGAAGATCCTGGACAGAATTCGGAGACTTCGGTGACAGTTCGCCAGGCTCCTGCCCGGCGAGTTAAGTGAACTGTCCCCCTATTTTCGCTGCCGCAACTACGTACAGCCCCGGCGGCTGTGCGGACTATGCTTCAGGCATGGGTGCCGGGGCAGGGGCATCGCTCCTGCGGCCTGTCCCTGCTTCGGACTGAAACCGCCAGGGTGATGGCGTTGCGTGCCCGGCCGGGCCGACACCGTACTCGTGGTCTGCCCCGCCGTCGCCATGGCACACGATCCCGGAACAGGGCTCTCAGGGGCCCGGGAGGCAAGGATGAACGCCATATCTTCCGTGGCGCGCCGAAGCCCGCTCTACAAAGCCTTCGGCCTGTTTGCGGTCCTATTTCTGATTCCTCAGCTTTCTGCTGCTGATGTGGTCATGACACAGACGCTGCCGGCGTACGGCGGCGGTCTGGATGTGGATGGCGATGTCGCCCTGGTCGGGGACCCGGGCAACGATGACCAAGGCGAAGACGTTGGCGCGGTCCATGTGTTGTCGCGGATTGCCGGTCGATGGACGGAGACGGACGTGTTCTACCCTCCAGATCCATCGACTGTCACGGGCTTTGGCCAGGACATCGCGCTCGACGGCGCCCGGGCCCTCATCGTCGCGTCCGGCGAGGCATTCATCGTTGAGCTTCAGGACGGCATATGGGTCCAGCAGGATCAACTTCTGCCGGACTGTGCTCCGGCTTGCGATCCGGCGTTCTCCGTGGGATCTGTCGCTCTTGATGGCGACCATGCAGTCATCGGGATGCCAAGCGGCGACCAAGGGAGGGTCTACATCTTCAAGAAACGCCGCGCGGGTTGGCGCCAGGAGGCGGTTCTCAAACCGACCGACAAGCGCGTATCCAGCTTTGGCGCTTCGGTTGCCCTTGAGGGCCAGACACTCGTTGTGGGTGCGCCGCGAACGTCGACCCACAAGGTGCCCGTATCCGGGGCGGCTTACGTGTACAGGCGGCGCGGCACTAGTTGGACACCGCGCGCGCAACTCGCTGGCTGTTTCTTCTATGCCCACTGTGGCCTGACCGTCGAGGTACAGGATGGCACGGCGGCGGTGTCCGCTGTCTCACAAACCGACTACGGATACTTCACCGGATACGTCTACATGTACTCCGGATTTGCCAGCAATTGGAGCCAGGATATCCGGCTAAGGGGCGACTGGGTCGCACCGGGCAACAGGTTTGGCCTTTCTGCCTCCTACCACAAGGATGCATTGGCTCTCGGTGACGATGTCCTAGTGGTTGGCGATCCCCGAGATTACGGCTCAGGCAGTGAATTCGCCTCCGCCTACCTGTTCCGGCGTATCGACGGCGCCTGGGTCCGGATGCAGAAATTCGCGCCCGACGGCGTGGCGACCCCCGATGATTTCGGCAGCCAGCTGGTCCTTTCCGGGACCACCCTCATGGCCGGCGTTTCCGACCGCCTGTATGTGTACGAGATTGGCCGGCAGATTGCCATAGACGTCATTCCCGGCAATCCCCACAACGCATTGAATCTCCAGACGCAGAAGCGTTTCTGGGTCGCGGCCCTGTCCGGCGCGGATTTCGATGCGCTGCAAATCGATCCGGATACCGTTCGTGTGGGGCCAAACGACGCCGCATCCGACACTCATCGGGGTCCGCGATGTGAACGCGGACGGATTGCCCGACCTGGAGCTCCGTTTCCAGACGGAGGCCGTCGATCTCTCCTGCGGCAAGGGAACACTGACTCTCACGGGGGCGACCTACAGCGGTGGAAGCGTACGTGGTGAGGATCAATCGAGGTTCGAGGCTGTATCGATTCGGAGATCAGGATCATCGTCAAGGCGCCACCGTTCTCCAGTGACAGAGGCCTGGTGAGCCTTTCCGACTCGCAGCCTGTACGTGGTCTTGATGTCGCAGGAGGGTTTCGATCCTGGAACCGTCGTTACAGAAACGATTCGATTCGGCGATACTGGTGCCGCGCCGCGAGGTATCAATCTCGTTGACCGCAACGGTGACGGCGTCCTCGATCTGCGCCTCAGGTATCGGCTAGCCGGATGTGCCGCTGTCCTGCGGAGACGTGAACGATTTGGGTAAGCGGCATGACCGGAGCACGCACGACCTTCAGCGGCCTGCTGGGGCTGACGGTGTCCGGTTGCCAATGACGATTCAGGATGGGGTGCCACGAATGAGGTGACAGTTCACTCAACTCACTCGCGCGAAGATAAGTGAACTATCACCTAATTCCCGATACAAACGCCTTCCATTTTCCCCTATTGACAGGGTCCTGGCGGCAGCTAGGTTTCATTCATAATGTACGGCAAAAGCCGGCAGGCGGTCGGCCCTGTATGTTCGCCCTGAACGCATGGTTTGCTGCCAGCTGGGGGGCGTGATTTAAATGACACAAGGCCATGCGCGAGTCCCGGTTCCGACGGGGCTCATCCTTTCCGTTGTGACAACAATTGCCTGTCTGCCGACGATGGCTCTGTCCCGCGATTTTCTGTGTGAGTCCGGCGATACCGCCTGCCTGAAAGCCGCCATTGCGGTCGCCAACGACAACGGCCAGTCGGATCGCATCGTGCTTCAACCCGGAACCTTCGTTCTGACGGAGCCGGATCCGGACGGCGGGCGATTCGGTCCATCGGGACTTCCTGTGGTGACCAGCGAGATTGCCATTGACGGCAACGGCGCGATCATCGAGCGGAGCAGCCGTGACGGCACACCGGACTTCCGGATCCTGCTCATAGATGAAGGCGGTGACCTGACGCTGGATAACGTCATCTTGCGCAACGGGAACACCCGGGGGGAATCCCCGGCACAGGACTGCGCCGGCATCGCTCAGAGAGCTTCCTCCCAGCTTCGGATCATGAGCAGCACCATTTCTGGCAACCGCGCCGAATTCATCGGCGGCGGTCTCTGCCTGGGCGGTCTGGCCGTGATTCGGGATACGACGATCTCCGACAACGTCGCCGTGGACGGAGGAGGCATCTTCGTGGATCGCGACGGCGAGCTTGACCTGGTGGATAGCGTGGTCGCCGGTAACAAAGCGGACTATGGCGGCGGCCTATTCGTCGATAATGGTGGAATCGCCCGCATCGATGCCGGCATCGTTACGGCCAACGAGGCACGTTCATGGGGCGGCGGGATCGGAACATTCGATTTCGGCCCGGACAATGACTTCGGCACGTCGCTAACCCTTTCGAAAGTGTCCCTCACGGACAATTTCGCGGGTGACGGCGGCGGCCTGTACAGCAGTACCGGCGTAGGCCGCCTTACCGAGAGCATCATCTCCGGCAATACGGCAACCTTCGGCGGATCTGCGGTGACCAATCGGCGAGCGGAGCTGAAGCTGTCGGGAAACTGTGTGGTCGGGAATACACCATCCTCGGTGACTGGTCTCGCGGTCGCCAATGCGCCGGGCGCCCCCGAGGCTGACGCCAGGCGCAACTGGTGGGGAGCTGCCGACGGCCCCGGCGGGGTGGGCCCCGGGTCCGGCGATGCCGTCGGAGAGAATATCCGCTTCGTACCATTCCTTGAGGCACCGCCGAGTCCCTGTGCGGCACTGTCCGTCGCCATCGACGTTCAGCCGTGGAGTGAAAGCAATCTCGTCGATCCAGCATCCCCCGGTCTGCTCACCGTGGCACTTTTCTCCGAAAACGGCTTCGACGCCTTGCAGGCGGACCTGGCGTCCGTCAGGCTGAGCCCAGGCGATGCCGGATCCGGAAATTACCGGGTCTATGATGTCAACCGGGATCGCATCCCCGACCTGCTGATGTATTTCAGACTGCGCGACCTGCGGATCGGCTGTGGCGAAACACCGCTCGAACTGACTGGGCAAACTCACTCGGGTCAGGAGTTCGCGGGAACGGACACAGTCTCGAACCGTCGATGTCCCTGAGACGCGCCATCGATCGGGGACAGTGATCGTTTTCCCGGAACGGCAAATTCGGATCAGCGTCATCCGAATGACCGCCGAATCTCCGCGGCGGGGTAACAGTTCACTCCATTGCGTGGGCGGCAATACCGTGAACTGTCGTTGTACGTCTCTTTTCAGCCCATATTCCGGCCATCTCACCGGATGCACGCGTTTCCGCGGAAACGTCACTCACTCCCTTTCAACGCGTTTCCCCAACATTCCACCGGACATCCACGTTTCCGCGGAAACGTCAGGCTGGCCCTTTCCACCCATTTCCCGGTCCTCTCACCGGATATTCCCGTTTCCGCGGAAACGCCCGTGATCGGTGAGTGTCGTGGGATGCCAAGCCAGAACCACGCCTGCAGTCGCCAGCCCACAAGCACTGCTCGCAGCAGCACGCCGGGAAAACATCCCCCGCCCACACGCCCGGCCGGTGACGCACCGCACCCTTCGCCCTCTGTAGATTGTCCGGATCCTCCCTCATAAGAACAGGGAGAGAATCCAGCGCTTTCACCACGATTCCGACGTTACCGCGGTAACGTCGGAATCGGACCCGAAAGCACCCCCGCATGACCCGCCTGGCCAATCCCGCTATGCTTCCGCCTGCGCGTCAGCGATAAGAACAACAATCAGGGGGAAACGCTGCGGCCAGGCCCGCGGCCCGCCGTCACACCGTGCTCTTCAACTCGCTGACCTTCATCGTCTTCTTCGCCGTGGTGCTGGCCCTGCACAACGGGCCGTTTTCGTGGGGCACCAAGAAGGCCATCCTGCTGGTGGCCAGCTACGTGTTTTACGCGGCCTGGAGCCCGCCGTTCGTCATCCTGCTCTGGATCTCCACCCTGGTGGACTGGCACGTGGCCAGGCGCATCCACTTGGAGCAGCGCCCGTCCCGCCGCCGGTGGCTGTTGTTCATCAGCATCGCCGTCAACCTGGGCATGCTGGGCTACTTCAAGTACGGCGGGTTTCTGCTGGAGAACTTCCAGGCGCTCATGGCCGGCCTGGGCGTCGCCTACGAGCCGGCGGACTGGGGCATCGTGCTGCCCGTGGGCATCTCCTTCTATACGTTCCAGACCATGGCCTACACGCTGGACATCTACCTGCGCCGGGCGGAGCCGGCCAAATCGTTCCTGGACTTCGCCCTGTTCGTCACCTTCTTCCCCCAGCTCGTGGCCGGCCCGATTGTCAGGCCCACCCAGCTCATCCCCCAGTTCGCCACGCCCCGCACCGCCACCGCGGCCCAGCTCAAGTGGGGCCTGGCGCTCATGACCCTGGGACTGTTCAACAAGATCGTGGTGGCCGACGGTCTGTTGTCGACGGCGGCCGACACCGTGTTCGGCGCCAAGGACATGCTGCATCCCCTGGACGCCTGGCTGGGCACGCTGGCGTTTTCGGGCCAGATCTTCTGCGACTTCGCCGGCTACTCCACCACGGCCATAGGCGCGGCCCTGTGCCTGGGCTTCTCCCTGCCGGACAACTTCCGCTATCCGTATGCCGCCGTCGGCTTCTCCGACTTCTGGCGCCGCTGGCACATTTCGCTTTCGGCGTGGCTCCGGGACTACCTCTACATCCCGCTGGGCGGCAACCGCAAAGGCAACTGGCGCACGTATGCCAACCTCATGACCACCATGCTGCTGGGCGGCCTGTGGCACGGTGCGGCCTGGACCTTCGTCGTGTGGGGCGGCATGCACGGCGCCTACCTCGCCGCCGAGCGGTGGCTGAAGGCCCGCTTCGGCCGGGGCGCGGTCTGGCAGACCTGGGCCGGGCGCCTGTTCCTGGGGCTGTTGACCTATTTTCTCGTCAACCTCACGTGGGTGTTCTTCCGCGCCCAGGACTTCGGCACCGCATGGCGCATGCTCGACACCATGCTCACCTTCGAGACCAGTGGCGCAAAGGTGCTGCCCACCATCGACATCATCCAGGTCACCGCCGTCATCGCCGTGCTTCTCGCCGCCCACGGGTTCATGCGCAACCGGGTGCTGCACGAGGTGGTGGCCGCCGCGCCCCGCTGGCTGGTGGGCGTGACCTGGGGCGCGATGCTGTGGTTCATTATCATTACCCAAGGCCAGAGCGATGCCTTCATCTATTTCCAGTTCTGAGGCCAGTTCCAGCGCCGGCCCCGCGGTCGGCGGCCCCGGCTCGGGCAACACGCCCGCCGGCCCGGACCGCAGGGCCGACCCGGTCTACCAGCGGCCCATACCCGCGCTGGGCCGGGCGGGCTGGATTGCGCTGGCCGCCGCCCTCGTGCTGCTGGGCGGGTGGGAAGCCTGGGTGCGCAGCGAGGAAGTGCGGCCCAGCCTGCGCAACTCCGACGGGTTCTGGGCCCAGGAGCGACGGAAGATCGGTCAGGGCTACGGCGACGGCTGGGTGTTCACGGGCTCATCCCGCGTGCTGTTCAACATGCAGCTGGATCAATGGGAGCGCCTGGACGGCCGCCGGCCGGTGCAGCTCGCCATCGAGGGCACCAGCCCCGTGCGGGTGATGGAGCAGCTGGCCGACGACCCCGACTTCACCGGCAAGCTCATCGTGGGCGTGGCCCCGGGGCTGTTCTTCTCCGGCTTCGAGCTGCGCGCCGGCGCCATCGACCGCTACGACAGCGAGACCCCCACCCAGTGGTTCGGGCAGCAGGTCTCCCAGCTCATCGAGCCGTGGCTGGCCTTCTACAATTTCGACTACGCCCTGCCGGTCATCCTGCGCCGCCAGCCCCTGACCAACCGCGAGGGCGTGCCGTTCGAGTTCGAGGTCCGCAAGCTTTCCAACATGGGCGAGGGCCGCAACACCCGCATGTGGAGCCGCCTGGAGACGGACCCGGACTACCGCAAGATGGCCACGGACATCTGGGAACAGTTCATGGTGCCCGTGGACCAGCTCCCGCCGGAGGAAATCGAACGCATGCAGGACGGCCATAAACAGCAGATCGAGCGGGCCGCCGCCGCGTACGAGAAGCTCACCGCCAAGGGCGCCACCGTCATCTTTGTCACCATGCCCTTCGAGGGCAAGTACACCCAGAGCGAAGAAGCCTTCGCCCCGCGGGCCGACACCTGGGACGTGCTGCTGGAGCGCACGGGCGCCATCGGCCTGCACTTCCAGGATCACGAAGAGATGCAGGGCTACACCCTGCCCGAGTGGTCCCATATGACTGGTGCGGAAGCCGACCGATTCACGGCCAGGTTCTACGAACTGGTGCAGCGGAAGCTGGCCGAGCGGGGCATGGCGCCGTGACCGGCAGCCTCCAACACGGGCCCACGATCGTCACGGACCCAACCCGCGCTCAAGACGCGCGCCGAGAGACCGCCCCGGCGCGAACGAGGCCGGCGGACTCTTCCGGCACCGCCAACCGCAGCAAGAGGAGCAAGCCATGAACGTGCTGGTCGCCGTGGATCTGTCGCCTGCGTCACAGGCCGTGGTGGACGTGGCGGGCCGTGTGGCGAAAGCCACGGGTGCGGAGGTCTACGTCATCCACTGCGCCGAACCCGAGCCCGACTTCGTGGGCTACGACGCCGGCCCCGAAGTGGTGCGGGACCAGATCGCCGCCGAGTTCCACCGCGAACACGAACAGGTGCAGGCCCTGGCGAAAGGACTGAGAGAGGAGGGGATCAAGGCGACCGCCCTACTCATCCAGGGCCCCACCGTCGAGACGACGCTCAAGGAAGCCATGCGGCTGGATGCGGAGCTGATTGTCGTGGGCAGCCACGGCCGCGGGGCCGTGTACGACCTGCTGGTGGGGAGTTATTCGGCGGGGATTTTGAGGAAGTCGCAGGTGCCGGTGTTGGTGGTGCCGACTCGGG
>CAWJIJ010000005.1:0-316749 GCA_963842955.1 uncultured Gammaproteobacteria bacterium
GGCTCCTTCGTGGAGCCCTTTTTTTATTCTGGTGAGTTCGGAGGCCTTGGTTCGGACCTCACGGTTCGACAAATCGGCACGACAGCCGATTTGGACGTCGGCGCAGCCGACGCCCGCAGGGCGAGGGCCAGGGATGGGCCCGAGTCAATCCTTCCGGGCGCGCCAAAAATCATGGGGTTTCGAGAGCAGCCCCTTTTTTGGGTACTGACAAGTTAACGGCGGCTGAATGGCAATCGTGGGATGAAGAGACGTGCATCGCTTTACAAACGCCATCGATTCCCTCCGGAGATCATTCAGCACGCCGTTTGGCTTTACCATCGGTTCAACCTGAGCACCCGCGACATCGAAGATCTCCTGGCCGAGCGCGGGATCGCCGTCAGCTATGAGTCCATTCGTCTGTGGTGCATCAAATTCGGTCCCAAGTACGCCGGGCGACTGAAGCGTCAATACCGAGGCCATGGCGATACGTTCTGCATTGATGAGGTCTTCGTGATGATCCGCGGGACGCAACACCATCTCTGGCGTGCGGTCGACCAGGACGGTGAAGTCGTCGATGTGTTTCTGCAGGCGCGAAGAGACGGCAGGGCAGCAAAGCGTTTCTTCAGACGCATATTGAAGAGCCACCGCAATGAACTCAGAAAGATCGTGACGGACAGGCTGGGGAGCTATGGGGTGGATCACCGCGAGCTTCTCCCGGATGCAATTCACGACACATCCCGGTATGCCAACAATCGGGCAGAGCTGTCGCATCAGCCAACCCGGGTGAGAGAGCGGGGTATGCGTCGATTCATATCGATGCGGCAAGCCCAGCGATTCCTGGGTGTCCATTCGGCTGTCTACACCCTGTTCAACCCGGGCCGGCACTTGATGTCGGCCGAGCATTATCGCCTGTTCAGACAACGCGCCTTTGCGTCTTGGGAGTGTGCGACAGGAATGTAATTGGAATCTTTCCTGGGGTTCGCACGGGGTCAATAGTTAACTTGTCAGTACCGTGCCGAGACGGGCTCCTTTCGAAAGCGCATCAAAAAACGCATCAAATGATGTATGATATGGATGCATTTCTGCTCTGAGGTTGGACTATGCGAACAACTGTGAATATCGATGACGATTTGCTGGGCGAGGCTCAGCGAATCACCGGCGTGAAGGAAAAGGCGGCGCTGGTGCGGGAGGGTCTGCGTGCCTTGATCGAGCGCGAGAGCGCTCGTCGATTGGCGCAGCTGGGCGGCAGCGAGCCGCAACTTGAGCCTGTACCACGTCGTAAGACCAAACCCCAATGATTCTAGCCGACACTTCGGTGTGGGTAGACCATTTACGCAAGGGCGACCGAGGTCTCGCGGCGCTGCTCACGGCAAGTAACGTACTAATGCATCCGTTCGTGATTGGCGAACTGGCTTGCGGAAACCTGAGCAAGCGTGAACAAATTTTGGCGTTGCTAAAAGACCTGCCGCGCATTGCTGTCGCGACGGACGACGAGGTGCTGTTTTTCATCGAACGGCACACTCTGATGGGTCAAGGTCTTGGCTATGTCGATGTGCATTTGCTGGCATCGGTCGCGTTGCACGGGACAGCGAAGATGTGGACGCGGGACAAGCGGTTGCGAGCTGCGGCCGATTCGCTTGGGCTAGGTCATGCCACAGGGTGAACAATGAGACCGGCGCGCGCGTACGGACCAGGCTCAGTTTACGGTACTGACAAGTTAACGGCGGCTGAATGGCAATCGTGGGATGAAGAGACGTGCATCGCTTTACAAACGCCATCGATTCCCTCCGGAGATCATTCAGCACGCCGTTTGGCTTTACCATCGGTTCAACCTGAGCACCCGCGACATCGAAGATCTCCTGGCCGAGCGCGGGATCGCCGTCAGCTATGAGTCCATTCGTCTGTGGTGCATCAAATTCGGTCCCAAGTACGCCGGGCGACTGAAGCGTCAATACCGAGGCCATGACGATACGTTCTGCATTGATGAGGTCTTCGTGATGATCCGCGGGACGCAACACCATCTCTGGCGTGCGGTCGACCAGGACGGTGAAGTCGTCGATGTGTTTCTGCAGGCGCGAAGAGACGGCAGGGCAGCAAAGCGTTTCTTCAGACGCATATTGAAGAGCCACCGCAATGAACTCAGAAAGATCGTGACGGACAGGCTGGGGAGCTATGGGGTGGATCACCGCGAGCTTCTCCCGGATGCAATTCACGACACATCCCGGTATGCCAACAATCGGGCAGAGCTGTCGCATCAGCCAACCCGGGTGAGAGAGCGGGGTATGCGTCGATTCATATCGATGCGGCAAGCCCAGCGATTCCTGGGTGTCCATTCGGCTGTCTACACCCTGTTCAACCCGGGCCGGCACTTGATGTCGGCCGAGCATTATCGCCTGTTCAGACAACGCGCCTTTGCGTCTTGGGAGTGTGCGACAGGAATGTAATTGGAATCTTTCCTGGGGTTCGCACGGGGTCAATAGTTAACTTGTCAATGCCGCTTCGACATTCCTTTGAGTGCGCTTCCACCAGGACCGGTTCGGTTCGTTGCTGAAATTCGCCCGCCTGGGCTAAGCCTGATGTCAGGTGGCTCTTGCACGCCCCGTACCAAGGGATTCCAATTCCCTGGTCTCCCCTAAAGCATTCCTAACTTGTCGAAAAAATTGGTAGATCTGCCAGGACTCGAACCGGGAACCCAGGGGCGAAGGTTCGTGCCTGTCCAGTTCTCCGCCAGTTGTTTCGGGCTCGGCTTCGAAGCTCTCTGGGAGTACATGCGCTTCGGCTCCCATGTATCCCTGGTGACCGTGGGTGTCGGCGTGACCTACAGCTTCTGATCCCGGTCTGGTACGTCTTGGGGCAGACCAGGACGGACAGGTCTGTGCCCTGAAGCAGCGTCGCCCCGACCGTGACTTCGTGCAGAATCAGCCTGGCCTGACCAACGGTGCGATAGCCTTTCTGTCACCCGCTGCTCTGGCTCGGGCGCTGTATAGTCACGCTGTGACGAACCTGTTCGAAACGCTGACTTTCGCGCACGGGCCCGCGATGAAGAACCGCTTCATGCTGGCGCCGATGACCAACCAGCAGAGCCACCCGGACGGTCGCCTGTCCGACGACGAGCGCCGCTGGCTGGTGATGCGTGCCCGCGGGGGATTCGGGCTCACGATGACCTGTGCGGCGCATGTGCAGGCCGTGGGTCAGGGCTTCCCCGGCCAGCTCGGCATATTCTCCGACGACCACGTGGAAGGGCTCACCGGGCTGGCGGCGGCGATCAAGGCCGAGGGCAGCCTGGCCGTGGTTCAACTGCACCACGCGGGGGCTCGCTCGCCGGCTGAGTTGATCGGTCGGCAGCCTGTCTGTCCCTCGGACGAACCGGAGTCCGGCGCCAGAGCCTTGACCGGGAACGAGGTCGAGCGGCTGATTGCGGATTTCATCGCTGCGGCCGCCCGCGCCCGGCGCTGCGGCTTCGATGGCGTGGAGATTCACGGCGCCCACGGCTACGTGCTCGCCCAGTTCCTTAGCCCCACGTCAAACCAGCGCACCGATGCCTACGGCGGGTCCGCAGAAAACCGCGCCCGCATCGTGCGCGAGATCCTGGACGGTGTGCGCGAGCGCTGCGGGGAGCACTTCAACGTCGGCCTGCGGCTGTCGCCGGAACGCTTCGGCCTGCGGCTGCCGGACATCGTCGAGCTGGCACAGCAGGTCATGCTGTCCGGCGTCATCGACTACCTCGACATGTCCCTGTGGGACTACACCAAGCGGCCGGAGGACGAGCGGTTCCGGGCGCGGCTGCTGCGTGACTACTTTTTGGAGCTCGATCGCGGCCGCACCAGGCTGGGTGTCGCGGGGAAGATCGACTCGGGGGACGCTGCGCGCGCATGCATCGGCGATGGCTTTGACTTCGTTTCGATCGGCCGGGCCGCGATTGTTCACCATGACTTCGTCCAGCGGATCGCCGCCGAACCCGATTTCACCATGGCAGCCCTGCCGGTCACCGTTGAACGGCTGCGAGCGGAAGGGCTCGGTCCGGCCTTCATCAACTACATGCGCCGCTGGGAGGGGTTCGTTGCAGCGGATACTCCCATCGACATGCCCGGCCAAGGTGCGGTATCCAGGCAGGGCTGCGGATAAGACGAATCAAGCGGATACCGCAAGTACGTTAACCGAACCGAAATGGTCTTGGTGCACTGGGGCCCGGTTGTGTGCGGGGATCAGGGGCGGCTGACAGGGAAGCATATCTGGTCCGAAGTGGGAGACAGTCCGCCGGTTCGGGGGCGGTGAACGAACGGGTTCGTGGCGGTGTCGTTCAACGGCACGGCCTGAGCCTGAGGCATCGGGTACTAGGGTGAATTGGGCCCGGAGGAAGTTGGCGGCGCACGCGGGGCGTGGGGCGAGGCGCCGGCAACATTGCGGCGTTCGATGTGAACGAGGATCTTCTCGATGACGGCGGGGTCCTCGATGCTGGCGATGATCCGCACCGCGCCGCCACAGTACTCGCAGATTTCAATGTCGATCCGGAACACGCGCTTGAGGCGCTGTGCCCAGGTCATGGCTTGGCGTGGCTCGGGCTCGGGCTGCTTTGAATCGGCTTTGCGACGGCGGCCACGTCCAGCCGGTGTGATGATGGTCTACACTAATTATTCGCGCTCAACCCCTTTCTCAGGCGGTGCGGGATCCGTGCTTGCACGGGAGGCAATGATGCGAGCCTGTAAGGAATTTTGTGTTTGTGAGCCATACGATAGACCCTGTGGAGGGAGCGACGTATGGCGAAGAAGAAAGACGATGGGATACCGCGGGAGCTGCTGGATCAGCTGATCGCGGAGCGTGGTGCCCTGGGCTGCGGATTTCGAGAGCCTGGCGGCGGAGCTGAAGAAGGCCCTCGCCGAGCGGATGCTGGGCGCCGAGATGGACGTTCACCTGTCCTCGGGTGCCGAGCAAGTGGCCGGCAACCACCGCAACGGCACGAGTCCCAAGACCGTGGATACTGGCGTGGTGCTGGATATTCCCCGCGACCGCCAGGGGCGTTTCGATCCGGTGCTGATCGGCAAGTACCAGCGGCGTTTTCCGGGTTTCGACGACAAGAATGTCGCGATGTACGCCCGTGGCATGAGCACGCGGAGCTTGCTTCTTGCTTGATACTAAAATGTCCGCTGTGTCGGTCAGGGTGGCGTCAGCGGGAGAAATGATAGAGGCCGATAAGTGCATAAGGCTGATACCAGTAGACAGCAGCCCTTGAGCCTCAGCCCGCGCGATGGTTGCTGCCGGACGACTAGAGGTAACACTGACCGTATGAAAATTGTCATCATCCTGTGCACGCTGCAAATAGCCGTAGTGGCAGGCTTATTATTCAAGCTGGATCAGCTTGAAACTAAAGTGAGCGATCTTGCACTCAGGCAGGCGAGCATCAACGCCACCCGACTGGGCGGCATACCGCCACAAGATAGTACTTCGGCTACTCCCCAGCCCGACATGCAGGCAGTCGCAAGCTTGCTGCGGGGGATAGTGAAAGAGGAACTCGACTTTGCATTGATAACTCTTTCCAAGCCGCAGACCCCACGGCTAGCTACCACCGCGCCCGCGTTGGCAAGGGTCGAGGAGCAGGCCGACCCAGAATATCAATACCAGCTCGAAGTCATGTCAGCGGAAATCGATAACTATGTCAGCCGCGGTTCGATTTCCGACGCTGAGATGGCCGATCTGCATATGCAGCTGGCCAGGCTGGATGACAATGACCGCAAGCAAATGATGCGAAAACTAGTAAGAGCGATGAACTCCGGGGGCCTAAAAGGCCGCCTTTAAGCGTTCCATTCAACAGCAACAGAAAGGGAAAATCCGATGAAGATGAAAGTGATAACAATAGCCGCTTTGACAACGCTCGCCTTTGCAAGCGGTGTAAAAGCCGGTCAAACAACCGATGCCCCGGTGGTGATCAACATGGAAGGCATGTCGGCTCAGGGCGCCCAAACCAGCGCAAGGTTCTCGGAAAACGATGTCGAGAGGATAGGCTGTGGTGCAAGGGTAACTGATGCCGGGGTTGGTGATGTGGTGTATTTTGGCTTTTGCCAGGCGACGGATGCCAATGAGGTGAGCGTTACCTGCTTTACATTCAGCCCTGACCTTGTCGCTGCAATTAATTCAGTCGCCAACTTTGGCTTTATCGATTTCAGTTGGAACGAAAACGACGAATGCACTTCAGTCAGAAACTCAACGCAATCGATCTATCTTCCTGATTTTGGCAACGGTAAGAAGAAGAAATAGAAGTGATTAGGAGTTTCATCAATGGCGTCTTTCTAAATTGGGCATGCATAGGGGGGCGGATAAGACGAATCAAGCGGATACCGCAAGTACGTTAACCGAACCGAAATGGTTTGGTGCACTGGGGCCCGGTTGTGTGCGGGGATCAGGGGCGGCTGACAGGGAAGCATATCTGGTCCGAAGTGGGAGACAGTCCGCCGGTTCGGGGGCGGTGAACGAACGGGTTCGTGGCGGTGTCGTTCAACGGCACGGCCTGAGCCTGAGGCATCGGGTACTAGGGTGAATCGGCCCCGGAGGAAGCTGGCGGCGCACGCGGGGCGTTGGGCGAGGCGCCGGCGGCATTGCGGCGTTCGATGTGAGCGAGGATCTTCTCGATGACAACCGCAACGGTGCCGGTGTTAACTATTCAATTTGTTCGCGGTGGCTTCGCCGAGGCGCAGCTCGTTCGCCAGTCGTGAGTTGGCGGCTTTGGATCCGTGAGTTCGCTTGCAAGCGTCGGGTTTAACGGAAACGCCTGGCGCTTTTGCAGCTTCGAAGGATTTCGCCCGGATGCGAGTATCTCGACGATTTCCGGACGGGATCCAATAAGTTGAATGCTTAACACCTGAGGTGGTCCTGGTTTCCCGGACACGCTATTAAGCCACTAGAGTGGTGATGAGGAGGCGTGTGATGGCGAGACAAAGGAACAAGTATCCGCGGGAGTTCAAGCTCGAGTTATTGCGGCAGATTGAAGATGGGGAGAAGACGGCCAGCGAGCTCTGCCGAGAGCTGGGCTTGTCGCTGCAGCAAGTGAGCGCTTGGCGGCGGCAGCTGGCGGTCAAAGGTGATGAGGCGTTCCCGGGCCAGGGTCAGAAGCGGGGCGCGGCGGCGGATCTGGCCGAGCTACGCAAGGAGAACGAGCGGCTCCGGGAGGAGAATGAGATCCTAAAAAAAGGTTCATCGCGGAATTCCGGATCGAGCGGTTCTACAATCGGATCCGCATGCACTCGACAATCGGCTACCGCTCACCCTGTGAGTACGAGAGGATGGCCGTGTTGTCTTAACCCAGTGTCCGGCAAATCGAGACCACCTCAACCGGTACCGGACGCCTCAGATGGAAGACGGAGAAGGCTGACTCAGACCCGCTGGTCTCGGCAATTCGCAAGGGTTACCTTGTCATTCCAAAATATCTTCGCCAGGTTCAGCTTCCAAACATGAACAACATCGAAACCATTGAAAAACTCTACGTGGACCTGGGCGCACGCGACTACGAAGGCGTGATGTCGTATCTGGCTGACGACATCGTCTGGATCGTGGCCGACAATTCGCCGTTGGCGGACCGCAGCCCGTATCACGGGCCGGCAGAAATGCGCTCAGGCGTCTTCGAACGATTGAGGGCCGGCTTCGACAAACTCGTCTTCGATGTTGACGAGATCTTCGAATGCGGCGGCGGCGAGAAAGTTGTGGCCCTCGGCTACTATTTCCTCAGGTTTCACGGGCAGGTCGAGGAGCGCAAAGCGCAAGTGGCCCACATCTGGACGATGCGCGAAGGTCGAGCCGTGAAGTTCCAACAGTATCTCGACACCCTGCAGGTTGCCCGCGACTCGGGGACGGTCTAGGAATCAGGCTCTCTCGAAGCGTATCGACTCCTCGCTTGGAGTCCAGGCGCGAGCCCTTTACATCGCCGAACCGACACCTTCCACGCGGAAAGTCAGGCTCCGCAGCGCCAGGCGCCCCCCGTCCGCTTCACCGCTTACATCCCAGGCGACCGCGCAGGCTCCAAGCAGGGTCCATGATCGCATCCGACTCATCCTGCCCGGGTCCAGCACCTGGCGGATGTCGACGCGGTGACCGCTGCAGTCCGCGGCATCGAAGGTATGTGAGCCCGGCGCCAGTGCTTCCGCGTCCGTCAACGCTTCCGGCCACCAGAGGTTCAGGAACGCCGGGTCGATCCAGCCATCCTCCAGCGTGACGGTCGCCGAGCCGTCATCAGCCTGGACGAGCCGGGCGAAGGCGCCCCACTGCCTGCCGTCCGATTCGACGGTCAAGTCAGCCACCGCAGTTGGGGCTCCGGCCACCTGCAGAAAAAACAAGAAAAGAACGGGCCACATGATCTGAACTCCGGTCGTGGGGCCAACGGGCGCTCACCCGTTGACGTTTCGAATCGACATCATCGTTTATCAAAATCCCCTTTGATGCGGGACGGGGTGACTGTGCCGGCGTCACAAGAAAAAAGGCGGGGCCCGAATCAGGCCCCGCCCTTGTCCCGCTGGTCATCGTCTACGTCCCGGCTCGATTCACCCGAACGCAGTGATGTGCTTGCACCAGTATGCTGCTAGCGGGCGAGTCCCCGGCCACCGCAGGGGAACTTGTGCTCGCTGACCTGCACCGCCCAGTTGGCGAAGGGATTCTCGCTCTCCCGCGCATACTCGCCGGCGTAGTAGAATCGCTTACCTTCCGGATCGATTGCCATGCCGGAGTAGTCGCCCCAACGGTTCGGGGCGGCCGGGTTCTGGAACGACCGGTAGGGCTCGGTGCCGACGGAAGTGATGACCTCATTGCGCATCGTGCCCGCCTGATCGCGGTTCTGGCGACCCGTGACGGCGGTGCCCGGGAACATCGACGGGCTGCTGACGCTGTAGCCGACAGCCACGTTGCCGCAGCGGTCCGCGTCAATCGACGGGAACCAGCGATGCACGCCGTCGGGTTGCGAGTACACACCGGCATCGGCCACGCCGTCGGTGCTGGACCCGGGCGTCACGGCCTCGGGGTCGATCTTGGCCCAGCGCACGCAGTTCACGACGCCGGTACCCGGATCGCAGGAGATGGTCTGCGCCGTGTAGAGGAAGCCATTGCGGTACTTCGTCTCCTGGCCACGCCAGTCGTTGCCGGCGAGCAGGGTGGCCGACCCAAGGTCGGTTGCCTGGGGCACGGGCACCGGGAAGCACGAGCCTCCCGGGCAGGGCACCCCGGAGGCCGTGGCGAGATTGACGTCGCCCTCGAGCACGAATTCGTCGTCGCCGAAGGGATCCGTCCAGGACCAGACCGAGTGGTTTTCGCCGTCGAAGACCTCGGTCATGATGTAGTGCGGACCGCTCGTCGGGATCGTGCCGTCGTTGGCGCCGCGGAGGTTTGCGGGCTGCGGCGTGCTGTTGAAGTCCGGCACGAGCCGCTGAACGACCTGCAGCGGGTCACCGGCCAGCAGGTTAGCCTTATTCACCGCGAACACCCGCCCGCCGACAAAGCCGGCGCCGAACTGGTTCGACCCGACATACACCGCGTCATGGCTCACGCCCATGTGCGGGAAGTCGAAGAACTCGCCGTTGACGTCCGTCGGGAAGGCGGCGCGGTGCCACGTGCCCAGCGGATCACCGCCGTCGGTGGCCGCGATGCAATAGTCAGTGCCGTTGCCATCCACGCCGATGATGAACTCTCCGGACAACTCGTCGTAGACGACATCGGGGTCGAAGGGACCGCCGGGCCCGCAGGCCGGATCGACGCCCGCGAAGAAGGCGCTAAACGGCGTCGGTCCTATGAGCTCGTTGCCTTTCCGGTCAAAAATTGCGAACGAGACGTTGACCACGACAATGACGTGGTCAGGTCCGACGGCGATGTCCGGATCCGGCGGCACGGTGGCGCTGAAGGGGACAGGATCGTTGCAGCAGTTTTCCGCGCCGATCGCGTCCCAGCTGTTTTTGAGCTGTGGCCCCCGGAGGTTGCCGTTGCCCTTGCGCGGCTTGACCGGCGGGGCATTTTTTTGTGCGTTCGCGATGGCGGCATCGACCTGGGCGTCGCTCATCGGCCCTTCGATGCGCGCGCCGCCGGCCACACGCACCGCACCGTTCGCAGCCGTCGGCGGGGCGGCGACTTCGGGCAATGCGGTCATCTGCACCGAGTCGACGGCCGAGGAGACGTACGTGGCGCGATCGCCGGTCACCCGGATTATTCGGTTCTTGTCGGCCTTGTTGCGCTTGACGACCTCGACGGGCGCGGTCATGGCCGGCCGAAGAGCCGTGTTTTTAGTCGCGGTGACGACCTGGTCACCCGGCGTGGAGCAGCCCGCCAGTACGGTCAGTGACAGACTGACTGCTGTAATTGAAAAACGATTCATTCAGAGATTCCCCCCAGTTCAAGGCTTTTGTTGCAGGTCGCGCTTCTTCGTTATTCGTCGCGCGATTGCGACGTCATCTGCCGCCCCGGCCCGTCCTGTGGATCGATCCGGGGGTGAGTCAGATGCCGTGTTGATTTGCCGGTCGAATACCGTCGTGATGGCACGTATGCCGTGCCAACGCAATGTGCCGAGACGGTGATGTCGTTCCGAAGTGCTGGTCGTCCATCTCGCGACGAGAAAGCCCGAGTGCCCCCTGTCGAGCCAGCATGTCAGAGCTTAGTCGGTCAATTCACAGAATGCTTGTTGCGTTGCAATAGCCCGAATCGGAGCCAATAGTTATGTGTAAGCCCCCGCCGACGCGGAGAGGCAGGCGATTTCCATGGCGCTGACCGTAGCCCTGAACTCGAGCATGGCTTGATGTGGAAAATTGAGCATATGGAGGTCGCCACGATGGGCTATAGCTGACAAACGGGTCCAGAAGGAGAGCAACGATGACGACGTGCTTTTGGGGTCAGTGCGATTGCGCCGAGCAGCAGCCCGGTAGCCAGCATTCCAGGATCAAGTGCGGAACTTAGGGTGCCTGTTGTAGTGGTCTCGATTTACCGGACGCTGGGTTAAGACAACACGGCCATCCTCTCGTACTCACAGGGTGAGCGATAGCCGATTGTCGAGTGCATGCGGATCCGATTGTAGAACCGCTCGATATAGTCCCTGATCTCATCACCGGCTTGCTGACGGGTCACGAACCGCCGGTGATGAGCGAACTCGCTCTTAAGGGTCGAGAAGAAGCTCTCGATGGGGGCATTGTCAAAGCAATCACCAGGGCGGCCCATGCCAAGACGGTGGCAACCCGAAGAGGTGCCGCCTTCGCATGCCAATGCGGCCGACGCCGGTTTGCCCCGGTTGATGCCGATGCGCGACGATGAGCCCCGGCCTGAACGGGCGGCCGGCTTCTGGGCCGATTTCTCCATGCCCACCGAGTATTCATGATCGAAATCACCGGCACGTTCGGCAGTATCCTGGAGGACTGGCTCGCCAGCCTGGGTCTTGCCGCGGACCGCGAACCCGGGGACCGCCGGGCGTCACCGGACTCAGTGTCCCTGGCGCAGTGGACGGAACAAGTCCGGTCCGCGGTCGCGCTCGCCCCGGGCCCGGCGCGCGGCCTGGACATCGGCGCACGGGTGCAGCTGGCCCACACGGGACCCCTCGGATACCTGGTGGTCAACAGCAAGACTCTGGGAGAACTGCTCGAGACCTACCTGCTGCTCGAGAAGTGGTTCTATGGTCAGAACTGGGCTTCGTGGAGCGCCAGCGAAACAACGTTCGAAATCGCCTGGGACCAGAGCAAGGGGTTGCCCGATCGGCTGATCGAACAGCTCCACGCCATGGCCTTCCTCACGGTCGTGCGGGAGTCCTGTCCGACCGCCGGGAACCCGCTGACCGTCGATGTCATGAACGATGAAGCCGGCGAGAGGGGCGCCTATGAGCGGGCATTCGGTTGCCCGGTGAGGTTCGGGCAAGCTGTTCTGCGCTTGGTCTTCCCCCCGGCTGCACTGAATGCGCCGGTGGAAATCCGACATTCGTCGATTGGTGCCGTATCCAGGAATTGCCAACGTACGCTGCGCGAGGCGTATCCGGGCGCGACAAAGTTCGTTCGGACCGTGCAGGAAACGATCCTGCATTACCTCCCGATGGGCGCGCCGGTAGATTCGGTGGCCGCGGCCCTGAACCTGTCGCGGCGCACACTGCAGCGGCGCCTGCGTCATGCCGGCTGCACCTACCGGCAACTCCTGAACGGGATACGGGAGCGGCATGCGGCATGCCTGCTGGCGGATCAGCAGATCGATCTGAAGGATGCGGCTTTTCTGCTCGGCTACTCGGAGCAGAGCGCCTTCAATCACGCCTATCGGCGCTGGACCGGGACGTCTCCCATGGAGGCGCGCCGCTGACCGGGCCAGATCTCCTTGCCGGTTTGGCACCGATTATCAATACAGCGCCGTCGGCCCTGCTTATCATCGTTCGTCAATCGATAGGTCCGAGGCCCGCTCATGGACGTGTTCGCCAGTCTACAAATCTCGACCCTCGCCAGGGACGGCTTCGCTTTGCTGCCGGTAAGTCAGGTTCTGACGCTCCTCGCTTTGCCGCTTGCCCTGCTGCTGGCGGCGTTCGAGTGGCGGCACTTTCGCGGTACCGATGTGTTCGAATTCAGGGACACCTTGGCCAGCGTCGTGATGGGCGTGGGCTACATCCTGGTCGCGGAGGGCATCGTGGTGATTGCCGTCGTCGTGCCCGTTTTCGAGTGGCTCTACCAGTACAGGCTGATGACCCAGGCAATCTCGCCGCTGAGCCTCCTGGTACTTTTCCTGGTGGTTGATCTGTGTTTCTACCTGTTCCACCTGGCGGCCCACCGGGTCCGGTTCATGTGGGGTGTGCACGAAGTCCATCACGCGTCCGAGCACTTCAATTTCACCGTGGCTTTCAGGCAAAGCATCCTTTATGCCTTCGTAGGCGTGTACGCTTTTTTCATACCGGCTGTGCTGCTGGGATTCCCGCCGGAATGGGTCCTGGGAACCCTCGCCGTCAATCTTCTCTATCAGCTGCTGATGCACACGCAATGGGTGGGGCGCCTGCCGGCCCCGGTCGAGTGGTTGTTCAACACGCCGTCGAACCACAGCGTGCACCACGCGCGCAATCCCCGCTACGTCGACCGCAACATGGGCGGTGTCTTGATGATTTGGGATCACCTGTTCGGCACGTATGCCGCGGAAGACCCCGAGGAGCCCCCCGACTACGGCGTGGTCAGCCAGATCGACAGGCCGCCGAGCTACAATCCGGTGGTCCTGACCTTCCGGGAGTATGCGAGGATCATTGCTGACATCGCTCCGCCCGGGCCGCTGGCGCAGCGCCTGAAGCACCTCTGGGGTCCGCCGGAATGGGAACGGCCGCCGGCCTCATTGGCTGCCGGCACTGTCCACGAGCGGGATGGCCCCACGGGCGCCGAGAGCATTCCGCACGGCGTGTTGAACCTGGCGGATCGCCCGGGAGCTTCCCCATAAACGACAAGGCCACACTCTCCCGCCGGCCGCCACGCCGCTTCTGGGGCTGGGGCCAAGCGGATGCCGCCCTCGATGACCGCGAGCAGGCCACTGTCCGGGCCATGGCCAAGACCTTGGGCGTGGCCTTCGACCCCGGTCCCGAGCCCCGTGCGGGCGATTTCTCCCTGCCGGCGCCGCGAATCCCGCCTCCCCCGGTGCTGGCCGATGCCTTTTCGGCCACGCCGATGGATCGTCTCAATCACTGCTCGGGGAAGAGCTACGCCGACTGCGCACGAATGTGGCTGCGCACGCCGCCGTCTCCGCCGGACTGGGTCGCTTTCCCGGAAGATCATCAGGCCATTGCCGACATTCTCGACTGGGCCCAGTCCAACAACGTTGCGGTGATCCCCTACGGCGGGGGAAGCAGCGTCTGCGGCGGTGTCGAAACGGCGGTTGGCGATGGCTACGCGGCCGTTCTCTCCCTCGACATGGAGCGCCTCAATCGCGTCCTTGACGTCGATGCGGCCAGTCGCGCGGCGCGGATCCAGGCCGGAGCCCTGGGACCGGAGCTCGAAGCCCAGCTCCGGGACCACGACCTCACGCTACGTCACTTCCCGCAGAGCTTCGAGTTTTCGTCGCTGGGTGGCTGGATCGCCACCCGCGCCGGCGGGCACTACGCCACGCAGCACACCCACATCGACGACTTCGTCGAGTCCACGAGCATGGTCACGCCGGCCGGTGCCATGCACACGCGCCGGCTGCCGGGCTCCGGCGCCGGCCCGGCGCCCGATCGCCTGGTCATTGGTTCCGAGGGCATTCTTGGCGTGCTCACCGAGGCCTGGGTCCGTCTCCAGGCGCGTCCCGTCTATCGGGCCTCCGCTACGGTGCGTTTTGCCGACTACCCCGCCGCCGTGGGCTGTGTGCGCGCCTTGTCGCAATCAGGGCTCAACCCGAGCAACTGTCGTCTCCTGGATGCGGCCGAAACCGTTTTCGCCGGCGTCGGTGACGGTCGCCACCCGATACTGGTTCTGGCCTTCGAGTCCGCCGACCATCCTCTGCACGGCTGGATGGAACGGGCCCTGGAACTGGTGGCGGATCATGACGGGGAATACGACACCGACGGGGTCCGGCGCTCGATGTCGTCCCGGGACAGCCACGAACATCGCACCGGCGCAGCGGGCGCCTGGCGGGAAGCCTTCCTGCGCATGCCGTACTGGCGCGATCCATTGGTGGGCTGCGGCGTCATCCTGGACACCTTCGAGACCGCGGTCACATGGGACCGGTTCGAGGCCTTCTACACGGACATCACGAAGCAGATCGGAAGCGCGATCAGAAGCATCACCGGCCAGGAGTTCCTGCTGTCCTGCCGCTTGACCCACGTCTACCCGGACGGTGCTGCCCCGTATTTCACCTTTGCCACTCGTGCAGCGGACGGGACAGTTGCCAGCGCGCTCGCCTGCTGGAGGGAGATCAAGCTGGCAGCCAACGAAGCGGTCGTGTCCCTTGGCGGCACCATCACACACCATCACGCGGTCGGGCGCGATCATCGCAGTGGCTATGATCGCGAAGCCGATCCGTTGTTCCGCCGGATGTTAGCGGCCGCCAAACAGGCCGTCGATCCCCGGGGCATACTTAACCCCGGCGTGCTCATCGATCTGGCCGATAGAGCGACAGGGCAGACCGGCGCCTTGGCCGGCGACAGTTCGCCCCGCCTCAGGCGCGGGAATTCGTGACGGGCTCGGCCGGAGCCTCACAGGCTTCCGGGTCCAGCCTCACTCGCCTGTCTGACCGGTCACCGTTAAGGGCCTGTCTCAGCGTCGTCGGAGGCGCGTCACCGCTCCCGCGCATCCATGCGCTCCGCGGAATTAGTGCGTCCTTGCACGTCACCGCTCCCGCGCATCCATGCGCTCCGCGGAATTAGTGCGTCCTTGCACGTCACCGCTCCCGCGCATCCATGCGCTCCGCGGAATTAGTGCATCCTTGCACGTCACCGCTCCCGCGCATCCGTGCGCTCCGCGGAATTAGTGCATCCTTGCACGTCACCGCTCCCGCGCATCCGTGCGCTCCGCGGAATTAGTGCATCCTTGCACGTCACCGCCGGCATCGAAGCGCCGGCGGTCATTGACCGGACCCTCGCGTACCTCGTCCGTTAAGCCGGCGCCGTCGATCCCGCGCATCCGGGCCGCGCGCCGCCCGAGCCGGATCGCCTGATCTGACCAGCGCTGCGGCACCTGCTGCTCCCGGCCGTCCAGGCCGCCCAGACGGCTTCGACCGAGCCGCCCAGCCCGCTGCCGCCCGGCCCCCAACGCCGCCGTCGGGTCCCCCAGCTCACGTAAGGCCGCTTGTACGTCCTATCCGCCGATGGAAATTCGGCCACGCCTACCTGGCCTCGCGCGGCAGCAGGCCGCGACGTTCCAGTTCACGTCGGACCCGGTGACGGATGCGTTCGAGCAGAGCTACCAATTTTCGGCCGGTCGGTCAGGTCCCGCTCGCCCGGTTCATTGCATCTAGGCGAGCGCCGCGGCAACGGCCGACTCGTTGCTTACGCGCGCCCCTTCCATCATGAGCTTTGCCATGGCATCCGGCTCCAGCGCAGTTCGGAGCAACTCCAGGGCCAGCCGGTGCGCGTTTTCCTCGCTCACCTCGCGCTCGAAGCCGCTTGCCCCTACGTGCGCGTCTGACCGGCCGACCAGACGCGCACCCTGCTCGACCTGCCCTAGCTTGCAGCAAAGCAAAGCGAAATGATCGATGAAGGCCGGAAGTTTTTGGCTTTTCCTCAAACTGGGAAAGGCCATGCGGGCAAACCGAAGGGCCCCGTCCAGCTCGTCCAGCTGCGCGTAGGCGCCCGCCAGATTGGCCATGTTGGCGGCGTTGATCCCTGCCCGGCCGCCGCGATCATAGACCTCGCGCCGAAGGGCAGCTGACTCAGCCACTTTGCCCTGCACCATGTAGCTCTCCGCCAGTTCGATCTTCGCTGCGTCAATCCCGTCTGGATCACCCATCGTCTGCATGATCGACAATGCTTCCAGCATATAGGGTTCGCCGTCCGACGGGCGCCCACGAATTTCAAGCAGATAAGTTTTGGCCTGCAAGACGTGCGTCCGCATCGCAGCCGGCCAGCTCGCATCGAACAGCGCTTCCGCAGCCTGGATGGCGGCATCAGCTGCGGCATGATCGCGGCGCCAGATGTGCTTTTTCGCCAGCGTGCTGAGCGCGATGAACTGCCCCTGCCGATCGCCCCGGGCCGCGAATAACGCCGCCGCACGCTCGAGTGCGGGGATTTCCCGACCTGCATCGATCTGGTGACCGAGCTTTGCGAACGAGACCAACAGCTCTGCTTCCAGCCCGGGCTGCACGTCCTCGGCCACCGCCCTCAGCGCCACCTCGCACCATGCGAGACCCTCGGCTTCGGCGTTTGCCTGCGTCCAAATGACGGATCCCGTTCCAGCGAGGGCAATCAGCATCTCCGGATCGCCCTGCGTGCCCGATGCCCACGTCAATGCTGCGCGCAGGTTGCCGATGTCGCGGATCACCTTGCCGATCAGTTGAGAGCCTGCGGCGGTCCACTGTGCCTCTTGCGCGGCTAAAAGGCGCTGCCGCATGAAGGCGGCGTGGCGTGCACGTATGAGTCGGGCATCCGGGCATGCGTCGAGTTTCTCGATCGCAAACGCGCGTGGCGTTTCCAGGAGCCGGTAGCGTGGTGGATCGGCGTCATCGGCGCTGAGCAGCGACTTGTCCAGGAGCGTGCTCACGAGCTCCACGACTTCCCATGACTGAAGGGTGTCGTCGGCACACACACACTCCGCCGCCTCGAGATCGAAACTGCCCACAAAGACGCCGAGCCGGGCGAACAGGGTCTTTTCGGCGGGTGCGAGTAGCGTATGGCTCCATTCGAGGGCAGTCCGCAATGTACGCTGCCGCTCGGGCACGCCGCGTGAGGCATTCCCAAGAACGCGCAGCCGATCGTGGAGACGTTCCTGAAGTCCCTTGAGCCCGAGGACTGGGAGCCGTGCGGCAGCCAGTTCAATGGCCAGCGGCAGGCCGTCGAGTTGCCGGCAAATCTGCTGGACGATCGGGATTGATTCACTATTGAGCGTGAAGCCCGCCTGAACCGATTCGGCGCGCGCGGCAAAAAGCGCCAACGCGCCCGCGGTTTCCGGGGCGGCTCCGGCCTCCGCGTCGATGGCGAGAGAATCGAGACGGAACAAATGCTCCACTGACAGTTTCAATCGCTCCTGGCTGGTCGCAAGGATGCGTACACCGGGCGCGGCCGCCGTGATCGCCGCAATGATGTCCGCCGCGGCATCGATAACATGTTCGCAGTTGTCGATCACGAGCATGAGGCGGAGATCGCGCAATTGCTCGACGAGATTGTCGGTGCCGCCGTGCAGTATCAGGCCGGCGGCACGGGCAATCGCGTCCGGCACCAACGCCGCCGCGCCGACAGACGCAAGTTCGACCCACCAGACCCCGTCAGCGAATTCCCCGATGCACGCGGCGGCGACCGCCTGCGCCAGTCGGCTCTTGCCCATCCCGCCGGGTCCGCTGATCGTCACAAGTTGATATGCGGCTAGGGCACGAAGCAAAGCCTCGCGTTCATCTTCGCGCCCGAAAAGGGGGAGAAGGCTAGCCGGCAGGTTGGTGCGGCGCCTGCTCACTTGTGGGGGCGCGGTAGGCGGCTCTGATTTCGCTGCGCCAAACTGCGTCGAGGCGTCGGGCGCCGTTTGCGCGCTATTCCGAACCATCCTGCGCGCCTCTGCCAGCAGGGAACGCCAGCCTTCATTTGCCGGCGAACCATCCCAATCGGACAGATCGACCGTGTGGGTCAGTTCAAAGAGGATGGGTAATTCACACGGGCCGATCAGTGCCGGGAGAAGCCTTTTGAGGCGATCGCCAAGGTTGGCTTCGGCCCGCACCCAGCGCGACTGAACCGAATGTTCCGACCACAGAACAACGACCGCCGTGGCATCCCTGATTGCTTTTTCGATGCGCAGGTCGAACGAGTCACCTGCCCTCAGCTCGGTATCCCACCACACCGAGAAGCCCGCCGCCGAGAAAGCTTCTGCGACGCGCTGGGCCGCCGCCCGGTCCGCCCGAGCATAGGAAATGAAGATGTCTGCGGACATGGTTCCGGCGTGCGCTCCATCGGCGTCCCGTCCCGGACGTGTTCCGGGCGGCGAGCGACTTCGGCGTGGCCGGCTGATTCCGGCACCAGGCCGAAAAATCTTTCTGCAGGTGCAGCAGCCTAGCCACGGGCGCGACTGAGGGAGCCCCGACCTGCTGTCTCGGGCAACGTTCCGTTAACCCGGGGATTCGAGTGCCAGCTCGCCATGCCTGCGGCCGCGTGCGAAACCTATTACCTCGACTTTTGCTGGCGGAGTCAAGCATTCGGGAGCGGGTAAGAAGGACAAACAACCCGCCGCCTCTTCCCTGCACGCGGGCATCGCCGCGAAGGCCGCGCGACGCGACAGGTTCGACCGCCTGGCCCACTACGTCCCAAGACCCTCTATCGCCATCAAGCCGCTGGCGCTGACCCAGGGTGGGCACATGCGCTATGCGCTGACGACGCGCTATCGGGACAGCACCACGCAGGTCATCTTTGAGCCCGAGGACTTCATGGTCCGCGTCCCTGTGCGACGCCCCTTCGGCGCGGCCTTCGGCGGTGCGAATCGGCAATCCCGCCGGTTTGTCATTGCCCGACTCGCCGCGCGGGTGCCCGATTCCCGTGCTCACCTGACGAGGTACCACGGCATGTTTGCGCCGGAGACCCCGACCGGGCGCGGACCGTGCCCGGCACAAGCGCGGCCGCTGCCAACCAGTCCAGCCAGCGCGGGGAGCCATCGGCCACCGACCGCCAAAGGGCCCTCACCTGGGCCCAACGGCTCAAGTGGATCTTTGCCACCCCCCGTGGTGCCTTCTGTTGATGCTTCGCATCAATTCACCTTGTCGGCATCCATACCTGCCGCCGGGGACCCAACGCCGTCATCGGGTCCCTTAAGCTCGCATAAGGCCGCCTGTGCGTCCTGTCCTGACCGATCATGCCCTTGCGAAACATCGGTGGGGTCCCTGCATCCCTGAAGCGCTGGTTGCTTTCCCCGGCTAGTTGACCTCGATGGTGATTTTTGCCGGGTACAGCCCTGTTGTCGAACACTACTGCTGAATCGTTGAACGTCCCCCCGTTCAGGCAAGTGCATCGAATGGATTTGCCTCGGACGCTCCCTATCACTCGACCAGTTCGAAATCGCCCGGCTTCCAGGTCTTGTCGAACCATGGCTGAAGCGGGCCATAAAGACGCAACAGCGAGTTCCAGCCTTTGCCCGGCATGGTCTGCACCCAATTGCCTTCCTTGCCTTCCGGCGCCTTGGGGCCGAACCAGACGGTGTAAGAGCCATCTGCATTGGCGACGAGATCGGGGCTGTTGCTGTCTACGCCCGCAGTCTGTTGATCCGTTTCCAGCATCGATCGGGTCTGGTTGTCGTAGACCATGAACGACCAGAAATTGTTGATCGGTATCGGGGCGGGGAGCGTGATCTTGTAGGTCTTGCCGCCATCAAGATAATCGCCGTTCGCGTCCCGCTCGGCATAGCCGTAAACCGATCCTTTTCCGACCGCTGGCGCAGCCATTGCGGGCGTGATGCCGGTGGCGTAATAGTGGAACAGGACACGCGAATCGAGCATCCGCTCCCCATTGTTGTAGAACTCGGAGCTGCCGCCGATGAAGTTCGTCTTCCACTGGCGGTCCGGGAAATAGAAGCCGCGCTTGTCCCGCTGGGCAAAGATGATCGACCGGGCCGTGGCGTTGCCGACCGCAACGGCGTCGTTCAGGATTGCACGCATTCTCTCATCGGGCTTAAACGGCTCGCCCTTCTTGATACCGATGGCGGCCAGCGTGCCGACCAACTCGGCCGGGAAGGCGTCGGCCGGGAGAGATGGCACGCATCCTGCCGGCCGTCCTCGCCGTCACGACCGATCCGCCGCTGCTCGGAGCCGATGACGCCTTCGCGGCACGCGTGGATCGGCACCGCGGCGAACTCGGGCTGCTGTTCCAGGCGCTGCAGGCCTCGGTCGAGGGCGAGCACCGGCGCGAGGCTGAAAGCCTCTGGCGCCTGCGGCGCGCTGCGCCGGAGAATCCCTATTACGCCTGGATTGCACCCGGCGGCACGCCATGACCCTACCCGGGACCCACCGTATCGCCCGGGCCCCCACGGTTCTGAAACGGGGATGTGTGACGGGGGCCGGTTTGCAAATCCGGGGATCTGTCGGTAGCGAGTCTGAGCGCGCCACGCTGACCGTCGCCATCCCCGTCAAGGCGACCGAACGACTAACGAGAGGATTCCGGCTCCGGTGGCCTGCCAAGCCGGTTTGCCCGCCGAGTCTTGGGTGCCGCACCGGGATGGATTATCCTTAGCCGCTGCTTTGCCCCCACGGGCTTCACTCAACACACCGGACAACCTATGAAAGCGCTTGTTGCCAGCGCCTGCGCAACGGCTTTGCTTGCCGTTGGCACCGCATGCACGAAGTCTCAGGACGAGGCCCCCGATACTGTGGCCTCGGCTGACAAGGACACCTCCCTCACAACGGACGCGATCATGCAAAATCCCTTGCTCGCGGAATGGAGCGGCCCGTTTGGCGGCGTGCCTCCGTTTGACAAGTCCAGGCCGGAATACCTGCAACCGGCACTTGAAGCCGGTGTGACCGAAGAGCTCGCCGAGATCGATCGGATAGCGGCGGACCCGGCGGAGCCGACCTTTGACAATACGATCGCAGAACTCGAGCGGACCGGTCGAACGCGCGCCCGCGTCAGAGCGATTTACGGGGTTTATGCATCGACCCTGAACGACGAGACCGTGCAGGCCGTGGAGCGCGAAATGGAGCCCAAACTCGCTGCCTCCCGGGACCAGATATTCCAGAACGAAGCGCTGTTCAAACGCATCGAGCAGGTCTACGAGTCACGGGATTCGGCCGATCTCACGCCCGAGCAGCAGCGCCTGACCTGGAAGTACTACACGGACTTTGTTCGCGCCGGAGCCAGGCTCGACGCTAGTTCGAAGAAGCGGCTGGCGGAAATCAACCAGGAGCTTGCCTCGCTGTTCACGGCTTTCTCCCAGAACGTACTCAAGGACGAAGAAGAAGGCATTGTGCTTATCGAGGACGAGGCAGACCTGGCCGGCCTGGGCAAGTCGGCGCGCGATGCTGCAGCGGCAGCTGCGGCTTCACGGGGCCACGAGGGCCAGTGGGCGATACTCAACACGCGGTCCAGCGTCGAGCCTTTCCTCACTTACTCGGACAATCGTGAGCTGCGCGAAGAGGTCTGGCGGATGTTCGTCAACCGCGGTGACACTGGCGGCGCGACCGACAACAATTCGATCATCGCGGACATCCTCGAGCTCCGCGCCGAGCGTGCCGCGCTGCTCGGCTACGAGACCCACGCGCACTGGCGACTCGAAAATGCGATGGCCCGCGATCCGCAGCGTGCGATTGAGTTGATGGAGGCCGTCTGGGCACCGGCCGTTGCCCGTGTCAACGAAGAAGTCGCCGACATGCAGGCCGTTGCCGACAAGGAAAGCGCGGGCATCAGGATAGAACCCTGGGATTACCGCTATTACGCCGAGAAGGTCCGCAAGGACAAGTATGACCTCGACGAGGCCCAGATCACGCCCTACATGCAGCTCGAAAACCTGCGCGAAGGCATGTTCTACATGGCAACCCGGCTGTTCGGGTTCAGCTTCCGGCAGATCACCGATGAGACTGTGCCCGTGTATCACCCGGACGTTCGAGTCTGGGAGGTCAGCGACCCCGAGGGAGGCCTCGTGGGTCTGTGGTATTTCGATCCCTATGCGCGCAAGGGCAAACGCTCTGGTGCCTGGATGAACGCTTATCGCAGCCAGGAGCGCTTCGACGGAGACGTCAGGGTCATCGTCTCCAACAATGCGAATTTTCAGAAGGGCGCGCCGGGGGAGCCCGTGCTGATCAGCTGGGAGGATGCGAGGACGCTGTTCCACGAGTTCGGCCATGCACTCCACGGACTAAGTTCCGACGTGAACTACCCGTCGCTGTCCGGGACCAATGTAGCCCGGGACTACGTCGAGTTTCCCTCGCAGGTCCTTGAACACTGGCTGAGCACGCCGGAGATCCTCAATCTATACGCGCTGCACTACGAGACGGGGGAACCGATCCCCGAATCGCTCGTCGAGAAGATAGAACGGGCCGAGACATTCAACCAGGGCTTCAAGACCGTCGAATACCTCTCCAGCGCGCTGGTCGATATGAATCTGCACACGTCGGGTGAGGCGATCGTCGACCCGGACGCGTTCGAACGCGAAACCCTCGCTGAACTCGGTATGCCTGCCGAGATCGTCATGCGTCACCGCACCCCGCAGTTCCTGCACATCTTTGCCGGCGACAGCTATTCGGCCGGTTACTACAGCTACCTGTGGTCCGATACGCTGACGGCTGACGCGTGGGAGGCCTTTACCGAGGCGGGCGGCGCCTGGGACGAGGAGGTTGCGCAGCGACTTCGCGAGAACGTTTTCTCCGTAGGCAATACCATCGACCCGGCCGACGGCTATCGTGGCTTCCGCGGCAGCGACGCCGGCATCGATGCGCTAATGCGGAAGCGCGGTTTTGCCGTGCCCTGATCGTTCAGTGTGCCACCCGGCCTCGTTTTGATCGAAGTGGCTCAGGTCATTCTGCAGGAAGGCTGTTCTGCCGCGTCCTGCGGGCCATCAGGACACAGTTGAAGAAGCAGGTGCCGTTGTTTCTTCTGTGCAGGTCCGCGATTCTGAGGGCAGTTCGCATTCTGGAGAGACGCTCGTGCGCCTGATCAGCCTGTTCCTCGGTCTTTTTCTCGCCGCAATGACGATCGGCCATTCGGCGAGTGTGCCGTTCTGGGGCGCGAAGGCCCCGGTCCCTTATGACACGCTCACCCAGGATTTGCAGCCCGGCGAATTCACCTGGGCGCCGAAGATCGCGCCGGAAGGACCGATTCTCGTGGTGGTCAGCCTGGATGAGCAGCGGGCCTACGCGTACCGCGATGGCGTGGAGATCGGTGCCAGCACGATCAGCAGCGGCAAGAAGGGCCACGAAACTCCGACGGGGGTCTTCCACACGTTTCTTAAGGACAAGGACCATCATTCCAGCCTGTATCACAACGCGGCCATGCCCTATACCGAGAAACTGACTCGCGATGGTGTCGCCTTGCACGCCGGTGGCATACCCGGCTATCCGGAGTCTCACGGTTGCGTTCATCTTCCGAGTGAGTTTGCGCGCCTGCTGTTCAACGCCGCGCCACTGGGCATGACGGTCGTCATTGGCGACTCGCGGACGGCGCCCGCCAACGTGGATCATCCACCCGTGCTGGTTCCGGTCAATGCGGATGGAATGCCCGTCAATACCCCGCGGCTCGGGGCGAGCGATGACTATCGCTGGGAACCGGAAAAGTCGCCGGCCGGTGTAGTGGCGATCATTATGAGCGGCTATGACCGCCGTGCCGTGGTCCTTAGGAATGGCGTCGAAATCGGCCGGTCCACCATAGCCATCGACGATCCCGACGTTCGGCTCGGCACCCATGTCTTCGCCATGAGTGGAGGGGAAACTCCTAGTCCGGCGACTGCTGAGAGCACGGAGCAACGGCCGGGCTGGGTCAGGGTCGGCATCCCCGGCCATATGAACTCCGCCGATGAATTCCAGGATCCCGATGCGGCCCGGCGGGTTCACTTGCCCGACGGTTTTCTATACGTGCTGAATGCGGCGCTTGCACCCGGGAGCACGTTGCTCATCACGGACGAGCCGATTCTTGAGAGCACCACAGGGGTGGAGATGGCGGTGCTCAGCTCGTCTCCCCACGACACCGTGGACGCTACCTGTACGACTAGTTCAGGGCGTACGACTAGTTCAGGGCCCGCGGATAGGCCCAAGCGCAGGGGGCTGGAAAGTTCGGAACCCGCGCGGAACTCACTTCTTCAGCGAAGCCGTGGTGATCCGGTCGGCCCCGCATTCCGCCAGGCGCTCGGTGCCGGGCCCGTGGGAATAAATGAAGTGACCGTCCTTGAGCGCGTCGATCATCGGGATCGCGACCTCGGTGCGCACGGCAGGACATCCCCACGATCGGCCGAGGCGGCCCATTTTCTCGGCGGCGTCCGGGTTCACGTACCTGGCCCCGTGCATCACGATATAGCGGCGCATGGCCGACTCGTTGAAGCCCTTGCTCAGCCCATGCAGCTTCAGGGAATAGCCGTTGCCCCCCTGGTAGGTCTTGTCGGTGAGGAACAACCCGAGGCTGGTCTGGCGGCTGCCTTCAATGTCCGAGAACGCCGTCGGAATATCGTGTCCGGAGCCTTGGCCGTGAGCCACGTGTTCTTCAAAGAGCAGCCGCCCGGCTTCCATGTCGATCACCCACATGCGCTGCTCCCGGGACGGGATCGTGTAGTCGATGATGGCCAGGCGCTCCGCGTCGGTGCCGATCCCCCGGGTCTGGGCGCACTTCATCGCGGCAACGGCTTCTTCGACCACGTCGGGGCGGATATCGGGCGCCAGCCCCGTGATCAGAGCCGCCTCGTCTGCCTCCGCGTGGGCGGCGAGGGCGAGGCCTATGGCAAAGAGCCAATGTCTGCGCATGGAAACCCTCCGCGGGTCAGAAATGATGTCGTAAGAATGGGTTCAATCGCATCTCGAGGCTGCAACCATCGCATCCCCGAGGGACCACTGCCAGTGAGGTCGATCACGATAAGGCGTGCGCGGTGCTTGGCTCTTGGCATTTTCCGTCAAAAATTTGTTCGGGTCTTCGGGTTCGGAGCAAAACCTACCCCCGGCTTGTCGAAACCGGCACGCGTTTGGCTCTGCGCGATTTCGATCAACCCATCCGGTCCTTACTCTGACCCCAGTCATTGGAGTTGCCCTTCCTGGCGCCTTCACGAGACCATACCCCGCATCCGAAACACTTCCACTGATCATGCCTCATGTCATGCCGGTTCAAATATGCTCCAGGACCTGATGATCCGCGAAGGCGCGGTGGCGAACGCGGCGTTTCTCGACACGCTCTATCCGGCGGCCCGTCCAGGTGGGGACTCACTTCCGATCAGGCGGGACCTCTTGGGGGCGCCGTGAGCCGGATGTTCGCCGATTCCATGCGTGAGCGAGCGGGTTCGGCATCGTGAACGAGCCGACCTGGCTGTTCGGTTACGGATCGCTGATCTGGCGGCAGGACTTCCCGTACCGGGAGGCCCGCCCCGCTTTTATCACCGGGTGGCAACGGCGATTCTGGCAGGGTTCCCACGATCATCGCGGGGTCCCGGCGGATCCCGGTCGCGTCGTGACCCTGATTCAGGCGCCCGGGGTGCGCTGCCACGGGCGGGCGTTCCTGGTCGAGCACGACGTTTTCGAGCATCTCGATCACCGCGAGATCAACGGGTATGCGCGGTATCGCGTGGACCTTGGCTTCGACGACGGTCACACCGACGGAGTGATGTACGTGGCCGCAGTGGACAACCCGGCCTTCCTCGGCGACGCACCGCTGGACGAAATGATTCGCCAGATTCGCCGCTGCGCCGGCGCGAGTGGCACGAACGTCGAGTATGTGCTCAAGCTCGCGGGTGCCCTTGGTGAGCTGGGTGTCGTCGATCCCCATGTGGACGAACTCGCCGCCGCACTGACCGGCTAGCGCCACTTGCTCCGCCCGCGGGTAACAGCCGCAGTCGAGCCCCGGCAATCATCTTGTCAGTCGATCATCGGGTCGTTCCTGATCCCCAAAGTCGGCGCACGAAGGGTCAGATTGAGCCTGTCTTGAGTCGCATTCGCCTGGACTCCAATCAGCTACGTCAGTCCGGGTCCGGGCCTGTACCAGCCAGTCTCTTGATCTGTTCAGTCCGTAAGCGCTCTGAAAGCCGCGAACTCCGGAGGGATCCCGGTGTTTTCACTGACCTGTCCTGGTCCGGCCCAGGTTCGACGTCCTGCCTCATGCTCCTTCAGGATCGAAATGATCTTTTCCTGCCTGTATCTCTTGCGCTTCACCGGGGGGGCCATACCGGGGTATCCCAAATTGCGCATGGCGCGGGTTACAGGAGTACGGCCAAACCGCCGTAATACCCCGGTTCGGATTGCGATATTCAGGGAAATTTCACAGAAATCTAAGGACTCTCGGATCCCGGTGCCGCTACGCTCGAACGCCCGATAACAATCGACAAGGGAGCCGAAGCAATGATTGCGAGAGCGAGTCACATCAAGAGTATTGTCGTAGCCGCCACGCTGCTAGTGGCCGGTCCCGGCATAGCCGATCCTGGCGCCGGCGAATTTGAAGGCCTGTCCGGCCGGATTTTCGCAGTGGAAGCCACCGTCGTGTATTCAGACGATCCGGCCCTTCCCGCCGGCACGGTCTTCAATAACTGCTATTACTTCAACGCCGATGGAAGCTGGTTCGATCCGTTGTATCCGGATCTTGGCGTAGCCGTCCCGGGCGTCTGGGTGCAATACGCTGACCTGCCGAAGATTGCCTACACCGCGACCGTCTCCGAATCAGCCGTCGCGGGCGGTGACTACGAGGGTTTGCTGCTGACTCAGAACGGCGTCGTTAATCAGAGTAAGGGCAAGGGTCGACAGAAGTTGCGTGCCTATACCACGGTATATTTTGCCGGCTGGCCCTTTATCGATGTGGTGGCGGAAGGCGACGCCACCGATAGCTGCCCGTACTTCTGAAATCGGGTGCCTGAGAGGCGTGTATCGCGCCGCCCTGCGGATCACCGAAGCGCGACTTTAATAGCGGCGTTCGGCCATCTGCAGGGTGGCGCCGCGACCCGCTTCTGACCCTGGCCCGGGAACGCCTCATCACCTTTGACCGCCAGCTGCCGCCGCCAAGCGCTCACTTGCTGCAGCGACAAGCCCAGCTCTCGGCAGAGCTCGCTGGCCGTCTTCTCCCCGTCTTCAATCTGCCGCAACAGCTCGAGCTTGAACTCCCGCGGATACTCTTTCCTCTGTCTCGCCATCACACGCCTCCTCATCGCCACTCTAGTGGCTTAATAGCGTGTCCGGAAAACCGGGAACACCTCAACCGGCACCCGACGTTCCACTTGCAGCATCCGGAGTCGACCCTTTCCAGCCGCTCGAATCCGACAGCGCAATTGACCGGAAAAGCCGGTAATATAACCGGCAATACCGGTCAATTGGAAAGGCAATGATACCTGCACTCGACGCTATTCTGGGTAATCGAACCGCCGCCGCGGTTCTCCTATTCCTGGAAAACTACGATTCCGGGTATTCGCGGGAAATCGCCAGAACGTATGACATGCCCGTAAGCGTTGTACAGGACCAACTTCGAAAGTTGGAGGCTTCAGGCGTGCTTATCAGTCGCTCCGTTGGGCGAACCCGAGTATTTGAGTTCAACCCAAGAAACCCAACCGCAGGTCGACTGCGGCAGTTCCTATCGGCAGAACTCGCCGCATTGCCGAAAAGCATCGTACAACAATACTTTCAAGAACGACGACGGCCGCGGCGCACCGGTAAGAAACTCGAGAGCGCCGGAAATTGACCCGCATAACCTTCGATACGTCGTTGGAGGAAATTGCGACGATTGTGTCTGAGACGCTCACCGACGCAGGGATAACTGCCGTTCTCGGCGGAGGTGGTGCCGTCACATACTATTCCGACAACCGCTACATGAGCACGGATCTCGACTTCATTACAGTTGAGCGCAACAAGGCAATCGCTCCTGTACTGGCCGAGCTTGGATTTACTCTTAGGGGAAAAGACTTCGTGCACGATGAGTCAAAGTTCTTTCTAGAGTTTCCGCCCGGTCCGCTGACATTCGGAAATCGGTATGTCGACACCTCCGAGACTGTTGTGGTTCAAACACAATATGGTGCGCTTCGAATAATCACTCCCACACAATGCTTAATGGACCGACTCTCTTGGGTAGCGCACGGGAAAGACCCGCAATCTCGGGCTCAAGCCGTCTTGGTGGCAAGACATCAGGCGATCGACTGGGATGATGTATATCAGTGGTCGAGACACGAAGGAATCGACGTCGAACTCATCGACGGTATCCGAGCAGATGCCAAAGCCACCGAAAGCAACTGAGCAACTGCATATTTGAACGGCCGCTTCTGGCCGATTTCTGCCACTTCTCCTGGAGGCTGAATCTGCCCCGCTTCCGCGTCGTGCAACGCGATAGCGAACGATCCGGAGCGCTGTTGCCTCACGTGCCGAGATTCAAGGTCGTAGAAACCTCTACGGAATTCCCGTCTTTCCATGCCTATACGTTGAAGTGAGAAATACTGACATGGCCGGGCGCCCTCCGCGTTTGAAGCCACGAAGGACGGCCACACCTGCCGGGCGGAGCGAAGTGGCATGGAGTGCTCAACAAAAAGCCACCACCTGACCTAGTGGGAGTTCTGTCAGCAGACGGAAACGGGGTAAGCCACGTGTGTAGCTGATCGTCAAGATGAGGCGTCTATTGAAGTCCATCTTTCAGCCTTAGCGAAGTGAATGCGCGTCATGACGGATCGAACTCAAATCTACATCGTCGGCGGAGGGATCGCGGGCTTGTCCGCAGCAGTATTCGCGATCCGGGACGGCGGGGTTGAAGGCAGGAATATTCATATTCTCGAGGAACTCGACGTCCTGGGTGGAGCGCTCGATGCCAGATGGGATCGCAATAAGAGGTATTCCATGCGCGGTGCGAGGCTCATCAACGAAAAAGCCTACGAGTGTTACTTCGACATGCTATCGGCAATTCCGTGTCTTGCTGAACAGGAACGCACGGAGAACAGCAAGAACGGAGACAACCGCCCCCAGAATAATCGACCGTGGAGAAGCGTCAAGGACGAGGTATTTGAGTTCAATGAAACCCACAAGCTGAACACCGTCACGAGGCTCGTAGGAAAAGAAGGAGCGAGAGTCGATCACACAAAGCTCGGCCTGACCCATATCGACAGAATTGCCATTGTTGCTCTCATTTCGATCTATGAAAGGGCCATCGATGGTAAGCGGATCGATGACTACTTTCGCTCTGCGTTTTTCAAAACAAATTTCTGGTACCTCTTTGCCTCCATGTTCGGTTTCGAACCCTGGCACAGCCTCATAGAGTGCAAGCGATACATGCAGCGCTTTTTCCACGAAGCACCCAATATTTCGACGCTCAAGAGAGGCTGGAATACGCCGTACAACAACTACGAATCCATCGTCATGCCGATCGAGAGATGGCTGGTGCATCAGGGTGTCAATATTCGGACTGGCGTTAAAGTCACCGACGTAGACTTCAGATCTTCCGGGACTGAAATGTCAGTTCAAAAGCTTCATTGGCTCAAAGACGGCAACGAGGAGCACATAGTCGTAAACGCGCACGATTGTGTGTTCATCACGATCGGATCAAAAGTGGCCGATTCACGCACAGGCAGCATGACAAAGGCTCCAGGCCTGGTCAGAGACAAGAGAGACGGAGGCTGGTCACTCTGGAAAAAAATGGCAACGAAAGTGTCTGGCATGGGAAACCCTGACGCTTTCAGCAGTCAGATCGACCGGACCAAATGGGCGGTCTTCACCATCACAACGAAGGGTCCGCTGTTTGCAGAAAGGATCAGGAACTACTCGAGGGTCGAGGTCCAGGGAGAACAACACATACTGTCCTTTATCCATTCAAACTGGGGATTGGGCTTGCATGTTCCTTTTCAACCGCATTTCAAAAACCAGTCCCCGGACACCACTGTGATGTTCGGATATGGGCTCTACGGGAACAGGCAGGGCAATCGCATCAAGAAAAAAATGACCGAATCGTCGGGGGAGGAGTTGCTCACCGAATTGGTTTACCACCTGGGGTTTGTTGAAGACCTGGAAAAGATAAAGAAGGTAACGGCCAGCATTCCCACGACGCTTCCCTATGCCACCAGCCAGTTCAGCCCAAGGAAAATCTCTGACCGGCCCCGGGTTGTTCCTCGAGGGTCGAAGAATCTGGCACTTCTGGGACAATTCGTCGAAATCCCCGGCGATTGCGTCTTCCTGGTGGACTATTCAACCCGGTCGGCCCAGATCGGCGTCTATGAGCTGTTGAAAATCAGAAAGAAAGTAACACCGGTGTATACGGGAACTCGCAACCCGATTCAGTGGGCACGCGCCTTGCGAGTATCGCTTCAATAAGTCGCCACCCTTATCGTCGAAGCACCTGGCTTGGCGGCTGTCCGCCGCAGGATTACCTACTGACCCGGATCTGGCTCGAAGAATGGGCCCCTTAATACATGTAATTCCCACAGGCCACATGGCTGGAATTGTGGGCGTGGGGTCGTCCTGACAGCGGGATTGCCTGGCGAAGGAATGACGGTTCTGGCCGAAAGCGGGCTATTGGTTTGCGTATCGCTCGTACTTGGGAACGGTCTGCCTCGCCCGGGGAGGAGTCCTGTAATGTATCTGCCCCATCCAGGTTTACTGCTGCAAAATTGAGCAGCCGATTGGATCACATCCGATGGACGTAGAATCGACCGACAGGAAATCAAGAGGCGCGGACTATGAATTGGGAAGCAGTAGGTGCGATTGGGGAAATCGCCGGTGCCCTCGCGGTCATTATTACGTTGGTCTACCTGTCGGCTCAGGTGCGTCAGAACACGAGAGCATCGCGTCTCGCGGCCATACAGGCCGCCAGCGAAAACTCCTCTCGCTTCAGCGAGCTCATTGCCGCCGATCCTGAGCTCAGCGAGCTCGTCTGGCGAGGGATGCGGGAACCCGAGTCCCTCGACGAGGCTGAAACGAGACGGTGTGTTGCCGCCTGGAACGTGTTTCTGAGGCGAGAAGCCGTATCCTTTTACCTCTACAAAGAGGGCGTGATGCCGGAGAATCTCTGGGATGCCAGGGTACGCGCGCTGAGCGGAGCACTGAATCAGCCGGGACTGCAGTTTTATCTCGAAATAGCAGGTGCGTCGCTACCGGAAGACTTTCGGGAGTTCCTGGTCGAAATGACGTCCAAACCATCCACGCTGTCTGAGGAAGGCAAGCGCGTATTGGGGATACGCGGCACTCGCCAGCAATAGGCCGCAGCTTCGCTTTTCGACCGCTGTCTCACGGCACATGCAATGTCCGCTTCTGGCCGTTTTCTGCCCCCTTTGTAGTGGCCTCTGCCTAGCCCGCTGTCGCGCAGCATAAACCGGCTGTTTCCGTCCCTGAGCAAACGGTTAGAAGGTCCGTTTGAGAGTCCAAGGCCATCCACGAGACAGGCGGAATTTCCTTATGGTGTATCGCGGCATTTGCGCTAGCTTTTGAGTAGGGACAGCTAGATCGGCACGGCGCAGCGTCGTCCCCTTTCCCACTCGTCGGGCGCGATGGCGTTGGCGCAAGCCGAAGGAGGGTTACAGGATGTTCCGATATCCGACTTTTTTCTGGATAGCTATACTTTCCGCCGGGTTTGCTCTCGGAGCAGTCCAGGCGGACGGTGCCGAGTACTTCTGCCCGAGTGGCGATACTGAGTGCCTGGTCAATTCCGTCGCATTGGCGAACGAGACGACAGAGGCAGATGTCATAAGGCTTGAAAAGGGCCGCTATTTGATAGCCGTACCCATGCCGGATAGTCACCTCACACGACCAGAGGGCGTTGGCCTGTTCATTCGGCGGCCCCTCACTATTGAGGGAAACGGGGCGACAATCGAGCGAGACGCGGCCGCAGCTCCATTTGGCATTCTTGAGTCTATTGGACCGCTAGAGCTGAGCAACCTGACGCTCAGAGGCGGGAATTCGAGTGAATACGGTGGAGCCATTACCAGCTGGAAAGACATGACCATTAAGGACTGCGTCATCGAGGAGAACGAGTCCCGAGACGCAGGCGCGATATACCAAGACGCCACAATGCGTATTTTGGGCACATCAATCCGGCGAAACTCTTCCAAGGACGTTTTCGGCGCGATATGGAATTTTTCTGGTGGCCGAATGCTCATCCAGGATAGCGTCATCGACAAGAACACGGGTTACTACCATGGCGCTTTTTCAAACGAGGAGGTGCTGGTCGTCGTCAATTCCACGATTTCGAGGAACGCGGCGTCATCCGAGAGTGGCACGGGAGTGGGCTATTTCAATTGCTCCACTATATTTACAAATTCAACTCTCATCGACAACTCCGGTGGTCGGGTGGGCGGCCCGTATATCATCAATGGATTGTGCGACTCCCCTGAAAACGAAAGCGGATTCCAGTTAATCAACTCGATTCTGACTGGCAACAGCGGGGGTGACGCCAACGATTGCATGAGTGATCCACGCCGTGGGGGAGACCTGACGTCCGAAGGACATAACGTTTTTGGCGATCTTTCCCAATGTACTGCGACGTTGCATTTGTCTGACAAATTTGTGGATCCGATGCTTGGGTCCTTTGTGGACGACGGCACGCCCGGCTTTGGTCACTATCCGCCGCTTAACGGAAGCCCTGCCGTAGATAGGGGCGATAACACCTCCTGCACGTCATCGGATCAAATTGGCAACCCGCGGCATGACGGCGACGGGGATGGCGTTGTGGTCTGTGACATTGGTGCGGTGGAGTACCAAGGTGAGCGTTATGACGTGGGGATGGACTTTAAGCCCGGCAATCGCCGTAATGTCATCAATGTGCGGTCTTTGGGTCGCGTCTGGGTCGCAATCTTGTCGGACCTAGACTTCGACGCGCTCCAAGTAGACCCACGGGCTATACAACTGGGAGCGGACCACGCTTCGCCAGAACGGTATCGGGTCAAGGATGTTAACCGTGACCGCTTGCCGGATCTTATGCTTCGTTTCAGAACGCCTGAAGTGGGCCTCCAGTGCGGTGACACGGAAGTGGAACTCATGGGCGAAACTTACGCTGGAGACAGCATCATCGGGACGGATAAAGTGAAGACCGTAGGCTGCAAAAAGAAGCCGAAGAAGGGAAAGAAGAAATAGGCGGCGTCCAACCAATAGTTCCCCAAGCCCCGACCTCGTGTCGGGGCTTTTTCATTCAAGAAATCGAACCGCCCCGGTCGGGCCGCTCTTGGCCGAACTCGGTCGATTTCGGCCAGCGCGGATTGATTCTCACTCGGATCCGTCGAAACGTATCTGCAGACGACCCGAAGCGGCCGCCTCGCGGCGCGGGGTTTCAAAACCACAAGAGTCACCAGCGGCACAGGCCCTCGGCCTGAATCCGTAGCCTTTGCTCTGGACAACGGCCGGTCCTGTACCACACTTAGTAGCAGAGACCTCGACAACTCCGTCGAGTCATCCAGGCGCCGGGGGGCGCCGGCGCTTCCCGGCCGAATCGGGGGTGCGCCATGAAGACCGTCTTCGTGAACCCCGAGCGGTGCATTGGCTGCCGGCAGTGCGAATTCGCCTGCGCAGTTGAACACTCCGCGAGCCGCGACCCCATCAGCGCGGTGTTCGAGAGCATCCCGCCCCGTTCGAGGATCCACGTCATGCCGGGACATGCCGACGACATGTCCTTTCCGAATCGCTGTAGACACTGTAATCCCGCGCCCTGCGAGCGCGTGTGCCCCACGGGCGCGATCTCGCGGGATCCGCGCCATGACCTGGTACTGGTGACGGCGCAGCGCTGTATCGCCTGCGCCATGTGCGCCATGGTCTGCCCGTTCGACGCCGTCACGTTTCACCAGCAGGGTGACGGCATGCCGGCGCAGGTCACAGCGGTCAAATGCGACGGCTGCCTGGACCGGGTAACGGCGGGGCGGAAACCCGCCTGCGTCGAAGCCTGCAAGACCGGCGCGCTGGTCTACGGCGAGCTGAACGAACTCATTGCGGAGGGCCGGGCCCGCGAAGCCAGCGTCGTCCTGACCTCAGCTGCGCACACCGAGGCCGAATCCGCCAGACCGCCTGCCCATGTCGGCGCCTGGCGCGAGTGGGCCCGTGCGACCACAGACTTGAACAAGGGGGTGCGCCATGACCACCACTGACAACGTGAAGCAACTCTCCAGTTGCATGGATGCCCGAGCCATGCTCGTCAGGGCGCGGGAAGAAGGCATCGAGACCGTGTGGGACCGGCTGGCCGCCCAACAGCCCCAGTGCGGCTACTGCGCCCTCGGGGTGAGCTGCCGCAATTGTGCCATGGGTCCCTGCCGGGTCGACCCCTTTGGGGAGGGCCCGCAGAAGGGCGTGTGCGGCGCCGATGCCGACGTGATCGTCGCCCGCAACCTGGGCAGGACGATCGCCGCGGGCGCCTCGGCCCACTCCGATCACGGCCGTGACATCCTCGAGGTGTTCGCGGAACTCGCCGAGGGCCACACGCAGGGTTACGAGCTGCGTGATGAAACCAAGCTCAGGGCGCTGGCGGAGGAATGGGGCATCGAGACGGGGGACCGGGCGGCCGCGGATATCGCCGCCGACCTGGCCGATGCGATGCTGGAGGACTTCGGCACCCGCAAGCACAGAATCGGATTCGTGGACCGCGCGCCCGAGCAGCGGCTGGACCGCTGGGCGGAGCTGGGCATCATTCCGCGGGGCATCGACCGCGAGAACGTTGAGATGCTCCATCGTACCCATATGGGCGTGGACAACGACTACGTGAACACGCTGCTGCACGGCCTTCGCACCAGCCTGTCCGACGGCTGGGGCGGCTCGATGGTCGCCACCGAGTTGTCTGACGTGATGTTCGGGACACCCCAGCCGGTGGTCTCGAAAATCAACCTGGGCGTGCTGCGGGCGGAGTGCGTCAACATCGCCCTGCACGGTCACAACCCGCTGCTCTCCGACGTCATCATGCAGGCCGCCGAAGATCCCGAGCTCGTGGAACTGGCGAAGGAAAAAGGCGCCGACGGCATCAATCTCGTCGGCCTCTGCTGCACGGGCAACGAACTGCAGATGCGTAAGGGCATTCCGATGGCCGGCAACCATCTCATGCAGGAGCTGGTGCTGCTGACCGGCGCACTGGACGCCATGGTCGTCGACTACCAGTGCATCATGCCCGCCGTCACCGACGTGGCCAAGTGCTTCCACACGGAAGTCATCTCGACGGCGGACAAGGCGAAGTTTGCGGGCGCCACCCACATCTCCTTCGATCCCTCGCGGGGCTATGAGATCGGCAAGGAAATCATCCGTCACGGCATCGAGGCCTATGGGAACCGGAATCCCGACCGGGTGCAGATTCCCGACGGCACCGTCGAGATGATGGCGGGGTTCTCGGTCGAAGCCATACTCGGCGCCCTCGGCGGCACGCCGGAGCCGCTGGTCGAAGCCATCAAGGCCGGCAAGATCCGCGGCGCAGTCGGCGTCGTGGGCTGCAACAACCCCAAGATCCAGCAGGATCTGGGCCACGTGACCCTGACGAAGCGACTGATCGAGAATGACATCCTGGTGCTCGTGACCGGCTGCTCGGCGGTCGCCAACGGCAAGGCCGGGCTGATGATGCCCGCGGCGGCCGAACTGGCGGGGCCGGGCCTGAAGGAGGTCTGCCAGGCGCTCGGCATTCCGCCGGTGCTGCATCTCGGGTCCTGTGTGGACAACACGCGCATCCTGACCCTGGCGGCGGCCCTCGCCAAGTACCTCGGCACCGATATCGACCAGCTGCCGCTGGCCGGCGCGGCGCCCGAGTGGTACTCGGAAAAGGCGGTCTCCATCGGCGCGTATGTGGTCGCGAGCGGCATCTATACAGTGCTGGGCGTGCAGCCGGCCATCTTCGGCAGCCCCAACGTGGTCAGCCTGCTGGCCGAGGGCCTCGACGACGTGGTCGGCGCGAAGTTCGCGGTGGAGCCTGACCCGGAGAAGGCCGCGCTGCTGATCCGGCGCCACATCGAGGCCAAGCGACAGGGTCTGGGCCTGCCTCATCTTGAGCCTGGGAACGTGTCAGCCGGGGAAGCCGCCTGACGGCGGGGAGGTGACGGTCATGTGCGATGGACAACACGAACACGGCCATTCTCATCACGACCATGCGGGCGGCATGCCGGTCAGCCGGGCCCTGCCCACGGACTTCCGGGTCGTGGTCACGGGCAAGGGCGGGGTCGGCAAGACCAGCCTGACGGCCATGCTGGCACGACTCATGGCACGACGCGCCTGGCGGGTGCTGGCGCTGGACGCCGACCCGCAGATGAACCTGCCCTGGGCGCTGGGTCTTGCGCCTGATCAAGCCCGGGCCCTGGTGCCCCTGAGCGCCAATGCGGAGTACGTCGAGGAAAAGACCGGTGCGCGGCCGGGGGAGGGCTGGGGCCTGTTCTTCCGGCTCAACCCGGACGTGGACGATGTCGTCGAACGCTTCGGGGTGCTGGCGCCCGACCGGGTGCGGCTGCTCGTTATGGGCAACACGGTCCAGCCCGCCGCCGGGTGCCTGTGCCCGGAAAACGCCCTGCTCGCCGCGGTGATCAACGCGCTGGCCCTGCGCCAGGACGAGGCCGCGCTCCTGGACACCCAGGCGGGATTCGAGCACTTCGGGCGCGCGCTCGCGCGGGGATTCCGGCACGCGGTGGTGGTCAGCGACCCGACGTTCAACGGTCTTCAGGTGGCGCTGCACGCCGCGCGCCTGGCTGGGTCTCTGGACATCGAGGCCATCCACCTGGTGGTCAACGGCGTTCGTGACGAGGCGGACCGTGCCCGGGCCCAGGCCCGACTGGACGCCGAAGGCGGATTTCCCTTCGCCAGCCGGCACTGGCTGCCCTGGGACGAGCGACTGAGGCGCTGCGAACCCGATATCGGCCCGCTACTGGACGAGGCGTCGCCCCTGACCACGGCGGTTGACGGCATCCTCGAGTCGCTGCTGGATCAGCAACTCGCAGTTCGGACAGTCGCGGCCCGAGAGGAGGAAGAGGCATGCGTATCCTGATACTGGGCGCCGGGCCAGCCGGCCTTGAAGCCGCGGAGCGTCTGCGGGAGCTCGCGCCACAACAGCAGGTTTCTCCGGACATCACGATGATCTCGGCGGAACCCTATCCGCCGTACTCCCCGCCGGCGATGGCCGACCATTTCCTGACCGGCTCCAACGAGCGGCTGTTCTGGAAGGGCGTGGACGTCAGTGAGCGGCTTGAGATCGATTACCGCAGCGGGGTCGCGGCAGAATCCGTCGATACAGAGGCTCGCCGGGTTCGCCTGGCCGACGGGAAGGTCCTGAACTACGACGAGCTTGTCATCGCGACAGGCAGCCGGCTCTATGCGCCCGTCGAAGGCAACGAGCTCGACGGCGTTTATAACTTCAAGTCCCTGTCCGCCGCCGAGACGCTCGTTGCCCGGATCCGGAGCGGCGAGGCCGAGACCGCGGTCGTGGTCGGCGCCGGCTTTATCGGCGTCGAAGTGGCGCTGCTGCTTCAGGCTCTCGGGCTGAGCGTAACGCTGATCGAGCAGGAGGCCATCATGCGCCAAATACTCGATGCCGAGACGGCTCGGTACGTTCAGGATGCCCTGGAAAAGCGGGGCATTGTTCTGCGACTGGGCACTGTTGTGAAGGCCTTCGAGGGTCGGGATCGCCGCGCGATTGGCGTCGTGACCGGTGACGGAGAGTTCCTGGCGGCGGACATCTGTATAGCCGCCACGGGCATCAAGCCCCAGATTGACTTCCTGGCCGGGTCGGGCATTGACTGCGAGTGGGGCGTGCCCGTCGACGCCACCCTGGCAACCAACCGACCTCACGTGTGGGCAGCCGGAGACGTAGCGGAGACGATCGACCGGATGAACGGCCAACGCTACGTTCATGCCATCTGGCCGAACGCTACCGCCCAGGGCCGCGTCGTGGCCGAGAGGATCCTCGGCTACGAAACCCTCTACGAAGGGGCCGAAATCATGAACAGCCTGCGCCACCTCGGGGTGCCGCTGATCGCGGCGGGGGAAGTGACCGGCGATGAGCAGCTCCGCGCAGGCCGGAGCGACAGTCTGCGAACGATCATTCTGAAGGAGAATCGTATCGTCGGCTTCCGTCTTGCCGGAGACGTGCGCGGGGCTGGTGCCTACCGGGCTCTCATGCTGCGGGGAACCGACGTCGCCGACATGCGGGACGATCTGCTCGTCCCCGGTTTCGGACTCGCCCGCCTCGCGGCCTGAGGCCGAAACCGGGGCTCTCGGCAAAGGGGCAGGACGCTGGCCGGACCGGCCCGGGCCGGTTCGGTCTTGGCGGCGGACCGAGCGCCTGTCATCGCGGCTGGGAGCCTGCCGCGGGTCCGAGGGGTCTGAATCGCACAATCAATAACGGCAGCAGGGTGAGGTCGGCCAGCAGGGCGACCAGCATGGCGAAGCCCGTCAGCAGGCCGAAATAGATCGTCGGAACGAAATCCGAGAGGGCCAGGATCGAAAACCCCAGTGTCACCGTGACCGTCGTGTAGTACATGGCGCGGCCGATACTGGCATGGCTGCGTTCGACGGCCGCCCGGTAGTCATGATCTTTGCCGAACTCGCGCGTAAAGCGATGAACGTAGTGGATGGTGTCGTCCACCGCGATGCCGATGACGATCGCGGCCACGGTGATCGTCATCAGATCCAGGCGGATGCCCAGCCACCCCATCAGCCCCAGCACCAGCGCCGCCGCGAACACGTTGGGAACAATCGCGATGCCGGCCATCCTGGCGTTGCGGAACAGGGCCAGGAACATCAGCAGAATGGCCGAAAAAACCACGCCGATGGTCAGGATCTGGGAACGGAACAGGCTCTGGAGCATGTTGTTGTACAGGACGAGCATGCCCGATAGGTGGACCTGCTCGTCGTCGAATCCCATCTCGTGGGTGAGATGTTCGTGGATATCACGCAGCAGCACGTCCCGCCGGAGGGAAGGATCGGACTCGAAGACGCGTAGGGCGAATCGGACCTGATGGCCGTCGGGAGACAGGTACGGATCCAGCAGGACCCGGCGAATTTCGTCTGGCAGCTTCTTGTAGAGAATGGCCAGCGCCAGATCGTCCGAGGCGATGTCCTCGTCGACCTGCCTGAGCATTGCCATGGCCGTATCAAGGGACAGCACTTTGCCCGATTGGGGCAGTGAATCGAGGTACGAATGAACTCCGGCGATGTCGCCCAGCCTGCGGGTGTTGAACCAGTAGCTCGTCGCGGTAATGCCGCCACTTTCGGCCGCATCCTCCCCGAGATCCGCGAGCAGCGGGTCGTCCCAAAGCTCCGCCTCCCGGGCAAAGAACTCAGCGGGCGCATCCAGAACCACGTCCAGCGGCGTGGTACCGCCCAGTTCGCGATCGATGATCGCCATGCCACGGTGGATTTCCGTCGATTCCTTGAAGTAGTCGATGAAGCGGTTTTCCACCGTGAGCCGGCTGATCCCCGCAATGCTCAGCAAGGCCAGCACGGCGGACGCGGCGAGGATGCCCGGGCCATGCGCACTGATCTGGCGCGCGAAATAGCGGGTGATTCTGTCGGTCAGGCCCCGGCGGCTTGCGGCCTCGCCGGGATTCAGCGGCACGAGGGCCGCTGGAATCAGGGTGAATACCAGGAGGAACGCGACGACGAGGCCCGCCACCATCATCCAGCCGAAGTCGATGACCGGCCGGATCCCGCTGAAGAGCAGGGAGCCGAAGGCCACCATGCTCGTGATCGTGGTGTAGAAGCACGGCACGGCCTTCGCCCTGACCATCTCCAGGACCAGCGCATGCTGGTCGGCCTCGGGCGCCTGTTCATGAAGTTCGCGATAACGAACGATCAGGTGGATGGCGAGCGACAGCGTCAGGATAAGCAGAAGCGAGATGAAGTTGGACGAGACCACCGTCACCGGCCAGTCCACCAAGCCGAGAAAGCCGATCGTGATCACAGCGGCCGCGGCGCATGCCAGCATGGGCAGGAGGACCCAGCGGGGCCTGCGAAATGCGGCTGCCAGGATCAGGACGAGAAAGCAAAGCACGCCGATTCCGAATGTCCTCAGGTCGTGCCGGATGAAATCCATGGAGTCCGAAACGATCATCGGCACGCCGCCCAGGTGTATCTCGGCCACGTCGCGGTGGCGGTCGATGATCTCTCGAACCTGGGCAATGTCCCGGTCTTGCCGCGCCTGCAGTTTCATGCTGTGGGCTTCGAACTGCTCCGAGACGAGGTCCAGCGTCTCCCGCTCTTCCACCGAAAGATCACCCTCGAGGCGTTTCTCGCGGAGCTCGTTACGCTGCCTCAGCAGCGCCTGCCAGGTTTCGTCCCGGCGGAAGTTGACCTGCAGCGCTGTCGTTGCGCCGTCCGGGCTGATCATGAGATCGCGATACAGGGGGCTGGAGAGAAATTCCCGCCGGGCCAGTGCGCGGTCGGTCTCCGGGTTCTCGAGTGTCGGTATCTCCTGCACCAGTTCGGCGAGGCTCACGGGCGGACTTCTCAGGAGGGGCACATCCAGCAGGCTCATCACGGACTCGACGTTGGCCATCGCGGCGAGTTCGTCCCGGAATACCCGCAGGTCGGACAGTACGGCATCGCTGAACAGGTCCCTGTCCGGCGTATAGGTGACGATCAGGTATTCGTCCGACCCGTAGCGCGCCCTAAGCGAGCGGTAGTAGTCGAGGGCCTCGTCATGCTCGAGGACCAGGGAATCGGCGGACGCGTCGAGCCGAAAGTCCGGCACGTGCCAGGCAAAAAAACCGACGACGAGAGCAACCGCCACCAGCGTCCTCGCGGGTCGTCGCAGGATCAGTCTGTCGTAGCGGTCCAGCAGCGTCGGCGGCATCTGCTCGTCAGTGCGCAGGCCGTGGGTTCCACGGCCCGGACGCGGCCGGTAACGCGGGAAATCTCAAGGCCGGGTTGCTCCCCAGGGAGATACCGTTTCCTCCCTGTCATCCAGTTGCCGGGCGCAACGAAGAATCGGCCCGCGGATTCGCGGGCCCGACTTCGCCCGGCGCCCGGAAAGCCGGTGACGGATCCTGGCGAGCACCGACAATCTCGACGTGCCAGGCTTCGATTGCCTCCCGGGCATGTGTCTGTGCCTCACTCCGCCACGTAGGGCCGGTATTCCGGCTGCCATACGGCATCGGCGATCCGGCTGTCGATGTCCTCGCTGGAAAGCGCATCGCCATTCGGATGGCTGTTGCCCTCGCGCGAGGCCGCGCGCATCACGGCCGCGGCAACCCGGTGGCAGACGTCGCGCAGCCGGCTGACCGCGGGATACAGCATCCCGGCCGCGAGCTCGTCCGCCGTAACCGCGTCCGCGACCGCGTCCGCGGCGGCGCCGATCATCGCGTCGCTGACCCGGGACGCGCCGGACAGCAGCGCACCGAGGCCGAGACCGGGGAAGATGAACACGTTGTTTCCCTGCCCGACCCGGAAGCGACGGCCTTCGTACTCGATGTCTGCGAATGGACTACCTGTAGCCACCAGCGCCTTGCCGGCGGTCCATCGGATGATCTCTTCCGGCCGAGCCTCACTGTAGTCGGTCGGGTTCGAGAAGGGCATGATCACAGGGCGCTCGCAGCCGTCGGCCATCGCCTCGACGACCTCGCGATTGAAGGCGCCCGGCTGGCCCGAGGTCCCTACGAGCACCGTCGGCCGGAAGCCTCGCACAACCGACAGAAGGTCGTGCTGCCCCTGGCCGCAGCCGAGTTCGGCGGCGCGCTCGGCGGATACCGCCAGCTCCAGTTTGTAGTCATCGGTGATCTTGTCGCCCGCGACGATCAGGCCGCGGCTATCCAGGGCGACCACCGCTCCGGGATCTCCACCCTTCTCGGCAAGCCCTGCACGGATCTGGCGCGCGATACCCAGCCCAGCGGCGCCGGCGCCGTGAATCACGAAGCGCTGGCCCTCGAGGCGCTCGCCCAGGCGGCGCATCGCGGCGTAAATGCCGGCGAGGCAGACGGCGCCGGTGCCCTGGATATCGTCGTTGAAGGACAGCATGCGGTTCCGATAGCGGTCGAGGATCGTCAGGGCGCGATCCTTGCGGAAATCCTCCCATTGCAGCAGCGCGTCCGGAAACACTTCGGCGACGGCGGCGGCGAATTCCTCGATGAACGCGTAATACTCCTCGCCGCGAAGCCGCCGATGCGGCCATCCCAGGTACAGGTGATCGTCCAGCAGCGAGACGTTATTGGTGCCGACATCGAGGCTGACGGGCAGCGTGAGCGCCGGATGGATGCCGGCGCCCGCACAATACAGGGCCAGCTTGCCGATCGAGATCGCCATGCCGCCCGCCCCTTGATCGCCGATGCCGAGGATGGACTGGTTGTCGGTGGCCACGAGCAGACGGATGTCCCGGCCGGCGGCGCCGGCCCGCAGGATGTCGGCGATTCGGCCGCGGTGATCCGGTGTGACCCACACGCCTCGGCCGCGGCGGAACACGTGGCTGAACTCCCGCGTCGCGAGCCCGACGGTCGGCGTGTACACGATGGGCATGAACGTCTCGAGATGATCGATCAGCACCCGGTAGAACAACTGCTCGTTGCGGTCGTGGAGGTCCGCGAGCATCAGGTACTGGTCCAGGGGGTCGCGGTGAGCGGAGAGCTGCTGGACGTTGCGGTAGACCTGCTGTTCCAGGCTGTTGAACCGGCTGGGCAGCAGCCCCTCCAGCCCGAGCTCGCGCCGCTCCTCAGGCGAAAAGGCGGTGCCTTTGTTGAGCAGCGGGTCGCGAATGAGATCGAAACCTCGCTGTTTCACCGGCAGCGGCTCGTCGGCCGCGGGTGTGCTCCACGCGCGATGACTGGCCATCGACTGTTCTCCATGGTTCGGGTCCGGATGGTCTAATCGAAGGTTAGCCGAGGTCGGGTCCGTCGGACTTGATTACCGTCATCTTCCCGACCGGCGAGTCGCGTCGGCTCGGGCGGCTCGGTCCGCCGTTCTTCGGCGCCCGGCGAACATCACGTCCGTTGGCTGATATCGTTCCGGCGGCCGATCCATATCCCTTCAGCGAGATCCGGTCCATGCAGACCTGTCTGGGCAAGGCTGCGGGATACCGGGTGCCAGGCGGTCCGACCGCGGGTGTTTGCCGCGGCCTCGATCCGACGCGCGTTGCGGCCATTTGCCTGCCCCGATGGCCGGGACTGGTACGTACTTCGGTCCGCGGGAGAGCGTCCGGGGAGCGGGCATCGGTGGTGTCTTGCCCTTCCGAGGGACCTGGCGAGCCGGGTCGCGGGCCAGCCAGTGTCTCGATACCCTCGGGCAGGGACTGACGGCCGCCGGACCGGTGGTTTATGCTCCACTCCCGCCCGGCGAAAGCGAGTTTCCCGATGCCCACACGCCTCGAGACCATCACCGTGTCCACGTCGGCGCCGACCGAACTGGTCGACATCACGGCCGAGGTTCGATCGCTGACCGCCTCCAGCGGCGTTCGCAACGGCATCCTGACCCTGGTATCCCGGCATACGACCGCGTATGTGAACCTGAACGAGTCCGAGGTGGAACTCCAGCGGGACATGGTCCGGCATCTCGAGCGGATGGTCCCCCGGGAGGGGGAGTACGGCCACAACCGCGCCCCGGTGGACGACCGGCCCAACGCTCACGCGCACCTGCTCGGGCTGTTCATGAACGCCTCCGAGACCCTGCCGATCGTGGACGGGGAACTGCTCCTGGGCGGCTGGCAGTCCATTTTCCTCGTGGAGCTGGACGGGCCCCGGGCCGAGCGGGGCGTTACCCTGCACTTTCTCGGAGACTCGTAAGTCATGACGCCCGCCGAGGTCCGCGGCTTCTTCGCTGACGCATCCGCGCTGGAGCCCGACGACTACCTTCTGCTGGACTACGTGATCGAATGCACGGGGGACCCGGAACTCGCCGCGGCGCATCTGGCCAGCGAACAGTCCACCGCGCAGTGGCAGCGGGCCGGCGTGGACGAGGACTTCCGTCCCCGGCACGCGGCGCGGGTTGTCTCTCTCGACGTCGGGGCCGAGTTGCCCGGGCCGAGTTGTCCGGTGGATCCGGCTGTCGACGGACCCCTTAGGCGCTGCCGGCTGCTGCTCGCCCACCCGCACCGGAACTTCGGCCCGCGCCTGCCGAATCTGCTCAGTGCGGTGCTGGGCGAAGGCGCCTTCTACGCGCCCGGCATTCCGCTCGTGAGGCTCGAGGACATCCGTTTCCCCGCGAGTTTCCTGGCCGCCTTCGAGGGCCCGAGCTTCGGGCTGGCGGGCCTGAGAGAACGCTGGGACATCCATGACCGGCCGTTTTTCTTCGGCGTGATCAAACCCAACCTCGGGCTGCCCCCGGCACCCTTTGCCGAACTCGGGCTCGAGGGGTGGCTCGGCGGGCTGGACATCGCGAAGGACGACGAGATGCTGGCCGATACGGACTGGTCACCGATCGGCGAGCGCTCGGCCCTGCTGGGCGCTGCCCGGAGACGGGCCGAACAGGAAACCGGCCGGACCAAGGTGTATCTCGCCAACATCACCGACGAGGTCGATCGCCTGATCCCGCTGCACGACCGGGTCGTGGCCAACGGGGCCAACGCGGTCATGGTCAACGCCCTGCCGACGGGCTTGAGCGCCGTGCGCATGCTCAGTCGCCACGCAACGGTCCCGGTCGTGGGGCACTTCCCCATGGTGGCCGCGATGGGTCGCGCCACGAGCCACGGCGTGCATACGCGGGTCATGACCCGCCTGCAGCGGCTGGCCGGCTGCGACGTCATCATTCTTCCCGGCTTCGGTCCCCGCATGATGACCTCCGACAAGGAAGTACTTGCCAACCTGGCTGCCTGCCTGGAACCCATGGGCGATATCCGTCCCAGCCTGCCCGTCCCGGGGGGCAGTGATTCGGCGGCCACGTTGCCCGACGTCTACCGGCGGATCGGCCATGCCGACTTCGGCTTCGTGCCCGGGCGCGGCGTTTTCGCACACCCCGCGGGCCCGCGGGCAGGAGCCGCGAGTGTTCGCCAGGCCTGGGAGGCCATAGCGGAAGGCGCGTCGCTTGAGGAGAAGGCCCTGAAGCATCCCGAACTGGCAGCGGCTCTCGAAACGTTCGGGTAGCGACGGCATGAGCGCCTCTCGGGATATAGCGCGGTCGGTGGCGGAACAGGAGTCCGGGTGGATGTGGCGTCGGCGGGATAATGGCCTTCGGCGGCGCATGCCGAACCGGACCGGCCGCCGGCGGAAACCACCCCGCCAACCGGCAAGCCGGGTGTTCCCGGAAACGATGGCCGCGCGATTCCTTATAATCCAGAGAATCCAGGCAACTCTCCGCGAGATGCCCTGCGGCAACAGCGCGAGCAATCTTGAAAGCAACTTCCTCTGAGAAGCTTCCTTTCCCGGCATACCGGGGTCGTGAGCCCCATCTGTTCGCGAGTTACGCCCATGCCGACAGTGCGCTGGTCTTCGACGAACTGGTAAGTCTCGATCGTGCCGGGTTCAACATCTGATACGACGAGGGCATCAACCCCAGCCACCGCTGGACCGACGAGCTCGCCGCCGCGATCGACGGGTGTTCGCTGCTGGTGGCGTTCATCACGCCGCGATTCGTCGCCTCCGGGAACTGCATCGACGAAATCGAGTACGCCCTGCGCCGCGGTCGGCCCGTGCTGCCGGTCTATCTCGAGCCGACCGAGCTGCCGCGGGGCCTGGAGCTGAGTCTCGGGAGCCGGCAGGCCATCCAGAAGCACCGCTATGATCCGGAGGCCTTTGCCGGCAAGCTGGCGGAGAGCATCGAGACGAAGCTGCAGCCGAGCGGAAAGGCGCCGGAGGTCACACGCTCGCCGCCCGCCGGGGCTGCTTCCACCTCCCGGTCCGGGGCACACAGGTACTGGTTCGCCGCGGGCATTCTCGCTCTGGTGGGGGCGGCGGGAGCCGTGTTCATGAACACCGGCGACCGCGGGCAAGCGCCTGAAGCCGAAGCGGGCGGACGACCTTCGCTGGCTGTCCTGCCATTTACGAATGTCAGCCAGGACCCCGTCAACGATCCGTTCACGGTCGGAGTGCACGATGACCTGCTCACGCACATCTCCAAGATCGGATCGATCAAGACCATTTCCCGGACGTCGGTGCTTCAGTATCGCAGCATGACGAAATCGATCCCCGACATTGCCGCTGAGCTGGGCGTGACGTCGGTCCTGGAAGGCGGCGTGCAGCGGGCCGGCGACCGTGTGCGCATCAATGTGCAGCTCGTGGATGCCGGCAGCGATGATCCGCTCTGGGCGGAAACCTACGATCGCGAACTCAAGGCAGCCAATATCTTCGCCATTCAGAGCGAGATCGCAAAGAGCATTGCCACCTCCCTGGAAGCGACGCTGTCGGCGGAGGAAACGCGGCGTATCGAGGCGGTTCCGACCGATAGCCTTGAGGCCTACGAGAATTATCTGCTGGGCAACCAGCGTATGGCCAAGAGGACCGTTCGCGACCTCGAACGGGCCGCGGAATACTTCGAGCAGGCGATCCAGGCCAATCCGGGCTATGCGCTGGCGTGGGTGGGGCTGGCCAACTCCTACACCCTTCGGGCTCAGTATGGCGGGCTGCCGCTGGAGCTCATTCGCAGCAAGGCCAGCGCAGCCATCGACGAGGCGTTTTCTCTCGACGAGAACCTGGCGGCGGCCTACGCGGCGCGGGGCCTGAACGCATCCGAGCTTGACCAGGACAGCGTCGAGGCTGCCGAGAGGGATTTCAGAAAGGCCATCGAACTCGAACCGAACTACGCGCCGGCGTATCACTGGTATGCCGAGTTGCTGAAGACCACGCTCGGCCGGCCCGAATGGCCGGCGGGCCGCGGTCAGGCGCACGTGGCGGATCCTCCGGCGGTCGTGGCCGCCGTGCGCCGAGCCCCTGCCCGGCATGCGGTCATCGAGTGGCCCTGAAGTCTGCGGCCGGACGCTAGCAATCACATGGCGGGATACCGGCGGGCAGCCTGAAAGGCGTATTGCCTCCCTGCTATTCGCCTTCGTGAGCCGCCTGAAGCCCGCCTCGTCCCTACCAGGCCTTCACCGCCAGGATGTCACATGGAGGGTCCGTGAGCAGAGTTTCCGCCACGCTGCCCAGTATGGAGTGGGCAGCACCCGTTCGACCGTGCGTCCCCAGTATGAGCAGGTCAGGCTTTAGCCGGTCCACCTGTTGACCAATGACCTCATACGCAGAGCCCTCTTGCATCACAGGCTGGAGCTTGGGGGGCTTTGTCTCCTGCTCGGCAAGAAACCTGGCCATCTCCTCATCGATCATTTTCTGCAACTGCAGTTGATGACGTTTGCTGACCTCTCGTTGCGTGCCCTGGCCACGAATGAATCCCTTGAAGGGCACGTCATAGGCGTGAACGAGGTGAAACTCAGCCTCCGGACCGAACTCCGTCGCGAACGTTACAGCCCGTCTCGAGTAGACGGAAAAATCCACCGCCACCATGATGCGCCGATAGGGACCGGTAATCCGGTCCTTGACCAACAGGACGGGAACATTGCCGGCGCGGACGATGCGTTCGACGGTTGTACCGCGGAACATGTCCTTCAGGGCCTGTTCGCGATGCATTCCCAGAATAATCAGGTCGGTGTTGGTTTGTTCGGCCTTTTCCAGGATTTCCGCGTATGCCCTGCCTGGAGCAACCTCGACCGAAACGCGCGGGGCGTTGTCCTCTTTCAGTTTGTCGATGTGCCCCTGAATGACCTTTAGTGCTTCCTCCTCCCGCGCATGGGCCACCGAAGCCACCAGGTCGTCATCAATGACATGGATAACGGCCAACTCCGCATCGTGCTCGTGCGCCAGCGCCAAGGCACGCTCTAGCGCCCGGTCCGAGCGGGCCGAGAGGTCCGTGGCCAGCAATAGTCTTTTCATGAATCTGATTCCACCTCAGCTCCTCTCCGGTGCAATGCCGCATCGAGTCGGAACATTCGGCCTCCACTCGTGTTGCTGCGAACTTTCCCCGGGCCGTGTCGGCCAGTGATCGGGACGGTCGAATGTCATTGTAATCCAGGTAATCGAGTCGTCAGGCCTCGAACCTCTTCCGGTGGTCATTGAGCGTCTGTCGCAGTCGGGGGTCAAGTTCGGCCTATTTTCCCAGTTTCGCTGAGGGGCCTCCCTGATCCTGCGGCGAGGCCATGGCCGGTGACCGCACCAAGGCGGCGCTTTGATCCGTGCCGGCTATCCGAAAATCCGCAGACTCCAGCCGGGCCCTTTTTCGTTTGATTGGGAAACATTCAGGCTGTGCGGAGGCAGGCGCGGACCGCCGTCGGATTTTCGGGGGTCAGGGAAAGCGGTTCGTCCACGTGGCAGAAATCCAGGCCGGGGCCGGACAGCAGGCGGTAGGTCGTCTCGCCGTCCCGGATACACACCTCGAGCTGGTTACCGCGAATACGGAACCGCATGCGAACGTCGTGGAAGTCGCGCGGCCGCAGCGGCCGGAACGAGAACTCCCCGCCGGCATCACGAAAACCCACCAACCCCTGGGCCAGCATTATCCAGGTGCCGCCCATCGAAGCGATATGACATCCGTCGCTGACGTTCCCGGCCACGTCGTTGAGATCCATCAATAACGCGTGGCGGGCGTACTGCCTGGCTTTCTCCATGTACCGAAGCTCGGCTGCCACGATGCCCTGGATGCAGACCGACAGAGAGGAATCCCCGGTGGTCATCGGGTCGTAGAAGTCGTAAGTACGCTTTATCTCGTCGGCGTCGAACTGGTCGCGCAACAGGAACATGGCCAGCACCACGTCGGCCTGCTTGATGACCTGGTGCCGATAGATGACGAGCGGATGATAGTTGAGCAGCAACGGGAACTTCTCTGCGGGCGTATTTCCGAAGTCCCAGGGCTTGCGCTCGAGGAAATCATCGTCCTGGAGATAGATGCCCAGTTCCTCGCTGTAGGGCAGGTACATGTTCTCTGCAGCCTGCCGCCAGTCCCTCGGCTCGCCTTCGACGAGGCCGGTGGCGTCCACGAGCGCCGCGTAGGCAGCCGGCTGTTGTTCGGCGAGATGTTCCACGGTGCTGACGGCGTAGCGCAAATTCTCGCGGGCCATCAGGTTGGTGAAGATGTTGTTGTTCACCACCGTGTTGTATTCGTCGGGACCCGTAACGCCGACAATGCAGAACTTCCCGCTGCGTTGCCCGGAGAAAAATCCGAGATCCAGCCACAATCGCGCGGTCTCCACGAGGATCTCCGCGCCAGGCCCGTACAAAAAGTCGGTGTCGCCGGTCGCATTGACGTACTTGCGAATCGCGTAAACGATATCCGCGTTGATGTGGTACTGGGCTGTCCCGGCCGCGTAATACGCCGAGGCCTCCTCCCCGCTGATGGTGCGCCAGGGGAAGAGGGCGCCGCGCTGGTTCACCTCCCGAGCCCGCTGGCGGGCCTTGTCGAGTGTCCGGTATCGGAACATCAGCAGGTTTCGCGCAAGCTGTGGCTGGGTGTAAATGAGAAACGGAAGGACGTAGATCTCCGTGTCCCAGAAATAGTGACCCTCATACCCGTGCCCTGTGAGGCCCTTGGCCGCGACGCCCGCGCCGTCGGCGCGCGCGGAGGCCTGCAGGATGTGGAACAGGTTGAAGCGGATGGCCTGCTGAACGGCGTCGTCGCCCACCTCGTAGTCGCTGTCGGCCCAGAACGCGTCGAGGTAGGTCCGCTGCTCGGCCTGAATGTCAGCGGCGCCGCGGCGGATCGCGCGGTCAAGCGTCCGGCGGGCACGGTGCCTGAGTTCGCCCATCTCGGGGCCGTCGTCGTGGTGGTAGGTGACGTACTTCACCAATCGGACGGGGGCGCCCGGGCTGGCGTCGACGGAGAAGGTGACGGAAGCCTCGTTCTCGAAGCAGCGGGACTCGAGGGTGTATGGGCATTCGGTTTCGAACTGATGGTCCACACCACAGGCCAGCCTGAGCCCGCTCCGGCCCGTCTCGTGGCACAGCACGGCGCGTAATTCGTGCCCGGTGTGGGACACCGGCCGGAGGACACCTTCGCCCAGGGCCCGGGACTTGCGCGGGTCGTCGCCGGTCTGGCTGTAGCCGGTAGGGACCGCGGTGACGGAGCGGATGTCCAGCGCTGCCGCTGCGTCCAGCATCGTCACCTCGTATTCGATCACGGCGAGATGCCGGTCAACGAATGATACGAGCCGCTTCGATCTCAGCCGGGCCCGCTTGCCGGACGGTGTGGTCCACACCAGCTCTCGCTCCAGCACGCCGTTGCGCATATCCAGCGCACGCTCGTAGGACTCGATCTCGACCTCGGCCAGGTCCAGGGGTTCCCCGTCGATGAACAGGCGAATAATCCTTGCGTCCGTGACGTCGACGATCGTTTGTCCTGTCTTGGCGAAACCAAAGGCTTCTTCGGGATACTGGATCGGCCAGGACTCGTAGAATCCGTTGATGAAGGTTCCCGCGTGATGGACGGGCGCATTCTCTTCGAAACACCCGCGAATGCCCAGATAGCCGTTGCCGGTGGAGAACAGCGTCTCGGCCTGACCCAGGAATTCGGGATAGAAGCCTTTCTCGACGAACCGCCAGGGTTCGGCGGGGTAGATATAGTCCGGTCGCTCGACACCGGTCCGATGCTTCATCATGCGCGGATACTCCCTACGGCCCGCGGCTGCATGCCCTGTTCCCTCCCGGCCGGTGGGCCCTCGGGCCAGGCGCGTTGTTCTTTCCCGGCGTTCACGCCGGCCGGGCTAACCGGCAAGCTCGCCAAGATCGGCGACCACCAGGTCTGCGCCCGCGGCGCTCAGTGCGCGTTCGTTGTCGGCCCTCGCGACGCCGATGACGAGACCGAAGCTGCCGTTGCGGCCTGCCTCGACGCCGGATATGGCGTCCTCGACCACGATGGCTTGCTCGCGGGTCACACCCAGCTGCCGGGCCGCGTCCAGAAAGGTATCCGGCGCCGGTTTTCCCGGGAGGCCGGCTTTCGCTGCGACCGTGCCGTCGACAACGGTTTCGAAACGCTCCGCGATCCCGGCGGCAGCCAGCACCGTCGGTGCGTTCTTGCTGGAGGAAACGACGGCCATGTGTACGCCGCCGGCTTCGAGCTCGTCGAGCAGCCGGATCGAGCCGGGATAGGGTTCGACCCCGTCCCGGTTGAGCGTCTCGTTCACCAGCACGTTCTTGCGGTTTCCGAGGGCGCAGACGGTATCCGAGCCCGGCGGGTCCCCGGAGTCCCCGTCCGGCAGCTCGATATTGCGGGAGGCGAGGAAGCTGCGGACACCGTCATAGCGCGGCTTTCCGTCGACGTAGCGATGATAATCGCCGGCAATGTCGAATTCGACGAACGGCTCGCCCGTTTGCTCGGAGCGCTCGCGCAGATACTCGTCGAACATCCGTTTCCAGCAGTCGGAGTGGATGCTGGCGGTATCCGTCAGCACCCCGTCCAGATCGAACAGCACGGCATTGTAGCCGGCGAGTCGTTGGTCCATCGGGCAACCTCCTCGGCCTGTCGAAACGTGCGGTGGAAAAGGCGGAATTCCCATTGTGCCCCGAACCCTTCCCCCGTTGCCACCGGCGCCGCGGCGATGCCGGGCCGCAGATGAGCCGATCGAGGAGGGCGGTAGTGAGCGGCAGGGCGTCCAAAGGCTGATCGTGTCCTCGACCGCTCGATCCACCGAGTGCCCGCCGCCGGGGCCGTTCCTGCACGATCGTCTCGGAGCCCGACGACCTGCGCCGGCGTTCCCGTTGCGGGATGCCGCAATTGGACTGGGACGCCAACATCGCGACAATCACTATGACGGGTGCGCCGACAGCGGACGGAACCGGAGGGAAACGGCAATGACGAAAGTGGAGGGTGCCGGAATGGCGACCGGATCACCGGAGTCTCAGGCCGAGGGAATCCTGCGAAGCCTGGATGGCCGCAGGCTCGTGGTCCTGCTGGACTACGATGGGACGTTGTCACCGATCGCTCCGCGGCCGGAGGACGCCTTGTTGCCCGCCGCGACCCGGGAAGTCCTGCACCGCCTGGGGAGCGGTGGCTGACGGCGGTCATTAGCGGCCGTTCTCTGGCGGATGTCCGCAGCCTGGTCGGTCTCGATCACGTCCTGTATGCCGGTAATCATGGCCTGGAGATCGAGGGGCCCGCGGGCTCCGGCATACGCCGTAATCTGGCGGAGGACTTCGTACCTGACGTCGCCGCGGCTGCGGCCGAGCTGGATGCGGCGCTGGCGGACGTGGACGGGTCACTGGTCGAGGACAAACGCTACTCGCTGTCCGTTCACTACCGGCTGGTGGCGCCCGAGCAGGTTTCGGCGGTGGAGGCCGCGGTTGACGCTGCGGTTGCGCGTCACCCGAAACTCCGGAAACGGCTCGGCAAAAAGGTTCTCGAACTGCGCCCCGGCCTCGACTGGGACAAGGGCAAAGCCGTGCGCTGGCTGCTCGACACCCTCGACGATCAGGGCGCCGGCCTGCTGCCGGTGTACGTCGGCGACGACGTGACGGACGAAGATGCGTTCGTGGAACTCGTCGACGACGGTGTCGGCGTGCTGGTCAGCGAGGACGCCCGCGAGACGGCAGCGACACATCGAATCCTTAACACCGAGGACGCCCGTCGGTTCCTGGCGCGCCTCGCCGATGGAGCCGTCGCATGAGGAGCTGGCATCTCACCCGGGAGGGATACGCTCCCGAAGACGAGGGTTACCGGGAGGCACTGTTTACGCTCGGCAACGGCTACTTCGCTACCCGCGGCTGTGCACCGGAGTGTGTCGCAGACGGCATTCACTATCCGGGAACCTATTTGGCCGGCGGGTACAACCGCCTGCAAACCGAGATGGCGGGTCGAACCATCGAGAACGAAGACCTGGTCAATTTGCCCAACTGGCTGCCCTTGAAGGTGCGGGTCCAGGACCAGCCCTGGTTTCACGTCGACCAGGCGGAGCTCAGAGACTATCGCCAGCGACTGGACACCCAGCGCGGGGTTTTCGCCCGCGATCTCCGCTTTGTCGACGGTCAGGGCCGGATCACGCGTCTGTCCGAGCGGCGGCTCGTCCATATGCGGGCGCCGCACCTCGCAGCCATCGCGCTCGATGTCACCGCGGAGAACTGGTCGGGAACACTGGAGATCGCCGCGGCACTGGACGGCCGCGTCGTCAACGGCAACGTGGAGCGGTACAGGCAACTCGCGAGTCGGCACCTCGTGTCCGTGGCCGGTGAGTCCCACGGCGAGCGGCTGTTCCTGCGCATGCGGACCAGTCAGTCCGGCCTGGAGGTGGCGCAGGCGGCTCGCACCCGGATCTTCCGCGGCGACGAGCTTGCCGAAATCCTCTGGATCGCGGAGAGCACGCCGGATCGCGTCGCGGCCCAGACGACGGTGCAGATCGCCCACGGCGAGACGCTCCGGATCGAGAAGATCGTTGCCCTGTTCACGTCCCGTGACCGCGGCATTAGTGACCCGGGCCTGGCCGCCCGGGAATCGGTGGACAGCGTGCCCCGATTCGCGGAGCTGCTTACCGGGCACGAGCTCGCGTGGCAACAGCTCTGGCGGCGCTTTGGCACCGACTGGAAACTGGCGGACGGCCAGGACGACGGTGAGATTCAGCTCGCCGTCAAGCTGCATGTGTTCCACCTGCTGCAGTCGGTCTCGATGCACACCGAGGATCTCGATGTGGGCGTCCCGGCGCGCGGCTGGCATGGCGAGGGCTACCGCGGCCACATTTTCTGGGACGAGCTATTCATCTTTCCGCTGCTCAATCTCCGTATCCCGGAGATCACCCGCGCCCTGTTGAAGTACCGGGCGCGGCGCCTGCAGCGGGCCCGGCGCAACGCCAAGGAAGCCGGCTTCCGGGGCGCCATGTTCCCCTGGCAAAGCGGCAGCGACGGGCGGGAGGAAACCCAGCAGGTCCATCTGAACCCCGAGTCGGGTCACTGGCTGCCCGACAACAGTTGCCTGCAGCGCCACGTCAATATCGCGATCGCCTACAACATCTGGCACTACCACGAGGTCACCTGCGACGAGGAGTTCCTGGCCTATCACGGTGCCGAGATGTTTCTCGAGATCGCCCGCTTCCTTGCCAGCCTCACGACCTACAATTCGGTGACGGACCGCTACGAGATCCGTGGCGTGATGGGCCCGGACGAATACCACGAGGGCTATCCGGACCGGGACGAGCCCGGCCTCGACAACAATACCTATACCAACGTCATGACGGTCTGGATTCTCGAACGGGCCCAGGCGCTGCTCGCTCACTTGTCCAGGCATCGCCGCGCCGAACTTCGTACCATGCTCGCACTGTCCGACGAGGAACTCGCGCAATGGGACCGGATTTCCCGGCGGATGCGGGTGGTCTTCCACAACGATGGCATTCTCAGCCAGTTCGAAGGCTACGAAGACCTGGAGGAGTTTGACTGGGACGGCTACCGCGAACGCTACGGCAACATCCAGCGACTCGACCGGATCCTGGAGGCGGAAGGCGATACGCCAAACCGCTACAAGTTGTCCAAGCAGTCCGACGTACTGATGCTTTTCTATCTGCTCTCGGCGGAAGAGCTGACAGCTCTCTTCAGGCGTCTCGGGTATGAGTTCGATCCGGAGAGCATTGTCGACAACATCGAATATTATCTGGCGCGAACCTCGCACGGCTCGACCCTGAGTCGGGTCGTGCATGCCTGGGTACTTGCGCGCAGTGATCGGCGTCGTTCGCTGGACTTGTTCCAGCAGGCGCTGATGGCGGACCTGGACGATTCCCAGAAGGGTACGACCGCGGAGGGTATCCACCTGGGCGCGATGGCGGGCAGCGTCGATATCATGCAGCGTGGCTACACGGGCATCGAGACCCGCGGCGGCACTCTGCGGTTCAACCCGGCGCTGCCAGACGGGCTCGAGGAGTTTTCGATGCGGCTGCGCTTCCGGCGGCACCTCCTGAAGCTGGACGTCGGCCACGACCGGCTGCGGCTCCGGAGCCTCAAGGCCGATGGCGGTCCGATTTCCGTCCGTGTCGGTGACCAGGCGTTCAGCCTGTCAGAAGGGGAGACCCTGGAATGCACCATCTGACTGGCTGCTTGCCGTCCGGCCGGTCCGTGGGATAGCTCGGCCCGGGGACGGCTGCCGTGGCTACGCCGTTCCGCGGCTGATCCGCACCCCCAAGTGACCCTCGGCCTTGTTGGCGGGCGCGGCCCGCACGGGTTCGCGACTCCTACGCGACTCCTCCATCCCCGGCGTATTTTCTGCTCGTGTAGTGACGGTAGAGCACTTCTTCGTCGCCGATGGACAGCTCGTCCAGCCCCTGATACGGCGGTGCCCCGGTCACGGCCGCAGCCTGCAGGTCGAGGGTGACGCACGGGCCGTTCCCACGGAACGACGAGCACCATTCGGCATCCGTCAAGACGCGGCCGGCGTCGGTCCGAACAACCAGGTAGCGCAGCCGCCATATATCGATATTGACGACGATGTCATCAATGCGGCCGGCAGGTTCATCGCGGCCGGCGACCAGCCAGCCGAGCATGTTTGCGGCGTCAGCCAGCGGCGGCTGGGCGAGGCGACCGCCGCGGAGGCCACCGGGGGAAAGCAACACCTCTCCGGCAATATCGAAGTGCAGCTCCTTGCGCTTATCGGCAATCGAGCGGAAGAACCTGATGGGCACCAGGACCGGTTCGCGGTTTGTGCCCTGAGCTGCGACGACGGCGTGCCGAATCTGCCAGTCCGCCGGGTCGAAGACGAGGCCGGCCAGCTTGCCGAGGGGGCCGTCCTCGGATACGACCGTGAAGCGAAGCAGATCTTGCAGCTGACGTAGATGGTGACTGGTCATGTCGATCCCCTCGGCGATGCAACGGTCCAGGATCGAAGTGCCTCCGTTTCGGGCGGTGGGCCCGGGATAGGGTCCCCGGCCGTCGGCAAGTCCTCGAGGGCTCTTCCTGCGATGGCATGGAGGCAGGAATCGACCCGGTGATAGGTGTCTCGACGTCTTATCCGGCGCCGGAGCATTCGCGTGCTGACCGTCCCTTGCGTGCCCGCTCTGCCGGATCCGTCGTCCGTATTCTTGTTCCTTTCGAAGACGACCGACAGACGATTCGAGGCAGCGACGAGCCGACCGGTTGAGCGAGCCCGGGCGATTGAAGCGACGTTCTCCATGGCATTTCCGACCTGTACCTCAAGTATAGGCACTCAACCGGTCTCCTTCAGCGACAGCCGGGAGGAAACGGCTGCGGCAATCTGCGAGCCGCACGGTGGCACTGCGTTGGAAAAACGTTCATCGGATCAGTCACTTAGGGAGTTTCAGCCGGGGTGCTGCACAGGTGGGCGAACCCCGGGCCCACCGCTACGAATAGATCCGCTTCATCAGCGGGCCGATCTTCCTGGCCCCGGCCATTGCGGTCACCGTCAGCAGGCCGGCCATCATCGCGCCGGTTACACCACAGGTCAGAATGTCCTGTCCGGTCAGCCACAGACCAGGTATCCGTGTTCTGGGAGTCAGCCAGTCCTGCTGCAAGCGTTCCGGTGTGTGGTCAAGTCCGTAGAGCTCGCCGTGACGGTAGGCGGAGAACCACTCGGTGGACAGGGGCGTGGACAGCTCGGAGTAGTCGATCTTTCCCCTTAGCTGCGGCAGCTTGTCATAGAGATGCTCCAGCAAGCGCTCGCTGAGGTTCCTCTTAAGGGACTCGTAGTCCTCACCCCGCTTGCCCCAGATCGTTCCCTCCCACTGCTCGAACTGCTCGTAGGGAGCCGGTGCCACGATCTCTATGGTGGCTGTGCCGGGATGGCGATCCAGGTACTCCGGATCTTTGGCGGACGGAAAGGAGACATAGACCACCGGAAACGGTGCGTCGGGGTCCGCGCGGAAGTCTGCCAATGCCTTGTCGTAATTGTTGTGCGGGTAAATCCAGAAATTGGTTTTCGGCAATCCGAGCTCTTCTGCCGTCGCCTTCAACCCGATGTAGAGACACAAGTGGCCGACGCTCGGGCGCACGTTCTGAAGCGAACGCTCGTACCCTTTCGAGCTGACCACATCGGCGGGCAACAAGTGACCGAAAGTGTTGTCGACGCCGGCGGAGGAAACCACGACCGGACACTCGATGACATGTTCGTCGGACATCCTGACGCCGTTGACCTTGCCGTTTTCAACAAGGATCTGTTCGACGTTCGCGTACGTGAATACCTCGCCGCCGGCTGCCTGGATCTTCGGGATGATGTAATCCGCGATCTTCCAGCTGCCCCCGATGGGGTAGAAGCCGCCATAGAGATAGTGACGCGCGATCATCGCGTGCACCATGAACACGGACTGCCTGGGGGGCAATCCCATATCCCCCCACTGGCCGCAGATGACCGCGATCAGGTCCTCGTCGTCCGTCAGCTCACTGAGCACCTCGTGGGTGTTGCGGAAAATGAAGTCCGGCATCTTCCACTTCAGATACGGATCGGCCACCGCCTTTTGCCACGGCTTCATGACTCTCGCCATGCCGAACATGGACAAGGCTCCGCCCACCTGGGCCAGGAGCGCCATGTAGCGATCGATCGCCTGCTCCTCGGCCGGGAACTGGGCAACCAGGTTGTCCCGGAACTCGGTCTTGCCCGCGACCGCGTTGAACACCTTGTCGCCGACGTAGAAGCGATCGTACTCGTCGTCCATCGGCGCCCATCGCAGCTGACCATCCGTCAGGTAGTCGAACATTTTCCGGGTGCGGGTTTTCGCGCCGACATCGCCGATGTAGTGCACGCCAACGTCCCACTCGTAACCATGGCGTTCATAGGAATGGGTGTAGCCGCCCGCGGTGTAGTGCTGCTCGAGCACACAGGCTTTCCAGCCCAGGTCACTCAGCAAGGCTGCGGTAGTCAGGCCGCCGATGCCCGAACCTATGACAAGCGCGTCGTATTCTGGCGCCAGCCTGGACGGGCGGTAGCGCCTGCCGATTCTCAAGGTGCTGGGTTTCATTGGGGTCATGGGCGCATGCTACCGCATTCGATTCCATGGTCGTCCCCCCGGCTATACTCCCTTTCGATTCGCAATGTCGCTCTGCAGGATGGGATTGCCGAAGAGTGTCTGACGTCTTTATTTCCTATGCGCGCTCGACGGAAGCCCAGGCAGAACGGGTCTGCAACGCGCTTCGGGCACTCGGCTATAGCGTCTGGCGCGACCAGCAACTGCCTGCTCATCGTGCCTACGCCGATGTCATCGAGGCCGAGCTACGGGCGGCGAAGGCTGTCGTCGTGATCTGGTCCGCGGACGCCGCCAGGTCTGAGTGGGTCCGCTCCGAAGCGGACTTGGCCCGTATGGATCGAAAGCTTGTGCAGGTCACTGTCGACGGATCTGCGCTACCAATGCCCTTTGATCAGATCCAGTGTGCCAGCCTGGCCGGCTGGAACGGCAATGCCGACCTTCCCGCGTGGCAAGCCGTGGTCGGCAGCGTGGCCGCCCTCACGGGGACCCGCCTCGAGCCGAGCGCCCCGGCGATTGCAGCGCGGCCGGATCCACCATCGGAAATCGTCCTCGCCGTCCTGCCATTCGACAACCTGTCGAGTGACCCCGAGATGCAGTTCTTCTCCGACGGGGTCAGCGAAGAGATCATTCGGCGCCTGTCCCGAGGCGCCAACCTGCGCCTGATTGGCCGCACGTCGAGTTTTCAGTTTCGCGGCGAACGCAAGGCGGAGGCGGGCCAGGCCCTCAACTGCTCCCACGTCCTGGATGGCTCCATTCGCCGAGCTGCGGGCCGGGTTCGGGTCAGCGGGCATCTTATGGACACGTCCTCCGGAACGACGCTGTGGTCTGACCGGTACGATCGTGGCCTGGAAGACATCTTCGCGGTGCAAGACGATATTTCGGAGAACATTGCCGAGTCGCTAAACCAGGCATTTTCCGGCTTCTCCTCGCGAGCGGTCGATCCGCGACTCTACGATCTATACCTGCGCGCCAGTCCGAAATCCTATGCGCCCGACGAGTTGCGGACCGGTATCGGCCTGTTGGAGGTTGCGACCGAACGCGCGCCGCGATTCGCGGAAGCGTGGGCCCGCCTGGCGTTTCTGCGAGCCTGGCTGCGCTTCTACCAGCCCTTCCAGGATCGAGCCGCGAGCGCGACGCGGGTAGAGCGCGAAGCGGAGCGTGCCCTCACGATCGATGCGCAGAACGTTGACGCCCTGGTGGCCAGGCTCTTCGTGATTGCACCGTTCGGACAGTTCGTGGAGGCCGATGCGGCCCTGGAACGCATACGCCAGGCTCCCGGAATGGGTGACGGGAAGAAGTACGTTGGCTGGTATTTGCGGAATTTCGGACTCGTACGGGAAAGCCTGGTGGAGGACGAACATAACTACCTTTCGGATCCGCTGGATCCGATGTCGGCGAATGTGGTTGCACTCGCAAGAATGGCCGCTGGCCGAATCGAGGACGCGGTACCGATCTACGAAGATCTCATTGGGCGCATACCCGATATGAGCTTTCCCGTATCCAGCCTGCTGCGAGCGAAAGCCTTTCTCGGAGATTGGGCCGGCGTCGATGAACTGCTGGAACTCGCGAAGACGCGTCCCTTGCGCGAGTTCGAGGAGGGCCTGGCATTCATCAGAACCAAGCGCGAGCCGTCGCCGGAAAACATCGGCCATTGGCGTCGCGGTCTCGAGGAGCATGTCAGCAGGACCGGCTGGACAGACTGCTCTCGTCTGGTCTATGCCGCACACCTGGGCCTTGTCGAGGAGGCTTACGCAATCGTCGAGGGCGTCCGCCTGGGTCCCGCGGGAAACAATGACGGCATCATGGGTCCTGACAGTTACCGGACGTCGATGCTGTTTCAGGCGAGCATGCCCGAGCTACGGAAGGACCCACGGTTCGCGCGATTGTGCGCACGGCTGGGGCTGGTGGAGTTCTGGATGGCGACCGGAAAATGGCCCGACTGCGCCGACGAGGTTCCCTATGACTTCAGGGCCGAATGCGAGAAGGCGCAGCAGGTGCCCAAGGAAAACTTCGGGTTCTGATCGCTGCCGCAGCTATCAGCGCCTGTCAGCCCGGGTCGGCCGGGTCCGGCCCGGCTTCTGCACCGACCCCATTGATTCGCCGTCCGTAAGCGTCGCTGTAAAGCAGGATGTCTCGGGTATCGAGGGTCTCGCCATTGCTGACGCTTGTGCCGCGCGCCGTCATCTCGAGCATGGCATGGCCGATCTGAACTGCCTTGACCGCTGCCCCGACCGGCGCGAAGAACCCGTAGAGCAGCCGCTGCCCGAGATGTGCCTGCTCCCGGGTCGGGCCGATGTAGTCGGGCCGATAGAACACGACCCGCAGTTTCGAGTCCTCGGCCAGGGCGAACAGGGTTTTTTCGGCCCGGACCTTCTCCCGGGCCCACATCATGCGGGCGTCTTCGGATATGTCGCTGGAGCTGATGTAGTGGAATGTGACCTCGGGCCTTGTGCTCGCCTGCAGCCACTCGGTCACGAACTGCCGCGGGAAATCCACGTGGATGCGGCCATAGGTCTCCTCGTCGACGCCGCGACTACTGATGCCGATGGCCCAGTAGACCGCGTCGGCTTCGGCAATCTGGCCGCGGATCGCCGAGTAGTCGAGATAGTTCGTGTGGCGTGTCACATGAACCTTGCCGGCGGCGACACCCGCCTCGATGCGGGATGTTGCCCGACGGGTGACCACATGGATCCTGCGGACACCCGGATCGGCGAGAGCCGCCTTCAGTATGCCGTCACCTGCCGTGCCGCTGGCGCCGAACAGGGCGATCGTCTCGTGGGAAGCCGGCTCCCTCTGCAGGGTCTCGATGGCTTCGTCATCGAGCGACAGCAATAGCGCAAGGCCCGCATAGAAGAGGGCAAACAGGCCCACGAGCAGGAACAAGAGGCGGAGAATCAGGGAGCGTGGCATGTCCCTCGATACTAGCACCCGACAGGTATCGGGCACCGAACCCGTACGCCGCCGGTCTGACGGCCCGGGTCTGTTTGCCGATCTTGGCGGGCGAAGGAAAAGGGCGTTCGTTTCCGGGGTAACGGTTCCCGGGATGGCGTTGAGTTTCGCCAGCCGGGTTTTTCAGAACAGTTTGTGGGCTCCGAGTTCCTGGCCGGCCAGTCCATCGGACAACACGCGCCGATAGAACTGCTCCAGCGTCTCGGTGCCACAGGCCGGTGTGGCGTCGGGATCATAGCGGCCCGCCTGCTCGTCCCAGACCAGCATCGACTCGGTCGCGTAGTAATGCCCGATGCGGGCCAGCTCGGCCCTGGACGCAAGGGGCTTCCACAGCCGTCCCAATGGTGCGAGGACGCCCGCGGCGCCTTTGAGGATGGCGGGGGACACGCTGCGGAAGCGCGGCGGCCGCTCGGCTATCGCGAACAGCATCTCCCCCTGCTGGCGAGGCGTGATGGCCGGACCGGGTCCGCCTATGGGCAGAATCCGGTTGCGGGCCTCGCTGGTGTCCAGTGTATCGGCTATGAAGCGGGCGAGATCTCTCTCACCAATGGGCTTGCAGGCGGTTTCCGTACCGGTGCCGAACACCAGAAACGGCTTGCCGGCCTGGACTCTCGGAATCTGACCCGCCAGGGATTTGAAGAAAGCCGTGGGCCGCACGATGGTGTAATCCAGACCGGAGCCGGCGAGTTCCGCCTCGAATGCCAGCTTGGCCCGCTGAAATTCGAGCCGTGGCTTCTGGACACAGAGGGCAGAAAGCAGGACGAAATGCCGGGCGCCGGCCCGCCGGCCCGCCTCCAGGAGTGTGGCATTGGCGCGATAGTCCACGCGCCAAGCGTCGTCGGGCACGCCGCTCCGCGACGCGATGCAGGACACGACCGTGTCTGCGGCGATATCGGCCAGGTCGGGCAAGGCGCTACCGGCGTCGTCGAGCCGGGCAGGGCAGATGACGCAGTTGCCCGGCAGCCCGGTCTCGGGGCGGATCGCGGAGGACTTGTCAGGAGGCCGGACTACGGCCGTGACCGCATCGCCCCGTTCGCAGAGTTCGTGGGCCACCGCGCGCCCGATATAGCCCGTGGCGCCGGCCAGCAGAATACGTCTTGGCGAGCCCGGCGGCGGCATGCAGCGTTCTCCGTGTGTTGATGGGAGGGTGACGGTGACTCTTCCCGGTCACCCGGGCAACAACCCTTCCGGACCGTCACCAGGTCTTCATGATAGGAGCTGGATCGGAGCCCGCACAACGCGAACGGGTTCTTGTACGGACAGGCCATAAGAGGTTTCCTGGGGCAGGCGGCGGTATTCCGGAAATATGACGGCCGCCCGGCGCGGGTCCATGCCCGCTCCTGTGGGTGAAACCGGGGCAGTCATCGGGGACATCCGAATCATGGAGCCTGTAAGCGTGACGCGTTCATGTTCATGGCGACCATCTCGACGGCACCGCCGACGGCGCGTCGGAACAGATCCACTGGAAGTTCGGCTATTTGCGCTCCGTCGCCCTGGAGCAGGGAGCACCTGACCCCAACTCGGGAAATTGATCCCGATCAAGGCGCGCTCATGCCGCGCCATGCCATCGTTAGAGGGACATCACTATCTCGTAAGGGGATTGTGCTGCAAGGAGTTTCCGAGGCGCCCAGGCACCAGTGGGGAGCCCGCCATGAAGCTGACGCCCGAGTTATTAACCCGGATTTCCCATCTGCCACCGAGCGAACTCTGGTCGGTGGATGACTCTTCGGTGGCCTATCTCGCTACCGATGGCCTGATCTACGCTATCCACATTGGCGAACCGGCTGCCGGCCGGCCAAAGGACCGGGAACTCGAATCATTGCTGTGTTGGGAGTTGTCCGTCGCGGCCTGAGGCTCCCGCACTGAAGACGCTCCCTTGGCCGGGTTTTCCGCTGCTAGTCCCGGTCTATCCACCATCGCAAGCGGGTGTGAACCTCCGGGTGGCCGAGGAGTTCGAGGTGCCCCATGCGGTACCCGACCCATTGTCGATGCTCGGGGATTTCAAGGGCCGGACCGGCATCGGGATGATGTCCCAGGGCACTGCGTATGGGTACCAGGCCGTCACCGACCAGTCTCTCGCTCAGCAGCCCGCGCTGGGCGCCGAGGGTTGCCGCGGCCGCATAGCACTTCACGTTTTCCGGCAAGGGTACGATCCGTGGAGCGCCATGGGTGATTCTGCCATGGCGCAGATCCGTGATCCCGGCGCTGCGTCGCTTGCCGATCTGTGCCAATGGGGCGGAGTAGGGGCTGATTTCCAGCAGGCGATCGAGCCGGTGACCGCCACGCTCCAGCGGTGCGCCGTGATGGGGGCTGCCGAGAAATATCAGTTTGCGCAGGTGCTGTTGCCAAGTGTGTTGTTCGACATCGGCGAAATGGCACGCGCTGCGCGCAACCAGCCCGCCCATGCTGTGGCCGATGACGACCAGTTCCGTAACCGGCGCCGGCCAGCGGCTCACCAGGGTTTCGAGGCGGGCGGCAAGCTCGCGCCCGTTGGTGGCGATGCTTCGGCCGGTGTTGTAGCGCAGATAAAGCGGAACATAACCGAATTCCTCTGCCAGTTCGGCCCCGTGATCGTGGCCGTCGCGAAGCCAGTGGTCGTCGTTGAGACACAATCCGTGAACAAGCAGCAGAAGTCTGCCTGAACAAACGTCGGGCTGACCTGCGGCCGAAGAGGCGGCCGGACCGCGGGCGATACTGGCCGGAGGGTTGTCCAGGTCGATGGGAGTGCCGGCATGGCGCACCGTCATGTCGATCGCCAGCGGGTTGTTCCTGTCAGCCAGGAAGTCGCCATACACGCCGTTGAGCACCGACAGGAACGCGTCGCGCTTCTGTGAGGATCCGGTCTCGCCTTCCGGCAGCCACTCGGCCACCTGTTGCAGACCGGCATCGATCCCGAGCCCGCTTAGCCGAATGCCGCCCATGACACTGCGATAGACCAGCCCGGTTATTCCGCCCGGCCGGTCAGTCGTCTTTGCACCCGCCGGACCGGGAACCCGCTGGATAGTCCGGTGCATGCGCTCAACGACCCTCGTGACGCCAGAGGTGGCGTCCACCATCAGGGCGGCCGCCCCGCGGAGGTCGGTTAGATGAGTGCGGTTGGGTCCGGGCATGTCGAGTTTCTCGGTGGCGGGCGGTCTGATTGATCTTGCTGCGTTGCCGCATCAGCTTGCGCCGGGGGAAAGGCTCCTGTCCAGTGAATCAATCCAGGGCCGCGCGAGCGGGGGCCGGCGAAAGACCGCTGCGACAACGGAAGGGGCGCCCTGGGCGAGAGATATCCGCCGCACACCAGGCTCTCAAACCCGACCCGGTCTGGGTTCCGGGCGTGTTCAGCGCTGCGCTGCATCATGAGCTATATAAGTAGTAGGAGTCCGTTATTCAACGGAGGATGTCATGACCACCAGGACGGCGAAAAGTCAGCTTGGAAGGACGAGGAAAGCGGGCCGGAAGGACGTGTCCTCGATGAAGAACGCGCTGCAAGCCGCGAGCGAGTCCCTGAGCAAGGGTGCCAGGGGCTTTATCGCCTGGCTTGAAAAGGGGATGCCAGCGGTCAGGGACGGCCTTGGGGCCTTCGGCAAGTACGCCAAGGACTCGGCGACGGCCATCGACAAGGAACTCAAGGGCGGCTGGGCCAGCATCAAGGAACGCCTGACTGGCCCGGAAGGAGCCCGCACCGGCTCGAAAGACCGCTGCGAAGAAGACCGCCAGGAAGCCTGCGGCGGTCCGTAAGGCCACCGCGCGGAAGAAATCCCCGGCGCGTCGCAAAGTCGCAGTCAAGAAAGCGCCCGCCCGGCGCGCGGCCGCACGCAAAAAGGCAGCACCGCGCAGAAAGGCGGCTGGCGCTCGGAAATAGTCGCTCCGTGCCAGGGAGGGCCATCGGTGAATGACCTTCACTGATGACCTTCCCTCGGGAGTGGGTTCGTTTGAATGGTCGGACCGCTCGATGGTGCGCGGTCGCAGGGCCTGCGGCAGCGCGCTGTGGGTATGGGACCCGCTCTGGGCCGAGCGGGTGCATCCGCGCGCTTCGGCGATCGACACTGAACTGCCCGTGCCGCCGGAGCGCCCCCACCTCATGGTGGGTTCGAAGCCGGACCGGGTCGCGTTGTCCGCGGGACCGAACGACAGAGTTTTCGACGCCTGTCCCGAGGAGTCGCTTGCCCGGTGGCACCAACGAATGGGACTCGAGGAACCGGAGGACTGAGTAGACCGAACGCCTGGATTGTTGCCGGCACAGGATGAGCGCAGGCAGTCAAGGCTGCCTGGCCATCCGGCCCTGGCGATAGATTCCATCGATCGGTCTGATCAGATCAATCAATTTAGAACAAGTCTAAATGTTCAGCTACACTTCTCCCATACAGAACGCCTAATAGCCGTAAAGGATGTTTCCGATGATTAGAAAACTCGTACCGCTGATGGCCGCTCTCGCGGTCTCGACTTCAGGGATGGTGGCAAGCTCCGCCCTGGCCCAGGGCATGCCCAAGCCCAATCAGTTCTGGTGGCCCGAAAATCTGAATCTTGCGCCGCTTCGGCAGAACTCGCCGGAGTCCAACCCGATGGGCGCGGACTTCAACTACGCGGAGGAGTTCGCCACCCTCGATCTCGCTGCCGTGAAGAAAGACATCGAAGAGGTGCTCACCACGTCGCAGGACTGGTGGCCGGCGGACTACGGGCATTATGGTCCGTTCATGATTCGCATGGCGTGGCACAGCGCCGGAACGTACCGCGTGGCCGACGGCCGCGGCGGCGCCGGTGGCGGGCAGCAGCGCTTCGAGCCGCTGAACAGCTGGCCGGATAACGCCAATCTCGACAAGGCGCGGCGCCTGCTGTGGCCGGTCAAGCAGAAGTACGGACGCAAGCTGTCCTGGGCAGACCTGATGGTCCTCACGGGCAATGTTTCGCTGGAGTCGATGGGTTTCAAGACCTTTGGTTTCGCCGGCGGACGCGAGGACGACTGGGAGGCCGATCTGGTCTACTGGGGTCCTGAAAACGAATTTCTTGCCGACGAGCGCTACGAGGGCGACCGGGAGCTCGCCAACCCCCTCGCCGCCGTCCAGATGGGCCTGATCTACGTGAACCCGGAAGGTCCGAACGGCAACCCGGACCCCATCGCGGCCGCCAAGGATATTCGTGAGACCTTCGGCCGAATGGCGATGAACGACGAAGAGACCGTCGCGCTTATTGCCGGCGGCCACACCTTTGGTAAGGCCCATGGCGCCGCCAAGCCGGCGGATTGTATCGGCGTGGAGCCGGCAGCCGCCGGTATCGAAGAGCAGGGTCTCGGCTGGACCAACACTTGTGGCAAGGGTAACGCTGAAGACACCATCACCAGCGGCCTGGAAGGTGCCTGGTCGGCCAGCCCGATCCAGTGGACCTCCCAGTACCTCGATAACCTGTTCGCATTCGACTGGGTACAGACCAAGAGCCCTGCCGGTGCGGTCCAGTGGATTCCGGCCGACGGACAGGCCGCGAATCTCGTACCGGACGCCTTCGACGAGTCGAAGCGGCACGCGCCGATCATGTTCACCACCGATTTGTCGCTGAAGGAGGATCCGGCCTATCGGAAAATCGCAAAGCGGTTCCAGGAGAACCCGGCGGAGTTCGAACTGGCCTTCGCGAAGGCCTGGTTCAAGCTGACCCATCGCGACATGGGTCCGAGTGCGCGCTACATCGGTGCGGAACTTCCGGGCGAGACCCTGATCTGGCAGGACCCGGTCCCGGCGGTGGACTATGAGCTGATTGATGCGGCCGACGTGGCCAAGCTGAAGTCCGAGATTCTCGATTCGGGTCTGACGGTTTCTGAGCTCGTCAGGACCGCCTGGGCGTCGGCCTCCAGCTTCCGTGACACCGACATGCGCGGTGGTGCCAATGGCGCACGCATTCGCCTGGCGCCCCAGAAGGACTGGGCCGCCAACGATCCGCAGGAACTGGCCAAGGTGCTCAAGCGTCTTCAGGACATCCAGGTGGACTTCAACCGCGGGCAATCTGACGGTACGCGAGTGTCGCTGGCTGACGTGATCGTCCTCGGCGGCGCAGCCGCTATCGAAAAGGCGGCGAAGGACGCCGGACACAGCGTGACGGTTCCCTTTACCCCGGGTCGCACCGATGCGTCACAGGAACAGACTGACGTGGCGTCTTTTGCCGTGCTCGAGCCGAGCGCGGACGGGTTCCGCAACTACTACGGTGATGGCAACTACCGCTCGCCGGCCGAGATGCTGGTCGACAAGGCGGATTTGCTGAGCCTGACCGTGCCGCAAATGACCGTCCTGGTCGGGGGCATGCGTGCCCTGGGAGCCAACGCGGGCGGGTCCGAACACGGTGTGTTCACCGACAAGCCCGGCACCCTGAGCAACGACTACTTCGTGAATCTGCTCAGCATGTCGACGCAGTGGACCAAGTCGTCGACGGACGAGGGGATCTACGAGGGCCGTGATCGCAAGACAGGCCAGGTGAAGTGGACGGCGACGCCCGTCGACCTCGTCTTCGGGTCCCATGCCGAGCTTCGCGCCGTGGCGGAGGTGTATGCCGAGAACGGCGGGGAAGAGGTGTTCGTGGAAGACTTCGTGGAGGCCTGGACCAAGGTGATGACCCTCGATCGCTTCGACGTGGCGGAGTCCGGGCGCGATCCGGTGGTGGCCAAGCGCTGACCACCGGCTGCTCCGGCAGTTGGGAGAGAGTTTATGAAATAGCGGCCTGACTGCTTTTCAGGACTCGCAGACCACAAAACGGCGGCGCATCATGCGCCGCCGTTTTGTTTCTCCAGATCCGGGCACCGGGCTGGCCGGATGATATTGATACAGCGAGTGCCGGCACCGTCGGCATTTCACGAATTCCTCTTGTGCCATGCTGCCAGCACTTCGGCTTCCTTTTTCCGGCTGATGCCGAAACGGGCGTCGGGCCGGGTGGAGCGTTCGGCCAGTGGGCGGGACCTCTCCCACGCCACCGTGTCGGCCGCCGTCATGGCCAGCGGGCGGAAGGTGAGACCCGTCGCAATGGCCGGCGCATTGTCCACGAACATGAGCGGGTCCCCCGGAGCCCAGGACGGAATGTCCTGCCAGGGTGAGATTTCCTGTTCTTCGAGAAAATCCGTCGGCACCCATGTAAAGCCCACCGGCGCTGAAAACGCCGCCCGGATTCCGTAGAGCATCTCCGCCATGGACAGGCGCGATGCCGGTCCGACCCCGTTGAAACTCCCGGTAGTTCCGTGCTCGGCCAGACGAACGACCCACTCGGTCAGGTCGCGCTGGTCGATGATCTGGTTGGCGTGATTGGGGTTGCCGGGCGCCAGCACTTCGCCTCCCTCGGCGATGCGAACCGGCCAGTAGGTGAACCGGTCGGTATGATCCCCCGGACCGACGATGAGCCCCGGGCGCACGATGGTGGCGCGGCCCGGAAGAGCAGCGAGCACAATGTCTTCTGCATAGGCCTTCATGGGTCCGTACTCCAGCGGCTCGCCGTCGCTCCAGCCATCGGGTCTCGGTGCCCGGGGATAGCCGGCGTCCACCAGCGGAGTCTCGAGAACCCGGTCCGGCTGGCTGAGGGTCTCATCGATCTGGTACGCGGAAATGGACGAAATGAAAATGTATTGATCCACCGCGTCTTTGAGGATCTCCGTGCTGCGCTGGACCCACCGGTAGTCACGACTGGTGTTGTTGTCGATTACGACATCCCAGGTGCGACCCTTCAGCGCCTCGTGATTGTCGTCGCGGTCGCCGACCAGCATCTCCACGTCCGGGAGTTCCGCCTTGCTCTGGCCGCGGGTAAATATCGTGACCTGATGGCCACGCTCCACGGCATACCGAACGGTGTGGGGACCGATAAATCCCGTGCCGCCGAAGATCAGGATCCGCCTGGGTTTCGACGGTCCCGGCGTTTCATCCACCGCGCCCGGACGGGTCGTTTTGGCCGGTGGCGTCTGCTCCGTGGCGGCCGCAGCTCCCGGAACCGCATCCAGCAGGAGCGCGGCGCCAAGGACGCCGCCGGTTTTCAGAAAATCTCGGCGATTGGACGACATGGATCTCCTCCAGGAAATGTGGGCGACGAAACCGGAAGCCGTGTCTGGTGAGGCGAGACTGGCAGTCAGGCCGAATGCTCCGAGTCTCTGGCGTTCGCGGACTTCTCCAGCCGCGTCAGGCTCGACGGCGTGTGTCCATGAATCCCTTTCGTCCCATGACCTCGGTGGTGCGAAAGCGAAGCCGGCTGAGCAGCGGCAGGCGATCCACGAAGAGCTTCCCCCGGAGATGATCCATCTCGTGCTGGAGGCACACGGCGCGCATGTCCGTCAGCTCGTATTCAAACGACTCGCCGGAGACATGGTGGGCGCGAACGCGGAGCTGGGTTGCGCGGACCACGTTGCCGACAATACCGGGCACCGAAAGACAGCTCTCCTCGACCAGGGCCAGGCGGTCACGAGCCAGGATTTTCGGGTTGATGTAGACACGCGGCGCCGAGGATTCATCGGCCAGGTCCACCACGACAACCTGGCGGCGATCCCCGACCTGGGGGGCCGATATGCCAATGCCTCCCGTGGCTTTCAGCGTCTCGGTGAGATCGTTGACCAATGATCGCAGCCCGGCCCCGAAATCCGTGACCGGATCCGCTGTGAGCCTGAGCCGTGGATCAGGATATTCGAGGATCGCCAGCTGCGTCATGCCCGATCCTCAGGCAGCCGAGCCGCTGCCCGGGTCCACCGCGGGTGTGCCTGTCACACTGGTGGAAGGACGCTCGCGTCGAATCAGCGGCAGGGTTGCCGCGATCGTGATCAACAAAAGCACAATCTCCAGCGAGTAGACCGCCAGGTAGCCATTGGCCGCTTCCGCAAAACCGAGGAGCGCTGCTCCCGAACCGAACGTCGCATCCACCAGATCACGAAGACTGCCGCTGATACCCGTCGCCGTTCCGGCGGCCGTGGCCTGGACGGCGCCCCAGGCGCCCAGTGCCAGGCCTGCCTGGTGGCGTGGAGCCTGGTTCATCGTGGCGGTCAGAGTCCCATGGCCGAAGAGGGCGCCGCCGAAGCCAATCAGGAAGTTTCCGATCAGGAACAGCATCGGCTGTCCCATCGGCGCTGCGACGATTACCAGCACAAACGCCGGCAGGCCGATCACCGCGCCCTGCCGGGCCAGCCGGAACGGGTCCGCACCACGTCCGAGGACCCGGGATGCGAGCCCGAACCCGAGCAGGCCACCCAAGGCGAGCAGGGCGGTTAGCCGGGTTGTCGTGGCCACCGTCATCTGGAGCACCTGGCCGCCGAAGGGTTCCAGCAGGATGTCCGCCATGCCGAATGCCATGGTGCCAACGCCCACAACGACGAGGCGGCGGACGGTGTGTTCGCCCGCGCAGAAGTGAGCCCACGACTCCCGAAATCCCGGATCGGGTGCCGGTTCGGCCGCGCCCCTGAGGGGCCGCCGGGTCTCCTGTTTCCACATGGCGATGATATTGAGCAATACCGTCGCGACTGCCGCGCCCTGGATGACCTGCACCAGCCGGCCCGGTGAGAAGTCGGTCAGCAGAGCGCCGAAGAGCAGCGCGCTGGCAATCATGCCGAGCAACAGCATCACGTACATGAGGCCCACGACTCTCGGGTGGGATTCGGGGGGCGTTAAGTCGGTGGCCAGCGCCAGGCCAGCGGTCTGCACGGTATGCAGGCCGGCGCCGACGAGGAGGAAGGCCAGACCGGCGGATGCCTGGCCGATCCATGCCGGTGCGTCACTTGCATGCCCCTTGCCGGCGAGTACAAGCAGGGCGAAGGGCATGATGGCGAAGCCACCAAACTGCAGGAGTGTGCCCTTCCAGATAAACGGCACGCGCCGCCAGCCCAGGGCGCATCGATGCGTGTCAGAACGGAAGCCGATCAGCGCGCGGAACGGAGCGAATACGATCGGCAGGGCGATCATCAGCCCGACCAGTGATGCGGGGACGCCAAGCTCGACGATCATCACCCGGTTGAGTGTTCCGACGAGCAGTACCAGGGCCATGCCGACGGAAACCTGGAACAGCGACAGCCGAAACAGCCGGCTGACCGGAAGGTCCGGCGTGGCCACGTCGGCAAAGGGAAGGAATCGAGGACCCAGCGAAACCCAGGCTGCCGTCAGCTTTCGTCCGAGTCCCGCCATGGCAAGGGTCAGCCTTGTCAGTGGTTCAGGAGGGTGGGGTCACCTGACCCTGCCCTCCTGACCCGCCTGCTACCAGACATGATGTCATCAGCCTCCGAAGTAAGCCGGGAACCATGTCGTGTTGTTGAGGATCGCGAAGTGTACGATGAAGGCAATCAACGCCACTCCACCGAGAAAAAGCGGCAAGCCAACGGTTGGCTTGACGACACACCAGATTCTGCCTTGGTTCATGGTTTGCTCCTCAGCCGCCCCACGGAGTGAAGATGAACGCGAGTACGTGCGCGATGAGTGAAATCAGGAAGAAAACCCGCGCGCCGTCAATGACGTGCTTGTGGATTTCTTCCGATTCGCGGATCGTCAATCCTGTCGGCCATACCCGATCCGGATCGTCCAAGTCAGTAGCCATAAATCATCTCCCCAATTAGTAAAGTCACCCTCCCCCAAAGGGGAGAGCACACCTGGGGTCACGGGGACCCCGGCCTCGTGCGAGCCCCATATGCGGGAGTGACTCCGTGGCGCCCCCAATAAGAAGAGCCCGGAGTCATGCACGAAGATCGGGTGGCCCTGGCGGAACCATCTGTCAGGGGGCATCCGTTGGCTCCGTGAGTCCACGAAACCTTCTCCCGCATGGGGCAAGACTAGCCAACTGGACGAGGTAAAGTCAAGATAACTTGACGTTTTAAGGTGTCAACTTAACATGACACCCATCCCGGGACTTTTACGCCTCGCTGGTATGGCCATCGTGTGGCCATCCAGCCCTCTGAAAACCCATGAAAAAAGCCGTCCGGCATGACGGCCGGGCGGCTCCGGGAGCAGGTCTGGTGCAGCCGGGCGCCTTGCACGCCCGGCTGCCGAGGATTACTCGTCGATCAGCAGGGGCAGGCCGAAGCTCGTCTTCCACTCTTTCTTGCGGCGCGACAGCGTCGGCAGGCCGACCGTCGACGACAGGGGCGCGGCCTTGCGAGACAGCAACGGCAGCCCGAAGCTGCGGTTTCCCGGGCTCGGGTTTGTCGACAGCGTCTTCATCCCGAAACGGGAAGACAGCGGCGCCGGGTTTCGACTCAGTAGCTTCATGCCCAGAAGCGAAGAGAGGGAATACCGGGATTTCTTCGACGGATCATAACCCCTCGACAGAAAACTCAGGCCTTTCGAAAGCGGCGGCAGACCCAGGAAGTCCGACACAGGGGCCGGATCCCGGGACAGCAATGGCAATCCCAGGAATGACGACAAGGGTGCGCCGTGCTCCTGTTGATACACTTTTTTCCGGATCGGCGGCGATACCTGTTCGGATTCGACCGGCTGGAAACCCTCCAGCAGATCAATCACCTTCTGGCCGCTTCCAAACGGCACGCTGACGCCGACGAGGGATCGGCCCTGCTGCAAACCCCGCGCGCAGGCCTCGGCGTTTTCAGAAGAGAAGAAGCCCGGGTGTCCGCCCAGCGCATAGCCGGCCTTCAGGGCCGCCGGCATGCCGCTGGTCTCGGCGCCATCGGTATCGGAAGACACCACGAAAATCGCATCCGGCGGCAGGCCTTCATCCGCGAGCGCCTGTGCCGCGGCGCGAGCCTGCTGTTGGGTTTCATACATCCTGACAATCGGAAACATAACGAATCTCCTGGCAGACAGCCCCTCGGCCGGATCGCAACTTTACTGACGCCGATCCCCGCGCCACGCCGAAATTATCATAGTACGACACGAGCTCGCTTGCCCAGCGAACGCTTTGACGCAACGGTTTGAATGGCCGCTACCAATGCGGTTGGGTTGTCCCCGCTACCCGGGTCAATCGCGTCCCCGACGTCCCGAGTCTCAGGCGAGCCGGCTGCCCAGTTCGACGATCACTTCCGCCAGGGCTTCCACATCGGACCGCCGCGTGCGCCAGTTGGAAAACGCCGGCCGGAAAATGGTTCGTGGACCCATCTTCGATGTGCCGACGAGAAACCGGCCGTCATCGAGGACCGCCTGTCCGAGGCGCTCGTTCAGGTCGTTCAGCGCGGTCTCGTCGCGACCGCCCGGGTCGTACCGGAACGACACGATGTTCAGCTGCGGATCATTCAGGAGTTCGAGCCCGGGTGTACGGCGAACGACCGTGGCAAAATGCTGCGTGATGTCCAGGCAGTGCTCGACGATCCGGCGATGGCCGGTTCTTCCATAGGCTTTGAGCGTCGCCCAGACGGCAAAGCTTCGAGCCCTGCGTGAGCTCTCGGGGCCGATGGCGCCGTAGGTGGGCCGGGCATGGTCCTCTACCGGGAGATAGTCGGCCGAATAGCGAAACGCCCGTGCCATGAGACCGTAGTCGCGTACAAACGCGTAGCCCGAGTCATACGGGACGTTGAGCCACTTGTGACCATCCACGGTCGCCGAGTCGGCTTGCTCGAGGCCCTCGACGAGGTGGGACGTACGGGGTGAGACCGCCGCGAACAGACCGAAGGCGCCGTCCACATGTATCCAGGTGTTGTACTGTCGTGCGAGCTCCACCATCTCGAGAACCGGGTCGAACTCTCCGGCGTTCACCTCGCCGGCGTTGACCACCACCACGGCGGGGGCGCCCTCGAGAGCGTCCAGGCCCTTTCTGAGGGCGTCGATGTCGAGGCGTCCGAAATCGTCCCGCTGAAACCGCTGCACATGCCCACGGCCGACCCCCTGGGTCGCCAGCACCTTGAGCGTGCTCGCATGCACGAACCCCGAACCCAGGACGGGCATCTGCGGCAGGCCAGACAACCCGGTCTCCGAGACATCGACGCCGTGCTGCTCGCCCCACCACTGGCGCGCTGCGGCCAGGCATACGAAGTTCGCCATGGTTGCGCCGGTGACCATGACCCCCGTCCACGACACGGGAAGACCGAACAGCTCTTTCAGCCAGTTGAGCGCCTGGCGCTCCATCTCGACGCCGGCAGGGGAGAGCACCCAGGTATACGTAATGGCATCGAAGGCGGTGGCCAGCAGGTCGGCGGCGAGGGCGGCGGGCGTGCAGCCACCGATCACGAAGTGATAGGCCCTGGGGCCGGCCGTGTTCCCGCCGGCCACCTCGTTGAGTCTGAGCAATTCGTCGATGGCTTCGGCCGCGCCGCAGCCCGCCTCCGGCAGCGGCGCGTGAAATCCGGCCAGCGCGGCTTCCGCGCCGGGTTGCAGTGCCGGCCGGTCATCGGTGCTGCGTATAACCCTGGCCAGGGCTTCCTGGAGCGGTTGGATCAGGCTTTCGAGTTCGTCACGTAGGGTTTGCCCCGGGTCCTTTACGCTCACGTCCCGAATCTCCTCTGCGAATCACCGTCACAGTTTAGTGGGTGTCTGGTACCGTCGGGATCAGCGCATGCCCAGCGGTGGGGATCCGGGCTGCCGACAAGATGTCCGGATCTCAGTCCATCGGATACGTAGCCTCGCCGTCCCCGACGGCTGGTGCCCGGGCGGCTGGCGCGGCTTGCTCTTCCCCTTCATCCTTCGAGCGCCTTTGCAGAACCGGCCGGAACCATCGTAAGCCCGACAGCTGAGGCAAGAATCAGTCCGCGCATCATCCTGACTTCCACAGGAGCGATCTGCGTAGGAGCACTCCATCGGCGAAGGCCGGCAATAGCAGGATTCCAGTGGGCCATCGGGCGGGACACGGCGATATCCTCCTTGGCTTGCGGTGGCGTTCTTTTCCCGCGCCGGTGCAGATTTCGTTCACCGGCATGGCCGGCAATGGCAGCAAAAAAAACGGGCGGGGAAAGAAAACTTCCCCGCCCGTCACCGTTCTCAAGACTGCCGGCAGAATACTGAAACCCTGGCAGGCAGCCAGACGCGGTGGCTAGTCCCTGAACTTCATGTGCTGAAGCAGCGAGCTGCTCAGGACTTCGCGGTACTCGGCGCGATTGCCGCTCTCCTTCTGCATGTCAGACAAACTCTTGGATTGCCATTCCATGTATTCCTTCCGGCGCTGTTCACCTTCGGCACCCGAAGGAACACTCTCCAGCACCCTGATCAGGTAGAGGTCAGCCTCATCGGCTCGTCCATAGACATTGGACAGGATCATATAGTCCTTGATCCAGCCCTTGGACTTGGCGAAGTCCAGGTTTTTCCGCCACTCGGTGGCCAGCCAGTTCGCATAGGTCAGCCCGCCGCCGTCCTCGATGGAAATCCCGGTGACTTCCCAGAAGTCCCCTTCGACAAACGGCCACTCCTGCGCCAGGACGTTAGTTGAAATGCTGATGGACGAGACAGCGAACGCGAGTACGGCAAGAGCTCTTACAGTGATTCTTCTCATTCTTTCCTTTTCCCCCTTGAACAGGCACGCACCGGAAATCGATGCCGGCGTAACATAGCACGGCCGGCCGGCCGGAAAGGGCCAAGTTAACCAGTGCGCCCTGACCGCTCAGGCGCCGGGGAGGACTGCTGGCAACACGGACGTGCATGGGTCATTGTGAATTTGTTTTAGCGCGATGATTGATCCGTGCTTAAGTGTTTCCGCCGCAAGACGGGCCTGCCTGGTCTACACGTAGACCGAACGACATTCGGAACCAGTGACGGGAGATGGATCAATGAAGCTTCGCTACAAGTTCGCCGTGGGGCTCCTGGTCCTGCTGTTTCTTGCCACCGCTTCGCTGGCCTACGTGCTCAGCCACACGGAGGCATGCCCGCCGGCGCCAGCCGACTCAGGCGGCGTCGATTCGGTGAAGGCCGTCATCTATCGCTGCTATGGATCCCCGGAGGTGCTCAACCTCGAAGAAATCGAAAAGCCGGTGCCAGGGGATGACGAGGTCCTGGTTCGCATCCGGTCCGCCGGGGTGAATCCCCTGGACTGGCACTATATGCGCGGCTCGCCCTATTTCATGCGCCTGATGTCCGGGCTGGGCGCGCCAGAGGATCCGCGCCTGGGTGTGGATTTTGCCGGCACGGTAGAGGCCGTTGGCGGAAACGCTACCCGGTTCAAGCCCGGCGACGAGGTGTTCGGCAGTAGAACCGGTGCCTTCGGAGAGTACGTCACGGTAAACGTCAACCGGGCTATCGTCCCGAAACCCGCCAACGTCACCTTCGAACAGGCGGCCGGCGTGGGAATAGCGGGCGTCACCGCCCTGCAGGCGCTGCGCGACAAGGGCCAGCTCAAGCCCGGCCAGAAGGTGCTCATCAACGGCGCATCCGGGGGCGTGGGCACGTTCGCCGTGCAGATCGCCAAGGCGCTGGGCGCGGAGGTAACCGCGGTCTGCAGCACGCGAAACGTCGAGATGGTTCAGGCCATCGGCGCCGATCACGTGTTCGACTACACGCGCGAAAATTACACCGAGAGCGGGGAACGCTACGATCTGATTGTCGACATGGTGGGCAACCACTCGCTGGGGGCAAACAGGCGTGTCCTGAAGCCCGAGGGGCGGCTCGTGATTGTTGGCGGGCCGAAGGGCGACTGGCTCGCGCCGCTGGTTACGCCGGTAAAGGCCATGATCTATGCGCCGTTCCTGGACCAGGAGATCCATACGCTGCTGGCCGAGTTGTCCCGGGAGGACCTGACCGTTCTGTCCGACCTGATGGCGGCGGGCAAGGTCGTGCCCATCGTCGACAGGAGCTTTGCCCTGGCCGAGATCCGCGAGGCCATCGAATATTCGGAGTCAGGGAGAGCCAGGGGAAAGATCATCATCGACGTGGAGTAGTATTGGGGGATCCGGGTTCCGAACTGCCCCCCTGCGGCTGACCTGCAGCCTAGCCGGGACCCGAGTATCCCGGCATGCCCATTGCCTCGGGAGAGCGGGCCAGCTGCATGGCCTCATCAATAATTTCCTCGCGATGCTCCATTGGCAGCTCGTTGAGCAAGACATCTTCTCCCCGTATCTTGTCCTTGAGCGTCCAGTTGTCGATGACAATCCGGATGCGGAAGAAGTTGGCCCACAGGAACTCGGAAAAGGCATGCGGGCTTTTGCCGTAGCCGTACCGTTTGCGAACCTCCCAGGCCAGGCTGCGATATGGGTCATTCGACAGATCCTTGATATGACCGCAAAGGTCCATCGGTCGTATCGGCCCGCCACCGTAGTTGTCGAACAAATAGACCAGGCGGAGTTTGTGCATAGCCTTCCAGAAGTAGTAATCCTTGAGTCCCGCGCGATTGAGTAGAACCGTAACGACGACGCGCAAATTTTCCTTGCTGATGCCGGACTTGTTCTTGCACGCGGCGGTTTTCCATAGCGCGTTGGTCATGTGATGGTGATCGGTTAGATAGAACAATCCGCCGTTGCCGATGACCACGGGTATCGAATGCACGAGAAGGTACTCTCTGAGATCTTCCTTCGACTTGGCGCTGTACCGGGCCACCTTGTCGTTGACTTCGTCGAAACCCACCGCGTTTTGTGTCGGCTTCAGGTCGCTGACCTTCACCTGGCACAACATGCCGCCAGGCGTTTTGTCAGTGAGTTCCGGCAAGTCGAAGTTCATGATCGTGTCCTCTCGCGATAGCTGCTGATGCCTTCCTCGCCGCTGGTGAAAAAGGCGTCCTCGCCAACAAGTTCCGTGATGCCGTAGCGATCAAGTTCCGCCTTGACGTCGGCGCTCACACGCACGAATACGAGCTTGACCCCCTTGTCCTTCAGCATTTCATAAATCGAACGCAGCTTGGCTGCTGCGGAGAAGTCGATGTCATCGACCGCGGATGCCTCGATACAGAACCAGGCAAGCTCGGGATCAGCGCTGTTGACCAGATCCAGCACCTCGGCGGAAAGCTGCTCGGCGTTGGCGTAATACATGCTATGGGAATACCGATAGACCATGAGCCCCGGCTCGAATTGCTCAGGCATGCTCACGGGCGACGTTCGCCAGCCGTCGGCGCCCGCCGCAGCGATGACCATGTTTTTTGGCCGGTAGCCGCGCCGGACATGGTCGAGCAGCGACAGCACCATGGCCAGCACAATGCCTTGTTCGACACCGACGAATACCACCATGGCCGCCGTGGCGAGGGCCACCCAGAACTCGGAGCGAGCCTGGGCGAATATCGTTCGCATGCCCTTCAGGTCGATCAGATCCAGGCCGATGATGAATACCACGGCTGCCAGGACCGCTTCCGGCATATAGGCGAGGGGGCCGGTCAGGAAAAGAATGACGATGAGGACGACGAGCACAGTGGTCAGCTGGGCCAGCTGGCTGTGACCGCCGGCCCCGTCCACCATCTGGGTCTTGGTCGGACTGCCGCTGACCACGAAAGTCCCGGAGAGCCCGGCGCCGATATTGGCCATGCCGAGGCCGACCAGGTCCGTGTTCTCGCTGAAGCTCTCGTTGTAGCGGGCCGCGAAGGCCCGGGATGTCGCGGCGCTCTGGGCCAGGATGACAACGAACATGGCAAATGCCGTCGGGACCAGCTTTTGCACCAGGTCCAGGCTCCAGTCAATGTCCGGAATGCCGATCGCCGGCAAGCCGCTGGGAACCTCCCCCAAGACGCGCACGCCGTAGGACTGCAGGTCCATGGCCCAGCTGACGACCATGGCGCCGATGACCGCGATCAGGGCGCCGGGAATTTTTGGAGAAACTTTTTTCAGGCCGACAATAAGGACGAGTACAGTCGCGGCAATGGCCAGCGCATATCGATTGGTTTCGCCTATGTGCTGGAGGTCGGCCATGACTTTCCCTAGGGTCCCGTGGCCGCTGACTTCCAGGCCGAGCATGCCGCCGATCTGACCCAGGGCCACCTGAATGCCGACCCCCGTGAGGAATCCAACCAGCACGGTGCTGGACAGGAAGTCAGCGAGGAAGCCCAGCCCGAGCACGCGGGCGAGAAACAGGAACACGGCCACCATGATCGCAAGCACGGCGGCCAGGGCGACATACTCGTCCGAACCCACGGCGGCCATGCCGACGATGCCCGCGGCAAGGATTGCCGCGGTGGCAGAATCCGCACCGACGACCAGGTGCCGCGACGAACCGAAGACAGCAAACAGGAACATCGGAATTAGAATCGTGTAGAGGCCGGTGATGACCGGTGTGCCCGAGATCTTCGTGTAGCCCATGACTTCGGGGATCGCGAGGGCGGCCAGGGTGATTCCCGCGATGATCTCGCCGGATATTGCGCCGGGCTTGATCGGGAGCGTCCTGGAATACCGGGAATCTGAGGCCCCGGGGCTGAGATGCGGTGTTCGTCATCGATACGTGCTCCTGTTCGCGAGACGTGCCGAACCGGTGTTTCCGGACAGGGCATTTTCAGACGCCCTGTGCGCCCCGTTCGCCCGATGCGGAAGCCGGCGCCATCCGAACTCCTAGCTGGGAGCTGTTCGTTTTTGACGGTCGGCGGGAGAACCGTAAGCCTGTCTTCTTGTCGCTCGCGAGCCTCAAGCGGCGCCTGGATGGACCCGGTAACCCGGAGAGGATTTTTCTGTACCCTACAACAGGACTGAATTTTGCGCGCAAGCGGGTGGACCGGTCCGGATCTCGGAGGCCTGACCATCGTGCGGCGTGATCAATGGCAGGGCGGATTCCCGGAAAAACAAGGACAAGAAGAAACCGAGCATGAATACAGATTTTCGCAATCGTTACCTGAGCTACGAAGAACTCACCGCCACCCTCCAGTCCTGGGCCGCCGAATACCCGGACCTGGCCCGGCTGCAGTCCATCGGCCGCACCGACGAGGGCCGCGAATTGTGGGTCCTGACGGTCGGCCCGCGGCCGGACGACATCCGGCCAGCGGTCTGGGTGGACGGCAACATGCACGCGGCGGAGTTGTGCGGCTCCAGTGTCGCGCTGGGTATCGCCGAGGACATGCTGAGGTTCCATGCCGACGGCGTGACGCCCCAGGATCTACCGCCGGGCGCGTGCGAGGTCCTCAAGGATGTACTGCTCTACGTGATGCCGCGAATCTCTCCGGATGGCGCCGAGCGGATGCTGGACCACGCCGGGTTCGTCCGTTCGAACACCCGGGACGATCGGCCGGACGAAGGACGCTCTTATTGGCGGCCCTGTGACGTAGACGGCGATGGTCTCGCCCTGGCCATGCGGGTAGAGGACGCCACCGGGGAGTTCGTGGAGTCCCGCGAGGTCGCCAACCTCATGCTCCTGCGCACCCTCGATGACGAGGGTCCGTTCTACAAACTTTATCCCGAGGGCCTGATCGAGAACTACGACGGGCGGACCATCCCCACGCCGTCGTTTCTGTCCGACTGTCCGACCGACCTGAACCGGAATTTTCCCTGGTCCTGGCGGCCCGAGCACGACCAGATAGGGGCAGGCGCATTTCCCGGCAGCGAGCCGGAGTCCCGGGCCGTCATGGAGTTTACGACCGGCCGTCCGAATATCTTTGCGTGGCTGAACCTGCACACCTTCGGCGGTGTCGGCATCCGGCCGCTGTCGCATCTGCCCGACTCCAAGATGGACCAGTCGGACCTGGCCATATTTCGCCAGGCGGCGCGCTGGCTGGAAGACTACAGCGGCTACCCGACGGTCAGCGGGTGTGAGGAATTCACCTACGAGCCGGACAAGCCCATCCACGGGGACCTGACTGACTACGCCTATCACCAGCGGGGCTGCATTTCCTATGTTGTGGAGCTCTGGGACCTGTTCGCGCGGGTCGGGTTCGAGCGCAAGAAACCGTTCGTCGACAACTACGCCCACCGGAGCCGGGACGACCTGGTCAAGATCGGGAAGTGGGACCGGGACCATAATTTCGGGCGTATCGTGCGCCCGTGGAAAGCATGGGAACACCCGCAGCTTGGACCGGTGGAACTCGGCGGCGTCGACCAGCGGGTCGGGATCTTCAACCCACCTTATGAACTGCTGCCGGAAACCTGCGATCAGCAGTCCGCCGCGTTTCTCCGCGTTGCGGCGATGGCACCCAGGATCCGCGTGTCGGACATTCAGGTCGAGGACCTGGGCGGTGGGCTGTCGCGGGTGGATCTTGCCGTGGAGAATCAAGGCTATCTGCCCAGCTACGTGCTCAGTTCGGCGAAGCAGCTGAGCTGGAACGAGGAACCCTATCTCGAAATTGCCTGCGAGGCGTGCGAACTCGCCGAGGGGCCGGAACGCCGCCGGCTGGGGCACCTGGACGGCTGGGGCCGGGGTCTCTGCGACGGGACGGGCGTGCTCTATTACCCCTATGGCCGCGGCAACACGGGCACGTCCCGGCAGTCGTTCGTGGTCAAGGGGAGCGGGACCGTGACTGTCTCGGTCCGGTCATGCCGGGTGGGTAGCGTCCAGACGGAGATCAGCGTGGGCTAGGTGCCCTGCTCGTCTCGCCAGTGCTTTGCCGCTGACCTGCCCGGCCCTTTTTCGACACGATCTCAAGCCGGCGGTCAGGCCGGCCGACGGCTCGGCGCGGACGGCCGCTTAGCTCCGCTTCTTCTTCGGCTTGCCGGATTTAAAGGCGGGCTTTTTCTTGCCGGGTGGCTTGCCTGCTCTGGGGCCACCGGGTTTTGCTGATTTCGGCCCGCCGTGCTTGCCGGTCTTTCGCGTGGCGGGCGGCTTGCCCGGCTTGCGCGGCGCGCCCGGTTTCGGCCCGCCGAAGCGCTTCTCGGGCGCATCGCCCACCCGGGTGATGTTCAGTGCCTGGCCGCATACCCGGACCTTCTTGAGATCCTTGAAGATGTCGGAGGGCATGCCCTCGGGAAGGGCCACGAGGCTGTAATCGGTCTCGATTTCGATGTGCCCGATATGCTGGCCGTCGAGTCCGGCCTCGTTGGCGATGGCGCCCACGATATTGCCGGGCTTCACACCGTGGACATAGCCAACTTCGATCCGGAAACGCTCCAGGCCTTCGTCCGAGCGGGCCCGCGGCTTGCCACGCGGCGGACGCTCGAAGCGGTCGCCCGGTGAAGCCTCCGGCATCCGGGCGGAAGGTCGTTTCGCGTCCGGCTTCATGAGCAGCGGGCGGTCGCCTATGGCCATCTTCGCCAGCGCCGCTGCGATTTCGGTCGCGGGCACGTCGTGTTCCTGCTGGTACTGCTCGACCAGCCCCTGCATGAAGGCCAGTTCGCCCGCAGCCAGCACGTCGGTGATCTTCTGCTTGAAGTCAGCGATGCGCTTGTTGTTCACCCGCTCGGTGCTGGGCAGCTCCAGGGGCTCGATTCTCTGGCGGGTCGCGCGCTCGATGGCGTGGAACATGCGCCGTTCCCGCGGCGCGATGAACAGGATGGCCTCGCCGTGGCGGCCTGCGCGGCCGGTGCGGCCAATACGGTGGATATAGGACTCGGTGTCATGCGGGACGTCGTAGTTGACGACGTGACTGATCCTGTCCACGTCCAGGCCGCGAGCCGCGACATCGGTGGCGACCAGGATGTCCAGGGAGCCCTTCTTCAGGCGCTCGACCATCTGCTCGCGCTGTTTCTGCACCATGTCGCCGTTCATCGCCGCCGCCGAGTAGCCGCGAGCTTCCAGCCGGTCGGCCAGTTCGCTGGTCGCGGTCTTGGTACGGACAAAAATCAGGACGGCGTCGAAGGGCTCGACTTCCAGTATCCGGGTCAGGGCGTCGAGCTTGTGCAGTCCGCTGACTACCCAGTAGCGCTGGCGGATGGTTTCCGCGGTTGCGGTTCTCGCCTTGATGGAGATTTCTTTCGGCTCGTCGAGATGCCGTCGCGCGATGCGCTCGATCTCCCTGGGCATCGTCGCCGAGAACAGGGCCATCTGGCGGGTATCGGGAATCTGCTCCAGGATCCATTCCACTTCCTCGATGAAGCCCATGCGCAGCATCTCGTCGGCTTCGTCCAGGACCAATGCCTGCAGGCCGCCGAGCTTGAGGGTTCCGCGGCGCATATGGTCCATGACCCTTCCGGGGGTTCCGACGACCACGTGCACGCCCCGCTTGAGCTGCCGCAGCTGTCCGGAGTAATCCTGGCCGCCATAGATGGGCAGAACGTGGAAGCCCTTCAGGTGACTCGCGTAGCGTTGAAAGGCCTCCGCGACCTGGATAGCGAGTTCCCGGGTCGGTGTCAGCACCATGACCTGGACCTGCTTGTTTTCAAGATCCAGGCGGGAGAGCAGGGGCAGCGCGAAGGCCGCCGTCTTGCCGGTGCCGGTCGGTGCGTGGCCGAGCAGATCCAGGCCCTTCAGCAGATGCGGTATGGCCTGTGCCTGGATCGGGGAAGGGGTTTCGTAGCCGACTTCCTCAAGGGCCGTCAACAGGGGCGCGGCCAGTTCGAGGTCGCTGAATTGGGTACCCGGGTTCTTGGAATCGGACATCGGAGAAACCTGCTGCATAGAGAGAGGCCCGGTGTGGGGTTCTCCGGGAGGCGATGCATCATACCGCGTGCCACCGCTGAAATGCGCCGCGCCGCCGAGTTGCCGGGATGCGCGACGCGAGGCCGGGCGAGGGCGAAGGACTGCGAGCCCGGGCCGAGGGTCCGCCCACCGGCAGGTTAGACCCTTGCGTTTCTCTCGGATAGGCTGTGCGCCACCTTAGCCCCATGCACAGGACGCCTCAGTGACCCAACGCAGCTGGTCGATGGATTCCCTGGTCCTGATCTTCTCATTCATCATCGTCGCGCAGTTGCTGTCCTACGTCATACCGCAGGGCGAGTTCGACCGTGAGCCCTATGCCGAGAACCCGAACCGGACCATGCTGGTGGCCGGGACCTACGAGCGTCTCGAGGGAACCGAAAGGGCAAGCCTGCCGCCCTGGCATTTCCTGAGCGCGATCACGGAGGGCCTGGAGAGCGCGCAGGACATCATTTTCCTGATCTTTATCGTGGGCGGCGTGATCGCTATTGTCCGGCGCAGTGGCGCCATCGATTCCGCTCTTCACAAGGCGGTGGATCACCTGGGGCACAGCCCGGGCATCCTGATCGCCGGCTGCCTGGGCCTGTTCAGCATGGGCTCCTATACGATCGGCATGGGCGAGGAGTACGTGCCGCTTGTGCCGATCATCGTCACCATGAGCCTGGCCATGCGCATGGACGCGGTCGTCGCGATGGCCATGGTCTGGGTGCCCTGCGGTATCGGCTGGGCCTGTGCGGGGATCAACCCGTTCAACGTCATCATCGCCCAGAACATCGCCAACGTGCCCCTGACGTCCGGCGCCGGCGCCCGCTTTGTCATGATGATCGCGTTCCTCGCCCTGGCGTTTCATCACACCTACCGCTATGCGATGCGTGTGTGGAAAGATCCGGCCAGCAGCCTGGTTGCGGACATCGACTACAGCGCGGGCTTCGATCTGCCCGAGGACCGGGAGCTGACCGGCAAACGAATCGCGATTCTGGGGGTGTTTGTCCTCGGCATCCTGGGCTTCGTGTTCGGGGCCAAGAGCTATGGCTGGTATATCGCCGAACTCAATGCCGTGTTCCTGGCCGTCGGGCTGGTTGCCGCCGTAATCGCGGGCATGGCTCCCGGCGATGTCAGCCGGACGTTCATTCAGGGGGCATCGGAAATGACCGCCGCGGCCCTGATCGTCGGCTTTGCCCGTACGATCGAGGTCGTGCTCAGCGACGGCCAGATCCTGGACTCGATCATTTTCAGCATCGCCGGTTTGCTGGAGGGCATGCCGGCCGAGGTGTCGGCCATCGGCATGCTCGCGGTTCAGACCATCTGCAACTTCTTTATCCCGTCGGGCAGCGGCCAGGCGTTTGTCACCATGCCCATCATGTCCCCGTTGGCGACGCTGACGGATGTGCCGCAGCAAACCGCAGTGCTCGCCTACCAGTTCGGCGACGGGTTCACGAATATGATCGTACCGACCAGCGCGCTGCTGATGGGCGCGCTGGCGCTGGGCCGGGTTCCGTACATGGCCTGGGTCCGGTTCGTCGGGCCGCTCCTGCTCAAGATCTTCGCGCTGGCGACGGTGTTTCTGGTCGGGTCGCTGCATTTCGGCGACGCCGTGGGTCTGTACTGAGAGGGATCTGCCGGGCCGGTTCGAGCCTCGACGCGCCACAACTCCGACAGGCCAGAAATTCAAATTTTGGATCCAGGGGACCGGTTGTCGTGCTGGATACAAGGGAGGAGAGTGGCGGCCGATCATGACGCAGCCCGGTCGCGGTAGCTCATCGTCCGCAAAGGGAATATGCTGGCGCTCTTCGGCAGACGCGAATTCATTGCTTGTGATTTTTTTCCCGATCGGGTCGGGGACAGGAGTGGGATGTGCTGGCAGCACCTGGTGATTACCTTCGGGCGCGACGCGTCCTCCCGGCCACGGTCCTTGCGCTGATCGGCAGCCTCATGCTCGCCGGCTGTGCTTCCAGGCAGGTGGAGGTAGACAGCGAATGGAAAGGCGACAGCTCGGACAAGCAGGCGTTTTCCCGGATCCTGATCATCGGGCTCACGCCGGAGTACAACGCACGCTGCGCCTTCGAGCGTTTCATGCGCGCCGAGATGAAAGAGACCTCGGCCGTGGGCATACCGAGCTGTGACGGCATGAAGAGCACGGAAGAACTTTCCAGGGAGGCCATCGAGCGGCTCATCAAGGAGTTCAACGCCGACGCGGTACTCGCGACCAGTCTGGTTTCGGCCAGCTCCGAAGGCCGGGAAGGCGGGACGCTGGAAACCCAGGGTGATGCCTATTACAAAGCCACCGGATACGGTTACTGGCATCCCTACTACGGGGTGTACGGCGTGCCGGTGGTCTACGGGGAGTTCAAAACGGCTCCGCCGATCACCACCGTCGAGGGCGAAATCGAGATCGACTCCAAGCTCTACGAGACGGCAAACGCCAAGCTGGTCTACGAGATGACCACGAAAGCCCGGGATCTCGAGTCACGGGCCACGGGATTGGCCGAGGTCACGGAGCCCATCGTCGCCCGCATGAAGCGGGACGGTCTCATCCGCTAGGCCCGGCAGCCCGACCCGGAAGCCGGCGGGTCCGGACCGGTTAGTGGAACACGACGGTGCGGTTGCCGTAGACCAGCACCCGGTCTTCCAGGTGCCAGCGTACGGCGCGGGCCAGAACCGAGCGCTCTACATCTCGTCCCTTGCACACCAGGTCCTCGAGGGAATCCCGGTGTGACGTCCGGATGACGTCCTGTTCGATGATCGGTCCCTCGTCCAGGTCGCTGGTCGCATAGTGGGCCGTGGCGCCGATGAGCTTGACTCCCCGTCCGTAGGCCTGGTGATAAGGCTTGCCCCCTACGAAGGCGGGCAGAAACGAGTGATGGATGTTGATGATTCGTGACGGGAACGCGTCGGTGAAATCAGTACTCAGGATCTGCATGTATCGGGCCATGACCACCAGGTCGATCTGCTGATCCCCAAGCAGCGCGATTTCCCGGTCCTCCTGCTCCCGTTTGCTCTTCTCGGTGATCGGGAATACGTGGAAGTCGATGCCAAACTGTGTCGCGACCTCCGCAAGGTCTTCGTGGTTGCTCACGATCAGGGGAATGTCGCAGACCAGCTCCCCGGCCTTGTGGCGCAACAGCAGGTCGTAGAGACAGTGATCGTAACGGGATACGAAAATTGCCATGCGCTTGCGCGTCGCGGCATAGCGGATCGACCAGGCCATCCGGAACCGTTCGGCCACCTCGGCGATCGCCCCCTCGAGCGCCACCCGGTCGGTGTGCATCTCGCTCATATCGAAGCGGATCCGCTGAAAGAACATGCCCGCGAGGGTGTCGGTGTGCTGATCGGCGTCGAGGATATTGGCCCCGTGTCCGTAGAGCAGTTGGGCGAGCGCGGCGACCAGTCCCCGGCGGTCCGGGCAGGAGACCAGGAGGGTCGCGGTGTGGTCCCGTGTCGAGTCCTGTGACATGGGTTGAGCAGTGTAAGCGAAATCATCGTCGGGATCGCATGGCTTCCCGGGGACGCCTGTTCGGCTTCGGTTCATCAACACGTCCGCCTCGTTTTTCCCCCCAGGGATCGCGACTGACCGGTTTCCAGGGCCGGTACATCTTGCCGAGCCACCGGGAGTTCACTAAGGTCCCAACCGAGGTCCGGCCGAGCCCGTTGGGCGCGCCGGATAGTAAACCTGCGGGCGTTCCGCCCCATTGCGGCCGGTCTCGTATCGCGGTTGTCCGGCGGGGCGCCGAAATCCGTCTCAGGCACGATCGCATTCAATACACAGGAGAGAACAATGACTCGCATGCTTCCGATTCTGGCTTCACTGGGAGTCACCCTGGTTGCCGCCCCCGCTGCCGCCGACGATATCCGCGAGCAGCGCGTGCAGTTCGAACGCGGCGCCACCAGCGCCTTCGTGGAAGACCGTATCACCGGGTACGAGTCGGTTGACTACCTGCTCGGCGCCGCGAAGGGTCAGTACATGAACGTCAGCATGGCCACGGACAATGGTGCCAACTACTTCAATATCCTGGCGCCGGGTGAAACGGAGGTCGCGATGTTCAACGGGTCGATTGCCGATAACCAGTACGAAGGCGTGCTGCCCGCGAGCGGCGACTACCGGGTCCGGGTCTACATGATGCGCAGCGCCGCCCGTCGTGACGAAGTGGCGAACTACCGGCTCGAGATGATCATTACCGAGAGTGGCGAATAGGCCGGGGGGCGCGGTGAATTACGCGCCGGGACGCCCGGCCTTGATCCGTTCGGCGAGCCGGACAAGCCGGTGCATCTTGAGTGTTTCTTGCCTCGCCTGGCTTCTGTTGGCGGGGTCGGCGCTTTTCAGCGATCCAGCCCACGCCCAGGAACGAGCCGGCGGGAATGCCCGTGCGGGCATCGGCCTGGAATTCGGGCCGGTCTGGTTTTCCAGCAACGACGTGCGCATTCCCGGTGACGACGGCACGAAGTTCGACATGCTGGACCTCACCGGCAAGGGAGCCGATTTCTTCGTGCGTCTGGAGGGGTTCTGGGAAATCAACGAAAAACACGGTCTGCGCGTCGTGCTTGCGCCGCTGGAAGTGGATGGCACGGGAGATCTGTCCCGGGACACGGAGTTTGCCGGCACGCTCTTTCCGGCGGGCCGGACCGAGGGCACGTACAACTTCAGCACCTACAAGTTCACCTGGCGATACCGGATGCGGGACCGGGGTGCCCTGCGCTGGCGAATCGGCTTTACGGGGCTGATTCGCGACGCGAACGTGGAATTGAAGCAGGGCGAGCTGAAGGACAACAACGACGACATCGGATTCGTGCCGCTTTTGCACCTGTCAGGCGAATACGCCCTGGCCGAGCGCTGGCAGCTGGCCTTCGATTTCGATGGCTCTGGCCGGCGGCCCGGGGCGGGCGTTCGACGTATCGGTGCAGGCCCACTACGACCTCAGCCGAAACTGGCGCGTCGGCGGCGGGTACCGGATGCTCGAGGGCGGCGTGGACACGGACGATGTCTACAATTTCGCCTGGATCCACTACGCGGTGTTCAACGCCCAGTATCGCTTCTAGCGGTACTGGGCCGTCGGCGAAAGGCCCCTGGGGGAGGGCTCCTGGGGGGAGGGCCACTGGGCCGGAAGGCGGCCTTCCGTCATGATCTGGTGTGCGTATCCCCTCGTACCAGGCGGCCGAGCGCTGAAGCAGGGGCTCCTCAGCTAAAGGCCAGCCCGTCTGCCCACCCTTTGAAAACAGCGTCTTGGAACTGCGTATCGGGTTCCGGCATGGGCGAGCGAACTGCTGCCTGCGGCATTTACGTATTGCCGTGGGCGTGTGTTAATCTAGATTGACATCCTAAGTGTCATGAAAATTTTACTTATACATCCCAACTACCATTCCGGCGGTGCGGAAATCGCCGGCAACTGGCCTGCTGCGTGGGTCGCTTACCTGGCGGGTTCGCTGAAGCAGGCAGGGTATGACGACATCCACTTCGTGGATGCGATGACCCATCATCTGTCCGACGAGCAGGTTTTCGAGGAAATCGCCCGGCTGCAGCCGGACATCGTGGGGACCACGGCGATCACGCCGTCGATCTACGCGGCCGAACGCATGCTCGAACTGGCGCGCGAGGCCGCACCGGGTGCCCTGCGGATGCTTGGAGGTGTCCATGGCACCTTCATGTACAAGCAGGTGTTGTCCGAGTCGGATGCGGTGGATGTCATCGTGCGGGGCGAAGGCGAGGAAATCCTCATCAACGTGGTCCGGGCCTTCGAGTCCGGGGACTGGGAGGTCCGGCGCAAGGACATCCTTGGGCTCGCGTTTCGCGACGGCGAAAGGATTGTCGCGACCCCCGCGGCCCCCACCGTCAAGGACCTCGACGCCATTGTTCCCGACTGGTCCCTGCTGGAGTGGGACAAGTACATCTATGTGCCGCTGGGGGTCAGGGTCGCAATCCCCAGCATGGCCCGGGGCTGCCCGTTCACCTGCTCGTTTTGTTCCCAGTGGAAATTCTGGCGGGACTACCGGGTGCGCGACCCAATCAAGGTGGTCGACGAAATCGAAACCCTGGCCAACGAACACGACGTGGGCTTTTTCATCCTCGCTGATGAAGAACCCACCATCAATCGCAAGAAGTTCATCCAGTTCTGCGAAGAACTCATCGCCCGGGGCCTGCCGGATCGCGTGAAGTGGGGCATCAACACCCGTGTCACCGACATCCTCCGCGATGAAGAGCTGCTACCGCTGTATCGCAAGGCCGGTCTTGTTCACGTATCGCTGGGCACCGAGGCGGCCGCCCAGATCAAGCTGGACCAGTTCAACAAGGAAACGAAGGTCGAGGACAACCGGCGCGCGATCGAGTTGCTTCGCAATGCCGACATTTTCGTCGAGGCCCAGTTCATCGTCGGCCTGGACAACGAGACGCCTGAGACCCTTGAGCAGACCTATCGCATGGCGTGGGACTGGCAGCCGGATCTCGCCAACTGGGCCATGTATACGCCCTGGCCGTTCACGCCGCTGTTCCAGGAACTCGGTGACAAGGTCGAGGTGTTCGATTTCTCGAAGTACAACTTCGTAACGCCGATCATGAAGCCCGCCGCCATGGAGCGGTCGGAGCTCCTGGACGGAGTCATGAAGAACTACCGGCGCTTCTATATGCGCAAGGCCCTGTTCCATTATCCCTGGCGCGGCACCGGTTTCCGCCGGCGGTACCTCCTCGGATGCCTGAAAGCCTTCCTGAAAGCTGGCTTCCAGCGAACCTTCTACGATCTCGGCAAGGTGGGCTACTGGGGGCCGCAGTCAAAGAAGAAGGTCAACTTCAACTTCGACAAGTCCCGGAAAATGGCGCCGGCCCAGCTCGCCGACTGGCAGGCCGTGGCCGACAAGGCTTCCGCCAAGCGCGCCAGGCGCATGGCCGCGAATACCGGTGACGAGGTTGCGATCCCCGTTGAAGCCATCAAGGCCTGCGGCGGCGGGACCCAACAGCTCGAAGAGGTGCGTGAAGACGTCGCCACGGTCCCCTAGCCGGGAAGGCGTGGCCTACGCCATGAGCCGCATCGGGCCCAACGCTGTCCTCCAGCTCGTGCCCGTCCTGGACGAGGTGCTGGGACCGCAGCGGCGAGATGCGCTGCTTGAAGCTGCCGGCATTCCGACTCTGCCCGATGGCACCTCGATGATCGACGAGGTGCCGGTGGCTCGTCTCCACCAGGCGCTGCGACGCGAGTGGCCGGAACAAGCCGAGGTGATCTCCGCACGCGCGGGTCGCGGGACAGGCGACTACATTCTCGCGCATCGCATTCCCGCGCCCGCCAGGCGGCTGCTAAGGGTCATGCCGCCGTGGTTCGGGGCGCGCCTGCTGGCGAAGGCCATCGCAAAGCACGCCTGGACGTTCGCGGGCTCCGGACGCTTCAGGATCGTCGGCTACGATCCACTGGAGTTCGAGATCACGGACAATCCCGTGGTCCGGGGCGAGGAGTCGACGACACCCATTTGCGTCTGGCATAGCCAGGTATTCGAGCGCCTGTACCGGGAACTGGTGGCGTCGGACTACCGTGTCCAGGAGACCGCCTGCGCCGCGGTAGAGGGCCGTGTATGCCGGTTTGTGCTGGCTCGCGGGGGACCTCCAGTCGCAGGTCCTGGCCCGGCTCATCAGCCGGGAACCTGAGCCCGGAACACCCGGGCACGAAAGCTGGCCGACGGGCTTCACCTGAAGCCCGGCTCGCGCTACGATCGACGCTGCATCACGAGTCCTCTATCGAGGACGCCAACCTGCCTGTCTCAGCAAGGTGGTCCAAGGATGCGCCCGATTGGGAACCAAGGAGACCCAGCTTCATGCCCCGTACGACCTATCCCTCGACACTCAGCACCCGGCGTTTTACTGCGCGGCCCATGCGCCCGATCCTGCCCGCATGACCCTGGTCGCCCATTCAGACCTGCCGACCTTCGAGCTGCTGTCCCGCCGGGGACACGATTTGCTGTCGCTCGAGCGCGCGCGGAGCCAGGACATCCGGGAGCTTCACATCGGCTTTCTGAACATGATGCCCGACTCGGCGCTGCAGGCCACGGAGCGTCAGTTCATCCGCCTGGTCGGCAGCTGCAACCGCATTGCCCAGTGCTTCGTGTATCCGTTTTCCCTGCCCGAGCTGGAACGCTCGGATCAGACCCGCGGCTACATCGAACGGCACTACAGCACCTTTGAGGATCTCCAGGCCCATGGCCTTGATGCGCTGATCATCACGGGCGCCAATGTCGCCAACCCGGACCTCTCCGGCGAAGCCTTCTGGACACCGCTGCTGGAGGTGGTGCGCTGGGCCGACGAGAACGTGGCGTCGATCCTGTGTTCCTGCCTCGCCACCCATGCTCTGTTGAACCACGCACACGCAATCGAGCGACAGCCCCTGCCCGCCAAGCGCTGGGGGGTATACCCGCACCGGCTGGCTCACTTCGAGCACCCGCTCGTCCGGGAGATCAACACGCGTTTCGACGTGCCGCACTCGCGCTACAACGACATTTCCCGTGAGCAACTGGAAGCGGCGGGGCTACAGGTGCTGGCCGAGAGTGAATCCGGCGGCGTCCACCTGGCGGTCAGTCCGGACCGCGCGCGCATTGTGTACTTCCAGGGCCACCCCGAGTACGACCGCAACAGCCTCTTGAAGGAGTACAAGCGCGAGGCGCGGCGGTTTCTGGCCGGCGAACGCTCGGATCGGCCGCCCTGTCCGGAAAACTATTTTCCTCAGGCCGCGCAAGCGCTCATCGATGAGGCGTGGCGAAAGCCGGATGCCCTGGAGACGGTGCTCGACGAGCAAGTCGAACCGCTCCTGGAGAACACCTGGGGCGATACCGGGAAAGCCGTTTTCAACAACTGGCTGGGCATGGTCTATCAGTTGACCAACCTGGACAGAAAACACCAGTACATGCCCGGAGTGGATCGCGACGACCCGCTCGGGCTCAGATTATCTTCCGGAGTATGAACCCATGAAAGACGAAACCCTGGCGATCCACGAAGGCTTCAAGTCAGACCCCACCACGAGGGCGGTTTGCCCGCCGATCTACCAGACCGTGGCCTACGAGTTCGATGACGCGGCCCACGGCGCCGCTCTGTTCAACCTCGAGGTCGAAGGCAACATCTATTCGCGGATCATGAACCCGACAGTCGACGTGCTCGAAAAGCGCGTGGCGGCCCTCGAGGGTGGCGTTGCCGGCCTGGGGCTGAGTGCGGGCAGCGCGGCCATCAACTACGCCATCCTCAACATCGCCGAGCAGGGCAACAACATCGTCACCGTGCCCCTGCTCTACGGCGGGACCTACACACTCTTCAAACATATGCTGCCGAAGCTTGGCATCGAGGTGCGGATCGCGGGGGACGATTCCGTTGCCGCCATGGAGCCGCTGATCGACGACAAGACCACGGCCGTTTACTGCGAGTCCATCGGCAACCCGGCGGGCAACATTGTCGATATCGAGGCGCTGGCACAGATGGCCCACGCCCACGGCGTTCCCCTGATCGTCGACAACACGGTGCCGACGCCGGCCCTGCTCAAGCCGCTGGAGTGGGGCGCAGACATCGTCGTCCATTCCCTGACAAAGTACATCGCGGGGCACGGCAATTCGCTCGGCGGCATGATCGTCGATGGCGGGCAATTCCCCTGGGCGGAACACGCCGAGCGCTTCCACATGCTGACGACGCCGGAGGAGTCCTATCACGGCGTGGTGTACACCGAGGCGTTGGGTCCCGCGGCCTACATCGGCCGGGCCCGCACGGTGCCGCTTCGCAACACCGGGTCCGCGCTCAGCCCGATGAATGCCTTCCTGATCCTGCAGGGACTCTCGACCTTGCCCCTGCGCATGGAGCGGCACTGCGAAAACGCCCTGGCGGTCGCCCGTCATCTCCAGGAACATGAGGGGGTCGAGTGGGTGCGCTTTGCGGGCCTGGAAGACTCACCCTATTACGACCTGGCGCAGAAATACACGGACGGAAAACCCTCGGCGCTGCTGAGCTTTGGTATCAAGGGGGGCTTCGACGCGGGCGTCAAATTCTACGACGCGCTCGATCTGTTCACCCGGCTCGTGAACATCGGGGACGTGAAGTCACTGGCGGCGCACCCGGCCTCGACCACGCATCGCCAGCTGTCGGAGGAAGAACTCGTATCGGCCGGTGTCACGCCGGACATGATTCGCCTGTGTGTCGGCATCGAGCACATCGACGACATCATCGCCGACCTGGACCAGGCACTCAGCGCGTCAGCCTGAGGCATGCGGGCGGGGCAGACCGGGCGTCCAAGCGGCCTCATGTGAGCGGCGAAATCGGTCCAGGCGGGTTGATATCGGGCGGATGACGGTAGGTCGAGGGCCGAGATCCAGGCTTGGCCGCTGCGAGCCGTCGTCGTTCCGACCTTCAATCTTCGCGTTCGATCGGGCGAGGCGGACAAGTAGCCAGGGGACAAGGACTTCCTTGCAACCGTCGGTGAAAGAGAGGGCAGCTCCGACTCGGCGAAGGTAGTCGAAACTCCCTCGGTCACCGAAGACGGAAAGATGCGGCATCATATCGAGCCAGCCGTATCCGAGAACGATGACCTGTTCGCAAGCGGCTTCATTGACAACAAGATCTATCGCCTCGATACGTCTACCCCGGTGCCCGGGGTCGCCTGAAGGCACGCAGTTGGCTGCGGCGGGCCGCATTCCCGGTGCGGGGAATGTGCGCAAGCTGCCAATACCCGGACACATCGGCGTTCCGGCGTCCCATGGCCCGCTGCTCCGACGCCATTGCTCCGAATCCGGCCGCCAGCCAAACGCTCCGTACGGGTAGACTGGAGGCCCGTTGAGACTGTTCAGGAAACCCGTCGCCGAGACCGGTGAACACCATCGGCATTTGCGTTAACCTTCGATTCCCGAACCGACCGCGAAGCCCAGGCAAGGAAGAAGCGTTCCGTGGCCAAAATTCTCTTGCTCTATCACGGAATCTACGGACACACCCGCAAGATCTGTGAGGCCATCGCGGCGGAACTCGACCGCCAGGGCGTGGAATCTGACATGGAGGAAATTGCCAAGGCCGCGGCTGCCAGGCCGGAGACCTACGAGACCGTCGTGATCGGCGCGGCGATTCGCAACGGCAAGCACAATCCGCTCGTGATCGAATTCATCCGCAACAACCTCGCCCTGCTGGAGGCCCGGCGCAGCGCGTTCTTCTCGGTTAACCTGGTTGCCCGGAAGCCCGAGAAAAACACGGCTGAAACGAATCCGTACGTCAAGGCGTTTCTCGAGCGGTCGCCCTGGAAGCCGGAGCTGGTCGGCGTGTTCGCCGGCAATCTCGACTATCAGCGCTACACGTTCATGGACCGGCACATCATCCGTTTCATCATGACGCTCACGGGCGGGCCGACAGATCTGCAAACCAAGGTCGAGTTCACGGACTGGGAACGGGTCAAGCGGTTCGCCGGTGAGGTCCGGGACCTGGCCGAGTCGGCGCCGGCCTAGGGTCATCGTGACCGGGGGACCGACCGGGGAGGAGAAGCGCGGTGCCGGCAGCGGCCCGGCGGCCTGGGGATCGCAGCGGGTGCTGGATCGACTGCACCTGTGGCTGGCCATCCTGGTGATCTGGCTGCTGGTGACGAGCCCCTGGGTCTCCATGCTGCGCCGGGTTCCGTCCGACCCGGGGTGGCTCGATCACACCCACATCGGATTCGGCCTCGCGGCATTGTTCACTACGGTCGTCTATCTGTGGGGCTGCTGCCGAAACGGCGGCTGGCGTTTGTATTTCCCCTGGCTGGCCGGGGACGCCCGGGCCGTGGCCAGGGACCTGGCGGGGCTCGTTCGAGGCCGGGTACCCGCCGCCGAGGGTGGCGGACTGTTCGGCGCCATCGAGGGGCTGACCCTGATTGCGCTCCTGGTGGTGGGGTTGACGGGCGCCGGCTGGCTGTGGAGCGCCGGAACCGCCGAGGCGCTGGACTGGCGGGACCACCACATTATCGCCGCGCGCGTTTTGCTCGGACTACTGGTCGTACACGCGGTGAGCGTGTCGCTCCATGTCCTGGATTTTCTGAAGGACTGATCCGCGGATACCCGCCCGGGCACAAGCCGCGGCAACGTGCTCACGCAGCCAGGTCAGTAGCCCGCGGCCATCCCGTCCAGCCTTGGCTCCGACGCTCCGGCCCAGCTGGCGTCGATTATGCCGTTGCTGGAATACACCGTGGAGCTGCCGGCCATGTCGCTGGCCTCGGCGGTCAGGCAAAACGGCAGCAAGCAAAGGGCCAGCGCCGTGGCCCCCGCGAACGAGCAACCTGACTTGTGCTTCATGGTCTTGTGCTTTATTTCGGGGTGGAACTCAAACCAGCCGCCCGGTTGACGCCGGGTTCCTGCAGGTACTGCGCCAGCCAGTCGTGCACCTCGCTCCAGAAATAGCGCGCCTCGGCACCGTTCATGATCCAGTGGTTGGCGTCGTGGAACACGACCAGGCGCCCGGGCACCTGCTTGCGCTGGAGATAGGTCCACATGGCGATGGTCTGGTTGACCGGGACCCGGTAATCCTTTTCGCCGATCGTGAGCATCATCGGCGTGGAGAAGTTTTCGGCATAGGTCGAGGGACTCTGTGCTTCCCAGACCGGGCTGTCCCCCCAGGGCGGTCCGCCGTTGTTGATTTCCCGATGATAGATCGCGTCGCTGGTCGACCACTGCCCCTCGAGGCTGGCGAGTCCGGCGTGGCTGACCAGGGTCCGGTAGCGATTCGTCGTGCCTTGCAGCCAGTTTGCCAGGTGTCCCCCGTAGCTGGCGCCTGCCGCGGCCTGCCGGTCAGCGTCGATAAACGGGTAACGACGGATGGCTTCGTCCATCGCCTGATTGATTTCCTCTGCCGGGGTCTTCAGCGGGTCCCCCTGGATTGCCTGGGAGAATGCAACCCCGTAGCCCACCGATCCGGTGTAGTCGGTCTGGATGACCACGTAGCCCGGGGCTGCGAGCAGATTCGAACTCCAGCGGATATGGTCGGAGTCCAGCGACGAGGCGTGGGGTCCACCGTGGATCAGGGTGATGACCGGGTACTTCCTGTTCTCGTCGAACCCCGGCGGCAGGGTCACGAAACTGTGGACTCGCCGACCCTTGGGGCTCTCGAACCAGAATTCGCGCAGGGGGAGTCGGTCGAGGACGGCCGCCCGCGCGACGTTGAAACTGGTCAGCCGCGTGTGCTTGCCGCTACGGGTATCGATCCGCACGACTTCGGCAGGCTGGGTCGAATCCTCCCAGCGGGCCACGAGACCCTTGCCGGCTGCGACCGGCCCGGCGTAGACGCCGCCGCTCTCCGGGTCGAGCACGTTGACTTCGCCGCCGTCCGCCGCCAGCGAAAAGAGCCGCACGCGACCTGCGTCCATGGCGGTGAGATAGATCCTGCGGCCATCGTCGGAAAACGTAAACTCGCCCACCGATCGGTCGAAATTCGCCGTGAGCACGTCCACGTCGCTTGAGCCCGCGACAGCTGCGCTCCCGGGCCAATCGAGCCGCGCGAGACCGGTGAGGTTGTAGGCAAACTCGTTGACCGGCTCGACCAGGCAGACCAGGGAACGGCCGTCCGGGTTGAACTTCGCCGAGTGACAGCTCCAGTCGGTGCCCGACGTCAGTTGATTCGACGCGCCTCCCGATACAGGCACCTGGTAGAGATGGAAGTAGGTCGGGGCAAACGCCGCCTCGTGCAGGTTGGTCGTCGCGGAGATCACCAGCGACTGTCCGTCCGGGGCCCATGCCGCCGCGAGGCTCTCCCCGGACAACGCGGGCACACCGCCAAAGCCGGGTTCGGCTACCAGCGGGCTTCCGGCCAGCAGGTCCCGGGCCTCGGCGCCGGCCTTCGCCTCCTGGACGAACAGGCGCGTTTGCAGATCGTCCCGCCAGCGGTCCCACTGGCGGATCGGGAACACGTCGTAGGCGGAGGCGTTGTAGCCGAGTTCCTCGCGGCGGGTTTTTTCCCCGGCATTGGCCGCATCGTCGGCGGCGGCGGGATAGACCCGGCTCTCAAAAGCGAGCTTTTGGCCGTCCGGGCTCCACCTGGGCATCGCCGCCCCCGTGGAAAGGCTCGTGATCCGCATGGCTTCACCCGGCCGGGCCATGTCCAGCACGTACAACTGACTCACTTCCTCGTCACCGCGCTTGGCGCTGAACGCCAGCCGGCTGCCGTCGGGGCTCCAGGCCGGGTCGCTTTCCGGACCCGGCGTTGAGGTCAGGCGGCGGGGCGGAGTATCGCCGGCCAGGTCGATCAGCCACAGGTCGGCGACCGTGTCATCCGCCTCGTAGGACGGTTCGGTCACGGCGACCACGGCTCGACGGCCGTCCGGGCTGGCCACCGGTGTTCCCAGGCGCCGCATCAGCCACAGGTCTTCGTGGGTCATCGGTCGCTTCGACGCGGCCTCGTCGTCTTCCGCACGCGCCGGTCCGGGAAGGGACAATACGCACAGGGCCGCAGCCGCGGCGATCAGCATTCGCAAGATTCAGCTCCTTTTCGCCGGGGCGAAATTGATCGAAGAACCGGAGGCACTCGAACAGGCCACTACGGACAGCCCGCATTCTAAGCTCAGAGAGCCGTTGAACAAGTGTCCCGACGTCAGGGTGCCCAGGATGCTGCCCGGCACATGGGTACACCGGAGTCATGGCAGGACGCCTCGAACGCCCCCCTGCCGCCAAGGGCCTAGACTGTCATCAGGCGAATGACCGGGACACAGGAGTGGGGCATGGCGAGAAGCAGGCTTTTCCCGATACGTCGACAGACCTTGCCGGGATCCGCGCCGGGAACGCTCGTCGCGCCGGCGGAGTCGCCGCCGCCGGTCATCGACGTGATTGCGTTCGGGCCCACCAGCTTTATCGAGCAGAACGGGGTCAGCACGGCGGCGGTAGCGGCGGCTCGCAGCAAAGCGGAGGTTACCTGGGTCAATGTGTCGGGCCTGGGCGATGTGGACCTGATTGCCCGGATCGGCGAAATCTTCAAGCTGCACCGGTTGGCCATGGAAGACGTGGTCAATCTTCACCAGCGCCCCAAGGCCGAGGAGTTCGACGATCATGTCTTTCTCGTAACCCGAATGTTCTCGGCGTCGAAGCCTGGGCACGCAGAACAGTTCAGCATTTTCCTGGGCTCGGACTATGTCCTGTCGTTCCAAGAGCAGCCGGGGGATTGTTTCGGGCCGTTGCGCGAACGGCTACGCCAGGGCACCGGGCGAGTGCGATCGGCCGGTGCGGACTACCTCTGTTATGCCCTGCTGGATGCGGTTGTGGACGACTATTTCCCTGTTCTGGAGCGCTACGGCGAGGAGTTGGAGAAACTCGAGAGCGAGCTGATATCCGACCCGGACTCCAGGCATGTCACGCAGTTGCATGCCATCAAGCGCGAGTTTCTCAACATGCGCCGCGCCATCTGGCCGCAGCGCGAGATGATCAATTCCGTCATCCGGGATCAGAATTCCCTTATTTCGTCGGAAACACGGCTTTACCTCCGGGATATCTACGACCATACCCTGCAACTGATGGAGGTCATCGAGGCCTACCGGGAGATCGCCGTCGGCCTGCTTGATGTCTACACCTCGAGTGTAAGTGTCAGGCTGAACGAAACGATGAAAGTGCTGACGATCATCGCGACCATTTTTATTCCCCTGAGTTTCGTTGCCAGCCTGTATGGGATGAATTTCGATCCGTCGGTTTCGCCGTGGAACATGCCTGAGCTCCGCTGGCGGCTGGGCTACCCGTTTTCCCTGGGCCTGATGTTGCTAATGGCCGTGGGCATGCTGATGTATTTCCGGCGCAAAGGCTGGCTGGGCGGCGCGCCCGCGTCGAGAAGACCCGGCGACGACCGGCTTTAATCCCGGAGCGCGGGTAGGCCTGGACGCTGGCGCGCCGGTTGGGTGGACGTCGGTCTTTTATCTGGCCGTTGGCCCTATCCAGTGCTCGCCCTGTCGGGAGAACGGTGCGCCCTCGCGACCGTGAAACCCACCGGGCGGCCGGGCGTTATGGCGGGATCTGAAATCGGCCCGTTCACCGTTCATGGCGAAGACTTTACTAGCCGCAATTCATGATTCCAGCACGTCCAGGCGCCGCCGCAGCTCGTCGATCTCGCGGCGAAGCGACGCTACATCCGTTCGAAGTGCCTCAACAGGGTCGGCTTGGGAAACCGGCACCGTCGTCGGCGCCGGAGACGGCGTCTGAGCTTCGGGCGCCGCTACGCCGGAGGCTCCGGAGTCGGCCCGGGAGCTGATGGCGTCGGCGCCGGAAGCATCGACGCCGAACAGGTGCATCCAGCGGGCCTCGCGGCGGCCCGGCTCGCGGGCCAGCTGGCGCACGATCGGGTCGTCACGGCCGGCGAGATCCGACAGTGCCTGGTCAACGACACTCACATCCGACAGCGGAGCCATGCGCTTGGCCCGCGAGCGCAGCTCGCCCGGTGTCTGGGGGCCGCGGATGAGGAGTTCGCAGACGATCGCCAGTTCTTCGGCGGACAGCGTCAGCTCGCCGAACTGGGTGTTGCAGAACCGGTGCCGGTAGCGGGTAACTCGGCCGCCCATGCCGCCGCTGCGGTCGGTCACCAGGTGCTTTTTCATCAGCCCGTCCACGACACCCTGGACTTCGCTGTCACTCAGATCCAGGACCGGATCCCGGTTGGATTTCTGATTCACCGCGTGGGTCAGGGCGTTGAGGGTGAGGGGATAGTTGTCCGGCGTTGTGATTCCCTTTTCGATCAGGCACCCGATGACGCGGGCCTCCAGAGGGGTGAGCTCGGGCTTCAAGGCGTCTCTCCAGCGGCCAGGGGATCCCTATTGTGGCGTATTGCGGGGGTCGGTTGTTCACTATCTAGGGCATATGGGTCGACGCGAAAGCATGGATCCAGCGGGCGGTTCGCTGCTGGCGTCATCAGCGGATCATCGCGTATGTTGGCCGGACAACGATCCGGGGACATCAGCGCGTGCCGTGGCGCACGCCGGGAGGCCTATGAGCACGGAATCTTCGCTTCAAGCCAGGCGCGCGTTGCTGCGTTTTCTTGCCACCAGCCCCGCATGGCTGGCCGCCCGCGGCGTGTTCGGACAAAGCCTGGCGGATCCCTATGCCCCCCAGGCGGTGGACGAGGCGAGCCAGGCCATCAATGTCTTCGACTTCCGTGAAGTCGCCCGGCGGAAGCTGACACCGGGGCACTACACCTACCTGGCACTTGGCACGGACAGCGGCGGCACCTTGCGGGCCAACCGGGCGGGTTTCGAAAAGCTGCAGCTGCGCATGCGCCGCCTCGTGGACGTACGAAACGTCGACACGACCGTGGATCTGCTCGGCCAGCGTTACCCCCTGCCGGTCATGCTCGCGCCCTGCGGGAGCCAGCGGGCATTCCACCCCGATGCGGAGCTGGCCACGGCGCGGGCATCGAAATCCCGCGGCGTCGGACAGATGCTCTCGACCGTCAGTTCCACGTCGGTGGAAGATGTCAACGCGGCTCGAGGCGACCCTGTGTGGTTTCAGCTCTATCCAAGCGCGGAGTGGAGCCCGACCCGGGACGTGGTCCGGCGGGTCGAAAACGCAGGCTGCCCGGTGCTGGTCCTCACCGTGGATATTCCGGCCTCCAATCGTGAGTCCCTTGCCCGCTACCGGCGGGACTCGAACTCCGAATGCCAGTCCTGCCACGCACCGGACGCCGGCGTCATCCCGCCGGTCCCCATGGTGGGCGAGCGGACGCTGAACACGGCCTTCATGGACTGGGATTTCGTGGACCGGCTCAGGGATGCCACGTCGATGAAGCTCGTCCTCAAGGGCATTGTTACCGCCGAAGACGCGAGCCTGGCGGTGGAGCATGGCGTGGACGGAGTGATCGTCTCAAATCACGGCGGCCGTTCCGAAGACAGCGGACGAAGCACCATCGAGTCCCTGCCTGAGGTCGTGGACGCCATCGGCGGCCGCATCCCGGTGATCGTCGACAGCGGGTTTCGCCGGGGCACCGATATCTTCAAGGCGCTGGCCGTTGGCGCCGACGCGATCGCGATCGGCCGGCCGTATCTGTGGGGCCTGGGCGCCTTCGGCCAGGACGGCGTGGAAGCGGTTGTGGATATCCTTCAGCGCGAGCTCGTCATCGCAATGCAGCTCGCGGGCACCGTGAATCTCGAGGCGATAAACCGCCGCCACATCGCCTGACCCCGGTCGGCCGGCTTCCGGCATCCTGCCGGACCCCGTCCACCGGATGCCCGCGGAGTCACGAGTTCCGTGTGATCTCGCTCGCCGTCTTGCGCCCGGCCACGTCCGTATGGCGTACGCAGCTTCGAGCGGGTATGCGACCATGCGACGACATCGATAACCAGCCAGAGATGACATTCCGGGGGGACGTTCATGTTCAAGAGGCAATGGTTTAGGTTCGGTCGACCGATGGCTCTTGCCGGCCGGGCTGGCAGCGCTCGCGCCGGCGGATACTTGCTGGGCCTCGCGTGGGTCCTGGCAAGCGGGCTTGCCGTCGCGCAGACCTCGACGCCGGCAAGCGAGGCGCCACCCGCGCAACCCGCCGCCAGCCTCGAGGACGTGATCCGGCTTCTCGAGGCGCAACAGTCGGAGCTGGCGGCCCAGCGAGAGCTGATCGAGACGCAGAATTCGCGGATCGGGCGGCTGCAGGACGAGCTCGACAGCCTGCGCGGCGGCGAGGAACTGGTCGCAGGTCCGCCGGCCGGAGAAGAACCGGCGGCCCTGGAGCAAGTGGCCGGCGTAGCCGACGAGGAGACGCCGGGCGCGCTGGACGCCGCCGACGCGAGCGAGGCCGCCGAGGACGTTGAATCCACGGCCACCAAGGCGGCTCGGAAGCGAACCAAGACCGTTCAGACTACAGCCCAGGTGGAGCGCGCCCAGGAAGACGATCCGACCAAGGACCAATTGGAGGATTTCGTCGGCGCGTTTCGCCTTCCCGGCACGGACGCGGCCCTGCGGATCGATGGCTTCGTGAAGACCAGTATCGTCAACAGCTTCGATCCGCTGGAGACCAAGGACCGTTTTATTGTGGGGTCGATCCCGACCAGCAAGGACACGAATAACGTCGAAGAGGAAGCGGCGATTACCGCAAACCAGTCCCGCTTCTCTCTCGACCTCCGGGAACCCACCGAAAACGGTGTGCTGCGCGCGTTTATCGAGGGCGACTTCGACGGTGGATCCAACGGCGGCCAGTATCGGCTGCGTCACTCGTTCGGCCAGTGGGACCGAGTGCTGGCGGGGCAGACCTGGTCGGCATTTGTGGACACCAGCGCGACCCCGGAGGAAATCGACTTCGAAGGACTCAATGGGCGGGTCAACGTCCGTCAGGCCCAGGTGCGGTTCTTCCCGGAGTTCTTTGAGCGCTACGAGCTGGCCATCTCCGCCGAGGATCCGGACCCCCGGGTCGTCAATGGCCGGGGAGTGACCCGATTCCCCGACATCGTCGCCACGGGCAAGGTGAACTGGGGTCCGAAACTCCACATGAAGGTGGGCGGCCTGTACCGGCAGGTTCGCGCCGACTCCCTGGCAAGTCCGGGGAAGACGGAGAAGAAGACCGGCTGGGGGCTGACCCTCAGCGGCCGCCGGGACGTGGACTGGTTTGACCCCCGTGACAGCATTCTCTTCCAGATCAATGCGGGTAAGGGAATCGGGCGATATATCAACGACCTGAGCAGCACCGGAGATTTCGACGGCATTTTCGACGAGAACGGCAACCTCGAACTCATAGACGTGTTCGCGGGCTACATCTCCGCGCAGCACTGGTGGGGGCGAACGATGCGCTCGAACCTGACCTTCGGCTATGTCGAGCTGAGCAATCCCGGCTTCGTGGCCGATGACTTCTACAAGCGCACTTTCCGCGGTTCGGGCAATCTGCTGTGGTCACCCACGCCGAGAATCACCGTGGGCGGAGAGCTTCTCTGGGGCCGGCGAGAGAACCAGGACGGCAGCGACGGGGACGCCAAGCAGCTGCAGATATCGGCCCGCTACGGATTCTAGGTGGGGAGTGGCCGTGAACCCGCGTCGCTGACGGCCGCGCACCGCGGAGTGCGCCAGACTGCGGCATACCTGAACGGGAAAATTCAATGAATACTCCGACACCGCCCGAGCTGACGCCCCGTGCCGTCGTGCTGGCCATCACGCTGGCCGTGATCCTGGCCGCGGCCAATGCTTACCTGGGGCTGTTCGCGGGGATGACGATCGCGTCGGCCATACCGGCGGCGGTCGTCTCCATGGCCGTTCTCCGGATGCTCGGCGGCGGACATATCCTCGAGAACAACATCGTCGCCACCGGGGCGTCGGCAGGGACCTCGATTGCAACCGGCGTGATCTTCACAATGCCGGCCTTGCTCCTGCTGGGCTACTGGGACGACTTCCGGTATTCCTGGGTGCTGGCGATTGCGGGCCTGGGCGGCCTCCTCGGCGTTCTCTTCTCCGTGCCGCTGAGGCGCTCGCTGATCGTGGATCAGGGTCTGGCGTTCCCCGAGGGCAAGGCCGCCGCCGAAGTGCTTCGTACCGGAGATCATCCGGGGCAGGGCCTGAAGCTGCTTGCCGGGGCCGCATCGATCGGCGGCCTCATGAAGCTGGCCGCGGGGAGCGGCCTGCGGCTGATTCCCGATACAGCGGCCGCCGCCGGATGGTTCGGCAAGACCCTGGGCTATGTGGGTACGAACCTGTCGCCGGCACTGTTCGGGGTCGGCTATATCGTCGGTCTGAACATCGGCATCGTCATGCTGGCCGGCGGCATCATCGCGTGGAACATCGCTATCCCCCTCTACAGCACATTCTTCCTCGCGGGCGACCCGGTGCTGAGCGTGGAGCTGGCGGGCGCTGGCGCCGAGGACGCGGCCTATGCCATCTGGTCCGCCCAGGTCCGCTACCTGGGCGTGGGTGCGATGCTCGTCGGCGGCGTATGGACCCTGATTTCCCTGCGCAGGTCGCTGGTCTCGGGCATCCGCAGCGGTCTCGGCGCGGACAGGGCCGGCCCGGGTGTGGTCGTGCCCACAACCGAGCAGGACTTGCCTATGCGCTACATCCTCATCGGTCTGCTGGTTTTTGTCCTGCCGCTTTTGGCCCTCTACCAGGCCATCGTCGGCCAGTGGCTGGTCAGTATCCCGATGACGCTGATCATGATCGTGGCCGGCTTCCTGTTCGTCTCGGTATCGGCCTACATGGCCGGTATCGTGGGTTCGTCCAACAATCCTGTTTCCGGCCTGACAATCGCCACCATCCTGTTTGCGGCCCTGGTCCTGGTGCTTCTGCTGGGGCGGGACTCTTCGATTGGCGCGGTGGCCGCGATCATGATCGGCGCCGTCGTGTGCTGCGCGGCGTGTATCGGCGGCGACAATCTCCAGGATCTCAAGTGTGGCTATATCCTGGGCGCGACTCCCTGGAAGCAGCAGGTCATGCTGGCCGTGGGCGGTGTCTCCAGTGCGCTCGTCATGGCGCCGGTTCTGAGCCTGCTGGCTCAGGCCTACGGGATCGGCGTGCCGACCGAATCCCATCCCAACCCGTTGCTGGCTCCCCAGGCCAACCTGATGGCGTCGGTGGCCAAGGGGATCTTCGGCGGCGAATTACCGTGGACGATGATCGGTCTGGGTGCGGCGATCGGTGCGGCCATCATTGCGCTGGACGAGGCGCTCAAGAAACGGGAATCGTCTTTCCGCACGCCCGTGCTGGCCTGTGCGGTGGGGATCTATCTGCCCCTGGAGCTGAGCGTGCCGATTTTCTTCGGCGGACTCATTGCCTGGCTGGTGGAACGCCACTACCGGCCGGGTGACGCCGAGGGCGAGCGAGAACGCATCCACCAGCGGGGCACCCTGTTTTCCGCCGGTCTGATTACGGGCGAGGCCCTGATGGGCATCGTGATCGCGGTCCCCATTGTTATCGCCGGATCGGCGAGCGTGCTGGCACTTCCTGAGGCACTCCACTTTGGGGGCTGGCTGGGGCTGCTGATGCTGGCGGGGGTGGCCCTGTTGCTCTATCGGCTGGCGATCCGGGACCAGTAGGCCCTTGGCGGCAGGCCGTGGTCAGTCAGGCTCCGATTCTTGCCAGGCGCGCATGGCCCACTTCGGACCTGTCGAAGGCTTCGATCCGTATTCGCTGCCGGCACAGCGTCATCGTTGTAGCAGCTTCAGTCATGTCGAGGGGAAAGCACCGTACCTACGGCCCGAGTTTCTCTCCCGCAAAAGCGTTCGCGCTGTGAGCCGGAGCACGCGACGCGAACGCTATTATTCAGCCAAGAGACCCACTGGGGTGAAGCACCAGGATTAGTCGTCGGCAGGGTCGTCCTTGGCGGCGAAATCCACGGTCGATGCGCCGCTCGTCCAGGATTCCTTTGGCTTCGTGCGTCCCTTGTTGTCCTCTTGGGCCTCCTCTACAACCTTGTCCAGCTGCCCGTCCGGAACAGGAGCGACTTCCGCGTTCCGATTGTCGCGATCGGGTGGGCCACCCGCAGTGGCGGGAAGGGCTTCAGCGGGCCTGGCGCTCTCATTCGGGGACGGATCAGATGTCGATGCACCGCTCATCCACGATTCCTTCGGCTGCGTTTTCGCTGACCCGTCACGGGCTGCGTGTTCCGCCATGTCCTCGGCTTTCTCCTCGCCACCAAGGTCCCGGGCCTTCGCGGTATCTTCCGCCATGGCTGGCGTTGACAGGGCTATGGCCACGGCGGCCGCTGTGGTCACGGGGGTAAGAACATGGGACAGGGGTTTCGCTGGCGTTTCGCGTTTCATTGCCAATCTCCTCGTTTCGACGGTCGCAGGAGTTCCTGCAACAGGCATGCCAGAACCGGACAAGGGAGATGAGCGAGTGCTGCAACCCCCTGACAAAAAAGGCTTTAGCGTGACGGCTCGCAGTTTTCGTGCCCGCTGTCGATGCAAACGACCCCGGTGCACGATGCTGTCTCTTGAGAACAATCGACAATCGGTTTGTCGGTTTTACCGTTCGCTATTTCACGTCAATCGTCGTAAGGCCTGATCCTGTGCGTTGGGTTTGTTTTCGTGCCGGGAGACGACCGTGCGGGCTGGGGAGGGGGACGTACTGACAGATGGCTGATGCGTGCCTAGAATGAGCGCCGCCATCAGACCGACAGGCCAGCACCCATGCTAAGCGCGCTCCTCTTGAGTGATGATCCGGGCACGATCGTTGGCGTTTCAGACATGACCCGGGAGTCCGGGTTTACGCTGAACGTCGTGCGGACCCTCAAGGATGTCCGGGCGGCCATGGTGAACGATGCGCCGGATGTGGCCCTGATGGACAGCGACCTGCTGGGGCCGGATGGCCTCGCTTATCTCGAGGAAAGCCGGCTTGGCAGCGTCGTCGATCTCATCGTGATCACCGACGAGCCGGACCTGTCCGAGGCTGTGAGAGGCATGCGCGCCGGCGCGGGGGACTACTTGTCCAAGCCGCTGGATTTCGGGCGCATGCGGACTGCGTTGCAGCGTGTGGCCGAGGCGGCCGGCGTGCCGGGCGGCGACAGTTCCGGACCCAGCGGCTTCGGCATCATGCATGGCGAGTCACCGCCGATGCAACGGTTGTTCAAGCTGCTGAGAAAGGTCAGCGCCACCGGCATGACGGTTCTTGTGGTGGGGGAGAGCGGCGTCGGCAAGGAGCTTGCGGCGCGCATAGTCCACGAACTCTCCGATCGTGCCGACGGTCCGCTTGTCCCGCTCAACTGTGGTGCGATCAGCCCGGAGATTCTCGAAAGTGAACTGTTCGGACACGAGAAGGGCAGCTTCACCGGTGCCGGAAAGCAACACAAAGGCTTCTTTGAGCGAGCCCACGGCGGCACATTGTTTCTCGATGAAGTCACCGAAATGGCACCCGAACTCCAGGTCCGCCTGCTGAGAGTCCTGGAAACCGGGCAGCTCAGACGCGTCGGAGGCGAGACCGATCTCGACGCGGATGTCAGGATCGTGGCCGCCACGAATCGGGATCCCGAAGAAGCCGTCAAACAGGGTGTGCTGCGAGAAGATCTCTACTACCGGCTGGCCCAGTTTCCGGTCCGCATCCCGGCACTGCGGGAGCGCGGCGACGACGTTATCGTGCTCGCAGAACAGTTTCTGACTGAGCTTTCGGCGGCGGAGAACGTCCACAGGACATTTTCCGAAGAAGTCGTCGAATTGCTTCGAGTGCATACCTGGCCCGGCAACGTGCGTGAGCTGAGGAACACAGTGGGACGGGCCTACGTGCTAGCGGGCCCGGTGATCGTTCCCGATGATCTTCCGCCCGGCGTGATCGAGGGTGGCCCGATCGATGAGACTCACCTGCGCATTGCCGTGGGGACCCCGCTTGTGGATGTGGAGCGAAGGGCGATCCTGGCAACTGTAGCCAGTCTCGACGGCGACAAGCGGGCAGCGGCTGCTGCCCTGGGTATCAGCCTCAAGACCCTGTACAACCGTCTGAAGAAGTATCGCGGGGAATAGGGGAGCGCCCTCGATCCGGACCCGGCCGCAGGACTCGGCACGATATCTGCATGATGAACGGGCGTGTTTTCTCGACATCAGTGGGAGTTCGTCCTATGGCATTTCGTGTCAGCCATATCCTCGGGTCCGGCGTGAAAGACCGAGACGGCCGGGACCTGGGTCGGATCATTGACCTGATATTCGATTCGCGGGTACCTGGGAGTCTGTGCTACGTGCTGATTTCCATCAGCAGTCCGGAAGCGCTTCCGAAGCGCCGAACGGTGGCCCTGCCCTGGAGCCTTGTTCGAACCCCGGCAGGCCCGGGAGACAGTTGGCCGGGTGCAGTCTGCGTTGATTTGCCCCGTGCGGCATTGGACCGACTCAGAGACAATCCCCTGCTCTGAGCCCGGCAAGCGTTCGGGCCATCGTCTGGTCTGCGGAAGAATGTTCCCTCCTGAGGGAACATTCTTCCGTTGATCGGCCCTGGCTGGCACGGTCCCGGGTCACTGATTGAAACTCTGTCGCCGTCCCGGTTTTTATCAACCCGAAGATCCGTCGTCGGGGCATGCTGCGAACAATGAGCCAGGAACAGGAAACACGATGGCCATCGCCGACACCATCTACGAGAGTCTGACCAACCAGGACGATGCGCGCCTGTGCCGCGACATCAGTGACGAGGCCTGCCGGGAGACGCCGAGAAGCTTTGTCCTGATTCTGGTCAGCTATTTCCTCACGAAGCTCGGCGACGCTATTGCCAGTCCGAAGACCACGCTGGCATGGCTGACGACCAGCGTGGGAGCGCCGCCGTGGGTGCTGGGGTTCCTGGTGCCCATCCGGGAGTCGGGATCCATGATTCCGCAGGTGCTGATCGGTGGCTATATCCGGTCGGTGCCGGTGCGCAAATGGACCTGGGTGGCTGGATCCGTCGTCCAGGGCCTCTGCGTGGCCGGGATTGGCCTGGTGGCCTTTCGCCTGGAGGGTGCCGCAGCCGGCTGGGCGATCCTGGGCCTGATCACCCTGTTCAGCCTCGGCCGCAGTTTCTGCTCGATCGCCGCCAAGGACGTGCTCGGCAAGACGATTCCGAAAACGCGGCGGGGCCAGCTGACCGGCTGGTCGGCAAGCGCTGCCGGGCTGGTGACCGTGGCCGTCGGCGCTGCGCTCATGTTCTCCCTGGGCGACCAGGTCAGCGCAACGGTTATCGGCGCGCTGCTCGTCGCCGCTGCCGGTCTGTGGATGCTGGCGGCTGCGGTGTTTTCGCAGGTGCCGGAATATGCCGGCGAGACGGGAGGCGGCCGTAGCCTCGGCGATGCGCTGGATCGCCTGGGCCTGCTCGCGACCGATGCCCCGTTCCGGCGCTTTGTGATGACCCGCGCGCTGCTTATGTGCTCGGCCCTGAGCGCGCCCTTCTACGTGGCGATGGCGCAGCAGAACCTCGGCTCCCCCACGTACCTGCTGGGCGCCTTCGTGGCGGCCTCAGGCCTGGCGAGCCTGGTGAGCGCACCGTTCTGGGGGCGGTTCGCGGACGTCTCGTCAAAGCGCGTCATGGTGGCCGCGGCGGTGCTGACTTCCGGCGTCGGCCTCGTGACGGTCGCGGTCGACCATCTGGCGCCCGGCTTCATCCGCACCGTGTGGTTTCTTCCCCTGGCCTACTTCGTGCTGATGGTGGCCCACAGCGGCGTGCGAGTGGGCCGAAAAACCTACGTCGTGGATCTCGCCACGGGCAATCAGCGCACCGACTACGTCGCCATCAGCAACACGGTGATTGGCGTTCTGCTCTTGTTGGTGGGCTCGGTCGGCGCCCTGACCCCGATCATCGGCAGCGTTGGCGTGATCGGGCTGCTCGCCCTGATGGGCCTGGCGGGCGCAGCCCTGGGAATGACCTTGCCTGCCACCGAGTCCTGACGGAAAAGTGGCGCGCCCCGGGAGGGCGCGTCGCTGAGGGCACGCCGTTGAACGATTCCGCGTGACCCGGACTAACCTGCAGCAAGCGCCGCCTTGAGAAGCTCCGATGCGCCGGGCCCGCCGATCTTCGCGAGCGCATCGGTCATCGTGGGCACGAACTTCGCTGCGGTCTGCGGCGAAATCCCCAGCTTACCCAGGGCCGAGGTGACACCGGCCATGTTCTTGAGGGGGCCGGATACGGCGCCCAGCGTTTCGGCCAGCGACATATAGGATTCGGCCCCCGGAATGGCCGCGGCCAAGCGGCCGAACTCGCCCGGGTCGAGACGTTCCTGGGCCAGCGTCAGCACAGAGCCGATGCCCCCCTTGGCCTGGTCCTCGGTGACGTCGAGCTCGCTCTGCAGAAGGCCGGCCATGGACGCCTTGTCCAGATCCGGCATCGATACCTGAGAGAGGCCGACCCCTGGCAGCGCCAGCAGCAGCGAAAACAAGAAGAGTTTTTTCACGAGTCACCTCGGGCAGTGAATTCACAGGAAAACCAATAGCAGTCGACGCGTGCCGGCGCAACTACCTCCAGGGCGGGGCGGGATCGCCTCGACCGTTATCCGCATCCCCCGGAGCCCGCCTGTTCGCGGCGCCAGCGCGGAACCTGCTACCGGCCGGCCGCGCCGGATGGTTGACAAGCGCCAATAAATAAGTAACCTATAGGTTACTTATGAATTCCGACTCCATGGACAACGTATTCCAGGCACTGGCTTCACCGGTCCGGCGACAGATTCTGGATATCGTCCAGGGCACGCCGGGCTGCAACGTCTCACATGTCTGCCGCTACTTTGACGTCAGCCGGATTGCGGTGATGAAGCATCTCGCCGTCCTCGAGACCGCCGGACTGCTGATCAGTGAGAAACAGGGGCGGACCCGCTGCCTGTATTTCAACGCGGCGCCCATCCAGACGATCTACGAACGGTGGACCACGGAATACAGCAGCCTGTGGGCGGGACGGCTGACCGAGTTCAAGCGACAGCTCGAAGAGCCTCGCAAGGTCAACCGCGACTGAACCGAAAGAAAAACGAAGGGGGAGACAACGATGGCCGGAACGTCACCTGAGGCAATGGCCCAGAGCATGATCGACAATCTGCCGGAAAAGACCGGCAAGAGCCTCGATCAATGGCTGAAGATTCTTGGAAATGCCGGGCTGGCAAAGCACGGTGAGATGGTGAAGCTGCTGAAAACCGAGCACGGCATGACCCACGGTTTTGCCAACCTCGTTGCCCACAAGTTCAGGGAAGGGCCCACGAAAACCGGTGGCGCCGACGACCTGGTCGAGGCCCAGTACCAGGGGCCGAAGGCAGGTTTGCGGCCGGTCTACGATGCGCTGATCAAGAAGATCACGGCGTTCGGCGACGACGTGGAGCTGGCGCCCAAGAAAGCCTATGTGAGCCTGCGCCGCAACAAGCAGTTCGCGCTGATTCAGCCTTCCACCAAGGACCGGGTGGATGTCGGCATCAATCTCAAGGGCACCGAACCGGGCGAACGCCTGGAGGCCTCAGGCAGCTTCAACGCCATGGTCAGCCATCGCGTTCGCCTGGGTTCTCCGAAGGACGTGGACAAGGAACTGATTGACTGGCTGCGCCAGGCCTACGACGCCGCATAGGGAGGCACGATCCATGAATTCGACCAGCAATCCCCAGGCCGCCGCTCCGGCGGCGCCCGGCGGCATCGCCGCCGCGGAAAAGGCCTTCTACCGGGTCACGATCCGGGCGCCCATACATAAGGTCTGGGCGGAACTCACCCGCACCGATAGCGTGCTGCCGTTCTTCTTCAATGGCGTCTGTCGCACGCCCGGGCTCGCCGTCGGGTCGCCGATGCGCATGCAGTCAAAAGATGGCAAGAACACGTCGGTGGTGGGAGACGTCCTGGAGTTCGATCCACCCCATCGCTATGCCCATACGTTCAAGTTCACCAACCTGGACGATCCGCCCTGCGTGGTCCGCTATGTGCTCGAGGAGGTCGATGGCGGTACCGAATTCACGCTGATTACCGAGAACGTGCCGGCCGGCACGAAGACCGAGAAGTACATGATCTCCGGCGGTGACTTCATCACGAAGAATCTGAAGGCGGTCGTGGAAACCGGCAAGGCCACGACCGGCGGACGGTTCGCCTTGTTCATGATGGGTCTGTTTGCGCCGTTTACGCCGAAGCAGTCGCGCACCGAGAACTGGCCGTTCGAGCGCAAGCTCTGATCCGGCGCGGACGAGCCGTTTCGCGATGCCGAGGGAAACGGACTTCCCGCGCCGCTGCGGCGCTCCGCTAGCGTTATCTCGTCAAACAGGGGCCGGCGGGCCCGCGAAGGGCTAGCTCGCCGTCGCCGGGGCGGGCTTGGCTTCCGCAGTCTCCCGGTGCCGGCGAGCCTCTACCTCGTCGGGGCTGAGGCCCAGCAGCAGGACGATGGGAATCAGCGCCAGAACGGCGCCGAGGAAGTAGTAGTCGGGCAGCTGCAGCGTAAGGCCTGCGGCCTCCGGCCAGCTGTTGAGCTTGGCGCCGATCGCATATCCCAGGTTGCCCATGGCCATATAAAGCGTGAACTGGGTTGCGGCCGCCTGGGTCCAGGACACCTTCATGAACAGGGAGAACATGCTCACGGTGGCGAAGGCCACCGCGCCCTTGAAGGCCGGCAGCAGCAGAACCGCGGGATAGCCGGGATTGTGCCAGCCTGCCGACGTACTGGCGAAGACAAACAGCACGATGCTCATGAGCAGCAGGCCGCAGGCCGCCATCCTTCGACGTCCCAGCTTGTCGCAGAGGTATCCGCCGCCGAGGGCGCCCACGAGTTCCCCCGCGATGCCCCAGGTTCCCTGGGCACGGGCGAAGCGCTCCGCCGACCAGCCGAAATCCTGGACAAAGACCTCTACCGTCAACGGGTCATAGAGGCCCTCGGCCATGGTGTAAATCGCGGCCATCAGGATCAGCATGAATGTGGTGCGGGTGGACAAGGCGCGCTTGAGTTCCGACAGCGTGAGCCAGACGCCGAAGGTGTGGTGCGGAACCACGCCCTGGGCGGTGCCGGTCGACCAGGGAAAGCGTTTCTCTCCCGGGCGTTCCTGCCAGGCGATCACAAGCCCCAGCACCGCCATGACCATCAGCGCCTGCACGACCACCGCCGTGGCGAGATCCGTGTGGGCGATCAGCGTGGCCATGCCGGCGCCGCCAACGGCAATGCCGAGCAGTTTCGAGCCCCACATCATGCCGTTGACCCGTCCGCGCTCGCTGTCCGCGAGCAGATCCACGGCCAGCGCATCGGTGGCCACGTCCTGCAGGGACGCAAAGCAGTTATGAACGAAGAACACCCAGGCCAGGAAGGTGAGGGTGGCGGCACTGGACATGGCCCCGGAACTTGCCGCGAAGAGCAATGTCAGGGCCATGAAGAACTGGGCGATGGCGATCCATGGCCGGCGGATGCCGAGAGAAGGCATCCGGTAGGAGTCGATCACCGGGCCCCAGATGAATTTGAAGGTCCACGGCAGGATGGCCAGGGCGGCCACGGTCGCCGTCTCGGCCTTTCCGTGGCCCGCTTCGCTCAGGGTGGCAAGCAGCGCGATCGTGGCGAAGCCCCAGGGAAAACCCTGGGAGAAATAGAGCAGACAAAGCAGCAGCGTGCGCCGGCCACGATTTCCGGAAAGCGTCTCGGACTTGCGTTGTGTCAGGTCGGGATCCCCGGCATCTTCGTTTTTCTTGACGACGCCCCACAGCGGCGACGCATCCCTTGGGGCGACTGTGCAGGGGGGGGCACGGTCTGTCAAATCCAGGACAGTTCCTGCTTTGACACGGTCCGGCCTCCGGAGCGCGCCGATGCTAGGATACGAGCAGTCACGGCAGCGAGGCTTCCAGCATGTCCGAATGGCAACCCACCGCCTGCATCCTGTGCAGCATCAACTGCGGTATCGAAGTTCGGCTTGGAGGCGAGGACAATCGCCGGTTCGAGAAAATCCGGGGCGACAAGGCGCACCCGTCTTCGAAGGGATATCTCTGCCAGAAAGCGTCTCGACTCGATCACTACCAGAATGGTCGAGACCGCCTCACCCGTCCGCTGCGCCGGCGCGTCGATGGCAGCTTCGAGGAGATCACCTGGGATACCGCGATCGCCGAAATCACCGAGCGGCTGACCCGAATTCGCGACACTTCCGGCGGCGACCGGATCTTCTACTATGGCGGCGGCGGACAGGGCAATCACCTGCCGGGCGTGTATGCCGCATCGACCCTGTCGACCCTCGGCTCCATCTACCGCTCCAACGCCCTGGCCCAGGAGAAAACCGGCGAATTCTGGGTCCAGGGAAAGATGTTCGGCGCCCCCGTGCATCCCTGCTTCGATGAAGCAGAGGTCGCATTCTTCCTGGGCAAGAATCCCTGGCAGTCCCATGGCTTTCCACGCAGCCGCAACGTGCTGAATGACATCGCCAGGGACCCCGAACGGCACATGATCGTCGTGGACCCGGTGCGCACGGAAACCGCCGACAAGGCGGACATCCACCTGCAGTTGAAGCCAGGGACGGATGCGTGGCTGATGGGCGCGCTGGCCGGCCTGTTCGTGCAGGAGGGCTGGTACGACACCGAGTGGATGGCGGCCCACACGCGGGACTTCGACCAGGTGCGCCCGGTCCTGGAGGCCATTCCGGTGGCTCAATACTGCGAGATCGCCGGCGTTTCCCTGGAGGCCTTGCGGAGCGCCGGCCACGGTGTTGAGAACGCCGCCAGCGTGGCGTTCATGGAGGACCTGGGCATCCAGATGAATCGCCACTCCACGCTGGTCAGCTATCTCAACCGGCTGATGTGGCTCCTGACCAGCAGTTTCGGCATCCGCGGCGGTATGAACGTCTTCAACCCGCTGATGCCCCTGGGTGTACATACCGGTATTCCCCCCAAGGTGTCGCCGGTGGCCAGGGCCAGGGTGATTTACGGGCTGGTGCCGTGCAACGTTATCCCGGAGGAGATTCTCACCGACCATCCTGACCGGTACCGGGCGATGATCGTGGAGAGCGCGAACCCCGCCCACTCGCTGGCGGACAGCGAGGCCTGGCGCGAGGCGCTGGCAGCGCTGGACTGCGTGATTACCATCGACGTGGCCATGACGGAAACCGCTCGCCTGTCGGACTATGTCCTGCCCGTGCCGACCCAGTACGAGAAGTGGGAGTGCAGCTTCTTCAATCTCGAGCCGGCGGAGAACACCTTCCACCTGCGCCGGCCCCTCTTGGATCCGCCGGAGGGTGTACTGTCGGAGCCGGAAATCCATGCGCGCCTGGTCGAGGCCATGGGTGCGATGCCAACGGAGCTCGTCGCAGCCTTGTCTGCGACCCTCGCGGCGGACGGTTCGGAGGCGTTTGCGGGTCAGCTCATGGGGGCGGTATCGAAAGACGCCTCGCTCGTCCCGCTTTTGCCGGTGATCCTGTATCGAACGCTGGGTCCGGTCATGCCGGGAAGCGGGGCTGCCGCGCCGCTGTGGGCCAGCGCCCATGCATTCGCCCAACGCCATGCCGGCTCGCTGAAGCGTGCCGGATTCACCGGCGAGGGCCCGGAACTCGGCGAGCAGCTCTTCAAGGCGATGATCTCGAGTCCGTCCGGGGTTGTTTTTTCCGTCGATGAGCCCGCGTCGTCCTGGTCACGGCTTGGCAGCCGCGGCGGCCAGATCAATGCGGCGATACCCGAACTGCTCGACGTGCTGGCCGGGCTGGAATCCGCGCCGGGGAGCGCGGACGAGGATTATCCGTTCATTCTTTCGGCAGGCGAACGCCGGGCTTTTACGGCCAACACGCTTTACCGGGATCCCGAATGGCGGCGGAAGGACTTCGACGGCGCTTTGCGTATCAGCCCGGCGGACGCGAAGCGCCTCGGCCTGGGCGACGGCGAAGAGGCCCGCATTACCACCCGTGGCGGCTCGGCCCGCGTTGTGCTCGAGGTCAACGAGCGCATGCAGCCCGGTCATGTCTCGCTTCCCAACGGCCAGGGCCTGGACATTCAGACGGCGGACGGCATGCAGCGCACCGGTGTCGCGCCGAATGAACTCACTACGCTGGAGGCCCGTGATCCTGTTGCCGGAACGCCGTGGCACAAGTGGGTGCCGGCACGACTCGAGCGCGTCCAGGAGGCCTGATCCGCGCCGCGGATGTTTTCGCCCCTTGATCGGGACCCCACGGGCCTCAGGATCGCCGTCCGGCGCGGCGCAAACGGTCGCCGAGACAGGCTTTGACGGGCAACGAAATGTTGTGGGCAAGGCCAGTGCGTGAACTGGCCCGAAATTTCGACCATACTTCGGCGGGTAATTGTTAACAGGGCAGGATCCATGAGGATTTCTCGAATCGTTTTCGCCGCGCTTCTTGCGGCTGGTCTGGCCGCCTGCACATCGGCCGGCCGCCCGGACCTGTCCGGCATGTCGTTTTCCGAAGATCCCCTCGTGGGCAAGGTCGTCTGGTACGACCTGATCACCGAGGACTCGACGGCCTCCCGGCGCTTCTATAACGGGCTCTTCGGATGGACCTTCGAGGAGACGACCGGCGTGGAAGGGAATCCCTATATCCTCGTCCGTTCGGGCGGCGTCTATGTCGCCGGCATGGTGCCCGTCGCGGCGCCGGCAGACGGCAGCCATATTTCCCGCTGGCTGCCCTACATGTCGGTAGAGGATGTGGATGCGGCGATCATCCGCACTGACGCCTGGGGCGGAAGCGTTGCGGCGGCGGCGAGGGATCTGGAAGTCGGCCGGGTGGCCGCCATCATCGATCCCCAGGGCGCGGTGATCGGGCTGGCCCGCAGCGACATCGGCGACCCGGACGACAAGACGACTGCCGCGGCCGCGGGCCGAGCCATCTGGACCGAACTGCTGGCGGACGATGACGTGGCGGCCGCCGCGTTCTATTCGTCGGTTGTGGGCTTTGAGACCGGCCGGATCGAGCGGCGGGGCGGCGAATACACCCTGCTGAGCAATGGCGGCATGCATCGGGCCGGCATTCTGAAGAACCCCACGGACTGGAATCCGGCCTGGCTGACCCATTTTGCGGTCGCCGATCCGGCCGCGGCTGCGGCCCGGGCGGAGCAGCTCGGCGGCCGGGTGCTGCTGCCCCCGGCGGAGGAAGTCCGGGAAGGCACGGTGGCCATCGTGGCGGACCCGTCCGGCGCCATCCTCGCCCTTCAGAAATGGCCCCTTTGATACACGGAGGCTGATCCCTTGCATCACATCATGAAAAAAGCTCTTTTCGCCGCCGTGCTGGCTTCGAGTCTCCTGCTGTCAGGCTGCAGCAGCAATATCGGCGTCGGCATGAGCGTGGGCGTGCCGATCGGCGATCACGGTTATATCAGCGTCGGCGGCGGCTCAAGCCGCTGGCACTGACGCCGCGCTCGCCGAAGTCTCCGGGGGAGGATTCCGCGCCCGGAGCGCACGCTGGGGGACGCACGGGCGACGAGTACCAGGCAACGGCGTGGTTTGATCGTGCCGCGAGCCTGTCGGGGTCCCTGGGCCTGTGCCGGTGTGCCGATAGTGTCCCGCTCTCAGCCGGGCGGGGACCTGGATTCTCGCCGGCGCCGCGGCCGGGCGGCCTTGGGTGATCAAGGAACCTTTCACTAACTGGACAGGTCCCGAACCCCTGTGAGGCCGTTTTTCTTCCTGCTGGGATGGTGTTCCTTCGGCCTCGGCGCCGTGGGGGCGGTCGTGCCCGGTCTGCCAACGGTTCCCCTCATGCTGGTCGCCCTGTGGGCGTTCTCCAAGAGTTCGCAGCGGTTCCACGACTGGCTCTACCACCACGCGTTCTTCGGACCGCCTCTCAGGGAGTGGCATGTCCACCGGGTGATTCCCATGCGGGCAAAAGTGCTGTCCGTCGTGATGATGACGGCCAGCCTTGCCTACATGGCGTTTTTTGCGGATTTGCCCTTGTGGGTGCTGGGGATGACCGCGTTGTTCATGGCCGGCGGCGCGGCTTTCATCCTGATGCAGCGCTCGGAGGTCCCGGTGGAATCGGCGCCGGATGGCGCCGGCGGGGATGCTGTCATAGGGGCGGCTGCGGGCGACGCCTCCGGTCCCGGGGCATCGACCGTCGAGGCATCGGGAGCCGGGCAGGATTCTCGGGTGTGACCTCGCGGTCTTGCGGCCCGGGTGCCCTGGGTGCCCCACGTTCCGCGAGCATGCGAACGATCACGGATCACGCTGTCAGGGTCGCTCAGCCAGTTCAATGAACCCCCGGACTTCTTGCCCGACGGCCAGCCAGACTCTAGTCTTGGCCCCAGCGCAAGCAAGCGCACTCATGGATGACTATATGCCATCAGTTTCTGCTCGATGCTGGCTACACGACGGACCGCGAATAGCGTTGCGGAGATTGCAGGCAATCTTCGCCGGGTATGGGCCCGGCAACGAGAAACCGGCCTGGCCCGGTCGCACGAGAACTCATTGCCGGCGCGGGCGGAGTGCCTTGTGACACCTATTCCCCACGAAATCGCCATCGGCGGCATCTACCTTCCCCCGCTGCTGATCGCGGCGGCAGTCGGCGCGATCGCCACGCAGGCGACGGCGCGGACGCTGAACCGCTACCGGCTCAGCCGGTATGTTGCCAACCCGCCGCTCGTCTGGTTGTCGATGATGCTGATATATACGGTCGTGCTCGGCACCCTCGTGATCGGGATTTAGCGGCGTGATTCCGCAAAAGAAATACCTTTTGACCGGCGCGATCGTGCTGACCGCCGTGCTTGTGGTCTTGCTGAAATACTGGGACTACGTGGTGAACCCCTGGACCCGGGACGGCCAGGTCCGGGCGGACGTCATTCAGATCACCCCGCGGGTCACCGGCCCGATCGTTGAACTGCCGATACGCGACAACCAGTTTGTGAAGGCCGGCGATCTGTTGTTTCGCATCGACCCGCGTACCTTCGAAGCCGCCGCGGACAAGGCGAGGGCGCAGGTGGACGAGACCGGGGACAGCGTGAGCGCCCTGGACAAACAGGTGGACGCCGCGCGGGCCGCTGTCGACGTTGCCCGGGGGAACATCGAACGGGCCAAGAGCCAGATTATCGGCTATGACGCGACCATTGCCCGTAACAAGGCCGAGTACGAGCGCCAGCAGGAACTGCTGCCGAAACGGGCCACGTCCCAGCGCTCCCTCGAGAGTGCCCGCGCCAACTACGAGGTGTCGCTCCAGCAGAAAACGAGCGCCCGGGCCCAGCTGCTGCAGACCCAGGCAAGCCTCGCCGAGGCCGAGGCCGACCTCGCCCAGGCCGAGGCCAATCTCGGAGCGATCGGGGACGCGAATCCCCAGCTCAGGGCTTCGCTGGCGACGCTCCGCCAGGCGGAGCTGGATCTCGAGTTCACGGAGGTCCGGGCCCCGGTGGACGGCTATGTCACGAACCTGGATCTTCGCCTGGGCAGCCAGGCGGTGAGCGACCATGCGGCGCTCGCGCTGGTGGACGTGTCCAGCTACTGGGTATCCGGGTTCTTCCGGGAAAACCGGGTTGGCCGTATCGAGCCGGGCAACCGCGCCGTAGTCACCCTGATGAGCTACCCGGATGCCCCGCTCGAAGGCTACGTCGACAGCATCGGCTGGGGCATAGCCCAGGATGACGGGAGCACGGGACAGGATTTACTTCCAAGCATCAGCCCGACCTTCGAGTGGATCCGGCTGGCGCAGCGCCTGCCGGTGCGAATCCACATCACGAAGGTCCCCGAGGGCGTAGCGCTGCGGGTAGGCACGACCGGATCCGTACTGGTGCTGACCGGCACAAGTCACGAGGGCGCGATGGCGAGCGCCGCTCCTGTCCCGACCCTCCTTCAATAGGCGGCACGGCGTGCTTCGACGGTCTGGCCCAGTCGCTGCGCTCCTCCTGGCCACGCTGGTTTCCGGTGGATGCGTGATGTTGGGCCCGGATTATGAAACGCCGCCGGCCCCGGTGGAAACCGAATGGCTGGAATACGAAGATCCGTCGCTGGAAACCACCCCGCCGGTGTTGCCCGAGTGGTGGAGTCATGCCTTCGGGGATCCGGTGCTGGACCAGCTCGTCCAGACGGCCCTGGCTGACAACCTCACCCTGCGATCGGCCGGTCTGCGGGTCCTGCAGTCCCGCCAGCAGTTGCTGATCGCCATCGGCAACCAGTATCCCCAACAGCAGTCAGCCTCGGGCAGTGCCGAGACCGGCCGCTCCAATCGGCGCACCGAAGAAGTGTACGACCTTGGTTTCGGTATCAGCTGGGAAGCAGACGTATGGGGACGATTCAGGCGCCAGGTGGAATCGGCGTCCGCGCAGCTGGATGCCAGCCTGGCCAGCTACGACGGCGTGCTGGTTTCCCTGATTGCGTCGGTGGCGCAGAACTATCTCCTGCTGCGCACGGCCGAGGCCCGGCTGGCGGTTGCCCGGCACAACGTCGAGCTGCAGGAAGAGAGCGTTCGTATTACCGAGGCCAAACTCGAGGCCGGGGCAACCAGTGCGCTGGACGTCGAACAGGCGAAGACGCTGCTCTTCAGCACCCGTTTGACGGTGCCACCGCTGGAAGCCTCCGTGCAGCAGTTTCGCAATTCCCTGGCCGTGCTCCTCGGCCGGCCCCCGGCGGACCTGCCGGAGATACTGCTCGATTCACGCCCGATTCCCGAAGTCGAAGCGGATCTTGCGGTGGGCATGCCCCAGGACCTGGTCCGGCGGCGCCCGGACATCCGGGTGGCCGAGCGCCAGCTGGCGGCCCAGAGCGCCCAGATCGGCGTGGCGATCACCGAACTCTATCCCCAGTTCACGCTCGGCGGTTCCATCGGCACGACCGCGGAGACGATCCTCGGCCAGGACACCGGTGACCTGTTTTCGAGCGGCACGTCCCGCTGGGGATTGTCTGCCGGGTTCGACTGGAAGCTGTTCAACTATGGCCGGCTCCGCAACAACGTTCGGTTTCAGGACGCCCTGTTCCAGCAGCTGCTCGAAGACTACCGGCAGACCGTGCTGCAGGCGCAGGCGGAAGTGGAGAACGCCATCGTGGCCTATTTGCGATCCGTTCAGCAGCTCACGGAGAGCCGCCGCGCCGCCAGCGCCGCCGCCAGTGCCGCGGAGTTGTCCCAGATCCAGTACGAAGACGGTTTGATCACCTACAACACGGTGATCACAACCTTGCAGGCGCTTGCGACCCAGCAGGATCAGCTCGCTGCCACCGCGGGCACGGTGACCACCAATCTCGTGGAGGTCTATCGCTCCCTCGGCGGCGGCTGGGAGCTTCGGCCCAGCGCCGATCCCGTCGAGCTTCTGCCCGAGGAAACCCGCGATGAAATGCGCGAGCGTACTCGTTACTGGGACCGGGTCATTCCTGAATAAACGCAGGGCCGGTTTCCTGGCCCGAATGGTTCCCGCCCTGTAGTACTGCGGGTTTTTTGCACCCGCAGTATCAAGATCGTCTAAAATCCTGAGGACCCTCGATCCAAATGAGTGAAAGTCCGCGACGTTTTTGGGTCCTTTTTAAGGTCGGTCTCTCGTGTCGCGTTGACGATCACCTCAGCGATCACCTCAGCGATCACCTCAGCGATCACCTCAGGGAGTAATGCATATGCCCCTTTCCAGCCGGGACGACGTCCGCGACAGTCTCAACGAAGAGGTTTATTCGTCTGCCGACCTGTCGGTCAGCATGCCCAAGTACAAGATGCCAGAGACCGAGCACAATCCCCGGCACGCCTACCAGGTTGTGCACGATGAGCTGATGCTCGACGGCAATTCCCGGCAGAACCTGGCGACGTTTTGCCAGACGTGGCTCGAACCCGAGGTCCATCAGCTCATGGACGAGGCCATCGACAAGAACATGATCGACAAGGACGAGTATCCGCAGACCGCGGAGATCGAGGCGCGCTGCGTCAATATCCTCGCCGATCTCTGGAACTCACCGGAGGCCAGCAATGCGATCGGCTGCTCGACTACCGGTTCCAGCGAGGCTGCCATGCTCGGCGGCATGGCCATGAAGTGGCGCTGGCGGAACCGGATGCGCGCCGCCGGCAAGCCCACGGACAAACCCAACATGATTACCGGTCCGGTGCAGATCTGCTGGCACAAGTTCGCCCGGTACTGGGACGTGGAATTGCGGGAAATTCCCATGGAGAACGGCCGGTATCTTATGACGCCGGAAGAGGTCCTCAAGCGTTGCGACGAAAACACAATCGGTGTCGTGCCGACGCTCGGAGTCACCTTTACCTGTGATTTCGAGCCGGTGAAGGCTGTGTCGGATGCACTCGACCAGCTCCAGAAGGACACCGGGCTGGACATCCCCATGCATGTGGACGGTGCCAGCGGCGGCTTTCTTGCCCCGTTCTGCGCACCGGATCTCGAGTGGGATTTCCGCCTGCCCAGGGTCAAGTCGGTCAACGCTTCGGGTCACAAGTTCGGCCTGTCACCCCTGGGCGTGGGCTGGGTAGTCTGGCGCGGCCAGGAGGATCTGCCGGAGGACCTGGTTTTCAACGTCAACTACCTGGGCGGCAATATGCCGACATTCGCGCTGAACTTCTCCCGGCCCGGCGGCCAGATCGTCGCCCAGTACTACAACTTCCTGCGCCTGGGCAAGGAGGGCTACCGGAAGATCCATACCGCCTGCTATGAGACCGCCCAGTATCTCGCCGAGGAAATTTCCAAGATGGGCCCCTTCGAGATGATCTTCAGCGGCGAGATGGACAAGGGGATTCCGGCCCTGGCCTGGAAGATCAAGGAAGGCTTCGATACCCATGGCTACACCCTGTATGACCTGGCCGATCGCCTGCGGTCCCGGGGCTGGCAGGTGCCGGCCTATGCGCTGCCCGCGGACGTTCAGGACACCGTGATCCAGCGCATCCTCGTGCGTCACGGCGTCAGCCGCGACCTCGGGAGTCTGCTCATCGAGGATATGCAGCGTTGCCTGGACTGGTTCAGGGCGCATCCGGTGACATCACCGCTGACGGAGGAAGAGGCTGGCGGCTATCACCACTAAACGGTACCCGCATGAGTCGCGACGGCCCCGGATATCGGGGCCGTCGCGCGGAACAATGGCCACTGGAATGCGGAAATGATCGACTACATCGTCACGACGCTCAGGGAAAACCCCGAGCTGGCTATCTTCCTGACCCTGGGGCTCGGCTACTGGCTGGGCAAACTGCGCATCGGCAAATTCGCCCTGGGGTCGGTTACCGGAGTGCTCCTGGCGGGCGTGCTCATCGGCCAGCTGGACATCACCATTTCGTCCCAGGTGAAGTCGGTCTTTTTCATCATGTTCCTGTTTGCCGTGGGGTACGGCGTGGGTCCGCAGTTCGTCCGCGGCATCGCGTCGGACGGCGCCCCCCAGGCGCTGTTCGCGGTGGTTATCTGTGTGCTGGTGCTGTTATGCGTTTACGCGGCGGCGACATTCATGGGCTATGACGCCGGCTTTGCGGCCGGTCTGCTCGCGGGATCCCAGACGATTTCCGCGTCCATCGGCCTGGCCACCGATGCCATCAACGGCCTCGGTAAAACGGCGGAGGAAACCAAGGCGATACTTGGCCATATTCCCGTGGCGTACGCTGTCTGCTATCTCTGGGGCACTATCGGCACCGGGCTGATTCTGTCGGCCATTGGACCCAGGCTCCTGGGCGTTGACATAGCAAAGGAATGCGCCCGTTACGAGGCGGAAATGTCCGGCGGTAAGCCCGCCGGCAGCGGCCCGAGCGTTTGGCGGCAGATCGAGATGCGGGCCTTCAAACTGTCCAAGGACAGCCCGGCGGTGGGCAAGGCGATACGGGACGCGGAGGCCGCCTATACAGAAGGGCGGGTTTTCGTCGAAGGTTTGCGCCGGGGCGGCGAGATCGTCGACTTCGATACCGATACCGTGCTCCAGGTCAGATGATGTGGTCGCCGTGTCCGGCAAACGGGCCGTCATCGTCGAGATGGAATCCCGGGCCACGGAAGTCGAGGACCAGGAACTGCTCAACGTGCCGGCGGAGAGCGTTGACATCGTCGTCACGAAGAAAGCCTATGCCGAAAAGACGCTTGCGGACCTGGCCGAGGAAAAGTTCGCCCGCGGCGTGTTTCTTAGCAAGATCACCCGGGGCGCGACCTCGGTGGATATTCCGATACTGCCGCTGACCAAGATTCATCGCGGCGACATCCTGACTGTCACCGGGACGCGCCGTCACACGGACACGGTGGTCGAGGCCATCGGGTATGCGGACCGGTCGACGGACGCCACGGACATGGTCTGGGTCGGCGCGGCCATCGTGATCGGCGGCCTCATCGGCGCCCTGACCGTGCCGGTGCACGGCGTGCCGATCACCCTGTCCACATCCGGCGGGGCTTTGATCGCCGGGCTCATCCTGGGCTGGCTGCGGGGCGTGCACCCGACCTTTGGCGCAATTCCCTCGGGGGCGCTGTGGATCATGAACTCGGTCGGCCTGAACGTATTTATCGCCGTGGTGGGCATTACGTCCGGGCCGACGTTTATTGCCGGGCTGAAGGAGGCGGGCTTTGGCGTCTTCTTCGCGGGGCTGTTTGCGACCTCCGTGCCCATGCTTCTTGCGCCCTTCATCGGTAAGTACATTTTCAAGTTCGATCCGGCCATCAACCTGGGCTGCTGCGGCGGGGCCCGCACCAGCACCGCCTCGGTCGCGATGGTCGGAGACGTCGCGAAGAGCAACGTGCCGATGCTTGGCTACACTGTTCCATACGCGGTGTCGAATACTCTGCTGACCCTGTGGGGTCTCGTCATCGTGTTGATGATCGCCTAGGGGGCGGCGGTGGATTTATTTCAAGACGGATGGAGATTGCTTTCATGATCACAGAACAGGTTTTGATCCAGCGGGCTTCCAGCCTCTGCGGGTGGCTGGGGGTGGCGAGCCTGGCCCTGGCCGGCTGCGCGACCGCTAACGCCGACGGCAGCGGCGGCGGGACCAAGTTTACGGCCCAGCAGCTACAGGCGGTCGTCAACGAGGCCCACGCCAAGTTCAAGGGTGATACGGGCGGCGCAAACGCCGACTACATCCCGATCCTGGCGACGGTACCTTCGGAGCTCTTCGGGGTGGCCATCACGCTGAAGGACGGAACGACGTTTACTGCCGGTGACGTGGACTACGATTTCGCGATCGAGTCGACCTCCAAGCCGTTCACGGCAGCATTGGCCATGCAGCAGTATGGCGGGCCGCAGGCGGTCGTGGACAAGATTGGCGTGGAGCCGACGGGATTGCCCTTCAACTCGAAGCTGGCCGTCGAGATTCTGGAGGCCCGGTCGGTCAACCCGCTGGTGAATGCCGGCGCCATCGCCTCGGTGAGCATGCTCAAGGCCGGCAGCGAGGATGAGCGCTGGGACATGGTGCTCGGCAACCTCAGCGACTTTGCGGGCGAACCCCTGACGCTGATGGACGAGGTGTACGAGTCCGAGTACACGACCTCATGGAGCAACCGGGGCATCGCCAACAACCTGTACAACTACGAGCGCCTGTACAGCGATCCGGAAGAGGCCATGCGGGTCTATACGAAGCAGTGCTCCGTGGGTGTGAATACCAAGGACCTGGCCATGATGGGGGCGACCCTGGCCAACGGTGGGGTAAACCCCAAGACCGGCAAGCGGGTGATGGACGCGGCTTACGTACCCGAGCTTTTGGCCATCATGCTGACCGCCGGTTTCTATGACGAGTCCGGCTACTGGTCCATGTGGGCCGGTCTGCCGTCGAAGACCGGCGTCGGCGGCGGCATCGTCTCGGTCGTTCCCGGTGAGATGGGCATCGCCGCGTTCTCGCCGCGTCTGAACGAGGCCGGCAACAGCGTGCGGGCCCAGAAAGCCATCCACTACATCGCCGGACAGCTGGGTGTAGGTATCTTCGGAGCCAACCCGGACTGAACGAACGGCGTGCCGGTCGATGAAAAACGGGTCTCCGGGAGAAAAGTCTCTCCCGGAGGGCCCGTTTTTTTTGGCGTCTGATAAGGAAGGGATTCGCATTGTCTCAGTCGACGAATTGCAGGGAATGCACACTCCCCCGGGGCCTCGGCTACCGGTGGCTTGACGGCCGCGAGACGGGGGTTTGGTGCCTGGACGATTCCGGGCAGCACAAGGGAAGCGGAAGCCATCTCCAGGTCGCCATCAGGACCCTGAGGAGGGCACTTTTTATCGTCACCACGGTTGCGGCCGCGACTTACCCCATGGCCGCTTCCGCGGACCTGGGTGCCGCCTTCTCCGGGCTGACCGCGAAAGCCGATGACGCCACGTCCGCATTTTCCTCGCCGGCGGGCATTGTGCGTCTGGACCGGCCGGAAGTGGTTGTCCAGACGAGTTTCGCCTATACGGACGCCAAGTTCCGGGTCGATGAAGCGAGCCTTGGCGGCGGCAACGCGGACCATGACAACGAGGTGCTGTTTGTCCCGGGCCTGTTCTATGTACATCCGCTAGCTGATCGCTGGCGGCTGGGATTGTCCCTCAATGTTCCCTCAGGCATCGGCAACGACTACGGCAAGAACTGGGCGGGGCGCTACCTGGCAGAGGAGTCCTCGCTGGCCTTTGTCGCCAGCTCCGCGGTCGTTGCCTGGCAGGCGACCGACAAGCTGTCCGTGGGTGCCGGTCCTTACATGATGTATACCGACTCGAAGACGAAGGCTCGCGTCAACAATCTCTTGCCGGATGCGCCGGACGGCTCGGTTCGGCTGGAAGAGGACGGTGTGGCTTTCGGTTATACCCTTGGGGCGATGTACCAGTTCACCGGCGCCACCCGGGTTGCGGCGTCCTTCCGCTCTTCGGTGGAACCGACCCTGGAGGGCACGCCCTCGTTCAGCAACCTGGATCCCCTGCTGCGCGAGTTACTGGCCGCCGCGGACCTGCTCGGCACCGAGGTGGACGTGGATTTCAAGTTCCCGGCCATTGCCCAGGCCGGTTTCTATACCGAGCTGAACGACCGCTGGTCCATGACGGGAGATTTGCTGTGGATCAACATGTCCGAGTTCGGTATCACCCGCATCGGCATCGAGCAGGACAGCATTACGGTTCGCGAGGACAGTTTTCGGGACAGCTACATGACCACCGCTGGGGTCACCTACCAGTACCGTCCGGACCTGGCCATCTCGGCAGGGGCAATGTACTTCACTTCACCCGTCAGCGACGGGGACCGGGGCATCGGTCTGCCGCTGGACCGGGTCTTCGGTGTTGGCGCGGGAGTAGAGACGCCGTGCGCCAGCTTCATCTGCAAGGTCAATCTGAACTACTTCGACCTGGGTGACGGTGACCTGGCCGAAGATAGCGGGCCGCTCACCGGAAGTATTGAGGGGTCGTTCAGCAAGAACTGGGCCCTCATGCTGGACTTTCAGTTTCGCAGACGCTTTTAGCTCCGCAAGATCTTCGCGGCGGAGAAAGCGCGGGTCTGTCAGGCAGGGAAGCGGGTCGGGGGACCGGTGCCCTAGAGTCGCGACATCTGCTGCGCCCGGTGGTCGGCCAGCTCTGCCTCCCGCATGCGCAGTTCCCGCTCCAGGCGATGAACGTCGGTGTCCAGATTCCGGCGTTCCTCGATCAGTTGCCGGCTGACCACCAGCAGGCGCGCTCGCTCCTCACCCGGCGTATCGTCGGAAAAAGTCGCGGCCAGAATGTCCGCCTGCTCGAGTTCTATGTCCTTCATCCGCTGACGCTTCTGCTGAAGCTTGCGGTGGGTGGAGTTGACGGCGAACTCGAGTTCGAAGAGGGCGCGGCCTTCCTCGTAGCTCGCAAAAAATTCGTCTTCTGTCTCGGGGGGACACACACCCAGATACTCGCCGCCGCGGGCGCCTTCGCGAAAGCCACGAGAGGGTTTGCAGTATTCCAGCAGTCCGGCGTCACGACCGTACTGGTAGGCCTGGAAATTTGGCGCCACCTCGTGCTTCGCGCAGCCTTTGCGATGCCGGGCAAACGCATCGGGCGCGCGGCCGAGGGATCCGTCCTCGTAGCCCACCGCCTGCCAGTCGGCGAGCTCGCACTCGCTGGCGGTCATGCCGGTGCAGCCCAGCAGCGTGGACAGCGCTACCCCCATGATCAAAACGCGCAAGTGACGCATACCGCATCTCCCTATGCGACATAAGTGGCGAGGATATTTATGCCAGTCATGGGGCCCGGAAGCGGTGACGTGTCTCACGAAACGCCGGATCTGGAGGTTTTGGGCCGGCGCAGTCGGCGCCCCGGCACCGGTATCACGCAAATCAATGAGATATTCCGGGCTTTGGGCAGACGCGACGCGTATGGTCGGCCTTCGGTCAGAGCCCAGGCTCCGGTGGCCGGTCAACAATCACAAGGTCTGAACAGGGGAAGGGAAAATGCATTCGAAGAACAACATAGCGCGTGGAAAGCATCGGGTAGCGGGGCTGGCCTTGCTGGCGGTGGCCGCGTTGCCGCTTGCGGCCGTGGCGGACACGGCAGCAGAAGTGCGCGCGGAAGTGCTGGACTCCAGCGCGTATGTGCGGAAGAACCTCAAGGACATGGATGGCGGCGTCTCCAGCCAGGGATCGCTGGAGTTCTGGTCCAGCGGCGGCCTGCTGCAGCGGGTTCCGGCGGAGTCGCCGGACGTCAGCTACAAGGCCTTCTCCCTGACCCCGAAGCACGTCGAAGTGGTCACACTCGTCGAAGGGCAGGCCGCCGTGGCGATGTACTACTCCGAGGGGTCCTACCACCAGGACGGTGGCGACCTCGTGCCCCACTACATGACCCGGATCACCGAGGTGTACGTAAAGGAAGACGGTAAATGGCGAGTCCGTGCCGCCCACTATTCGCCGATTGCCGGCGGTAGCGGCACCGACCAGAGCGCCGTGGACTAGGCTCGCGCCGGGCCTCGGCCGCCCATGGCGAGGCGATCTCGCAACATCGAGAGCAGCCGGCGCGGTTACGTGCCGGCTGTTTTTCCATCTGAACCGCGATCCCCGATAATCATCGACTCCGGCGTCGCGGACGGGAAACCGCTTTCAAACGGCGTTATCGGCTGCCGGGCGCTTCGAGTCGCTGACTGGCGTTCCTCAATCGCAGGGCGAGATAAATCAGGACACCGCCCAGCAGCAGGGCGATCAGGCTGATCAGCCAACCGATGGCGACCAGGCCGCTGCCCGGCCAGAACAACAGCACAAGGCCGGCCACACTCGCCCCGAGACCGAGGGTCATGAGCAGGCTCCGATTGGGGTCGGCGGCGTCCAGGCGCCGGGCCGAAAACACCTGGCTGACTCCCGCTACCAGGAGCCACAGTCCGAACACAATCAGCAGGGTCCGCAGCGATTCCCCCGGCCAGAAGACGAGCACGGCGCCGATGCCGAGGCTCACCAGGGACTGGAGCAGAAACTCCCGTCGCTCCGCATTGAGCAGCGCGCCGATGAAGCCGGCGGTACCGTCGGCCAGGCAGAACACTCCCAGGCGCAAGGGCGAGGAGGCTGAGGCTCGAGCTCGGGTTGAAGAGCGCGTAGAGCCCCAGGGCCACGGCGAAGAGGCCGCGCAGCAGGAACGTCCACCACATATGGCCCAGCTTGTCGCCCAGGGCCCCGCGGAGCTGTGAGGCGACGGCGCGGGCTCTCTCGGCCTGGATTCCGGACGGGTCTGCCATGTTTCTTCCTTTAGGCTATTGATCAAAGGCCACCGGGCCACGTACGCAATCCACGGGACAAGCGAGGGCATCTTTCTGCTGTCGCCGGATCTCTTCGGTTGGTGGTAAACGTTGCTGTCAGTGTAGTCGGGCTGTCGTGTCGCCGGCGGCCTGCGGTCGGGGCCTGGAGAGCCGGTGAAGCCGCAAACAAAAACTCCGCCGAGGCGGAGTTCTTGTCTTGGCTTGAATAGCTTCGCGGGTCGTCAGGCGTTTCTTAGCCGCCTGTGCAACGCGAAACCCAGCAAGCCAATGCCTAGCAGGGCAAGACCACCGGGCTCGGGGACCCCAACCGAGTAGGTGCCCTGCAGTCGGCCATTCGTATCAAACCAGGTTCCATTGGGGTTCAATCGAATGTCGAAGAACGGTGAATACAACAGCGAGACTTGAGACGTGAATGCGGTTCCGTTGAAAGCGCCTGCTCCGCCGCTGGCTGCCGGAGAGTTCACGCCACCACCAAATGGCCCAAACGGGTCGAAGTTGACCAGCAGGCTCGAAAAGGAATTGTCCGAATCATCCCAGGTGAAGGAGCCGGAACCGCTGTTGCCTCCGGAGAGGTTGATTCCAACGGTAATCAAACTGGCCTGGGCGCTGAAAGACCAGAACAGCAGAGCCAGCCCCAGAGCGGCGAATCCCGTAAGTCGTTGTTTCATCCTGCCTGCCCCAATTTGTGAAACAGTCTTTGAGTTATGTCAAGCAGGATTCATGCCACACTTAATCCCTTATGCGCTTCAGGACGTTACACGGGCGGGTCATTCGGCAGGGCACCGTATGTGTAAATAAAACCGACGTTTTTCAACGAGGTTTCTCTTTACAGCTGCGCTATCCAACCCGGCTCGGACGACTCGCCGGCTGGAGACCCTCATTTTGCGCTTGCTCTGGCGTTGCCGAGACGTTCGCCCCGGCACCCATTGCCCGGCGCTTGCGTCAGGCGTGGTTTCCCCTGGGTCGAAAGATCAAGCAGATCAGGCCGTCCGCGCCACCAGGCGCCCCATCAGGCGCTCGCGAATGCCAAGCACCAGGGCCAGCAGGGCCGGCAGGAAGATCAGCGTGACGATGGCGGAGTAAAGGATGCCGAAGAGCACGACGGCACCCAGTCCGCGGTAGAGCTCGGTGCCCGCGCCGGGAAGGAAGACCAGGGGCGACAGTCCCAGCACGGTGGTGATCGTCGACATCAGGACCGGCCGCAGGCGGGTCGCAACGGCCTCCTGAACCGCGTCCGTCGGCGCCAGGCCCTTTTCCCGGACGTTGCGCACCGCACGCTCGACGATAAGTATGGGATTGTTCACGACGGTGCCGATGAGGACCAAAAACCCGAGCATCGTGATCATGTCGAAGGGTTGTTGCAGCGGGTCCAGGCCGATTGCCGGAAGCTGGGCGCCAACGGTGTTCAAGAGCCACAGCCCGGCGATCCCGCCGCTGATACCCACGGGCACCGTGGTCAGGATCAGCAGGGGATAGCCCCAGTGAGACAGGATGGCCACGAGCAGCAGGTAGGTGATCAGCACCGCGACCAGGAAATTGCCGGCCAGCGCCTCGCGGGTCGAATCCAGCTGGTCGCTCGCGCCGCTGAGCTGGGTGGTAATGCGCGGGCCGATCTCGCCGCTTTCCCTCAGGCCGGCAATGATGTCATTGCGAACCGTTTGCACGCCCACTTCCAGGGGCACCTCGCGCGGCGGCACGATGGAGACGGTGACGGTACGTTTGCTGTCCACCCTGCGGATACTGTTGACGCTTGCGGTCTCCTCGACCCGGGCCACGGCGCTCAGCGGAACCGGCGTCCCGGCGTCCGAGTACAGAAACAGACCGGCGATATCCTCGGGATGGTCGATCGTGCCCGAGGTGCTGTAGAGGTACATGTCGATCTTGTCGTCGTCGATGAAGAACTCGTCCACGTAGGCGCCGTCGGAATAGGCCCAGACGAAATAGCCCAGGTCGGCCGCCGAGATGCCCAGTTCCGCCGCCCGCTCCCAGTCAGGGCGGATCTCCAGGAAGGGCTGGGCGAGTGTGAGCCCCGAGGGCTCGGAGCGCACCTGCGGATCGACGAATGCCGTGCGGCCTTCCCGGGCGATGGCCTCGGCGGCGGCATAGAGTTCCGCGATGTCGGGCCCGCTCACGTCCACGTTGATACTGCGGGTTCCGCCGGAGTTGCCCGAGAAAATCGAGCCCCGGGCCACGAAACTGCGCATGGCCGGATACTGCTTCAGCTCTTCGGAGAAGCTCGCAATCAACTCGTCGATGTGCCCGGGGTCGATGGTGGGCATGATGGTCCAGATGCTGCTGGACCCGTAAAACTGCATTGCGACCTCGATAGGCGGAAAGTCGGTCTCCCCGGCTTCGAACGGGCCGGGGTCGGCCTCAACATGGGGCTGGACGAATTCTCGGATCTGCTTCGCCACAACGCCGACTTCGTCAATGTTGTAGCCCGAGGGAGCGAATGCCGTGGCGAAGGCCTTGGGCTCCTCACCTTCCGGCAGGTACTCGGCCTTCGGCGTCATGAAGGCAATGATGCCGGCCGTCGCCACCAGCGCGATCACGATGGTCAGGGTCTGCCTGGCAACCCCGTCGCTGCTCCGCCGCACCACGCCGAGAATCCGCCGGGTCAGAGCTTCGCTCATGCGCCCGCCGCCGACGTCGTCCGGCGCGCTCGAGAACCCTCCCAGGTAGCGGGCGCCCACCGGCACAACCGTGATTGCGACGAGCATGGACATGAAAATGGAGGCCGAGATGGCGACGGCGATATCGGAGTAGAGCTGGCCCGCCTGTTCCTGCACGAACAGGACCGGCACAAACACGAAAATCGTCGTCAGCGTGGAGGCGAGCACCGCCTTCCAGACTTCGCGGACCCCGAGCTCGGCGGCCTCCGCTCGATCCATGCCCCGGGCGCGGTGGCGATGGATGTTCTCCAGCACCACGATGCTGTTGTCCAGGGTCATGCCGATGGCAAAAGCCACGCCCGCCAGCGAGATGACGTTGATGGTCCGCCCCGTCATCAAGAGGCCCAGGAATGCGGCCACCAGGCAGATGGGAATGCCGATGGCGCCAATGAGCGTCGTGCGCCATGAGCGAAGGAAGAGGAACAGCACGAGCGTGGCCAGCAGCGCGCCCAGGACCAGGTTCTGCCGCACCGTGGCCACCGCGTCTTCGACGTACTTGGCATCGTCCACGAACATCTTGCTGGTCAGGCCCACGTCGGCCAGCACGGTCTCGTTGAGCTCAGCCATCTTGTCGATAATGGCGTCGCGTACGGCAACGATGTTCGAGCCGGGATCCCGACGCATGCGCAGGGTCAGAACCGGCGAATTGTTCATGAAGCTCAGGGAACGGGATTCCGCAAAGCCCAGCTCCGCCCGGCCCACGTCCTTCAGCCTGACGAGGGCATCCCCGCGGCGGGCGACGACGAGCCCATTGATCTCGTCCACGTCCTCGAAGCGCCCGATGGTGCGCATGATGTAGCGGCGTTTGCCGGTATCCAGATCGCCGCCGGACACGTCCCGGTTGCGGGCCCGTATGGCCTGGCGCAGCTCGGAAATCGATATGCCTCGTTCGGCCAGCTTGCGCGGGTCCACCGAGATGCGAACCTGGCGCTCCACACCGCCGCGCAGGTCGGCGTCGGACACCCCGTCCACCCGGGATACGGGCACGCGGACATTATCGTCAACGAAATCGTAGTACTCGTTGATATCGACGTTGTTGCCGGGCAGCGGGTAGATACCGAAGAACACGAACGCGTTGTCGGAATAGGAGTTGGCGATGATGCGGGGTTCGTCAACGTTCTCGGGGTAACCCGGCACCTGGGTCAGCGCATTGTTGACCCGCAGCAGCACATCCTCGATGTCCGTTCCGAACGGGAACTCGAGCTCGATCTCGGCCTGCCCCATGGAAGCCCGGGAAATGATCCGGTCGATGCCGGAAATCGTGCGCAGGTACTCCTCCTGCTCGATGAGAATTTCCCGCTCCACGTCCTGGGGGGTCGCCCCGGGCCAGCGGGTGACGATGGTGACCACCCGCACGTCCAGGTCAGGAATGAGTTGCACCGGCACGCGGAGCACGGCAAGGATGCCCATGAGCGTCACGAGCAGCATGATGACCGCGATCAGGATCGGGTTCTCGATGATGCGCCTGAACAGCATCAGGACGTGGGCTCCACGATACGAACCGCCTGGTCGGGGCGCAGGCCCTCGTTGCCGCGAATCACCACCTGGTCACCGACGCTGATACTGCCGGGGGCAAGGACCGCGGCGCTGCCGCTGAAGCGCTCGACACGGACAGCGACCGGTTCCACCTGGGTGCCGCGTACTCGCCACACCTGGTGGCTGCCGTCCGGCTGCCGGCCGACCGCATCCCTTGGGACCTGCAAGGCTTGCGCTCCCTCCGATGCACCCGGTCTGAGCACGACCCGGGCCGACATGCCGGGGGCAAAACGCAGGTCGCCGTTATCGATCTCGATACGGGCCAGGAACGTTCGCGCGGCCGGATCGCCAACTGCCACCCGGGTGGTCAAGCGGGTCTCGATGGGGTCGGCCGGCGCCGCATCGAAGCGGACCGTCACGGGTGCTCCGGCTTCCAGGTCACCGTAGTAGCTCTGGGGGACGGGCACGTCCACTCGCAGGACGTCCGTATCCACGAGTTGGAACAGCGCGTTACCCCGCTGAACCCACTGGCCGGCTTCGGCGAGTTTTGTGGCGATGATCCCCGCGAACGGCGCCTTGATCGTGTGGCGGGTGACGATCTCCCGCTGGCGCGCATATTCTGCCTCCAGCCGGCGAACATCGGCCGCGAGTATTCCCGCCTCGGCAACGGCGGTCTCATAGGTGGATTCGGCGATGAGGTTCCTGGCGTGCACTTCGGCCGCCTCGTCCCGACGCCGTTCGGCATCCGCGAGGCGAGCCTGTCCCTCGGCGAGGGCCGCCTCCGAGGTGGCGAGCTCGTGTCGGGAAATGACGGCATCCAGGCGGGCGATAACCTGTCCCGCGTCCACATGGTCCCCAACATCGACCAGCATCTCGGCCACGAGCCCGTCCGTCAGCGGCGAAAGCATGGACGTTCGCCTCGCCGTGGCCGTTCCGCTCAGGATCAAGTTCGGAGCCGACCGGCGCCTGTTCGGCAAGGCCCACGACCACGGGGGCCGGCGCTTCCTGGGCGCCGCCCGCAAGCGGCGCCAGGGCAAGCAGGACGGCAAGAGATCGCCGGCGGTGTGAGGATGTTCGGGTGACGTTGACCATAGGGAGGATTTTCCGGGTTCACTGATGATACTCGCAACGATCCCGCGGGAATCTCTCGTTTTGTGTTGCTCGCTAGGTTTCGCCGCCCCGCGGCAAACGGATCCCCCGGGGGCCGGGGCCGGGTGTATCCGCGGCAGTGCGATTGAGGGGCCGACTCCGGATCGCGCACGAGGACCGGAACCCTGGAGAATCGCGCAGCAAGATCTCCGTGCCTGGCCGGTGCGGCGGGATTGGGGTAAAGGTAACAAAGGGATCACAAAAAAGGCCCGGCGAACCGGGCCTCGCAGATCGTGCCCGGACTGGTACCTGGCTAGGCTTTCTTGACCAGGCTGACAACCCAAAGCAGAACCGCCGCACCGACCACCGCGGTGATGAGCGAGCCGATCAGGCCGCCCGCCGTGATGCCCAGCATGCCGAAGAGAAAACCGCCGATCATCGCGCCGACGATGCCGACTACGATATTCCCGACCAGGCCAAAGCCGCTGCCCTTCATCAGCTGGCCAGCCAGCCAGCCGGCGAGCGCGCCGATTACGAGAAACATGATCAGACTCTGGGCTTCCATATTTTTGTCCTCTGGATTTGTAGAGCGAAAAACAGTCAATTCAGCCGTTCGCGCGTCAGCGTTAACCCCATCGCGCTGTAGCATCATCGTGTCGCAGTGATGTGGCCGCTATTCGATGTCGGGAGGGTGTTGTATCGACCGGCACCTGCCTTGGCGATGCTCGCTGCCTCACACGTCACAAGCGGCTGTGTCAGCCCGTCAAACTGATCCCGGACTCGCGCCCCCCGTCGGCATCCGGCTTCATAGGTATAGCGTCCCGAAGCGTTACTCGCCACTTCGGGAGCACAAGACCCGCGGCCGTTTCGCCGCCGCGCCGCGAGTCCAGGCTACGCGTGAAGCGTTAGAGCTGAGAGTCGATGTGAAGCACCCGGGCGAGCCAGGCCTGGAAACGCCGCCCCGAGGAGGCTTGCGGGTCCTTGTCGAAGGTCTCGGTACCGTCCGACCAATGCAGGTCGCCATCCTCCAGGGTGACCTCCCAGGCGTAGGTCCCGGATGTCTGCCGGCTGAACAATCCTTCGAGCTGGGTAGCGAGCACGGCGTTTTCCACCTTGACACCCTGTTCGCAGTTCAGTGAGGTCGACCGCGGGTCCAGGTTGTAGCTGCCGACGAACAAGACCTCGCCGTCCACAGAAAGGGCCTTGGTATGCAGGCTCGCCCCCGTGGAGCCTCGCAGGCTCAGGGGCACCTGCCGGTTACCGACGGGTTTCATTTCAAAGAGCGTGACGCCACCTTCGAGCAGCGCGTCCCGCGAGCGCGAGTAGCCGCCGTGGACGGCGGCGACGTCGTTGGCCACCAGGGAGTTTGTCAGTACGCGGACGTCCCGGTCCGCCGCGATGTCGACCAAAAACGCCGTGCCCTCCTCGCCGGGAACGAAGTAGGGCGAGATGACGCTGGCTTCCTGCCTGGCCGCCTGCAAGGTCGGCGCGACGACCTTCAGTACGTTGGAGGACTCCAGCGAGGCCTTCTTTGCGGCGGCTTTCATCGGATCGTCGGACACGAACCCGTAGCTGGCGCTCCATTCCATGGGGAGGCGGTTGTTCATCAGGGCCTGGACCGCCTGGTCTTTGCGCAGGTCGTCCCCGTAGCGCCCGGCCGCCGCTTCCCGCGCCGCTTCCGCCAGGGCTTCGCGCAGCGTATCCAGCGCGTCAGTACCCACGGACTCGGGGTCGAGAATGTCCATGGGATAGGCGATTGGCGAGTTCCAGTACTTGTCGAAGGAGGCGGAGATGTCCCGAACGATGGGTCCGACCATGACGAAGTCGAGGTCCACGAAGTTGACGTCCTCGCTCGCCCCGAAGTACTCGTCGCCGAGATTTCGGCCACCAACGAGGGCAATGCGGTTATCGGCAATCCAGCTCTTGTTGTGCATGCGCCGGTTGATTCGATTGAAGTTGCCCAGACCTTCGCCGATGAATCCGAAAATGCCGTCGCGGGAGGCAAACGGATTGAACATACGCACCTCGATGTTCGGGTGGGCGTGCAGGGCAGCGAACTGGATGTTTTTGGCGCGCGCGTCCATGTCGTCGAGGAGCAGCCGCACCCGAACCCCGCGGTCGGCGGCTTCGAGGATCCGATGGGCAAGAAACAGCCCGGTCAGGTCCGCGTGCCAGATATAGGTCTGCACATCCAGGCTCCGGCCGGCCAACAGCGCGCTGCGCGAGCGCACCGTAAAGGCTTCCAGCCCGTCGGGCAGGAGCCGGAATGCCGACTGGCCCGCGCGTCTATCTTCGGCGGGAGCAATCAGTTCATCGAGTTCCGAGGTCTGAGCGATCGGGCTGGCGAACTGGTCAGGCAGCTCGGGCCGGGGTTCGAGCTGGGCGCAGCCCGACACAACGGCGAGCACCAGGACAAAAAGGATGGAGCTTCTGCGGTCTGCATGGCGCTGTGTCATATCAGCTCCCTTTTTCTGGCCAGCTGGGACGAGTCCAGCCTCGGCGGTAGCTATCCCTGGCGCGTGCCCGGGTCGGAGTCAGGGTCCCCGGCATCTACGAGTACGGCACTCCGATCTTCCTCGTACATCTGCCAGCAGGCGAGAAACAAGGCCGCGATCACCGGGCCGAGAACGAAACCGGTGATGCCGAACAGGCCGAGACCGCCCAGCGTGGAGAAGAGGATGAGGTAGTCGGGCATCTTCGTGTCCCGGCCTACCAGGATGGGGCGCAGGATATTGTCGGCCAGTCCAATCACGCCGGCGCCGAAGCCGATGAGCACCAGGCCCTTTATGACGGATCCAGTGGCCAGGAAGTAGATCGCCGCGGGGCCCCACACCAGAGCCGAGCCCACGGCCGGCAGAACGGACAGGATCACCATGACCACACCCCAGAACACGGCGCCCTGGATGCCCAGGAAGTAAAACATCAGGCCGCCAAGGGTCCCCTGCACGAGGCCCACGATGATGGTGCCCTTGATAGTGGCTCGGGACACCTCCGCGAACTTGGTAAAGAGCCTGCGTTCCTGGTCGTCGGGAAGCGGAATGGCCCGGTGCAGGTGCTCGAGGATCGTCGGGCCATCCCGGAGAATGAAAAACAGCATGTAAAGCATCAGGAAGAACATCACGAAAATACGCGCGACGTTCTGACCGGCGCTCAGCGCCAGCGAGGCCACGAACTGGCTGCCCTTGACCGCGGCCGCGGACAGTCGCTCGGACAGCATGTTCAGGTCCACACCGAAACCGGCGGCCCACTGGGTCGCCCGGGGGAGCAGCTCCTGGATCCAGGTGACGAGGGCGCCCACGTCCAGTTCCCCGGAGCGAATGCGCAGGTAAACACCCGTGGCCTCCGCCGTGACGGCCGAGGCCACGAGCATGGCGGGCACCAGCACCGTGAAGAAAATCAGTATCACCGTGAGCACCGCGGCGAGGGATTCCCGTCCACCGACTTTATCGCCCATCCAGCGCTGCACGGGGCGAAACAGGATACCGATCACCGCCGCCCAGAAAATGGGCTGCCAGAAGCCGGACAGCAAGGCAAAGAACGCGATGCTGGCGGCGAGCAGCAGGCCGATGAAAAACGGGTGAGTGGTTGCGGTTCTCGGCATGAAGTAACGTCAGGCTGGGCGCAGACGTAGCCTACGTGTGATCGAGTGCCGTGTCATGCCGCGACGTGGTCAGATGCGCATGGCTCGAACGCAGATTCAGGCTCTCGGGCGTGGCTGGGGCATTGGCGCCGTCGAATGTGCCGGCGGACGGTCGCTTCCCGCGAATGGTCATCGTGGACCCTCTCAGAGCCGCTCAAGGTGTTCCACGGTGCGCTCGTTCACGACATCGCCGGTGTTCCGGGTGGCAGCGGGCTCGAGCAACAGGACATGCACCTCTTCCGGGGCCACCGGCTTGTGGGCGACACCCTTCGGCACGATGAAGAACTCCCCGGGCGCCAGGTGAACGATGCGGTCTTCCAGGTGCAGTTCCAGGTTGCCGGCAAGCACAAGAAACAGCTCGTCTTCGTGGTCATGGTGATGCCAGACGAACTCGCCCATCAGCCTTGCCAGCCGGACATGCTGTCCGTTGAGTTCGCCCACCACCCGGGGCGACCAGAATTCCGGGATCCGGCTCAGCTTGTCGGCGAGGTTGACTTTGTCCATAGCGCCATCTCCTGATCGCCAGCCCGGTATTCTCCGGCGCGGGACCCGCCGTGAGCAGGGAGCCGCGGAACGCTCCGGGCCAGACCCCGCTCCGTCCATGGCTTCGGGATCGTCGCGGCCCGGGTCAGCCCGGCGGCTGCCAAAGTTCGATCTTGTTGCCTTCCGGATCCATGAACCAGCCGAAACGCCCGAACTCGTCCTCCGCGACTTCGCCGATGATCTCGGCACCCCCGGCTCTTGCCCGGGCCAGGACGCCCTCCACGTTGTCCACCACCAGGTTGATCATGAACTCCTTTGCCGAGGGGGCAAAGTACTCCGTGTTGGCATCGAAAGGGCCCCACACGCCTCGGGCGTTTTCGGGAAGGGCCTTCAGGTCGAAGTCCACCCCGCCGTATTCCGCGACCGGAAATCCGAGAAACTCCCGGTACCACGCCGCCAGCTTGTCCTTGTTCCGACACTTGAAGAAGATGCCGCCCAGCCCAAGCACCTCACCCATCGGCCTGTCCTCCCAGGTTGCGCGCCGCCAGCTTGTCGTCGGTCCAGTTCCACCATTTCAGATCATCGGGGCGGGGCTTGGCGGTCGTCGCGAAGTGCACGGCGCAGCGGAACACATAAAGCACGCAACGATCCATTTGCACGCCGCGCAGACGGCTCAGCGCAGCGAACATGACTTCCGGGTCGCGGCCGGGAAGGTCGCCAATCGCATGCACACCCAGGTCACGGAGATCCTGCGCCATGCTCGGCCCGATCCCCGGAATCTCCAGCAGCTCGTCGCTGATTTCGCGTGCAGCTTGCATGTTTGCTCCCCCTTGGCCACAAACGGCGTGGCGGTTCGACGATCGTGGACGGGCCGGCCTCCCAGTCCGTCGCCTTGGGCCTGTGGCTCGTGCCCGGCTGACGAGAAACAGGATCTGGCCCCGGCCGCGATTCGTCAGGAAAACTATAGTCGGGGTGGAAGGTCTCTTCCCGGACGGTCTTCCGGGCGGTCTTCCGGACGAGGGCGGGCGCCCGGGTGCGGCCAGAGCCGGGTTTGCCCTTTTGGCTCATTCAGGAAGAGATCCGCGTGCTGCTCCGTTCTTCCGAGCCTGCGGGAGGACGGCCATGAGCCGCATCGGAGAACTCGAGTTCCAGCCCGCCGGTCCACCGGGCCGACAGGTTGTAGATCCAGGCGATGAGCGGCCCGAGAATCAGTCCGGCGAAGCCGTAGAGAAACGGCAGCGCAACGGCCATGGCCAACGACCCTCCCGCGACAGGGACTCGTCCCCCATCTCCTCTGGCATGGAAGAAATACGTGGCCAGGGAGAGAAGCGAAACGAGGACGCCGAGGAGGGCATACACGAAGGCGAGCAACTTTCCTGCCTGCCAGGGAGCGATTCGTGTCAAGCGTTGGGCCATTGGATTCTCCTTTCGATCGGGCCGGTCTCTTGAATTTTTCTTGGCACGGTCCACTGCCGGAGCCGATCGCCGCGGCATCACTTTGGTGCGCAGGCCTTTCAGGGAGGCGCGAACTCGGCTGCAAGATTCGCGTGGTCCGATCCGTCCAGCGTAACACCGAGCGCTTCGGCAACCTGTCCCAGGTGGGGAACAGACCTGGCGGGTCCGACGACAGGGGCCGCACAGTCAGGGTGTTCGATAGTCCAGGCGAACGCAGCGTCCCGGTCGAGGCCTGGACCGATGAGTTCCTGTTCGCCGCCAACGCCGCCAATAGTCCCGCAGCGGACTATGACGGGGGCTATCGCGATGCCACTGAAACCGGGAACTGGAGCTGCCATGACTCCAGCGTTACGTGTTACATGAGACTCCTCTGCCAGTTCCGGCCGTCCGCGCGAGTGCGAAGAACTGCCGGACTGAGAGGCGGCTAGGCCCTTTCCAGCCGGGTGAGGAGACTGGACAGGCCGGACTCCCACCGATCGAAGTCGTCCACCTCGGACCAGAGATCCCGGAGTCCGGATTCGTGCCGGACCCGGTCCACGGCGTGCCGTGCCAGCCGGACCACCTCGTCGCTGACCGGCTTGGCGCGGTGCGCGAGCCAGAGCCTGACGGAGTCGGGCAGGCTCTCCGAGGGCTGGCCCTTCAGGCCGGCGACGATTTCGGCGGCCGCAATGGCAATGGCGCATTCCGTGGATGCGAGTTCCTGTTCGCTTGTGACCAGCTCCAGGACCACTTTCAACGTTTTCTCGTCTCCGGCCTCCGTGAGTTCATCGGCCCAGTCCCGAGCGTCGTCATTCTCAAAATTTCCGGGTCCCCATACGGCCATCCTTGTACCGTCCTTTTCTTGTTTTTGCTGTGCTTTTGCCATGTTTTCTTGCGTTTGCATCATCGTTCCACCCGGCCGGCCTGGATGCGACTGCCGAAGACTTCCGATGCGTCAATCTCCAGCGAGCGGGCGATCGCCTGGAACTGGCCGGCGACATCCGGATAACGCTCGTCACCTGCAACGGCGAGGACAACGTAGGGAATGCTCCCGTCGATCACCACGAGCTGGTAGATGTGCTGCCGGGTTCCCGTGACCGCGTCGTGCCCTCGCGCCGTGAGTTCCCAGGCTTCCCGACCGTTCAGTTCGATGCGCTTGCCGGAGAGTCCGGTGAGCCCGCTGATCGACGAGATTCCGGTGATCCGCTGTTCGGCATAGGCGGCAACATCCGCTTCTCCGGCCACTGGTGCTGCTGGGCCGATGACGGCGTAGGGCTCGCCTGCAGGCAGTCCGTCGGCCGGCGAGAAAGGCATGTTCGATAGCACCAGCGTGTTCCCGATTTGTGTCCGGGTAGCCAGGTTTGCCGTTGGCTGGATTCGGAATTCGAGTTCGTTCACGGCCGCCGGGGATCGGGGGAGGGCATCGGGTTCGGCAGAGTCCGCGGCAGCAGGCGAAGCTGCCGTGTCGGTTCCCGCCCAGGCGCAAAGCAGGACGCAGCCGCCCAGGATTGCCGTGGCCTTAAGTACTTGCATACGTCCGTGACTCGCAGCGACGCCGGCACTCCATCGCCGGCGCTCCGAAGAATACGCCAATCGCGGCGCGGCCCATTGCGGAATTTGACGTTAATCCGGGCAGGGTTGGCGTTTTTGAATCGACTACTGATCTTCGGCGAATAAACCGCCGTTATCAGACCATCGCATTCAGGGAGCGGTACGCCCAGACGGTCAAAGCCGAGGACACCAGGAGCGAAAGGGCGGGAACCCACACCGAAGGGCTGCGAATGTGGCGAAACAGGTACAGGGCGAACAACACCGCCGCCGCCAGGGCGACGCTCATGCCGAGAACCGCGCCGGCGTCCTGGAGAAAAACATAAACCGACGCCGCCAGCATGGATCCGAACAGCCCGACGAGCGCGATGCGCCGGTCGTGAAAATAGGCCTGCAGGAGCAGCACGGTCCACGAAATGGCCGCCACTGCTCCGGACACCGCGAGCACCATGCCAAGGGTCCGGAATGATTCAGCCGTCATGGCGCAGCCCGTTGGGTGCACTTAAGGCGGCCAGCCAGCGCTTGCCTTCGGCCTGCATGACCACGCCAGGGAAACGTCGTCGCTGGATTGGCGGCGGCCACCGGCTGGCGGACTGGCGTGGGAACGGGCTAGACAAGGCCGACCTGCCTCTGGAACTGCACCGGGTTCCAGTAGTCCACGATCTCGATGATGCGGGTTCCTTCGAACTGGATAAAAGAGCTCGCGCGAACCCGGAACGGCTTGCCCGTGGCCGGCATGCCTGGCAGATCACCGGAATGGGTACCTGTCATTTCCCAGGCGGCGGCCGCCGAGGTTCCGTCGATGACGATGTGCACAGGCAGAACCTGAAAGTCGGGTACGCCGCTGTAGGTGAGCTTTGCAAACTCAGCCACACCCGCGGGTCCGTCGAAAACGGCTTCGAATGCGAGGTCCTCGAACGTGGCGGACTCCGCGAAAAACGATGCGACGCGATCGGGGTCGCCGGTGCCCCAGGACGCGTAGTAGTTACGCAGATGCGCTTCGGTCATGGCCAACCCTCGCCGTATTTCGGGCGTTCTGCGCCGCCGCAGAACGCTGCCTGTTTGTCTATCCGGGCTCCCGGGAATGGTACCCCGTTGACGCGGCCGGTTCTCCGCCCCGTTCGCGCCGGCCTCGCGGCCCGCACAGTTGAACCCGGGCACCTCGAGACGTGGATAATGGCCCCATGAGCACGCCTGAGACACCCAAGCGCACGATTCGCATCGGCGGCGCCTGTGGATACTGGGGGGAGTCGAGCCTGGCCACGCCGCAGCTGCTGGCGGACGGCAATATCGACTATCTCGTCTATGACTACCTGGCCGAGATTACTCTCTCGATCATGGCCCGGGCCCGGGCCCGGGACTCCACCCAGGGTTACGCGACGGATTTCGTTACACGGGTGCTCGGGCGCAATCTCGAGGCGATCGCCAGCCGGGGGGTCAAGGTCCTGTCCAACGCCGGCGGGGTCAATCCGGAGGCCTGTGGGGCAGCCGTCGAGGCGCTGCTGGCTGCATCCGGCGCCAACCTGAAGGTTGCCGTTGTCACGGGGGACGATCTTCTCGGTGCGAGCGAGGCCCTGGCGGATGAAGGCGTCACCGAAATGTTTTCCGGGGCGCCGTTCCCGGATCATGAACGCATTGCCAGCATCAACGCCTATCTCGGAGCCCGGCCGGTGGTGGAGGCTCTCGGCCAGGGCGCGGACATTGTCATCACCGGCCGCTGTGCCGATAGTGCCCTGACCCTCGCTGCCTGCCTGCACGCCTTCGGTTGGGCCTGGGACGACTGGGACCGGCTGGCGGCCGGGTCGCTGGCCGGCCATCTCCTGGAATGCGGCCCCCAGGCCACGGGCGGCAACGCCACGGACTGGCGGGACGTGGCCGAAGGCCTCGCCAACATCGGCTATCCGATCGCGGAAATGGCCGCCGACGGCAGCCTGGTCATTACGAAACCGGCGGGAACCGGCGGAGCGGTCACGCCGTTGATGGTCGGCGAACAGTTGCTCTACGAGATCGAGGATCCCCGGGCCTACCTGTTGCCTGACGTCGTCTGTGATTTCTCCGGGGTCCGGCTGGAGGCGGCGGGGCCCGACCGGGTCGAGATCAGCGGCGCCCGTGGCCGGCCGGCCACGGACACCTGCAAGGTCTCGGCAACCTGGCTGGACGGCTACCGGGCCGGCATGCTCTTGAGCTTCACCGGGTTCGAGGCAGCCGCCAAGGCCCGGACCTATGCCGCCGCCGCAATGACCCGAACCGGCCAGGCGCTCGCGGCAGCCGGCTGGCCCGGGCTGACGGAAACCAGCATCGAGGTCCTCGGCGCCGAAGACCAGTACGGCCGTCACGCCTCCGGCGTGCAGACTCGTGAGGTCGTGCTCAAAATGGCGGCGAAACACCCCGATCCCCGGGGCATCGCCCTGTTCATCAAGGAGGTCACCGGGCTGGCGCTGGCCACCCCGGCCGGCCTTTCCCTTTTCAACGCGGGCCGCCCGAAGGCCCAGCCGGTCGTTCGCCTGTTTTCGTTTCTCGTACCGAAGAATCGCGTCCACGCCCGCCTCACCCTGGGCGGTCAGACCCGCTCGATAGCCTTTCCCGAAGGCTCGGGTCGGGAATCGGCGGAAGAGCAGGTCGACCCTGCGCCGCGGCCGCCCGAGGGGTCGATAGAAGTGGCACAGCTCGTGGAGGTGCCGCTGATTCGCGTTGCAGTTGCCCGCAGCGGCGACAAGGGCAACCGGGCCAACATCGGCGTCCTGGCCCGCGACCCGGCTTACCTGCCGTGGATCTGGCGTTCGCTGACCGCGGCCGTCGTGGCGGACCGGTTTGCTCACTTCCTCGAGGGTCCTGTCAGGCGTTATTCGCTTCCCGGCAGTCACGCCGTGAATTTCGTGCTGCACGATGTGCTCGGCGGGGGCGGCGTGGCCAGTCTGCGCAACGATCCCCAGGGGAAAGCCTACGCCCAGATCCTCCTGGAGACCCCGATTGAGGTGCCCCCGGCAATCGCGTCTATGCTGACCTGACAAGGCAGAACATCGGCGTCGACCCGGTCGCATGGCGCGCCGGCGCGCCAGCGCGCCGAAACAACCCCATGGAGAAGCAGATGAAGCTCAACAAGATCGAGGCCGGGTCGGCGTTTCCGTCCCTGACGGTCACCTCCCTTGAAGGCGAGGCCGTGGACATCAGCACGCCGTCAAATGGGGCCGACTGGAAAATGGTCGTGGTCTATCGCGGCCGGCACTGCCCCCTGTGCACGAAGTATCTGAACAATCTCGAGAACTTCGCCGCCCGCCTGGCGGACATCGGCGTGGACCTCGTGGCGGTGTCCGGGGACAGCGGCGAGCAGCTGAAGGAGCACCTGGAGCGCCTCGAAGTGAGTTTCCCGCTGTTCCATGGCCTGAGTATCGAACAGATGCAGAGCCTGGGCCTGTATGTGTCCTATCCGCGCTCGGAGAAGGAGACCGATCACCCCTTCCCGGAGCCGGGCCTGTTCGTGATCAACGACCAGCGCGGCGTGCAGGTGGTAGACATCTCAAATAATCCTTTCGTTCGCCCCGAGCCTGAGGCGCTGACCTCCGGCCTCGAGTGGATCCGCCAGAACGATTACCCGATTCGCGGCACCTATCCCTGAATCGACCTCCCGCGAACTACCGCCGCCGCGTTGTGGGCAAACGAGGCAAGCTGTCCGCCGCTGAATGACCGGGCGCTAGGCAGCCGCCTGGCGCGGCCGTCCGGTCACCCCCAGACGCCTGCCGGCCGCGTCCAGGATTTCTGCGAGAAACTGCTCGTAGGACGTGCCTTCCATCCCGGCCATGAGGTGCATTTTCGCATCCCATGTCCAGCCCGGATTGGGATTAACCTCCAGCAGCTTGACCTGACCGCTGCTGTCGGCCCGGAAGTCGAACCGGGCGTAGTCGCGGCAGCCGAGGCGCTCGAAAAGAGCCTGGGACCAGTCCACCATCAGCCGTGCCCGCTCGTTTTCGACTCGGGCGGGCACGTAGCGGATATCAGTCCAGTAAGGCGAATCGGGCAGCCACTTGGATTCGTAACCCAGGATCCGCGGCAGGTCGTCGGAAAGCCGGGAATAGTCCACTTCGAGGATGGGCAGCGCACGCAGCCCCGCGCCCGGATTGCCGACCAGCCCGACGCTGTATTCGCTGCCGTCGAGGAACTCCTGGACCAGAAACGGCCGGTTCGGCCAGTTGCGCCGCGCTTCGTTCAGGGCGGCCACCAGCTCGGTCGGCGAATGCACGACGGAACGGGTCGTGATTCCGATACTGCTGTCGCCGATCGCCGGCTTGATGAAGGCCGGAAGAATCGAGGGCAGGGTCGCCCCCGAATCGTCGGCGCCCACGTAGGACTCCAGCGGTACAGGGATGTCGAGGGACTCGGCCACCGACCGAACGAGGGCCTTGTCGTAACACATGGCCAGCGCCGCCGGGCCCGATCCGGTATACGGCAGGCCGAGCATCTCCAGATAGGCCGGGATATGCAGCTCCATCAGGGCATCGTTGCGAAATCCCTCGTCGCACAAATTGAACACGAGGTCCGGCCGGGATGCAGCGACGTCGTGCAGCAAGGTATCGTGGCGATCCAGGTACCGGACCGCGTAATCGGGCAGAGACTCCAACGCCGCCTTCATGCGATCAATGGCCTCCTGGTCCTCCGGATTGAAGACGCCATCGCGCTTGACCGCATCCGGGAGCCGGGTATCTCCCATGAGGACCGTAAGCTGTTTTGGCTGGGACAGGGGCCGGGCCCGGCGCGCCGGGCCTCGGGCGGAGACCAGCAGGCGCCGCGCCATCATGCCCAGATCGGTGCCCCGGCTGGAGACGCCGGCCTGCTCTCCGTGGAAGACCATCTTCGAGAACCCGGCCCGGCCTAGCAGCGTTTCGATGGCCTGCGCATCGTAAAGCCGCTCCGCATAGAACTGGTCGGCGAGTACCCCTTTCTCGGCGTGAACCACAACCTCGCGGGACACGAGCCGTTGTCCGTCGGCGGTAAGACTGCGCTCCCTGGAGACGAAATGGTTCTGGTCGATCCACTCCCATGAGCGGGGCTCGAACCGGTCCTTCATCCACGCGCCATCGGTCAGGTCCAGGACCAGCTGGCCTTCGGAAACGAGCGCCTCGCGAATGGCGGTAAGGACGGCCAGGTCGTCCTCCTCCCGGTCGAAGTAGCCAAAGGAGTTGCCCAGCAGGAGTACCGCGTCGAGGTCCTTGAAACGGGGGCTGATCTTGCGGGCGTCACCCTCGTGAAAACGGATCGGCAGGCCCAGGTCCCGGGCACGGCGGCGGGCCAGTCGAACCAGGTACTTCGAGCGGTCGAGGCCGGACACGCCGAGGTAGCCGCGGCGGGCCAGCTCGATGCAATGACGACCCTGGCCGCAGCACAAGTCCAGTATTCGGGCTTCCGGCGCGATGGCGGACGCCGAAAGCATCCGGTCGATTTCCGCGACCGTCGCTTCGTGGTTTTCCACGATATCGCCATCGGTCTTGAGATAGACCGAGTTGAACAGGCCTCGCCACCACTCGCCCGGCAGGTGGCGTTCGAGATCGGCGACCGGCCCGAGGGTACGGTTTGTGCCGGTTTCCTGAGACTTCGGGCCTGACTGGCGCCGGCGTTTCGATTTGTCCGTAGACAAGCTAGTCATCGTCTTCAAGATCCAGCCACAAGCCGCGCGTGCGAAGCGTCCGAAAATTCTCTGTCTGCGGCTTCAAGCGCTTGGACTTGTGCGTGGCATGCCGGCCCGAGGACCTCGTCGAGCGCGGGTCCTCATGGTCGAGGTCGGAGAAGTCCCTGTGAGCTTCGTGCCGGCGGAGTTCGTGGTGACGGTCAGATTTCATTTCGAGAGAGCCTCAGGGGGGGCGTTGGGTGGTGGATGTCGATAGCGGACTGGATCGAAATGGCGGTGCGTTCGGGGATCCTTCAACCGGGTGTGCCGAGCTGCAGACTGCGGAAATCGGCCGTGAGCGGGCCTTGAGTCATAAAGACGCACCGAGCCATTTTGAACCCGTCCTCGATACGCCGAATATAAGTGGATTCGGAACGCTGTCAACAAATATAACTAGATATAAAACAGCAAGTTATATTTGGCTTCGGCGTTTTTCCTGTACCGTGGGCTCGGCGCGCCGTCGGGCTGACGGACTACCAGTCGATCGAGATACCGCACTCGGCGCCAATGCGTGCCATTTCATCTTCCCAGGCGCCGCCCCAGGCCCCGGGGCCTCCCGTAGGAGAGAGAGTCTGATTCCACTGGGTGAGTTGCTCGTACTGGGACTGCTGGACCGCCTGGGCGACGCCCTGGGTCACCGCCTGGTCGAGCTGCCCGCTTACCTGCGGGCCGGCGATCCCGCCCAGCACCTGCAGCGTCGGCGACGGATCGAACATCAGCAAAGGCCGGCCGGTATTGGCCTGGTAGGCGGCGTTCACCTGGGAGAGAAACGCGTGAACCAGGTAGGCGTCGTCCACCAGCCCGAAGGTGCCCGCGTGGTCGGGAATCATGTCGTTGCCGTTGAGAAAGTAATGCATCACCTGCTGAAAAACCGGCGCGATGAGATGGGCGATTCCCGCCTGCTGGGCGCTCACGGAAACCTGCTCGAGGATAACCGGGATGGCGTCGATCGAATTGTTGACCGCCTGGTCAACCTGGTCGATCTGCGGATGATCGGGATCGCCCAGAATTTCCCCGATCCGCTGACGAAGGGCAGCACCGGCCTGGGGCTGGTTGCGGACGGCGGCAATGTGGTTTCGCATGGGATCGAACATGGTCATCACCTGTGTGCTTGCGCCCGGAGACTGGCCTGCCGGAGGTTCGCGCCACCGACGATAAGACGGTGAGCGGATGCCTGGCCAGGCTGCCCGGAAAAACTCGCGCCCGGAGTTGAATACCATCTGACCCGAAGCGAACCGCATATGCCGTTCGTGACTCGCCCCGGACACGAGGCGAGTGGTGTCGGCCTCGCCGAACCGCTCCGCGCCGGGCGGGCGGAAGAAGGGGTCGCTGGAAGCATCCTGCCCTGCGATGTCGCGTTTGCAGCGATCGGAAGGGGCATCCACAAACAATAGAAGACCCCGCCGGAATCACAAGCAGCCCGGTCGGTTCCGCCCACGGCGTAAATCCAGGCCGTTCGACTCTTCGGTGATGCCGGACGTGTCCGTGCATGACCGGAGGGCGATGGGCAGCCGCGCCGGGGCCAAGGATGGCCCCGATCTCGCGATTTCGATACGCTAGACGTTCTTACCCCTACGGATATTCCCATGCATCGACTGATTTCCGCCGCCCTTGCGGCTACGCTCGTCCTGTCCGCCGGAAACGCGCTGGCCGCCGATCCTTCGACTGACGACGAAAAAACCCTTTACGCTCTCGGTCTTCTGATGTCCAGGGACCTGGGCTCGCTGAATCTGACCGACAAGGAAGCCGGCATGGTGGCGTCGGGCCTGACAGCCGGTGCGACCGGCGCCGACCCCGCGGTCGATATCGATACCTACGGGCCAATGATTCAGGGCTTCGCCCAGGCGCGTATCGCCGCCGGCGCAACCGCTGAAAAAGAGGCGGCTGCCGCCTACGTTTCCAAGATGGCTGAATCCAAGGGCGCCCAGGTAACTCCCAGCGGCCTCGTTTACATCGAGCTCGAGGAAGGCAGCGGACCGAACCCGGCGGCGACCGATACCGTAAAGGTTCACTATCACGGCACGCTGCGTGACGGCAAAGTCTTCGACAGCTCGGTGGACCGCGGCGAGCCGATCAGTTTCCCGCTGGACGGCGTCATTCCCTGCTGGACCGAGGGAGTGCAGAAGATGAAGGTGGGCGGCAAGGCACGGCTGATCTGCCCGTCGGCCATTGCCTACGGAGACCAGGGTGCCGGCGCCGACATCAAGCCGGGCGCGGCGCTGAACTTCGAAGTAGAACTGATTGGCATCGAGCCGCCGGCGGCTCCGTAACAGTTTGCGCGCCGGGGGCGGCCATGCCGCCTCCGGCGTGAATACGGGCGGCGACCCGGGCCTTCGATTCACGCCGGATGTACCGAGGTCCGGCGTGCGCCGAATAGAACTTGTGTGCATGCTGCAGTGCGGGTCATATTGGTTCCGTGAACAATGCAGTCCCCACCTCCGGTAAAGCGACGGCCTCGCCGCAGTCCCCTGCCTGCCGACTCCTGGCGGCGCGCAGGATTGTCATCAAGATCGGCTCTGCGCTGCTCGTAGACCCCGGCAACGGTAGTCTGAACAGTGACTGGTTCAACGGCCTGGTCGACGACGTCGTTCGCCTGCGCGAACGCGGCCAGGAAGTGCTGCTGGTGTCCTCAGGCGCCATTGCCCTGGGAAGGCAGCATCTTGGCCTGGGCGCTGGCCCGCTGCGTCTCGACGAAAGCCAGGCCGCGGCCGCCGCCGGCCAGATTCGTCTCGCGCATGCCTGGCAAGATGCCCTGGGCCGGCACGAGATCCCCGTGGCCCAGGTGCTGCTGACGCTGGGCGACACCGAGCAGCGGCGTCGCTATCTCAATGGCCGCGGTACGCTGGAAACCCTTCTGACCCTCGGCGCTGTGCCGGTGATCAACGAAAACGACACGGTCGCGACCGCGGAAATTCGCTATGGCGACAATGATCGCCTGGCGGCGCGGGTGGCGCAGATGGTCAGTGCGGACTGCCTGCTACTGCTGTCCGATGTGGACGGGCTCTACACGGCGGACCCGCGGCGGGTGGCCGATGCGGCTTTTGTCCCGGAGGTACCCGAGATCGACGAGGCCGTTCGTGCAATGGCGCAGGACTCGTCCACGGATTTCGGTTCGGGCGGCATGGTTACCAAGCTTGCGGCAGCTCGCATTGCCGTAGCGGCAGGGTGCCATATGGTGATCCTGAGCGGCCGTGGCGCCTCGCCCGTGGCGGCCCTGGAGGCCGGTGCCCGGTGTACCTGGTTCGTCGCCGGCGGCAGCCCGTCCGGCGTGCGCAAGCAATGGATCGCCGGCAGCCTCGAGCCGCGGGGCGTTCTGCGCATCGATGCCGGCGCCCAGGCAGCCCTGCGCGCCGGCAAGAGCCTTCTGCCTGCCGGGGTGTCCGTGGTGTGCGGTGATTTCGACCGGGGCGACGCGGTACTCATCCAGGGGCCCGACGAGTCGGAACTTGCCCGGGGCCTGGTGGCCTATTCTGCGTCGGAAGCGCGCCGGATCCGGGGTCGCCACAGCTCCGAAATCGAAGGTATTCTCGGCTATCGCGGCCGGCCGGTCCTGGTCCATCGCAATGACCTGGCGATGACCGGGCAGGATCAGGGCAAGGAGAATCACTGAACAGGACCGCGCGGCTGGTTTCGACCCGGGCTTCGAATCGCCCGGCAACACGCTGAGAGGATCCCCCATGCAGAGCGCCGAGCACCGGGAAGAGAATCTGGACATCCCCGCCGTCATGGACGAGTTGGGTCGGTCGGCGCGGGCCGCGGCCGGCCGCCTGGCGACCGCAGGCACCGAGCAAAAGAACGCCGCGCTGAACCACGCGGCGCGGCGACTGCGCGAAGGCGCGGCGACCATCATGGCGGCAAATGCCAGTGACCGGGCCGAGGCCGAGGCGGGTCAGCAGTCCGCGGCGCTGCTGGACCGGCTGAGCCTGGATGAAGATCGCATCGAAGCCATGGCTCTTAGCCTGGAAGCCATCGCCGCGTTTCCGGACCCGGTCGGCCGGGTAACCGAGGAGCGTACGCGGCCCAACGGTCTTCTCATTCAGCGGGTCAAGGTGCCGCTGGGCGTTATCGGCATCATCTACGAAAGCCGGCCTAACGTGACCTCCGACGCGGGCGGCTTGTGCCTGAAATCCGGCAACGCGGTCATCCTGCGCGGCGGCTCGGTGGGTTTCCGCTCCAGCCAGGCCATCCAGGATTGCATGACCGCGGCGCTGGCGGAGGCGGGACTGCCCCGTGAAGCCATCCAGTCCGTGCCGACCCGCGATCGCGCCGCGGTGCGCTACCTCCTGGGTCAGATGACCGACACCATCGACGTCGTGGTCCCGCGCGGCGGCCGCAGTCTCATCGAGGCGGTTCAGCGCGATGCCCGGGTTCCCGTCATTGGCCACCTGGAAGGCTTGTGCCACGTCTACGTGGACAAGGGCGCTGATCCGACCATGGCGGAAAACATCGTGCTGAACGCAAAACTCCGGCGAACCGGGATCTGCGGTGCGGCGGAAACCCTGCTCGTGGACCGGGCGGGGGCAGACCGTCTCCTGGCGCCCCTGGTCGGCGCGCTGATCGATGCCGGCTGCGAAGTGCGTGGCGACGAGCTTACGCAGCGTGCCGATGCGCGGGTCTTGCCGGCCTCCGAAGACGACTGGGCGACGGAATACCTGGATGCGGTGATCTCCGCGCGGGTCGTTGATGGTGTCGACGGCGCCATCGGGCACATCGCCCGCTACGGATCCGGCCACACTGATTCGGTGATCACCGCCGACCCCGGTGTCGCGGAGCGTTTTCTCCGCGAAGTGGATTCCGCCATTGTCCTGCACAACGCATCCACCCAGTTCGCGGACGGCGGCGAGTTCGGCATGGGGGCGGAGATCGGGATCTCCACGGGGCGCATGCACGCCCGTGGGCCTGTCGGCCTGGAACAGCTCACCAGCTACAAGTACCGGGTGCGCGGGACCGGCCAGGTCCGGCCCTGAACCTCATTGGCGGCAATCCCGATTCAGCAGGTTCCGCCGACGGTCGGGTTTGCCGCCGAAGCGCAAGACGCGGGCTTCGCCAGCCGGCGAGGCGTCCGGTACCCGTTGCCGCTGAAGCGCGATCGCGCGAACTCCCGGCCGTGACCGGCGAGAGCGTCTACGGGCTCCTGGCCCAGGCGGTCCTGGTTCTGCACACGGCGTTCGTGTTGTTCGTTGCGGTCGGCGGACTGCTGGCGCTGGCCTGGCCGAAACTGGCGTGGCTGCACGCGCCGTGCTTGCTGTGGGGCGTGGCCATCGTCATCGGTGGGTGGATCTGTCCGCTCACGCCGCTGGAACTGGACTTGCGGGCTCGCGCCGGCTTGCCGCCGTACTCCGGCGGGTTTCTCGACCACTACCTGATTCCCTGGGTTTATCCGGAGGGTCTGGGCCGCGGCACCCGTATCGTGCTGGTTCTGATCGCCGCCGTCGTCAACATCGGCGTTTACCTGCGCCTGTGGTTCAGGTGGCGGCCACGGGACCCGGCATAGAAGGGAACCGCCGGGAAACGGGGGCGCGATCGCCCGGAGTCCTGTCCGAGCCACGCTGAAGCCTATGGCCGCCCCCTGGACGGGCCAGGTGTCCTGGCGACGGAGGGCCCGGAAGAACAGACGACCCCGACACGCCGGAATTCCGGGTCAGGCCGTCTCCGCCATCAGGTTCCGGACGTTGCTGCGACGCTGCCACCAGATCCGATAGCCCAGCAGGACGGCAAGTATGGCCGCGTATATGAGCGGCTCGCGGACGTCCTGCTTGACCTGCCACCAGAAATGCCAGACGCCGAGGATGGCAATGGGATAGATCAGCCGGTGCAGCGCCTGCCAGCGTTTTCCCAGGCGGCGCATCATGGCGTTCGTGGAGGTCGCCGCCAGCGGGATCAGCAGCAGCAGGGCCGTGATTCCCAGCGTAATGAACGGCCGCTCGAGGATATCCTCGACGATGATTCCGAGATCCAGCCGGTGGTCGATCACCGCGTAAGTCACAAAGTGCATCAGCACGTAGAAAAACGCGAACAGGCCGAGCATGCGCCTCAGGCGAACCAGCCAGTGCCACCCCGTGATCCGCCGCAGCGGCGTCACCGCCAGCGTAATCAGCAGGAAACGCAGCCCCCACTGGCCGTTCCGGTCCATGAGTTCCTCGACGGGATTGGCGCCGAGGGTAAAGCCACCAACACCGAAGGCGCCGAGAACCATGAGTATGAAAGGCAAGATGCACACCGCGAACAACGCGGTCTTGGCCGCCCTGAGCTGAGGCGGAGTAAGGGTTCGTGGGAACGCCATGGTCTAGTAGTTCCGCGCCAGGTCCATGCCCTTGTAAAGCCGGGCCACCTGGTCCGCGTAGCCATTGAACATGTCGGTGGGGCGGCGGGGCGCAAAGATGCCTTTGCCGATCAGCCGTTCGCTCGCCTGGCTCCACCGCGGGTGATCCACTTCGGGGTTCACGTTGGCGTAGAAACCGTATTCACTGGGCGCGGCTTTCTCCCAGCTGCTGACCGGCTGCTTTTCAGTGAACTCGATGCTGACGATGGACTTGATGCTCTTGAAGCCGTATTTCCACGGCACAACGATCCTCAGCGGCGCGCCGTTTTGATTCGGCATCTCCCGGCCGTAGACCCCAATCCCGAAGATGGCCAGCGGGTGCATGGCCTCGTCGATACGCAAGCCCTCGACATACGGCCAGTCCAGCACGGGCCAGCGCTGACCCGGCATCCGCTTGGGATCCAGCAGTGTCTTGAAGGTAACGTACTTCGCACGCGAATTCGGCTGGAATCGCTTGAGTACGTCGCCCATGGGAATGCCCACCCACGGGATGATCATGGACCAGGCCTCGACGCAGCGCAGGCGGTAAATGCGCTCTTCCGGGGTATGGGGCGCGACGAAATCCTCGTAACTCAGGGTCCCGGGCCGGTCGCACTCGCCACCAACAGCCACTTCCCAGGGCCTGGGCTGGAAATCCCTGGCCTGTCTATGGGGATCCGACTTGTCGGTGCCGAACTCGTAGAAATTGTTGTAGGTCGTGATGTCTTCCCACGAATTCGGCGCCTCATCGATGCTGAGGGGGCTTCTGGGTCAGTCCCTCGATCTTCCGCTGTGACCCTTCGGCGGCGGCCCGTGCGCGCGGGCTGACGGCGGCAGCCGCGCCGAGCGCCGCAAATCCGGCAGCCCGGAGGAAGTGTCGTCGATCCATGTAGACCGCCTCGTCAGTGATCTCGGACGGACGGATGTCCGAAGGTCGCTTGATGATCATTCCGGTTCCTCGGTGGCTTTGTCTTTGCGCCACAGATGTAGACCGCTGCTGCGGGCAATTTATTGCATGGCGACCGCCGATGGCCGCTAACCATTTGAAATTACGAGGCGCGCGGCGGAATGGATTCGCTGGAACTGCGTCGACCGGGACTTGTCGAGGGGATCAGCGCTGCCGCATCTGGACGATCCCACGGGCCTTTTCGGTCGTCACGTAGGGTGCAATCCGGTGGTCCGGCGGGTTCCGGCGGGTCAGCCGAAGCGAGAGATCGCGATAAAAAGCGGGTGCCTGGCGGGTGATGCCCGGTGCACCGTGACTTCGGCCCGCCGACGTTGGCTCCACCAGCGTCACCCGTTCCCGAGGGGTCTGCCAGGTCTCGGCCAGGCTGCTCGTGCGGGCTGCGGGGTCAAGATTCTTGCCGGGCCTGCCTGCGGTCGGGCTTTGGCTGACGAGTCGGCGCAATGACCTGGCCTGTTCGCTGGAGGCGGCGTAAACGGTCAATTCTCCAACCAGCCCATCGGTCCCGGCCCGGAAGACCTGGTCCAGTTCGGCGAGTCCCAGGTCCGGTGCAGCCAGGACAAGGTCTTCGAACTCGGTGTCCTCGTCGGCCAGGGATTCCATGGCCATCAACGCCGGAACGGCGGCAGCGGTAACGCGGGCACCCAGGCCGTCGGCAACCAGCCACAGCCGTTCGGGTGCCACGTCGTCGATGGCAAAGCGAATCACGTCGGCGAGTTTCCCGCCGGAGGCCTCCGCCATGCTTCGGGCCCGCGCGTGGCCGGTAAACGTGCGGGCCTGGTCGCTTGGCCAGTCGAACACAAGGACCGGGGTGTCGATGTCCAGTACATGGGCGAGCAACGCGGTCTTGCGCAGCGCCGAAGGAAACGCCTCGGTTCGGCCCGTGACCACGATGAGCAGCGATCGGGATTCCGACGCAGCCACCTGGGCCCGGAGCGCTTCGGCGGTGGCTACGCGTCCCATGGAATCGACTGTTTCGACACGGATTTCCTCGTCCTGGAGCCACCGGACGGGATCGACGAGAAGGCCCAGCCCCAGGGTCGCCTTGATGCGAACATCGAAGGTCCCGAAAGCGACCCTGTCGATGCGTCCATTTCCGAACCGGTCTACACCCGTATCCCGGGCGTAGCGGGCCTCGCGGTTCGTAGCGAAAAAGTACCGATACCGGGGTTCGTCAGCTCCAGCCATCCGGGCTACCGTGGCGCGTTCGTACAGATAGCGCTCGGCATGCCGGGTGGCGGCCCCATCGGGCGAATGGAACTGGTAATAGACGTAGCCGGCGACGAAGCTGGCCAGCAGGCATAGCAGCGTGACGCTAACAATGACACGGCGGTCCGGGCGGCTCATCGGGTTGGCGAGTCCATTCGATCGATGCAATCTGTTGACGACACGTCTGCCAAGAGTACGGCAGTCTCCCGGCGCGGGTAACGTCGACAAAATGCGACACTGCGTTTTTATCCATTCGGGGCCGGGCTGTTATCCTCGGGCCTGAGGGGGAGAGTTGGCATCGCGTTACGCGGATCCAACCCGCCGCCTGGCCGGGAATGGGTTCATGGTACGTATCGGGAGGGCTCGGTGATGTCGGCTCGCGGACTTTTGCCCGCAATGGTCCTGGTCCTGGCGGCCGGCTGCTCCTGGAATCCACCCCGGGATCCAGGGCCCGCCGCACCCAGCGGAGGATGGCTGAGCTGGGGAGACGCCCGGCCTGACACTGCCGGCCGGCCTTTTGATCCGGTTGATCCGGCCGCCGCGGGCATCGTGCGCCTCGCCGAAGGCATGCTGGGCGTTCCGTACCGCTGGGGAGGCCGTACTCCCTCAGGTTTCGATTGCAGCGGGCTGGTCCAGTACACGTATGAGAAGGCCGGATTTTCGGTGCCGAGAACCTCGCGCGCCCAGCACAAGGCCGCCGAGCCTGTGGCCCTGGGCGAGGCCAGGCCCGGAGATCTCGTCTTCTTCGCGGAATCCGGGCGGGTGTCCCACGTGGGAATCTATGTCGGGGAGGGACGTTTCATCCACGCCCCAGCGACGGGCCAGACCGTCAAGGTCTCCAGCATCCGCGAGGACTGGTATCGCCAGCGCTTCGCCGGCGCCGGCCGGCTCTTGCCGCCACCGGCCTCTCTCTGAAGAGACGCCGGCCAGGGCCGGTTGCGGCGGCGGATTGCGGCGGTCAGCCCCAGAGACTGTGCAGCGTATGGGGCGATCCCTCGATGCACCAGAACGAGCCGTCAACGAAACGATAGTGCCGGTCCAGTGCCCCGAGAGCGTCCATCTCTTCGCGCGTCAGCTCGAGTCCGGCGGCGGCGAGATTTTCGTCGAGACGCTCAGGACGAGAGGTCTTCGGGATCACCGCCGTATCCCGGGCCAGTGCCCAGGCAATCAGCACCTGGCCCGGTGTCGCCCCGTGGGTCGCTGATATGTCCTTCACAACCGGGTCTTCCAGCAGCACCGGCTCGTTGTCTTTCTTCAGCCGGGGGGGCCTGTCCAGCGAGCCGAGCGGTGAATATGCGGTCAGAACCACGGCCGAGCCGCGGGCGGCTTCGAGGAGTTCGTTCTGCGCAAGGTAGGGATGCAGCTCAACCTGGTTGACCGCGGGCGGGATGCGCGCGCCGTTGGCCAATTTCGCCAGCCGGTTCGCAGAGAAGTTCGACACGCCTATGGCCCGGACGAGGCCCGCCGCCACGGCGTCCTCCATGCCCGCCCACGTATCGGCCAGGGGCTGATCCTTGAGGGACAGAAAGTCTTCCGCCTTCTCCGGGAGACCGACACCCGCACGAATCGGGACGGGCCAGTGCACCAGGTAGAGGTCGAGATAGTCGAGGCGTAGGTCCGCCAGCGTCTGCTTCAGGGCTGGAATGACGTTGCCCCGGCCGTGGCAGCTGTTCCAGAGCTTGGACGTGATCCACAGCTCCTCCCGTTTCGCGATCCCGCGGCGAAGCGCCGCGTCCAGGGCTTCGCCGATCTCGGCCTCGTTAGCGTAGATCGGTGCGCAGTCAATGTGCCGGTAGCCGGTTTCTATGGCTGCCGTGACGGCGGTGCCGACTGCACCGGGATCCGATTTCCAGGTTCCAAGGCCCAGGGCCGGCATGGCCTGCCCGCTGTTGAGGGTATAGGTCTTCATCTTGAGTTCTCAGGGGGTTCGCCGCCGCGCCTTCGACGGGCCTGGAAAAAAAACATGATGCCGCCGGAATAGGCGCCGATCAGCAGGAAAATCATGGTCAGATTGACGACCCCCGGATCCGGAAGGGTTGTGAAGATGTGATCCAGGTTCGACCCGGGTTGCTCCGCCGCATCGCGGACCAGGGCACCGGCCCGGGCAAACCGGTTGCACGTGGCCAGGGTTGGAACAATGGTTGCGACGCAGAATACCGTATAGAGGCTGATCACCAGCATCACCATGCGCCGATTGAGTTCGTGAGCCGCGAACCAGGCGGTGACCAGCATGGCGAACAGTCCCACCATGAAGTCATTCAGGCGCGCGAAACAGGTATTGAGCAGATCGTTGAACAGGGTGACGATTTCAAAGTCGCTCACGGTTAGCTCCTGGCGGAGTTGCCCGGGCCGCTGCACAAGAAGGTTCTTAAGGAGTAGCACAGACTAGCGCTACAAGCCGGGAGATCGTCAGATTCGCCGGGCCACGACGACTCCGGCCCGGGACCCCAGGTCGACGAGCCAGGACCAGACCCGCCCGGGCGTTCCAGGCGGGCCCCCGGCATGCTGCAGCGCATCGTCCCGGTGGTGCACCTCGTCGTCCCGGCAGGCTGCCAGCACCCGGCGGAGCGTCGCAAAATCTGCACCGGCGTTGCCACGGTGATCGGCGAGGGCATTGATCTGGGCCCCGTAGTGGCCGTCGACGAAATCTTCCACGGCTTCGATGGTGCGAAAGACGGCGCGGGGGCCGAACAGCGCGGGCAAAGCACCGGTCAGCCAGCCCGCCAGGCGCCACAGCCCGGTCAGCCGGCTGCGTTCGCCCGGCGGCACGAGTCCGTTCATGATTTCGAGATGAGCCTGTTCCGTTCGAACGTGGTTCTGAGCGAATTCGCGGACGACCGGATTGCGGGACACCGCCAGTATGCCCCGGTAGATTTCCACCGCGCCGGATTCGCCGGCGTGATCGGATCGCAGTTCCCGCTTGAGCCAGGCCGGCCAGCCGGCAAAGGTTTCCTCAGCCGGGGCTTGGATTGCAACAGCCAACGCAGTTTCTCCGTTTTGGTTCGCGCCTGCGTTTTCGTGCCCGAGCGTACTCTGGATCTGTGGATGACTCGCCGGCTGTGGAAGCCCGGAGAGCTGAATAAGGGTTGCTAGTGACCCGGGTCTACAGCCAGAGCATCCTCGATGCGCCTGGCCGTGAACCTCGATAACGCTTGAAATCTACGCCGGTCCCGTCAGGAGGCCTTGAGCCGCTCGACCAGTTCCGTTTCCATATCCGGCTGCAGGCCCGCGGCGCGGCCGGCCATGAGAGCGTCGTCCTGGTCAACGCCGATGGCGAGATAGTGCAGGGTCAACAGGGCGCCGGCGCGGCTGCCCGCCTTGCAGTGGAGCAGGACACGGAGATTTTCGTCCGCCATGAGTTCGCCGAAGGTGGCCAGGTCAGCCTCGCTTGCGCCGTCGTCCGTGTAGGGCAGATGGTAGTAGGCCATACCCTGGGCCTCCGCAAGCGCCCTCTCCTTTGCGACCACGTCCGGGTCGCCGGGAGTGGCGTTGACGATCACGTCAAAGCCCTGGTTGCGAAGCTCGACGATCTCGGAGTCCTTCAGCGAACCCGCGGTCGCAAGCCTGGGGCCCGCGCGGTTGTAGTGCTTGATCGGGGTTTCCAGCTGACTGGCAAACGGCACCTGGGCGACGATTTTGCAGCCGCTGGCCGCGGCGGCGCCGCAGCACAAGGCGAGGGCGAAATACAGGGCAATCAGGATCCGCATGGCGCAACTCCGCGTTTCGGCGGCCGGCAGCGGCCGCCACGGGAATTGTGCGAAAAATTCGCTGCCCGAGGCCTGACCTGCGTCAACTGCCCGATCCCTTCCGCCGGCGAGTGCGGCTTGTTCACCGAGTCGTGGCGGATTCGTTCAAGGCCGGCCAATCGGTGACTGTCCGTGCGTCGGCCCGATTGCGGGTGCAGGAAGTCGCTGTGCGATCTCGTTCAGCACCTGGTTGGACAGGGCGAGGAACACGCTGAGACTTTCGTCGGCGGCGATGCGTTCGTCGATCACCAGGCCGAAGACTTCTTGCTGGAGATCGAGAACCGTTCGCTGCAGCTTCGTGAGCTCAGCGGCGTCGGTGGACTGGCCGGCCCGGGCGCGCAGCTCCAGCATGCTGGCGTAGTAGACGTCCACCCGGTCCTTCTTGCGCTGACGCCGGTGCTTCAGCAGGGCATACAGGCTGCTGATCAGGGCGATCGCCAGCGTGGCGGCCAGGGCCAGGACCTCGGCGAAGCGCTCGATGAAACCCGGCTGGTCCCGTTCGATGTAGCGCCGTGCCCCGGGGTGCAGGGGCAGCGTGAATGAAGTGGCGTCCACTCCCGGATCGAGCTCGGAGGTCGCGAGGGGATAGACGGCGCCGACGTCCTGGGCATGGGTGAACAGCTGGCTGGCAACCGTATAGGCGGTCTGCTCGTCGAGGCCCGTGCCGGCGATCAGTATCGACCGGACGGCCAGGGTCAGGACAGGTTCGTCGGTCAGGCCCGGATACGTCTGCCTGGGCAGGATGAAAGGCCGCAGGTTCGGGTAGCGCAGGACGATGCCCTCGGCCTGGGATCCGCGGCCCAGGGTCTCCACCGCCCCGAAGCTGAGCAGCCGATAGCCTTCCAGCTGGCGAAGGCTCTCCGGTGACAGCAGGCCGCCGAAGATAAAGAACACGTCGGGCCGGATAGTCCAGGGGTCATCGAGTACCCGGTAGGTGTCTTCTGCCAGGTCCAGGTCCGAGGCCAGCACCCGGAGGAAACGTTCCGCGCTGCCGCGCCGGGGCCCGGTGTAGATGTTCCGGCCGGCGATGATCTCGGTGATGCCGGATTCCGGAATGTCCTTGTCCACCAGTACATGCAGGACACTGGGGTAGAGGGGGGCGATGGTCATGACCCCGGGCCGAACGGAGGGCGGCTCCTCGATGATCGCCAGGTCCAGGTCTCCCGAGCGCAGCCCCTCGAGTATGTTGGCCGGGTCTTCATCGGGTTCGACCGTGACCCGGAAGCCCGCATCCGCCAGCAAGGGACCCAGTGCGTCAGCCACCGACGGCGCCGGCTCCTCGACGGAGACCGCGAGGCGAAGGGGTTCAGTGGAGGGCGTGCAGCCACCGCCGAAAGACAGGCAGACAACGGCCGCGGCCAGGGCCGCGCGGCGGGACCGTCTCATGCAGCCCGGTTCATGGAGTGGCGTTCAGGGTCGCGAAATTGGTATCGGCTTTTTGCCGAAAGGCACCCGGATCGGTATCCCACAGTGTTCGGCCGTTGGTGAACCCGGTGACTTCAAACAGCAGCAGGCGATCGTCCTCGATTTTGAAAACCATGGGGTCCGGGCACATGAGCTGCCCCAGGGCAAGGGTCGTCGCACACCAGCCGCCGTAGGCCGGCAGGAATCGCACGGGATCAGCAAGAAACTGCCGCCGGTTCTCGGCGCTGACAAACAGGTACCCCAGGCCCTCGTATTCCGCCAGGAATTCGGGGCTGCCCGGCTTCGGCCCGCCCGGCTGGCGGTAGCTGACCAGGTCGTACCCGCCGGCGCCCACGCCATCAGGGGCGCAGGCCGAGGGATCATGGCCCCCGGACAGCGCCAGCCCTGACGCGCCCTTCTGCATCATGGGCGGATTATCGACCCCGGCCGCCTGGGCCGAAGCGAAAAAGGCCGGGAGCGAGGCGACGAGCAGCGTGAGGGCAAGGCGGGTCATGGCGGTTTGTCTCCGTGCGCGCGGACATGATGACAAACAACGCTTTGGACAACAAAACCCGCCGGGGTTCCCCGGAGCTCCGGCGGTGCACGATGGTTAGCGCCCCACGGGTCAGGGTTCCGCGGAGAACTTTTCCTTCATCGATTCGAGCTGGTCCCGGAAGGCCTCGCAGGGGTCTTCCCGCGGTGTTCGCCGCGTGAACCAGAGCAGATCGTAGACCGGATCGCTGGCATCGCCCGGTAGATAGGCGGCCGGGTCGTTCTCTCCGTGCAGCACTTCCGTGAGGCTCACGACAAGGATGTCCGCGCCGGACAGCCCGGGTTCCAGGTAGTGGGGGACCCCGAAGTCCCTGCGGACATGACCCGAGCCGGCGATCAGGACCGTTTGCCGGTCTCCGGCGCTCGTGATCACATCGCTCATGGTGATATCGCGCAGCTTCTGGGCGGCCACCAGCCCCGGCTCCATTCCCGGAGGGAGGTAGCCGCAGTGACCCTCGACCAGTTCGGCCACGAGGGCGGACCGGGCGGGCTCGGGCAGCGGCTGCTCGAGACGAGCCCGTTGCGCGCCGTTCAGCGTTCCGGGCTGTCCGGTGGCAATTCCGCGGACGGTTGCCCGGGGCGCGTTTCCGGCCAGCAGCCGCAGATCCAGGTTCAGCGTGGTTTCTACCAGCGGCCCGTACATGTCCCAGTCCCAGCCGCTGTCGCGAAATCCCGTGACGTCGGCAATGGTGCCGGCCTGCACGCCTTTCTTTTCTCGGGCTCCGTCGATGTTGGCCTGCTGGTCCACCTCGAACATCTCGAACACGATGGCGGGCCCGGCGCTGTTGGCGGCCAGGTATGAGATGACCTCTGCCTGGATATCGTGGTGCTCGGGATTGACATGGATCTCGCCGAGCAGAACCGTGCGCGATTCCAGCGCCCGTGCGTAGAGTGCCTCTCGATCGAGAAAAGCCTCGTTTCTCGCGTCCCAGATTTGCCCCTCGAGGGGATGCGCAACCGCTGGCGGGGGCAGGGCGGGGCCGCCCCGCGTGGAAACGCAGCCGGCGGCTGACGCTGCCAGGAAGGCAAGCCCCAGGGCCCCGGCGCGCCCGCGAAGGCTGCTGAGTTCTTGTGTTCCACCGGGCCTCGGCAATCGGGTCATGTGCATGCGCGTTCTCGCTATCGGGCGACCCGAAGGGGTTCGACCCGGAATCGATTCGGGATGCCGCTGGGTGGCCGGAGCCTGCCCCGGACCCACCGTATGGATGCGCAGGCCTAGACGCTGGCCTTCTTCTCCGCCGACTTGAAGGCTTCGAGCTTCTCCGCCGAGGCCTTCTCCTGGTAGCGGTCCTTGTACTCGCCATAGGGCATGCCGTAGACAATCTCCCGGGCCTGGTCGTAGTCGAGATCCACTCCGTGCTCCTCGGCAGCTGACCGGTACCACTTGGAAATACAGTTGCGGCAGAAGTAGGCCAGGGTCATCAGGTCGATGTTCTGCACCTCGGGGTTCTTCTGCAGGTGCTCGACCAGCTTTCGAAAGGCCTGGGCCTCGATTTCCGTGCGGGTGGCCGGATCGATGTCGGGTGTTGCGGTCATGGGACTCTCCTTGAAGTCGGGTTCATTGGGCCTGGCGACTTGCCACCTGCGCCAGGGTTTGCTCCCGGCGGAACGCTATTTTCCCGCCAGCGCGTAGACCAGATCCACGTAGTACTTCTGCACTTCGTCCAGGCCGCTCAGGCCGGAGCCGTCCGCGGGCTCGATGACCATGTACTCGTTGGGGCCGTGGACGCCGCTGCCGAAGCCGGGGGACGAAAACACGAGCGGGATGCCGAGATTCTCCGTGAACAGGTAAAACGGCGCGGAGCCCGCCAGCCAGGGCCGTACCGCCACCGGGTGGCCGCGCTTGTTGTACACCGAGATAGCTGCCTGCACGAAGGGATCGTCTACCTCGGCGTGGGCTGGCGGATAGCTGTCGTACTCGCGGATGACCAGGTCATCGAAGCCCTGCTCATCCAGGTGCTTTCGAATCTTCGCCAGGGTTTCTTTCGGGTCGAGCCCGGGTGGCAGGCGGGAATCCATCTTTGCCGTGGCCTTGTGGGGCAGCACGGTTTTTGTACCCGTGTCGATGTAGCCGCCCCAGATACCGTCCACGTTCAGTGTCGGCATATACAGGTACTGGACAATGGCGTCGCGGCCGGTCACGTCGTAGACCCAGCGGTCCACGCCCAGGGACTCCTGCACCCCGGCGTCATCCCAGGCCTTCAGCATGCCGTTGATCAGGCGCTGCTGGGCGATGGTCGGCGGCTTGATCCCGTCGTAGAAACCCGGCACGACCACGGTGTTGCCGTCGGCTGCGGTCATGGACGCGATGGCCCGGGCCAGGCGCATGGGGGGCGAATCCACGAGCACCCGGTAGGAGCCGTGAATCTCGTGATTCTTCGGACCGCCCCAGGCGCCGCCCATGGCCTCCAGCTCCCAGTAGACAATGCCCTTGACGCCCAGGTCCATGATCACATTGCCGCCGGGGCGCTTGCTGTTCATCGGAAACAGGACGCCGGACGCTGTTTTCAGCCGCTCCTCGTAGGCGGCCACGATCTGGGGATAGTGGACCGAGCCGATCTCCTCCTCGCCCTCGGCGGTGATCATCACGTTCACGGGCAGGGACCCCGTCGCCTTGATGATGGAGTCCAGGGCGTTCAGGAACGCTCGCTGCGGACCCTTCTGGTTGCTTGCGCCCCGACCCATGAGCACCCGGCCGAACTCATGGTCGATGATCCGTCCCTCGAACGGCGGGCTGATCCAGTCTTCCTCGTTGACCGGCTGGACGTCGTACATCATGTAGACCATCAGGGTCTTCTCGGCGCCGGCGTCGTAGTAGCCCCAGACTCCCGGGTTGCCGTCGGTCGGCACCAGCTCGGCTTCGGCGAAGCCCATCTGAAGCAGGTCGGTCCTGAGCAGGTTGGCCATCTCGATGATGCCCACGCCCTGGGGACTGATGGAGGGCTGCCGGATCCATCGCTGGAGATGCGCGACGTGCTCGTCGAGGTGCGCGTCGATGTACGCGTAGACCTTGCCGTGATCCCCCGCGTAAGCCGGGACCGTGGCCGGGTCGAAGGCTTCGTCGGTGGTAAACGTGAAGCTAGGCCGCGGCCCCCCTGAAGGGCTTTCGGCCTGTGCCGCGACCGGAACCACAAGAGCGGCAAGTGCAAATAGGCAGAGCGCGGGAAGCCCCCGGGCACGCAATCCTTCCAGCATCGTCAGACCCCGATTTTCCAACAGCGCCGGACTATAGCAGGCCGGCAGATCTTGCTCCGATGGCCACGTTCGGTGGTCTAGTCGGGAGGCCTTGGCGCGAACGGTTCCTGGGTGATGTCGCCGTGACTGACCCGCAGCAGGGTGCTTTCCGGGACCTTGATCCAGGCCCCCGGCAGGCTGCCCAGGGGCTCCGAGACCACCGCTCGGGCGTCGTCCGAGAGCCGCGTCGCGTGGTCGGGATACATGGCCCGCAGGGCCCGTATGCTCTCGCTGTGGTAGAGCGAGCGGGAATCGCCCTCGGATGAATAGCGCACTGCGTATAGGGTGTCGCCGTCGCTCACCCCGAGGGTCATTTGCAGCGGGTTCTCCACGCCGTGGCGGCGGCCGGTTGCCTCGACCAGGCCGGCCATGCGCTCCAGGGCTTTTGCCGGCTCGCTCTCCAGGCCGAAGGTCAGGGCCAGGTAGAACATCAACTCCGAATCCGTGGTGCCCTCGATGTGCGGAAAGAGGTCAGGGTGGATTGCCAGGGCAAGATCTCGTTTCACCTTGTCGAGATCGCGGATCAGTCCGTTGTGCACGAACAGCCACTTGCCGTGCCGGAAGGGATGGCAGTTGGTCTGTTGCACGGGAGAGCCCGTGGTCGCCCGCACGTGGGCGAGAAACAACGGCGAGCGAATGTGCTTGCACAGGTCCCGGAGGTTGCGGTCATTCCATGCGGGCCGGACGTCCTTGTAGACGCCGGGCTCGGGGGTGTCCGTGTACCAGCCGACCCCGAAGCCGTCACCGTTGGTGGTTTCGGCGCCTTCTCTGGATTCCAGGCTTTGCTTGATCAGGGAGTGCTCTTCGTCCAGTACCAGATGTTCCAGGGCAATCGGCCCCCCTGAGTAGCCCAGCCAGCGACACATGGCGTTACCTCGAATGTTGGTTTCGGTGCCCCGCGGCCAGCGGGCTACGAGGCCTGTTCTGCGGTTCGGGCGTGGTTCGCCAGACGCTCGTGTCCTAGGCTAGCACCGCTATCCGGCAAGCGGCCAGAAGATCGGCACCAGCACGATGAGCAGGCTGACAGTCAGTGCGGTTAGCGGGAGGCCGGCCACGATAAAGTCCCGGAACTTGTAGCGGCCCGGTCCATAAACCAGCAGGCAGGCTGGCTCCAGCGGGGTGATAAAGGACAGCGAGGCGGACAGCGTCACCAGTACGGCGAGGCTGCGGGGATCCACCCCCATGGACTGGGCGACGGACACGGCCACGGGGATCATGAGCAGCGCGGCCGCGGCATTGGACAAGGGCTGTGTCAGAACGATCGTGACGACGGCGAGCGCGGCCATCACGGTGGTGGTGCCTCCGGGCAACGCAATGCCGATGATCTGATCCGCCAGCCAGCCGGCCGCTCCGGTGGATTCCATCGCCAGGCCCATCGCGGTCATCCCGCCGATGAGCACGATCAGCCGCCAGTCCACGGCCCGGTAGGCCTCTTCCATGGTCAGGCTGCCGGCGGCATAGGCCACGATCACGGCGAGAACAAAAGCCGCCGACACGGGAAGAACGCCAAAACCCGCCAGCACAACCGCGCCCATGAGGCAGGCGATGGCGTAGTAGCCTTGGCGCCGATGGGGCTGGTGCCTGGCGATGTCGCCCAGAAGCCACACCTCCGTACCCGACCCGAATCTCTCCAGGTCCTCCTCGCTGCCCTGGAGCAACAGCACATCGCCCACCTGTAGCCGCAGGTTGCGAATCTGCATCGGGTAGGCCTGGCCACGCCGATAGATGGCCAGCACCGAAACGCCGAATCGATCGCGAAACCGTGCGCCTCGGAGCGTCCGGCCGATAAGATCCGACTGGGGCAGGAGCACGGCCTCGGCCAGGCGCAGATGATCGGCCGGCGTGGATTCGTCCAGCTCGGCCTCGATGACCAGCCCTTCCATGGCGCGCGCTTCGGCGAGACCCTGCCGCGATGCCTTGACGACCAGGTGATCTCCCGCCTCGAGCTTTCGCAGCCCGTGGGCTGGCAGCCGGCGCCCGTCGCGAATGACGGCCAGCACGTCGATTTCCCGCGTGTCGAGTTTCAGCCCCGCAATGGTCTCGCCAGCCACGCCGGAGCCCTCCGGAATCACGAGTTCCGACAGGAACTCCTGCAGCTTGAAGTCGCTGACGAGTGGCCGGGCCGCTCGCGACGGAAGGAACAGGCGCCCGGCGGTGAGCAGCCAAACGATGCCGGCCACCGCGATCAGGCCGCCGGCTCCGAGAAACTCGAACATGCCGACGGGCCGGAGGCTCAGCCGCTCCAGCAACCCGCTGGCGGCCAGGTTCGTGGAAGTGCCGATCAGCGTGCAGGTGCCGCCCAGGATCGACGCATAGGCAATGGGCATGAGAATGCGGCCGGCATCCACCCCGTTGCGGCGCCCCAGCTCCGAGCCCGGCTGCATCAGAATGGCGGTGGCGCTGGTGTTGCTGAAAAACGCTGACAACACGGCGGCGCTCGACAACAGGCCGGCGGCCAGCTGGACGTTTCCCGGCTTCAGCCGCTGCGCGATGGCCTGGGCGATCCAGATCGTGGCGCCGCTCGCGGCAATGGCGTTCGTGAGCGCAAACACCGCGACGAGCACGACGATGATTTCACTCGCGAAACCGGAGAATGCCTGTGCTGCGGTCAGGGTGCCGGACGCCACCAGAGCCACCAGCAAGCCCAGGGTGACCACGTCGATGGGCAGCCATTCAGTGACAAAAAGCACCATGACGACAGCCAGCAGCACCAGGACGAAAACGGCTTCGGGGCCCATCCTCTCAGTCTGGAAGGTGCCCGGAGTCTGTCAAGGCGGGACCGCGCGTCCAGCGGACAGCGCCTGCAAGAAACCTGTATGCTGGTTTCCCGGTCCCGCAGGGTTCTTGCCTCCAGGGGATCTTCGCCACCGAGGCATCGCCGATGTGCGACTCACGATGAGCGACTCTACCGAGCACCATCGGCTGTTCGAGCTGCACGAGGAAGGCCTGCACGCCCTGACCCATGGCATCGCCGTGGTCCTGAGCATCGTCGGGCTGACCTGGATGCTCTACGTTTCCATTGGCATGGCGGATCCCTGGCGAATCACCGCCAGCCTGGTTTATGGGCTGAGCCTGATCACCCTCTTTCTCGCCTCCACCCTGTATCACGCATGGCCCGTGTCGCCGCGAAAGCGGTTTTTCAAGCTGATGGATCATTGCGCGATCTATCTGCTGATCGCCGGCAGTTATACACCGTTCATCCTGGTGGCCATGCGCAGCGACAAGGGCTGGTGGCTGTTCGGAGCGGTTTGGGCGTGCGCCACCGCGGGCATCCTGACCAAGCTGGTATTCAAGCACCGCTACCCGACAGTCAGTCTCGCAAGCTACCTGGCCATGGGCTGGCTTGCAGTCCTGGCGGCGCCCGAGCTCAAGAACGCCCTCAGCGGCGGCGGCATGGCCCTTCTGGTGGCGGGAGGTCTCGCCTATACCGTGGGCGCCGTTTTCTACGTGGCCCATCGGGTGCCCTACAACCACGCTATCTGGCACCTGTTCGTGATGCTTGGCGGCCTGTGCCATTTCCTGGCGGTCGCCCTGTACGTGCTTCCGCATCCGCCGGCATCGCTTGCCATGGGCTGACCCGTCGCCAGGTCTCCATCCCGGGACGAATGGCCGGAGAGCCGGCCGGGAGAGCAGGACGGGAGGTCTCGGGGGTGAGGGCGGGCGCTTGATATTTCCCTATCTATCCGCGGGCCACTCTGTTAGAGTTCGACCCGCTTGAGCGCAAACCGGTCCGCGCCAGCACTTTGCAGGCCTATCCGTAGACGGCCGCACAACCTTATCTATCCCAAGAGCCTGGGCCGGCGTCGGGAGTCTAACGATCCTCCCGGGAAGGCTGCCCGGAGTTCCCCCCTTACATGTCATTCGATTCCTTCGGCCTTTCGGCCGAAATTCTCCGTGCCGTGGCCGAGCAAGGCTACACGGATCCCACACCGATTCAGACCCAGGCGATTCCGCCCATCCTCGACGGCCGCGACCTGCTGGCCGCGGCACAGACCGGGACGGGCAAGACCGCCGGGTTTGTGCTCCCGATGCTGGAGCTGATGCGCCGCCGGCCCGTTCGTAAGGCGAGCCGCAAGGTGCGCGCGCTGATACTTACGCCGACCCGAGAACTGGCCGCCCAGGTGGGCGACAGCGTCATGGCCTACGGGCGCCATCTGCCGCTCAAGTCGGCGGTGGTGTTCGGGGGCGTGAATATCAACCGCCAGATTCGCGAACTGGACCGCGGGGTGGACATTCTTGTCGCCACGCCGGGCCGCCTGCTGGACCACGTCGGCCAGCGCACCGTCGATCTTTCCGAGGTCGAGTTTCTCGTTCTCGACGAGGCCGACCGGATGCTCGACATGGGCTTTATCCGCGACATTCGCCGAGTGCTCGCGCTCTTGCCGAAACAGCGTCAGAACCTGCTGTTCTCGGCCACGTTTTCGAAGGAGATCCGCAGCCTCGCTGAGGGCCTGCTGCAAAACCCCGAGCGGGTTCAGGTGGCCCCGCAGAATGCGACCGCGGATCGGATCTCCCAGGTGGTTCACCCGGTGGACCGGGCCCGCAAGCGCGAGTTGCTGTCGTGGCTCATGGGCTCGGGCAACTGGCGCCAGGTGCTCGTGTTCACGCGAACGAAGCACGGTGCGAACCGACTGGCCAAGCAGCTGGAGCAGGACGGCCTGAGCGCCGCGGCCATCCACGGCAACAAGAGCCAGGCAGCGCGTACCAGGGCGCTGGCAGACTTCAAAGCAGGCTCCCTGCGAGCGCTGGTCGCCACCGAAGTGGCGGCGCGCGGCCTCGACATCGATCAGCTGCCCCATGTCGTGAACTTCGAGCTTCCCCATGTGCCGGAGGACTATGTGCACCGCATCGGGCGCACGGGCCGTGCCGGCCGCGAAGGGGAGGCGGTATCACTGGTCTGTGTCGACGAGCGTGGGCTGCTGGAGCGGATAGAGCGTCTGCTGAAGACAAAGATTCGCACCGAGGTGATCCCCGGGTACGAACCGGATCCGAGCATTCCCGCGGAGCCCATTGTTCAGGGCCGGGCCGGACCCCGCGCGCCGCGCAAGGGCGGTAGCGGACGCCAGGGCCAGGGTCAGGGCCAGCGTCACCGAGGCAAGGGCAACGGGGGCAACCGGTCCGCCGGCGGTCGCCGGGCCAATGGCTGAGGCGGCACGGACGGTGCAGGGAAGCTAGACTTTAAATTCGCCGGTAACGGCAAATCGGCGCCGCACGGCTTGTGGCTTGTGTGTGCGGAGCCGCTGTTTCGAGTAAGCCACGTTTTATGTGAGCGATGTCAATGAATATCTATGTTGGAAATCTGGCCTATAGCGTGACCGAAGACGAGCTGCGTACGGCCTTCGCCCAGTTTGGGGATGTGTCCCGCGCGAACGTCATCACGGACAAGTACTCCGGCCAGTCCAAGGGTTTCGGCTTTGTCGAAATGTCTGACAAGGCCGCGGCCGAGGAAGCGATTACCGCCCTCAACGGCAGTGATCTCAACGGCCGCAGCATCAAGGTGAATGAGGCGAAGCCTCGTGAGCCCCGTCCGGCCGGCGGTGGCGGTGGTGGCAACCGCTGGTAGACGAGGACCCGGGTGAAGCGCTGATCGTCTAACTAACAGAGCGGTCAGCCCCCATCCCGATCCTTCCGGTACGGGGCCCTTCAGGCTCCGCACCGGGACAAGACAAGGCCCGCATAACGCGGGCCTTGTTTTTTTATGGCGTTAGCGTTGCACGCTGGCGATGGAGGCGCCCCTCCGGCCGGGTTGGCAGGGCTGGACTCTCCAACGCTCATCTGCTCACCGGTAAAAAAAAACCGGCAGCAGGGTCTAAAACCACCAGGGTTCCTGGCCGTCCGGCTCAGGTCGTCTGTCTTCGTTTTTCGTTGACGGGCAAGACCGGTCTGGACCGATGAAAACCCTCCTGGGTCGGCCAGAAACGGTCGGGCGATCTCACAACTTATTGACTACTCCGTTGCGGTTTCAACTGGTCGACGCCACACCTTTCTGAGCCCGACGAGGCTTCAGCAATTGGCAGACTCGGGATGGGCTTCGACCTGGACCAGTAGCCCGGCGACATGGTCGTAATCCATGGGCTCGCCCGTCCAGTCACGAAAGCGCGTCAGGTCGGCTGGCTTCGCAGCGGTGACACGTTTCAGCGGTAACGCCGGGCCCGATGTCGGACCGGCGGATTCCGGGATCCGGGTGCCCGCCGGTGTGGTGAAGACGAAGTCACCCTCCGCATCCGCATGTACGCCGAACCTTCCCTCGTGCACCAGGCGGTGATGACGGCGGCAGAGTGAGACCAGGTTGTCGAGGGCGGTTTCCCCGCCGTCGGCCCAGTGCCTGACATGGTGGCCGTCCATCCAGCGTGTGCGGGTACAGCCCGGAAACCGGCAGCCCCTGTCGCGGTGATCGAGGGCCCGGCGCATGGCGGGAGGAATGCTGCGGGTCTTGCGGCCCACGCTCAGCGGCCGTCCCTCTTCGTCGTTGACGGAGACGGACAGGCCGCCGTCACAGCAGATGCGTCGCACGGTATCCGGGGCCAGGCCAGGGCCATCATGGAGCTCCGGACTGCCAGCGCCACCGGTATTCAGGGCATCGGCGTCGACGTGGACGTGCACGAGATACCGGTCCCCGGCGGATCCCGGTCCGGCCGTTCCGCCGAGCCAGGATTCCGCGATGCAAAACAGGGCGTCCGCCCGGCGCTGTATGGGGAGATCGCGTCCGGCACCTGGCGTTACAGCGGTAACGTCCCGGTTCACACCGTGCTCGTTTCCGCTGGCATCGGACGTTACCGCGGTAACGTCGCCGGGGTGTTCATGGCCGCAGCTATCCGGTGGTGTTTCGTCCTTGCCGTCCGTGTTTCCCCGATGGCATCCACCGCGGCCTGCAGCGCTTCTAGCACCACTGCGCCTTCTTCCGGCGGCAGCACCGCATGGATGATCAGGCAGCCGTTCTCGTCGTGGTGCCACGTCAGGCTGCGGGCCGCGTGACGGGCGTTTGCTTCCCGGAGCGCCTCGGCCCGTCGTCCGGCCCGCCATTTCCTGGCCAGTGTCTCCACGTGATGGGCGGTGCCATGGCGAGCCACGGTGAGCAGGACCTGCTCGTTGTCCGGGGTGGCGATGCGCGTCAGGGCGCGGACCTTGGAGAAGCTGAGTTCGCCGGACTCGAAATGCCTTCGGATTTCGGGCAGACCGGGGAGGGCGCGGGCAACCCGCAGCTTCTCCCGGGCGGCGTTGAGGCCAATACCGCAGCGCCAGTTCAACCAGTGGGCGCAGCTCGTCAGCCCCGGCTCCTCCCAGCCGCCGAGGCGGTCGAATTCCTCGAGCAGAACGAGAAACCGGGCGGTGGCGGCGTTGATGCCGGCATGCAGGGCCACGAGCTGCTCGTCGAGTTCCGCAAGCCGGTGAATACGGTCGTTGGCAGGGGGCGGCGAAGCGTCACGGACTGGGGACATGGCGGCGCCTCATGGGTATGTGTATAGGTATACAGTAGTATAGAGGAATAGGTAGTTAGATCAATTGGTTAATCGATACGAAATCGCCTGAATTCTCCGTCGAAAAACCGGGCGTCGCACCCTGGCGTGCGCCCCGGGCCGGAGGAGTGGCAGGCCCCTGGCCGACGGCGTAACATTAGATTATTCTTATTTTGCGACGCGCCAAGCTGGTCCTTTGCCCAGACGCGCTTACAGCTCCGATATCTCCGGGAGAAGCCCGTGCTCCGAACCCTCCTGCCAATCCTGATCCTTGCCTCCTTGCCCTTCGTCGCTCCACTGGCCGAGGAGAACTCCCCCGACACTCCCCGGACCGGCCCCGAGCCGCTGTTGCCCAATGTCGTGGTGATCGGCAAACCCGCGTCCGATCCCGGGAACCTGCAGCTCTTCCCCGGAGACGAGAGCCGCGCGCCCGCGGCGGACGGCGCCGATCTGCTTCGTTCGGTAAATGGCCTGTCGGCCGGGCGGATGGGCGGCCGCGGGCTCGAGCCGGTCATTCGCGGACAAAGCCAGGGCAGACTCAATGTCCTCGTCGATGGCGCCTACATCTTTGGGGCCTGCCCCAACCGCATGGATCCCCCGTCATCGTTCGCCGCCACCGAGGCCTGGGACCGGATTACGGTGCTCAAGGGCGTGCAGACCCTGCTCTGGGGCGGCGGCGGAACCGGCGGCACGATTCTGTACGAGCGGGACTCCTGGCCCGAAGACGATGGCGTGTCCGGCAGCGCAGGCGCCGCCTCGACCTCCAACGGTATGAACTACGAAGTGTTCGGCGACCTGGGCCTGGCAACGGAGCGTGTTTATCTCCGCACCCGGGTGCAGCAAACCGATGCCGGTGACTACGAGGACGGCAACGGCGACAAGGTGCGCTCGGCGTTCGAGGAAACCGCGGCGTCGCTGGAGACCGGTATGACCTTCGACGGCGCCGACCGTCTCGAATTTGCGGTGGACGCGACCCGAACCGACGACGTCCGGTATCCGGGCGCGGGCATGGATGCGCCCAAGGACGACTCGGACAGTTATCGCCTGCAGCTACGAATCGCCGGCAATGGGAGGCCGGCTCAGTCTCGCGAGCTGGTACACCAAGGTCCACCATCGCATGGATAACTTCAGCGTTCGGGAACAGACGGCCCCGATGGCCATGGAGGTGCCGGCGCGCTCCCAGACCCTCGGCGGCCGGGTTCTCCTCGAAGTGCCGGTGGGGCCGGAATGGCAAGTCACCGCGGGTCTGGACTACCTGGACAATCGCCGCCATGCCACCCGTTTCCAGGGGCCGGCTGCGGATGCGGTCAACACGGTAAACTCCTATCTCTGGCCGGGTGCGGACCTGACGGACGTGGGCCTGACGCTGGAGGGCGAACGACCTCTCGCCGGCGGCCGGATGAAAGCGGGCTTGCGCTACGATCACGTCGAAGCGGGCGTGGGCAAGGCCGATGCCAACCCCGCTCCGCCGCCGCTGCGCTCGCCCAACGAGCTCTATCGCGCCTACTACGGCCGCTCCGCGGGCGATGAGAATGAGGACAATCTCTCCGGGCTGCTTCGCTACGAGCGGCCGACTGGCCTTGAAGGCATGGTGCTGTTCGCCGGCGTCAGCCGCACGCTTCGAACCGCCGACGCGACCGAACGCTACCTCGCGATGGATCACGCCATGAACCCGTCCATGCGCTGGGTGGGAAATCCGGGCCTCGATCCGGAGGATCACCGTCAGGCAGACGTGGGTTTCTCCTGGCAGCTGCCGTCGGTTGAGCTGACCGGCGCGGCCTTCTATGACAACGTCAAGGACTACATCACGCCGGATCGGGCGCGGGACCAGGGCGGCATCCTGCTGGCGGACGGGGCGCGGATCTACCGGAACGTGGACGCGGAAATCGTCGGCGCGGAACTCGAGGCCCAGTGGCTGGTGAGCGATCACTGGCGCATTGCCGGAAGCGCCGCATGGGTGCGGGCGGAGAACACGGATGACAACCGGGCGCTGCCCCAGATTCCGCCGCTGAACGGGCAGCTGGAGATTCATCGTTCATCCACACGCTGGGATGCGGGCGCACGGCTGCGATGGGCTGACCGGCAGTCGCGTGCCGACGACGACCCGGCGACCGGCAGCGGCCTGGATGCCCGCGAAACCCCGGGCTACGGTGTCCTGGACCTCTTCGGACGAGTCTCGATTGCCCGGCTGGGTGACCTTGGCTTCGGAGTGGACAACGTCCTGGACAAGACCTGGGCCGACCATCTCAACCGGGGCAACCAGGATCCGTTCAACCCCGACCCGGTGCAGGTCAACGAGCCTGGGCGGACACTCTGGGCGAACTGGCGGCAAGAGTTCTGAGCCCGGGGGTGGCCGGGTTCCCTCCCGGTCCTCGCTCCAGAGAGGAAGGCCGACTTCCCGGAGCCAGCGTGCAAGGACGGTCACCCGCCGGGCTTTGCTGGCGCAGCCGGGCGCAGAGCGCAGGGCCTGGTGAGCAGGCAGGGGCTTGAGCCAAGGGGGGCCACCGGAGAACATGAGCCCGGACTGCGACCGTGACGTCAGTATTTCCTGGAGGTGATCCGGTGACAAAGACCGTGGAATTCGTGTTCGACGTCGGGAGCCCGACGACCTACCTGGCCTGGACCCAGCTGCCGCGCGTCGCACGCGAGGCCGACGCGGACATTCTCTGGACGCCGGTATTGCTCGGCGGCATTTTCAAGGCGACCGGCAATGCGTCGCCGGTGAGTGTGCCCGCAAAGGGTCGATGGATGCTGGCGGATCTGGCGCGTTCGGCCAAGCAGTTTGGCGTGCCCATGCATTTCAACCCGCACTTCCCGATCAATACGCTTTATCTCATGCGGGGCGCGACGGCCCTGCTCGGCAAGCCGGAGTTCCAGCCCTATCTCACCTCGATCTTTACGGCCCTGTGGGTGGGCGGTGCAGACCTCGGCGAGCCGTCGGAATTGGCGGCCGCCCTGGAGCGTGCCGACCTGGACCCCGTCGATTTCAGGACCATGATCGAGCAGCCAGCTGTGAAGGATCGCCTCAAGGAGACGACGGCCCGGGCGGTAGAGCGCGGGGTGTTCGGCTGCCCGACGTTCTTCGTCGGCGAAGACATGTTCTTCGGCCAGGATCGCCTGGCGCAGCTGGCCGGGGCACTGAACGGGTAGGGCGACTCATCGCAGGTTCCGGGAGCCCAAACGACGAACCCGGGCAGGTGCCCGGGTTCGCGTTCGATACCGCTGCGGCCCCTTGAATGGCATGCGCTGGTTCTAGACCGTTGCGAACAGGTCCAGCTCCGCGCCCGCGAAATTGGCCAGGTTGGGCAGGGTAGCCTGGATGGCCCCCTGGTCCAGCCCGAACCAGTCGCCGAGGCTGGCGGCGTACTGTTCCACCGACACCGACGGGATCAGTCGGGGGCGGCTGGACGTATAGGCCTCGCTGTCCGGATCGGGACTCGCGATCTCCCCGTGGATGTGCTGACCGCGCACATCGCCGCCCAAGACGAAATGATGGCTGGCCCAGCCATGGTCGGTGCCGTCGCCGTTGTCATTCAGGGTGCGTCCGAAGTCCGACATGGTGAAGAGCGTCACGTCGTTCCAGACACCGAGCTCCACCATCGCATCGCGGAACGCCGACAGGCCGCCAGCGAGCTCGCTGTGCAGCCCGGGCAGATCGCCGGCCTGGTTGTTGTGGGTGTCGAAGCCGCCCATGCCGACAAAGAAAACCTGCCGGTTGGCGGCGAGCATGGAGCGTACCGAGATGGTCTCGGCAACGGTCTTGAGCTGCCCGCCAAGGCGGCCCGCCGGAAATGCTGTGGCCAGCGGTGTGGCTCCCAGCCGGGCTTCGCGATATTCGTAGCCGGTCATTACGCCGCCGGCCCGGGCAGCGAGAAAGTCCCGCTCGAAGACGTTGGACGACGTGCTGGCGCCCTGGGAGAAATGGGCCAGCAGGCGCTGGCGGACCTCGTCGTAGCGGCTGTTGCCGCCCAATAGCCAGGTCTTCTCGACCGCGTTCAGACCAATCGGGTCGCCGCCAGCGGCACGGAAGGGCCGGGTGGCCTCGCCGAACAGGAAGACCGAATTGGAGTCCGTGGAAATGGCCGAGAACGTCGGGTCCCCGACGGCGCCGCCCTGCAGCGCGGCGTCCACGAAGCGTCCGCCCCAGCCCAGGCGGGCGCCTTCGACGCCGAGCGCCATCCACGTGGACTGCTGATCGTTATGGGAGAACAGCCGCTCGGGCACGACCACCGAGTTGGCATCCATTTCCGAGCGGGTGGTCGGCGCCACCAGCGGCCCCAGCCCGCCCACGATGGACAGCTCCCCCTGCTCGAACAGGCTGTGCAGCGGCGCCAGTTCTCCGGGAAGCGCGAACTGTCGGCCGCCGAAGCTGGCACCGTTGACTGGATTCAGGGCAAGCAGGTTGTCCCGGTCCCGGGACGAGGTGCCGCTGCCGACATCGTAGGCGGAGAACAGCCCCTGGCGCAGCCCCGCCAGCTTGTTGTATGACGCGACATCGTAGGGCAACACGGTGTCGCCGTGGTCCATGCCGCCGAACAGAAAGACGCAGACCAGCGCCTTGTAGCCCGACGCATCGGCGGCGTAGGCCGGGTTGCTGACAAGGGAAGACAGGGTGCCTGCGCTGCCCAGGAAAGTGGCCGCGCCGGCACCGGCGAGAAACTGACGTCGATTGAACTGGCTCATGTCGGGTTCTCCGGTCTAGCGCAGGATGGCGTAGGCAGGGGCGTTGACGGCCATCAGCACGGCAACGTGCACGCGCTTGAGCCGGTCGGCCTCCTGGTCGGTTTCGGGGAGGGGGATGGTCGCGACGGTCTCCGCGATGCTCATCCGTGTCCCATCGCTCATGCGTCCGCCGGTCAGCAGGAGATCCAGGTGGGCCGCCAGCAACTCGGGGTCATCCGCCATCTCGACTTCGTCGCTGTAGTCCGGGAGAAACGTATCGACGTTCTCGCTTCGAGATGGACTGCGGTTGAAGACGAAATCCGTCATGAAATTCGCGTAGCCGAGGGCGGATGCCTCGTTCACGATCTGGAACTCCGGCGTCGTCAGCCCGCGGCCGCCAGACTCGGTGCCCGGGGCGAGGAACCCCGGCCGGTAGAAATTGAAAACCGACGGCGAGCGGAACGGGTGCTGTCCAAGGCGCGTGCCCGGATCGCGGGTGTCGCCCAGCCGGTACTCGGAGAACGAGTCGATGTTGCGGACCCGGAAGGCCCGGACCCAGTGCGCGAACCGCAGTACGGGCTCGCGGATCTTGCCGTCCTCTTCGAAGCTGCCGGCGGCCGGATCGAGGAACGCTTCGTCCAGCAGGACCGCGGCAAGCGTCGCAACCAGGTCGCCGCGGCGGCCGCGCCCGAAGGTCTGGCCGTTCTGGGCCGCATACTGGCCCGCCTCGAACGCCTCGGCGACGCGGCGAACGTAGGTCGGGTCCGGATCGCTTCGCGTAAAGCGCTGGATCAGCTGACGCGAGAGAAACGGCGCCATGTTGGGATGCTCGAAGAGCGTATCCAGCGCGATATCGATGCTTTCCTCAGGCCCTGTCCCGGCCGGAATCGTGCGCCCCAGGAAGGTCTTCTCCAGCGGCGAGTGGCGGTCTGGATAAGCCTGCAGGGGCTGCCAGTTGGCGTCGGGATCTCCCTGCCACCAGCCGGTACCCTTGTCGGAGAGGCCGGTAAATACGCGGGCCAGACCAATGATGTCGTCGTTGTCGTAGGTCTCGATCGGCCGGCCGTCGCTGCCCAGCTTCGGCTCGCCGTTCATCTTCAGCTCTACCAGGCCGATGGTGAACAACTGCATCAGTTCCCGGGCATAGTTCTCGTCGGGCGTGCGGCCGCGGTCCGGATCGCCTTTCTGATTGCGATGGTAGGTCAGATACCGGGACATGGCCGGTGAGTAGGTCACCTTCTCCAGCAGGTCCCGGTAGTTGCCGAAGGCGCCCTCGGAAAGAATGTCCATGTAGTGGGCGAGCCTGACCTGGTCCGCATCGCCCCCGCGGCCCGACACGACCAGGATTTGGGACAGGGCGAACTGCATGCGCAGGCGCAGCTGGTCCTTGCCGGCCAGCATGGCGTCCCAGAGCAGGTTGAACTCGGTGTTGTAGGGAACATCTCCGTCGTTCTCGAACTCGGAACGCACGGGCGGCAGAATTTTCGTCGCCGGCTTGGCGAACTCGGCGGCCAGCCAGTCGGCAGCGTCCCGGCCGACCAGGGCGTCGATGTCATTCGGCGCGGGGCCGAACGAGGCGGCGCTCAGGAACCGGACAGCCTGGGATTCGGATCCGATCAGCGATGCCGATGGCGAACCCTGGGGCGGATTGGTCGGGTCGGGATCCGGTGTCGGCGCGGGGGTACCGGTGTCGGTGTCGGCGTGGTGGGTGGCGGTGTTCCACCCGACGGAGCAGGTGCATCCGAGCCGCCGCCGCCGCCGCCGCACGCGGCGAGGGCCAGGAAACACAAGGCCACCACTGCCGCGGAAGTCGAGCGTCGTGAACAAACCATCCTGGTCATGGGGTCGCTCCCTGCATTCATGAGCCATCTCGGCCCGGTCCGACCCCCCCGACGGGACGTATTGGGCCAGTCGGGCGCGCCATCAAGCGTGATGCCCGTCACGTTTCGTCGCCGTTTCGCCTTATGTCAAAGCTCCCGAAGCGCTGTCGGAAACACCCTGGCTACCCGCTCAGGTCCCAGAAATCATGCAAGCGGTGAACGGCTGCGACGATGAATGTTGAACCCGATGGCGGGCGCCTCGACGCGCGCCGGCGTCGATCCACGGACGTTCCGCGTGCACCGGCCGGTCTCCCCGCTAAAGGCCGGTGGTCGGGTGGCCGTCCCGCAGCGCGTGGGGATCGAGAATCCGGATTTTGCGGAATCGAACCTGGATCAGGCCGGCGGTTTCCAGCCGCTGGAGAAGGGCATTGACCGTCTGGCGTGACGTGCCGACCATCGACGCGAGGTCCGACTGGGAAATCGCCACATCGACAGGACCGTCTATGTCTTTGTCCATGCGCCAGAGATCCACGAGGTCGGCGAGCCGAATTCTCAGGTAGGCCTCTTTCGGCAGCCACTGGCTCTGCGCCAGTAACCGGGTGACCATTGCGTAGCGCTTCAGGGCCAGCTGGGCGCAGGCCCTGAAAAACGAGGGATCCGCTTCGCAGATCCGGTTGAATTCCGCCACCGGCAAGACCAGCACCTGGCTGGCGCCCCGCGAGACGGAGGTCACCGCCGGAAGATGCTCCGACAGCGTGCTGAGTTCGCCGAACCAGAAACCGGGTCCGGCGACATGGATCAGCAATTGGCGGTCCTCCAGCACATGTCGCACCAGGCCGACCTGCCCCTCGATGACCGCACACAGGCCGATGCCCCGGGTATCTTCCCGATTGATCGTCTGCCGATCCCGGTAGCCCCGCAGAGTCGAGCCGGCCAGGATCGCGTCCTGGTGCGCAGCATCAAGGCTGCCGAACCACTGGCCCTTGTCAGGATCGATCGGATGTTGTTTCTGCAAATCCATTGCCATGCTCCCCAGGGCAGGTGCCCCTTCCGGCGCCAGTCGGCGCCCTTTTTTTTTGTTATCCTCGGCCGGCAACAGCCTGCATTCTGCGTCAGGCCTCACGGTTTACCGCAATCCCTCCAAGCCGGTCTTCCGTCGATCTCCTCGCAGACCGGCTCCGTCGAGAATGCGGATCTTTCGAAACGCCACTTCGATCAGCCGGTCCACTTCCAGGCGCTGCAGCAAAGCGTTCACTGTTTGTCGTGAAGTGCCGATCATCGTGGCCAGTTCGGCCTGGGAAACGGCCAGCTCAACCGGCCCGTCCACCTTGCGGTCCTGTTGATGCAGGTCCACGAGGTCGGCGAGGCGGACCTTCAGATAATCCTCCGGCGGCAGCCACTGGGCCTGGGCCAGGTAGCGCAGCAAAATGGCATGCCGGTGCAGGGCCATCCTGGCGCAGGCCTGGAAGAAATCGGGAAACTCATTCGCGCGGCTGCGAAATTTCGCGAGCGGCAGCAGGAGAACGCGGCTCTGCCCCCGGGAGATCGAGGTTACGGCCGTGAGGTCATCGCGAAGCAGCGCGAGCTCGCCGAACCAGAATCCCGGCTCGGCGACGTGATAGAGAATCTGCCGGCCATCCCCCACGTGGCGAACCAGCCTTACCTGGCCCTCCAGAACCACGAACAGTCCGAGTGGCGTTACATCCTCCGGGCAGATGATGTCCCCGTCGGCGAAACGCCTCACCGTAGATTCCACGAGGATGTAGTCCCTGTGCTCCTGTGCCAGGCCAGAAAACCAGTCCCCCTCCATGAGGAGACGCCGGATAGTCTCGTCGTCGGTGACTGTCTGCATCGCGTGCGCCCCGGTTGTTATTCGTTATTCGCTGCCGGCGCACGAGAAATATGCAGCATATGTCTGCGAAGAGACAACCCCCAAGGGTCGATCATTGCTAGGTTGATCGACGTATCAAGGGTCCGCTAAGCCGGAGTTCAGGATCCCCGCTGTTGCGGTCGTGGGGGGGCAGTTGCAAGGGCCGGTTCGGGGCCCTCGGGCCGCGGATTGCCCATCAGTTTGCGTGTGAGAGGCAGTCCCTGAGCCTCAATTTGCGCTGGTACCACGAGTTCGATGCGAGAAACCGCCGGGAAGGACGTGCGGTGTTTGGGACGTTCCCGGTACTACTGGACTGCGCAAGCCCGGAACACCGGTTGAAAGGGAATGGGATTGGCCAAGGGGAGACCTGCTAGTGGGGCGAAGCTAATGCGCATGAACAACACTGTGACCCTGATCGCGATGCTGATGGCCGGTGTCCCGGCTACCGGTGCCCTGGCCGCGGACGAGGCCAGGGTCGTGCAGGACCCTTACGATCACCGGCCGCTTGAGGAAATCACGCCGGATCAGCGGGCGAGATCGCGGGGATACAGCCCGCATGCCGGGCGCGGTTTCCCCACAAAAGCCCTGTTCGGCGACACCCACCATCACACGGCCAATTCCGGGGATGCCTTCATGGGCGGCAACCGGCTGACGCCGGAACAAGCCTACCGCTTTGCCCGCGGTGAGGAGGTCACGTCGTCCACAGGCGTGCCGGCCAAGCTGTCGCGCCCGCTGGATTTCCTCGTCATCTCCGATCACGCCGAAGGCCTCGGTGTGATTACCGAGGTTTACATCGGCAACCCGGACTTCACCTCCGACCCGACGCTGGCTCGCTGGAACAAGATGATGCAGGCCGGAGGTAAAGAGGCGGCGGAAGCCCAGGGCGTATCCGGAGCAGCTGCCGCACCGGCGTGTTCCGGTAGCGGCTAGTTCAGATCGAATCTACACCACAGAGGATGAATACCGATGGGAATCGCAACCAAGGTGGGCACGAAGGCCGTGAAGAAAACGGTCAAAGGTGAAGTCGGCGACGTGGCCGACAAGATGATCGACAAGGGTCCCGCGGACAGGCTCGAGGACAAGCTGGACGACAAGAAGGACAAGGCAATCCGCAAGGGCATCAAGAAGACGGTGCTCTGAGCAGAAGCTCAAGGCCCGCCCGCCTCGCGCGCGTTCGGCTCAGACTACCGATCCGTGCGCGAGGTTCGTTGGCCGCTTTGGCCTGGCCGGGGCGTTCGCGCCCCGGTCTCATTCTTGTCGTGGCACCGGCCGAAAGCCAGCCGTCCTGAAATCCTGGCGTCGTTGCCTATGCTGCGATGCAGGGTCACTGGGCTGGCTTTTCCTCCTTCCCTCGACCAGACTCCGGACGTGGCGCCAGCTCCTGCTGAAGGAAGCCGACGCGCGAATACGAACATCCGAGGGGGAGATATCCATGAACAGCTGTGCGGCACGACTCTGGTTGGGCGTGGCAGGCGTGACGGGACTGTTATGTTCCGTTGGCGCGCTTGCCGACAACCATGCAATGAAGGCTTCGGCAACGATCATCGGCTGTGAAAACAAGCAGATCGAGGGCTTGGCCACGCTGACGGAGCAGACAACGGCGGAGGGCATCAAGGAGGTGACCGTCGAGATGAGGGTTACCGGGCTGACCGATGGAAAGCACGCCGTGCACATCCACGAGGTTGGCGCCTGCGAGCCCTGCGGTGCGGCCAAGGGACACCATGATCCCGGTCCTTTCGGCGAGTCCCGTCCGGACAGCGCCGGCGACGCAACTCCGGCCAAGGACATCAATCATCCCTACCACATGGGCGACCTGATCAATCTCGAGGTCAAGGAAGGCGTGGGGACCATGAAACACACGACCAACCGGGTGACGCTGTCACCGGGTCGGCTGTCCATCCTTGATGAGGACGGCAGTGCGTTCATTATCCATACGAACGCCGACACCTACTGTGACCACGAGTCCGATTTGAAGAAGGGTTGCGCGGGCGGATCCCGTGACGCCTGCGGCATTATTCGACCCGCGGGTGGCTAGACGGAATACCGCCACGAGGGCGTTGTTGCCGGACCATGGCGTACACGACCATGGCCGGGTCCGGTCGCTGCCCGGCAGTTTTTTTAGCGCGTGACTGTCATGCTTCAAAGCAGGAACAGACTTATGAGGACGATTACCGGATTATTCACCGCGGTAGCGGCAACCGTTGTGCTTTCGGCCGGTGCCGTGGGCGTAAGCTTCGCGGCCGATGCGGAGCAGGTCACGGCCGCCGTGGCCAAGACCCATGACAGCGAGAGCTGGGTCATGCTGGAAGGCTATGTCGTCGAGTCGATCGGGAATGAGCGCTACCAGTTCAAGGACGACAGCGGCGAAATCGAGGTGCACATCGAGCCGGAGGAATGGCGGATGCACAAGGTCACGAAGGACACGCGTGTGCGGATCCTCGGACAGCTCAAGAAACATGGCGACCGCATCGAAGTGAAGGCGGATCGGGTCGCGGTCGTCGACTAGCCGGTGCGCTCGTCGTCGACCAGGCCGAGACTTCCCGCGTTGGGGATGATCGGCATATGGCGGGTTCGCTCCAGGCGCTGATAGCGGGACGCGAGCTGCCGCCGGCCTGTCAAGGTGACCGGCCCGCCAGGGCCGGGTGCCCCGCAAGCGCTCGTGGTGGCGTTGCCGGCCTGGCCGCGCCGGCGTTCCCATCGGCCCATCGTCAAGGCGATGGCCGAGGCGATCAGCACGCAGGCCAATGCCCCCAGCTGGTCTCGGGAAAAATGCAGCGCGCCTTCGGGGAGACCGGACGGGAAAGCCATAAGGAGCGCGAGGGCTGCCGCTATGGTCGTCCCCGTGACTATCCTTGTCCATCTGAACAGGCGTTCCATTCCCGCTCCCGTGTCCCTTGAGTTTCGGACCTTGCCGGGTCCGCAACGGGATCAACTATGGCCGCCTCGCCGGGGTAGCGTAAGGATGCACGTCACAGGATGAGCGTGCGGTATGGCTGCCTGGCCCGCTCGGGATCCCGACAGAAATCCCCGGCGCACCTGCCTGCTGACGCCGCTGCCCCCGGGGGGCTGTTAGATTCGCCCGCGGGATCTGCGTGGGCTAGGGTAGGGGCAAGGTGAAAGGAGCCGCTGCATGAAACAGATCTGGATATGGGGCGCAGCAGGGATTGCGCTGGTTGTGCTGTTGTTTCTCATCCTGCGGGGCGGCTCCGAACCGGAACCGGAGCCGGCCGTCGAATCGGCACCCGTCGAGGCGGTCCCGGGTCCCACGGCCCCGCCGCCGCCGGACCCGATGCCGGCCGAGCCTGAGCCGCAGGAGACTGTCCTCGTCCCGGAGCCCGCCGAGCCGCCGCCGGCCCTGCCGGAACTGGACGAGAGTGACCCGGAGGCCTCCACAGCGCTGGGCGAGGCCTTCGGCGCCGATCCGGTCGCAAGACTGCTGGTGAGCTCCCAGATGGTCCGCAAGATCGTGGTCACCGCGGACAATCTCCCACGGGAAAAAATCGCCATGCGTCTTCGGGCGGTAAAGTCGGCCCCGGGCCGGTTCGAGCCGGGAGGAACGATCGACGGGCCCATGCTGACCGAGGCGAATTTTCAGCGTTATGCACCGTATGTCGCGCTGGTCAACGCAAGCGACGCGGCCGGCACGGTGGCGCTATACCAGTACTACTATCCGCTGTTGCAGGACGCCTACGAGGAACTCGGGTATCCCGATGCCCGCTTCAACGACCGGGTTATCGAGGTGATTGACGACCTGCTTGCCGCACCGGAGATTGATCGTCCGATACGGCTCATTCGTCCGCACGTGCTGTACAGGTTCGAGGACCCGAACCTTGAAGCGCTGTCGGCGGGCCAGAAAATGATGATTCGCATGGGACCGGCGAACGCGGCCATCGTCAAGGCGAGGCTGCGGGAAATCCGCGAGCGCCTCGTTGCCTGGACGCCACCGTCTCCTTCCCCGGAAAACCCGGCCGAACCCGGAGAGGATGTCGTCGAGGAGGGCGGTCCCGGGGCCGGAGAGTCATCCTGAGAACCCAAGCCGCGGATCCCCGGATTTCCGCCAGGAGAGATGCACTGAACCAAAGGCTTTTCGAGGGAACGCGGTCTGAGGAATCGGGGGTTCGCCGGGTTGACTGACAATGAAACCCGGCCGAAGGTTCTCGTCCTCGTTACGGATTACGACCACGTGGGCCCGCTCATACGCTGGGCAGCCATGTTCGCCCGGGGCCAGGACGCTGACCTGGTGGTTTTTTGCTGTGGCCGGCGCGGGAGTCGCGACGTCGGCCACCGCCGGCGAGCCGGGTCTCGTCGTCGAGGCCCGGGAGGTGTTGGCGAGCCCCGAGCTCAAGGGCGTGTCGGCCGAGCTGCTGGCCATCGTCACCGATGACATCGTCGAGGCCGCGCTCGCCGAAGTGAAGCGTGAGGGTATCGGCCTGCTCATCGCCGGCGCCGACGGCACCCTCGGCGAAAATGCCGCTGCCCGCCGGATCACCGAGCGCATTCTCCAGTTCAGTCCTTGTGACACGATCGCCATCGACACGGGAGAGGACGACGGGACCGGCTTCGAGCGGGTCCTGGTCCCGTATTCCGGGCGCTTTCGCACCCATGCCCTGCAGATGGCAGCATCCCTGGCCCACGGCAACTCGGGCGTGGCGGTCCCGTTTCTCGTGGGCACATTCTTCGGCAAGGACTCCGAGGACGTGGCCATGCGCGAGCTGGCCCGGGAGGTGGAGGAAGCCGGCATCGAAGAGGAAGAACTCGTTTCGCCGCTGATCGACGTGTCTTCGAAACCGCTTTCGAGCATCGTCAGCCGCAGCCGGGACTGCGACCTCGTGCTTGTTCGGCGCCTCGTCGATCGACGTCCTGAGGCGACTGCGTGGAACCGGCGAGGACGCCGCCGTGCAGCCCGTGGACAGGCAGACCGCGGTTGCCGTCACCCGTTATGCACGTTCGGCATGGCGAAGCATCTTCACCCGAGAAGGGCGGCGCGACGCCTTCCTGGGTTCCGGCCTTGAGGCCCAAGGAGCGTGTCGACGTCTTCGACCGGGTACAGGCCGGGGCACGGCTGAATGCCGATTTCATCGTGATGCTGACCCTGTCCACCGCCATCGCCTCGTTCGGCCTGATGCAGGGGTCCACGGCCGTGGTGATCGGGGCCATGCTCGTCGCTCCGCTGATGACTCCGATCATTGGCGCCGGTCTTGCCCTCATCCAGGGGAACACCCGGTTGTACCGGGAGTCGATGAAAGCCGTCCTGTTCGGCGTGCTGGCCGGGCTCCTGATATCCGCAATGATCGGTCTGCTCACCCGTGCCCTGGAGCTGACTCCCGAGGTCATGTCCCGGTCCCAGCCCACGCTCCTGGACCTCGCCGTGGCGCTTCTCTCGGGTATGGCGGTGGCCTATGCGCTGGCGAGACCCTCACTGGCGGGCGCCATTGCCGGCGTGGCCATTGCGACGGCCCTGGTCCCGCCGCTCAGCGCCGTCGGTATAGGTCTTGCGCACGCGGACCTGCGCACGGCGTTCGGTGCCGCGGTACTGTTCCTGACCAATATCGTGGCCATCATTCTCGGCGCCGCCCTCGTGTTCCGCGTGCTTGGCATCGGCGGCGAGAGCCTGGGCGTCGGCCGGCGGTTGTGGGTGCGGAGGACGCTGCTGGCCCTGAGCCTGGCGTCGGTCCTGCTCGTGCTTCCGTTGTGGCAGATGTCCACGAGTACGATGGCGGTGGGCCAGTCACGGGCGGCAATCCTGGATATCTCGGGCGAACTGCGTGTCGCCATCAACCAGCGGGTGAATGAGGAGCCTGCCGCGACAATGCTCATCATGGGCCGGCCCCACTGGGCGCCCGACCGGATCTCCCTGATCCTCACGGTTCGCGAGGGCCAGGCGGTCTCGCCGGAGCTCAAGGAAGATCTCGTCGGGATCGTGCGGGATGTTGTCGGAGAATACACGCCCGTGCACGTGGTGATCCTGCAGGATCTGACAGTCTTTGACGCGCAGGGCAGTTCGCCGCCGATCATCGGCTGGCCCGATTAACGCCTGTTATGCTTCCGCTGGCCCGCTGCGGCCGATGCCCGGATCCGACCGGGACGACTCACCTGAGAGGACATGAGTGGCATGAAAACAAGAATCCACAAGTTCGCAGGGCGGCTTTTCGCGAGCTCCGCGATCTGTGCCGCGCTCGCATTGCTGAACACCGCAACGGCTGCCACGGACGAAGAAATCCCCGGCTGGCACAAGGGCTGGACGCTCGCGCCGTACGGCTGGCTGGCCGGCCTGGACGGCACGGTGGGCTCCAAGACCCCCGACGACGGCACCGGAGGCATCGAGTTTCCGCCGCGAATCGATCTGGAAACCAGCGAGGATTACGAGGCCATCGGCTTCATGTTCTACGGAGAGTGGCGGGGCGAGCGCTGGATGGCGTTTGCCGATTCGGTCTGGGCCAACGTTTCCCAGGACGCGGACCTGAAAGTCTCGCGGTTACTGCCCGAATCCGACGCCAAGGCCACGGTCGACGGCAACGTCTACCAGGCGGCCGTGGGCTATCGGGTGGCCGAATGGCAAAATTCCAATCTCCTGCTCTATGCGGGTGCGCGCTACTACGACATCGAAGCGAAGGCGGAAATCAAGGGCGGCATTCTGCCGAACAAGCTGTCTACCTCCACAACAAAAACCTGGACCGACGCGGTCGGTGGCGGCCGCTGGGCCTACCGTTTCGGCAACAACTGGGGCGGGTTTTTCCAGGCGGACTACGGTGTCGGGGACTCGAAGAGCTCCTGGCAGTTGTTCGCGACGGTCGGCTACCAGTTTCTCATGGGGCATGGTGACCGGCGGCTATCGCTACATCAACCTGGATTACGACACGAACTCCTACAAGATCGACCTGAGCCTCCGCGGTCCGCTGGTGGGTGTAGCCTTCCAGTTCTGAGCGGCCAGGGTGTTGCCGTGAGCCGCCGGTCGTGTCGATTGCCGTGAACCCTCGCCGGGCGAAAGACGGTGTCGTTGGCGTACGTACGCCGGTGCTGCTTGTTTTCGCCCTGGTCAATCTGCCCCTGTCCATGTTGATGTCGCCGACCGCGGCCATCCTGCCCAATTTCTATCTGGAACACACCGCGGTCACCCTGGGTGGGCTGGCCACCGTCACCTTCGTCGCCCGGCTGTTCGACGGCCTGACCGATCCGGTAATCGGGTTTCTCTCCGACCGCACCGGGACCCGCAAACCGTGGATGGTGGCGGGCGCCCTGGTAGTCGCAGCCGGTGCCTGGTTCCTCTACAACCCGGGTCCGGATGCCCGCCTGGGTCACCTGATGTGCTGGTACCTGGTCGTGACCCTCGGCTGGACGCTCGTCGAGATTCCGCATACCGCGATGGGAGCGGAACTGTCCGCGGACTATGACGAGCGCTCCCGAATTGCCCTGTGGCGGCAGATGCTGGGCTTTGCCGGGGGCCTCCTGTTCATGGCGTCTCCCTTGCTGCTGGGGGGCGGAGAGACTTCGTTCACTCCCGCCGTAATGGCATCGATATCGCTTTTCGTCATCCTGGGGCTGCCGCTGGCTGTTGCCCTGATGGGCTGGCGCGTGAAGGAGCCTGCAAGACGAGCGTCCGGGCGCCAGCTTGCTCCGGCGGATTTGTGGCTGGCGATCAGGAACACGCCTCCGCTGCGGTATTTTCTGCTGACCCAGGTGCTGTTCGGCCTTGCCACCGGTGCGGTCGCGAGCCTGTTCGTCATCTACTCCAGCCAGTACCTGGGGCTCGGCGACCGGATCCCTCACATCGCGATGCCCATGACCCTCGCCATGGCGGCGGGTATGCCCGTATGGCTGCAGGTGATGCGGCGCATTGACAAGCACCGGTGCTGGGCCATCGCGGCGGTGGGCATGATGGCTACCCTCCTGGCGATACCCGTGCTGGGGCCAGGGCCGGACTCACTGGTGCCCATGATCCTGATCATGAGCCTGCACGGATTTTTTCTGGGGGTGTCGTCTATTGCGCTGCCGTCGCTGCTGGCCGACATCGTGGACTACGATCTGTGGCGCAACGGCAAGGACCGCGCGGCAATCTTCTTCGCTTTCCAGGCGCTCGTAACCAAGCTGAACCAGGGTATTGGCGGGGCGATCGCGCTAGGCATTCCGACCTTGTTCGGGTTCAGCGGCAAAGAGGCGGTGTCGGGGTCCGCCGCCCTTGGCCTGAAACTGGCGTTCATCGGCTGGCCCTGCCTGCTCCTGGTTCCTATGCTCGTGCTGGCCTGGCGGTATCCCCTGGATCGCCGGGCGCATGGCATCCTTGCCCGGCGGCTGGCGCGTCGCGCCCGGTCGCCAGGGCAAGCAGCCCGAGGGGCTGTGTCCCCATGACCCGAATGCCGGGGGAAGCCCGTATGGTCCGGGGGCGTTTTCGGCAATGCCGTTCACGAGAAGGATGATCGATGCGCAAACATGAAGCCGACGCGACGGTGTTGTCGCCTCGCAAGCAGGCCGGATGGCTGGCTGCCCTGGCCATGGTCGTGATGCCGGCGGCGGGGGCCGACGACGCGGCGCTTGCTGCCCGTGCCTACAGGGAGGCGAATGATGCCCGGATTCTTGCGGACTTCCGCGAGTTCCTGAAGCTGCCGAACGTGGCCTCCGACCGGACGGACATGGGGGCTAACGCCGACTGGATCGAGGCCTACCTCGGCCAGCGGGGTTTCGAAACCCAGCGCTGGGAGGCTGGCGGGGCGCCCTATGTCTTCGCAGAGAAGCGGTTTGCGGGTGCCGAGAAGACCCTACTGATCTACGCCCATTTCGATGGCCAGCCGGTGGTGCCGGAGGAGTGGGCCAGTCCGCCCTGGACACCGACCCTGCGCACGGACCTGGTCGTCAATGGCGGGGAAGTCGTTCCCTGGTCGAGGGTGGAAACGGGTATCGACCCCGAGTGGCGGCTGTTTGCCCGTTCCGCAGGCGACGACAAGGCGCCGGTGATCGCGTTGGCCGCGGCCGTGGATGCCCTGGCCGCCGCCGGGATCGACCCGGTCGTCAACATCAAGGTCATCCTCGATGGAGAAGAGGAGGCGGGCTCGCCCACCCTGGACCGCATTCTCAGCGCCCACGCCGCGGACCTGAGCGCCGATCTCATGCTCTTCTGTGACGGCCCCATGCACCAGTCGCGGCGACGCCAGCTTGTGTTCGGCGTTCGGGGATCGATGACCGTGGATCTCACGACCTATGGCGCGCAACGGCCCCTGCATAGCGGCCACTACGGCAACTGGGCGCCGAACCCGAACGACACGCTGATTCGTCTGCTGGCCGGCATGAAGGACGAGGCGGGCCGAATCTTGGTTCCCGGCTATGCGGATGCGGTTCGCCCGGTCTCGCCCGCGGAGCAGGCGGCGATCGATGCGATGCCCGGCATCGAGAGCGGCCTGGCAAAGGAACTCGGGCTTGGCCGCACCGAGGGTGAGGGAGAGCGCCTCGAAGCGCTGGTCATGCGTCCGGCCATCGTGGTCAAGGGATTCGCCGGCGGTGGTGTGGGTGCGCAGTCCAGCAACGTGATCCGGCCGTCGGCCACTGCGTCACTGAACCTCCGGCTCGTTCCCGATCAAACCCCGGAATCGGTCCGGCCGGTCCTGGAGCGGTATTTCGCGGACCAGGGATTTCATGTCGTCCACACGGACCCGGGCCGGGACATCTTGCTTGCCCACGAACAGGTACTGAAGGTGGACTGGCGGCCCGGCGCCTACCGGGGTTTCCGATCGGATCTCCGCAGCGAAGAAGCCCGACGGCTCGTCGCTGTCCTGGATGGCATCGGCGGCGAACCCACGCTGCTTACCCCGACCATGGGCGGCAGCCTGCCCATCTACCTGTTCGAGGCCGCCCTGGAAGCGCCGATTATTCTGCTGCCCGTGGCCAATCACGACAACAACCAGCACGGCCGCAACGAGAACCTCCGTCTTCAGAATCTCTGGGATGCCATCGAGGTCTATGCGGCGGTACTCGCCAACTACGACCGGTAGCGGAAAGCCTGGCTGTCAGGACAATCCGCCGGCGAGTTCCCGCCGGGTGATTTCCACCTCGGACAGCTTCGGGCAGTGCCTGGAGATATTTCGCAGCAGGCCCAGCAGATAGGGCAGGTGCAGCCCTGCAACCAGCTTGCCGGTGGTCAGCAGGGCCACCGAGATATCCCGGTCCGGGTCGGCCCACACGAAGTTGTTGGTGAAGCCGAGATGGCCGAAGGCGCGGGTAGTGTCCGGTCCGTAGAGCCCCCAGGGCGAGTCACCGAGCATCATGCCCGCGGAGTAGCGCAGGGGCACGAGCAGCGAGCGGTCCACTTCGGGCTTGCCCACTTCGGCCGTGGCCCGGCGCACGGTCAGGGGATCGAACACGCGCACGCCGTCCAGCACGCCGCCGTCCAGCAGGCACTGGAAGAACCGGCTGCTGTCATCGGCGTTGGCGACACCGTTGCCGGCGGGGATGACCGCCTGATAAAAACGCGGGTCGTTGGAAACGTCCACCGCTCGTTCGAGGGTGGTCCCGATCGCCCGCCTGAGATAGAGATTCACCGGGCCGCTGACCCTGACCCCGGTCGTGTAGTTCCTCGCCAGCTGCTTCACCACCGCCGGTTTCGCGCCGAAATCCATGCTCGCCAGACCCAGGGGCTGAGCGATGTGGTCCTGGAAGAACGAGCGGAATGTCTGGCCGGCCACGGTTTCCACCAGGTCCGCGATCACGAAACCCGCGGTCAGCGCATGATAGGCGTGATGGTGCCCCGGCTTTTCCGGGGCGGAGGCATACAGGCGGCGCAGGATTTCCTTTTTGTCCAGCAGGAGTTCCACGACGTCGGCTGGACCGGCGTCGACGGTCGGAATACCGGCCTTGTGGCACAACAGCTGGTAGATCGTGATGTCCCGCTTGCCGTTCTGGCCGAACGCCGGCACATAGTGGCTGATGGGATCCAGCAGGCTGATTTCCTTCCGCTCGGACAACATGTGCACCAGCATGGCGGCGATGGCCTTGCTCGCCGAGTAGAGGCACACGGGCGTATCCGGCGTCATCGGCACGGGCGTCTCATCGCGATCGCCCGGCCCGGCGCCCCGGGCATGGCCGATGGCGCGTTTCAGGATGATTTCGCCGTGCCGGCGCAAAACGAAGGACATGCCGGGCTGCATGCCGGTGGCATAGATGCTCTCGACGCTGTTCCAGATGGCGTTCGCGCCCCGGCGGCTGATGCCCACCGATTCGGGATCCACCTCGGCCGACGCGTCGATGGATGTCACACTCGACAGATCATGGGGCACGTCCGCTGACGACATGACGAGTCCGCGGACGGAAGAAGGGAGATAGCGCAAGCGGGTCAACATGGGGCCAGGCCTTTGCGGGCAACGTATCTTCCCAAGCCTATCGCAAGCCGCTGCGCTTCGCCCGGAATCGGGTCACGGGGACTCCAGCGCGATCCGGATTTACCGGGGTCTTGCAGGCCCTGGCCGGGCGTGCCTGATTTTTCCTTTATGTCTTGCGGCGGCGTGCTGCCGGCGCCAGGGCATACAGGGCCGTGCCGGCGGCCAGGAAAGCAAGGGTGACCAGCACGGGCCGGAGCGTCACCTGGGCCAGAAGCCAAAGGCAGACGGCAACGGCGATGATCGGAACCAGGTAGCCGCCCGGAAGCTGCACCGGCGCTGGACCGAGCTTTCGGCGAAGCAGGGGCAGGCAGCCGATGGACAACACGTACACGGCGAGCCGGACCACGGAACTCATGCCGGCCAGCCAGGCGAACGAGCCCCACATGGCCAGGCCAAAGGCGATGATGCCGAAGAAAACGATGGACTGGTGGGGCGTGAGATAGCGCTCGTGGACTCCGCCGAGCCAGCGGGGAAGGAGTCCGTCCCTGGCCAGGGCATAGGTGACCCGGGGCGCGGTAATCACCGTGCCGGCGACGTTGCCGCCGACCGAGACCACGACACCGATGGTGAGAATCAGCGCGCCGACGGGGCCGATCAGGGCGTCGGCCACGTCCACCAGCGGTCGTTTCGACTCGGCCAGGCCCGGCAGTACCGCAACGCTGACAGCCTGGATCAGCACGTAAAGGAGCGTAGCCACAACGAGGGCCCACAGCAGGGCGCGCGGCATGTCGCGGGCCGGGTTCTTTGCCTCGCCCGCCGGGATCAGCGTGCCCTCCCAGCCGACGAACGCATAGATCAGAAGCAGCGCGGCGGCGCCGAAATCGCTGCGCACGGGGAATCCGTCGGCGGCGATCGGCACTGTCTCCGGGCTTACATGGCCAAGGCCCAGGGCAATGAGCAAGGCCAGCGGCAGGAGCTTGAGAACCGTGAGGATGCTCATGGCGCCGATGGCATATTTCACGCCGGTCACGTTGATCCAGGTCAGCGATCCGCAGATCAGGAACAACAGCGTGGCTCGGGTCGCGCCCGAGTCCGCCGCGGGCCAGAAGTACGCGATCGAGCTCACCAGGAGATTGAGATTGGCCGCAAAGGCGGTGACCCGGGCCACGTACAGGGCCCAGCCGGTCTGGAAACCCACGAACGGCCCGAACGCTTCCTTGGTGTAGAGAATGGGACCGCCCGTGCCACGAAAATAGCTGGCGACTTCGCCGTGGGCGAGGATGACCGGCGCCATGATCAGGCCGCAGAACAGGAACATCAGGGGGCTGAAGGCACCGGTCAGCCGCGCCGCCTCGGCGGGTACCCCGAAAATGCCGGCGCCAATCAGGCCGTTGATGGTCAGCACCCACAGGCCGGCCGCGGTGAGGCTGCGGGCCAGGCGTTCGTTCTCGTTCGGTCCGGGGGTCGCCACGTTATGTTCCTGTGTTGTGCGGAGGCCGATCGGGCGCACGAGGCATCAGCCTCGGGGAAGGGATCAGCCTGCTTTCGGTTCAGTGGGTCCGCGCTGTCTGCGCGCATGATATACGGCATTGAGCACGCCCAGGCACAGCTCCATTACCGCGTAGGTCACGATGGTTGCCATGACGACATCCGTGGCTTCCTGGCCTATGCGGGACACGGGAAAGTTCTGATTGACGATCAGCAGGGCGATGCTGGGGTTGCGGGTCGCGCAGCTCATCGCGCCCGCGAAGCGGGTCCGTGGATCGGGTCCGGTCATGAGCCAGCCACAGGCGTACGCGCCAGCGTAGATCACAAAAATCGTTGCAAGCCCTGCGGCGGGCAGGCCCAGCATGGCCGGGTATTCCTGGCTGACCACCAGGATCAGCACGGCAGCGAGTACCAGGTTGGAAAAGACAACTATGGCGGGTGCCAGGCGTGATGTGAGTGACGGAGCAACGCGCCGCAGGATCAGTCCCAGGACCACGGGGGTGATAACCAGCGCAATCAGCATGCGAACGATCGGACCGCCGTCCACGTGGACCGGCCCGCTCACCGGCAGGACCCACCCGAGGAGGAGCGGCGTTGCGACGAGCGCCACAACACTCAACAGGACCAGCATCCCGAGGGCGGCGGTCTGGTCGGCACCGGCCAGTCCCGCGTACTTGGCGCCGGTCCCGGCCGGCGGCATGCACAGCAGAAGAAGCAGCGCACCGGCGAGGGGCACGGAGACGGGGGCGAGCTGGAGAACCAGCCAGGCGAACGCCACGCTCATAACAAATGCCGCCACGACGGCGCTCAGCATCAGCCGGTAGCGGGTCAGGGACGCCAGAAGCTCTCGAGGACTCAGCTGCATGCCCAGTGACAGCATGGTGGTCGTGATCACGGCCACCAGCAGGGGACTCAGGATGCTGGAATAGCTCATGGCGGACCTGATGCCGGGTTCAGCGGGCCGCCAGCCTGGACTGCGGCACCCGGGACTCGCCGGAAGGAGCAAGCTCGAAGTCGGATTCCCTCACCCGCCGCGTGTGCCACCAGTAGGCGCTCGTGCTCCCGCTCCAGTTATTGGTGATCCGGCCCTTGTCCATGTACCAGCTATGATCCACGCGGGCCCAGACGCTGTCGGCGAGCTTCTTCTGGAGGCGATCGTTGAATTGCCGGCAGACGTCTTCGCGGACTTCCACACGCGCACTGGACCGACGGGCCTTCATCTCCAGGCACTGGACGATGTAGCGGGCCTGGCATTCGAGCATGAAGATGATCGAGTAATGGCCGAGATTGGTATTCGGCCCGTACATCATGAAGAAGTTCGGAAAGCCCGGCACCGTGATCCCCAGGTGAGCCTCGGGGCCCGCCGCGCCCCACTGCTCGGTCAGTGAGCGGCCCTTCCGGCCACGGACCTCCATGGGGGCAAGAAACTCCGTGCTTTTGAAACCCGTGGCATAGATGATCACGTCCAGCGGATGTTCGTCCCCGTTCCCCGTGACGATCCCCGCTCTGCTGATTCGCTCGATGTCATCGAAGCAGATGTTGACGTTGGAGCGGTTCAGGGCCGCGTAGTAATCGTCGGAAACGAGGATGCGTTTGCCGCCGATCGGATACTCCGGAACCAGCCGGTCCCAGAGCCCCGGGTCCGCCACTTCCTGTCGAATCGTCCGGCGGGCCAGCCATTCGCCGGCATGCCGGAACCCGGGCCAGCCGAGAATGATCGGGTAGATGAAGAATTCGTAGTAGGCCCATGTCCAGGTCCTGTAGAGCCGGGACAACCATCGCGCGCCGCCCAGCATTCGCTGCTCCAGCTCTTTGAACGGCCGGTTGCCCCGCCTGATCATCCAGTTTGCGCTGCGCTGGAAGATCTCCACGTGCGCCGCGGTCTTCGCTATCTCCGGGATGAACTGGATGGCGCTCGCCGCATTACCGACGACTCCGATCCGCTTGTCGGCCAGGGGAACACCGTGGTTCCAGCGGGCCGAGTGGAAGGACACACCCTCGAAGTGGTCCTGTCCGTCGATGTTCGGCACTGAGGGGCGATTGAGCTGGCCGGTGGCCGTGATGACGACGTCGGCCGTCAGCGTGTCCCCATCGGCGTTGGTCAGTCTCCATTGATCGCGCACGTCATCGTAGGAGGTTTCGGCAATCTCGGTATGGAACCGGAAGTGGGGCTCGAGCCCGTAGCGGGCAACGCAATGGCGCATGTAGTCGAGGATCTCGCTCCACGGCACCCACTTGCGGGTCCAATCGGTCTTTTGCTCGAACGAATAGCAGTAGGCAAAGGCCTTGGTATCGCAACAGGCTCCCGGGTAGGTGTTGTCCCGCCAGGTTCCGCCGATGTCGGCGGCTTTTTCGACGATGGTGAACGTGTCTATTCCTGCTAGCTTGAGCCGGATTGCCATGCACAGGCCGCCGAATCCGCTGCCGATGATGACGATACGAGGCGATCCGGCGTTTTTTGTGACGATGCTCGGGTCTGGCATGCGAGCCTTCATGGGTTGGTCCCGGTTTCCGCACGACGGGCGAGAACAAAGTCACTCATCGGTGCCCCGGGGCTTCAAGTGGCTTGCCTGTTTCCAGTGTAGATCGGAGCGCGCAGGCGTTGTGGAGGCGTTTCGGTTTGTCGGCGTCGCATGCGCCCGTGGCGGCTCACCCTCGCTGCCCTGGCCCCGGTTTTTTGTCGTTTGCGATCCGGGAGGCTCTCGGCGTGTAATCTGGTAGCCGGGGAATCGTGGCGAATCCTGGCCTGACGGCTGGCCGAATCCCCGGGAGCCCAGGCGGTTTGCGGAAACTCCGGGCGCTGCGAGCCGGATCAGGGAGTACCCGGACCAGGGACAAAAGTGATGCGATCTATCTTCAAATGGGCCTTGCCCCTCCTTGTGCTTGCGGCAGCGCTTGCCGCGGGCCGATGGATCATAGCGAGCCGCCCGGAGGCCGAAGTCCGGGCGCCGGTAGAGACCCCGGTGGCGATTGCGGCCACACGCGCCATCCCTTCGGCTTTCGACGTTGTGATTCGCACCGAGGGCACGGTGAGACCCCGCACCCAAGGGACTCTGATCCCCCAGGTAGCCGGCGTCATCACCGGCGTCGGGCGGGAGTTTCGGGAAGGCGGGTTCTTCGAGGCGGGGGACGTGCTGGTCGTGCTGGATGCCCGTGACTACCAGCTTGCCCTCGCCAGCGCCGAGGCCCAGGTGGCGCAGGCCGAGTCGGTCCTCGAACAGGAACTCGCGCTGGCCAAGGTCGTGGCGGATGACTGGAAACAGCTTGGCAAGACGGCCCCGGACCTGGGGCTGCGCAAACCGCAGATTGCTGCCGCGAGGGCCGACCTCATGTCGGCCAGGGCCCAGCTCGAACGCGCCAGTATTGACCTGGAGCGAACCCGCATACGCGCACCTTATGCGGGTCGGGTTCTCGAACAGGCCGCGGATATCGGCCAGTACGTTTCGGTCGGTACGGAGCTCGGCCGCATCTATGCCACTGACTACGTGGAGATCAGACTGCCCCTGAGCAGCCGGCAGCTGGGGTTCGTCGCCTTGCCCGAGCGGTATCGGGACGATGCCGGCGAGCCCGAACAAGGGCCTGCCGTGACGATTACCGCGAGAATCGGGCAGAGCCGGTCCGAGTGGCAGGGGCGGATCGTGCGGGCGGAAGGGGCGATCGATACGGAAAGCCGCCAGTTGTTCGTCGTCGCGCAGGTGGACGACCCCTACGCCCGGGGTCCGGAGGGCCAGGCACCGCTGCGCATCGGCCAGTTCGTCGAGGCGGAAATTGCCGGCCGGCGCCTCTACGACGTTTTCGTCCTCCCCCCGGCCGCGCTTCGCGAGGGCGGCGAGGTTCTCCTGGTGGATTCCGCGAGCCGCCTGCAGCGGCGGACGGTCAGCGTCGCCTGGGCTGACGGCGAGCACGTTGTTATCGACGGCGGCCTGGCCCGGGGCGAGGTCGTGGCCCTGACGCCGATGAGCGTGGCGGCCAACGGCACCCTCGTTGCCGCCACCATCGATGGCCAGCCGCCGGCACCGGTGGCCGGCAAGGGCGATGCTGCGGCCGCCGACCCGGCCGGGGCGCGCTAGGCGCCGCCGAAATTCAATGAAATCGCCATGAAGAAACTGATCGCCTGGTTTACCCACAATGACGTGGCCGCCAATCTTCTGATGGTCACCATTGTCTTTGCGGGCCTGTTCGCCCTGAACTGGCGTATTCCGTTGGAGGTTTTTCCCGCCTTCGAGCTGTCCGTGGTCAACGTTCGCGTGCCGTTCCCCGGGGCCAGCCCCGTGGAGGTCGAAGAGGGCGTCACCATCAAGATCGAGGAGGCGATCCACGATCTGGCCGGGATCAAGCAGATTCGCTCCACCGCGAGCGAAGGCCTCGGCACGGTTGCTGTCGAAGTCGAAGCCGACGTGGATCCGAAGGCCATGATGAATGACGTCAAGGCCCGGGTGGACGCCATCAACACCTTCCCCCTCGACAGCGAGCGTCCCACTGTCTACGTTCCCGAGATTCGTCGCGATGTGATCACCGTGGTCGTGTCGGGAGATTTGCCCGAACGCGAGCTGCGTGCGGTGGCAGAACAGGTACGGGATGACCTGAGCGCCCTGCAGGGTGTCACCCAGCTCGAGCTGGATGGCGTGCGGCCCTACGAGATTTCCATCGAAGTCAGCGAGCAGGCGCTTCGCCAGTATGGGCTGACCCTCGCGGACGTGGCGGAGGCCGTGCGCAGAACCTCGCTGGACCTGGCGGCCGGGTCGGTGAGAACACAAGGCGGCGAGGTACGGCTGCGAACCGAGGGCCAGGCGCGGGTAGGGCGGGAGTTCGAGGATATCGTGGTCCGCGCCGACGGCGCCTCCGTGATAACGATCGCGGACATCGGCAGCGTGCGCGACGGATTCGAGGAAGAAACCGTTGATTTTCGCTTCAATGGCAGGCCCGCGGCGTTCATTGACGTCTACCGCGTCGGTGACCAGAGCGCGATCAGCGTCGCCGATGCCGTCAAGGATTACCTGGCCACAGCACCGTCCCGTTTGCCTGCCGGGGTGGGCCTGGACTACTGGCGCGACACCTCGGAGGTCGTCAAGGCGCGTATCAGTACACTGACGCGCAGCGCCATCCAGGGCAGCCTGCTCGTACTGATACTGCTGACCCTGTTTCTGCGCCCTTCCGTAGCGTTCTGGGTGCTGCTGGGCATGCCGGTGGCGTTCATGGGCGGCATCGCTCTGATGCCCTTGTTCGGCGTTACGATCAACCTGCTGAGCCTTTTTGCCTTCATCCTCGTGCTGGGTATCGTCGTGGATGACGCCATCGTCACCGGCGAAAACATTTACCGGCATCTGCAGCGGCAGGAGGATCCGACCCAGGCCGCCATTGTCGGCACCCAGGAAATCGCTGTTCCCGTGACCTTCGGCGTGCTCACGACGGTCGCAGCGTTCGTGCCGCTACTCATGGTCGAGGGGGTACGCGGGCAGCTGTTTGCCCAGATTCCGCTCATCGTCATCCCGGTGCTGCTCTTCTCGCTGGTGGAATCGAAGCTGATCCTTCCCGCACACCTGAAACATGTTCGGGTCCAGGGCCTGCGGGACGACCAGCACAACTGGCTGACGTCGCTGCAGCGAAAAATCGCCCGGGGGCTGGACACCGGGACCCAGCGCATCTACGGGCCGGTGTTGAACGCCGCCATGGGGAATCGCTACCTCACTTTGTCAGTGTTCCTTGCCGTCGCTGTGCTCCTGTTCAGCATGACCATCGGCGGGCATCTGCGATTTATTTTCTTTCCAAGGGTTCCCAGCGAGGTGGTACGCGCCACCGTGCTGATGCCGCAGGGGACGCCCTTCGAGGCAACCCGCGAGGCCGTGGAGCGCATCACGGCGGCGGCGGAAACCCTGCGGGATGACTACGTGGATCCCCGCAGCGGGGAGAGCGTCATCAAGAACGTCTTCTCCACGGTGGGCTCGGCCGGCGGCGGGCAGGGAAACCGGTCACACGTGGGCCGTGTCGTCTTTGAAATGGTGGCGGCCGATGAGCGCGAGACGCGACGTGTCGAGCCCGGAACTGGTGAGGGAATGGCGTGACATCATCGGCGTGGTGCCCGGCGCGCGGGAGGTCAACTTCCGGTCCGAACGGGTCCGCGGCGGTCAGCCCATCGACATCCAGCTGCAGGGTTCGGACTTCGAGGAAATGCGCCTCGTAGCCGACGCACTCAAGACCCAGCTGAACACGTACCCGGGTGTGTTCGATGCGTTCCACACATTCGAAGGCGGCAAGGAAGAGGTCAAGCTCACGCTGCGGCCGGAGGCGGAAATCCTGGGCCTCACCCTCGAGGACCTGGCCCGCCAGGTCCGGCAGGCCTTCTATGGATTCGAGGTCCAGCGTATACAGCGCGGTCGGGACGAGGTGCGAGTTTTCGTGCGCTACCCTGAATCGGAGCGCCGCTCCCTCGATAGTCTGAGCAGCATGCGCATCCGCACGCCGACCGGCACCGAGGTGCCCTTCGGTGAAGTGGCCAGCGCGCGGTTCGGGCGGGGCTTCTCGACCATCCAGCGGATCGACAGGCTGCGTGCCGTGAACGTGCGGGCCGACGTCAACAAGGAGGCTGCCGACGTGGAGGCGATCAAGCGGGACCTGGACGCCGTCATGCCGCAAATCCTCGCCGATCATCCGCAGGTCAGCTACGTCCTGGAGGGCGAGGCGAGGGAGCAGCAGGAGTCCTTCGCGAGCGTCGGTATCGGCATCCTGTTCGTCCTGTTCGTCATCTACGCGTTGCTCGCCATTCCATTCCGGTCCTATATCCAGCCACTTATCGTCATGAGCATCATTCCCTTCGGCGTGGCGGGCGCCATGCTGGGTCATATCGTCATGGACATGTCGCTCAGCATCATGAGCATCATGGGCATGTTGGCCCTGTGCGGCGTTGTCGTGAACGACAGCCTCGTGCTCGTGGACTACGTGAACCGGCGCCGGCGCGAGGGCATGCCGCTGAACGAGGCCGTGCGGACCGCCGGACTGGCCCGGCTTCGCCCCGTACTCCTGACATCGGTGACGACCTTTGCGGGGCTCACGCCGCTGCTTGTTGGAGAAATCCACCCAGGCCCAGTGGATGATCCCGATGGCCGTGTCGCTGGGGTTCGGCATCCTGTTCGCGACGTTTATCACGCTGCTTTTGATACCGATCAATTACCTCATACTCGAGGACCTGAAGGCGCTGGCAGTGCGGGTTCGAAACATGTATCGACCGCCGGCACCCGCTCAGGAATAAAAAAACGCCGGACCCCTCGGGATCCGGCGCACTTGCGAAGACGGTCTGCGACTAGCGCTGGTCGCCGAAGCGGTAGCGAACGCCCGCCGAGATCAGCGTAATGGTCGTATCGTGAAAGTCGATGTCCGAATCGGAATCGCCGTAGGCGGCGCTGGCCAGCACCGACCACCTGTTCGACCTGGTGGGGAGCTTGTAGAACGCCGTCGCACCGAGGCTGTAGATATCCTCGTCGGCTTTCTCGTTGTAGATCGGATTGCGCTTGTCATACTCGGATGCGGCCAGGCTACCGGTCAGAACGAAGGTCCAGGTGTCACCAAGGTAGGACCAGGTCAGGTTGCCTCCCACCGTGTCGCTGGTCACCGCGTCGCCGTCACGATCCCGGTTCGTATAGAAAATTTCGGGTATCAGCACCTGGCGGGGCCCGATCTTCCACAGGTACTCCAGGTTGTAGGACATGTTCTCGCCATCACGGCGCAGGAGCCGCCGCTCCTGGTCTGTCAGGCCGAGCGCGGGGTCGCTGCCGCTGCGCTCCTTGTCGATGTCAATGTCGCGGTAGTTGAACTTGAAGCTGAAGTTCGAATCGAGCATTCGGGACCAGTCGAAGCGGATGCCGGTGCTGTCGCGGTCGGTTTCTTTTCGATTGACGCCTTCGAGATACGGATCCTCCCAGAGTTCCGTGGGGAAGCTGCTCACGGCCAACGCCAGGCCCATCGTCCCGACGCCATTGAACTGTTTGCGAACGCCGAGCAGGTTGGAAAAGTCGAAGCGGACCAGGTCGGCCACATCGCTACCAACGAATAGCTGGGTCTGGGACTCGCCGAAGGTGTAGCGCACGTCACCGCTGAATACGGGGATGACGTCGTCCTCGGATTCCGGACCGTCAAAGATCGAGTCGACCTGTTCCTTGCCGATATCGGCAAACTTGTTGCCGGCGATCAGGTTGCTTTCGACTTCGGTCCAGCCCGCTCCGAGAATGAAGGAACCGCTCCAGCCCGACGTCGTCGGGATAGGATCGAGGGCGGCCCAGGATCCCACGGGAACAAATAATGCGCCGGCGAGTAATGCGGACGCGACACTGCGAAGTTTCATTTCGAACTCCCTGTCGTTATTGGATAGCACTCATTGGCAGATTGTCCATCGGAAGGCTGGACCGGCTCCGCAGCGGCAAAAAAAGGGGGTGAGCCGGCGGAATCCGTGTGAGCGGAATTATACGCTCAAGACTGCCATGCTGCCGGCCTTTTCGTGTCGGTAAGGTGACACCGATAAAGACGGCCCGGGATCTCAGGGCTCCAGATCGTCATAGACCAGAAACGTTTCCGTATCGCCCTCTACCTCCGGTGGCAGGATCAGCAGGCTGTCGACATCGCCGCCGGCCACCGACAAGGGGTCGGGTCCGACGATCGTCACCTCATCTACCTTGCTCGGATCGTCGCCGGGGTCGACGAATCTCTGGGTAATGGTGAGGAAATAGTCGCCCGGCCCGATGCGGAAGTAGGCGGTCGCGAAGCCGAACTGAAGGTCCCGGACAAGAACGTTGTTGTTGGTCAGTTCTTCGTCAGCGGTATCCGTCACGTAGATGCTGATCTGCCCGGAGTCCGGCGCGGCATTGACGATGCGAAAGCGGCTCTCGGTAGTGATGCTGCGGCGGTCCGTTGCCACGGTCAGGCTGCGGAGATCCTCGAAGTCGTCGATCAGGTAGAGGTTGTACTCGGTGCCGCCATTGAGAGAGACCTGATCCTCATAGAGAAACTCGGTGGAAGAGCCGGGTACGGTGAAGTTCAGGTTCACTTCGCCGTTGGGCACGGCGGTCATGACCGAGTTCTGGGTGTACAGGAGATTGCTGGCCATGGGAGCGTCGAAATTGGCCTCGACCACGACATCCATGGGCGGCGTGTCGGGCGATGCCTGGATGACTCGCAGACCTGCGGAGTTGCCTGCGTCGGCAATTTGGAAGGAGGAGATCCCCCCGCTGGCGATGATCTGTACCGGTGAAGTGCCAACGGTGACGCTGTCGATGATGGCCAACGCGAACTCGCCACCGTCCTCGTTGGTGTCCGGGTCGTCTTCGAATTCCAGCGTGTCCGACATGAAGACCGGCTCTAGGGATCCTGGCTGGGTAAATGTGATGACCTGGTCTTCAAACGGAATGTCCAGCGATTCGGTGGATTCGCCAAGTGCCAGGGTTGCAAGCGGGGCGGTAGTGGCCAGGTCGGTGCCAGGAGAGGTCGAATAGATGTCCAGCGGACCGATTGTGGAGGCAGCGTGGATGAACTGGAAAAAGAGGCCATCGATGGGCCGCTTTCGGCGGGCTTTCAGGGCCTCGACGATCATGGCGTCGTCGGTGAACCCGGTAATGATGGCGTTCGTCTCGTAGTTCTTGCGAACCGTGATATCACCTTCGATCAGCAGGTCGCCGGTCGTGTTGTCCGCGAGCCGGGCAAAGCCCGATAGCTTCCGGGTTTCCGTGCTGCTGTCGAGGAGCTCGATGCTCAGACCGCTGGTGGTGCGGTAAGGCAGGTTGCTGGTCAATACGAGGTTATCAACGTCGATGCGCAGGCTGGGCGCGTCGGGCGACGCGTGGATGATCTGCACGTAGCCAATAGTGGCCTCGTCGCTCGTGTTGCAGGCCGTCACGATGCCGACGAGGAGGAGTACCGCTGCTGCTCGCCGCCAGCCTGATTGTCTATGACCCATTCGGACCTCTGTCATTGCGCTGCTGCGGTTCGGACGCCGCCTTGTGTGGTTCGGGCTCGGCAAGAGGCCGCGTCCGCCGCTCTCACGCAGCTGCTGCAGGCCTCAAGCGCTGGGACCCGGGCGGACCGGCTTCGTTCGCTACGGTTCACGGTTCCAGGTCGTCATAAACTCGAACGACCTCCGTTTCGCCGTCATTTGCGGGAGGGAAGACGACGACCGTCGTGACCGACCCGCCTTCGAGGCTGACCTGCTCGGGGCCGAACACCGGGACTTCATCTACGTCATTGGGGTTGTCGTCGAAGTCCAGGGTTTTCTTCGTGATCCGAAGCTCATAGACGCCGGGGTCGAAGGGGGTGTAGTCGGTTGCGGCCGTCGGCGGCAGGTCGTCAATCAGGGATCGGTTCGAGCCCGCATCGGCGATCTCGGGCAGATAGACGGTGATGAAATCGTCGTCGGTCGTAATGTTCACGAAGCGGATGCGGGCCTGGGTGAATACGCTCCGCGGAGAAGCCGGCGTATCCGGGCTGCTCAGGTCGTCGAATTCCCCTGCCAGAAACAGCGTGCTCTCGAAACCGGCCACCGATTCGACGGTGTCCTGGTAGAGGTACTCGTCCGGCATCCCGGGTTCCGTGAAATTCAGGCTGGCCCGGTTGCCCCTGACCGGACCTACAGCGCTGCGCTCACCATAGGTGACCGCATTGCCGATCGGCATATCGAAATCGTCGCCGATGATGACGTCCATGGCCGGTCCGTCCGGCGATGCATGAATCACCCGGACGGATGCCGGAAGCTCGCGGTCGTAGAGTTCGAAGGACGAACGGCCGTCGCCGCTGATCAACTTGAAGGCGGACGACCCGGTGATCAGGTTGGGGGCGATGGCCATGAACCACTCGGCACCGTCCTCGTCATCGTCCGCGTCGTCTTCGAAATTGAAGGTCTGGCTGTTGAAGACCACGTCCAGGGTGTTGGCGGTGGTCAATCGAATGACCGTCTTGTCGTAGGGGATTTCCAGGGAGGCGGTGGACTCGAACGGCGCGAGACTGCCGAATGGTGCCGTCGTGGCCAGGTCCACGTCCGGCGCGGTGACGTAAATGTCTACCGGGCCCAGTTCGGGGGCGGCATGCGCGAACTGGAAATAGAGATTGGCCACGGGTTTTGCTCGGCGCACGGCGGAAACGGGCATCAGGAAGGGGTCGGTGTAGGTTCCGCCGACGACGATACTGACCTCGGTATCCCCCTGGATTTGCACCGTTTCTCCCAGCAGGACGTCCAGCACGTTGCCGTCCACGTCCTGGGACTCCACGACGACTCCGACAGTCGCGCTGGTCGCGTTACCGAGATCCTGGGAAATAAGCCCGGCTACAGTGGTGTATGGCAGGCCTCGGCCCCAGTTGCGCCCGCCCCCGGTGACCCGGATGGATGGACCGTCTGCGATCGCATGCACGGACCGAACGTAATAACGGTTGGGGTTGCCGGCCTCCGGCCCGCCGGGGATGCTGTTGTTCCCGCCACCGCTTCCGCCGCAACCGGCAGCAGCTAGTATCCCCAACAAAACCAGGTGTTTATAGTCCATGGGTTACCCTTTAGACCGATCACGCCCGGTTCGTTGCAACGGGGTTCGGCTGAGATGAGCCGGGGGTCCGGCTCGGGGGGTCAGTCCGCGGGTCGAACCCGCCGAAAAACCGACGACCAAGCGATGAAGCTTAACCAGACGGACCAAACGTGTGAAGCTCCGTGCTGATTTTTCGCCTGGCGGGGTCCTGAGGCGGACTCGAGCCCGCCGGAAGCATATTGCGCCTCTCCGGTTCGGACGGCGCAACGGAGGGGCGCGCGGGCCCGGGTTTCGGAATGATCCGGTTGCCCGGTGGAATGCGGATCCCCGTTGCGCGGTGGCCCCGATTCGTGCCATTGGCCAGGAAACGGGGAGTGGCGCCTCGTTTCGTTGAAGCAGTGATGGCGGAGGACCCGATCTGAGCCAGGAGAGCCGAACAGTGCGCAAGCCGGCGGGCCCGTCAGGCCTGGCCCCGCGTGGCGTTGTGGCGCGGCGCCCCGCCTGTGTTCGGCTCCGTGTCATGGTGTTCTGGGCGCTCGTCTGTCTTCTCGCAGCGTGGCAGTCGGTCCGCGCGGAAACCGCGGATGTTCCAGAGCCCCCGCAGTCGCTGGCGGATTCGCCATCCGCAACGATCGAGACGCTCAAGGAGGCCGGCACGGGCATCGACTACGAGGTGGAAATCACCGGTTCGGCCCATGGCGCGCTGCGTACCCTGCTGGAAGCTTCTTCGCAGCTGATCGCGCTTGCGGATAAGCCGCCGGCCAGCCTGGTCGGGCTGGAACGCCGCGCTGTTGGCGACGTGGACCGCTTCAGAACCGCGCTGCGATCCGAAGGCTACTACGACTCCGTGGTTGACTATGACATCGATACCAGCGCCAGCCCCGCCAAGGTCATCCTGGACGTCGCGCGCGGTTCGCCCTACCAGCTGACAGCCTTTGAAATCAGCTATACGGGGGACCCTCCGGACAAGGAACTGCCAAGGGATCCGGCCGACCTGGGTATCGAACTGCACCGCCGAGCCCGGGGGCCCGCGATCGTGGGCGCCGAGGCCAATCTCGTCAGGCTCTTGTCGGAGCGCGGATACCCGTACCCGGAGATTCAGGAGCGCCGCGTCTATATCGACCGGGATGCGCATACGCTTGCCGCGACGCTGAGCGTGGACGCCGGGCCCCAGGCCGTCTTCGGTGTCCTGGAGGTCGAGGGCCTGGTGGACGTACAGGAACACTACATCCGCCTTGTCCGGCCCTGGATACGCGGGCAGCTCTACGATCGCCGCCTGCTGGATCGATATCGGCGGGATCTCGTTGAGACCAACCTGTTCACGGCGATTGCCATCGAACCGTCGGGACCTCCGAACGCTGCCGGCAGCGTTCCCATCCGGCTGACGGTCACCGAGAAGGACCATCGGACCCTTGGCGGCGGCCTGAGCTGGGGTACCGACGAGGGGTTCACCGTCTCGGGTTTCTGGGAGCACCGCAACCTGTTCGGGGCCGACGAGACCTTCCGCTTCGAAACCGAGTGTGGGCGAGATCGAACAGCAGGTGCGCGGTCTGTTCGCGAAGCCGCGGTACCTGCGCAACGACCAGACCCTCCTGGCGGATGTGACCTGGAGGCGCGAGGACACCGACGCATTCAAGGAGATCAGCCTGTCTTCGGCGGTCGGCCTGGAGCGGGAGTTCAGCGAAATCTGGGAGGGCAAGCTGGGTGTTTCGGCGGAGTTGTCGCGAATCACGGAAAACCGGGACAAGCGTACCCTGTGGATTCTCGGCCTGCCCGGATCGATTGTCCGCGATACCCGTGACGACTCGTTCAATGCCGCTCGCGGCACGCGGTTCGAGGTGGGCGTCACACCCTACATAACCACGGGCGACGATCAGCTCCTGTTCACCGTCTCCAGGGTGGCCGGCAACGCCTACCTGTCCCTTCATCCGGAGGATCGCATCGTCCTGGCCGGCAGCGCGCGGCTCGGCTCTATACTTGGCCAGAGCCGCGCGGACATACCGGCGAGCAAACGGTTCTACGCTGGCGGTGGCGGTTCGATCCGGGGCTACGAGTTCCAGAAGGTGGGTCCGCTGGATGACGAGGGTGATCCGCTGGGCGGGCGCTCGCTCGTCGAGCTCAGCGGCGAGTTACGCCTGCGTTTCGGTGAGCGCCTGGGCGTCGTGCCCTTCGTGGACGGCGGCACGGTTTTTACGGATCCGGATTTCACGAGCAGCGAGGAAGACGCGATGCGCTGGGCGGTGGGACTGGGATTCCGGTATTTCACTGTCGTGGGCCCCATCCGGCTGGACGTCGCATTTCCCCTGGATGAGCGCAACGATGAAGATCCCTTCCAGTTCTACATCTCCATCGGGCAGTCTTTCTAGATGACGACCGAGGTACAGCCGAAAGGTCAGGTCTTGCGGCGGGTTGCGATGATCTCCGTCGTTGCGCGGCCTGGTGGTCGCGTTGGTCCTGGCGGGCCTGATCCTGTGGGCGAACACGGACAGCGGCCGCGCCCGGATTGCCGGAATGGCGACGGCGGCTGCGGCGGCATCCGGTATCGATCTGAAACTCGAGGGGATCGAGGGGCGGCTCCCCTACAGCCTGGCGGCGCAGCACTTGTCGCTGGCTGACGACCAGGGCGTGTGGCTTGATATCCGTGATCTGCGTTTTTCGTGGAACCCCTGGGCCGTCGTATCCGGTCGAGTGCGTGTACACGAGATGATGGCAGGGGAGCTGACCCTTGAACGACTGCCTGACCCGGGCCCTGAGGCCGCCGAGCCGGAGCCCGGCGAATGGCCTGTCAAATTGCTCGAGCGACTGCGGATAGAGTCCGTCGAGTTCCCCCGCATTCATCTGGCCGACCCGGTGCTGGGCCAGGCCGTGACGTTCTCCGTCATGGGGCAGTTTGGCGTACGGGAGGCCGACACGCGGGTTGCCCGCTTGTCGGTAACCGGGCTGGATGGTCACAAGACCTCCCTGGCTGCGAGTGGCGTCTGGCGGCCGGCCACACGGAAGCTGGGCCTCGAGATCCGGGGACGCGCCGAGCCCGACGGCGTCGTCACCGGTCTCGTCGGGGTCGCGTCCGGGGAAAGCGTCGATCTGGCCCTGGTCGGTGATGGTCCCCTGGACGACTGGACCGGTGTACTTGAAGCCCGCGCCGGGCCGGCGTCCGCTGACCTGGATGTGCGCATCCGGAGGAGCCTCCAAGAGGCGATTCGTCCTGGCGGAGAGACCACCCGTGGTTCCCCGTCCCTGACGCTGAAACTGGCCGGTCGGGTCGATGCGGCCGACCTTCTGGCCGGTCGCGTTCCCGAGCCGGTGGCATCCCTGGCCGCGGGTGGCGTCGACCTCGGCGTCACGCTCGCGCAGCAGTCATCCGGTAGCGTGGCGTTGCGTGATGGGTTGCTGGAGTCCCGGACGATGGCCATCGACTTCGACGGGGCGCTTGACCGCGATGACGGTTCCATGGACGTGCGAGTGCGGATTCGCCAGCCCGAAGGCGCGGAAGTCATGCTGGGGGAGTCGGCGCTGATCGGCCTGGATGCCGAGTTGAGGGCGTCAGGACCCTGGACCCGCCCCCGGATGCGGATCGACGCCAGCCTGTCGTCCTTTCTCGCCGCCGATGCGTCCGTTCGCGGCCTTGATCTGCATGGCGAGTTTGATTGGCCGGCGGGTAACGCGGGGGGAGACCTGGATGGCCCCCTGAGCATCTCTGCCCGGGCGTCCGGTCTTGCGTGGAGCCTGCCGGGAATGGAGCGGCTTGTGCGCGGACCGGCAGAAATCGAGGCGTCAGGGGCGATACAGGATGGAAGCCGCATTGAGCTGGATGTCCTGAGCGTGATCCTGCCTGACGCGTCCATCGAGGGAACCCTGCAGGCCGACCTGGCCGGCAAGTCACTCACCGCTCCGCTGGAGATCGAGCTGCTTGATCTGGACGCCCTCGATCCGCTGGTCGGTGTGGACCTGGAGGGCCGCGGCCGGTTGCTCGTCGACGTTGATCTGCCCAGCTTCGACGGCAACCTGAAGCCGCTGTCCGCGGTGCGCTGTCCGATGCCCTGCTCGGAGTGCCTGTTGCCGGAGCATTAGTCTCAAGCGACATGCACCTGCGAGCCGACGTGGAACTCGATCCCGAGGCGGGACTGCGTGTGCCGGCGTTTCGGCTGGCCGGGGAACGGGCCGTGATCACCGGCAGTGTCCGTATTCCCGCGGGCTTCCAGCAGCTCGTGGTGGAAGCGGGAGCCGAGGTTCCCGACGGCAGCATCCTCAGTTCGTCCCTGGGGGTTCCGGTGGCGGGCCGTGCGCTGGCCGAGTGTCGCGGCTTGACGGCCCGATCGGCAATCCCGGCCTGACCGCGGAACTGGAGTTCGAGCAGCTCAGGCCCGGGAGGGCTGGCGCTGGCAGACGTTCGCGCCAACGGGCGTCTTGATGATCTGGCGAGTGGCCTGCACGGCCCCGTAAGTGTCAGGGCGTCCGGCCCGACCGGCCAGCTGACGGCGGAGACCATCCTGCAAGCCTCGAAGCTGACCGGCTGCAAGATGGCGCCGCTGCGGATGGTCGGCGAATCGGCGCGGATCGGCGGAGAACTGGCGATCCACTTCGACCGGCGCGCCGCTGACCGGCGAGATGGGATTGGAAGTGGCCGATGCGGCGCCTCTGTTCGGCTGGATCGGTATTCTGGGCGGCGGCAGGGCCTCGGGAAGCGTGCGCTCGCGGCGCCAGGCAGACGAGCAGTCGATGAGCGTGTCGCTGGATGCGACCGGGTCAGCGTCGAAGGGGCCGGCGTGCGGGCCCTGGCTGCGGAGCAATGACGGTCAAGGCGGACCTGAGACTGTTTTCGGAACCCGCTCTCGATGCACGGGTTCGGGCCGAAGGGGTCTCGGGGCCATCCTCCGATCTCGAGACGCTCGAGGTTTCCGCCAGCGGCCCACTTCAATGCGCTGCGAGATTGACGCAGAGACGGAAGGCATCGTGCTCGATGCCCCGGCCGAATTGTCCGCCGGGGTGGTCATTGCCCGCCGTGGGGAAGAGGCCACAACGGTTACGTCTTGGCGGCTGGAGGGATCGCTTCACGACGACGCCATCCATAGCCAGGGTCACGGCGGTGCTTTCTGCGGGTTCCGCCGGCCTGGACCTCGCCGGCCTGGTTCTGGGCATCGGTCGCAGGGCGAAGTGCAGGCGGACCTGCGGACCGGCACGCCGGACGGTTTCCTTACCTTTGTGGCCAGCGAGGTGCCGCTTTCCTTGCTGACCCTGGTGGATCCCGGCGTGAATCTGAACGGACAGGCCGCGGGCCAGGTCCGGCTGGCCGCGGACAACGGCGCCACGAGCGGCGTGGTGGAACTGCGGGTCGAGGACATGCGCCTGTCACGGCGGCGCAGCGCCGCGCCGATCGCACTGCGTCTGGACGGCGAACTGGGACCTGCCGGGTTTCGAATACCGGGCTCAGGCACAGGGGGGAGTAGCCAACCCGCTGGTCATCGCCGGCTCGGCACCCGTCCAGGTGGATCTGGCCGCTGGCACGGTGGGCCTGGACCCGGTCGGTCCGTTGTCCGCCCGGATGGACTGGGAGGGCGAGGCATCCGATCTGTTCAACATGCTGCCGCCCAGCGATCACTCGCTGCGCGGTCCAATCACGCTCGCAGTCAGTCTCCGCGGTACGCCGGACCGGCCGGATGTGTCCGGCTCCCTCGTGATGAGCAACGCGCGCTACGAACATCTGGTCACCGGTACGATCCTCGAGCCGCTGAATGCGCGCATCGTCGGAGATGGCGGTGAGATTCGAATACAAACCCTCGAAGCGATGGACGGCGGCAAAGGCACCGTCGTTGCGCGGGGCGCGGTCGCCCTTGACGCCGAGGCCGGGAATCCCACCGATCTGTCGGTGGAATTCGACCAGGCGCGGCTGGTCCGCCGGGACGACCTCGAGGCGAGGGCGTCCGGGACAGTGCGCATTCACGGCGCGGCAGACGCGCTCCGCATCGAGGGCCGGATCGTCACCGATGAAGTGCAGGCGAACCTGGTCAATCGTTTGCCGCCGGAGGTCGTCGAACTCGACGTCATCGAAGTGGGCGCACCGGCCCGGGACGCCGGTGGGAGCGGTCCCGCGGCGGCGGTGGACGCTGATCTGGATATCACGGTGGATATACCCCAGCGCCTGTTCGTGCGCGGGCTGGGCCTGGACTCCGAGTGGGAGGGGCGCCTCCAGGTCGGGGGCACGACGAGGGTGCCCCGGGTGACCGGGCGGCTGGAGTCGGTCCGCGGCATCATGCAGTTCCTGGGTCGGCGGTTCCGCTTCGAACCGTCCTCCATCACGTTCGCCGGCGGCCGCAAGGTGGAACCGGAGCTGGACATTGTCGCGACCCACGAGGGCACGGATCTCGACGTCACCGCCCGGGTCAGCGGGCCGGTGACGGACATCGACATCGATCTGAGTTCCGAGCCGTCGGTACCCGAAGACGAAATCCTCTCGCGCACCCTGTTCGGCAAGTCCACGGGAGAACTCTCGGGTCTCGAGGCCGTCCAGCTTGCTGCGGCCGTGGGGGAACTGACCGGCGCCACCGGGGGTCCGGGGGCGGTGATGTCGAGGCTTCGGGACACCGCCGGAATCGATGTGCTGCGGTTCGGATCCACCGAGACGGAGGAGGGGGAGCAGGCCACGACGCTCGAGGCGGGAAAATATCTTGCCGAGGGTCTTTATTTCGGGGTCGAGACCAGTACCGCCGAGGAAAGCGGCGCGGTGTCCGTGGAATTCGACCTGACCCGCCGGCTGCGCCTGAAGACGGATGTCGAACAGGCCGGCGGCCAGAATATCGGCATCGAGTACAAACGGGACTACTAGGGCGGCCTGCGTTGCCTGCACAAGGCGCCTGCTGGAAGCGGGCGGACTGGCAGCAGGGCTTGCCGGGGGGGAGATGCAGTAAACTCGCGACGATGTTCCAGGAGGCGGCCATGGGCTGGACGCGGCGCAGTTTTCTCTCGGGGGCGGCTTCAGCGGTCGCTGCATTCTCTATTCCGCTGCGGGTCGCGGCCGCGGATTGGGCGCACTACGAATCCGCCACCATTATTGACGGGCTGGGGTTTCCGGGCGGCTGGAATACTGGACCGGACGGCGAACCGCTAAGGGCCGACCAGCTGCGTGATGTGGCGGCCAGCGGATTGTCCTGCACCCATGTGACGGTCGGCGAGGTCGGGGCCATGCAGGCCGACGCCGCGTATGCCGCCATCATCGACAGCGTGGCATTCTGGGGTCGGGAAATCGCCGCGCATCCGGACGTCCTGGCTTCCGTCCGTTCGGCGGCGGACATCGAGAGCAGCCGCGCCGCGGGCCGCACGGGACTGATTTTCGGTCTCCAGGACGGAGTGGCGTTCCAGACCGATCCGGACCGGCTGGCGGTTCTTCAGCATTTCGGCATTCGCGTGGTACAGCCCACCTACAACCGCCGCAACCTGCTCGGTGATGGCTGCATGGAGCCTGCGGACGCGGGTTTGAGCAGGACGGGTTCGGAATGCATCGAGCAGATCTGCGAACTCGGCATGCTTTTGGACCTGAGTCACTGCGGGCGCCGCACCACGGCGGACGCGCTATCGCGTTGGCCACCCGCCCGCCGGCCTTTACCCACACCGGCTGCGCTGCGGTGACCGACCATCCGCGCCACAGGACTGACGAGGAAATCCGGCGCGTCGCCGACCTGGGCGGCGTGATCGGAATCTATGTGATGCCCTACCTGACCGGCGGACGCCAGCCGACAGCCGGCGACGTGATCAGGCACCTGGAGCACGCCCTCGACGTGGCCGGTGAAGACCACGTGGCCGTCGGCACCGACGGCGGCATCAGCCCGACGCAACTCACACCGGAGTTCGTGGCCGGATTTCGCAACAACATCGAAGACCGAAAGGCGGCCGGCATTGCCGCGCCCGGGGAGACGGAGACCGGCTACCTGTTTGCGTCCGACCTCAATACGCCCCGCCGCTTCGAGACCCTCGGCGGAATGCTGCTCGACCGGGGCCATTCCGAAACCCGTGTAGCCAAGCTCCTCGGCGGCAACCTCCAGCGGGTCTTCGCCGAAGCCTGGGCGTGATCGGGGGTCAGCGAATGCCCGGTTCCAAGGCGCCACGTCAGATTTCATGAACGCCAGACGCGCAGGCCGGTGAGCGAGCCGGAGGAAACACGAGCGGCCGGCCGCGGGCGCTGGGGCATCCGGATCCTGAAAATCACGGCTGGATTCGTCGTGACCCTGGTCGTGCTGGTCGTGCTGGTTGCGCTCGTAGGGGTCCGGGTGCCCATCCATCGGCTCAGCGGTTTGCTCGGTCCGGTGGTTGAGGGGCTCGGTGCGGAAGCTGAGTACTCCCGCGACAGCTATCTGGAGTTTTCCCTCAATCCGGCGATCCGGCTCGAGGAGTTTCGCCTGAGCGGGCCGCGCATGACCCTGAGCGTCGGCAGTCTGACCGGGCGCGTTGAATTGCTTCCCCTGTTCCAGCAGCAACTCGTCATTCGGGAGGCAACCCTCGATACCGGTCGCCTCCAGTGGGTTCGTCCACTGCCCGTCGAGGAAACGGTGCCGCAGGAGATCGAACAGGACGGACCACGGCTGTCGCCCTGGCTGCGGTCGCTGGTCGTCGATGCCGCCAGAGTGACGGATGTTCAGGCGGTCGTGCGCTATGACGACCGGGAGGGCCAGTGGACGTTCTCGGTTGTCGATCTGAACCTCGTGATGCCGCGACCCGGCGACGTCAGCGCGTCCATCGGCGGGTCATTTCTGGGTCATCCGTTCACGGTCGCGGTGGAGAGCCGGCGCCGGGGAGAGGAACAATGGGGCCTGGAGCGTCTGGAAATTTCCGGTGACGGCGGCAACCTGCTGCTTACCGGGCAGGTCGATCCCGTGGACCTGAGCGGTGCTGGACTGTTCCGTATGGACATCGAGGACTCGGATACGGTTCGCACCGTGCTGGGTCCGCAATACGTCGGGTTCACGCCGGTCGCGCTCAAGGCGGACTGGGATTTTTCCGATGGCATCGGTACGGCGGTTTTCGAGGAATTCCGGCTCGGAACGGCCGACTTCGAGGGGAACGTCGGTCTCGATGTCACCGGCCCTCGGTTGAGCGTGAACGCGGATCTCGAATCTCCGCGCCTGGACCTGGAGTCGTTGTTCGGGCTCAGCGCGGAATCCCCCCGCGAGAACGGGATGGAGGCGTCACCGCCGGGCGACAGCGAGCGGCAGCGCGAAAGCGGGGCCCGGGCTGGCGGAAGCGGCGCCGACGACCCGCCTCTGGCGCAGATGCTTGGACCCTACCTGGAGGCCGCGAACCTGGATCTGTCGTTCCGGGTCGGGTCTCTGGACGGTGCCGCCGCTGAGATCAGCGACTTCATCGTCGGTGTCGAACTGCAGGACGGCGCCCTGCGCCTTCCGGTTGCGGCGATCCTCCAGGGCGTTCCGCTACAGGGCAGCATGGATCTGACCACCGAGGGCAAGACCGTTCGCCTGGACCTGCCGCTGGAGGGTCCGGCCGCGGACATGACCGACCTGCTGCGCCTGCTCCTTGCGCTCGAGGACATCGAGGGCCGTCACGAGGGCGTCCGGCTTACCGCCAGCGCCGCGGGCACCACGGCGTCGGAGCTTGTCGGGAGTCTTTCGCTGTCGGGTTCCCTCGCCGGCGCCCGGATACGCTATGGAACGCGCCCGGTGGAATTCAGCCTCGATGAGCTGACAATGGCGGCGAGCATGCGCGAACCCACCTCGCTGCGGGGCCGTGGCGAGCTTCTGGGCCAGCCGTTCGAGCTTCTGCTCAAGAGCGACGGCCTTGCGGAGCTCGCCGATGCCGACGACATGCATCTTGCCGGCACGGTGACCGGTCGGGGCACGATTCTCGAGGTCTCCGCCGCTCGCTCGGGAGGACGCAACTCACTGGATTTCGGGCTCGATACCTCCGATCCGGGCATCCTCCGGAACTGGCTGGGCCTGACCGCCGCCATGCCGTCCTCCGTCGAACTCAGTGGAGGCTTCATCCAGGAAGGCCCCGGCGCCGGCATTCGGGTGCGTTTCGACACCATTCGCGTCGGCCGGTCGACCGTGAGGATGGAGGGTCTTCTGCGGCAGTCCGACGGGCGTGCCGCACTGGCCGCGAGCATTCGCGGCGACCGGGTGGATGTCGAAGAGCTCCGCGCCGTATTCGCTTCCCCGGCGGCTGAAGCGTCGCCGCCGGATGCGCCCAGGCTTTCCCTGGACGCGCCGATCCTGCCGGCGGAGCTGACGGTGTTTGACGCCGACCTGGATATCGCGTTGGGACAGCTGACCGACGGCGAACTCGTGCTCCGTAACGTCGAGGCCCAGGGACGCACCCGGGAGGATAAGGTCGAACGGGCTGCGGTGCGCGCGGACACCGCCTACGGGACGATCGAGGGTGTCGCGTCTGCGGATTTTTCCGGTCCCGAACCGGCAATGCAGGCGAGCCTGGAGGTCACGCCGTTTCAGGCGGGCCGCTTGCTTATGGATCTGGAAATCGTCGAGAAGAGCGAGCTGGTCTTCGACCGGGGGTCGGTGGAGCTTGGGCTGGCTGGCTCGTCGCTGGGTGAATGGATGGACACCGCGCAGGTGGATTTGCGCCTGGACGGCGGTCGCGTCATCGTCGTCCCCGAACTCGACCTGGCCGCCGAACTGGACGAGACAACACTTCACACGGCGCCCGGAGAGCCCGTGGTTCTGGGCCTGAACGGGTCCGTGGGCGATGAGGTTTTCGAAACGGAGCTCAGGGCGGGCGTGCTTCGGGACATGCTCAAGACCCGGACGATCGAGCTGGACCTCGATGGTCGATTGGGGAGCATGGGCCTCGAAGCGGGACTCAACGCCCCGTTGCCACTGGGGGGCGAGGTGGCGCAGCTGACCCTCGCCGTGGACGGAGACAGCCTGGACGCGCTGGAAGGGTTGTTCGGAGTCGATTTGCCTCCCTGGGGCCCGGTGGCCCTGTCGGGAAACGTCCTTCACCAGGGCCTTGCCTATCGCGTCGATGACTTCCACGTTGCGGTCGGCACCTCGGAACTCGACGGGCGCCTGGACCTGGATCTGGAAGGCAAACCCCGTGCCGACCTCGTGCTGTCCGCGCCGCTCATCCAGCTCGAGGATTTCCGCAAGGACGGCTGGACCGCCCGGGGGTCCGAGCCGGACGAGTCTGCCGGCCCTGCCAGACAGGCTGAGCCCGAATCAGTGCCCAAGGACGCGGTCATCTCGCGGTCGGCGTTCGAGAAGCTCGACGCAACCCTGGCCGTGGACGTGGGCGAGGTCCGCTCGGGTGCCGATAAACTGGGTGCCGGACAGCTGCGGGTGAGTCTTCTCGACGGGGTGCTTGCGGTGCCCACGCTCTCGATTCAGACCCCCGGGGGTGATGTCACCGGTACGGCGAGGATGTCCTGGGCGGGTCCGGATCTGCTGGATACGAGCCTGACGCTGAACGCGGAGCGTTTCGACTATGGCGTCCTGGCACGGCGTATCGATCCCGCCAGCACGATGAAGGGCAGCCTGAGTGTCTATGCGGACCTCGGTGGCCAGCATGCGGCCAGCAGGCCCTTCCTGGGGTCGGCAAGCGGTCGTCTGGGCTTTGGCGTCTGGCCAGAGGACTTTCGGTCCGGCGTATTCGATCTCTGGGCTGTCGGCCTGGTGTCCGCCGTCATGCCGAAGTTTTCCGACGATGCGGTTTCCACGATGAACTGCGTGATCGGCAGGTTCGAGATGGACCAGGGGCGAATGAATGAGGAGGCGGTTTTTGCGGACAGTTCCCGGATCCAGGTGACCGGGGAAGTGTCGGCGAATTTCGCTTCTCGCCAGGTTGACGCTTATCTTGTGCCGCGCGCCAAACGGGCGCAGATTTTTTCGTTTGCAGCGCCTGTTGAAGTGTCCGGCGGCTTTGACGACTTCGATTTCGGCTTTCGCGGCGGCGATCTCGCATTGGCGACGGTACGGTTCATCACCAGTCCCATCGTGGCTCCCGTGCGCTGGCTCGCGGGGCAGTCGCTTCCCAAGGACGGCGACGCCGCCTGCCGGCTTGCCTGGGAAGGGCCCGCCGGGCGAGCAGGTTGCCGGTAATCCGCCATAATGATCGACTAGACTTCACTCATCCAGTTCAATCCACAGGAGATCCGAATATGTCGCTGAAAAGCATCGCCACAGGACTGTCGGTTTCGGTTGCGCTCATGGCCGTTGCGGCGCCCGCAGCCGCGGACATGAAAGAACGCCGGCAGCTCATTACCACGATGGCGACTGTCGAAGCGGTGGACTACGACACCCGTGAAATGGTGCTCAAGAGCCCGACCGGGAGCGTGACAACGGTAGTTGTCGGTCCTGAAGTCCAGCGCCTGAGCGAAATTGTGCCCGGGGACAAGATCCGCGCCGACTACTACATTTCCATGGCCAGCGAGCTGCGCGCGCCGACCGAGGAAGAGAAGGAAGAACCGTTCATGGTCGTCCAGGGCGCCGGGCGCGCGACATCCGACGAGGCGCCGGCCGGCTTGGTCGGCCGCGAGATCCGCGTGGTTGCCACCGTCGAGCACCTGGATATGGTTGCCCAGACCGCCACGCTGCGGGGGCCCTATGGCCGGGCGCTCACCGTTCGGGTCCGGGACCCGGAGCGCATGGCGAAGGCCAAGGTAGGTGACACCGTCGTTCTCACGTACACGGAAGCGGTCGCCATTTCCGTCGAGGAGATCGAATAGCCCGGCATCGCCGGGAAAACCGTGACCGGGCCCGGCAGGGAGTCGATCGATCGTGACTGACCCCCTGGCCGGGCTTTTCTCCGGGAACGTGCGGGTCCTGCACGCTCCCATCGCTCCCGGTGGGTCACTTTTGACTCCGGCGGAGTCCCGCTACGCCGAGTCCATGGGCGTGGATCGCCGAGCGGAGTTCGCCACGGGCCGCGCACTGGCGCGGCGGGCGCTCGTCGATCTGGGCGCTCCGCTCGGCGATCTTCTTCCGGATGCCGACCGGGCACCTGTATGGCCTGAAGGGTTCTGCGGAAGCATTGCCCATGCCCGCTGCAAAACGCGCAGCCTGTGTGCCGTCGCGGTTGCCCCCCTGTCGGACCAGAGCAGCCTCGGGCTGGATATCGAATGCGACAGAGCCCTGAGCCCGGGGGTTGTCGAGCGGGTCGTAACACCCACGGAGGCGCGAAGCGTGGCCGCCGCGGGTTGTTCGGTGGCCGACGTGGCGGTGCTTTTTTTCTCGGCCAAGGAGGCGGTCTACAAGGCCCAGTTTCCCGTCACCCGGACATTCCTGGATTTTCCGGATGTGGAGGTTCGTCTTGACCCGGACGGCCTTGGGTTTCATGCGACCCTGCAGACCGGCTCCGGTCAGGCGTCGTTTCCGCACACGGTTTCGGGCCGCCTGTTTCGCGGCGGTGGACTGGTTGCCGCCGGTCTCCAGACTCCCGCGCTGCCTGCCGGGCCCGAATAGCGTCTGCAACTCGCGGAAAAAGTCCTCGCCCGAGGGGCCGCGAGGGATGGCATCGGGCTTCCACATTAACGCACGCGTTTTCCCCGCGCCCTGGTCAAGATGACTGTCAGCCGGCGCTTATGTTGAATGGACCTGACGCCGCCCCCGGCGCGAGGTTAGTCTTGGCTTTCCCGTGCATCCGTTTCGTTCATTCCGGCGTAACGTTTGGGTGCCGGAATTTCCGGAAAACTTCGGGGGGTCTATGTTCAAGGTTCATTCTGCTGTGCATCGCGCCGGCCTGGTCACGTGCGTGCTGGCCGCATTCCCGCCCTCGGAGACCATGGCCCATGAACCCGAGGGGGACCCGGTGGCACTGGAAGATGTCGTCGTGCTCGGCCGCGCCCGCAACCTCGTCGGCTCCGCGATATCCGCCTCCGAGGGGCGTGTGGGGCAGCCGGAAATCGAGTCCCGCCCGATGCTGCGAACCGGTGAGATCCTCGAGCTGATTCCCGGCATGATCGTGACTCAGCACAGCGGGACCGGCAAAGGCAACCAGATGTTTCTGCGCGGTTTCAATCTTGACCACGGGACCGACTTCGCAACGTGGGTCGACGGTATGCCCGTCAATATGCGATCCCATGCCCACGGCCAGGGATACACTGACGTCAATTTCCTGATTCCCGAGATGGTCCAGGAAATGGAGTTCCGGAAGGGTCCGTACTATGCGGACGTGGGGGATTTCTCATCCGCTGGCTCGGCGCATTTCGAGACCTTCAGCTGGATGCCCCAGGATGTCGTGAAACTCGCTGGCGGAGAGGACGGCTATGCCAGGGCGCTGGTGGCCGGGTCCGCGGCGCTGGACTCCGACAACCTCGTCTATGCCCTCGAGGCGCAGCACTACGATGGCCCGTGGGACGACATTGACGAAGATCTGAAGAAATACAACGGCATGTTCCGCTATGTGAATCGGGGCGAATCCGGCCACTGGGATGTAACCCTGATGGGCTACGACGCCGAATGGAACTCCGCAGACCAGATTCCCGAGCGCGCCGTGCGGGAGGGCCTGATATCCGACCTGGGCTCACTGGACACCGATGTTGGCGGCGAGAGCAGCCGCTACAGTTTGTCGGCTCGAGGCGTGCAGTCCTGGTCGCTGGGCCAGACCTACGTCAGCGCGTACATCATCGACTACAGCCTGGACCTGTGGTCGAACTTCACGTATTTCCTTGACGACCCGGTCAACGGTGACGAATTCCAGCAGAGCGAGGATCGCATGATCTACGGCGGTAGCCTGGCGCATCACTGGGACTCTTCCCTGTTTGGCAAGGCGCTGGCCCATCGCACCGGGCTGGAGTTCCGCTACGACGACGTCGATGACGTGGGCTTGTATCAGACGGTGGCCAGAAATCGTATCAATACGTTCCGTGAAGACGACGTCAAGGAGTCGAGCGTGGGCTGGTACTACCGGGTCGAGGTTCCCTGGACCAGCCGGCTCACGACGCTGCTCGGCGTGCGCGCAGACTGGTACGACTTCGATGTGGACAGCGACAATCCGCTGAACTCGGGCGACGACGATGACTTTCTGCTCAGTCCGAAATTCAACCTGGTCTATAACGCCTCGCCCGCACTCGACCTGTACCTCAGTGCAGGCAAAGGCTTTCACAGCAACGATGCCCGGGGCACCACGATCTCCATTGATCCCCGCACCGGCGAGGACGTCGACCCCGTGGACCCGCTGGTGGAGTCCGATGGGGCCGAGGTGGGGCTGCGGTTCGCGCCGGACCCCCGGATCAACAGCTCCGCATCGCTGTGGTATCTGAAACTGGATTCGGAGTTGCTGTATGTGGGTGACGCCGGCACGACCGAGCCCAGTACCGAAAGCGAGCGCTGGGGCGTGGAGTTCGCGAACTATATTCGCCCGACCGACTGGCTGACCCTCGACGCCGACTACACGTGGACCGACTCGGAGCTGAATGACAATCCCGACGGCGACAAGATTCCCGGGGCCATCGAGAGCGTCTTCAGCTCCGGGATTACGGCCACTCATCCGTCCGGCCTGAGCGGTTCGCTGCGCGTGCGCTACTTCGGGGAGCGGCCCCTGATCGAGGACAACAGCGTCAAGTCCGATGATTTCACGACGGTTAACATGCAGCTTGGCTATACGAGAGGCCGCTGGCAGACCCGGCTGGACGTTCTCAACCTGTTCGACTCCGACGACCACGACATCGACTATTTCTATGCGTCCCGCCTGCAGGGCGAGCCGGCCGAGGGCGTGGAGGACATCCACTTCCATCCCATCGAGCCGCGCACCATCAGGCTTTCCGTCAGCTACCGGTTCAGCGACCGCAGCGACGACTACACGCGTTCGCCCTCGGTCGCCTGGAACTCCCGGTAGCGCCGGGTCGAGACCGCGCCGTAACAGCAGGGGAGGCGAGGCCTTCTCCGCATCCGCATGCCGCCGACGGGTAACGGGGCTTGCGGGCGCCGGACGACATGTCGTGGCGGCCTGTATCCCGTAAAGACCGACCTGCTGACCCGCGCAGTACGGATTATCCGTCGGCCGGTTGGTGATATCCTGCCCGCATCGAATTCTGCGCTGGAGTCTTCCTGCATGAAGTTCTGTTCCCGGCTGCTCGGGCCGCTGCTTATTGCATTGGCCGGCTCCTTGTCCCTTGCCCACGCGGCTCCCGGCTTTTCCTTCGAAGACTGGAAGACGGTCGTGGCGGATACCGAAGATGTCGATGAGCTCGCCCGCCTCTATCTCGATCTCTTGCTGGAAACCGATCCGTCCACCGGTCTGCAGGTGGGTATCCACGGCACGCCCGAAGATCCCGCCTATTTCGACGACCGGCTGAAGGATGTCTCGCCGGAGGCCCTGGAGGAGACCCACGCGGCCCTCATGGTCCTCGGGTTGCGCCTGCAGTCCATCGATCCGGACGAGCTGACCAGGGAAGCCGCGGGTGGATCGGCACATTCTTCTGAACCGGGTTCAGCTGCAGATGCTTGAACAGGACGAGCTGCGGGAGCAGAAGGACCCGCTTACCTACGTATCCGGTCTGGGCGGCGCATTCAATGGCCTGATCATGCGGGACTATGCCCCGCTGGCCCAGCGCGTACGCAGTTTCGGCCGGCGCTGCGTCGGCGTGGAGACTTACCTGGAGCAGGCCCGCCTTCACCTGGCGCCGGAAGATGTGCGTCCCACGGCCGTGCAGAAACAGATCGCCACGGCGCGCCTCGAGGGTCTGGCGGCGGTGGGCGGTCTGTTCGACAAGACCTATGGGGATCTGCTTTCACGGGCAGGCCTCTCGGAAATGGAATCGAACGATCTCAGCGAGGCCTGTGCCGATGCCGCCGCGGCTATTGGCCGGTTTGCCAGCTGGTTCGAGACCACGGTAGCTCCTCGCCCGGACGGCGAATGGCGGCTCGGCGCCGACTTGTACCGGCAGAAATACGATCTCTACATGGACTACCCGCTGGGGCCGGAGGCGCTGCTGGCTGATGCCGAGAAAGCTCTGGACCGAGTCCACGCGAACCTGGTCCGAACCGCCCGGAAAATCCACGACGAGTACCTCGCCGAGGCAATTGCCGCAGGGGAAATCGAGACCGCCGGTGCGCTCCCCGACCGCGACGTCGTAAGCAACGTCCTTGCGAAAGTCTCACAAGACCGTTCCACCGCCGACACCCTGATCAAGGACAGCTACGCACTGGCGGATGCCATCGTGGGCTTCGTCAATGACCAGGATCTGCTGGACCTGCCGCCGACCTCCAAGCTTCGTATCGAAGAGATTCCGCCCCATCTTTCGGGCTACGCGGTCGCGCAGATCATTCCGGCGCCGGCCTTCGAGCCTGAGCTGGAGTCGGTGTGGTTCTGGGATCTTCCGCTCCTGAGGACCGCGGATTCGTATCTCAAGGAGTACAATCGCCCGACGCTGGCCATGGTCTATATCCACGAAGGCGTGCCGGGTCATTTCGTCCAGCTCGAGTACTCCAACCGCTTCGAGCGGGTCGTGCCGAAGATCTTCCTCAACGGTCCCATGGTGGAAGGCTGGGCCACCTACATCGCCACCCAGCTCGTGGATCTCGGCTTTACCATCTACCCGGAGAGCCCCTTTGGCCATGATCTCCAGAAGATGGTGGACGACAAGCTGGTCCTGCGCAGCATCATTAACGCCATCATTGATATTCGCCTGCACACCACGGACTGGCCGGAGGACGATGCCGTCGCCCTGATGATGGAGCGGGGATTCCAGGAGGAGGGTGAGGCACGGGGCAAGCTGACTCGCGCCAAGCTCAGCTCGGTCCAGCTGGCGACCTACTTTGCCGGCCACCGGGCGATTCTCGAACTGCTCGGGGAATACCGGGCACGGCGGGGGGACGCCTTTACGTGGAAAGAATTCAACGAACGGCTTGTCAGCGCCGGATCGCCGCCGTTTTTCGTTCTTCGCGAGGACATGCTCGCCACGGCTGCTGATGACTAGCAGATTTCACCGGCTGCCCCGGACCACTGGTCGGTCCGGTCTCCCCGGTCATTCCGGCTGGCGTTGAGGGTGAGGGTGACAAGGCCGGGCACCCGGACAGCGCTTGCGTGCATGGTGCTGGTCTTGCTGGCCGCCTGTGGACGGGAAGCTTCCGTGAACGGATCCGGCGGAGGGGAGGCTGCTGCCCGGGTCGAAGCCACGACGCCGAAAGCCGCGATGCAGGATGACGCTACAGCATCCAGTGCGGGCGGTTTTGCCGGCGCGGAGGTCTGCGCGAAGTGCCACGTGAACGAAGCTGCCGCCTGGCAGGGCTCGCACCACGATCTTGCCATGGCGGTCGCCGATATCGATTCGGTCCTCGGTGACTTCGACGATACGGAATTCGAGATTGCCGGCGAGCACAGTCGCTTCTTTCGGCGCGACGGTGGTTGGTGGATTGCGGCAAGCACCCCCGATGGCGTGACGGCGGAATACCAGGTCGCCTACACCTTCGGTGCGGATCCCCTGCAGCAGTACCTGATCGAATTTCCCGATGGGCGCCTGCAGGCCTACGGGGTTGCCTGGGATACCCGGCCGCAGGAGGCAGGGGGACAACGGTGGTTTCATGTCTACGGAGACGAGCCGCCCGAGGCGGGGGAGTCCATTCACTGGACGGGCATCGACCAGAACTGGAACTATATGTGCGCCGACTGCCATTCCACCGGCTTTCGCAAGAACTACGATCCGGGCGCCGATACCTACGCCTCGACATACACGGATATCGACGTCGCCTGCGAAGCCTGCCACGGGCCCGGCGCCGCCCACGCCGAGTGGGCGGCGGCGGGCGCCGGCGGGGCTGACCCGGGGTTTCCCGTGCCGCTGGCCCAGGACGGGCGCCGCCGGGTCAGTGTCCCCGGCGAGCCGACGGTGAAAATCGAGGGCCCGGTCAATCGCACCGAGGTCGAGTCCTGCGGCCGCTGCCACGCCCGCCGGACAACGCTCCGGGAACCCTACGCCCACGGCAAGGTGCTGACCGACTCCTTTATGCCCGCCCTGCTGACCGAGCCGCTTTATCACCCGGACGGTCAGATCCGCGACGAGGTGTATGTCTACGGGTCCTTCCGGCAGAGCCGGATGTATGCTGTCCGGAGTGACCTGCGGCGACTGCCATGAGCCCCATAGCCTGGAATTGCGTGCGCAGGGCGACGGTGTATGTGCCCAGTGTCATCAGCCGGCGCACTTTGCCGCGGCCGGGCATACGTTCCACGAGCCGGGCCCGGAGGCACCGGGCTGTCGCGACTGCCATATGCCGGCCCAGGACTACATGGTCGTGGACCCGCGCCGCGACCATAGCTTCCGGGTGCCGCGGCCGGACCTCGCCGCATCCCTGGGGGTGACCAATGCCTGCGCGGCCTGTCATGCGGACAAGGCGCCGCAGTGGAGCGCAGAGGCAGTGCGGGCGTGGTTGGGCCGGGATGCTCTCGGCGGGCAGGACTTCGCGGTGGCATTTCGACGCGCCGGCGATGGCTGGCCGAACGCGGCCCCGGACCTGTTGGCGATCGTGGACGACGATGCCGAGGCGGCCATTGTCCGCGCCACGGCGCTCGCCCATCTCGCCCGATTCCCCTCCCGGGAGTCATTTTCCCGGGTTGCGGCCAACGCCTACGATGAGGATCCCCTGGTGCGCCTTGGAGCCGTCAGCGCCGCGGAGGGGTTCCAGCCGGACACCCGGCGCACGCTGCTCGAACCTCTGCTCGCGGACCCCGTGCTGGCGGTTCGGGCCGAGGCCGCGCGGTCGCTGTCGGCGGCGGACCCTGCGGCGCTTTCCGACCCAGGCCGGGGCGCCCTGGGCGCGGGCCTGGCCGACTATGTGCAGATCCAGCGGCACAACGCGGACCGGCCGGAGGCGAGAATGAACCTGGGCAATCTGTACGCGGAAGCCCGGGATTCCGTCACCGCCGAGCAGCAGTACCGGGCCGCGATTGAGCTGCAGCCGGATTTCGTGCCCGCCTGGAACAACCTGGCCGATCTGCAGCGGGCCACGGGTGACGACGCGGGTGCGGAGGCGACCTTGCGCTCGGGCCTTGAGGCCGTTCGCAATCCCGCGACACTCGAATATGCGCTGGGTCTGCTGCTGATCAGGGCCGGACGGCCCGAAGAAGCGCTGGAATGGTTTTCCCGGGCAACGCTGTCGGCGCCGGACAATGCGCGCTTCGCCTACGTTTACGGGGTGGCCCTGCATGACCTGGGCCGGCCGACCGACGGCATCGAGGCCCTGCAAGCCGCTCACGCGGCGCGCCCCAGCGATGCCGATGTGCTGGCAGCTCTCGTGGTCTTTTGCCGGGACGCGGGTCGGTTGGCCGATGCCAGGCGCTATGCGGATCGGCTGGTGGAGCTGCAGCCGGACAACCCGGAGGCGCTTGCCCTCAGGGACGGGCTTGAACCGTCCTAGTCCTGGACCAGGGGCCGTGAGCCCCAGTAGCGGTCCCGGAGCGCCGCCTCCCGTTCGCGCAGGCGCTCTTCCGCGTCGTCGATACAGGCCATGAAGTCCCGCCCGGCCCGGCTTGGCGGCCGGTTGGCGAGACGCACGAAGCCGTAGCGCAGGTGCAACCAGTTGGCGCGGACGCCAAGCAGCGTCAGGTTCCCCCGTTGAAGGTCATCGTCGAGCTGGCTCAGCGTGCTGATGCGCCAGGCAGTCGCTGTTCTCGACGATTTGTTTGGCCAGGAACATCGACGTTGCGGCAACCCTCGGGACAAAGAGCTGCCGGACGAGATCGAGGGTGCCCGCCGGGCAGTCGTCACCGATGTCCCGGAACGAAGCCGCGGCTCGCCACGGAATCACGGAGGCGGCCCAGGGGAATTCGAACAGCTCCTTCAGCCCGACTGCCGGCCGACCGGCCAGCGGGTGCTTTCTACGCGCGAAGAAGAAGACCGGATGGGAGCCTACCGGCGTGACGTGGAATTTCGGGTCGTTCTCGAACGGGCTGGTTTCGCAGAACGCGAGGTCTACCTCACGCCGGGTGAGTGAGTTGGCGATGGCAACCCACTCGTAGGTACGCAAGCGAAAAGTTGAGCCGCGGCCGGGACTCGAGCAGCCGCCCCACGGCCTCGGCGACCGAAAGCTCGGCCGGATAGTGGCCCACGGCCACCGACAGTTCGCCGAGTCCGCCATCCCGGGCCCGCGCGACATCCTGCTCGAGATCGGAGAGTTCCGCTAGCAGCCGGCCGCCGCGGGCAGCCACCAGCTGGCCGACCTCGGTGGGGTCTACGCCCGCCCGGCTCCTCAGAAACAGGGATTCACCCAGTCTTTCTTCCAGGGACTTCAGGGCCCGGCTCAGCGCGGGCTGGCTGATATGCAGCGAGTCCGCGGCGCGCCCGAAGTGCCGATGGCGATCGATCGCGGCAACGAGTCGAAGGTCCCGGGAGGTGAATTCCATAACTCAAGATTATAGATAAATCACAAAGAATGCATTGAAGTTACCTGTCAGCTTCGATTGAATACGCAGCCTTGGCCGGAAGGATCCGGATTCTGCTCTTCGGGGCGGGATTGCGACACGAGTCGCTGTCATCGGCCAGAGAGCCGAAAACCTGTTTCTTCTGGAGGGGTTCGTATGAAGCGATTGATATTCGCGCTGGGGCTTTTTGGCCTCATCGCCCAGGTCCATGGGGCTGACAAGCCCAACATCCTCGTGATCTGGGGGGATGATGTCGGGCAGTCCAACATCAGCCGATATACCCAGGGCGTTGTTGGGTACCGGACGCCCAATATCGACCGAATCGCGGAGGAAGGCATGACCTTCACCGATTATTACGGTGAACAGAGCTGTACCGCCGGCCGGTCGTCCTTCATCACGGGCCAGAGCGTGTTTCGCACCGGCCTGTCCAAGGTGGGTCTTCCCGGCGCCAAAGAGGGCATGCAGGAACGGAATCCAACGATTGCCGGTCTTCTCAAGGCGGAAGGCTACGTCACCGGCCAGTTCGGCAAGAACCATCTCGGTGACCGGGACGAGCACCTGCCGACAAACCATGGCTTTGACGAGTTCTACGGCAACCTTTATCACCTCAACGCCGAAGAGGAACCGGAGAACGAGGACTATCCGAGGGACATGAAACTCCCGGATGGCTCCACATTTATCGAGAAGTTCGGACCCCGCGGCGTCATCCACAGTTTTGCGGACGGCCGCATCGAGGACACCGGCCCGCTGACGAAAAAGCGGATGGAGACGGTGGACGACGACACCAGCGACCGCGCCATCGGATTTATCGAGAAAGCCGTCGCTGACGACCAGCCGTTTTTCGTCTGGTGGAGCGGCACCCGCATGCACTTCCGGACTCATGTAAAGGAAGAACTGCGCGGCATCTCCGGCCAGGATGAGTACGCCGACGGCATGGTCGAGCATGACATGCACATCGGCAAATTCCTGGACGCGCTGGATCGCCTCGGCATCGCGGACAACACGATCGTTTTCTATTCCACCGACAACGGCCCGCATTACAACACCTGGCCGGATGCCGCTGCGACCCCGTTCCGCGGCGAGAAGAACACCAACTGGGAAGGCGGCTGGCGTGTGCCCTCGATGGTGCGCTGGCCCGGCAAGATCGAAGCGGGCCGCTGGTCCAACGGGATCATGCATCACATGGACTGGTTGCCTACGTTCCTTGCCGCGGCCGGCAACGACGATGTCAAGGACGAGCTGAAGGCGGGCGGGGTGAAGGCCATTGACCGCAGCTACAAGGTTCACCTGGACGGATACAACTTCCTTCCGTACCTGACCGGCGAGGAAGATGAGAGCCCGCGTAAGGAGATCTTCTATTTCTCCGACGACGGCGACCTCACGGCCCTGCGCTACAACGACTGGAAGGTCATGTTCATGGTGCAGAAGTCTCCCGGCACGCTCAACGTGTGGCAGGAGCCGTTTGTGCCGATGCGAGTCCCGTATATCTACAACCTCCGCCGGGATCCCTATGAGCGGGCGACGATCACCTCCAACACCTACTACGATTGGATGATCGACCGCGTCTACCTGCTGGTGCCCGCCCAGGCCTATGTGGGTAATTTCCTGGCGACGTTCAAAGAGTTTCCGCCGAGCCAGAAGGCCGCGAGTTTCAGCCTGGACCAGGTGATGGAGAAGCTGACACCGCCAGGTGGCTAATGCCCCAACCTTTCGCTCTGTATCGGGCGGCCCGGGGGTTGTTCCCCCGGGTTTTTGTTTTCTGGCGGAAGGCTTTTGCGGCTGAGCGGATGCAGTAGCTGAAGACGAACAGACTGCTGGTCTTCCTGATCCTGTTGGCGGTCTCGGCGGTGCATGCCGCGGAGCCCCTGCCTTCTTGGCGCGACACGGCCAGCCGGGAAGCGATCGTCCACTTCGTGACTGCCGCCTCCACCGGGGGCAAGCCGGGCTTTATTCCCGAGGACGAGCGGATTGTGGTTTTCGGCAACTCCGACGGCGACCATCAGATGCTGCAGTACACCGCCGGCGGTGACGGCCCGCGACTGATGGGGCTTATCCACCACACCGACGCCGAACGGGAATGGGCCTACGATCGGGATTCCCACATTGGCCGCCTCGACAAAGCCCTGGAGGAGGCCGAACGCCGGGACTGGGTTGTGGTGGACATGAAGGCGGACTGGGCCCGGGTTTTCCCCTAGCCTGCGATCGCTGTTGCGGGCCCGTAGCCATGTGTCGCCGGCGGGCGACACCTGCAGGCCGAAAAAGTTGAACTCCACCGTTGTCCCCGACTTCGGCATCGACTAACGTCGAGGCAGGAACGATCGGGAAGAGAAACGGGCCGTGACGCTTCGGGAACAGGTGGATCAAATGCTGCCGGGATGGGAATCCTGGTACCCGAGCCTGTTCGATGCGGCGCGGGATCTCGGCGTTATCCGGGCCCGGGTCTGTGACCCGTCCTCCCTGCTGCTGTCCAATCGCCACACCCGCATTCGCCAGCGGGCCGAGCATGCCCATGTCGAACAATGGGGCGGTTTCGACGACAGCGGGGAGGGGACAGGGAAAAAGCGCCGCAAACGCCGAAAAGCGGGACGGGCGTCCCGAAGCTGACAACCGGGGACAGCGGGCCCCTTCGCCTCGCAGTCCACAATACCGGTGATAACCGGGCGGGCCGGCGCTACGGCCCTACCCGGAATCGACGCGCGTTTTCAACGTTGCCCCGCCCCTGACCGGCCTTCGACCGTGGTCTGGCAATCGCTGGAAACGCTCAGGCCGGTTTCGCCGCCGAGTCGATGGAGTTGGCGACATCCGCAGCAAACCCGGCGCCGGCTTCGGCCGCCAGGTTGCGGGCGAGATTCGCGCCGGCGGCTTCCAGGGCCAGAGCCTGGTCGGGGTGCTCGGCGAGGGCCGCGACATAGCCCGTGAACCCGGTTGCACGCATCTGCTTCACCGCGAAGAGATTGGCCCGGTGCTCGGGCATGGCCAGCATGACGACGTCGGTGGCATCTGCGCCTCCGCGGCGGACCCGTTCCCAGAAGTCCGGGTCGATGGCGTCTCCGAGCACGACCCGCCGGCCCGCGGCCTTGTGCTGCCGAACGCGGTCTGCGTTCGACTCCACGCCGACCACCACATTGCCGTGGTGCTCGACAATGTGGTCATAGGCAGCGGTTCCGATGCGTCCTACACCGAAGATCACCACCCGGGCCCGGCCGAGATCCGGCGGATGCTCCTCCGGATGCAGTGTGGGCGTCTCAAAGGGCTTCAGGCGTTCCAGGTACCGCCCGCAGATGGAGTGCGCTTTTGCGTTCAGGGGCGCTGCGGCGATAAACGAGATCGCCAGGGAAATCGCCATGGCTGCAAGCCACTCCGGCCCGAGCCAGCCGTTGGACACGCTGACCGTGGCCACGATGAGCCCGAATTCGCTGTAGTTGGTGAGGCTGAAGGCCGCCAGCGTCGCCGACCGGGCCCGCATGTTGAAACGCACGAGCAGCCAGAAAAACAGCCAGGTCTTGAAGGGGATCAGAATCATCAGTATGAGCGCGACGCTCACCTGCTCGAGATTCGGAAGGCCGGCCAGGCCGACGCTGAGGAAGAAGCCCACGAGCAGGAGTTCCTTCAGTCCGAAAAGGGTATCCGCCACGTCGCTCGCGCGCTTGTGATTGGCCAGCAGCATGCCGATGATCAGCGCGCCGAGATCGGGCTTCAGGTTCACGATTTCAAAGGCCCGCGCACCCAGTGCGACGGCCGTAAACATGGCGAAAATCGGTAACAGTTCACCGTGACCCACACGGTCGAGAATCCAGCCCATGACCGGGCGAACCAGGAACAGGGCCGCCAGCAGGGGTATGGCCCAGATGGACGGGATCTTGCCGGTGGAAACGGTCAGAAAGATGACGGCAAAGATGTCCTGCATGATCAGGATGCCGATGGCGGTACGGCCATGCAGGGACGACATCTCGCCCTTTTCTTCCAGAACCTTGACGGCAAAGACCGTGCTGGAGAAGCTCGCCGTGAAGGCGATCAGCACCGCGGTGCCGGCATCCAGGTCCGCGAACAACGGTGCGCCGGCTATGGCGAGGCCGTAGAAGATCAGGCTGAACACCACGGTCGTGATCAGCAGGTGCAGGGAGGCGCCGCCCCAGACTTCGGGTCGGGCCAGGTTCTTGATCTTGAGTTTCAGACCGATGGTGAACAGGAGCAGCGTTACGCCAAAATCGCCGATCCGGCTGATCGTGGCGTCGCCCTCGACGCCCAGCGCGCTCAGGACAAACCCGGCAATGAGAAACCCGACCAGGGCCGGCAGCCCGATCAGGCGAGCGCCGAACCCGAAAAGGAAGGCGATGGCCAGGGCGACCGGGAAGATGGCGGCAATCGTGATGCTTTCCAATTCGGCTCCAGTTCCTGATCGCGATCGTCTGCGTGGTACATGCGCATCCGCCGCGGTGACCGGGCGGCTGGCCACGGTCACCGCGATCCGGCTACGCTAGGAATCCTGTCAGCCGGCATTGTAAAGGTCGGCAGGTCTCTATGCAGAACCCAAAAAGGAAGGCCGCGAATGTTCTTGTGGAAATCCATGGCGTATCCCGACCGGAGGCCGCCAGGGGCTGGTGTTCGTCATTCGGTTCCTGCCAGCCAGGCGATTCCGGCTGGCTGCTTTCTGGGCATCGGGTTGTTGCTGTCCAGTCCGGACGTGCTGGCCGCCAAGACCGACGTGGTCACACTGCTCAACGGCGATCGGATCACTGGCGAAGTGAAAGCTCTCCAGCACGGCCGGCTGCGCTATAGCACCGATTCGATGGGGACGATCTATATCGAGTGGAAGGACATTCGTGGCGTTGACAGCCAGGAATATCATCGTGTTGAACTCGTTGACGGAACGCGGTATTTCGGCTCGCTGGATACGGACGAGGAGACCGGCGAACTGGTGGTCAGGCGAACCACGCGGGAGAAACGCTCGGAGCTCTTGCGCGTGGTCAAGGTGAACCCCATCGAGCAGAAAGTCATCGACCGCTTCGATGCCACCGTCAACGCGGGCTATGACTTTACGAAGGCCAGTGACGTTACGCGAATCACCGCCGGGCTGGATGTCGTGTATTCAGACGAGACCTGGCGCTACGGGCTCAAGTTCAACAGCGTGATCACCGATGACGGCGACGACCGGACCAAGAACAACCGGCTCCAGGCGACGGCCATCAGGCTGCGGGACAGCCGCTGGTTCACGTACGGACTGGGCAATGCCGAACAGAACGATGAACTGGGCCTCGACCTGAGGCTGCTGGGCAGCGTGGGGCTGGGGCGCTTCCTGCGTCAGACGAATACCTATGAGCTCATTGGCTACTTCGGGCCAGCCATCACCTACGAAGAGTCGGCGGATGGTCAGACCAACACGGATCTGGAAGCGGCCTTTGGCATGCAGTACGCGATCTTCAAGTACGATACGCCCGAAACAAATCTCACTACTGCCTTGCAGTTGTTTCCCGGGCTGTCGGATTTCGGCCGTGTCCGCGGCCAGTGGGACATCAATTTCCGCAAGGAACTGGTCGAGGACTTCTTCTGGAACCTGAACTGGTATTCCACCTACGACAGCGATCCCAGGGACGAGGATGCGGCCAGCACCGACTACGGGATCAACACGGGACTGGGCTGGGAGTTCTGGTAGGCCGCCCGGGGGCGAATTCCCGAGATGGCCGTCAGGGCGCCGCCGACCGAACCCGCCGTGCCAGCGACAGTAAATAGATCATGATGAAGAGCCCGAGGAGGGCCTCCTTGGTCTCGCCGGGCCCGATATCCAGGCCTCGCTGGTCGATTCCGGTAGCCCGCAACAGTTTGCCAGGCCAGCTGATGGCGACGGCGAGGGCCGCCGAAGGCAGGCATACCATGGTGGGCCAGAGCCACGCGGGCACCGACCCGGGAGTAAAGGCCAGATCCCGGGACCGAATCCAGACGGGCATGATTACGCCGCCGATGAGAGCCGCCAGCGTAAGCAGCGCCCGGGGCAACTGGTTGAACAGCGAACTGGTGTTGTGCAGGTTGGTCTCGGCCTGTTCGTTGATCCGGGCCCAGGGTTCGGGGGTGCCCCATCCGAAGAAATGCTGCCCCCAGCTGATTTCCTCGCCCGCGAAGTAGACCGCGCCGAGGACGATGAGGAGCACCCACAAGCGGAAGGGGCCGGCCTGGGCGGCCGTGGGGCCCGCGATGATTCGGACACCCGCCACCACGCCTACGGCCAGGAACAGGACCGTGAGGTTTTCGAGAACCCCGAACTCGCCATAGAAAATCCGGTCCGTGGCGGGCGCGCCTATCCTGGCCACAAACGGCAGCACGGCGACGACGACCGGCAGCCAGAGCCACAGCCAGCGGGGCAGGGAGTCATGGGGTCGGGGCAAGCGGCGTGTCCTGGTAGTGAGCGTGGCTGCGAGTTGGCCCTGCATGATGGCCACGGCGCCGTCCGTGTCAAGCCACAGGCGACCCGGGAGTCCGGCTGTCGCCCGTTCCTAGAGCTCCAGGTTGAGCACGACCAGGTCCGGATCGTCAGGATCCGACTCCCGCCGGAACCCCAGCCGATCGGCCAGTTTCAGCATGCCCCGGTTCTCCCGCAGGACGATGCCGTCCATGATCTTCAGCCGCCGGTCACGCGCCACCGCGATCAGGGCTTCGAGCAAGCGGGTGGCGATGCCGCGTCCCTGCCACTCGTCGGAGATGGCGATGGCAAACTCGCAGCCTTTGCGGTGTGGGTGCATGATGTAGCGGGCCACGCCCACCTGGACCTCTTCGCCGTCCTCTTCGACGACGGCGATCAGCGCCATTTCGCGGTCATAGTCGATCTGCGTGAACCGGGACAGCATCTCGGGACTGAGCTCGGTCAAGGGCTGCATGAACCGCAGGTAGCGGGAGCGCTCGGAAAGCCGGTCCACGAAGGCTTTTTCAATTGTCGCGTCCTCCGGCCGGATGGGCCGGATCTGCAGCACGGTTCCGTCCGGCAATTCGGTGGTCTCTACCAGCGTGCTGGGGTACGGGTGGATCGCCATGTGGTCGTACGGACGCTGTCCGGGCGGGGCACGGCGGACCATGATTCGCGCGTCAACGGCCATCAGGTTCTTCTCGTCGATCACCAGCGGATTGATGTCCATTTCAACCAGTTCGGGAAGCTCGCAGACCATTTCCGACACGCGCAGGATGATGTCCACGAGGCCGTCCCGGTTCGCCGCCGGCTTGCCCCGGAACGACTCCAGGTAACGGGCGGCCCGGGTCCGGTCGATCATCCGTTCGGCCAGGTAGCGGTTCAGGGGCGGCAGGCCGATGGCCCGGTCCCGTATTACCTCGACGAGCGTACCGCCGAGACCGACGCTGATCACCGGCCCGAATACGGGGTCGTTGAGCACGCCGAGCATGATTTCCCGGCCGTTCTCCGGCTGCCACATGGCCTCCAGCGTGACCCCATCCACCGTGGCGTCCGATGCGTGGCTGGCCACGGAGTCCATGATTTCCCGCCACGCTGCCCGCACGTCAGCACCGCTGCGCAGACCCAGACGGACGCCGTCCACATCGGTCTTGTGGGTGATATCGGGTGACCGGATCTTCATGGCCACCGGGAAGCCGATTTCCTGGGCGAGAGTTACGGCCTCTACGGGGTCACGTGCCGGCACGCTGCGCAGAATGGGAATACGGAACGCGGCGAGTAGCGCCTTCGATTCCATCGCGCCGAGCGTCTTCCGGCCCTTGTCCAGGGCTGAATTGATGATCATCCGGGCCGTCTCGACGTCGGGATCGTCCTGGCGGCTTATCGGCTCGGCTACCTGCAGCAGCAAGGCCTGGTTGGCCCGATAGTTGGCCGCGGCGGCAAAGGCCGCCACGGCGGCCTCCGGCGTGTTGTAGGTGAGCATTCCTTGTTCCCGGAACAGTCTCCGGCTGGGCTCCATGCTCACTTCACCCATCCAGCAGGTGAGCAAGGGCTTGTTTCGAGGCAGGTCCAGGGCGGCGAGGGACCTCGCGACCTCGGTGGGATCGGAGATATCCTGAGGTACGAGGATGGCCAGCACGGCATCCACGCCGTCGTCCTCGAGACACAGCCTCACGGCATCCGCGTAGCGGTCCGGTGGTGCATCGCCGAGCACGTCCACGGGATTGTTCCCCGACCACGCAGCGGGCAAGAGCGTATCGAGCTGCTTTTCCAGCGACGCCGAAAGGCTCGACAGCTCGATGTCCCGGTCGGCGACGACGTCTGCGGCCATGACTCCGGGGCCGCCGCCGTTCGTGACGATGGCCAGTCTCGGCCCGGGGGTTCGAATTCCCGCATGCAGCGTGGCGGCGGCGGCAAAGAAGTTCGCGTAGTTCTGGACTCGAACCACGCCCGCTCTGCGCAGCGCCGTGTCGAAAACGTCGTCGGACCCGACCAGCGCCCCGGTGTGGGAGGCAGCGGCCCGCATGCCATGGGTGTGTCTTCCGGCCTTCATCACGACCACGGGCTTCGCCCTGGAAGCGGCCCGCAGCGCGCTCATGAAACGCCGCGCGTCATGGATCCCCTCTACGTACATCATGATGGCCCGGGTCTGGGCATCTACGACCAGGTAGTCGAGAATCTCGCCGAAATCCAGGTCCGCCGAAATGCCCGTGGACACCACGTTGGAGAAGCCGATTCCCCTGGGCTTGGCCCAGTCGAGGATTGCCGTTGCCAGCGCCCCGGACTGAGACACCAGGGCTATGCCGCCGGGCGGCGGCATGAGTTCGCAGAAGGTGGCGTTGAGGCCGATGTCCGGGCGCATGACGCCGAGGCAGTTCGGGCCCAGAAATCGGATGCCATGCTTTCGGGCGGTCTTCAGCACGGCGTTTTCGAGGGCCTTGCCCTGGGGGCCGGCTTCCCGAAAGCCAGCAGAAATCACCACCGCACCGGGTATTTCCGCAATCCCGCACTGGTCCAGCACGCTCGCAACCGTTCGGGCCGGTGTGGCGATAACCGCCAGGTCCACGCTGCCCGGGATACTGGCAATATCCGGATAGCAGCGGCGTCGCTGAACCTTCTCGTACTTCGGGTTGACCGGGTAAATCTTGCCCTTGAATTTCGCCTTCAGCATGTTCTTGAGAACCGCTGTGCCAGGTGACCCATCGGCTTCGGAGGCGCCGATGATCGCCACGGAACCCGGCTCGAAAATGGACTCGATATCGATTCCGAAGCGTTTGCGCTTGCGCACCATGGCGGTTCCTGGCGATATTGCGATGCATCAATTATGGCAGCTTGCCACGGTAATTTGGCAGAAAGCGGTTGTCGTCTGGGTGTGACCCACGTGTTGCTACACTCTTTCGCAGCTGCACGGACGCATTCACGCGCGGGTGGGGGACCCCGTACAGGTTTCGGCGGAACCAGACAGAGGGATGCGAATGGCGACACGACGGGAATTTTTGAAGCTGACGGCCGGCACGGCCGGACTCTATGCCAGCGGTCTCTCCGCGGCGGTGCCGGAGGCCGCGGCCAGGCCGCTCGATCTGCTGGTGCTCGGCGGCACGGGCTTCATCGGTCCCCATGAAATCGAATATGCCCTCGCGCGTGGTCACAAGGTCACGATGTTCAATCGTGGCAGTCAGCCGGGTCTGTATGGCGGCCGGGTTGAGGAAATCATCGGCAACCGCGATTCGAAGGTCGATGACGGTCTGAAGGAGCTGGCAGGCCGCCGCCGCTGGGATGCGGTGATCGACAACTCCGGATACGTGCCCCGCCACGTGCAAGACTCGGTGGAGCTCCTGAAGGACCGGGTCGGCCGCTACCTCTATGTTTCCACGGTTGCGGTCTACGACTTCGATGCGGCGAGTACCTTCTCGGAATCCGGACCGCTGGCGACCCTCGCCGACCCGTCCGTCGAGGAGGTGACCGGAGAGACCTACGGCCCGCTGAAAGCGGCGTGCGACCGCATCGTGCAGGCCGAGCTGGGATCGAAGGCGACCATCGTTCGGCCAACGTACATCGTCGGTCCGGGCGACCGGACCGACCGGTTCACCTATTGGGTGGACCGGATCGAGCGGGGCGGCGACATTCTTGCGCCGAGCGGGCCGGAGCGGGAGATCCAGTGGATCGACGCACGGGACATGTGCCCCTGGATGATCCGGCTCCTGGAAAACGATACCCCGGGACTGTTCAACGCGGCCGGCCCTTCCTCGAAGGTGACTCGCGAAGGCCTGATGTGGGGCCTCAGGGCCATGACCGCCTCGCCGGTGCGCTTTCACTGGCCCGACGAAGCGCTGCTGGAGGAACTGGACATCTCACCGCCGATGCTCAGCCCGGAACGTGGGTCCTACCACTTCGACAGCACCGCCGCGGTGAACGCGGGATTGCCCATGCGGTCGCTTGCGGATACTGCCCGCGATACGCTGGCCTGGTGGAAAAGCCAGCCGGACGAGCGGCGGGCCAACCCACGTCGATGGATCGATCCGGAACTGGAGCGCAAGGCCATAGCTCGGCTGATGTCCTAGGGGAAAGATCAGCCGGAGTTGAGTATCGGTCGGTGCGGAAACCGGTGGCGGGGTGGCCCGGCTACTCGCCGAGGGTCCAGCCGCCACCCAGGGCTTTGTAGAGTTCCACGATCGAGTTCAGGTACTCCTGCCTGGTGCGGGATTCGTCCAGTTCGGTGGTAAACAGTGTGCGTTCGGAATCGAGCACTTCCAGGTAATCCACGACGCCGCCATCGTAACGAGCCCGAGAGAGCCGGGCGGCATTCCTGGCGGCATTAACCTGGCGCCCGCGGGCCTCGGACTCCGCGTACAGGGTTCTGACGCCGACCAGGGCGTCCTCCACCTCGCGAAAGGCTTGTTGCAGCGTCGCCTCGTAGTCCAGCTGCAGTTGCTCGGTGCGGGCGCGCTCGACTTCCACGTTCGCCTTTAGCTGTCCCGAATTGAAAATTGGTGCAAACAGATTGGCCCCGATGTTCCAGGTTTTTGCGTCACTGTCGTTGAGATCCGACAGGTCGTCACTTTCGACGCCCAGGAAACCGGTAAGCGAGATGGATGGATATCGCAGCGCTTCGGCGACACCGATCCGGGCAGTCTGGGCTGCCAGGCGGGCCTCTGCCGAGGTCACGTCGGGCCGGCGCCGGATCAACTCCGAAGGCAGCCCCGGAGGCACCTCGGGGGCCACAATGGGATCGCGGATGGTTCTGCCCCGGGGAATCGGACCCGGGTTCCGGCCCAGCAGGATTCGTAGCGAGTTTTCGGCCTGGACGATTGAGCGCTCGAAGAAGGCGATGGCCACCTCGGCCTCGGCCACTTCGATCTGGGCCTGGTTGACGTCGAGTTCCGGGACGGTGCCCTTGTCAAAGCGGGCCTCGTTGATGGCCAGACTGTCCAGGCGGGTCTTGAGGGTGCGCCGCGAAATCCCCAGGCGCTCATCCAGGTCGCGAAGCAGGATATAAGTACTGGCTACTGTTGAGACGAGCGTAATGGTCACGCTGCGATAGGTTTCCTCGGTCGCCAGCAGTTCCGCCCGGGCCGCCTCCGTCGCCCGGCGCAGGCGACCCCACAGGTCCACTTCAAAAAACAGGTCCGCGGTCAGTCGATAGTTGTCGCTGGGACTGGCTCCCGGGAAAATCAGTTCGCTCCGATCTCCCCTTCCGGCGAAACCGTTGAGGTCCAGGAACGGGAACTGGTTCGCTCGCTCGATTCGCAGGGCCGCGCGGGATTCGTTGATACGGGCCAGGGTAATCCCCAGATCCTTGTTTTCTTCCAGCGCGATGCTGATCAGGAGTTTCAGCTGCTCGTCCTGGTAGAGATCCCACCATGCCAGGTTCGCAACGCTGGGCCCCGCAGCTGCGGGCTCCCGGTAGACGGTCGGCACATCCAGATCGGGGCGCTCGTAGTCCGGCCCCATGGCGCAGGCGGAAAGCAGCGCCGGAATTGCCATGAGCGCTAGGCGGGCCGGCTTCATCCCCCAGCCTCCGTGCCCGGCGCGGCGCTGACGGGGACGCCCTTGTCGCTCTTGCTGATGTATTTCTGGACGAACACGAACAGCGCGGGTACCACCAGGACGCCCACCACGGTGGCCACCAGCATCCCGCTGAAGACGGTCATGCCCATCACCAGCCGGGCTTCGGCCCCGGCGCCGCTGGCGATCAGCAGCGGGACAACGCCGAGAATGAACGAGAACGCAGTCATGAGGATTGGCCGGAAACGCAGCCGTGCCGCCTCTCGGGCAGCGTCCACCGCGTTCTTGCCCTTCTCCATTTCCATCTTCGCGAACTCGACAATGAGGATGGCGTTCTTCGCGGACAGGCCGATCAACATGACGAGACCGATCTGGGCAAACACGTTGTTCTCATAGCTCTCGCTGAACATACGGGCAATCCACAGGCCGCCAATGGCTCCGAACACCGCGATGGGTGTGCCCATAAGCACGGAGAAGGGCAGCGACCAGCTCTCGTACTGTGCAGCCAGAATCAGGTACACGAAAAGCAGAGCGAAGAGGAACACGACGGCGCCGCTGCCCTCGGCCTGCTTCTCCTGGTAGGACATGTCCGCCCACGCATAACTCATGTCGCTGGGCAGGGTCTCGGCGGCGACTTCCTCCAGCGCGGCCAGGGCCTGGGCCGAGCTGTAGCCCGGCGCCGGGCCGCCGGTGACCTTGGCGGCGCGGAAGAGGTTAAAGCGGTTCGTGAATTCCGGACCCGTTGTCGGGCTGGTCTCGACCAGGGTGGACAAGGGCACGGACTCGCCTTCGGTGTTGCGCACATAGAACATGCGGATGCCGTCCACGCTCGCGCGGTACTCGGGCTCCGCCTGAACGAAGACCTTGTACAGCCGTCCGAAGCGATTGAAGTCGTTGACATAGGCGCCGCCGAGAAACGCCCCGACGGACGTGTTGACGTCAGCCAGGGGCACGCCCAGCTTCAGCGCCTTGGCGTCATCGATGTCAAGGAAGATCTGCGGCGAACTGGGCCGGAACATGGTCAGGGCGCCACCGATTTCGGGCCTGGCCATGGCTGCCTGGATGAATTTCCCCGTTTCTGCCGCGAGATACTCCGGCGTGTTGCCACCCCGATCCTGAATCAGGATCGAGAAGCCCGAGCCCGTTCCCAGGCCGGGAATGGCCGGCGGCCCGAAGGCGAAGGCGACGCCGCCGGTAATACGGGTCGCAAAGTCCGCGTTCAGGCGGCGGACGATCTCCCGGGCGTGGTCCCCGGGGTCGGAACGCTCGTCCCAGTCCTTCAACTGCAGAAACACCGTGCCGGCGTTTGGCTGCAGCGTACTGGACAGAATGTTGTATCCGGCGATGACCGTTGAATTCTGGACCGCGTCATATTCCTCGATAATGGCCTCGATCTTCGCCATGGTTTCGTCAGTGCGCTGCAGCGAGGCTGCATCCGGCATCACGAGGCCGGCCAGCACATAGCCCTGGTCCTCTTCCGGGACGAATCCGGCGGGCACGATCCGGAACAGGAACACCAGGCCCACGATCAGCCCGGCCAGGAGGAGGAGAGCGACGGACAGTCTGGTGATGAAGAACTCCGCCAGGACCATGAACCTGTCCGTGGCTTTGTCGAAGACCCGGTTGAACGCATTGAAGAAACCGTCGAGGAACCCCTTCTTTTGCTCCCCCGGCGGTTTCAGCAGGGAGGCGCTCAGCGCCGGACTCAGGGTCAGGGCGTTGATCGAGGAAATCGCCACCGAGATGGCAATGGTGATGGCGAACTGCTGGTAGAGACGCCCGGTTATACCGCCCATGGCGGCCACCGGCACGAAGACGGCGATCAGGGACAGTGAGGTGGCCACGATGGGACCGGACACTTCCTTCATGGCCGCGATGGTGGCGTCTTTCGGGTTCATGCCCTGTTCCATCTTCAGGGCCACGGACTCCACGACGACGATGGCGTCGTCCACGACAATGCCGATGGCCAGCACCAGTCCGAGGAGCGACAGGGTGTTGATGGAAAAGCCCAGCAGCGGGAACACCATGAAGGTGCCGATAAGTGACACCGGTACGGTCAGCGTCGGAATCAGGGTCGAGCGAAAATTCTGCAGGAAAATGAATACGACCAGGATGACCAGGGCCACCGCCTGGAACAGCGTGATGATAATTTCCCGGATACCGGCGGTGATCGGCTTGGTCGTATCCAGCGAGATCACGTATTCGACGTCGTCCGGAAAACGCTCCGAGACCCGTTCCAGCGCGGCAAACACCGCTTGCCCGACCTCGAGGCCGTTGGCGTCCGGGAGTTGATAAACCCAGAGCAGCGCCGAGGGCTGCCCGTCGAGACGCACGTTATAAAGGTAGCTCTGGGTCCCCAGCTCGATGCGCGAGACGTCTTTTAGCAGGACCTGGGAGCCGTCCGGGTTGGCCCGGACGACGACGTTACCGAACTGCTCCGGCGTTTCGAATCGGCCGCCGGTCTGCACCGTGTACGTGAATTGGTTGCCCGGCGGCGCCGGCTCGCCGCCGATCTGGCCGGCCGGAACCAGCACGTTCTGTTCCTGGATGGCCCGGGTGATGTCCGGAATCGTCAGCTGCAGATTGGATAACTGGTCCGGCTTGATCCAGACCCTCATGGCGTATTCGCTGGTGCTGCCGCCAAGCACCTCGGCGAGACCCACGCCGCGAATACGGGCCAGCTCGTCGACGATATTGATCGCAGCGTAGTTTGTGAGGAACTCCTCGTCGTAGGTACCGTTGGGGGAGACGAGTGAAATGACCAGGAGCGGGAACGACAGCTTTTTCTTGACCGGTACGCCGAGGCGCGTGACTTCCTGGGGCAGGCTCGCGCTTGCTTCGGATACCCGGTTCTGCGTAAGCACGTTGGCCATGTCCAGGTCCGTGCCGACTTCGAAGGACACGTCCAGGTTCATGCGGCCGTCGCTGGAGTTGGTCGAGTTCATGTAAATCATGTTCTCGACGCCATTGACCTTCTGCTCGATGGGCGTGGCCACCGACTGCTCGACGTCGGTGGCATTCGCCCCGGTGTAGGTGCCGGACACCGACACCATAGGCGGCGTGATTTCGGGATACTGGGCAATGGGCAGCCGGCCGAGGGCAACCAGTCCGACGATCACGATGATGATGGCGATCACCATGGCCACGATAGGCCGCCGGACAAAGAATTCAGCCACTCTCTATCCCTCGGTGCCGGAAGACTCGGTCGGGTCTGTCTCGGCTTGAACCAACTCCGGCTCGACCGTCGCATCGTTGGTCAATCTGAGGAGTCCCTCCACCGCCACGAGTTCCCCGGGCGCGACTCCGGACTCGACCACCTGCAGCTTCTCGAAGCGCGGGCCGAGGGTGACGGTGCGCAGCTTGACCTTGCCGTCCTCGCCGACGACGAACACGCGGTAGAGACCCTGTAGCTCGGAGACCGCCCGCTGCGGGATCACCACGGCGTCCGGGAGCTGCTCCACGACGGCGCGCACCCGCGCGAACTGGCCGGCCAGCACGATGCCCTCGGAATTCGGAAAGTCCGCTTCCATCGTGAAGGTGCCCGTGGTCGGATTGATCGCCGCGTCATAGGCTACGATTCGGCCGCGAGAGGGGTGCAGTGAGCCGTCCGACAGGATGAGTTCGAGACCTTCGTCGGATTGCTCCCTGCGCTCGCTGCGGGCGCTCCGAAGATCGTCGACCTCGCGCGCGAGGCGCAGGTAGTCCCGCTCGTTGATGGCAAAACGCACCCGGATGGGGTCGATCTGGGAGACGAAGTTCAGGACCACCGGATTCGGCGGAGCCCCGACGAATTCGCCTACCTTGGCCTTGGAGATCCCGATGAGCCCGTCCATGGGGGAGCGGATCCTGGTATAGCTCAGCTCGATTTCCGCCTGGTCCAGCTGGGCGTTTGCCGCCTGGAGGTTGCCGATGGCGGCCTCGTAGCGGGCCACGGCGCCGTCCAGGTCCTGCTGGCTGACGGCTTTCATTTCCGCCAGCGGCCGGATCCGGTCGAGGTCGGACCGGGAATTGGCGAGCAGGGTCCGTGCCTCCGCCACCCGGCCCTGGATTTCCGCGACTTTCGCCTCGAACGGACGGGGATCGATCGTGTAAAGCAGCTGATCCGCCTCGACCGTGCCGCCTTCGGTAAATGTCTGGGTCTCAAGGAAACCCTCAACCCGTGCGCGAATCGGGATATCTACCGAGCCCTGGGTCTGGCCGACCAGTTCGAGAGAAACCGGTACATCTTGCTGAAAGGCCTTGGCTACCGGGACCTTGATTGGCGCCGCCGCCGGACCCTCGGTCTTTTGGCCACAGGCCGTGATGCACATGGCCAGCGATAGCGCCACCGCCGGATGTCTTAGCCCGGCAAAACGGCGGGTTAGTGATTCTGCCATTTGCCTGAGGCCTTCTCCGGCACCGCTTGTGCTCGTCATCCATCCCCCCGAAATCCGCCGAGCGGACTCTGCGCTGCGACATGGTAGCAGACCAACAGAGGTCTGCCGACCTCCGCGGACTCTCGCGTTGCTGCGCATCTCCAGGCCAGGACGAGGCGGTACGCTAGCCGCCGGCGACAGCCGGAATCACCGCGATGATGTCTCCGTCGGACAGGCAGGTCTGAAGGCCGTCCTTTCTCACGAATGCTGAATTCGCCGACAAAGATATTGACCAGGGGGCGGAGCTCCTGCTCGGCGGTCAGGATCCGGGCCAAAAAACCGTGTGCTTGCTCGTCCACGGCCTTTAGCGCGGCGCCCACCGTGTCGGCTGACACGGTGACGACCGGCGCGCCGTGCGTAAACGCGCGGAGTCCCTGCGGGATCAGGACAGTGGCCTTGCTCATGGCGGGTTCGCTACCGGTGCGGTCGTCGCGGCGCCTCTTTCGAAGTGTTCAAATAGCGATCGCTGCATACTCGTCCTGCCATCGAGAATTCTGCCCGCCGTGGCCAAAACGGGGCGCAGGAGGTGAAACGCCGAAGCCCTGTTCCCATCATACGGCAGTCGGTGGGGTGGCGCCTTGCCCCGCTACCGGGTGATCACCGCAACCAAGGGACATTCACGGTCGTTCAGACGGGTCAGAACCACCCGGTCGAAACGATCCGTCTGATCGAGCATCGCCCGGGCTGCCTGTTCGGCGAGGCCGAGCCGGTTGGCGTCGTCCACCATGTTGATGATCGCCATGGCCGGTGCGCCGGCGGTACGCGCGGCGACCCCGCTCGCGGAGGAGAACAGCCGGGCGAAGGCGGTCGGATTCACCGTTTCTCCCGGGGTCAGCCCGGTGATTTTTGCGACGGCGTCCACGCGATGGGCGACCCGTGCGCTCAGTGGCTCACCAAGGGCCCGGGCGGACAGCAGGACGAGTACGCGCGTGGTGCCCGGTGGAAGAACCGGCTCATTCTCTGCGGGCGCTTTCAGCCAGCGCATCCGGGCGCCATCGGCCTTGACCAGGGTCAGGTCCAGGTTGGCCGAGCGATGAATTGCGCTGACCAGCTCCGCCGGGACACCCGCATGGCGGCCGCTCTTGATGTCAGGGAGGGTATAGGCGAGCCGGTTGCCGCCGGCTTCCCGAACCCGTTCCTGGAGCTTGGCAGGCCGGGCGATCACGTTTGAAGCGCCGACCGATGCAGGGACCGGCGCGGCAAACACCGTGTTGGTGATCGCAACGCGGCCCGGGAACGCTTCCGCCAGCCGGTAGAGCAGGGTCTTCTTGCCGCCTGCGCCCACGGCGCAAACGATGCCCCCGTTGACATCCAGCGCCTCGATGAGGCCGATAGGCGGAGCCGGCGAGGGCATGGGGCTAGGCCGTGGTCACGGCACGGACACTCAGGATTCTCGGCAGATAGGCCCTGGCCAGCTCCCACGTCGTACCGCCGTTGCCGCTGGCGAAGACGTGCCCGCTGGACGTGCCGAATGCGATGCACAGGGATTCGCCGCGTATCGCATCCATGGCCTCGCGCAACACGGTGACATAGACGTGCTCTGCCGGCAGACCCTCGCTGACCGACTCCCAGTGCCCCCCGGCATCGGTTGAACGGTAGACGCGAAGCCGGCCATCCGGCGCGGTGCGCATATGGGAGCTGGAGATGGGCACCTGGAACACCGTGTCGGCATCCTCGGGGTCGCATACGACCGCATAGCCGAAGTCGCTCGGCAGATTGGCGGTAATCTCCTGCCAGTCGTCGCCGCCGTTGTCGCTGCGATACACGCCGCTGTAGCACTGGCGATAGAGTCGCTCCGGGCGGAGCGGATGCATGACCAGCCGATGAATGTTGTGGCCCACTGCGGGAAAGCGCTCCGGCCGGTTCTCCGCCCGCACGCCCCGGTTGACGGGTACCCAGTGTTCACCGGCATCGTCGCTTCGAAACGCGCCGCCGGCCGAGACAGCGGCATACCAGCGTTCCGCCCGGGTCGGGTGCACGTGGAGGGAATGAACGGAGAAGCCCCCCTTCGCCGGTTCCCATCGGTCACGGCTGGGGTGCTCGTTCAGGCCCGCAACGGGCTCCCATGAAGCGCCCCGGTCGAAACTGGCAAACAGGCCGGGAGGGTCGATGCCGGCGAGGAGTCGCCCGTCGTGAGGTGACTCGGCCAGGAACCAGACGGCATTGACGCCGGTGTCATGCGGCCCGCCGACATGGGCCGGCGTCACGCCCGCGGGGGTCCAGCTCCGGCCGAAGTCGTCGCTGCGATACAGGTGCGCGCCCCAGATCTTGTGGCGGGCGGCGGCAAAAAGCACACCCGGCTCGGCCCGGCTGGGCAGCACGTGGAGTACCTCGTAGCCTTCGATATGCGGGCCGTCCACGACCCAGGGCTCGCCGCTGGTTCCAGGGCGCAGGCGAAACAGGCCCTTCTGGGTGCCGACGAGCAGGAGGAGCGAATGGTGGGTCATGCGGCGGTGTGGACGTGAACCGGACTCAGCGTTCCAGCAGCCTCGGGATCAGTTCGGCCAGGTTGCAGGGGCGGGTGCGGTGGTCCAGCTGGGCCGCGATCAGGTCGTCCCACGCCGTCCGGCACGCGCCGGAGGATCCGGGCACGCAGAAGACATAGGTGCCATTGGCAACACCGGCGAGAGCCCGGGACTGCATGGTGGAGGTCTTGATCTGCTCATAGGAGATGGACCGGAAGACTTCGCCAAAGCCGTCGATGAGCTTGTCCAGCAGCGGGGTAACCGCCTCCGGCGTCCCGTCCCGTCCCGTTACGCCGGTGCCCCCCGTCGTGATTACCACCTGCACGGAGGGGTCCGCTATCCAGGCAGAGACGACGGCCCGGATCCGATAGACGTCGTCGGGAACGATGATTTTCGCCGCCGACCGGTGGCCTGCGGCGTTCAGCCGTTCCACCAGCAGCTTGCCGGACTTGTCGGTCGTGTCATCCCGAGAATCCGACACGGTGAGCACCGCAATGTCCAGCGGAATGAATTCCCGCTCCGGGTTGCCGTGGGCGTTGGCCATAAGTTGCAGCCTTTGTTGAGCGTCTTGAAGCGTCGATAAAGAATGGCAGTCAGACAAAAGCGCAGAAGGGCTGCACTTCCACCTGGCTGCCGGGCGTGACGCCGCCCGCTTCCTCGGGCAGCACGATAAAACAGTTGGCCGCGGCCATCACGCTCAGCAGGCCGGACCCTTGCCGGCCTGTGCTGGTGACCACGTAGGTGCCGTCCTCGCCGGTGGTGAGGATTCCGCGCTGGAACTCCCGCCTCCCCGGCTTCTTCTTCAGCGTGCTGTCGCAGCGCGCCATCAATCGGATGGGGATGTCCGGAGGGCTGCCTGCGAGGGCCAGCAGCGCGGGCCGGACCAGCTGGTAGAACGTGACCATCACCGACACGGGGTTGCCCGGCAAGCCGAAGAAAAGGGCATCGCCAATCTGTCCGAAAGCGATCGGTTTGCCCGGCTTCATGGCGACTTTCCAGAAGTCGAACTGCCCGTGGGTCCTCAAGGCCTCGGTCACGTAGTCCGCCTCGCCCACGGAGACCCCGCCGGAGGTCACGATGGCGTCCGCTTCCTGGCCGGCTTTGCGCAGCGCGGCCTCAAGCACATCCCGGTCATCCTTCACGACACCCATGTCGATCGGTTCCACGCCAGCCCGTTCCAGCATGCCGTAGAGGCTGTAGCGGTTGCTGTCATAGATCTGGCCGGGCCCCAGCGGTCCGCCGACGGCGGTGAGTTCGTCGCCCGTCGAGAAGAACGCCACCCTGGGCCGCCGTCGGACCACGACCTGGCCCACGCCGACAGATGCGATGACACCAAGATGTGCCGGTTCGATCCGGGTTCCCGCGGCCACGGCGACCGCGCCGGCCGCCAGGTCCTCGCCTGCGCGGCGCACGTTCTGTCCGGCCTGATGGCCGGGGCCGATCCCCGCCACGTCATCGTCCCGCTCTACGTGTTCCTGCATGACAACGGTGTCGGCACCCGGTGGCAGGGGTGCGCCGGTCATGATCCGGACACACTCGTCTGTCCCGGGTGCGCGGTCGAACGGGTGCCCTGCGAAGGCCGTTCCGATGACCTTGTAAGCGCGCCGGTCTTCGCCGGGGGCCGGCAGCGTCCCTCCCGCCACGGCGTAGCCGTCCATGGCCGAGTTCGTGTGGGCCGGCACGTCCACCCTGGCGGTGACATCTTCATCGAGGACGCGACCGAGCGAGTCCCTAACGGCGAGGGTTTCCGAACCGGAAACCGGCCGGACGGCCGCCCGCATGCGGGCGACGGCCTCGTCGAGGCTCAGGGTCTTGCGAAGGTCTTCACAAGGATCGGGCAAAGGACTGCTCAAGGGGCTCTCCGGTATCCGGCGGACAAGGCCATGTGGTTAACCGTTCTTGTCTTAGCCGTCAGGGTTGTTCAAGGTCAACTGCCGGGCCATGCGCCGGCGGTCATCGGGCCGGTTGATGTTTTCGAAAGCGGCCTTATTGTCGCTGAAGTCCGCGATCTTCGCCCGATGGCCGGCAAACCAGCGGTCGATCTTGCGCTGGCCTGAGGCGAGGAAGGCCTCGAGGCTCCCAAGCAGGTCCGTTTTCAGGAGCGTGAATACCGGCTGCAGTCGCTCACCATCGTGGGCGCTCACGATTTCCGCCGCGCTTTCGTTCTGAGTGGCCCGCAGCCGCTCCACCAGGTCGTCGGGCAACAGCGGCGAGTCACAGGGGACGGTAACAACCCAGGGCGTGGGGGCGGCCGCAAGCCCGGCGGCGAATCCGGCCAGCGGCCCGGCGTAATCCCCTTCTGCGTCGGCCACTACCGGATAACCGAAGCCGGCATAAACATCCCGGTGGCGATTGGCGTTGATGACCATGAACTCCACCTGGGTAGAGAGCCGGTCGAGGACGTGGGCCACCATCGGCCGCCCGCCGACGTCGGCGAGGCCCTTGTCGATGCCCCCCATCCGGCTTCCGCGGCCACCGGCCAGAACCAGCCCGGTCACTGCGTGCCCTGCATTGTCAACGTCCACGGGCAGGGGCCTAGTCCTTCAGCCCCGGCAGGGCATCCGGGAAGAAGGCGGGTTGTCCCTCGATCCGGTATTCAGAGATCAGGGTCTGGCCTTCGAGCGACAGGAGCCAGTCGATAAACGCCTGTCCGGCCTCTGCCTTCACATGGGCATAGCGATTCGGGTTGACGAGTATCACGCCGTAGGGATTGAACAGCACCGGATCGCCTTCCACCAGCAACTCCAGGTTGCCCTTGTTGCCGAATTTCAGCCACGTGGCCCTGTCGGTCAGCGCGTAGGCGTCCATGCCGCTGGCCACGTTCAGGGTCGCCCCCATGCCGGACCCGGTTTCGCGGTACCACGTTCCACTGGCCTCCGTGGGATCGACGCTCCCGACTTTCCACAGGCTCATCTCCTTCTTGTGGGTTCCGCTGTCGTCGCCCCGCGAGGCGAACGGGACCTGGGCTCGCGCTATGGCCTCCAGCGCCTCGCCCGCACGGCCCTGGCCGCGGCCGCGGATCTTGGCGGGGTCATCTGCCGGGCCGACGATGATGAAGTCGTTGTGCATGACGGCGTAGCGCTCGACGCCGAATCCCTGGATGACAAACTTTTTTTCCGATTCGGGATGGTGCACGAACAGGACGTCGGCGTCGCCGTTCTCCGCCAGGTGTATGGCCTGGCCGGTGCCCACGGCGACCACCTTGACCTTGATGCCGGTTTGCTTTGTGAACCGGGGCAACAGGTAGTCGAAGAGGCCGGAGTTTTCCGTCGAGGTCGTGGACGCGACCACGATGCTGTTCTCGTCTGCGTAGACATTGATGGTCAGGGCAAGGGACAGGAACAGGGCAAGAACCGGTCGCATGTCGGATGGTTTCCTCTGGACAGGATTAACGGGTGATATTCGGCTGTTGGGGCCGCGGTGATGAATTCCGGAATGTCAAAAGGGCAGTTCTCCGCGAATGAACTGGGCTGCAGCGGGTGCCGACGGCGCGGCAAAGAATGCCGCCGCCGGTGTGTGTTCCACCAGTCGTCCCTGGTGCAGGAACAAGACGTCGTCCGCCAGGCGGCGTCCCTGGGAGATGTCGTGGGTGGTCATGATGATCTTGGTGCCGGCCGCGTCCACCGCCCGGATCAGCTCCTCGACTCCCCGGGTGGCGCCCGGATCGAGGCTGGATGTGGGCTCGTCGAGCATCAGGACATTCGGCCGCAGGGCCCACGCCCGGGCCAGGGTGACCCGCTGTTGCTCACCGCCGGACAGGGTGCGGGCGGGCCGTTCCTTCAGGTGCTCGAGACCCGCCAGCGCCAGGGCCGCTCTGACCCGCTCCAGGCGCTGGACGCGGGGCACATGGCGGATTTTCAGCGCATGCAGAATGTTGCCGGCGACCGACCGGCGCAGGAGCACCGGCCGCTGGGCAACAAGAGCTTGTCCCGAGGCCGCGCTTTCCGGCGTCATCCCGCCCCAGGAGATGGTCCCGGCACTGGGTCGCAGGAGGCCGTGGCACAGTCGCAGCAGGACGCTCTTGCCGGCGCCGTTCGGACCCAGGATCACGGTCCTGGTGGCGTCGGGCAGGCGAAACGACACGTCTTTGAGGATCCATTTGTCGCCGGCCCGGTAGCCGAGATTGCGCACCGTCAGCGGCAGCAGCGGATGGGGCGGCCGCGTGCCGTCGCCCCTTTCCCGCCGCCGCAGCGACTCAACCGTAGCGACGGCTTGCGGCATCCGTAATCACCGTGACTGTTGCATTAACGCTGGCCGCTACCGTAACCAGGACCAGGCCCAGTCCCAGGGCAAAGGCCAGGTTGCCCTTGCTGGTCTCAAGCGCAATGGTCGTGGTCATGACCCTCGTGGAGTGCTGAATGTTGCCCCCGACAATCAAGACGGCGCCGACTTCGGCGACCGCGCGGCCGAACCCCGCCAGAACCGCCGTCAGCAGCCGGAACCGGCCGTCCCAGAGCAGGGTTCCGATTCGCTGGGTGGTATCCGCGCCGAGGGACCGGAGGTGCTCTTCGTATTCCTCGTTCAGGTCGCTTACCGTCTGGCGGGTCAGGGCGGCGACGATGGGGGTGATCAAAATGAACTGGGCGATGACCATGGCCGTCGGTGTGAACAACAGGCCGAGTTCGCCCAGGGGGCCCGCGCGGGACAACATCATGTAGACCACCAGGCCGACAACGACCGGCGGCAGTCCCATCATCGCGTTGAGAAAAATCGTGATGCCGCGGCGGCCGGGAAATCGAATCAGCGCCACGGCCGCGCCCAGCGGCAGGCCGACCAGGGCGGCGAGACCCGTGGCCCCGAGACTGACCGACAGTGACAGTCCGACGATCTCAATCAGGTCCGGGTCGAGATCGGCCAGCAGCCGAAGAGCGGCCCAGAACGCGTCGGAGAAGTCATTCATGAGTCGAACGTATCTCCCGCTCTGGCCCGCTGCGTTTCAGCATTGGCAAAACGCCAGGAGCCGCGCGGGCGGCGAGGCATTGTCTCCGGCGCTGTCGCATACGGTCTGGTGGTGTGCCTCTGGCAGCGCATCGAGATCCTTCGGACATCGCCGTTGTACGTTCGTTCATCATCGCTTTCTGCAATCCCGGTGCCAGCCCAGCCCACCGGCAATCCGATGCCCGAAAAGGCGGTTCGGGGCCGAAGTGTGACCCAGAATGTCCACCATGTCGCCGGGTCAATGTGACCCAGCGGGATCCGGTATTGCGTCATTATGTCCTTCACGCTTACGCTTTGAGGGTCTCGATTGCTGCTCTGACTGCAACATGGTACATCCCCCGCAATGCACAGCGCGTCCAATGGCCCATTGCCCACACGTTTCGTCCTGGCCGGTCCGGCGGATCTGACCTGATGAATGGACCGGTTTCGGTGCTCATTCTGGGCGGAGGCGATACGCTTTGGGCCGACCTGCGCGGTGCCTTCGGGCGTCGATCGGCCTATGTGGAGGCGGTTGCAACCTTGTCCGAGGCAGACAGGCTCACCCGGCGCTGCCACTTTGATGCTGTCGTACTCGTCGGTGGTGCCAGTGAATTGGACTGGTGGAGGCGAACCCGGGCCGAGGGGCTGGCTTCGCGGGCCGTCCTGATCGCCGACCGGCTCGATACCGGCCTGTTGCTCCACGCCCTCAGGCAGGGCGTTGAAGACGTTTTCGAGATACCCCTGGACGCGAAAGATGTAGCGCGGCGGCTCCTGAGGCCGGAGGAGATTCGGCCGGTCGCGGCGGCCAGCGCAAGCCGAGGTGAGGAAGGGGAACTGGTCGGAGACTGCGACGAGATGCGCCAGGTCAAGGCGCTGATCGAACGCATCGCACCCTTGCCGGCGACCGTGCTCATCGAAGGGGAGACCGGCACCGGCAAGGAACTCGTCGCGCGTCGGATTCACGCGCGTAGCGGGCGTCGCGGCGCGTTCGTGGCCGTGAACTGCGGCGCCATCGCGCCGGAACTGCTCGAGAGCGAGCTATTCGGCCATCGGCGAGGCGCATTCACCAGCGCCCACCAGGGCCGCGACGGGCTGTTTGTCGCCGCGGCGGGCGGGACTCTTTTTCTCGACGAAATCAGTGAAATGCCGTTGGCCATGGAGGTCAAGCTGCTAAGGGCCCTCGAGGAAAGCGCCATACGTCCCGTCGGTGCCGACCGGGAGGTGCCGGTGGATGTCCGGATCATCGCCTCTACCCAGCATGATCTGCACGATCGGGTCCGCGAGGGCCGTTTCCGGGAAGACCTGTTCTATCGACTCAATGTCATTCATGTCGTGCTGCCGCCCCTGCGGCGGCGCGCGGGTGACATTGTTCGCCTGGCGGAACACTTCTCGGGCATTGCCTCGGTCCAGGCAGGCTTGCCGCCCGCGGTTCTCGACGGGGCTGTGCGCGACAGGTTGACGGCCCACGCCTGGCCAGGCAACGTCCGCGAGCTTCGAAACCTCATCGAGCGGGCAACCCTCCTGGGTCAATTTCCGGCGAATGAGCCCGGGCCGCCCGCGGAGCTCGACGACCCGGGCGGCTCGGGCTATCCGCTGGACTGGACGCTGGAACAGGTCAAGATCGACCACATGCGCCGGGTGGTGGATGCGTGTGCAGGGAACAAGTCCCTCGCCGCTCGCCGGCTGGCGGTGTCCCGAAAGACCCTCGACCGAAAACTTCCGGCCGGGTGATCCTGCCCGGTCTTCTCTGCACTCCAGGAGACAACATGGCTTCCATTGACGAAGACAAACTCAATCTCGAAATTCGCAAATTTCTCAAGCAGGTCGGTATCACGTCCCAGCGGGAAATTGAGGCCGCAGTGCGAGCGGCGGCCGAACAGGACGCGCTGCCCGCGGACGGCGTCGAGGCAAAGGTGACGCTGGAACTGCCGGGGCTCGGGGTCAGCCACGTGGTGACTCAGCGCCTGGATCTCGGCTGAACGGGCGGGGGTCAGACGGGCCAGACAAGATTGCCGAGTTCACCGAACTCGTATCCGCCGAGCATTCGTGCGTGGCGCTGGGCCTCACCCCTGCGCAGGTGGTCGAGAAAGCGCTGGAAGAGCCGGCGGAAAAAGATGCCCCTGTGCATGGCGGCGTCGAGGGCTTCCCACCCGATGGGATGGAAGTCCAGCCCGAACTCGCCGGCCGCCGCGCGGACGCCGCAGGCGACGTCCGCCTGTCCCATGGCGACGACTGATGCCGCTTCACGCTCGGTATTGGCATGGGCGGTGATCCTGCGGGCCGACGGGTTGACCTGGTGCCGGGAGACGATCTCCTGGAGAAAGCGTTGCGATCCCGCACCCTCCTGGCGGGCCGCCCAGCGAATATCGGATGAGAACAGCGTCCGAACGTCCGTGCCGGCAGTCCAGATCCCCGGTGCCAGGATCAGCCCCTGCTCCCGGCGGCAGAGGCGAACCAGTACCCAGTCATTGTGCTGGGGATACTGCCGGATCAGGGCAGGATGCCGGAAATGGCTTTCCTCCACCGGGCCCCAATGGAGCAGGCTGACATCCGCCCGGCGGCGAGCGAGAAGGGACAGGCCCAGTTGCGTGCCCGTCGTGGAATAGCTCAACAGGGCGTTGGCACGAAGTTCGTTGCCGGCGAGGCCGGCCACCCGGATCATCAGCGGATCGTCGCTTCCCGCGATCAGCAGGCGATCCGTGAGCAGGCCGCCGTGGCTGGATTCGAGGACCCACTGATCCACCAGCTGGCGGGGGAACAGCCATTTGCCGGTGAGCTTGCTGGCCGGCAGCTTGCCTTCGCTGACCAGGCCATAAACCTTTTTCTCGTTGATATGCAGGTAGCGGGCTACCTGCCGGACGGTCATGAAGGGAGGCGCGGCCTCGTCGCTGGAGATGGCCGGACTGTCGGCGGCGGCTCCCGAACCCGGGTCTGTGGCGCTGTACGGCATGGCGAGTCCTCCGGAGAGATGCGGACGGTTCCGCTTCTGACCCCTGGGGTAGCAAGAACCATTCCGTTGCGGAGGCGGCCGGACCTGGCGGACCTTCTTCGGGCCTTGCCCGGTGTTGGTGTCTTTTTGGTAGCCCCTGGGCGAGACAAAATGTCCGGGTTCTCGGAGGCGCAGGGTCATTCTGGCGCTCGAATGCCTCCGTATGGGTTCCCGGAGGCTTGGTATCATCGGCCTTGGCGAACGGGGTCACCGCGACGGAGGGAAAGGCCAGTGGCCGAGAGTGCAATCAAAGGGCTTGCTTATTCAGTGGCCGTGGTAATGGCCCGTGAACAGGTGCGGCATGGAGGGTGGACCGTGCCCCAGTGGCGGGCCGTTGGCCTGGTTGCCGGGGACTCGGTTCCGTCCCGGGAAAACTGGCGGACCCTCGTACACACGGAGGCGGATGGGACCGAGCACTACCTGTGGGGCGGGCTGACTCTGCAAATCGAGAAAGAGCATCTCGAGGGCTACTACCACAACCTGGTCGGGGGGCAGCCTGCGTTATTCGTCCTGTGCCACGAGGATCCGCACGGAAATCCGGAGCCCTACGGAGTTACCGCGGATGGCGAGGAAGCGTCCGCCGGTCTGGAGTGCGACAGCCTGGTCTACCGGGCGGCGATTCCCGAGGAAATCTATCCGGCCATCGAACGCTTCGTGGTTGAGCACTTTGTCCCGCGGGAGCGCAAGAAGCGAAAGCGGAAGAACTGGTCCCGGGACGACGGCGCGGAGTAACCGAGATGTCACAGAAAAAAGAACCGGACAAGCCCCAGCGCAGTCCGGGCGATGCCGATTCGGAGACTTTTTTGGGTCGCTGGTCCCGGCTGAAAACGACCGGCGGCGATACCGGATCCGCCGACCTGGCCGAGGTTCCTGAAACCCTGCCCGAAGATGCCTCGTCCGGGCAGGAGCCGGCGCCGGAACTTAAGGACGAGGACATGCCGGAAGTCGAAACCATCGGCGAGGACTCCGACGTGAGCGCTTTTCTTTCCGCGGGGGTCAGCGAGGGCCTGAGACGCAAAGCGCTTCGCAAGCTGTTCACCGGGGCGAAATTCAACATCCGCGATGGCCTGGATGACTACGACGACGATTTTCGGACGTTCACGCCCTTGGGCGGGATCATGACCGCGGACATGCGTCACCACGCCGAACGCAAGATCGAGGCCCTGAAGAAAGCGGCCGAGGAACGCCTGGCAAGCCTGGGCGAGCCGGATGCCGGCGCAACCCGGGATGCCGGGGCGATCGAGGCGGAAACCGGAGAGGCACCCGCAGAGGAGTCCGGCGGCGTGGACCCGGCGGACAGTCACAACGAGGAACCACGCAATGTCTAGCACCGGGTCGGCGGATGGCCGTAAAGAAATCGATTCTGAAGCCAGGCGGGCCGCCCTGGAGGGCGTTGTTCCCGGAGAGGCCGAACCCACGTCCCTGGTCAGCTACCTGTCCCATGGCCGGGTGCTGATCGTCGGCGTCGAGGCGGATGTCGTGGCCGCCGCCGGACGTCTCGACGGCGATCTGGAGCCCTGGTTGTGGTTTACCGGGCCTGGAAGTCCTGTCCGCCGGGACAAGGGCGGGCAGCACCGGGTCGAGGGCGGCGACCCGGGGGTCACCGGCAACCTGGGGCAGTTCGTGGTGCTCGTCGGTGAGGGCGGGATTGCCGCCGGCCCCGATCGGCTGCTTGGCGAGCGCGGCGGGCGCTTCGACCTGGTGCTCGACCTGAGGGCGGCGCCGGCCATGAGCGCACCGATCCTGCCCGTTGGCTACTATGCGCCTCGCGGGGATTCGGCGGCGCTGGACGCGGCCCTCGGTGAGCTTCCGGAAATGACCGGAGAGTTCGAAAAGCCGAAGTTCTTCAACTACAACCCGGACATCTGTGCCCATGGCCGCAGCGGCATCAGCGGCTGCACCCGCTGCATCGATGCGTGTCCGACCCAGGCTATCGTCTCGGCCGGCGAGCAGGTGGAGGTCAATCCCTATCTCTGCCAGGGCGGCGGCAGCTGCGTTGCAGCCTGTCCCTCGGGGGCCATGACCTACGCCTTTCCCAAGGTGACTGACCTCATGGCCCACGTCAGGGCGCTTCTCGACGCCTACGAACAGGCCGGTGGCGGGAACCCGTCACTGGTATTCGTGGACGAGCACTCCGCAGAAGCAGTTCGGGCCCGCCTGGATGACGATCTGCCGGCCGGTCTGATCCCGGTGGAGGTCGAGGAGATCGGCTCCGTCGGCATGGACGCCTGGCTCAGCTGTCTGGCCTACGGCGCTGACAGCGTGATCCTGGCGTCGTCGGCGGCAACGGCCGACCCGGTGACCGAGGCCCTGGACGCGCAACTCGAAGTGGCCTCGGTCTTGCTGTCGGGCATGGGCTACCCGGGCGACGCCGTCTCAAGATGGCCTGTGGACAACGGGGGGCTTCCGCAGGTGGCGGGGGAGTTCCCCCTCGAGCGGCCCGCACGGTTTGCCGTGCCGGACGAGAAACGGACGACGCTGCGCCTGGCCATCAATCACCTCCATTCGCAGGCGCCGTCGCCACGCAAGAGCGTCGAACTGCCGGCCCACGCGCCGTTTGGCGAGGTGCGCGTGGACGGCAAGGCCTGCACCCTGTGCATGAGCTGCGCAGGCCAGTGCCCGACGGCGGCCCTCTCCGACGGGTCGGGTCTGCCGCAGCTCAACTTCACGGAGTGGAACTGCGTCCAGTGCGGCATTTGCGAGCGCGCCTGCCCCGAAAACGCGATCGAACTACAGGCCCGGTTCGTGTACGACAGCGATGCCCGGCAGACCCGCCGGGTCCTTCACGAGGAGCAGCCGTTCTTCTGCGTATCCTGCGGTAAGCCTTTCGCGACCCAGTCGGTTCTTGAAGTAATGAAGCGAAAGCTGGAAAGCCACTGGATGTTCCAGACCGACGAGGCCCGGAGGCGGCTGGAAATGTGCGATACCTGCCGAGTGAAGGACATCGCCCGGGCGGAGTTTGCGAAAGGCCGGGATGCCCACTGAGCCCGGGCCGGCCCGGATTTCACCAGAATCGCCCAGTTTGGGACAATTTGTCTTAGTCATTGCCCATAGGGCTGGTTCGATCGGTATTTAAGTCATTTAGGGGCATTAAGTTCGAATGAGTGTTCCCCGAGAACTTGCTATAGTTCACACCTCTAATCGATGGGGTCCGCATGACCGAAGTCACTTTGGCCGCAGGGAATTCGCACGTCCTGAATGGCGCTTCCGGAGAAGCCCAGGATGCGCTGCGCTCGAATCTCTATGCGCTTTTGGCCAATCTGACCGCCGGCCCGCCGTCGGCCGAACTTCTCAAGGCGCTTGCCGCCATCGAGGTTCCCGAAGATGCCGCCGATACCGCGCTTGGCGAAGCCTGGGCCATGCTCAGGTCGGTGGCGGAGAAGACCTCCTCAGAGATCGCGGCGGACGAGTTCCAGGACGTTTTTATCGGTATCGGACGGGGCGAAGTGATGCCCTACGGATCCTGGTATCTCACCGGTTTCCTCATGGAGAAGCCGCTTGCCCTGTTGCGAGCTGACCTTGAGAAGCTCGGGTTTCAAAGGCAGGAGGACGTCACCGAGTCTGAGGACCACATCGCGGCGCTCTGCGACGTGATGGGGATGATTTCCGCTCAGGCCGATGGCGCCGGCATGAACGAGCAGGCGGCCTTTTTCGGGGCCCATGTCGCGCCCTGGGCGGGGCGGTTTTTCCAGGATCTGCAGAATGCGCCGTCCGCGCGCCTGTACCGCGTGGTCGGGTTTCTGGGCGAGCGCTTCATGGACGTTGAAACAAAGTATCTGGAGGTCACGCCAAACCCGGTGGAACGCCGGGCCGTGACCTGATTCCGGACCGCGGGCCGCCGGGGCGGGCTCGGCGCCATTGGAGATGGCGATCCGGAGGCGAGGACGAACGGACAATTTGAAGGTCGAAACGGCCGGCGCAAAAAAGCGCCGGAAAGGTTTCAGGAGGAGGACGTAATGAGTCGGAAGAACGAAATCGACGAGCCGATTGGCGACCAGGGTCGGCGGGCATTTATCAAAGATGTCGTGCTGGCGGGCGGGGCTACGGCCATGGCCGCAGCAGCCGGTGGCGCCCTGGCGGCGGCACCCGTGGAGAAGGATCCGGAGGCATCTACGAAGGCTCCGGACACCGGTTACCGCGTTACCCCCCACGTGCGGGCTTACTACGACAAGGCCAGATTCTGATTCCGGTGAATACCGGAGGTCCGAACCTGCGGCCTGATTCGCCTGGAACGGTGTGCCGAAAAGGGCGCCGGCCGGCCATGGCAATTTTCCTGGAGGAGACTCAGCGATGAAGCTGATCAAAAAACGCAATCTGAAGCCCGGCGAGTCTGCGATGACGCTCCGTGGCGTTCTCGGCAGCGCGATCGACCGGCGCACGTTCATGAAGAACGCCGGCCTCGGGCTCGGCGGCGGGGCCGCACTCGCGGCGCTGCCGGCGGCGATGATGCAAAAGGCGGATGCAGCGGCGGACGCGTCCGAACGGACCGGCCCGACCGAAGTCAAGCGTTCGGTCTGCACACACTGTTCGGTCGGTTGTGGCGTGCGCGCCGAAGTCCAGAACGGCGTCTGGACCGGTCAGGAGCCCGACTTCGATTCTCCCTTCAATCTCGGCGGGCACTGCGCGAAGGGTGCTTCCGTGCGGGAGCACGGTCACGGCGAGCGCCGGCTCAAGTACCCGATGAAAAAGGTTGCCGGCAAGTGGCAGAAGGTTTCATGGGACCAGGCCATCGATGAGATCGGCGACAAGCTCCTGGCGATTCGCGAGAAATCGGGTCCGGATTCCGCCTACTGGCTGGGCTCGGCCAAGTTCAACAACGAACAGGCCTATCTCTATCGCAAGTTTGCGGCGATGTGGGGGACCAACAACGTCGATCACCAGGCGCGTATCTGCCACTCCACTACGGTGGCCGGTGTCGCGAACACCTGGGGCTACGGCGCCATGACCAACTCTTACAACGACATGCACAACTGCAAGGCGATGTTCTTCATCGGCTCCAATGCCGCCGAAGCCCATCCCGTCGCCATGCAGCACATCCTGCGCGGCAAGGAGAATGGTGCGAAGGTCATCGTGGCGGATCCCAGGTTTACCCGCACGGCTGCGCACGCCGACCAGTATGTCCGGCTGCGGCCGGGCACCGACGTCCCGCTGATTTGGGGCATGCTCTGGCACATCTTCGAAAACGACTGGCAGGACGATACGTACATCCAGCAGCGCGTTTTTGGTATGGATGCCATTCGCGAGGAGGTCGCCAAGTGGACTCCCGATGTCGTGGAAGAGGTCACCGGGACGCCGGAAGCGGTCGTCAAGGAGGCCGCCCAGACCTTGGCCGAAAACCGGCCCGGGACCATCGTGTGGTGCATGGGTGGCACCCAGCACACGATCGGTAACAACAACACTCGCGCGTACTGCGTGCTTCAGCTTGCCCTGGGCAACATCGGCGTGTCCGGCGGCGGAGCAAACATTTTCCGCGGTCACGACAATGTTCAGGGGGCAACGGACCTCGGCGTCCTGGCCGATACCCTGCCGGGCTACTACGGCCTCTCCGACGGTGCCTGGAAGCACTGGTCCGGCGTATGGGACCTGGACTATGAGTGGGTCAAGTCCCGCTTCGACGATGCGTCCTATGAGGAGGGTTCAGCCGAAGTGAAGGCCATGAACCTGCGTGGCATCACCGTGTCCCGGTGGATCGACGGCATCCTCGAGGATCCGGCAAACATTGCCCAGCGGGACAACACACGGGCCATGTTCCTCTGGGGCCACGCGCCCAACAGCCAGACCCGCGGTCCCGAGCAGAAGAAAGCCATGGAGGACGTGGATCTGCTCGTGGTGGTCGATCCGTATCCCACCGTTACCGGCGTGTTGCCGGACCGGGACGATGATTTTTACCTGCTGCCGGCCTGCACGCAGTTCGAGACCTACGGGTCGGTAACCGCGTCGAACCGGTCGATCCAGTGGCGTGAGAAGGTGGTGGACCCGCTCTTCGAGTCGCTGCCCGATCACGTCATCATGTACAAGATGGCCAAGAAGCTGGGCTTCGAGGATAAGTTGTTCAAAAATATCCAGGTCGACGGCGAAGAGCCGCTGATCGAGGACATCACCCGGGAGATCAACCGGGGAATGTGGACCATCGGCTACACCGGCCAGAGCCCGGAGCGCCTGAAGCTCCACCTGGAGAACAAGCACACCTTTGATACGACCACGCTGAAAGCCGAGGGCGGTCCCTGCGACGGCGATTACTACGGCATGCCTTGGCCGGCATGGGGTACGCCAGAGATGAAGCACCCCGGCACGCCGATTCTGTATGACACCAGCCACAGCGTTGCCGAAGGCGGCCTGAACTTCCGCGCCCGTTTCGGCGTGGAGTACGAGGGGGTCAACCTGCTGGCGGAGGGCTCTTACAGCAAGGGGGCCGAGCTGCAGGACGGCTACCCCGAGTTCACGGCGGATCTCCTGAAGCAGCTGGGCTGGTGGGACGATCTCACCGATGCCGAGAAGACGGCGGCCGAGGGCAAGAACTGGAAGACCGACCTGTCCGGTGGCATCCAGAGGGTGGCCATCAAGCATGGCTGCGCGCCCTTCGGCAACGCCAAGGCCCGGGCCATGGTCTGGACTTTCCCGGATCCCGTGCCGGTGCACCGGGAACCGCTCTATACGCCGCGGCACGACCTGGTGGCCAAGTATCCGACCTATGAGGACCGCAAGCGTTTCTGGCGTCTGCCGACGCGCTACAGCTCGATCCAGGAGAAAGATTACTCGGGCGAGTTCCCGCTGGTGCATACGTCCGGACGTCTGGTGGAGTACGAGGGCGGTGGCGAGGAGACTCGCTCGAATCCGTGGCTGGCGGAGCTTCAGCAGGACATGTTCATCGAGATGAACCCGGGTGACGCGAATGATCGCTCCATCAAGGATGGCGACTGGGTCTGGGTAGAGGGCCCGGAGGGTGGCCGGATCAAGGTGAAGGCCATGGTGACACGGCGGGTCGCTCGCGGCGTTGTCTGGACGCCCTACCACTTCGGTGGCTGGTACCAGGGTCAGGATCTGCTCGACAAGTATCCGGAGGACACACAGCCGTACGTGCGGGGTGATTCCTCCAATACGATTTTTACCTACGGCTATGACTCGGTGACTGCAATGCAGGAAACCAAGGCAAGCCTCTGTCAGATCCAGCGGGCCTAGGAGGGCATCAACCATGGCAAAGATGAAATTCCTTTGTGATGCCGACCGCTGCATCGAATGCAACGGCTGTGTCACCGCGTGTAAGAACGAAAACGAAGTGCCCTGGGGCGTCAATCGCCGCAGGGTGGTCACCCTCGATGATGGCGTTCCGGGCGAGAAGTCGATCTCGGTGGCTTGCATGCACTGCACCGACGCTCCGTGCTCGGCGGTCTGCCCGGTGGATTGTTTCTACACGACCGACGACGGCATCGTCCTGCACGACAAGGACCTGTGCATCGGCTGCGGCTATTGCTTCTACGCGTGCCCGTTCGGCGCGCCGCAATATCCCCAGAAGGAAGCGTTCGGGGTCCGCGGCAAGATGGACAAATGCACGTTCTGCGCCGGAGGTCCGGAAGAAAATGGTTCGGCCGCCGAGCGCGAGAAGTACGGCGCCAACCGTCTGGCCGAAGGCCGGCTGCCGCTGTGTGCCGAGATGTGCGCGACCAAGGCGCTCATTGCCGGCGACGGTGACATGGTGGCCGACATCTATCGCGAGCGCATCACGAAACGCGGTGGGCGGCCCCAGACCTGGGGTTGGGATACCGCATACAAGGAGGACGTCTGACCGCCCTGCGGTCGGACTTCCCTAAGGGGGTTCCCATGCGCGCATCAGCACTCGTTCTGGTCCTGATCCTTGCAGCCGGTCTGACCGGCTGCGGGGACCGGGCTTCCGTGACCCGTCACGAACCCGGCGTCTACAAGGGCGAGCGGGACGATCAGGCCACGATGGTCCGAACGCCCGAGCAGGAGCAGGTCCTGGCGGAGCGTTTCGACGGCCAGAAGGACAGATAGGTTAGCGGGGCGAGATCGCGACGCGACCGGACCCCGCCCGGAAACCCGCCGCCTCCGGGGGGCGGATTCCAAGAGGAGCAATTTGATGGCTCATTGCAAGAGAAACGAGGCGTCCGTGGCACGTCGTGCCAGAACCTGGCGGCGGACCGCGATTCTGCTCGTGGTCATGGCCGTTGCGGCCATGGCGCTGCCGCTGACCGGATATATGGTCAGCGGAATGAACACGGCCCAGGCGCAGGAGGCGTCGGATGACGTTAATCCTCGGTCTGAGTACTGGCGGGCGGTCCGTGAAGGCGATGCCGGCTATTCGGCCGTCACCGGCCCGGAAACCGGTGTGCTCATTCAAAACGGCGGCCAGAACTGGCGCCAGTATCGAAACGGCCCTGTGGTGTTCTACGGTGGGCTATTGCTCATCGGCATGTTCAGCGCCCTGCTGCTCTATCACCTGATCATCGGGGGCCAGAAGCTGGAGCACGTGACCGGCAAGCTTATGCTCCGATGGCCAGGTTTCGATCGCGTGATCCACTGGTTCATCGCCGCGTTGTTCATCGTGCTGGCGATCACCGGGTTCAGTCTCCTCTGGGGCCGCTACGTGCTTATGCCCGTTTTTGGCGCCGAGGGCTTTGCGGCGTACGCGAATATCGCCAAGCCGATTCACGATTACCTGGCGGTGCCGTTTATTATCGCGTTCTCCGTCGGGCTGCTGGTCTGGTTCAAGCACAACATTCCGAAGTCCTACGACCTGAAGTGGATAATGGAGGGTGGCGGCTATCTGCCGAACGGAAAACACCCGCCGGCTGGATTCGCGAACGCCGGCCACAAGATGCTTTACTGGACCCTGCTGCTCGGTGGTATCGCCTTGATGGTGTCCGGCTGGTTCATGCTCTTCCCGAACATGGGGTTTGACCGGGGCCAGATGCAGATCGCCAACATCGTGCATTCGGTCAGCTCAATCATCATGATGGCTTTCATCTTCGTGCACATCTATCTCGCGACGATCGGCAGCCCGGGTGCTCTGCAAGGAATGGTCACTGGCTACATCGACGAAGGCTATGCCAAGCAGCACCATCCGCTGTGGTATGACGAGGTGAAGGCGAAAGCCGATGCCGGCCACCAGGTCGGTGGCGGTGCTGCGCCGGCCGCCGGACCGGCCTCACCCGCGCCCTGAGAACGGGTGGCACCGGGAAAGACCCGCAAATTACGGGGGCGCGTGCGCGCCCCCGTCTTCATTGCCGCCCTGCTTGCCGGGGGAGGGCTGCTCGTCATATCGGGTCTTGGAAGCGCCCCGTCCGCACCGGCGCCGACTGATCCCGCCGCCGCGAATCAGGCCCGCTGGCAGTCAGCGCTGGAGAAGCGGGATACCGTCGTCCTGGCGGCCGAGGCTGAAACCGTCGGACAACCGGACGCCTCGGCCACCGATGGTGCGACGGCGCTCATGATTGCCGCGCAGGCGGGTGACGGAGTCCTGGTTCGCAAACTTCTCGAGCGCGGTGCGGATCCGAATGCGCGCAACGCCAATGGCGGGACACCGCTAATGCATGCGGCGATGAGTGGCGATCCCGAGATCGTGGAACAGCTCGTGGCGGCGGGTGCGGAGCTGGATGCCGCCGCCAAGCTGGGCTGGACGGCGCTGCTCCTGGCCGCTGCAAAGGGCAACGCGGCTGCCGCAGACGTGTTGCTGGGTTCAGGGGCGCATCCGAATCTGGCCGATACCTACGGCTGGACACCGCTGATGCGGGCGGTGTCCGGAAACCATGTGCAGGCCGTGGAGGTATTTCTCGCGGCTGAGGACGTGAATCTGGATGCCCGGGAGGAAACCGGTGCGACCGCACTGCACGTGGCCGCCCAGTACGGTTATGCCGGTATGGCAGCCCGGCTCCTGGAGTCCGGAGCAGACCCCGGCGCCGTTAATGACAGGGGACTGTCGGCGGAGGACTTCGCCGTGATGTCAGAACACCCAGACGTGGCCCGACTGCTCGCCACGCGTCAGAACCGCAATCCCGCCGAACCGGGCGGCTGACCGCCGCCGCCTTCAGCAGACCTGCAGATTCTGGCTGTAATCGCTGCTGGGATAGACCGTCGTGGTCTCTCCCACTGGCGCGGTCACGTCGCTGACGCGGTGCTGCATGGCCAGCTGGAACGCATAGTTTTCGAAGAATTTCCGGAACATCTCGCCGCCAAACGTCCCTGTCGCGGTCAGGCTCTTCATGTCTTTGTCAAAACGCAGGTCGACGGCGGCGAGCGGCTGGGGTGCCGGGCCACCCAGCACCCGAGCGCCTTCGGCGGGATCGTAGACACTGCGTTCCGAGCAGCAATAGATGACGTGCTCCCGCTGAGCTTCCTTTTTCCCCGAGTCGACGAAGTTGACCGGTTCATGCCGGTAGTTGATGAAGCTGACGGACTTCGTCGGGTAGCTCATCTTGTGGGTGCAGATCGCGGAGAATGCGACCACCGATCGATTCGGGCCGCAGCCGCCCGGCCATTCGTAGCGATTTCCTTCCTCGGTCTCCAGTCCGGTCACGGGACCCACAGGCTTACCGAGATTGATGAGGAAACAGGGCGTCGTCACGAAGGGGTAGTGAAAGACGTAGCTCTTGCCGACCTCGAGGTCGGAAGGGTCCAGAGGATTGCCGCCGGCATCCACGAGCCGGCTGACCTTCATGGGAGTCGCCGCGCTGGCCTGCTGTCCGAGGATTTCCGGCCGAGATGCCACCAGGGCCCCTGTAACGGCGCAGAGCTTGAGAAAATCCCTTCGATCCAACTCGGTTTCAGCCATTGGGTTTTCCTCTCCGCTGCATTGACCTGCCGCCTCGTGCCGAATTTCGCGGGCGCCGAAATTCGATGGCGCCGTAGTCGGAAAGCGTAGCACTTTGGCAGTGATACTTCGTTCGACGGGAAGTGGCGTTCCGATGCGCAAGAACAAGAGCCGGCAGTCTGGAGCGGATCCGGCGCCCGGACAAGGACTCGGGAGGTCAGCCGTCCCGGGATCGGGCCTTGCGGCGGATTTCCATGGGATGTCTTGCGGGTCGAAGCCTGTCCGCGACATGCATGAGTGCCAGATAAGGGTGCCGGGTCATCATCCGGGGACCGGCATAGCGCATGATCTTGCGTGCCTGCTCGCGGCGGGCATGGCGATAACAGTGGATCGGGCACTTGGCACAGATCGGCTTGCGTGGCCCGTACGGACACTTCGCCAGGCGCTTTTCCGAATAGGCCAGAAACTCTCTGCAATCCTGGCATAGATTGCCCCGGGTAGGCTCCCCGGGGCTGGATTCATGGTGGTCCCGGCAATAGATCGCGACCATCCGCTCCATGGTGCGATGTTCGCGCCTGAGTCTCATGGAGGTGAGTTTCATGGGCTGCATCGTAGACCGATGGCCGGGGTCAGCTCATTGATCCAGGTCAGCGCCGGAAAGGGATGGGCCATCTTGTCCCTGCACTTCGCGGATTCCACCCGGGTTGGTCTCGCCTGCAGACACGCCGGGGAACCCGGCCCGGTCCCTTCGCACCTGCGCGACACCCGCCGTGATTTGCGCCTTCGGCTGCGGTGGGCGTAATTGGGGAAGACGATTCGCGATACCATGCCCCATAAACCCTTTCCTTGAGAGTTCCCGTGGGCGGCGCCGACGGTGTGCCGTTGCCAGACCGAGGTGGATCCAATGACACAGCCAATCGACACACGACCGCCCTTTCTGACCAGCGCGCTGGAAGCGACGATCCGTATCGGCATTGTCGTGCTGCTGGCGCTCTGGTGCTTCGACATCATCCGTCCCTTCGTGACGACGATCCTGTGGGGAATGATCATCGCCATCGCCCTTCAGCCGACCTTCGAGCGGTTCGCCGGCTGGCTGCCGCTTCGGCGAGGCTTCGCAGCTGTCGCGTTCACGATCCTTATGCTGGTTCTGCTGATCGGCCCGGTGTGGATGTTGACCGGAACGCTCGTCGAATCCACGACGCTGCTGTCAAAAGAGCTCGCGGCGGGACAGGTGACGGTTCCGCCACCCGGCGATCGCATAGCCAGCCTTCCCCTCATTGGGGAACGGTTGTTCGCTTTCTGGAGCCTGGCCTCCGAGAACATTGAGGAAGCCCTCGGTCAGATCGCCCCCCAGATCCGCTCGACGGGGCGCTGGCTGGTGTCAGCGGCGGCCGGCGCGGGGTTCGGGATCCTCAAGTTCATCGCCGCGATTATTCTGGCCGGGGTGCTGATGACCAATGCGGAAGGAGGAGCGCGGGCCGCGCACGCGATATTTACCCGGCTCGGCGGCGAGAAGGGCGCCAGCTATGCGTTGCTTGCGGAGAACACGGTAAGGAGCGTAGCCCGGGGCATTCTGGGCGTTGCCTTCATACAGGCGATGCTCGCAGGCATCGGCATGATGGTGGCCGGCGTGCCCGGCGCAGGCCTCTGGGCGCTTGTCTGTCTGATTCTGGCCATCGTGCAGCTGGGAGTAGGTTTGGTGCTGATTCCCGCCATCATCTATGTGTTTTCCACGGCCAGTTCGACCACGGCGTTCATCTTCCTGATCTACAGTGTGGGCGTCATCGTGCTGGACAATATCCTCAAGCCCATCCTGCTGGGACGCGGCGTAGACGTGCCCATGGTGGTGATTTTCCTGGGAGCCATCGGCGGTTTTCTCAGCATGGGAATCATTGGCTTGTTCGTGGGCTCGATTGTTCTCGTTCTGGGGTATTCATTGTTCATGGTGTGGTTGCGAAACGACCTGGCGCCCACCGCCGAGAGCAGCGAAGAAGCAGCCCCAACGGCAGCCTGAAACATTTTCTGGTATATTCAAGGGCTTGGTCCGCTCCAGACCAGTCCCGCCCCTGAGGGCGGGCGCGGGAGGGTGAGGTCCCCCGGTTGGCCGGTATCCTCGTGGAAAACCGCGCCTGATCACGGGGCCGGTGCCTCTCTCAACCAACGCGGCAGACCCGTCCCGGGACTTCGGTTCGGGGCCAGGGGCCGCACGGTCCGGGCGGTGGCTCGCCATGACCCGCCGGCGGCGGGGAACAAGGAAACAGGTATGGCAGAACGTGCTTCCAGTGTCGCCAAGACGGCCACCATCGGCGATGCGTATCGCATCGATTCGCTCTCAAAGACGAAAGCGCCCGCTGGAGCCGCTGGAAAAGACTGGTATCGCTACGTGATCATTCAGGGCGACAACACGATCGTCGGCCACCGGCAGGGGTCCCAGCGGGCCGTCAAGCAGGCGGTCGATGAACTGGTGGTTCGGCTGAACGAGCGTCGCTCGGGCAAGCCGGGACGCGTGCATCTCACGTCGTCGGCCAAGAAGAAGAAATAGGGCGGGGCTCCCGGCTCCGCGAATGCCCGGATTCCGAAGCAGAAGGCTATCGTGCCGCCCGGTTGATCCGGCAGCGGCTTTCAGCGCCTGGCGGCTAGCGTCCCCTGTGAGGGCGCGGGCGTGCCGGCACGGTCGGCATGGGCGCGGGGCGGACCGGTCGATTGACGGGAGGACGGTGGCCCGGTGGCCTGTGTCCGGGTGGTCTTTGCCCGGGCGGATTGACGATCACGGTGTTGCCGCCGCCGTAGTACGGACGGTGATACCAGGGATCGTAGTAGCCTGGCCCGCGATAGTAGCTGGAACCGGCGTAGACCGAACCCGACGTTCTCGATGAGTTCGAGTCGCAGCCGCCCGAGAATCCCGCGGCGGCGAGGACGACGACCCCCAGCAGCACGGTGCCGTAGGAACGCAGCAGGTCGCCGGTCACTGACTTTCCTCCATCGTCTCGACAAGGTTCTCGAAGTTGAGGCTCATCAGGCCGAAGGTTGCGCCCGCCGCGTCTGCGACAACGGCCAGCCGGCCATCGAAGGTTTCCATGTCGCGTAACATCAGGACGCTGCCGCCGAGCTCTTCCACCAGGCCAGCGGCGGAGTCGACGTTGGGCACGCGGATGAAACCGACCCAGGCCGCCCGTGCCCCTTCCGGCGCCTTCGGGCCGATGACCCCGATGCCGGCCCGTGCGCTTCCCGCGGAGGCGAGAACGACATCATCCGCTTGTTCGGTAGCGACAACCTCTATGGACTCGTATCCCAGTAGCTGGCTGTAAAACCGCGCGGCCTCCCGGCTGTTGCGGCTGAACAAGTGAGTCCAGACCCACTCGCCCATGTCCGCCCGAAAGTCCTCGGGATCGCCTGTGGCGGATTTGAGCACGCCGAACAGGGCACCTTCGCCGTCCTTGTAAACCGCATGAGTTCCACGAAACGGGACGTCGATGGGCGAGACCAGCAGGCGCCCGCCGGCGGACTTCACCTGAGCCTCAAGAGCGGAAGGGTTCTCGGCGGAGGCATACAGAATCCAGCCGGCCTTGGCGTCGGCCTCCGCGCGTGCCTCCCTGTAGACCAGGCCGGCAACGGGACGGTCGTTGGTATAGGCAATATGGTACTCGTCAACGCCCGAGCCGAAGGTCCTCCATGACCATCCCAGCAGGCTCGAATAGAACCGCTTGGCACCGTCGATGTCTTCCGCAAAAAGATCAGACCAGACAAATTTTCCCGGAATTGTCAGGCCGGTGGGCTGCTGGTTGAGAGGCGGTAAAGCAGGCAGCGTTTTGGCCAGGCCCGGCAATCCGGCGCCAGCGGCCACCGTCAGAAAGACCAGCGCGAGGATGCGAGAAGAGATAGCACGATAAGCGTCATCCATGGATGGCGAAGACCCGGAGCATAGCAGACGCGGGTGTGCCTCCCGGCACAAGGGTGTGTCGGGAGCGGGGGCATCACACGTTGCCCCTGCTCCCGGCGGCTCGTGCTACCTTTCTGGCCGTGTTTCCGTGCCGCTGCCGGGAGTTCCATGACCAGCCGCCGAGAATTTCTCAAGTCCACCGGTGCCGCACTCGGCGGCACCTGGCTTGCCGCCCACTGGACGGAAGTGATCGCCGGCGGGACCGCGGCGGCAAAGTCCCGTGACGAGCGCAAAATCATTCGCCGTGCTCGATCCGCCGGATGCCGCCGACCTCGCGGCAATGGCGGAACGGATCATTCCCTCGACCGACACACCCGGTGCCCGGGAGGCCGGTGTCGTGTGGTTCATGGATGAAGCCCTCGGTGGATTCATGGCGGAAGCACGCGGTCCGGTGCTTTCCGGTCTTGCTGACCTGAATCGTCAGGTGGCCGCAAACGGCATCGAAAAGCGCTTCGCAAATCTGGACGCGGAAGCACAGGATCGCCTGCTGACGGAGATCGAGGCGCAGCCCTTCTTCGAGACGGTGCACTTCCTGACGCTGGCCGGTCTGTTTGCAATGCCCGCCTACGGGGGCAATCGGAATCATATCGGGTGGGACCTGATCGGCTTCGAACATGCCCACGGATGGCAACCCCCGTTTCGGCTATTACGACGGCCAGATCGATACCGACGACGGAGAGTCGATAGTGACGGTTTCCGGCGTACGCTTTCCTCATCGGGAGCCGGTGGATTTTGCGATCATCGGGTCAGGCGCCGCAGGCGGCGTGCTGGCCCGGGAGCTGTCCACCGCGGGATTCGACGTCGTGGTTCTCGAGCAGGGCGCCTATCGCCGGGCCGAGGACTTCACCCACGACGAGCTGAGTGTGGTCGTCAGGCACGAGATCAGCAGCGGCGCGTCCGGGACATGGCCGCAGACGTTCCGGAGCGCCGCGGACGAGAAGTCCACCGTGCCGGACTTTCCGGCTGCCTACTACGCGACAACCGTGGGCGGCAGCAGCGTGCATTTCTCCGGCAACTACTGGCGACTGCGGCCAGTGGATTTCGATGAGCGCACCCGACTCGGGACCCATAGCGGGAACGGGCTTCGCTGACTGGCCGCTGACCTACGAAGAACTCGAGCCCTACTACACCCGCGTGGACTGGGAGATTGGTGTGTCCGGGGCCCCGGGTCCCTTCGATCCTCCGCGGTCCAAGCCGTATCCCTTGCCCCCCATGCCGGTGAAGTCGTCCGGCGTGCTGCTTGAGCGAGGGGCGAAGGCCATCGGCCTGCATCCCCAGGTCGCGCCGGTAGCGGTTCTTTCCCGCCCGTTCAACGGACGCGCCCCCTGCATCCACTGTGGATTCTGCATGGGATTCGGCTGTGAGACCGGGGCGAAATCCTCATCGCTGGCGACGATGATTCCCCAGGCCGAGGCAACGGGGCGCTGCGAGATTCGTCCCGAAAGTACCGTCCATCGCCTTGAAACAGACGCCCGTGGCCGGGTAGGGGAGGTGCTTTACTACGATCGCGACGGCGGCGAACAATCCCAGCGGGCCCGTTGCGTGATTGTGGCGGCCAATGGTGCCGAAACACCACGGCTGCTGCTGGCGTCGGAAAGCAGCCGGTTTCCGGACGGGCTCGCCAACGGCAGCGGCAAGGTGGGCCGCTACCTCATGTTCAACGCGCACTCCGTGACTCACGGCGTGTTTGACCATCCGCTGAATGACTACAAGAGCGTGCAATGTTCACGGATCGTGCATGACTTCTACGAGACCGATGAGAAACGGGGTTTTTACGGCGGCGGCGGTATCGACGGCCGGCCGTTTCTCGGTGCCACGCCGATCCTCTACGCACTCACCGGCATGCCGCCGGACGGGCCGCGCTGGGGAGCGAGAGTACAAGGCCATGCTGGCGGAAATGTTCACCCGCAAGATGGTGGTCGCCGGCAGCACCACCTCGCTTCCGCTGGAAAGCAACAACATCACGCTGGATCCGGAGCTTCGCGATCCGTGGGGCCGGCCCGCCATCCGCGTCACCTACCGTGATCATCCCGATGACCTTGCCATGGCGGGCTTTCTTCAGGATCGGGCGGTCGAGATCCTGGACGCTGCGGGAGCCAGCCACATCTGGCGTGAGCCCGTGCTGCCCTCCACGATCGGCGCCCACCTGCTGGGGACCTGCCGCATGGGGGATGATCCGGAAACGTCGGTCGTGGATCGGAATCATCGGAGCCACGAGATCCCCAACCTGTTTGTCTGCGACGGGAGCAGTTTTGTATCTTCCGGTCGGGGTCAGCCCACGATGACGATCCAGGCGCTGGCATTTCGTGCGGCCGGCCACATCGCCCGTTTTGCCCGTGCAGGAGAAATCTGAGGCCCTGGTCTACGCTAGCTACCATTCGATAGAGGATGTCCGATCATGAGAAAGACGTGCCTGCTACTGCTGGTTTCCCTGGTCTTCGGTGCCGCCGCGGCCAGCGCCGCGGATATTGAGCCGGGTCAGCCGAAGTTCCTCGTGGTACCCGGTGACTTTCGGGGTGAGCTGCCGTTTTCGGACGCGGTGCGTGTCGGAGACCTGCTGTTCCTGTCGGGCAAACTCGGAAACGCGCCCGGTACCCGGAACCTCGCGCCCGGCGGTATCAAGGGGGAGACTCGCCAGACCATGAACAACATCAAGGCGGCCGTGGAGCGCCATGGCGGCTCCATGGACCGGGTGGTCAAGTGCACGGTGTTCCTTGCCGACATGAGTGAATGGGCCGAGATGAACGAGGTCTATGTGACGTATTTTCCGACCCACAAGCCGGCCCGGAGCGCTGTCGGCGTCAACGGCCTGGCGCTGGGTGCCCGCGTGGAGATCGAGTGCATCGCTGCGTTGGGTAAGTGACAGGACTCCTAGCGGGGTGGCTGAAAGAGGGACAGAAATTCCAGGAAGCGCACCCGGCCGCCCTCGACCTCCATGTCGGTGGCCACTGTCATTGCGGGATTGCGGTTTCCGGCGAGCATCTCTTTCCAGACCAGGGAATCCACCGTAATCCGGAAGTCCGGCTGGGCGCTTGCCGCGGGAAGCACTTCGGCTACGCCGCGGCGGACGATGACCGACCATTGTTCGCCTGTGTCGGGGAACGTGAAGACAGCGCTTTTTTCGATGTCGGCGCTCACCGCCGCGTCGAGATTGACGGACAAGCTGTGGAAGAATCCGGCCATGGGCAGGCCGCGCAGCGTCCTGGCGTCGGCAACGCCGATGGTCCCGAGTGTCAGGCCGTCACCCAGTTCCGCGGCCATGGTCAGGTAGTAGTGCCTCGCGTTGGGGTTGCCCTGGAGTTCTCCCAGAGCGACAAGCGCGGTGACGCGGGCATTCCGGGGGCGGGCATCGGTCGGGTTCAGACGCAGCAGTCGATCGGTAAGTTCCAGCACCCACTGATACTGGTTTCGGGCGAGGGCGGTTTCCGCTGCGGCGAGCAGCGACTCATAGCCCCCGGCCAGCTCCGCCCAGCGGGTCGCCTCGTCCCTTGGAGGCAGGGGAAAGAGGTTCGTGGGGTTGCCGTCGAACCAACCCAGGTGGCCTGAGAAGACGCTTCGGACCGACCAGGGTACCGTCCCGTAGAATTCCTTCAGCCACGGCGATGCCGCCAGGTGCGGGGGCAGGCGGACCTGGTCCGCCAGTTCATCCGCGGTGAGACCCTGGTTCATACCCCGGATAGTCTGATCGTGCACAAACTGAATCGCGTCCCGGTAGTCCGTGAGTACGCGCTGCACGGCCTGGCTTCCGGACAACGGCGAGGTGTGGCTGGGAACGAGGTACTCGGGACGCAGAGCCCGCATCCGGTCCAGGCTGTCCACCCAGGCGCGCACGTCCCGGTAGGCGGTTCCGCGAATCGTGTAGAGATTAGGAAACGCCCTGTAGATATTGTCCCCGGGCATAAGGACGCCTGAATCGGGCAGCCAGACCATGATCTGGTCGTTGGTCTCCCCCGGTGCATGCTGAAGATGTACGCGCAGCCCCGCGATTTCCGTTTCCAGCACGTCGTCGAACACCCGGTTGGGCCGCAGGACGCCAATTTCGGAATCCGGACCCATACCCAGTGAGGGGCCGATGCCGGCGTTTACCAGGCTGTTGTCGTCCAGGTGGGTGCCGAACATCCGCACACTACGCCGGGTCAGGACAGGCCGGAGAACATTGAGGACCCGGTCGATGTGGGCGGCAGTCGATGAATGCGCGTAGACCGGGATGTCGGGAGAGTCGGCAAAGGCGCGCGCGCCCATGATGTGGTCCGCGTGATTGTGGGTATAGATCAGGGCGACGACGGGCTTGTCGGTAATCTCTCGAAATGCCGCCCGGACGGCTCTTCCCTCGGCCACGGACGACAGGGTGTCCACGACAAAGGCCCCGGTTGGACCCTCGACCAGGATGGCGTTGGCAAGCCCGTATCCGACGGCCACATGGACACCGGGCCGAACCTCCACAATGCGCCGGGTGAACTCGTCGCCATGCCGGGCCAGGTCGGCCGGCGTCTCGATTCCGGCAAACGACACCGGCTCCTGATTTCGGTCACAGCCCGATGCGGCGATGAGTAACAGGATCATCCCCGCCCTTGTTATGCCCCGCACCGGACTACCTCCATCGGCCACAGTCTAGCTTCCGCATGCCAGTAGCCTAACCGGGGCAGCAGGCCAGCGCACAGGGTCAGGCTCGATTCCATGGACTACAGTCCCATCAACAGATCTCGCGGCTGCATGGAGACAGACGGACGTGAAACTCGCGCTGATTGCGATCGTGGCCCTGTTTGCGGGCGCCGTTCTGGGCGTGCTGATCACGGGTGAACGCAGTACCCGGATCGGAGCCACGATGGGGCTGGTCATCGGAGCGCAGGCTGGGGTCTGCCTGGCGGTCGAGGCCGCCGCAGCATCCGGCGACCTGGCTCCCCATGCCGCGGACAGGGCCCTGGCCAGTGCGGTGCGTCAGCTCCGAAGTCACGTGCGGCTGGAGTCTGCGAGCAGCCAGTGGCCCATGGAGCGCGGCGACTGCGCCGCGGCAGTGGCACGGCTGAACGATCTCGAGAGCCGAACATGAGCCGGGTATGGATTCGGACAAGCCCCCGGGGCTGGTTGGTTCTTGCCGTTGGGATGGCGCTGGCCATCGGCCTGCCGCGCCCTGTCGATGCGGCGGATTCGCGGGACTGGTCGCCCGCGGAATGCAGCCGTTTCGGTGTTGTCGATGCGCCGGAGTCCGTGAGCTGCGGCTATGTCAGCGTGCCCCTGCGTCACGCGCGGCCGGACGGCGAGCGGATCGAGCTGGCTGTCATGGTCATCGGGGCCTCGGGTCCCGAGCAACAGCCGGATCCGCTGTTCATCGCCCAGGGTGGTCCTGGCGGGTCCACCCTGGACTCGTTCGCGTCTGTTCTCGTCAGTGACCCGGCCTATCGGCCCGCGACCAACCGGGATCTTGTTCTCTGGGATCAGCGAGGAACCCTGTACTCCCGGCCTTATCTGAGCTGTCCGGAGGTTTCCCAGGCCGATCTCCGGAGTACCCTGGAAGGCGCGGAGGCAGGCAACGACGACGCTGACGACGATGGCATGGGACCCTACCTCGCCTGTGCCAGGCGGCTGGCGGGGGTGACCTCCGACCTGTCGGCCTTCAATTCGGTGGAGAACGCCAACGACGTCGAAGCCCTGCGCGTGGCCCTGGGTTACGACACGATCAATTTCTACGGCGTCTCCTACGGCACGGAACTCGGTCAGTACCTGCTTCGGCAACATCCCGGCGGTGTGCGCAGCGCGGTACTCGACGCGGTTGTGCCGACCGATTTCAATCTCATGACCGACGTGCCTTACGTGCAGCAGCGCATCGGCGAGAAGTATTTCGGCAGCTGCGCTGCGGATGCCTGGTGCGACGCGGCCTTTCCGGATCTCGGGCCCCGGTTCCTTGCCCTCCTGGACCGCCTGGATGCCGATCCCCAGACGGTGCAGGTGCGCAATCCCGCGGACCCGGCAGGGATCGTCTACCCGGTGCTGATGGACGGCGACCTCTTGTCGGGCATCATCTACCAGGGGCTCTACATGACCGAGCTCCAGCCACTGATTCCCTACCTGATCGATCGGGCCGATCAGGGCGACTTCGCGTTTGTAGCCGATGCCCTGTTGCCGATGACAATGTTCGAGGATACCGGTGCCACCGGCATGTACATCACGGTGGTCTGCGCGGGCAGCGGCAATGTCTCCGCGGACGATCTCAGCTATGACGGTCTGGCCGAGCGCCTGCGCGAAGACGGTCGGGAGTCCGCCGAGGCGATGCTGGACATCTGCAAGGCCTGGGGCATTGAGACCCTGCCGGATTCCGTTCACGAGCTCGTACGAAGCGACGTGCCGGTCCTGCTCTTGTCCGGAGACTACGACCCCATCACGCCGCCATCGTTCGCCTCCGCCATCGGCGCCGGCCTGACAAGCGATTTTGAGGTTACCTTTCCGAGTGGATCACACGGCCAGGCCTTCAGCAGCGCGTGCGCCAATGGAATCATCCAGGCCTTTCTCGATCTGCCGGGAAGCTGGCCGGGGGCGGCCTGCGCCAGCGCATCCCCGGAGGCCTACATCACCCCGGATGACATCATCGTCATACCGGCGGTCCGGAAGGCGGTCACCCAGGCAGATGAAACCATGGCCGTGCAGGTCCTTCGGGCCTCCACGCCGTTTCTCATCGGTCTGTTGATTCTGGCCACTGCCGTGCCCGTGTATGCGGGGGGCGGCCTGATGCGGCTTGTCCGGGGCGGCAACCGTCCGTCCGGGGACGGTTTCTCGGGCCGGCTGTCCCGGTGGGCGCCGTGGCTGGCCGTGCTGTGCCTGGCGGTTCTCACCGGGTTTGTGTTTGCTGTCGGCAGCGCCCTGGTCGCTTCCGCGGCCTGGGAGCCGGTGGTTCTTTACCTCGGGGCCATACACTCCAGCTATGGCTGGCTGTCTTGGGTGGGACTTCTCTTGGTGGGCAGTGTCCTGCTACTGGCCGCGGCGGCCATCGCCACCTGGATCGGAGGGCATCGCAGCGGCGCTGGCCGCGTCTACCTGACGATCCTGGCTGTCGCGGCGGGCGGGGCCCTGTGGAGCCTGTTCCAGCTGGGTCTCATGCCATCGGCTTGGGGCGGCTAGCGGCCGATTGGCGGAACCCCCTTTGGCAAAACCCTGAGGACTCAGGCGAGGGCTACACCGGGGAAGTCCCCTAGGGCCCGCCGCGAGCCCGTTGGCGTCCAGGACACGGTGCGGCGATCCAGGCGACCAGTGGCGAAAACCCGGGCCCGATATACAATAAACGGCCTGTTCAGTCGGCAGCCGCCGGCCGCTGCGGGCGAGGCTCTGGCTCGCCGGCGTTGCTTATGGAGAGCGAAAGCTATGAAGCGTCTTGTGGTTCCGATCGTCGGCCTGCTGATTCTGGCGGCCTGCGCCACCAGTCCGACCGGCCGCCGTCAGCTGATGCTGGTATCTCCGGACCAGGCGATATCAGCCTCCAAGTCGGCCTATATCCAGCAGATGCAGTCCTTCGACGAAAAGGGCCAGATCAGCAGGGATCCGGAGCTCACGTCCCGGGTGAACACGATCACCGGCCGCCTCGTGGCCCAGGCTATCAAGGCGCGTCCCGATACCAAGGATTGGGAGTGGAGCGTCGAGGTCATCGAGGATCCGAAGACCGTTAACGCCTGGTGCATGGCCGGTGGCCGCATGGCGATCTACACGGGCCTGATCGAAAAAACGAACGCGACGGACGACGAGATTGCCCAGGTCATGGGACACGAGATTGCCCACGCACTGGCCAATCACACCGCGGAGCGCATGTCCGTCGCCATGGTCAGCCAGATGGGTGTGGTTGCCGCCGGCGTGGCCACCCGGGACGCCGGGGTCATGGTCGGCGCGGCCGCGGCCGCTCAGCTGGCGATCTCGCTGCCGAACAGTCGCGCGTCGGAGACCGAGGCTGACCGTATCGGTATCGAGCTGGCGGCCCGGGCCGGCTACGACCCGCGTGCGGCGGCTACCTTGTGGGCGAAGATGGCCAAGGTAGGCGGCGAGGGTCCCCCCCAGTTCCTCAGCACGCACCCCGCGCCGGGCAATCGTCAGGAAACCCTGGGAGCACTTGCGCCCTCAATGATGAAGTACTACGAGGCTCCCGGCGAACGGCCCATGTACGTCATGCAACCGGGCAGTTACGGCCGCAACAGCGGCTGAGCGCCTTCTCCGGCGAAACGGCGGCCACTCTGCCATGAAGGCCGTCAGGGCTCCGGGCGTTCGTTCGCGCTGACCAGAACGCCGAGCATGCTCACGCCCGGCAGGATCGCGATGGCGGCGAGAAAGGTTGCTGCAATGATCAGGTTGCGGAACGTCTGCACGCCAACCACCGCCCGCTCCGATTTTCCGTCGATGCATGTCTACCGATGCGGTCCTGGCACGTGGCGCACGGGCTTGAATGGTGCCTCTTGGGGAATACCACCAGACGAGAAGTGATAGGCGGTGAGAAGGGCGAACGCGCCCACAATCTCCGAGAGTTCACGGCCCTCCATGCCGAGCCCTCCACCGGGCGGAAAACGCCGCCAGGTGATTATGGCTAGCCCGCGAAGGGTCCGCGAGGGCCTTCCTCAGGCGACCCGGCGCACCTTGAGCTGAACGGGCTCTTCCAGCTGCTCCACCGGCCGACCCGGAAGGCGGTGCGTCTCGGCGTCACGAAGTCCGTGCTCCCGCATCCAGACTCGCGCCGCATACATCTTCTCTTCCAGCGTGTCCTGCCATTCCTGGGGCACCAGCCTCGCCGTCGGTATCGTGGACGGCAAAGGCAGCTTGAGAATCGCGGTGTTGGTCAGGTCCATTGGTCAGTTCCCCCTCCGTTGGAAACCAGCGGAGAACTGCCGCTGGCCTGCAGGGCGATATTCAAACACCGTGCCAGATCGCTCTCGCGGCTGCTGCATTGGCCATCTGGCAGCTCCGGGCGCGCCGATCTGACGGAGACTGATCACCGCGCCGACGCATGGACGGCCGAAGGGTGAAACGCGTCACGCTTTTCGCGCCGGTGCCAGCGGGAACCGGCGCGTTCAGGTCCCTGCGAGCGGCTCCCGGGCCACCGCTGTGTAAGCCTCGCCGACAAGCTGTGAACCCGTTCCACGCATATGTCGAACCGATCCTCGTTCCGTGCATGGTCAGGGGGGCGTTCCGGATTGCGGGGCCAAGTTTCCGGTGGCAGCCTGCCGGGTCTCGCGCTAGGCTGCGGCCGAACTGCGAGGAGAACCCAATGAGCTGGCAGTCATGTGAAGAACCGGTCTGCAGCGGGCAGACAGGCGTATTCCGGACCATCGTCAAGTCGCGCAGCCGTGACCTGGGCGGATTTTCGGTGCGTCGCGTCCTCCCCGCCGCGGCCTGTCGCCACGTCGGCCCGTTCATATTCCTCGATCAGATGGGGCCCGCGACCTTCCCGGCGGGCGATGGCATCGACGTGCGGCCGCATCCGCATATCGGCCTGGAGACCGTCACCTACCTGTTCGATGGGGAGATTCTTCACCGGGACAGTCTTGGCGTGGTCCAGCCCATCCGCCCCGGGGAAGTGAACTGGATGACCGCAGGACGCGGCATCGTCCACTCCGAGCGCACCGGGGAGGACGAGCGGGCCCGGTCAAGCAGCCTCTACGGGATCCAGGCCTGGGTTGCCTTGCCGGACGGGCAGGAGGAAACCGATCCGGCGTTCGTCCATTACGACAAGGCGGATCTGCCGGAGATCGAACTCGGCGGCATCTGGGTGCGGCTGATCGCCGGTGAGGCGTTTGGAGCCGGCTCTCCGGTCAGTACCGGGTCGCGGCTCTTCTACGCCCATGCCGAAGCTCCGGCAGGGTCCACACTGACCCTGCCAGGCGATTTTGCCGAGCGAGCCGTCTACGTGGTGTCAGGTCGCCTGGCGTCCGGCGGCACCGAAGTGGAGGCCGGTGAACTCGGTGTAGTGGAGACCGATACGGCCGGAGTGTTCAAGGTGACCCGCGACAGTCGCCTCATGCTTCTGGGTGGTGACCCGCCGGCAAGCCGGCGCCACTTGTGGTGGAACCTGGTGTCAAGCTCGCCGGAGCGTATCGAACAGGCGAAGGCCGACTGGCGCAATGGCCGTTTTCCCGAGGTGCCCGGGGACGATGAGTTCATTCCCTTGCCGGAACGGTGAGTCACTCCCTGGCGGGCCGTGCCGGCTGAGGCGCTGACTCCAAATCGGGTTGCACGCCGAAGACTTCCCCCGACTGCGCCGTTGAATCGAAGGGCCCTTCGGAAACGTCCTGTCAAGTGAAATCCCTCAACCTGTTTTCGGAGACCTGCATTATGCTCAGCACCGTTTCTCTGCGCCTGCGAAAGATTTCCCTGGTTCTTGCCTCCGGTTTTCTCCTGTTTGGCGTTGCGCAGGCCGCGCACCATTCAGGTGACAAGCCCATGAAAAAGGACATCGTTGACACGGCTGTCGGTGCGGGCCAGTTCACTACCTCTGGCGGCGGCACTTCAGGCGGCCGGTCTGGTTGACACCCTCAAGGGCACCGGACCGTTCACCGTCTTCGCGCCCACCGACGCGGCGTTTGCTGCACTTCCCGCGGGAACGGTAGATACGTTGCTCAAGCCGGAGAACAAGGACCAGCTCGTCAAGGTACTGACCTACCACGTGGTCCCCGGCGCCGTGACTGCGGCCCAGGTATCCGGGCTGACCGAAGCGACCACCGTGGAAGGCCAGGAAATCTCGATTTCCACCGCCGGGGATACGGTAATGATCAATGACGCGACGGTCGTGGTTGCCGACGTGACCGCCTCCAACGGTGTCATCCACGCCATCGACAAGGTTCTGCTCCCGAAGTAAGTGACAGCGGGGCGAGAGCCCCTTTGTGCCGTTTTGGCGGGGCCCCACGGGGCCCCGTTTTCCGTTCTTGGTTCCAACCGGGCCAAGGATCTTGCTACCCTTGGTTCCAATCCCCGACTTCCAGAACAGGACAAGCAAGCATGGCCGATGATATCGCTGGCATGAGTGCGGCAATGGCCGCCGACGACCTTTACCGGGAAGAAACCTATACCGATCGGCGGGTGGGCACGATCCAGCGCCTGGTTCCGATCGGCAAGGACGGCAGCGCCGATGCGGGCCGCCCTGAGCTCTACGTGGGCCAGACCCAGGTCATGACGCCCGCCGGAGCGCTCCCGATCAGCTTCGAGATTCCGGCGGAAAATCTCGAGCAGGCGGTGGCGGGTTTCGCCGAGGGCGCAAAGATCGCCCTGGAAGACACGATGCAGCGGCTGGAGGAACTTCGTCGGGATGCTGCCTCCTCGATTATCGTGCCCGAGTCGGGTGCGGCGGGCGGCGGGATTCCGGGCGGCGGCAAAATCCGGATGCCATAAGCTTCCAGCCGCTCAGGCCGGGACTTCTTCGAAAGTCATGCCGGCATATTCTCGAAGGCGTTTGATCAGGCCCTCTCCGAGGGCCGAGGCCGGCGTCCAGGATCCGCCGTCAACGATGGCTTCGCCCGCGGCCAGGGCCAGCGCCGTTTCTCCGAGCATACGAGATGTCGCCCCGTAACCGGGATCCCGGTCGCCGGTGACCTTGACCGTGATCCGCCGGGTCCCGTCGGTTGAGCGCGCAACCATGCGGATATCGAAAAAACCGTTCTCCCGCTGTTCCGGGGAGGGCCCCTCGCCCGGGTCCGGCAGGAACAGCTTCTGGATCGCCTCCCGGGCCGGCTTGGTGGCGACCGCTGCCATGAAACCGCCGAGGGCTGCGGTCATGGACATGGCTCGGGCCCAGCCGCCGGGCCCGGAACCGGTGAGCACGGATTCCCCGTAGCGGAATTCCTTGCCATAGGGAAAGCCGGCAAGGGCGTTGCCCCGACGAACGACGCGCGTGTTCACGGCGGCCATCACGAACGGGGCAGTCCAGGAGTTCATGTCCTCGTCGTAGGCCGGCGTACGCTGGTCTGACCTGTCAGGCCCGCTCTGCTCTCCCCGGGGATTAAGGCCGTAGGGATGCCCCAGGGCGCGCCGGGCCTCGGGATCCGCCCGGGCTTCGACCAGCGCGTTGATCAGGCTGGCATACGTGCCCCCGCTGAACTGACCGCGAATTTTGCGGACGAACAGCTGGACCTGGTCCGCGGGCATGCCGAAGCGTTCCTCGTATACTTTTCTGGGCGTAGAGGCAACCGAGTTCCGAGGGAATCGAGTCGAAGCCGCAACAGTGCAGCAGTCTTGCTCCTTCCTTTCTGGCCGTTTCCTCCCAGGTGTCGATCATTTGCCGAACCCACTGGACTTCGCCTGTGATGTCGCAGTAATCCGTTCCCGCCTCCGCGCAGGCTGCTACGAGATTCGAGCCATAGCGGGCAAACGGGCCGACGGTGGAGCAGACGACCCGGGTCGCCGCGGCGAGGGCCGCAAGCGAATCCGGGTCCTCGCTGTCGGCAACCACGATGGGAATATCCGCGGCGTCCGGGCCGAGCGCGCTCCGTACAGCCTCCAGCCGGGACTTGCTCCTTCCGCCAAGAGCCCAGCGTGTTTTTCCGCCGGCCCTGCCGCGGGCGAAAAGGTGTTCTGCGACGAGGCGGCCGGTGAACCCGGTAGCGCCCCAGAGGACGAGGTCGTGGGTCGGTGGAGTGCTCATGTCGATCCTGCTGTCAGCGGGTGGGTCGCGGGGGGAGCGGGCTCTCTAACAATGCCCCGGTCCGTTTCCCGGGCAGCCATTGTGCCATCGAGGCACAGGCCACGCCCCGGCCATTGGCCTGTTGGCCGCCCCGAGAGGCAGGGATGTCACGACAGCGTACACGGGGCCCTGCCGGTCAGCTAGAATGGCCGCCTTGTTAGCTCGTTAGCGGTATCTCCGGTTGACCTATTGCGTTGCCATTGCGACTGAACAAGGCCTGGTTTTTGCGTCCGACTCGCGCACGAATGCCGGCCCGGACCAGTTGAGTACGTTCAGCAAGATGCATGTCCTCATGGAGGATGGTCACCGGTTCTTCGTCCTGTTGAGCGCCGGCAATCTCGCAACGACCCAGGCGGTTCGCGCCCAGGTTCGCCACGATCTGGAATTCGGCGAAGAACCCAATCTTTTGACGGTCCGGAGCACGGTCGAGGCGGCGGAATACCTGGGTTCCATCAGCGTGGAAGCCCGGCAGAAGCATAGCGAAGGACCGGAGGCAGAGGCTGACCTCAGCGCGACGTTTATCCTGGGTGGGCAGATCGAAGGCCGGGAGGCGGGGATCTACCTCATCTATCCCGAAGGGAACTTCATCCGTGCTTCGCACATGACCTGCTATTTGCAGGTGGGCGAACTGAAATACGGCAAGCCGATACTTGACCGGCTGGCGCGCTACGACATGCGCATGGACGAAGCAGCACGGCTCGCTCTGCTGTCCATGGATGCGACCATGCGGAGCAACGTCACGGTCGGGCCCCCTGTCGAACTCATGACCTATGAAGCCGGAACCCAGGTCCGCAAGTGGAACCGGGTCTTCGGGGAGGACGACAGCTACATGCGTGAGCTGCGCCGATCCTGGCAGGTCAACCTGGAAAACGCATTTCAGCGCTTGCCGGAACTCCCAAAGCCCGCCGCCAGGCCTCCAGGCGGTGATGGATGAAGCCGAGTTTTTCCTGGACCGCCGGGGTCAGGACAAACGGGTAGGGATCGGGTGTGCCCAGGCTGCGGTTCAGCTCGTTGATTCTCACCGCGACTTCCATCCAGGCGGCGACCCGGGCCTCCCACGAGTGCCCGACCGGTGGCGGGCCCAGGGCATTTTCCCGCGCGGTTTCCAGACCGTCCACGATATGCATGTAGTGGGCCCAGGTCTCTGCCCAGTCCTCCAGCGGGTGGGCGGTGGCATAGGCGCTGATGTAGTCGTGGTTCCAGTTCGGCGGCGGCCCGGCCTCGTAGTGGTATCTGAGGGCCTGCTCATAATCCTGCCGATCGTCACCGAACAACCGGCGGAATCCCTCGATGTCATTAGCCGTCAGCAGGTCCCAGAAATAGTGGCCGCTTTCATGACGGAAATGCCCCAGGAGCGTCCGGTAACGTTCCCACATGGCTTCGCGGACCGCATGGCGGCGTGAATCATCGGCCTCGTGGATATTGATTGTGATCACGCCGGCCCGATGGCCGATCATGACGAAGGCCTCCTCGACCAGGGGGTTGTCCCGCTGGTCCTCGAGGAACTCGAAGCCCATGCCCGGCCGGCCGGGTATGCCAATAGTCGGCAGGCCCAGGCTGAATACGCCGTAGAGCATCCGACGCTTGGCTCGCTCCAGACGTCCCCAGAGGACGCTGTTCCGACCGCGGGACAGGTTCGGGATGACCTGGTTCATCCGGCACGACTGGCAGAAGTCCGCGCTGTCGCCCGGTGCGATCAGCCAATTGCAGACGCCGTGCTCGGCACGGTTTCGGCAGGACCTGGGGCCGTCATTCCGGACCGGCATCATGTCCATCCGCCAGGGCGCGAATCCGATCACCGTTCGGCAGGCCAGGCAGAAAAAATCCTCGAAGAACACTCGCTGGCCGCAGTCGCAGCTGAAACGCTTCACGAGGCCACCTCCGGCAGAAACCAGGTGAGCGAGATCTGCTCATGGATTTTGGCAAGATCCAGCTGGGTTGTGTCGATGAACGCGCGAAGCTCGGCGAGGTCGATGGCTGCTATGTCCAAGTCTCCCACGATACGCTGCATCCTGAGTACGCCCCGCAAGGGCGCCTCGTAGCGAGGCAGCGATCGGAGGCTGTTGTCCAGTTCGGCAAGGCAGTAGCCGATCGCTCGCGGAAACCGCGTATCGAACATCAGAAACGAAATGACGTCGCGATCGACGATGCTTCGCCGCACCTGCTGGCGATACATCTGGTAGGCGGAAAGGGATTTCAGCACGGCAATCCACAGGGAATTCCGGTAGGGATCCAGATCCTTGCGGCCGGTCATGAGGGACGCCGCCGCCACGTCGATGATGCGGGTCGTCATGTCCGTGCGCTCGAGACCTCGGCCGATCCGCAGAAACTGGTAGGCATCGCCGTGATTCATGGAATCCGCAAGCATCCCGCGTACCTGCTGGCAGTGCTCCATGACGGTACTCAGGATCTCTTCCCGGCGCCGCTGGAAAACCGCCCGGCGCAGGTTGTCGCGTCCGTAGAGATACAGTTCGTTTACCGTGCGCCAGGCCTCCCTGGGGACCAGGTCCCGGGAGGTCCGGAAATTCTCCCGCAGGGCGGCAAGCGAGGACAGGACCGAGCCGGAATTACCCGGATCGGCAAGGAGGAAATGCAACACCCCCCGATCCGTGGCCTGCCGGCCGGAGTCGGCGAAGGCTTCGTCGTCACCGGTAATTTCCACCAGCCGGGACCAGCTCACGCCGGCCTCATTCGGCAGATCCAGCAGCAGGTTGCCATAGACTCGGGTCAGGCGCGCGGTGTTCTCCGCGCGCTCTATATAGCGGGCCGACCAGTAGATGCGCTCGGCCACCCGCGAGAGCATCACGGCTCGTCTCCGGTTTGCACGATCCAGGTGTCCTTGCTGCCGCCACCCTGGGAAGAATTCACGACCAGCGAGCCCTCCACCAGGGCGACCCGGGTAAGCCCGCCGGCGGTGACGAACTGCCGCTCCCCGTGAAGGGTGAACGGCCGAAGGTCCAGGTGCCTGGGCGCAAGCGTTCCGCCGATGAGGGTGGGGGCGGTCGACAGGCTCAGGACCGGCTGGGCCACGTAGTTGCGCGGATTGTTCTTGATCAGGCGGCGAAACTGGCTCACCGTCTTCCGGGGCGCCATGGGACCGATGAGCATGCCGTAGCCGCCGGACTCGTTCACCGGCTTTACCACCAGGTTGTCCAGATCGGCCAGCACCCGTTCCCGTTCATCGTCGCGGACGCAGGCAAGCGTTGGGACGTTGGGAAGAATGGGTTCCTCGTCCAGGTAGTAGCGGATGATGTCCGGTACAAATGCATAAACCAGCTTGTCGTCGGCCACGCCCGCTCCGGGGGCATTGGCAATCCCGACCTTGCCCGCCCGCCACGCACGCATCAGGCCGGGTACGCCGAGCATGGAGTCCGGTCTGAAGCATTCCGGGTCGAGAAAGGTATCGTTGACGCGCCGGTAGATGACATCGACCCGTTCCAGGCCGGCGATCGTCCGCATGTAGACGCAGTCGTCATCACCGACGGTGAGGTCGCCCCCCTCGACGAGCGCCACCCCCATGCTCTGGGCCAGGTAGGAGTGCTCGAAGTACGCCGAATTGTAGATGCCCGGGGTCAGCACCACGACAACCGGGTAGTCGAGAGGCCGCGGCGACAGCGACGCGAGGGTATCGAACAGCTGGGACGGGTAATCGTCGACGGGAAGAATCCGGTTCTTCGAGAACAGCTCCGGGAAGACCTGTTTGGTCACGATGCGGTTCTCGAGCATGTACGACACACCGGACGGGACCCGGAGGTTGTCCTCGAGTACGTAGATGGTGCCGTCCGCGTCACGCACCAGGTCGCTGCCGCAGATGTGGGCCCAGGCCCCGTGGGGCGGCCGGATCCCGGCGCACTCCGGCAGGTAGTTTTCCGAGGTCTCCAGCAGCTCCGCGGGAAATCGCCCGTCCTTGATGATCCGCTGGTCGTTGTAGACGTCGTCGATGAAGGCGTTGAGGGCGGTGAGCCGCTGGCGAAGACCGCCCTCGACGACCTGCCACTCCGAAGCCGACACCGTGCGCGGGATGATATCGAAGGGCCAGGCGCGGTCGATATTCTGCCCCTCGCTGTAGACGGTAAACGTGACCCCCATCTCCGCGATGGCGCGTTCGGCGGCATCCTGCCTGCGGCCGAGTTGCCGGGCGCTGAGGGACGATAGGTAGCTTGTCACCTCCCGGGCATGCGGACGAGCCCGCCCGCCGGCGGTGATCATCTCGTCGTAGCCGGATCCCTGATCGTATTGCCGCCAGTTGATCTTGACCGGTGGAATTGCCCTTCTCCGATGTGGTCCCGAGCCGGAAGCAACACATTACGCGGGTCGGTGCGCCGGTTCCAGACCCGATACCGCCTGGCCCTGCCGCGAGTCTCTATAATGCGAACGCATTCGAAGCGAGTTCAAGCGGGGAAGATCATGGATACACGGGCGGCCGTTGCTTTGGAAGCTGGAAAACCGCTGGCCATCGAGACGGTGCAGCTCGACGGCCCGCGGGACGGCGAAGTGCTTGTCGAAATCAAGGCCACCGGGATCTGCCATACCGACGAATTCACCCTGTCGGGTGCTGATCCGGAGGGTGCGTTTCCGGCCATTCTCGGCCACGAGGGGGCCGGGGTTGTCGTGGATGTCGGCCCGGGAGTCACCTCGGTCAGGAAGGGCGATCACGTCATTCCCCTCTACACGCCGGAGTGCCGTCAGTGCGGTTTCTGCCTGAACCCGAAGACCAATCTGTGCCAGTCGATTCGGGAGACCCAGGGTCAGGGGCTGATGCCCGACGGCACCAGCCGATTCTCCCTGGGTGGCGAACCGATACTCCATTACATGGGTTGCTCGACGTTCTCCAACTACACGGTCCTGCCGGAGATCGCCGTGGCGAAGATCCGTAAAGACGCCCCCTTCGACAAGGTGTGCTACATCGGCTGCGGTGTGACCACGGGCATCGGGGCGGTGATGTTCACCGCGAAGGTGGAGCCCGGGTCTACCGTTGCGGTTTTCGGGCTGGGGGGCATCGGCCTCAACGTCATCCAGGGAGCCCGCCTTGTGGGCGCGGATCGCATCATCGGCGTGGATGTCAATCCCGCGAAGGTGCCGCTCGCCGAGAAATTCGGCATGACGGATTTCGTGGATGCCCGTAACGTCGAGGACGTAACGGCCGCGATTATCGACCTGACCGAGGGCGGCGTGGACTACAGCTTTGAATGTATCGGCAACGTCACGACCATGCGCCAGGCCCTGGAGTGCTGCCACAAGGGCTGGGGCGAAAGCGTCATCATCGGCGTTGCCGGCGCCGGTCAGGAAATCTCCACGAGGCCGTTTCAGCTGGTCACCGGCCGTGTCTGGCGCGGCACGGCGTTCGGCGGAGCACGGGGCCGCACCGATGTACCGCGGATCGTGGACTGGTACATGAACGGCAAAATCAATATCGACGATCTCATTACGCACACGATGCCGCTGGACGAGATCAACAACGCTTTCGACCTGATGCACGCCGGCGAAAGCATTCGATCCGTCGTGGTCTACTGAGGTGTCGGGGGGCCTCGAAACCCTGAGCCGGCACCGCGCGTTCGAAGGCGAAGTGCACTTTGTCCGGCATGACTCCCGTGTGACCGGGACACCGATGCGATTTTCGGTGTTCGTGCCGCCGGCGGCCGCGACCGGCAAGGTGCCCGTCCTCACCTACCTGGCCGGTCTGACCTGTACCGAAGAGACCTTCATGATCAAGGCCGGCGCCCAGCGCGTCGCAGCCGAGCTGGGCCTCATGCTGGTGGCGCCGGATACGAGCCCCCGGGGAGACGACGTGCCGGATGATCCCGATGGCGGCTGGGACTTCGGCCTGGGGGCCGGATTCTACCTGGATGCCACCCAGGCGCCCTGGCGGCGCCACTACCGGATGGCCAGCTATGTCACTGACGAGCTCCAGGAACTGGTGTTCGCCCACTACCCCGGCGACCGGTCCCGCCAGGGCCTTTTAGGGCATTCCATGGGAGGCCACGGCGCACTGGTCCTCGGGACTCAAGCATCCCGGGATCTGGACCACCCTGTCGGCGTTCGCGCCTGTCGCAGCGCCGATGCAATGCCCGTGGGGCCGGAAGGCGTTTGGCCATTACCTCGGGAGCGACGAGACGGCCTGGGCCGAGTGGGATGCGAGCCGACTGGTCGAGAAGACGGGCTGGTCCTGTGACCGTGGCGAGATTCTTGTCGACCAGGGCCTCGACGATGCGTTTCTCGCCGAGCAGCTCTATCCGGAAGCACTGGAGTCAGTCTGCGAATCTGCCGGTGTGCCGCTGAAGCTGCGGCGGCATGCCGGCTATGACCACGGCTACTACTTCATTTCCAGCTTCATGGAATCCCACTTGCGCCATCACGCCGCAGTGCTTCAGCCCCCGGTCTGAGCCAGCCCATGGAACTTCGAGCCGGGTTGCACTCCGGAAATGCTGCTGCCGCGACCGACCCTGAAGTCCGGGGGAGCGATTCCCTTTTGTCGCGACAGGGCAATCCTGGAATGGAACAGCGGTGGATCGGGGAGGCCTTTGAACGGTCCCGGGACGTTACCGTGGACCACAGGCCCGTCGGAGGGGCTGCAAAAATAGTCCCGACCGCAGGCCACGTCCGCTCGCCATTGAAATCCGCCGCCTTGCGTTCCTCCCCCCGACCGCCAGGGCGGCGGCACTCTAGAGGGAAGACGCGCCCAGGGCCTGGATGGCCGCCGCGATCTCGCGGCTGAGATCCGCCAGCGCCTCGTTGTGCGCGTTCACCCGGGATCCCGGATCCGAGCCGGCCGCGGTTTTCCGGATCGTGCTTTCCCGAACGACCAGGGTGTCGTCGGCGGCGTCACCGCTTTCGATAACCCACTGGACCTTCAGGAGGATCTCGTTGTCGGAGTTCGCGTGAAAGTCCCGGAAATCCGCCAAGACCCGAAAGTCCGTATCGAAGGACTCCGCCGGGTAAATGGCGACCCGATGGGTTTCCAGCAGGCCACTGAGGTTCTGACCGAGGGCAGAGAGGATCTCGCTTTCGAGACCGCTGCCCCAGCGATTGAACTCATCGATGGACAGCTCGGTGCCCGACAGCCGGGTGACCATCTGCGATCGATCAAGTACGCGCGGGAGATTGATAGGTCCGACGACGATGGAGGGCGTATCGGCCAGGGCGGTGTCGCTGCCCAGCACAGGCTCCATCTCGTAGTATCGGACTTCAGGGCTTCGGCCGACGCAGCCGCCCGCGAAAAGAACGGCCAGGCCGGCGATCAATGCCATGCGAGGAAGATTCATCATTGAGCTCCTTTGCCCCTGAGCAGAGCTTCTGGATTACGTTCCAGGTAATCCGCCATGTCCCTGATGGAGCGTGCGGCATCCCCAAGTTCGATGAGCAGGCGCTGGGTTTCCCTGGTAGTGGCCGAGTCCTCGTCGACCAGGCGGCGCACCGACGCGACGGTCCGCTCGGTTTCCTGGAGTGTGCGTGTAACGCTCGGTCCCACTTCGGTCCCGAGCTGGACGCTCAGCACCTTGATCTGGTCCAGGGCTTCGGTCAGGGACGAAAGCGCCTGCTGCATGTCCGGTGAATTGACGAGGCGGTTCACTCCGTCGGCCGTTGATGCCAGGTCGGCGCCGATCTGGTCCAGGGGAAGCTGGTCCAGCTTGCGGACGATGGAGCTGACGTCCTGGGCAATGGCGCCGCCAGGGGACGGAACGGTAGGGAAGATCGGATAGCCGTTCCGCGTCTCGACGGTGACAGGCTCAGCTTCCGGAAAGAAATCCAGCCCGACGAGTTTCGCCCCGGTCAGGAGGTTGCCGGACTGGAGCTGGGCGCGAAAGCCAGCATCGACGCTTCCCTGAAGGCCAAGTTCGTCCTTCGCCGACGTCCCGGTCGCGTTCCGAAAGCGTTCCGGCTCCACTTCGATCAGGACCGGCATGAGGATCCGCTTGGCTTCCTTTTCCCACTCCAGACCGATTTCAACGACCTGGCCCATCTTGAAACCGCGGAACTCAACCGGGGCTCCGGGCTTCAGGCCACGCACCGACTGATCGAAGTACAGCACGTAGTATTCCTTGAGTTCGTACGTGGGCGTGCGGGAGTCCCTCTCGTTCTCGTACAGCGTGAACACGTGGTCCTCGGGCGCCTCCTCCGGTGAGCCGAGACCCACGCTGGTATCAAACGCAAGGCCGCCCACGGCCAGGCTGGTCAGCGATTCCATGCTGAAACTGACGCCCTCGGCGGTGAGATTGAATTCAATGCCGCCGGCGTTCCAGAACCGGGTGTTCAGCTTGATCCGCTGATCGTTGGGCGCCGCGACAAAAATGCGGGTCCTGATCCGACCGTCGTCCTGCAGCTCGTAGTCCACCACCTCGCCCACCTTGATCTGCCGGAAGTAGACCGGAGTGCCTCGCTGGACCGAGCCCAGCCGATCGGATATCAGGGTGAAATACCGGCCGGGATCGTCCTGGGTCACCACCGGCGCTTGCTCGAGCCCGACGAAGTCCCGCTTCCGCTTACCGTCGGAGATAGGTTCCATGCCGATATAGGCACCTGACAGCAGGGTGCCCAGGCCGGTCACCTCGCCTGCGGCGACCCTGGCCCTGACTACCCAAAAGCGCGTGTTTTCGGTCAGGTACTGCCGGGCCTCCTTGACCATCTCCGCCGTGACGATGACGCCCTTGAGATCATCGCTCAAGGCCACACCGGTTACCTGGCCCACCTCCACGTCCCGGTACTTGATCTTGGTCTTGTCAGCCGTCAGCCCGTCTCCGGTCTCGAAGCGGATCGTGACTGTCGGACCCTTCTCCGACAGGGCCGTGTAGACCAGCCAGGCGCCGACCAGCGCGGCCACCAGCGGGATAAGCCAGACAAGCGAAAACCGGGACTGGCGTCCCGTGGATGCATCGGCAACGGGAATGTTGCCGGCGAGGTGCTCAGGAGGCTGATTCATGAGGATTGTCCAAGGGTTCCCAAATCAAGCGCGGATCGAAGGACTCCGCCGCGAACATGGTGACGACGACGACAGCGCCGAAATAGACCGCGCCCCAGCCGGCATGGATATTGGCCAGCGCGCCGAGCTGCACCAGCGCCACGAGGACGGTCACGACAAAGACGTCCACCATGGACCAGCGGCCGACGAGCTCGGTGATCCGGTAGAGGCGCGTCCGGTCGCGATACCGATGGGTGGAGCGGCGCTGAACGCTGATCAGCAGGTAGGTCAGGATCACCAGTTTCATGAACGGCACCGCGACGCTGGCCGTGAAAATCACGAGCGCCAGGGGCCAGTCGCCGTGGCTGATGAAATACAGCACGCCGCTCATGATCGTGTCCGACTGGGTATGGCCCAGGCTCGTCGTGTGGGTGATCGGCAGCACATTGGCGGGCACGTAGAGAATGAACGAGGCAATGAGCAGGGCCCAGGTGCGGCCGAGGCTGTTCGGTTTGCGAAAGTGCAGTTCCGTGCCACAGCGGCGACAGGTGTAGTGCCCGTGTGGATCGGGCAGACGCGACAACATGCCGCACTCGTGGCACCCGGCCAGTCCCCGGCTGCGGGCGGTCGTCATGTTTCTTGCGCCTCGCGGAGCTCCTCGACCCGCTGCCAGATCACCCGTGGCTCCATCGTGCTGTTGGCCCAGGCCAGGGTCACGATCAACAGGGCAAAGGCCCACAGGGCAACGCCCGGAATAATCTCGGCCATGCTGATCAGCTTGACGACGGAGACAAGAATGCCGAGCAGAAAGACCTCCATCATGCTCCAGGGGCCCAGGCCGATGACCAGCCGGTAGATGGGCTCGGCGCCGGCTGGGTAGCGGCCGGCGTTCAGGGGATAAAGCACATAGAGCAGGCCGGCGATCTGGATGGCCGGCGCGAGGACGCTGGTCACGAAGACCAGGATGGACAACAACACCATGCCTTCCTTCCAGAGCGAGACCACCCCGGAAGTCAGGGTGGTTTCGACCACGTTCGCGCCGGACCCGAACGCCATGAAGGGAAAGACGTTGGCGACGACGAAAAGAAATGCCGCCGCAAGGGTCAGCGCCAGGCTTTTCTCGATGCAGTTGGCCGGATTGCGATAGAGGAGGCCGCCGCAGCGGCAGCATCGGGCCGCGCCGTTGGGCGGCAGGGCCGGAACGTCGTTGAGCTGGTCGCACTCGTGGCAAGCCGCCAGCGCCCGGGGCAGCGTGGGTGACGGGGAGGCGCGTGCCGATACACCGCCTGCAGTTCCTTTTGCGTCCGCCGTCAGCATTGCGACCTCTTTTCGGGCACCTTGGTGCCTCATGTTGGTCAGGAGAGTACCGGGCCGGCCCGGGCAAATCCAATTCCCGGCCCCCGCTGCCGCCGTCTCCGGCACGCCCGGCATCCGCCACCCTGGTACGGGGTCTTTGGGTGGGGAAACCGAGACAGTGGAACAATAGTCATCCGACAGGACGGAAACTAGTCACAACGGGCCATCACGACCGGGATACCCATGCAACGGGCTCGCCTCGGGGACTCTCCTTCGATTCATCCCGGATTCGTCTAAACTCGAGAAAGCGCTGGCGGCAGCCTTGTTGCGGCTTTCACCACGGCGATCTCCCCGACAATCTCCTCGACAATTCTGGCCTCTCGGAGCAAGCGATGATCGAACTCACAGTCAACGGTGAGAACCACGAACTCGATGCCGATCCCGGCATGCCGCTGTTGTGGGCCCTGAGGGACCATCTCGGGCTGACCGGGACCAAGTATGGCTGCGGTGCCGCCTTGTGCGGCGCCTGCACCGTCCACGTCGACGGGCGGCCCCGCCGGTCCTGCGTAACGACGCTGAGGGCGGCGGCGGGCAAGGACATCCGCACCATCGAAGGCATGCAGGGCCCGGTGGTCGAGGCGGTTCAGAGCAGCTGGCAGCGCCTGAATGTCGTTCAATGCGGTTATTGCCAGTCGGGCCAGATCATGGCGGCCGTGTCCTTGCTGGAAGGCAATCCGAAACCCGGTCCGGCGGAGATCGACGATGCGATGTCCGGCAATCTCTGCCGGTGTGCAACCTACGCTCGTATCCGCGACGCCATTGGCGAGGCCGCCGATCGGCTCGCCGCCGGCGAGCCGGGTTGAGGAGGGCGGCATGAGCAAGGACAACACGGATATCGGGATCTCCCGCCGCACGTTTATCAAGACAGGCCTCGGTGCGGGCGCAGGCCTTAGCCTGGGCGTCTGGCTGCCGGCCCTCGCGCAGATGGGCGGGCCGGGGAAGGCCGGGACTGAACTCACGGCCGCGGCGCTCGAGCCCAACGCGTTTGTGCGAATCGGTCCCGATGGGGTCGTCCGGGTCGTGGCCAAGCACCTGGAGATGGGCCAGGGTTCCTGGACGGGACTGGCCACGCTGGTGGCCGAGGAACTCGACGCCGACTGGGACCAGGTGGAAGTGGTGGGCGCGCCGGCTGACGCGTCGCGCTACAACAACTTGCTCATGGGACCCGTGCAGGTAACCGGCGGCAGCACGGCGATGGCCAATTCCCACACCCAGATGCGTGAAGCCGGTGCGGCGGCCCGGGCCATGATCCTGGCCGCGGCGGCCGAGCGCTGGGGCGTGGATGCCGATGACATTACCATCGACAAGGGGGTGGTGTCCGGTCCGGCGTCCGCACAGACCGCCGGCTTCGGAGAACTGGCTGAAGCCGCGGCCTCACAACCCGTGCCGGACATCCTTTTTCTGAAGGACCGGAAGGATTTCCGGCTCATCGGCCAGATGCTCCCCCGAAAGGACAATCCCGGCAAGGTCAACGGGACGGCGCTGTATACCCAGGACGTGCGCCTGCCGGACATGCTGACCGCCGTGGTCCTGCACTCGCCCCGGTTTGGCGGCCGGTTGGCCGGATTTGACGCGGACGACGCGAAGAAGGTCTCCGGTGTCGTGGATGTCTTCGAGATTCCTTCAGGGGTCGCCGTGCTCGCCCGGGACACGTGGAGTGCAATGTCGGGCCGGGACGCGCTGCGCGCCGAGTGGGACGACAGCGCGGCGTTCACGGGCACCGCCGGGGAACTCATGTCCCGGTATCGGGACCTGGCGGACCAGCCCGGCGCGGTGGTCCGTGCCGATGGCGATGTGACTGCGGCGCTCGCCGGGGCCGACGAGGTCATCACGGCCGACTACGAGTTCCCGTTTCTCGCCCACGCTACGCTGGAGCCCATGAACTGTGTGGTTCGGGTTGACTCGAAGGGCTGCGAAATTTTCAATGGCGCGCAGCTGCAAACCGGCGATCAGTTGGTGGTGGCGCGGGCGCTGGGCATAGAGCCGGGCCAGGTCAGGATCCATATGCTCTATGCGGGCGGCTCATTCGGCCGGAGAGCCAATCCGCACTCGGATTACGTGCTCGAAGCGGCGCATATCGCGAAACGCCTGGGCAAGCCCATTCCGGTCAAGCTGGTCTGGAGCCGCGAAGACGACATGCGGGCCGGCTACTATCGGCCGATGTATTTCCATCGCCTCCAGGGCGCGGTGGCGCCTGACGGAACACCGAGCCTGTGGCAGCACCGGATTGTGGGCCAGTCCATCGTGACGGGAACGGCCTTTGCCGATGCACTCATGCTGGATGGCGTGGACAGCACGTCCGTTGAGGGGGCATCGGACCTGCCCTACGCGATTCCCAACATGGCGGTGGACCTGCATTCGCCGGTTGTGCCCGTCCCCGTGCAGTGGTGGCGGGCGGTCGGCTCCACGCATACGGCGTTTTCCACCGAGACGTTCATCGATGAACTCGCGCTGGCGGCCGGAAAAGACCCGGTCGATTATCGGCTCGGTCTGCTTGGAGATCATCCGCGTCATGCGCGTGTGCTGCAGCTGGCGGCTGAGAAGGGTGGATGGGGCGCGGCCGCGCCAGAGGGTCAGTTCCGCGGTATTGCCGTTCACGAGTCTTTCAATACCCGCGTGGCCCAGGTCGCCGATGTCAGCGTCGACGACAATGGTGGCTGGAAGGTCCACCGGGTCGTGATTGCGGTGGACTGCGGTATGGCCATCAACCCCGACAATGTTCGCGCCCAGATGGAAGGCGGGATGGGCTTCGGCCTTTCGGCCGCCATGGGGGAAGCCATCACCTTTGACGGCGGCCGGGTCGTCGAGGGCAATTATGATGGCTATCCCGTACTGCGCATCAACCAGATGCCGAAAGTGGACGTGCACATCGTGAAATCCGACGCGCCGCCCACGGGCGTGGGCGAACCCGCGACGCCGGTGATCGCACCGGCCGTAGCCGTGGCGCTGCACCGGGCAACCGGACAGCGGTTGCGGAAGTTGCCGCTGAAGCTGGGGTGAGGCTGCCGTTGGGCAAGCCCGTCTAGCGTTCGCGAAAGGCGGTTGCTACCGCCTGTTCAGCCGGGCCGCGGGCCTTGTGCAAGGATTCGAGAAGTGCCATCTGGGTTGCGGCCCGGATTCGGTTGTGTTCGCTTCGCGAAGCGAAGCGGGCGGGATCCCACCCGAAGTACGATTCGTTGAGTGCGTCTGCACAGAACCGCGCGGCCAGCTCGGTGATGATCAGGCCGATGCCCGGCACGATGGCGGCCCGCTCTTCCGGGGAAATCCCGTCGCCGGCGGTTTCCGCGTAGCCGGCGAGCCCGGCCTCGAGAAAATCGGTCCGGAAGGCGCCGCTCGGGTTGTCTTCTCCTCCCGGATTGCACCAGGAACGAAACGCGTCACCCAGCTCAAGATGCAGCGGCATGCGCGCGACAGTGTCGAGATCCACGAGCGCAATCGCCGTGGCGTCCGCTTGGTCAAACACGAAGTTGTTGATTTTCGGGTCGCCGTGGACGACCCGCGGTTCGCGGGCTGTTATCGGGTCGAGACATTCCGCCGCCGCGAGAATGGTTTCGCCGAGGTCTGCGATCGCCGGATAGTTCGCATGATCCCGATGGGCATCCAGACTTTCCCGGAGTGCGGCAAGATGCCGGAGGGTGTCGTGCACACCGGGCCGGGTGTTTCGAAAGGGCTGATCGAAGTCGGCGAGGGCTGCGTGAAACCTGCCCAGGGCCCGGCCGGCAGCGGCTGCCTCGGCGGGGCTCTCCAGGACCTGGGGGGTGCGGCCCGGGATCCAGTCCATCAACCGCCATACTTCTCCGGCGGCCTCGTGCCAGAGTTCGCCGTCCTTTGTCCGGATCAGCCGCGGCGTGGTCACACCGCGTTCCGACAAGTGGGCGGTCACCGCCTCGATGTCTTCGTTCACGATGGCCGGAAAGATCGGGTTCAGCCGCTGGAGAGCCCCCTCGCGGCCCTCGCGGTCCGCGACCCGCCAGGTGGCGTTGATCAGGCCCCCGGCAACCCTCCGGACGAGGGCCGGATCCAGGTCATAGGCGGCCAGGGCGCCCGCAAAGGACGCCTGATCTGCCGACTCATGGGTGGGTTTGTCCACGGGGCGACATGATGGCCGCTGGGGACGATGACTGCAAAAAAATGCAGGTCGTCGCAGGTCTACTATCTTTATGCCTTCCAGAGGCACATGCCCCAGGATTTCATCGTGAGCCGCCAGCGGCTTGCTAATCCAGATCGAGGGAGAGGGAACCGTCATGGGTTTGATGAATTTGTTCGGATTCGGAAAGGACAAGGGCCAGAAGGTCTTCGAGGAAGAGGCCGAGGCGGCCGCGAAGATCACCGCACAGATCGAGGGGGCCCTGGGCGGCATCAAGAATCTTGATGTCAAGTTTGACGACGGCACGGTGACCCTTTGTGGCGATTGTGACAGCCAGGCCCAGCGGGAGCAGGCCATCCTGATGGCCGGGAACGTCCAGGGTGTCACCGGGGTGCTCGCCAATGAGCTGAAGGCTCCGGAGCCACCGGAAAAACAGGCCAAGGTGGAGTTCTACGAGATCAAGAGTGGTGACAGCCTGTCGCTCATTGCCAAACGCTATTACGGCGATCCGATGGCCTACAAGCGAATCTACGAGGCCAACAAGGAAGTGATCGGGGACAACCCCGACAAGATCTATCCCGGCCAGCAGATCCGTATCCCCCTTGACTGAGCCCACGCGGCCGGCGGCCGCGTGTCCGGAGAAAACGACATGAGAATTCTTGCCATCATCGCCGTTCTGGCCACGACTCTGATGACCTCGGGTTGCGGCTACAACCGGCTCCAGGCCCAGGACGAGCAGATCACCGCAGCGTGGGCCGAGGTCCTGAACCAGTACCAGCGCCGCGCGGACCTGATCCCCAACCTCGTGGAGACCGTGAAGGGCTTTGCGGCCCAGGAACAGGAAGTGCTGGTCGGGGTCACCGAGGCCCGGTCGAAGGTCAGTTCGATCCAGGCGACGCCTGAGCTGATCAACGATCCCCAGGCGTTTGCCCAGTTCCAGGCGGCCCAGGGTGAACTCTCCAGCGCCCTGTCACGGCTCCTGGTCACCGTAGAGCGGTATCCGGAACTCAAGTCGGACCAGAATTTCCGTGATCTCCAGGCCCAGCTGGAAGGCACGGAGAACCGGATCACCGTCGCCCGTAATCGCTACATTCAGGCGGTTCAGGAATACAACACGACCGTGCGGTCATTCCCGACCAATCTGACCGCCATGATTTTCGGCTTCGACACGAAGGCGAGTTTCGCCCCGGAGAACGAGGCGGAGATCAGCAAGCCGCCGTCGGTGGACTTCGGGACGTCAGAAGAGAAGGACGGCTGAAGGTTCTCCGGCTTTGATTTCCGCCCGCAGGCGGCCATGGCTCCCGTTGCTCCTGCTGCTTGCAGGGGCAACGGGCGTCTCGGCGCAGGACCTGGTCCCGGTACCCGAACTCCAGACCCGTGTGACGGATGTTGCGGGCATCCTGGATTCGTCCCAGGCCGCGGCCCTCGAAGCAAAGCTCAAGGCGCTCGAGGACCAGACGGGGGCGCAGGTCGCGGTGCTGATCATCCCCACCGCCAGGCCCGAGGCCATCGAACAGTATGCGCTGCGGGTCGCGGATGCCTGGAAGCTGGGCCGGGAGGATGTGGACGACGGCGCGCTCCTGTTGATCGCGACCCAGGATCGCCAGGTCCGCATCGAAGTCGGCTATGGGCTGGAGGGGGCACTGACTGACGCCACGTCGCGGCGCATAATCGCCGAGGCCATCGTTCCGCACTTCCGCACCGGTGACATGTACGGCGGCACGGCGGCAGGCGTGGATCGAATGCTGGCCGTGGTTCGTGGCGAGGAGCTGCCGGCGCCGGAAGCCCGCAGCGGTGGTGACGGTCCGGCTGCCTACCTGCCGCTGGCTTTTTTCCTCGCCATTATTGCCGGTGGCATTCTGAGCAGGCTGTTCGGACGGTTTCTCGGCGCTGCCGCCACCGGCGGGCTTGCCGGGTTTGTCGCCTTCAGCCTGTCGGGTCTGCTTGCGGCGGCCGGCATGGCAGGCCTGGTGGCGTTCCTGCTGACGCTGATGTTCGGCGCGTCCAGCGGCCGCCGCTGGTCCAGCCACGGCCGCCACGGCGGTGGCGGTTTCGGAGGCTATGGTGGCGGCGGATTCGGAGGCGGGGGCGGCTTTGGCGGAGGATTCGGGGGCGGTGGCGGCGGCTTTGGCGGCGGCGGCGCATCAGGGAGCTGGTAATGGGGATTGGCCGGTTTTTTCGACACGTCTTCACGACCCAATGGGGTCTTGACCGGGCATTCAACGCCGAAACCCGGGCCGCCATCGAAGAGGCCATCAGCGCGACGGAGAAGACTCATCGCGGCGAGCTACGGTTCGCCGTCGAAGCACGGCTGGATAGCTGGGCTCTGCTGGGAGGCGAAACCGCCCACGAACGTTCCCTGGATGTCTTCGCGAATCTCGGTATCTGGGACACCGAGGACAATTCAGGAATCCTCATTTATGTCCTTCTCGCCGACCACCACGTAGCCATTGTCGCGGATCGGGGCTACCGGGGCCTGGTCAGTGACGAGCAGTGGCGGGCTGTCTGCGCGGAGATGGAGAAGGCCTTTCGCGCCGGTGACTTTCGCCAGGGCGCCATCGACGGCATCCTCGGCGCTGCCCGCTTTGCGGCAGAGTTCTTCCCCCTGGACGGCGACAATCCCGACGAACTGCCCAACGAGATGATCTTCCTGTGATGGCGGCGCGGGCTCCGAGCCCGATCCTGGCGGGCGTACATCGCCCAGACATGCCCCGCCGACAACCCGATTACCGGTTGCTTCGATGAGCTGTATTTTTTGTGAGATTGCGGCTGGGGCGCGGGCCGCCAGCATGGTCTGGGAGGATGACTGCTGCCTGGCGTTCATGGACCTCCACCCGGTGCGTGCCGGTCACGTGCTCGTCATCCCCCGGCGGCATGCCGTGTTGCTGACCGACCTGGACCAGGACGAGCAGGCCAGGGTTTTCGCGGTGGCCGGGGCCATTCGCGCCGCGTCCCATGACGCCGGCTGGGGGACCGAGGGAGCCAACCTGATGCTCAACGACGGCGTCGCGGCCAATCAGCACATTCGACACGTGCACGTCCACATCCTGCCGAGGCAGCGAGGGGATGGTTTGAAGGTCTGGTGGGCCTTTGCCCGACGCATGCTCAACGTGTTCGGGTCCGCGGGCTCAAGATCCGGCCTGAACGCGCAGGCCGAACGGCTGCGACCGGGGGTCGCGAAGAGGCTGACACAGGCCTGAGCCTCCGGCTAGATGGAGATGGACCCCTCCCTGAAGTCCGTGCCCGCCAGGTGTGCGTTGATCAGCACGGGTCGGCCCTCGGCATGAAGCCGTCGGGCCTCGGCGATCACGTCGGCTGCCTCGGCGTCGTGCCGGATCACCAGGCCGGCGGCGCCGAATCCTTCCGCCACCCGGTGGTAGTCGGTTCGCGCCAGGCGTACGCCGGTGTCGTCTCCCAGCAGCTTCACCTGCTCGCGGGCGATCTGTGCCCAGCAGGCGTCGTTCCCGACCACGGCAATCACCGGGATGCCGTGGCGCACGAACGTGTCGAATTCCGCAATGCTGTAGCCCACGGATCCGTCGCCGTAGAGGATCCAGATTTCCGCGTTCTCACGCGCGGCCGCAGCTCCCAGCGCAAAACCGCCACCGACACCGAGGGTGCCGAATGCGCCGGGATCCAGCCAGCGCAGGGGGCCCCTGGGACGCACGATATACGAGGCGGTGCCGACGAAGTCTCCGCCATCTGCAACCAGCACGCTGTGCTCGGGAAGCGCCGCGTCGATCGTTCGCAAGAGGGCGAGGGGATTGACCCCCTCGCCAGTCGTCCCGGCGCTCGCGGTGATTTCCGACTCCCGTTCGAGGTCGCGCTCTCGAAGCTGATCCGCCCACGGGCCCCAGGTCGTGCTGGCAGCATCGCCGAGGCCGCCTGCGACGGCCTGCAGGAACAGCCCCGGATCCGCCAGCACGCCGATGGTGGGCCGGCGGTTGAGCCGCAGGTCGTGGCTGCTCCGGTTGGCGGAGACCAGCGTGGCCGCTCGCCGGACCTGGCGGCCATAGTCCAGCCGAAAATCACAGGGCACGCCGGCCAGGACCACCAGGTCGGCATTCTTGATGGCTTCCCGGCGCTTGTGGCGCATGTGCAGCCGATGGCTGGGACCCAGCAGGCCCCTGGCCATGCCGGAGAGGTAGACAGGGGCGCCGATGGACTCAAGGGCTTGCGCCACGATGCCCGCCGAAGCGCTTTCAGAGACCGCCTGGCTGCCGCAAACGATCACCGGCCGCGCGGCCTGTCTCAGCTTGGCGATGACGGTCTCCACGCGGCGCTCGTCCGGCGCCGGGGGCTCAGGGACGACAATCTCCGGCAGTGTCTCGGAGACACCGGAGAACAGTCGCTGCACCTTGCGAGACAGGTAGAAACCCAGCAGCCGGTCGTTGAGGGATTTCCCGCCGCTGGCAGCGCCGTACCACTGGGCAACGACTTCCCGGTCATAGAGCAGATCCACCGGGCACTCGACAAACACCGGGCCGGGCACGCCACTCTGTGCCGCCGAGAGCGCCTCGGCCACGCTGGGCGCCAGGTCCCGCACCCGGGTCACCGTGTGCAGTTGCTTCACGTGGGGCTCCATGAGGGCGCGCTGGTCGATGTCCTGGAGCGCGCCGCGATTCTTCAGGGCGGTCGCGGTGGCGCCGCCAAGAATAACGATCGGTGACTGGGCCAGTTGTGCATTCTTTACCGCCGTGAGCGTGTTTGTCAGGCCGGGCCCGGCAGTGACAGCGGCCACGCCGGGTACCCCCGTGAGCCGGGCGTAGGCGTCAGCGGCGAACACGGCGCTTGCTTCATGGCGGACATCGATGACTCGAATGCCCGCCTGTTTCGCCGCCACCAGGATGGGTGAGATGTGACCGCCACAAAGGGTAAAGAGGTGATCGACTCCGCGTGAGCGCAGAATCTCGGCAATCTGCGTTCCACCATTCTTCATGTTTTTTGCTCCCTGTCCCGGGCTGTTCCATTGAACCCGAGCACTATTCTCACGCGTCCGTTCCGGGCACGAATCCGCGGCCGGTTACCACCGATGCCGGAGCCACGAGCGGACCGCCTGGCGGCACCCGAATCTCCACGTCCACGGCGTCCAGTATGTCTTTCTCCAGGTCAACGCCCGGCATGAGGGTCTCGATCTCCAGGCCCTCGGAAGTCAGGCGGAATACGCCGGCGGACGTGACATACAGGACCTGCTTCCCATCGGCCTGCGCCTGGGCGCCGGAGAAGGTCACTTCATGAACGTTTGGCACGAGCTTCGGCCGGCCCGGCTTTTGGAGGACCAGGCGTTCGTCCCTGGATATCCCACGTGGCGCCGTGCATCCAGCGGCCGATGAAGATCACCGTTCGGGCGGCATGGGTAATGCTGGGGAAGCCCGCCGGGCCCGACATAGTCCGTCACGTCGGAACCTCGCCGCGACACATTCACGTTGCCGAAGGCATCGAACTCGAGGAATCCCAGCAGGGCGGCGTCGAGATGCTTCTTGTAGAAATCGAACATCCAGGCGGAACTTTCGAACTCGCTCGGGATTGACCGCGGCGCCGAAATAGATGCCGGGTGCGGGCAGCCGCCCGTAGACGCCGGTTTCCGTCGTAAACGTCACGCCCTCGTTCAAGGGGCTCTCGTAGATCTCCCGGCAGACTTCCTCGCCGAAACCCACACCAATATTCACGTGCGCCGGACGGGCGACGTGGCGGGCGAACGTGTCGGCTCCCAGCCGCGCCAGTGCCTGTTCCACCGGACCCCTGCGGGGCGTCAGCGATAACACCCGATTGACGAATCGCAGCGTCTCGCAGGCTTCGTGATCGTTCCCGTCTCCGCCGGGGGTGAACATGGGCCACGGTCTGACCTGCGGCGAGAGGATGGTCTGCTCGGCGCGGGGATCGACCACCACGGCGTCGACCAGCTCCGCGGGAAGATCGGCTTCTTCGGGCCGGCGAATCGATGAGTCCCGGCAACTGCTGCAATGACGAGGCCCCCGTTGGCCTTGGCCGCGCGCGCGGCCTCCCGGTTTTCGGTGATCGTTGCGGCGTCCCGGAAATAGATGTTGCCCTTGCGGTCAGCCCACGGGCGCGTTGAAGAACGCCAGATCCACGGCGGGGAGGTGGTAGCGCAAACGGTCGCCTGCCACGGTGACGAGATTGTCCGACCCGCTCGGGCGCCACCGGTGACCCGCGGCCACAGCGCGGATCCAGGAACGTGCCCGTGCCGGTGTGGCTGTCTGCCCAGCAGCGACCTTCGGCCTGGGCCTGCCAGCGCCTCGGTCATTTCGCCCTGGGGCAGGACATGCAGCTCGAGGGCGCTCTGGCCGGCCAGGTTAAGGAGTGACTTCGCGGTTTCCACGTGGCCCGAAATAAAGCGCCGGACCAGGCCGGGTTCACCCAGTTCCTCGACGGTTCCGGGCGCTCTCCCCCTGCCCCCCTGGCCGCCGACCGCAATCCAGGTGAGATCCCGGGGCCGTCCGCAGGCACGGAATCGATTTCGAAGTGCCCGGAACAGCACTGTGCAGCGGGCGTTGCCGGCCATGCCGCAGGAAATGCCCACCGCGCCATCCGGCACGAGGGCCACCGCTTCGTCAGCGCTCATGAACCGTCGATCCAGGTCGGGGTCGGGGGGGCAGTAGTCCGTTGGACACCGGTCCCAGGTCAGCCGCCAGACCAGAATCCGGCCCAGGAGCGCGATTCGCTGCAGCGGAGTCATCGCGGTCTCGGGCGCCGCCGAAAGGCGGCCGGCAGGCCCTTGGCCGCGGCAAGACCGATAACGGTGCGCGGCCGGAATGGGCTGCGCCAGAAGCCGCCGTGCAGGGCTCCGGATGCGATCAGGCTCGCCGGGTTGTCGGGCGGCGCCGTATCGGAAGCTGAACGGAGGTCGTGGACGAGCATCAGGGCCATGAGGGCCGCGGCGGTGTTCGGAGGAAATATCTCCGCGCCGAAAAGGGAGGCGCCGGCGTAGGCCGCCGCGAACGCGGGGTGGTCCACGACTGAATGGGTAAGGGCAGCCGGTGCGACGTTGAAAGACACGGCGTTGCCTTTGTCTGCCAGTACAAGGCAGCGCCATCGCTGAATGCGCTTGGCCAACGCGTAGTTCGGCCCCTGAAGACCAACAAGGCCGTCGTAAATGGCCCACCGGCTGTCGTCGTGGCTGGTGATGATTTCGCTGAGGTTGGGCGCGCAAAGCCGTTCACCGCTGAGGGTGGCGGCCGATCGGGATATCCATCCGCGAGCCCGCCGCGGGTCGGAACGGACAGCTTCCGAAACTTCCGCGGGAACTGCGTAGGCATCGGTCGGCGTTCCGAGATACGCAACGGCCACGTCGTCGCGCGCCTGGCAGAGAAATTCGGCGATGGCGTCGCCAGCCGCGGCCAGCAGCAGGTGGCGGGCCCCATCGGCGTAGGCATAGTTGCCGAGCACGAGAGGACCGGGAAGATCGGCAAGCCAGGCCGCAAGGGCCGGCAGATCGGTCAGCAGATTCGCCCCCGCTTCTTGCCCGTGGCCCGGCAGCGTGAGCCGGCACGGGGTCGCCGCGGCCAGCTGGCGCAGCCGGTTCCACGTTGATCCGCCCGGCAGATCGACCGCGACAAGGTGTGCTCCGTGGGAGGCCAGAAACGGCGCGGGTGACAGTTCCGCGCCGGCGCCGAGCAGGACGAAGGTCAGATCATCCAGTTCCAGCCACTCGGGGTGCTTGAGCACTGTTTCGATTGCACGATAGGCGCTGGGCTCGATGATTCCTCGCGCCTCCCAGTCCGCAAGCTTTGCCACGAGGGCATCACCGGTGAGAAAGCTGTCCCGCCAGGGCACGCGAATCCTTGTGTCGCGGGTTCCCTGACCGGCAACGTCATGGGCTGCCAGGACATTGGCGCCACCGCTGCGCACCGCATGGCCCAGGGAGATCTCCCGATTGTCCCCGGTCCGATACTGCATGCGCTCGTACAAGGCATCCAGGCCACCTGCCGCCATCGCAATGGCCGCGGCCGCATCCCGGCAGGCGAGGCGTTCCTGTGCCACTACGTGGTGGATATAGCCGCGACGCCAGTCTTTTTCCTGTTCTGCCCGGCGGGCTTCCTCGTCCGCTGCTTCCCGGAGCGCGGCGGCGATCACCTGCTGACCCAAGGCGAGGCTGCTCCGCTTTCCCGTGACGTCGGGAGGAAAGAGCAGCTCCGCTTTTTGTGTGTCGTCCATGTCGGCTCCCATGGAATGCCGCCTCGTTCGAGCGCGATGCGTATAGCATAGATGGCCTGACTGGCGCGTGGCCGGCAGGCGTCGCAGGAGAACGGCATGAATGAGAGTGAAGTCGAGCGGCTGCGCTCGGAACTGGACCAGATTGATCGGGAGCTGGTGTCACTGGCGGCCCGCCGCCAGGCGGTAGTCTCCGGCATCGGCAAGGCCAAGCGCAGCACCGGGCAGGGGACCCGGGATTTCCGCAGGGAAAAGGCGGTCATGGAACACGCCCGAAGCATCGCCGCCCAGCAGGGCCTGGAGCCGGGGACCGCGGAGTCGCTGATGCACGTCCTGATACAGGCGTCGCTGACCCACCAGGAGCAGGATCGGCTGGCGGCGTCGTCCCGGGGCGGCGGCAAGACCGCTCTGGTCATTGGCGGCGGTGGTCGCATGGGACGCTGGTTTGCGGATTTCCTTGCCGGCCAGGGATACGGAATCATGATCGCTGACCCGTCCGGGCCGGTTGAGGGGTATGGCTGGATCGGGGACTGGAAGCTTAGCCCGCTGGACGAATCGCTGATCGTGGTCGCCACGCCCTTGCGGACCGCGGACCTGATACTCAACGAACTGGCCAATCGCCGGCCGAGCGGCCTGGTCGTGGAAATCGGTTCCCTGAAGTCGCCGCTCAAGAGCGGTCTGCAGGCGCTGGCGGAGTCCGGCGTGGCCGTGGCTTCCCTGCATCCCATGTTCGGGCCCGATACCCGTTTGCTGTCCGGCCGCCACATAGTCGTTGTAGATACCGGCGATACGGGCGCCGCGGATGCCGCCGGCGATCTGTTCGCCGATACCATGGCCGAAATCGTCATGATGACCCTCGAGGAGCACGACCGGCTCATTGCCTGGATCCTGGGTCTGTCCCATGCCTTGAACATCGGGTTTTTCTCGGCTCTCACGGCGAGCGCGGAACAGGCCCCGAGGCTCGCCCGTATGGGAAGCACGACCTTTGACCGTCAGCTGGATGTCGCCGCCCGGGTGGCGTCCGAAAACCCGGACCTCTACTGGGAAATCCAGGCGCTCAATCCTTTCGGCAAGGAGGTGCTGGAATCCCTGGAGAATTCCGTCAGCGAGCTCCGCGCACATGTCCAGACCGGGGATGCCGAAGGCTTCACCGCCATGATGACCCGGGGCCGCGACTATCTTGCGGGGCTCGCCGATGCGGCCTCCGGCCGCGCCGGATGAGGACTCGCAAACACGGGCCGGTGGTGGGGACGCGTCCGCCGTTTCGCCCGGATTGCCGCAAAGGGGAACGCGCACCGATGGACGAGCTGCGTGCTATCGTCGTTTCGGCAAGCAGGATGAGCGAATGAACGCGAGCAAGATTTTTATTGGCGGCGGAACCGCCGAGGTCTACCTCGATCCCGCCTATGCCAACCGGCATGGGTTGATCGCCGGAGCGACCGGCACCGGCAAGACGGTGAGCCTGCAGGTTCTCGCCGAGGGGTTTCTCGGCGCTCGGCGTCCCGGTCGTGCTCGCCGACGTCAAGGGCGACCTGTCAGGTCTTAGCCAGCCCGGTTCAGCCAGCCCTCGGCTGGCCGAACGGGTCGCCACCATCGGTATGGACATGCCGGCTTTCCAGGGCTGCCCCGTCGTTTTCTGGGACGTGTTCGGCAAGGGAGGCCATCCCCTGCGGACAACGGTCTCGGAGATGGGCCCCATGCTGCTCGCACGGCTGCTTGAACTGAACGATACCCAGACCGGCATCTTGCACGTGGCGTTCAGGGTTGCCGACGAAGAGGGGCTGCTGCTGCTGGATCTGCCGGACCTGCGTGCTCTGCTGGGCCACTGCGTTGTCAATGCAAAGGCCATTTCCGCGGCATATGGACGCGTGAATGCCGCGTCCATCGGCGCGATTCAGCGCCGGCTCCTGACCCTGGAAGACCAGGGCGCAGAGGCGTTTTTCGGCGAACCGGCGCTGGCAATCGAGGACCTGATGCGGCAGGACGGGCAGGGCCGTGGCGTGGTGAGCGTGCTGGATGCGCGCGAGCTCTTTCACCGGCCGGCCCTCTACAGCACCTGCATGCTTTGGCTGTTGAGCGAGCTGTTCGAGGAACTCCCGGAAGTCGGCGATGCGGATCGGCCGCGGGTTGTGTTCTTCTTCGATGAAGCGCATCTGCTGTTCGACGACGCTCCCGATGCCTTGTTGGACAAGGTCGAGCAGGTGGTTCGCCTGATCCGGTCCAAGGGCGTGGGCGTTTTTTTCGTAACCCAGAGTCCCCTCGATCTCCCCGACCCCGTGCTGGGCCAGCTCGGGAACCGGGTGCAGCACGCGCTGAGGGCGTTCACGCCCCGGGATCAGAAGGCGGTCAGGGCCGCGGCCCAGACCTTTCGACAGAATCCGTCGCTGGATACGGAGACGGCGATTACCGAGCTGGCGGTCGGTGAAGCCCTGGTGTCCACGCTCGGCGCCAAGGGGGTTCCCGGCCAGGTGGAGCGCTGCCTTGTCCGGCCTCCGGCATCCCGCATCGGCCCGGCGGACGACGCCGAGCGGGCCCGCGTGGTCGCCGCCAGCCCGCTGGGCGCCCGTTATGCCGTGGCCGTGGATCGGGAATCGGCCCACGAGGTGCTGAAGGCGAGGGCGGAGCGGGCTGCCGCCGAAAGAGCCCGCGAGGCGCACGGACAAGAGTCCGGCAGAAAGCCGTCCTCATCCCGCCAGGGCTACGTGGAGGCGACCCTCAAGAGCGCGTTGCGCAGCCTGGGCTCGCAGCTGGGTGGCCGCCTGGGCCGCGAGCTGATGCGGGGTGTCCTGGGTTCCTTGTCACGGCGCTAGCAATCGTCGGTACCTGAGTCGTTGCCCAGGACTGCGGCCGACGCGCCCGGCTCCCAGAGGACATCCAGGGCATGGCGCAGCTGCTCCAGCGAGCCGGAGGTCCAGAACCGCTCGGTCCCGTCCGTGCCTCCTCCGCCCTGGCTCGCCCAGACCCGGGCCACCTGGCGGGCAACTGCCCGGCCAGTGTCCACGACGGCAACCTCGGGCCCGGCACAGGCCTCGATAACGGGCCTGAGGAACGGGTAATGGGTGCAGCCCAGGATCAGCGTGTCCGCGCCGCCGGCGACCACCGGGTCGACGAACCGGCGAACCAGTGCGTCGTGTTCCAGGACTGTCGAGATCGCCTCGCTCCACGCACTCCACGAGCCCTGGACACGGCTGCGTGATCACCTTGACCGGGCCGGCGAAGCGGTCGAGCAGCGCGGCAAAACGGGCGCTCTTCAGGGTGCCGACCGTCGCCAGGACGCCGATCGTCCCGTTGCGCGTGGCTTCGGCCGCCGGTTTCACCGCGGGCTCCATGCCGACGACCGGCACTGCCAGCCGTGTGCGCAGGACCGGCACGGCCGCAGCGGTGGCCGTGTTGCAGGCGACCACGATCAGCCGGGCGCCCCGGCCCGTGAGGGCGTCGGCAAGCACGCAGGTTCGTTCTACGATGGTGTCGGGGGTCAGCTGGCCATACGGCACGAACGCCGAGTCCGCGATGTAGCCCAGTGCCGGGCCCGGCAGGTGTTCGCGTATTTCCCGGAGAACGCTCAGGCCCCCAACGCCCGAGTCGAGTACGCCGATGTCGATGGAGTCATTCACGCGGGTTTAGATGCACAGCGTCTGTCAGTAAAGTGCCGAACTTTCCAGGGCGGGGCGCGCTAACATAGTCACACAACACCCACGGGCTCAAGGGCTGGGGCTGACCGACCGGGGTCGGGGAGCCGCCTCGAAAGCGCCATCTAGAAGATAGCTCCTGACGGTCGAAAGCCGTTCCAGGGAGGGGAGAGTTTCATGCGTCGACTGCTTCGACTGATCGTCCGGATAGCGGTCATCCTCGCGGTGATCGTGTTCACGCTGATACTGGTCCGGGCCTTTGATTCCCGGCGCCAGCCGGACCTGTCGGCCTGGCACACCGTCAACCTGACCGAGGAGTACCGGGCGGACCGGGTCGGAGAGATTACGACCTGGCAGGACTACCTCGATCTCGAGGACCGGGTGTTCGACGAACTCCAGGCCAAGGTTATCGACTTGACGGTGAATGCCGAGGGGGACTTTTTCAACCGTTACAACCCCGATAGCGTGAGCTATCCACCGCGCGCGGGCCGCAATTGGAACCGTTCCTTCGAGCTGCCGGTGGACGGGCCGCGTGGCGTGGCCGTTCTCGTGCACGGCCTGACGGACGCACCCTACAGCATGCGCGCTATCGGCCGTGATGCTGCAGGACGAGGGACTGCACGTCGTTGCACCGCGCATGCCGGGGCACGGGACGATTCCCGCGGGTCTCCTGAAGGCCGGGTGGCCGGAGTGGCTGACGATCGTCAACCTGGCCGCGGCCCACGCCCGCCAGGTAGCCGGTCCGGATGCGCCGGTGTTTTTCTTCGGGTATTCCAACGGCGGCGCGCTCGTACTTAAGGCGACGCTGGACCGCCTGGAGTCCGGGTCCGAGCTGCCGGACGGGCTGGTGCTCTTCTCTCCCGCTGTCGGCATAACCAAGCTGGCGGCGATCGCGTCCTGGCACCGGATCCTGTCGCGGATTTCTTATTTCGAGAAGTTTCGCTGGTCCTCGATTTATCCCGAGTATGACCCGTACAAGTACAACTCGTTTCCCAAGGAGGCGGGTCATCAGAGCTGGGACCTGAGTCTAGCGGTCCAGGACCAGATCGCACGGCTTGTCGATGCGGGGCGCTTCGACGCCATGCCGCCCGTGCTGACCTTCCAGTCCCTGGTGGACTCCACGGTACTCACACGCACCATCGTCAACGCCCTCTATGACCAGCTGCCGGACAACGGCAGCGAACTGGTGCTCTATGACATCAATCGCTACGAGAGCGTCAAGGCGCTGATCCGCGCCCGGCACCAGACGCTCCTGGAGAGCCTGATGGCCGACGATCATCCCTATACGCTGAGCCTGGTGACGAACGCCAGCGAGGACGACCGGAAGGTCGTGGCCCGGCGTTGGGGCCCCGGAGCGGCGCCGCTGCCCACCGAGGACCTGGGCGTCGAATGGCCCATCGGGGTGTATTCCCTGTCGCACATCGCCATTCCCTTTCCGCCGGATGACCCGGTCTATGGGGTGGACAGCGGTCAGAAACTGGGGGACATCGTTGCCCTGGGGCTGCTTCAGCCCCGCGGTGAACGCGGTGTACTCCGGGTTCCCGTCGAACTCTTCATGCGCCTGCACTTCAACCCCTTTTTCGATCATCTCGAAGCGCGAATTCTCGAGGAAGTCCGCAAGCCCCGGGAAGGATCCTGACGGGTTCCGGAAATCGGCGGAGCAAACGCTCGTTTAACTCGCTATAATCCCATCCGCCTGTCGTGCGACGGGCGGCTTCTCCTCGGAGATTCGCGACCGCGCGCGGCGCCCTGGCGGGCCTGGCCCCCGCTGTCCCACGGTCCAGGGCGACTGCCCGGGCCCGGATTCTGTTGTGTCCGACGCCGACCCCCTTGGACGGGCAGGCGCCGGACCCGGCGCGCCCTGCAAAGCGAGGAGAATCATGACCGACGCGTATATTTTCGACCACGTCCGCACGCCCCGCGGCCGCGGCAAGAACAACGGCGGGCTACACGAGGTCACGCCGATCGAACTGGTCTCACAGGTCCTTGGGGGCCTCCGCGACCGAAACGACCTGGACACGTCGCAGGTAGAGGATGTCGTTCTCGGCTGCGTCACGCCGATCGGCGAGCAGGGCGCCAACGTCGCCCGGGTGGGCGCCATTGCCGCAGGCTATGCGGAGACCGTCCCCGGCAAGCAGATCAACCGGTTCTGCGCTTCGGGCCTGGAAGCCGTCAATACGGCGGCGGCCCTCGTAATGTCCGGCCAGGGCGAACTGGCGATCGGCGGCGGCGTAGAGTGCATGTCCCGTATCCCGATGGGCTCCGACGGCGGCGCCATGGCGTCTGATCCCCGTGTGGCCTATCAGACCTACTTCGTGCCCCAGGGCATCAGCGCGGACCTGATCGCCACGATTGACGGGTTGACCCGCGCCGACCTGGACAACTACGCCGCAGAGAGCCAGCGGCGGGCCGCGCACGCCTGGGACGAGGGTTATTTCGCCGGATCCATTCTGCCGGTCAAGGACCACCTGGGCCGGGTTCTGCTGGACCGCGACGAGCATATGCGTCCCGGCACCACGGCCGGGGACCTGGGCTCCCTGAAACCCTCCTTCGTCATGCACGGACAGCAGGGTGGCTTCGATGCGGTGGCCTTGCAGCGCTATCCGGAGGTCGAGGAGATTCAGCATGTCCATACGGCCGGGAACTCCAGCGGCATCGTGGACGGTGCTGCAGCCGTCCTCGTGGGCAGCCACGCCATGGGCGAACATCTGGGCCTCAAGCCGCGAGCCCGGATCCGCGCGTTCGCGTCCATTGGCAGCGAGCCGACGATCATGCTGACCGGCCCCCAGCCCGCGGCGGAGAAGGCCCTGGAGCGGGCCGGCATGCATGCCGACGACATCGACCTGTATGAGCTCAACGAGGCGTTTGCGTCGGTCGTGCTGCGTTTCATGGACCGACTGAACATCGACCACGACAGGATCAACGTCAACGGCGGGGCCATTGCCATGGGTCACCCCCTTGGGGCCACCGGTGCGATGGTGCTGGGCACGGTCCTCGATGAACTCGAGCGACGGGGAGCCAGTACCGCCCTGTGCACGCTGTGCATCGGCGCCGGCATGGGAACCGCGACCATCATCGAGCGGGTCTGATCCCGGCCGACCTGGACTTGAAAGGAAACGAATCAATGAGCGAAAGCATCACCTACACGGTGGACGGCGACGGCGTCGCCGTGATCACCATCGATCAGAAAGACCGGTCGATGAATGTCCTTTTCGAGGGCTTCATGGAGGAGTTCGGCTCCGCGGTGGAGAAGGCTGCCGGCGACGACCAGGTCAAGGGCGTCATCGTGACGTCGGCGAAGGACTCGTTTATCGCCGGCGCGGATCTGACGTGGATTCTCGGGCTGTTCGAGCGGGACCTTAGCCTGGACGAAACCTGGGACTTCTCCTGGCGCCTGCAGGAGGGCCTGCGGCGCATGGAAACTTGCGGAAAGCCCTTCGTGGCCGCCATCAACGGCACCGCGCTGGGTGGTGGCCTGGAAGTGTGCCTGGCCTGTCATTACCGGGTGGCGCTCAATCACCCGAAAGCTGTCCTGGGCCTGCCCGAGGTCAAGGTGGGGCTGCTGCCGGGTGCCGGGGGTACCCAGCGCCTTCCCCGGCTCATCGGCATCGAGCAGGCGTTGCCGTTGATCGCCGAGGGCAGCCATGTCCCGCCCGCCAAGGCGCTGAAACTGGGCTTTGTCAATGAACTGGCGGATTCGCACGAGGAGATGATGGCCAAGGCGCGGGCGTGGATCCTCGAGAAGGGCGACCCTGAGCAGCCCTGGGACAAGAAGGGCTTCAAGATCCCCGGCGGCAAGGGGGCGACCAATCCGGCGCTGTTCCAGACGTTCACCGTGGGCAGCTCGCTGGTGGCCGGGAAGACCCAGCACAACTATCCGGCGCCGCCGGCGATTCTCTCCTGTGTCTACGAAGGCAGCCTGCTGCCGATCGACCGAGGCCTGAAAATCGAGTCGGAGTATTTCACCTCGCTGCTCCGTACGCCCGTCGCGCGCAACATGATTCGCACCCTGTTCGTGGAAAAGGGCAAGGCGGACAAGCTCGCCCGGCGCCCGGAAGGCGTACCGGCCAGCAAGGTGGAAAAGCTGGGCATCCTGGGGGCGGGCATGATGGGAGCGGGCATCGCCTACGTGTCGGCGCGGGCCGGCATGGACGTGGTGCTCCTGGACACTGCCATCGAGGCGGCGGAGAAGGGCAAGGCCTATTCCCGCGGCTTGCTAGACAAGCAGATTTCGCGGGGCCGCTCGACGCAGGAAAAGGCCGATGCCCTTCTCGCGAAGATCAAGCCGACCTCCGACTATGCGGATCTCGCCGGCTGCGACCTGTTGATCGAGGCGGTGTTCGAGGACCGGGGAATCAAGGCGGACGTCACCGCCCAGGCCGAAGCCGTTATTCCGGACACGGCGATTTTTGCGAGCAATACGTCCACGCTGCCAATCACCGGGCTGGCTGAAGCCTCCAGCCGTCCGGCGAGCTTCATCGGCATCCACTTTTTCTCACCCGTGGACAAGATGCCGCTGGTCGAGATCATCCTCGGCAAGCAGACTTCTGACGAAGCCCTCGCCAGGTCCCTGGACTACGTGCGGCAGATTCGCAAGACGCCCATCGTGGTCAACGACAGCCGTGGTTTCTACACCAGCCGGGTTTTCTCCACGTCGGTGAAGGAAGCGCTGGCCATGCTGTCCGAAGGGGTCAAGCCGGCCCTGATCGAGAACGCCGCGAAAATGGCCGGCATGCCGGTCGGTCCGCTGGCCGTGTCCGACGAGGTCACCATCGATCTGCAATACAAGATCATGAAGCAGACCCGGGCCGACCTGGGGGATGACTATCCCTCCCATCCCGCCGACGCTGTGATCGAGAAGTTCCACGATGAGCTCGAGCGGCTCGGCAAGCGCTACGGGAAGGGTTTCTACGACTATCCGGAGGGCGGCAAGAAGCACCTCTGGCCGGGTCTGGCCGAGGTCTATCCCGTTGCCGCGGAGCAGCCGGACGTTGAGGCCGTCAAGGAGCGGCTGCTCTACATCCAGGCTCTGGAGACCGCCCGCTGCGTGGAGGAGGGCGTGGTCACGACGCCGGCCGAGGCGGATATCGGGTCGATTTTTGGCTGGGGCTTTCCGCCATGGACCGGAGGCACTCTCAGCTACATCGACACAATCGGTGTCGCGGCCTTCGTCGAGGGATGTGACCGTCTGGCCGACGCCCATGGTGAGCGCTTCCGGCCGTCGGACTGGCTGCGTTCCCAGACCCTCATGCACGGATAACAACCGGCAGGGGCGGGCCCGCAACGAGGGGACCCGCCCGCTTTATCCTGGAGTCGCCATGACCGATCGATCGACCGTCGAATACGAAGTGCTGGGCGCAGTGGCCCGGATTACCCTGAACCGGCCCGAGGTCCTGAACGCCTTCAACGAGGCCCTCGCTTCGGACCTGCTAAAGGCCCTGATCGACGCGGCCGGGAACCGTGAGGTCCGTGCGCTTGTCCTGACCGGAGCCAACGGCCGGTTCAGCGCGGGAGCCGACCTCAAGCGTGGCTTCCCCACGGACCGGCGCATCGAAGACGTACTCAATTCCGAGTACAAGCCCGCGCTGGAACTGATCGCCGGCATGGAGAAGCCGGTGCTGGCTGCCGTCGGTGGACCGGCCGCCGGTATCGGCATGTCGTTCGCGCTTGCCTGCGACCTGGTCGTGATGGCGGATGACGCCTATCTCATGTCGCCGTTTTCGAGCATCGGCATCATTCCGGACGGCGGTGCCACCTGGCTGCTGGCGCGCCAGCTGGGTTATTACCGGGCCTATGAGCTGTGTGCCGAGGGCGCGCGCCTGGCGGCAGCCGAGTGCCTCTCGGCCGGGCTGGCCAACCGGGTCGTCCCGGCGGCCGAGCTGCAGGAGCACACCCTCGGATGGGCGCAGAGCCTGGCGGAGCGCGCGCCGCTGGCGCTGGGGCGCACCAAGCTGGCGATGCGCCGGGCCGCAACCCAGGGTTTCGGTGAAGCGATCAGCCTGGAAGCCATGCTGCAGAACGCGTGCCTGGAAAGCGAGGATGCAAAAGAAGGCGTACAGGCATTCCTCGAGAAGCGTAAACCGGTATTCCGCGGACGTTAGAACACGCTCTAGTCATCAGAACAACAACCCGGAGGAGATCCGCCCCATGGACCGCGTCATATTCGAAGAAGAGCACGAAATATTCCGGGACTCCGTGGTCCGGTTCCTGCAAGCGGAAGTTGAACCGCACCTGGACGAATGGCATGCCGCCGGAATCGTTCCCCGGGAGATGTTCAGGAAAGCTGGCGAGCAGGGCTACTGCCTGATGTGGGCGGACGAGGCCCATGGCGGCATGGGGGTCGACGATTTTCGTTTCGAACAGATCCTGATTGAGTCGCTGGCCCACCACGGCGATCCCGGGTTCGGACTTACTCTCCACAACCGTCTCGTGGGGCCGTACCTGGGAAAGCTTGGGAGCGACGAACAGAAGGCCCGCCTGCTGCCCGGCTGCATCAGCGGCGACACGATCCTGGGCATTGCGATGACAGAGCCCGGAGCGGGCAGTGATGTGGCCGGCATGAAGACCCGGGCGGAGGACCAGGGAGAGCACTGGCTGCTCAACGGTTCGAAAACCTATATTTCCAACGGCATCAACGGGGATCTGTTTGTCGTGGCAGCGCGCACGATTCCCGACAACCCTCACGGGATCGGGCTGTTTCTCGTTGAACGGGGCATGGAAGGCTTCAACCGCGGCCGCAACCTGAAAAAGCTCGGTCTGAAGTCCCAGGATACGGCCGAGTTGTTTTTCGACAACGTGCGTGTGCCGAAAGCGAACGTCCTCGGTGACCCCTTCAAGGGTTTTTACAATCTTATGCACTTCCTTGCCGAGGAGCGGCTTATCGTGGCTGTGGGCTGCGTGGCGGCGGCGGAAGCGGCCTTCCGGGTCACGGTGGAGTACGTCAAGGAACGAGTGGCCTTCGGCAAGCCCATCGCGATGTTCCAGAACACGCGCTTCAAGCTGGCCGACATGCGCACGCGTATCGATGCGGCCCAGGCCTTTATCGACCGGCTGGTCATGGACCACAACGCCGGCAAGCTGAGCGCCGAAGTGGCCGCGGAAGGCAAGCTGCTGGCAAGCGAACTCGAGGGGTGGGTGACCGACGAGTGTCTGCAGCTCCACGGGGGCGCCGGTTTCATGGACGAGTACCCGATCTCGCGTATGTATGCCAACGCTCGGGTCTCGCGTATCTACGCCGGTAGCTCGGAGATCATGCGCGAGATCGTCGCGCGCGGCCTGGGCCTTGACCCGCGGCGGGGAGCCTGAACGATGGCCTTGCCCGAGAGTCTGCGAGGTCGTCTGCGTTTGCCCGTCGTGGCCGCCCCCATGTTCCTGGTGTCCGGGCCGGAACTCGTCATCGAGGCCTGCCGCGCCGGCGTGCTGGGCACGTTCCCGGCGCTCAACCAGCGGAGTTCAGAGGGTTTCGAGGCGTGGCTCACCGAGATCCGAGAGGCGCTGGAGCCGCTGGGCGAGAAGGCCGCCCCCTACGGCGTGAATCTGATCGTGCACCGTACCAATCCCCGCCTTGAAGCCGACCTGGCGCTGTGCGTAAAACACCAGGTGCCCGTCGTGATCACTTCCCTCGGCGCCGTCGCCGACCTGGTGGACGCGGTCCACAGCTACGGCGGCGTGGTGTTTCATGACGTGGTCAATCTGCGCCACGCGCGCAAGGCCGCCGATGCCGGTGTCGACGGGCTGATCGCCGTGTCCGCCGGCGCGGGTGGGCACGCCGGCAGCATGAGCCCGTTTGCGCTGGTGACGGAGATTCGCCAGTTCTTTGACGGAACCGTGCTGCTGGCCGGCTGCATGGGACACGGGCGCCACGTCGCGGCAACCCGTGCCCTGGGGGCCGATCTTGCCTACATGGGTACCCGCTTCATCGCCACCCGGGAAAGCCGCGCACCCGCCGACTACCAAGAGATGATCGTGGCGTCCTCCGCGGGAGACATCGTGTATACGGACGCCATCTCGGGAGTTCCCGCCAATTTTCTCGGCGCCAGCCTCCAGGCCAATGGCTACGACCTCGCCGAGTTGTCCGGCCGTGGCCTGGGCCAGGGGCAGCTCAAGCCCATCGGTGACGAGGCGAAGGTCTGGAAAACCATCTGGTCGGCAGGCCAGGGAGTCGGGGACATTGACGACGTTCCGGCCACCGCGGATCTCGTGGATCGACTGAATTCGGAGTACCGCAGCGCCCTGGCCGCGCTCGCGGCCGACGACTGATGGGCCCGCTGGCCGGGCGCCGGATCATCGAGGTCGCCGGCCTCGGTGCCGGGCCTTATTGCGGAATGATGCTCGCCGACATGGGGGCTGAAGTGATCCGTGTCGAGCGGCTCCCGCTCCTGCCCCTGCGAAGCGCACTGCCCGATCCGCTGGCGCGTAGCCGTCGCTCGGTGGCGCTGAATCTCAAGGACCCCGACGGGGTGGAAGCCTTGCTCCGCCTCATGGACCGGGCCGATGCCTTGTTCGAGGGCTACCGGCCCGGGGTCGCCGAGCGGCTGGGGTTCGGCCCCGATACCTGCCTGGCCCGCAACCCGCGACTGGTGTACGGCCGGGTCACGGGCTGGGGCCAGGACGGACCCCTGGCCGCCGCTGCCGGCCACGATCTCAATTACATCGCTCTCTCGGGGGCACTCCACAGCATCGGCGTGGCCGGCGGCAAGCCCGTGCCGCCACTCAATCTCGTCGGCGACTTCGGTGGCGGCGGTTTGCTGCTGGCTTTCGGGATCGTCTGCGCGATGCTGGAGCGCGAGTCGTCGGGCCGGGGCCAGGTGGTGGACGCGGCGATGCTCGACGGGGCGGCATCGCTCATGGCGATGTTCTGCGGTTTCAGGGCCATGGGCATGTTCCGGGACGAGACGGGCTCGAACGTGCTGGGGGGCGCCGCTCATTTCTACGATACCTACGAGTGCGCCGATGGCCGCTTTGTCAGCATTGCATCCCTGGAGCCTGCTTTTTACGACTTGTTGATAGAGAAAGCGGGCCTGGACAGAGAGCGCTTCGTGGGCCACGGATTCCGCCTCGGCGCCCCGGCTGACGAGACGGCCTGGGCCGAGCTGAAAAAGGCGCTGGCCGATGTTATCCGAACCCGGACCCGGGACGAGTGGTGCCGCATCATGGAGGGTACCGATGTCTGTTTTGCGCCGGTTCTCGGCCTCTCGGAGGCGCCCGATCATCCCCACAACGCTGCCAGGGGTACTTTCACCGAGGTGGACGGCGTGATGCAGAATGCGCCGGCGCCGCGCTTCAGCCGAACCTCCGCCGGCCAACCGCGTCCCCCACGTCCCCAGGGTGCTGACGGTCGCGAAGTACTCGAACAGATTGCGGGTTATAGCCCGACCCAGATTGATGCCCTCGCGGCATCCGGGGCGGTCGTCATTCCCATTGGAGCAGAAACATGAGCGAACGTATCGCCCTGGAAACGGATGCCGGGCTGGCCCTGGTCCGTCTCAACCGGCCGGAAAAGAAGAACGCCCTCGACCCGGAGATGTTTGCTGCCCTGGACGAGACTCTCACCCGGCTGTCGTCGGACCCGGACGTTCGCGTGGTGATTCTTTCGGGTGCCGGCGGGGCGTTCTGCGCCGGTCTCGATATTTCCTCGTTCGCCGCCGCGCCGGGCCTGGTGCCGTCGCTGATGCGGCCTCTGCCAGGCAAGGACTACAACATGGCCCAGCGGGTGGCCTGGGGCTGGCGGGAGCTTCCCGTGCCGGTCATAGCGGCCCTTGAAGGGGAAGTGTTCGGCGGTGGTCTGCAGATCGCGCTGGCCGCGGATATCCGGATTGCCGGACCGACCGCGCAGCTCTCGGTGATGGAGATCCGCTGGGGCCTGATACCCGACATGTCCGCCGGCCAGACCCTGCGCGGTCTGATCCGCGCCGATGTCGCAAGGGAGCTGACCTACACCGGCAGGCTGGTGCCGGCCGAAGAGGCGGCAGACATCGGCCTCGTGACCCGCGTGGCCGCGGATCCGCTGGAGGAGGCAAAGACCCTTGGCCGTGCGATTGCCGCGAAGTCTCCGGACGCGATCCGCGCGGCCAAGAGCCTGTTCAACGAGGCCTGGTCGGAGTCGGCCGGAGAAGGACTGCAGCGCGAAGCGCGGCTCCAGGCGGGGCTCTTTGGGAAGCCCAACCAGCTCGAGGCCATCGCCGCGAACTTCGAGAAGCGGGCCCCGGCGTTCGGGCCGCCGGCCGACTAGGGGCGATGGACGGCCCGCCCTTTGCCGGGAAAAGCGTCGCCCTGGTCCTCGGCAGCGGTGGCGCGCGAGGGCTCGCTCACATCGGCGTCATCGAGCACCTCATCGCCCTGGGTTTCGATATCCGCTACATCGCTGGCAGCTCCATGGGTGCGGTGGTCGGCGGCATTTTTGCGGCCGGCAAGCTGGATTCCTATGCGGCATGGGCCCGGGGGCTGCAGCGGCGGGACATAATCAGCCTGCTGGACCTGTCCTTTGGTCTGCAAGGCCTGTTCAAGGGCGAACGCATCATCGCCGAGCTCAAGCACCTGACCGGCGAGCGCAATATCGAAGACCTGGATATCGGGTTTACCGCGGTGGCGACGGACATTCACGAACAGCGCGAGGTCTGGATCAACCGCGGGCCCCTGTTCGACGCCATACGCGCGTCCACCGCCATGCCCACCGTATTTACGCCGCATCACCATATGGGGCGGGTGCTCGTGGACGGCGGCCTGCTCAATCCGGTGCCGATTGCGCCGGCGCTGAATCACGACGCGGACCTGATTATTGCCGTGACCCTCAACGGGAGACAGGAGCGGGCGCTGGGTACCGCAGCCGCGGGCGTGGAACTGCAGGCGCCGGAAGTTCCGGGTGTCTTCGACCTCATCTCCATGACCGTGGACACCATGCAGACGTCGATTTCGCGGATGAAGCTGGCGGCCTACTCGCCGGATGTCGTGAT
>CAWJIJ010000006.1:0-401991 GCA_963842955.1 uncultured Gammaproteobacteria bacterium
ATTGCTGTTGGCGGCTCTGTCCGGCTGTGCGTTGCTGATCGGAGCAGGTCCGTTCAGATTTTCGACATAGGTTCCCGGACTCATAGGCCTCGGCGAGGCCGTGAACTCAAGGCCGCTTGATCAGTCCCAACCGCCCGGTTTTACGTGGCGCAAATCCGTATGCTGGAAGAGCAAGAACCGCCTCTGGGGCAAAGCGTGTTATCCGGTGGTGGTCTGACGGCCTTCCGGACGCCACTCATCCTCAGTCAGCCGGGCGGGACGAGAGGAAAGGTCTTTTACGCCTCGCGGTGCCTTTTCCCAGATCGTTCTTCCCAGATCCCGATATGCAAGGAACTGCTGAGGTTCAAAGTACTGATCGTTAGTGCTTTCCTGAGGGAAAGTACCGAGCAATCGTCTCCGGGCGCGGCGCCTCGTGGACTTTTTGGAGTATCTCTCGTAGGCCCGTACTGATTCGGGTACAACGTTCCTGATCGTGTCTCCCATCGACAATTTCACGTAAGTTATGCGCGAGATCCTTGTGCCTGATTTCATGTCAATGGCATCGAGGCCAAATACAGGTTTGTCTGGATCAAAACTTTGGGGGCTCCAAGCGACTGGTTCTCCAGGAGAGCGAAATTCATACCCATCTCTGGCGCCAGCGCGCGCGGCAAGCTTGACCAGGGAACTGAATCCATAGCGATTGTCGTGCTCGGCGTCCACGACGACGATTCGACGACATCCTCGACGGAGCAATGCCTGAAGGCCGAGGTTCTCGGAATGACCGCCATCGGAAACGAGAATGCTGCGATCTCCCCCACGAGGGTCAGGAATGGCGAAGTCGAGACCGGCATTGAAGAATCTCGCAACGTTCGCTCCTAATTTTTTCCGCGAGTGTTTTTTCCGCGCCGATCGGCCTATGCGCTCCGAGGTTTCAGTTTCTTCGGAAAGAGCAGCCCCGGATATTATGGGCGCGAGGTTTGTGTTACGAAGCAGCCAGTAAGGATCTGGCGCCCGTTTAAACCCTGCTTTCCAGGGTTTAAACGGGCGGGTTGATTGCCCTGGAAGGGGATAGAATTCGGACAACTCTTCCCATCGCTGTTGCCCCAGCGAGGCCGACGATATCCCGGCAGGCGTGAGTTCCATCCTCTCGAACGATCCGCCCAGATGCGCAGTCGTCCCGAAAATGCAGCCAGGCAGGCCATGCTCTTCCAAAAAGCGTTTCAGCTCCGGAAATGACACGGGGTCGATAGCGACCATATGGAGTCCGTGATGGTCGTCGTAGAAGCTGGCGGGCTTGAGATTCTTGATGTGCCTTGGCCTGTTGGACAGGCGGGCGCGAGGAGCCGAAACCGGGAGGCCGTGATACGAGAGTTGAATAGATTGTGCATAGAACTTCCGGGCTGGACTGGCGGCGTTGCGGGCCAGGGCGAAGGAGGCTCCGCGATCGGAAGAAATCAGGCGAATAGCGCCCATCGCAGCACCAACGGTCCCGATGATTGCTGCTCTCGCGGCAAAGACGCCGACGTTCGGTGAAGAAAGGATACGCACACTCTGTGTCAGGTGCTTCTGAAACAGTCCGTCAGGATCGAACATGAGATCCTGGATGTGGGCGATACTCGCGTCGTGGTCGACGAATTTTCGGTAGTAGAACGGTTGAAGATACAGCCACGACATGATGTAGGAGCCACCCGATACGGCGGAGATCATATCCAGGTCGGATAAGCTTCCGTCCTTGTGCAGACCTTGCAATACGCCAAGACAGAATGCAGCCGACCGGTTTCCTCCTCCGGACAGGGCAAGCCCGACCGCCGGTTGTTCCCCTCCTTTAGACGTGACCTCTGAAAATCTGTTCGCAACTGCGGATGCCGGTGTGCTTGCGCTCATTTCGGGGCCCCCCAGATGCTTGATCGTGCGGCGTCTAGTGAATACCGGGCTTGAGGTTCGGCCAGTCCTGCCGCCACCTCACGTTGTGCCGCATGACAATTCATGACGGTGCGACGCACCGGAAACCAGTCCCAGTCAATGACCGCCGCTTGTCCTTCACCTGCGCTGTCTCAATGCCTCAGGAATAGCCGATATCCCATTAATGCGATTCCTTAATGAGGTATAGCAGACGCCGCCTTATCGAGATATCTAAGGGGGGAGATACCTCCGGGCGTCGAGCAACTCCTTTGCGCCAAGGAAGTAGGTCCTCCCGGTTGATGTCGGGCCACATCGCTGTCTAGCCCCAAAAGGGACCCCGTCCAACTGGAGCAGACTTGGGGGAGGTCAGGCTCACTCCCTGAGCCACAAGTGCGTTAGCCTTGCTTCGGCATCATGAGTGAGCTGACGCTCCGCCAACCTGCCCGCCCGGGCAAGGTGGTTGCCTCCGACGGGAGGGATGTGGCCGCCCCGGCAATGAAGCGGGTATTCCACATCGAGGTCGGCTTCCGCAACGCTTATCGGAGGTTGGACATGTCCATTTCGCGAAGAGAAGCCCTCAGGATCCTTTCACTGGCCAGCGCAGGCCTGGCTACGACAGTGAATGCGCACGAAAGCCTGTTCGACCAGGCCCGGGTCGTGCTCGGCTGCCGGTTGCACGACGACGTCAGCCTGTCGCTGTTACTGACGTATGCGCGGAGTCTCGCGCTTGGAGATGCCGACGCGAGGTGGCAGGCCCAGATGATGTTTCACGAGGCGCAGCTCGCCCGCGACGGAGGCGGCACCATGGGGCACAAGCTCGGGTATCGCCACAAGGCGTTCCTGGAGGCCAATGAGCGAAAGCCGGGGTAGGCAACACCGTCCCCACGTATCGGTCACGCAACGAGGATAACGACGGATATGGGCACTCAAATCAAGAGGAAGTTATCTTCAGAAATACGCCGCCAGTTCACTTAATGCGGCCGGGAGTTTGCATAACGCAACACAAAGTTCCTTAAAGGGTTTTTCAGTCAGTCGCCCTGTGACTCACCTCCCAGCATTCCGTAGCGACATCGATAGACTGATCGTTCCCCCCACTCTGGTTTCACGGATGGAGACTTGCAGTGGAATTGAATTCGATGATTCTGAAGGCCCGACACCGGGACCTTCAGGAATCCCTTCCCGACGCACTGAGCCTGCGGGCGCACCGGGCGATCAGCTGGCTGGCCCGGTCCGAGCAGGAAAAACGCGATCCCGACGCCCGATTCATCTTTCTGTGGATTGCGTTCAACGCGGCCTATGCGAATGACTTCGAGGATCGGCAGCGGTTCCGGGAAGCGCGACTGGTGTTCCATTTCCTCGAACGCCTCGTGCGTGCGGATCACGACAAGCGGCTCTACGAGCTGCTGTGGCAGGAATTCCCCAAGTCCATCCGCACGCTGATCGACAACCGCTACGTGTATCAGCCGTTCTGGGACTATCAGAACGGGCAGCTCACGGAAGCCGAGTGGCGTCGTCGATTCACCGACAGCAAGCGGGCCGCCAACCGGGCGCTCGGCCGGCAGGACTCCGCGCGGGTGCTGGCGGAAGTCCTGAGACGTCTCTACACGCTGCGCAATCAGCTGATTCACGGCGGCGCCACCTGGAACAGCAGCGTGAACCGCAGCCAGGTCGCGGACGGCGCCAGGATCCTCGGCATTTTCGTGCCGGCGGTGATTCACATCATGCTGGAAGACGAGAACCGCCTCTGGGGCGATCCGTGTTATCCGGTGGTGCCGGGCTGACCGCTGACGGGAGCGAGTCTTGTGAGTTGACTCACGATTCTCTGAGTCCGTTTCTCAGAAGCTTGCTTCGGTAAGAAGCAGGCCCGCCGATCCCCGTTGAAGGCTTCGCCATTGCGACAGGCCGGGCAGTCGGTCCGTAAAAAAGGAGCCGTTCAATCTTGCGTTCGACGAATCACGGACGCCATTGACCATGTCGCTGTTTCTGTCATCTGATCGCCGCCGCAATCGAAGGGATCAGGGAACTCACCAACACAGGGCCATCACCGTGGCTCTGGACTGCGATGGCAGAAATTGCTTCGGCCCTCGCGGCCGCATCAGGATCGTACCGCGCCAAGGAAGCAAGCCGTGCATCTGCGCCAGGGACGAGACGGAGAGATTGCCGTTGGCCAGTTCCTCGAGCGGCTTCGGGAAGGCGGCGCGCAGGTTTTTCACGATATTTGCGGACCCGGCTTCAACGTCGATCACCTGGTGATCGCGGAGCAGGGCATCTATGTGATCGAGACCAAGACCTACTCGAAGCCGGCGGGGCGAAAAGCCTGTATCGACTTTGATGGCCAGACGCTGCTCATGGACGGCCAGCCATTCATATCCGACCCAACCGCTCAGGCGTGCGCGGCGGCGGCCTGGATTCGGCGGTTGATCCGCGAACTGACCGGCAGGGACTTCCGGCCACGGGCGGTTCGTGGCATTCCCGGGCTGGTTCATCGAGCCGGAGGCGCAGAAACGGGCGATGGCATCCAAGAACCCGGCCTGGATTCTGTGAGCCCAAGGCCTTGCCGCACTGGATCGCCCGGAGGGAGGCCGTGATCAAGCAATCCGACGTGCGCCTGATCAGCTTCAATCTCTCGCAGGCCATACGCAAAGCCGGCAGCGGCCATATCGTTTCCGAGGCCGATATAGCCTCGTTGCGGTCTTGCGAAGATATGGGCCGTCTTCCGAGACTACTGGCGGATCAAGTGAACCGAACCTCCATCTGGCGCGGTTAAGTGAACTGTCCCCCGAACTGCCGGCACAGAGCATCCAGAAAGAAGAGGGCACTCCCGTGGCCCCGTCTCACGTCACATCGGAAGCCGTGCGGTAGGCCGACGGCGAGGTCCCGAACCAGCTCCTGAACGCCCGGGAAAACGCGCTGGTATCCGCGTAGCCGAGCATGAAGGCGATTTCCGTGATCTCATATTGCTCGTCGCCCAGGTAGCGCCTTGCCAGCGCCATCCGGACATTCTGCAACAGCGTTCGGAAGGTGAGACCTTCCTCGCTCAGCCGGCGATGCAGTGTTCGGGGCGTCATGTCGACAAGGGCGGCGACCTTCGCTTCGGTGACACCGCCGGAGGGCAGGAGCTGCTGGATCGCCTGGCGTGCCCGGCCCACGATCTCCGATCGCTCGAGGTCGGCCATGGTCAGCGCAAGCGTCTCGTAGTGCTGGTCGAACAGCTCCTTGCTGGACGAGGTCAGCGGCTTGTTGGCCACCTCATTGTCGACGCGGACGGTGTTCTCGGCGGCGGCGAATGTCACCGGCACACCGAACAGCTCATCCCACGGGGCCCTGTTCGTTGGCTCACTCCGCCTGAGGGTGGCCGTCGCGGGTCTGAAGGAGGGCCCGTACTGCAAGCGGCAGAAGTGAACGAGTCCGCCCACCTGGCAGTCGGTCTGAATATCCGGATACGGCGCGTTCATCGCCGGGAGATAGACCACAGTGATCGCGTCCGGCGCCTCACGGACCTCGACCCTGGCCGTTTCATTGAAGGCCCGGCTGTAGCGCTGAAGCATTCTGAAGTTGGTGATGAGTGACGGGCCCGCCAGCCAGGCATGGCCGAATACGCCGAGGTGACCGGGATGAATCAGCGAGGCCGCCCGGATGCCGACGGCCTCGTCGTCGGTCCGCGACAGGGCGTCGGCGACAAGCGCCTGAAAATCGTCGGTGCTCGATATAGGAGCGCTTCGCAACATCACGGCCGGGGCGGTATACGCTGCTCGGAATAATCTCGGCCGGGTCGACGGCGCTCGACTCCAGTAATCGCCAAAGCAAACCCACCAAAGCCGTATGTACCGGCACCGAAACCTCCAGTGACACCCTGAATTCTAGGCGCCTGTCGGATTCCGTCAAAGTCGTGTCTTGATCTGCACGGCAGGGCCGTTGTTGGGCCGTTATGGTTCTCGCGCCTTTTGCGGCGGACGGGATATTCGGCATCGATGGCCGGCCCTCTCGCCAATGCCGCGACGCTGGGCCTGTGCGACGCGGATGTGCCACTGCCCGTCACGTAGGCCAGTGCTCACCGGCAAGCGCCCCTGCGGGTCCACGCCCCGGACCCGCTTTTTGGCCCCCCTCGCACGGGGGGCCATTTTTTGTGAAGAGCCGCCGCGACCATTGGGTGCCTGACTCCTGCCTTTTGGACCAGGGGCCGCGAACCGCTGACCACCCGCTACAGTGCCTGTCCGTTCGAGGCCGGTCCGTTCCAGGCCGAGGACACGGATGCGATCGTGGCCATGCGGCATGAACGAGTGAAATGTCGTGTAGTGGCGCTTGAGTCGGGATCCGCTGGCCCTTCTGCGACTGCCGGGCGGAACGCCTTACTCGATCCCTGCGATCCCGACCTTCGTCGCCATCACCAGGTCCTGCTGGCGCTCGGTGCCGAACCAGAATTCGTGGGCGCCCACCACCTCGAATCCGTACTTCCGGTAGAAGGCCAGGGCGCGGCGGTTTTCCTCCCACACGCCCAGCCAGATGCGGTCGCTCCCGTCTTGGGCGGCCACGGCCATGACCTCGTCCATGAGCTTTGGGGCGATGCCGCGGCCATGCCACGGGCTGGCCACGTAGATCCGGTACAGCTCAGCGGGGCGCCGGGCGGGCACGCAGTCCTTTGGGGCGTTGAGCCGGACCTGGGCGAACCCGATCAGTCGGTCGTCGGCTTCGGCCAGCAGCGTTACCCAGCCGGGGTCGGCGATCTCCCGGGCCTGGACCTCGGCCGAAAAGCGCTCGCGGCAGTGGATTTCCATATCGACCGGGTCGTTGCTCTCGGCAAACGCATCCCGGAAGGTGCGTTCGGCCAGAGTCGCCAGTGCCGCGGCGTCGGTCGTCCCGGCTCGCCGAATCGAGGTCATGGATGCGCTCTCGGGAATCCCGGTTCGGCCATTCGTTCGCGCCTGACGTCGGCGGCTCAGTCGCTCGCCTCGAAGTAGGGCATGAGTCCGGTGTCGCCGTGACAGCCCACGTACATGGCCTCGGCGCCGCCGGCCGGTGCGACGATCACTTCGTGACCCAGCAGCAGCCGCATCTCGGGGGCGAACCGGGCGGCGTGGGCGTGGGTGGCATCGAAGATGGCCTTGTGGGTCGGGTGATCGTGCACCCAGTGCTCGAGGTCGGCCAGCGAGGTGAACCAGGCAAGGGTTTCCGTGTTCGGGCGACTCGGCCCGGGTTTGTCGTAACGGACCAGCCGGGCGCTCAGGCAGCGTGACTCCGTGGGGTGGCCGGCCAGGAATCCCACGCCCGCCTCGTACTGGGGCTTCATGTCCGAGCGGTAGGCCGCGGCCTCCTCTTCGGCGGTATCGGAATGACCCTGCACCGTGCGGATGAGGCAGACGTGCTCCGGCAGCTCGAGCCGCACCTGCCCCGGTTTGTCCCGGGACTCGCGGGGGGCGATGTCCTCAATCGAGCCTGGCAGGCCGCCGTCCTCGGCGGCGGCGATGCGGTCGCGCATGGATCCCCAGTACGCGTGATAGGGCTCGAGATACGTGTCGTATTCCCTCGCGAGACCCCATTGCAGGTCCGGGGTCGAGGCGTTGATCTCGTAGTGGGAGCGGGGCGCTGCGATGGCTTCGTACCACGCCCCGGCGCCGCTCTCCGCCGCGAGATCGGCGATGGCGCCGAAGGGTCCCTCGGGCGCGAGCCAGGCCCGCATGGCTTCTGGGGTGTTCCAGTAGGCGATGGCAATGTCGTTGTAGGCGCCGCGGGCGTCCACGTGGCCGACCCGTTCCGCGTGCCGCAGGTTGCCGTCGGCCGCCAGTTTCGTCATCAGGGCGCCGAACAGCGCGTCGTTCCTTTGTCCGGACGGGCTCTGGATGGCGACCTGGGCCTGGACGTAGCTCAGCGTGTCCGGCAACGCGGGGCTCCAGGCCGGATACGGCGGCTCGAAGCCCTCGGGGCGGATCTTGGCCATGCATCAACTCCCTATGGCTTGCGGGTGCTGCTCGCCGGTGTCGCCGATCTCGTCCCAATCGGCCTTCGAGTCCACCCAGATGTGATGGAGCACCCGCAGGTTCTCGCCGCCCTCGGCGATGAGGCCGGCGGGGACGAACATCCGCGCCTCGTCGTTGGCGGCGGGCAGGGGCGAGCCGCAGATGCTGCAGAACCCCCACTGCCAGTCCGCGTCGGGCTTCTTCCAGGTGGTTACGTGTTCTTCGCCGCGGGTCCACCGGAATGCCGTTTTGTCGACCACCACCACGGCGATGCCGTTGGCGCCCGTCGCCCGGCGGCAGATCGAGCAGTGGCACACGTAGACGCCGGTGAGATCGGCGTCGATGTCGAATGCCACCGCGCCGCAGTTGCAGTGTCCTGTCGCCATGGTCTCCCTCGATACTCCGAACCGCTCAGCGCCGGCGCCGATTCGTCGTCACGGGCAATCCGGCTGCCTCCGCCCCGGATTCTGACCGGTCAGCCTGCGCTAGTCACCGGTGCTGTCGCCGACGAGCACCACCTTGCCGTCGCGTCCGCCGGCGGCGGCAACGGCCACCGCCTCCTTGATGTCCTTCAACTTGTAGGTCGCTGTGGACGGGGGCGGAGAGCTTGCCGGTGGCCACCAGGCCGGTGATCTTGCCGTACAGGGCCTGCTGTTGTTCGGGTGTGGCTGAGTTGAACCACTTGGCCAGCCAGAAGCCCCGCAGCGTGATGTCCCTGAAGATGATCGCGATCGGGGAGACGTGGCAGGGCTCGCCGCTCAGCGCGCCATAGTTCACGAGAGTCGCACCCTCGCAGAGCGTGGCGGCCAGCCGGTCGGTGGCGGCTCCGCCGACGGCGTCGATGCCCAGCCGGATGTCCGCGCCGCCGGTGGCTTCGCTGACCTTGTCCGCGAGGTCGTCGCCGTCCACCACCACCACGTCCGCGCCGGCCGCGGTCAGCGGCTCGACCAGGGACTCGCGGCGCACCACGTTGACGGTCTTGATGCCCCGCATGTTCGCGAAGGTGATCAGGTAGGAGCCCACGCCGGAGTTGGCGGCATTCTGGATGACCCAGTCACCCGGCTGGAGATCGACGAACTCGCTGAGCAACAGTGACGCCGTGGGCGGGTTGATCGTGACCATTGCAAGCTGGATCGGGTCGGCCTCGTTGGGCAGGGGGATGAGGTCGCTGGCCTTGGCCACGATGTGGGTGGCCCACGTGCCGCAGCCCACGGGCAGCAGCACGGTCTGCCCGATGTCCGGGGCGGTCACGTTCGGGCCGTGCTCTGCCACCCGGCCCACGCCCTCGTTGCCGCCGACGGCGGGCAGCGGCGGCAGGATTCCGTAGAGCCCGGTCAGCGTCATGACGTCGGAGGGGTTAATGGGGGCCGCCAGCATCTCCAGGAGCACCTCGCCTTCTGCGAGTTCGGGTTTGTCGAAGGGCACGGCCTCGATAACGTCCTGGGGGACCGGGCCCCGTGTTTCGTATTGGGCCTTTAGCATGGGGTGGCTCCTGGCTGAAAAACGATGGCTGGGGAATTCATGGCGCGCATGTGACGACAACTATAGTCGTCAACCTGAGCGGTGGCAGGCGACCGGCTTTGCTGTGGGTCATGGGACCATCACCCCGGGTCTGGACACCGGCCCCTGGGCAGGGCGGCCTGGCGGAGCATGAGCGCTGGCCGCGGGCTTCCACTGTGTCTTCGGCAGCTTGCGCTGACTACTCGACCGCAGCCTCCGCTTCCCCTTCCCCTTCCCCTTCATCCAGGTCGATATGGGGGAGCAGATAGAGTTCGGAGTCGATGATTTTGTCGCCGCTCATCAAACGAACCGTCCCTTCCCCTGGCCCGGTCTGTTCCAGGTCGACGGTTAGCGCCAGCGACCCGTCGCGGTCCGATTTTGCCGTCTGGCGTTTGGGATAGTCGCTATCGTCCAACACGACTTCATAGCCGCGACCCGGTTCGAGGTTGTTGCCCTTTACGAACAGCACGAACTTCGCCTCGCGACCCTTGACCTCGACAGCGGAGACCTCGACTGAAATATGCGGGACACCGGCCATGGGCGCCCTTGAACCCAGTTCCATCGCCAGGCTCGGGACATCCCGGCGTTCCCCGGTCCAGGGAATCGGCTCGTCGGCGACGATAACGCCCTGGAGGGTGCCGTTTTTCTGCACCACGCCGATCACAGCCTGTCCGGCTACGGCTTTCCCCAGCTCCGGATAGCCACCCGCGAGTTCGAGCGGTCCGGCGAATTCTGTCATGGCGGGGCTGTCGTACCGCTGGGCTTCAGCCAGGGCCTTTTCGCTTCCGAACCGAATGGCAGTCGCACCCGGCGTTACCGCAACGGCCTTGATACGCCGATCCGCCAGTTCCAGCTTCGAGACGCCTCCGTCGAATACCCAGAAGCCTTCGTCAAACGCGTCTTGACCCATCTCGGCGAGGTTCCGGAGCTCATCGCCCGAACTGCTGATGAATCGGCAGGGATTCTCACGGATGCAAGTGGAGAAGATCGGACGAATCCATCGTTCCATTTCGTAGGCGGGGAAGACGAGGGTGCGATCGACGTGGATGCTCCACAAACCCCGGCCATAGGAGGAGGCAAGCGCCCGGCTTTTTGATGCCCAATAGATCGACGTCACGTTGGTCATGGCTTCGGAACCGGTCACGAAGTTCCAGTTCCGCCCTCTGTCCCCCGACACAAACATGCCGCCGTGACGAGTGCCGAGCAGGACGAGTTTCGGATCGTCCGGATGAAAGGTGATGGCGGAAACAAGCGGGTAGTGTTCGTCCCGGTTGTGATACGCGTCCGAGAAGAAGTAGGCCCCGTCACGGGTGACGGTGCGGGTCAGATTGACCATGGGGGACCAGTTGTCGCCGAGGTCGAAGGTCTGGGCCATGGTCTGGTTGACCACGTCGGCAGCGATCAGGTGGTTGGCGTCCCAGGAGTCCATGCCGAACATCACCGCCCATTTGAACTGAAAGGGCACCCGGCCCAGGCCGCCGAACCCGTTCATGGCCGGAAAGCGTGTGGTGATGGCGCTGCCGCGCAAGGCATTCGGCACCACGCCCAGGCTGAAGACCTTGGAGCTGACATCGCCGTCGTAATAGGGCAGGTTCACCTTCGGCGCCAGAACGCTGAACACGATGTTCGGCCGGTTCAGCCCGCCGACACTGATCTGGACGGAGTCGCGAACCGGGCCCGTGATGGCATCGGTCAGCTTGGTCCATGAGGCGCCGGCATTGTTCGTTCTGAAGAAGTGGATCGTGTCATCGGAGCGCTCGTCATTGCCCTGGTCATCCCGCCCGTAGGAGACGCGCACGTCCCCCTCGAGGATCAGGGGATAGCCGGTGTCAAACTTGTCGTCATCAAAGGGATCCGGCCACGCCTTGGGGTTGGCCAGTCCGGTGTCCGAGACGCCGGTCTTGCAGGCGCCACAGCCCATATAGGTGATCTGTCCGTCGGCGGCGCTGGCCACTTCGCGGGCGGCATTGATGCCCATGCCCTCGCCGCTGACGGCGCCAGGCCAGGTTGCGCCACCGTCGATGGAGGCCCGTATCCTGTTGTCCTGGGTGCCGATGTAGATGTCATGACGAGTCACATCCACTCGCTGGCCGGTGACTTCATACAGCTGCAGGGCGTTGATACGACCGGGGCCGGAGCCGACTGAAACGGGGGTATTGCTGCTGTTGTAAATATCCAGCCCGCCGTCGTTGGCGATCATGGCCACCCGGGAGGGGAAGTCTGGCGGCTGGTCATCCTCGAGTGCGCCGTTGTCGTCCACCAGCGGCTCCTCGAACCCGCTGATTGTCGGAAGATCCGTCCCGCCGCTGGCGGACTTGTCGCCCTGCCGGAGTTTGGGAAGGATGTGCCGGAAATCGGCGTGGTTCTGATCGAGCTTGATCCAGCCTGCGGTGGTGGTGGGAAAGAGGATTCCGGACGGCGTTACGGTGGCCTTCGCAGCGTACGGGGAGCAGCGGTTGCCGTAGAACACATAGAGATGGCGCTGCCGGCGGCCGGCCGCTCCGGGCTCACCGAAGAACGCCTCTGCCTGGCCGATGCCGCCGCAGGCGCCGGAACTCGTCGGCACCATGCCCACCGGACTGAGCTGCAATCCGGAATTGCTGACGTTGGCGGCATACAGATTGGTGCTCGCGTCGACGACGAGGGCGCGGCCCGGCACCGGCGTATCCCCGATGGCGTGCAGGTCACTCACGCGAAATCCCGGAGTCGTGTCCTCCGTCCAGGTCATGCCGCCGTCCCGGGACCAGAACACGCCCTGACTGGCGCCCGCCAGGACAATGCCCGCGCCGAGGGCTTCGACGGAAACGAGGGGTTCCCCGTTGGTCAGGCTCGGCACCTCGACGTGCTTCCAGGACTGTCCGTAGTTGCGACTGATCGCCACACCGCAGTCCGTGCCCACGAATACGGTGCCGGTGCCCGGCTCGGTGCTGATGCCGTGGGCGGAATACTTCGGTGGGCAGGCGTTCGGAGAGGAAAAGCTCGTATTGACCCGGGGCACGGCACTGGGCGGCCGAAACCAGGTGGCGCCATAGTCCCGGCTGATCCAGATCCCGCCGCCGCTGGCGTTGATGCGGAATCGATTGAGCAGGTTCGATGCCGCGGCGACCTCGGGCAACGGGTCTGCGATGACAGCCGGCGGCGGATCATTGCCCGGCAAGGGCGCCTCGGGAGCAAGGCGGAAGACCGTGTCCAGAAGGGGATCGAGCTGCCGCGGCAGATACTGGAAACGCCTGAAGTCCCGCTGTGCGGTGGCAATCGCGATGTTGGGGCGGTCCGGATGAAAGATCACGTCCCGTGCATAGGGCGCGGGCATGGTGGCGACGGACACCCAGGTCGAGCCGCCATTGATCGAGCGAAACAGGCCGCCGGTCGGCGTGGAGACCAGCACGATGTGGGGGTTGGCCGGGTGACGGGCGATGGCGTTGATGCGGCCCGAGAACGGGATCCGTGGCTGGAACTCCACGGCGGTTGCGCGGGTTTCGAACAGCAGACTGGCGGGGACGTCGAACGCGAGGGCGGGGGAGGTGCCCAGAACGAGGGCAATGCAAAGTGATCTGATCGGTCGGGACATGGCGGCCTCTCCAGATGACACTGCACTTCAGTATAGGTGTTGGGGCACGGGGCGCCCGGGCACTTCCTATTGATGGGGTTGCAGGGCCCGCTTGGCGTTCCAGGCTAGCAACCGGGCCTTTGGCTGACGGAGTAGGGACCGGTCTGACCGGCCCTGACCACGACAGGGTGCCGGGTCACTTCAGATCTCGGCGCATGAACCTGTGACCTGGCAAGCACCTGGCGAGACTTGATGACAGGGCGAAGAGGCTCGCTGGCTTGACTTGGCGCGCGGTGACAAAACCGATAGCCGGGCTGTTTGAATCGATCCGTCCGCGGATCATTGGCGCCAGAGTTGTCAGTGCCAGGGGCCGTCTTTTCTTTCGGTGATACTGACCGTAATCAGAGTCGCCCCGAACGACAGCCTGCGACAAGCATTGCGGCTGGGACACGCAACCGGCGAGACGTTTTGATCCGGGTCAAACCATTCTGGTCGAAGGCCGCCTGCGGACGGCCCGATCGCATGGCAGCCCGGGAAGGGCTGTACTAGGCTATTTATGTGGGCAGACGGCCATGCCGTCGCACGGGCCGGCAAAGACAGCTCGAAGAACGACGGCAGACCCTTTCGAATCCCGAAAGTCTGCCACCAGGCCGTGGGTTCCTGCGTTGGTGCGCGGCTTGTCAGGGCCCTGAGACGAGAGAGACTGCCCCTTGGACTCCCGTTGAGACATCCCGATCCCGGCTCGACATTCGCCGAGCCTGCCAGCGCGCGCAACGGAGGAATACATCATGGCAAACCAGCCCGTTGATCGATCCCGTCGCCGGTTCATGGTCGGCGCCGGAGCAGCTGCCATCGCTGGCGCTGCCGGTCCTGTCATTCTCGGGTCGGCCCGTGCCGACACCGTCGACTGGAACGATCGCTACGACCTGGTGATCATCGGCTCCGGATTCGCCGGTCTGTCGGCCGGTATCGAAGCCAAGCGGCGCGGAGCGGAGCGGGTCGTGATCTTCGACATGCTGCCCTATTTCGGCGGCAACTCGTCCATCAACGGCGGCCTGTTTGCGGCGCCCGGGACGCCGCTGCAAAAGACAGAGGGCGTGAGCGACTCCGTCGATCTCATGGTGAAGGACCAGCTGGCGTCCGGCCGGGGCGTGGCCCACGAGCCTCTCCTGAGGCACATCGCCGCCAACGCGGCGGATGCGTTGCAGCTGGCGACCGACGCCGGCGCGGAGTTCTTCCCGTACCTGCAACAGCTCGGTGGCCACAGTGTGCCGCGCACGTACCAGACAACGGTGAGCTGCGGGGCCGGCATCACCCAGCCGCTCCTGAAGGAGTGCCGCAAGCTCGGCGTCGAGACATACAACCGCAGCAAGTTTGTCCGCTTTGTGCAGGACGACAGTGGCCGGGTCGTCGGTGTGACGATCCAGCCCCGCTATTACCACGATCGAAAGACCGCCGAAGCGGAGCCCGTCAACATCGCCGCAAACCGCGGCGTGCTGATTGCGACCGGCGGCTTTTCGGAGAACGTGCAACTGCGCATGGCTCAGGACCCCACGTTGACCGCCGACCTGACCACCACCAACACGCCGGGGGCCACCGGCGAGGCCATGCTGGCGATGTTCCGGCTCGGTGCGGTGCCCGTCCATTTGGCCTACATCCAGTCGGGCCCGTGGGCTTCGCCCGACGAGGGGGGATTCGGGTATGTCTCCAACTACTCGATCTACAACTTCCCGCATTCGGTCGCCATCAACCGGGCAACCGGACGCCGGTTCATGAACGAGATCGCGGATCGCAAGACCCGCGCGGACGCCGAGCTGTCAAATCGTGACGCTGACGGCAACCCGCTGCCGCCCATCCTGATCACCGGCTATGAACAGGCGATGAAGCATCCCAGCGCCAAGAAGGTGCTGAAGTATGGCGTTGGCTGGAAGTTCGACGACCTGGAATCGCTCGCCGGCGAATTCGATGTGCCGCTGGAGCCATTGCGGGCGCAGATCGACGAATACAACGGCTATGTCCGCGACGGCGAGGACAAGCAGTTCGGAAAGGCCATGGAGTCCGCCAAGGGCAAGCCTGTCGAGGCGCCGTATCTGGTGGTGCGGCTGTGGCCGAAGGTCCATTACTGCCAGGGCGGCGTCGAGATCAACGTGCGCGCGGAGGTTATCGATGCGCAGACGCGCCAGCCTCTGCCGGGTCTGTACGCGGCCGGCGAGGTGACCGGCGGCATCCACGGAGTCAGTCGTCTCGGTAGTTGTTCAATTCCGGAATGCATGGTGATGGGCATCACCGCGGGCCGGTCGGTGATGGGAGGTGCGGCATGAAACGCATTCGAGAAATCAAGCCATCGGCGCTGACGATGCTGTGGATGGTCGTGGTGTTCATCGGCGCAGGCTGGGGCGGCTACGCCCTCGCTGACCTCCAGGATTTCAACGGCTTCAAGGGGCGCAGCTATCACGCCAAGTACTACGAGAAGGGCCGCTGCGAGACCTGTCACGCCGTCAAGGAGCCGACTGGCTATCCGGCGGACGATGCGTGCCTGAAGTGCCATGATCTGGACGAGATCGTGGCGGCAACGGCACGGGCCGACGAGGAAGAGACCTGGCAGAATCCGCACAACAATCTGCACTACGGCACCGAGGTGCCCTGCGTGGAATGCCATGGAGAGCATTCCAACAAGGAGCCGATGTGCGCGAACTGCCACAAGTTCGAGTATCCGAATCACGTCTACTGAGCGAGTGTCGCCGGGGCGGGCATCTCCGCGCGTCCCGGGAGACCGGCGCAGCCGCGGGTGCCGGCACCGCGACCTACGTGTTCGAGGGCCCTTGGTATCAGGCGGACGTGATCGGCTTCCAGGGCGATCTGCGGCGTCAGCGGCGGCTGCTGCGTCCGAAGGGCGTATAGCGGGGTTAACGGGGTGGCAAAACGACTTTCCAGAGCGGGGAAGCCATAGCGGTCGCGACGACTGGTTTCGAGCAGCTCGCCGAGCCCCGGCCGCATTTCGGGACCGCCAAATGCGGGGTCAGACCCTTTTTCCTCTTCTGGTTCGCGAAGCGGCAGTGTGAACTGCCGCCTGTTGGAGGCCGGCGCGAACGTCCCGGGTTTCTTGGTGCCGACGGGGATTCATCGACTGATGGGAGCCTGGCATGGTCGCGTGGGAGTGATTCGAAGCCTAGACTTCATCTGCAAGCTGTTAAGTGAGGCGGTACGAGAGTCAGTAGAGCAACAGGGTCGGGTTCAGTACGCTGAATCACCGGCGGCCCCGTAGAGGGGACTGCATAGTGGCACCTTTTGAATCGTCCCAGACCGATCTTTGAGGCGCAATCGTAGGTCTCGTTGGCCGACGTGACGAATCAGATTGACAAGCCATTCTTCCTTCTGGCCTTTGCGAATGAGCAAGGTGGCGGATCCCGGTATCTGCGCCTCCTGCCGGAAGAACTCCGCCGACTGGATCGCATCCTCGAAGAGATCCGCTCCAAGGGGCTGGGGGACTACAAGATCCTGCCCAACGCGACCCTCGATGAGATCCTTTATTGGCTGGAGAAGCGCCGCAACCAGATTGCTGTATTTCACTACGCTGGGCACGCAAACAGCTTCCAGCTCCTCCTTGAGTCGGACAGCCGGCGGACCCAGCCCGCCTATGCATCCGGCTTGGCGGAATTGCTGGGGATGCATCGAGACCTGAAACTCGCGTTTCTGAACGGCTGTTCGACGCAGCTTCAGGCCGAGCAATTGTTGGTAGAGGGTGTGCCGAGCGTCATTGCCACTTCCGGCGCAATCAGGGATCGGGTGGCGACAAACTTTGCGGCCTCCTTCTATGGAGCGCTGGCAGCGGGAGAGACATTGCAGTCGGCTTTTCGGATTGCCGTCGCTGCGGCGAGGACAGCATTGGGGGAGAATCCGCAGAGCCCGGGCTATTGGGCCGAAAGCGCCGAGCCCCAGGATCGCTTTCCCTGGGAACTCTATCCCCGCGATCTCTCTCCTGCCGTGGCGAGCTGGAACTTGCCCAATGCCGCGAGAAACCCTCTCGCTGCGCTGCCGCCATTAGCCCGGGACATCGAGCCACCGCCCGAACCCTACCTAAGGCTCAAACCCTTTGGCCGTGAACACGCCCGGGTCTTCTTCGGCCGAGGGTACGAGATTCGAGAACTCTACAGTTTTCTGGTGGGAGAGGGCACAGCGCCAATCGTCCTCTACTGCGGACAGACCGGTGTCGGAAAGTCGTCTCTGCTTTCGGCTGGTCTATTGCCCCGACTCGAGGGTATCTACAGCATTGTCGAAACCCGCCCCGTCGATCATAGCCTTGTCAGGTCGTTGCGGGCCGCCCTTGGGGGCGAGGCGGATTCGTCGCTAAGGGAACTGTGGCTGCATAAAGAAGAAAGTACAGGCAGGCCACTGCTGGTGTTGATCGATCAGGCCGAAGAGGTCTACATCGGTCAGGCATCCGAGGAGGCTGACAATGACGTCATTGCGTTTATCGAAGCGCTTCACTCCATATTCGGGCGTGGCGTTGAGAAACCCAAGGGAAAACTGATCCTGGCGTTCCGGGATGAGTGGCTCGCACGATTCGAGAGTCGCCTTGAGCAGGCCCGCTCTCGATACGAGCGCTTGATTCTGGAGCGGCTGGGTTCCCTCGGCGTCGAGGAGGCCGTCAAGGGGCCCGAATCGATTTCGGAGTATCGACTGGTTATCGACGAAGAGCTGCCCAGCGCTATATCAGCGGGGCTGCGGGACGATCGCGAGTCTCCGATCGCCCCGACATTGTCAATTCTGCTTTCGAAACTGTGGACCAGTGCGCAGGAACGGGCAAAAAAAGAGCCTCGTGGGCAACGAAAACTGAGTGTGGACTTGTACCGGCAGCTTCGTGGCGAAGGCATTCTGTTGCAGGATTTTGTCGAGCAGCAGTTAGACGCGATGGCATCCACGGAGCCCGAGCACTGGAAGTCGGGTCTTGTGCTCGATGTGCTGTCGTTCTTCATCTCCTCGCTCAGCACAGGGCGGTCCCGGACGGACACCGAACTGGAATCCAGCTATTCAGGGAGAGTCGAGGAAATCAGGCGGCTCGTGACGCGCTCCCAGGAGCTGGGCCTGCTGGCGCCGTTTAGGGACCGCAAAGCCGGTGATAGTGGGCGCGTTTCGTCCCGTCTCGCGCATGACACGCTGGCGCCGATCCTCCGCAAGACCATCGATGAGTCTGACCGGCCCGGCCAGCGGGCCCGCAGAGTACTCAGAAACAGGCTTGTGGACTGGAAGGGAGGCAGGGCAGGTCCCCCGCTGGACGACGCGGACCTGGATGCTGTCGAGCGGGGCCTTTCGGGCATGCGGGACTTGACCGTCGACGAGCACCGTCTCTTGGAGGCGTCACGTAGTCGGTGGGAGACTGAGAGGGCGGCGCGTCGCTGTCGCGAGATTGCTGCGCAGGCGCAGGATGACCTTCGGACAGGACGTCCGTGCCGTGGCCTTCTTCTTGCTTCCGAAGCATTCCGGCGTTCCGATGAGCAAGGTCTCTACATAAATGAGCCTGAACAGGTTCTTCGGGATTCGCTGGGAAAGATTGGTGGCATTGGCCTCGGTGGACATTCAGTACGCGTAAACGATCTGGCGTTCGACCCAAATGGGCGCTGGCTGGCTACAAGCAGTACAGATCAGCAACTCAGGCTGTGGCCCGTTACAGCGCTCGATCCAGTCCCACCGTGTCGATTGAAGCTGGATAACGACGGGCTCGTGAAGTTGGCCTTTGATCCCCTGAACCAGTGGCTGATTGGTGCCGGGGACTGTCGTGGGACGGTGTTCCGCGTCTCTCTGCAGGGGTCAGAACCGGCCAGCGCGCCTGTGCACTTATGGGACCCCGAGGAGCCTGACGAATGGGACCTTAATTGGTGTCTTGCGTGGTCTCCGGATGCTGCCTGGCTTGCGATTGGAAAAGGAAGCGGCAGAACGCTGCTCTGGCCCAGGCAAGCGTTGGACTCTCTCGGCGATCCGATTTGCCTCGGCGGTCATCGCGATGCAGTAAGGGACATTGCATTTGATCCGAGGAAGGAATGGCTCGCAACGGCAAGCCGGGACGGGACCGTGAGGCTATGGCCGCTCTCACAAGCTGATCCGGACCAGTGTGTTGAGGTTCTCTGTCAGCTCGAATGTGGCATCTCCTGTATCACGTTCAGTCCAGGCGGCGACCTGCTGGCGATCGGCTGCGACGACAATGTGGTCCGCTATTGGTCGAGAAGTAGTTGGAAAAAAGGAATCTTCCGCCGGCACTTGCCGAGAGCCCATGTCCTTTCCGGTCACACGGGACCCGTGCTGTGCATTGCTTTTGATATTGAGGGCCGTTGGCTTGCATCGGGTGGTGCTGATGCCACAGCCCGTCTTTGGCCGATCAATAGTCATGCTGTGGGCCCGCCCATCGTAATGCAGGCTCACGACAAGCTGATCCGCTTCGTGAACTTCGATCCGAAGGGCCGCTGGCTCGCAACCTCGAGCCACGACGGTAAGACTTGCCTCTGGCCTTTGGAGGCTCCGGATCCATCACAAAGGCCGATCGTGCTTTGCGGGCACGACGGAGAGATCGAGTGCGCCGGAATCGACCCTTCCGGTCACTGGCTCGCAACGGGCGGATGGGGCAGTTCGGCCAGGGTCTGGTCTCTTGATCACATTGCTTCCACACAGCAGCCCGTACCGCTAGGCACTGATGAATACAGGGCGGCAAGAAATACCTACAGGGCAACGTTCTCATTTGATAACGCAGGTCGCTGGCTAGCAGCAACGGGCGGGGAATTACCGATCCAGCTCTGGGACCTTGACGCCTTAGATGCATCCGCCGAGCCAACTCTCATCCCCGATCGAACCCTGATGGAGGATGGGTGCTCAATTTTCGACTCCTTTGCATTTGATCCTCTGGGACGCTGGTTGGCTGTCGGCGATTCCATTGAGATATCCCTGTGGCCACTGGCGCAACTGGACCCCGCAGTTGCGCCGGAAGTGCTTAAATGTCCATTTAGCGCGGAGCACGTGAATTTTGACCGTCTGGGCCGCTGGCTGGCTGTGGGAAGTGATTGGCACGAGGATATCTGTGTATGGAGGCTGAGCACCTCCATGGCAACGGAGAAGCCCGTATTTCTGGGTGGTCATCAGGGCGGCGTAAAGACGCTGGTGCTCAGCCCGACTGATGATCTCTTGGCCTCGCGGGACGGCGAGGGAACCGTTCGGATATGGTCGCTGGTATCTGGAGAACTCCTGCAGACCCATGAAGTGCTCGATGACAAGGGGCCCTTGAAAGACTTCCTGTCTTTTGGGAACCAGGGCCGCTGGTTAGGGATTCTCGGCGTGACCTCAGTCAGGCTTTGTCCAATGGGTATGCCGTCACAGCCAGGAGAGGAGAGATTTCTTCGGGCGCCTGGCCCGGACTCAGACACCTGGATCGAGTGTTTCGATTTCGATCCGGAGGATAGTTGGTTGGCTACCGGGAGTCTGGACGGAAAAGTGCGGTTCTGGCCGATTGACGGGTCGGATTTTCCCGATGTGCCTCTCACAGTGTCCGCCCATGAGGGTTCAATCTCCCACATTAGGTACGATAGATCAGGTCAGTGGCTGGCAACGTCCAGTGACGATGGCACCGCGCGGCTATGGCGCATCGACTTGGCTAGGCACCGCTGGGGTTCCGTCAAACTCCGCGTATCAGACGCAAACATATCTGATTTGCGCTTCGATCCACTAAGCCGTTGGCTTGCGACGCTCGACGACGAAGGCAACATCCGCCTGTGGTCATTGCGTGCGGAAGAGCTGCTCAATATGGCGCAACGTACCGTCGGCCGAAATGCCAGTCGCGATGAGTGGGGCCTGTTCTTTCCGGGGGAGCCATACCGAAAAACGTTCCCGGATCTCCCTCTTGGGGATGGAGCCGAGGAAAATGAAGGTGTTCCTTCGCCGGGGGAGAGCAGTTCTCTCTGAGCGCGACGATGTTCCCGTTCATCAGGGCAAGGAACTTGGGAGCCGCTATATGGCGCTCAATGCAGACAAAGGCTCGGCCGCATTCGTCTGCATAGGGGCCGTGATCGAATGACCGCCGGCACATGACCGGGCTGGATAAGGTCCGCCGACAAAGCAGAATGCGCACAGGCATCTGCGGCCAGCGAGCGGGTTTCAAATGGCCGGATTGTTCGCTATGTTCCGGCCGCTCGCCCCGGTAATGGCTCGCACTCCGAGCCAGAAGGGCGTTACAGTCATCTAAAAGCGCCGGCACGTTTCTCGGAATTTCAACAAGTGTCCCACGCACTCGATATTCGGGTTGGCGGACTGCACAGATCGGCCCGCGCAGGTTGGCCGCATTCAAGAGTCGGGCTTCAATGTGTGGCTCGCGCACTTGAACGATTAGCACGGGAAGCGTGCGATCCAGATCACCGGAATCCAACGTAGCGTACCCATGAAATTCATCCACACCGCCGACTGGCACCTGGGCCGCCAGTTCCACAACGTCTCGCTCATCGAGGACCAGCGCCATGCGCTGGAGCAGATGGTGGCCCTGGCCCGCGACGTGGAGGCCGACGCGTTCGTGATCGCCGGCGATGTCTACGACCGGGCGGTGCCCAACCCTGAAGCCGTCACCCTGCTGGATGGGTTCCTCGGCGAGCTGGTCCGGGGTCTGGAGGTGCCGGTCATCATGATCGCGGGCAACCACGACAGCGCCAGCCGGCTGGGCTTCGGGGCAGAGTTGTTGCGTCCGAGCGGTCTGCACATCTTCGGGCCGGTCGTATCGAAGCCGGGTGTCGCAACACTCGAGGACGCGGCGGGGCCGGTCCATTTCGTGGGTCTGCCGTATGCGGAGCCGGCGGTGACCCGCGAGGCGACGGGTGAGGCGGATATTCATAACCACGAACAGGCCATGGCGTGGCTGACCCGGGCGGCGCGATCACAAGCGCCGGCAGGCGAGCGCACAGTGTGCGTGGCCCACTGCTTCGTGGCCGGTGGCGAGGAGAGCGAGTCGGAGCGGCCCCTCTCGGTGGGTGGTGCGAGTGCGGTGCCCAAGTCGGTGTTCGAGGGCTTCACTTACACCGCGCTGGGCCACCTGCATCGGCCCCAGCGCCTGGGTGACCGGGTGCACTACTCCGGGTCGCTGCTGAAGTACTCCTTTTCCGAGATTCCCCACGTGAAGTCGGTGAACGTGGTCGAGATCGACGGCGCGGGGGACGTGGAGGTCACGGCCCACCGCTTTTCTCCCTTGCGGGATCTGCGCCTGATCGAGGGCGAGCTGGCCGAGCTGGTGAAGGGCCCTGCGCCGGGCGACAACCGGGACGATCTCCTGCTGGTGCGACTGACCGACCGCAAGGCGCTGCTGGACCCCATGGGCCGTCTGCGTGCGGTCTATCCCAACGTGCTGCACATCGAGCGCCCCGCGCTGGAGCAGGCTCGGCCCACGGCCCTGGCGGGCGGGGACGCCACGCTCGGCGATCGCGAGCTGTTTGCCGCATTCTTTGAGGAGGTCACCGGCGAGGCACTGGCCGCCGAACAGGAGAAGACGTTTCTCGAGGTCTACGAACACCTGCAGCGGCGTGAACGGGAGGCGGATGCATGAGGCCGCTGTCTCTCACCGTCGAAGGTTTCGGCCCGTATGCCCGGACCCAGACCCTGGATTTCACGACGCTGGGCGAACGCCGGCTGTTTCTCATTCACGGGCCCACCGGCTCGGGCAAGACGACGGTGCTCGACGCCATCTGTTTTGCCCTCTACGGCGATACAACGGGCAAGGAGCGTGAAGGCAAGGGCATGCGCAGCGACTTCGTGGGCCCGGAAACCGAGACCCGCGTGACCCTGGACTTCGCCGTGGGCGAGAAGACCTACCGGGTCATGCGCCAGCCGGCCTACGAGCGGCCGAGACTGCGGGGTGAAGGCACGACGACTACGCAGCCCAGGGCCGAGCTGTGGGATCGCACCGGCGTCAGCGACGACAAGGACGAGGGCAAGAATCTCGCGACCAGCTTCTCCCAGGTGACCCGGGCGGTGGAGTCCATCCTGGGCTTTCGCAGCGAGCAGTTCCGCCAGGTGATCGTGCTGCCCCAGGGGCGCTTCCGGGACCTGCTGCTGGCCAGCTCGAAGGATCGGGAGGCGATCCTGCAGCAATTGTTCGATACGTCGTTTTACTCCCGTATCGAAGACGAACTGAAGGCGCGGAAGAAGACCTTGAGCCAGGAGGCCGAGGAGCTGCGCACCCGGCGACGGGCGCTGCTGGAGCACGAGGGCTGTGAGGACGAGGACGGGCTGAAAGCCCTGCTCAAGGACACGGAGGCCGAACGAGTCGAAGCAGACAAGGCGGTGGCGCTGGCGAGCAAAGCGGCCAGCGAGGCGGCGCGGGCGCTGCAGCGGGCGGAGGGGGACGCCGCGAAGTTTGTAGCCGTGCGTGCCGCGGAGAAGACGCTGAGGGACCTGGAAGCGCGCAAGGCGGCGATCGACGGGCAGCGCACGACGCTGGAGGCCGCGCGCCGGGCAGCGGGATTGTCCGACCTGGCGGCGACACTGGGTGCGCGCAAATCGGAGGCCGATAAGGCGAGGGCGCATGCAGAGAGAATCGCCTCTGACCTGGAAACGGCGGCCCGGCTGAAGAGCGATGCGGTTGCGGCTCTCGCGGCGGAGAAGGCGCGCGAGCCCGAGCGCGTGAAACTGCGGGAGACCCTCTCGGAACTGGCGCGGGTGCGGCCGGTCATCGAGGGACTGCACAAGGCCACGACTGCACGTGAACAACTGCGGCAGTCCCATGAAAAGCGCGCGCAAGGCGCTGGAGGAGAGCGAGTCCGCCGCAAGTCGCTGGATCACGCCGTAGGTGAGCTGGAGCAGGCGGTGGAAACCGGGCAGGCCGGTCTGGGCGATCGGCGGGTGCTGGAGCGTGCGCTGGAGGATGCACGACAGGTGCTGGGTGCACGGGCGGAGCTGGACGCAGCACTCGGTAAGGAGAAGGCGTTGTCCGGGCAGGTGGCCGCGGCCGAGAAGGCGGTTGAGGCAGGCTGACGACCGGGCTGGCGGAATCGAAAACGCATCTGAAGCATCTCACCGAGGCGAGGGAATCCGCTCGCGCGGTTTTGCTGGCGCGGGAACTGGAGCCCGGCAAGCCGTGTCCGGTCTGTGGGTCCCCCGATCACCCGGCGCCGGCGAGCGGTGACGAAGTCGTACCGGACGAGGCGGCACTGGCTGCGGCCGACAAGGCGGTCCACGACGCGGAGGCGGCGGACCGGCAGACCCGGGATGGCCTGGCGGATCTGAAGACCAAACTCGCCGCTGCGGCTGCGGCGGTGAGTTCCGCGAAGAAGCACCTGGGCGAGCGCGCGAGTGCCGCGCGGGAGGAACTGGAAGCCGAAGCCCGGCAGGCCCAGGCACAGCTCGATCAATACGAGCGGGACCAGGCGGCTCTGGAAGCGAAGCGCCGTGATCTGCAATCGGGTCGGGCCGAGCTGAAGACGCTGCTGGCGACGATCGAACAGGGGCGAACCGCTCTGGCGTCCCTGGCGGCCGATTTGAGTGCCGCCGATGCCACGCTGAAAAGCCAGCAGGCCCAGGTGCCCGAGGCGTGGCGGGGGATCGACGACCTCGGCGGGGTGGAAGCCGACACGACGCGGCAGCTCGACGCGCTGGAGACGGCCCTCGAGCAGACCACGGAAGCCGAGTCAAAGGCCGCGCTGGCGGTGGCCCGGCTGGAGTCGGAGCGCCAGTCGGCGGACACGCAACGGGACGCCGCACTGAAGGCCCTGGAAAGTATCCGGCAGGAATGGGCACAGCGCCTGGCGGCGGCGGGTTTTGCGACCGACGCCGACTATGATCATGCGCGGCTGCCCGACGTGGAAATGGATAATCTCCAGGCGGGCATCGAAGGCTATGACCGGGATCGCGTCGCCGCGGAAACCTCGGCTGCGACCGCCCGGGCCGACGTGAAGAACCTGCAGGAGCCGGATGTCGAGGTCTTGAGGGCTGCCTCTGAGGAGGCTGCGGCGACGCAGGCGAACGCGGCGGAAACCCATGGCGCCCTGGGCAGCCGCATCGAGGCCCTGAACAAGACGCTGACCGCACTGGCGGCGTTGGAGAAGAAGCTGTCCGAAGCGGAGGAACGGTTTGGCATCGTGGGCTCGCTGTCGGATGCGGCCAACGGACTGAACAAACACCGGATTTCCCTGCAGCGTTTCGTGCTGGCCAGCCGCCTGGACGATGTGCTCGCGGCCGCCAGCAAGCGCCTGTCGCTGATGACCCGCGGCCGCTACACGCTGCGGCGGAACACGAGTGCCGCGGACCGGCGCAGCGCCGGCGGGCTGGAGCTGGAGGTCGAAGACGCCTACACAGCCAAGTCCCGTGCGGTGGCCACCCTGTCCGGCGGCGAGAGCTTCCAGGCGGCGCTGTCGCTGGCGCTGGGCCTGTCCGAGGTGGTGCAGGCGTATTCAGGCGGCATTCGCCTGGACACCATTTTCGTGGACGAGGGCTTCGGCAGCCTGGACCCGGAGGCCCTGGACCTGGCGATCAACACGCTGATTGACCTCCAGGAATCGGGCCGCATGGTGGGGGTCATCTCCCACGTGCCGGAGCTGAAGGAACGCATCGACGTGCGCCTGGAGATCCAGGCCGGCAGCGCCGGCAGCCGCGCGGTGTTCCGGCTGCCGTGAACCGGAACCAGGAGAAGGGGCGTCAGGGGACAGCACGAGATTGCCGCATGGTCGCGGAGATCGCCGGGCCGGGGCGGCTACGCCAATCTCGCTGATCTTCGGCTACTCTTCATGGATGTCCGGGGGCATGAGGCATCCGGTGGGCGGGCAGTTCATCATCGGAGGAAAACGGCATGGCGGTTCTCGTCAAACGGGTCAATCATTACGCGGCGTTCCGGTATCCCAACCGGGCCAGCACCCAGGCCCGTATCAACTGCTACGCGGTGGATGGTTATCGCCTCTATCTCATTTTCAAGGCCGAGGGCACCGAGCTGCCGGTCAACAGCTTCAACGCCGATATCAAGACGGGCGTAACCTATGAGTCGGTCAGTCATTTCTCCTCCTATGTGGACCTGCTCAGGAACGAAAAGCCCGTGTGGATCACGTTCAACGAGGAGGAGGCCTCGTTTGTCATTTACGCGGCGGCCGAGCAGGTGGGTGAAGGAGAGATCTAGGACGGCGCGGGCCGGCGACCGGAACCGCCCGTGAGCTCACCCGAGATCCGATTCTTCAAGGACCGCGAGGGCCTCAACATCGCCTACGCCATGCACGGTGACGGGCCGATGGTGATTTGCCCGGCGTGGTGGATCAGCCACGTGGAGAAGGACTGGGACGATCCGCGGTTCAGGGGGTTCTTTGAGCGTCTCGGGCGCGGGCTGACGGTCGTGCGCTACGACCGGCCCGGTGTGGGATTGAGCGACCGGACGGGCGAGTCCCGCAGTATGGCCGACGAGGCCGGCATTCTGCTGGATCTGGCCAACGAACTCGGTGCCGGCCGTTATGGCCTGTTTGCCATGTCCTGCGGCGGACCGCCGGCCATCGTGCATGCCGCACAGCATCCCGACCGCGTGGACAACTTGTGCCTTTGCGGATCCTACGCCGAGGGTCCGACGATCTGTTCGGTGGAACTCCAGGACGCCATGCTTGCGACCGTGCGGGCCCACTGGGGAGTGGGCGCCCGGGCCATGGCGGATGTGTTCATGCCCGATGCCGACCGGGACGACGTGCGGGCGTTTGCCCATTACCAGCGCACAGCAGCGGATGCGGCCGTGGCGGAGCGGCTGCTGGAGCTGACCTATGCGATGGATGCGCGCCCCTACCTCGAGCGGATCTTTGCCGAGACCCTGGTGCTCCATCGGCGCAGGGACCGGGCGATTCCTCTGGAGGCGGGCCGGGGGCTGGCGGCGGGTATTCGCGGAGCGCGGTTTGTCACCCTGGAGGGCAGTGCACATCCGCCGTGGATCGGCGGGGACGACATTGCCGGCATCGCCAATGCGTTTTTTCTTGGCGAGACACAGTCGGCAGAGACCACGGGTCCGGCCCACGCCGCGTCGGCAACCGGTCTGGACCGGGAGCATCGCTGCCTGGTAGTGGAGGGCGCCCACGTACCCCTGACCCCGCTGGAGTACGGCGTGATGGTCGCGCTGGTCGATGCCGATGGGGCCGTGGTGACCCGCGATGCACTGCTGGAGAACGTCTGGGGTCAGCCCTTCGAGGGCTCCAACAAGGTGGACGTGCTGGTTCGTGGCCTGCGGCGCAAGCTCGGCATCTATGCCGGGTCGGTGGAGACGGTAACAGGGCACGGGTATCGGTTCGCCGGCTGGCGGGGGCCGGGCACGGCCGGTGATTCCGGCGGCCGGGCGTAGGTGCCGCGGTCTTTTAATAACGGAGAATCAAGGGCTTCCAGCCGATCTGTCTTATTCTTCCTGACATTCTCATCACATCCTCACGGCCTTCTCATGCGGGGGCTCCCGGGGCCCGATAGAGTCCGGCCTATGGGTTCCAGGGGCTCGCCCGGCCACGGCGCATCAGGATGCGCAAGCCGCGAACGAGCCTCCGGGTCACCGATGGACGAGGCAAGAAACGGGGGCGTTATTGTGAGCGTGATGACTGATGTGGCTGTGACGAAAGGCGACATGCCCGCTGCGACGACAGGGCGGTTGTTCGGCATGCTCTATGCCCTGGCCTGCTATGGGATCGGCATGGCGGCCCTGGCCGGATTCGTGGCGTTCGCCTTCAACATTCCGGTGCCCCGCGCAGTGGATATCGGACCGTCCGGGCCGACGGGCCTGGCGCTGGGTGTGGACCTGCTGCTGATCGCGCTATTCGGCATCCAGCATTCGGTGATGGCCCGGCCGCGATTCAAAGCGTGGATGACCCGGATCGTCCCAGAGCCGCTGGAGCGGGCCACGTATGTGCTCGCGACGGCGCTGGTTATCGTGCCGATTGTGTTTTTCTGGCGGCCGCTACCGGGTGAATTGTTCATTGTGTCCAACGATATTCTGCGAGCCGCCCTCTGGGGACTGGCGGTGCTCGGCTGGGTAATGGTCGTGGTCAGCACCTTTCTCATCGACCACTTCGAGCTGTTCGGGCTCCGCCAGGGCTGGAACCGGATGCGCGGCACACCGTTTGTATCCGCACCGTTCAGGATCCGATCGCTGTATCGGGTCGTCCGCCATCCGATGCAGTTGGGAATACTGATTGCCCTGTGGGCCACGCCCGACCTGACGGTCAGCCGGTTGTTGTTCGCGGGCGGCTTTACCCTCTATGTGCTGGTGGGTCTGTGGCATGAGGAGCGTGGCCTGGTGGCGCACTTCGGCGACCGCTATCGCGACTACCAGGCGCAGGTACCGTTCATTGTGCCGGGGCTGAAGTGCCGCGGCTGAGCTTCCCTTGATGCGAGCAGAGACCCGATCAAAGGACAGGCGGTTCCCGAAGGTTTTCTTTTCTATCTGCCGCTGACCTCCGACTGCGCGTATTTCGCGAACGGACAGGCGATCGAACGGGATACCTTCATGGTCCTCGAGCCCGGGTGCGACTTCGTCCCGAGCACCGCTGAAGACCATGACTGGTGCGCTTTTTTCGTCTCAACCCAAGAACTCGATCCATTGGCCCGGCCCCTGCAGCAGTCTTCCGTCGAACCCGCCCGCTGCTGGATCAGTCAGTCATCACCTGCCCTTGCCGGTGTGATTCGCTCGAGACTCAGTGAGCTGGCTGTGGCCGCGCGTACCCGGAACTTCGAGAAATCGCCTGCGGCCCGCGATGCAGCGGCCGCATTCTCGGCGCTGGGTGCGCGCATCGCCGCCCGGGAGGATCGGGAAGAGACTGTCCCCGCTACGCAATCAAATCAGTTCAGCGTCGGTCACGATTTCCACGAGGGCCGGACCTTCGTGGCGGATCGCCTCGGTCAGCGCTTCAGGGAGCCTGGCGGCGTCCGTCACCCGCGTACCCTTGCCGCCGCAGAGCTTGGCGTAGGCCGCGAAACTCGGATTGTGCAGACCGGTCTGCCAGACTGGCCATTCGCCGGCGAGCTGTTCCTTCGAGATCTTGCCGAGTTCCGAGTTGTTCAGCAGCACGTGGGTGATGTCCATGTCGTACTTTACGGCGGTCGTGAACTCGGCCAGGTACTGACCGAAGCCGCCGTCGCCGCTGACCGAAATTACCTTGCGGCCGTTGTAGGCTTCCTGATCCCGGGTCGCGGCCCACGCGCCCATGGCGGCGGGGAAGGAAAACCCGATGGATCCGAGGTACCCGGACATCAGCACCCGCTGGCCGGCGCATTCGAAGTAGCGCCCGAAGGAATAGGTGTTGTTGCCCACGTCCACCGCGATGACTGCATCGTCCGGCGCGGCGTCCGTGAGGGCGGCGAACACGGTCGCGGAGTTGATGCCCTTGCCGCGGTCGTCGTTCAGCCGGCGGGTCTTTTCCTCGCGCCAGATGGCCCAGCGTTCCGCGAGCTCCGGCCGCTGGTCAACGGTATGGCTCGGCTCGCCAATTGCGTCCAGCAGGCGTCGCGCCGTCACGCCAATCTCGCCCCACACGGGGACCGCGACCGGGTGAAACTTGCCCAGCGCCATGCGTTCGAAATCCACCTGGATGATCGGCCGCTTGGGCGTGATGCCGGTGTGGTTGGAGAATGAGGCGCCCAGGGCAATGATGAGGTCGCACTCGTTCATGAACCAGCTCGCCACGGGCGTGCCGGAGCGTCCGAGCACGCCGGCGGCCAGCGGATGACTGTCTGCGATCTGGCCCTTGGCCTTGAATGTCGTCAGCACCGGGGCGTTCAGCCGTTCCGCCAGCGCGGTAACGTCACCCATGGCCTCGCGGGCGCCGTAGCCCACGATCACGATCGGTCGTCTGGCCTCTCCGATCTGCTTGGCGGCGTCCGCCATGGCCTGTTCATCGGGGACGATGACCGGCGTGGCCAGTCGCCCGGACGGTCCGGATGCTTTCGCGGATTCCGCGGCCGGCAGGGTCTGCACGTCGTCGGGAAAGATCAGGTGGGCCACGTCGCGCTCGACGATGGCGTTCTTGCAGGCCAGGGTCATCAGCTCGGCGTGTCTGGAGGTGTGCAGCACGGTCTGGCTGAACCGGGCCACGGGCGCAAACGCCGCGGCCAGGTCGATCTCCTGGAAGGCGCCCGGGCCCAGAACCTGCACGTCCACCTGGCCGGTCAGCGCCAGTAACGGCGCCCGGTCCACCCGGGCGTCCCACAAACCGGTCATCAGGTTGGTGGCGCCGGGTCCGGCAATGGTCAGGCACGCGGCCGGTTTGCCCGTCAGCTTGGCATAGCCGGAGCAGGCAAACGCGGCGGCGCCTTCGTGGCGGATGCCGTAATAGTTGAGGCGGCCTTTGCGGGCTTCCAGTCGCAGGGCATCGGCCAGCCCCAGATTGGAGTGGCCGACCATGCCGAAGACGCTCGTGACGCCCCAGTTCGTCATTGTCTCCGCCATCAGGTCGGTGACGGTAGTCTCGCGCACCGGTTCCGGTTCGAGGCCCACGTAGATCCCGTCGTCCCGGACCTCGACCGGGTAGAGGGTCTGGCCGCTGTCCTCGTGACCGCCCGGCGGACGGCCGGTCTTCGGGTCGAAGTCCCAGCCGTGCCAGGGGCAGCGCAGCCAGCATTGCCCGTTGGCGCCCACTTCGATGGAGCCTTCGCCGAGCGGGCCGCCCTGGTGCGGACAGCGATTGTCCATCGCCGTGTACTCGCCGTCGATATGGGTCAGCGCCATGGAGTGAACGCCGGCCGTCACGGTCTTGACGCGGCCGGTGGGCAGTTCGTCCAGGCCGGCAACACGGTGCCAATGCCATTCCTTTTCGCTCATGGGGCCTGCTCCTTCACTCGTCGGTAGCCAGATAGCGTTCTCCCGCGGCCAGCAGCCGCGACCACAGGTCCTGAAGATAGGCGGCCGGGTCGTCTGTCGCGACCAGGTCCCGATACAGCAGCACCGCACCGCTGAAGCCGTCGCTGCGCCACGTGGTGCCGGCCGGCAGCGGGACGGACGGCAAGGCGTCGGGCAGCGGGTGGGCGGTAATGTAAAAATACGGCTCGTCAATGCCCGCGTCGCCGAAGGCGAATCCGAAGTTCATCTGCCGGTCGGCGTTCTCCTCGTCTGCCGGGTCCTGTCCCGATACCCGGGTGCCGGGCAGCCAGAGCATCGACAGGTCGAAGTGATGGGGCCAGACCTGGATGGGGCTCGTTTCCTCACGGATACCGGCGCGGAAGTTCTCCAGGGCGCCCGCCACCGACGACAGGGCGCGGTGGAGACGCCTGGCCTGTACGGCATCGTAGCCGTGGAATCCGGTGTCCGCGCGCACCTCATCACCGGGGGCCAGGGTCGGATCGAGGCCGGCATCGGTCAGCGTGTCGTCGAGCCAGGCGGCGATGCGGGCGGCCGACTGGCCGGTCAGTTCCTCGACCGCCTCGCGGTCCAGCGTCCTCGCGCGGAGCCGGCTGGATACCAGGTCCAGCTCGAGCTCGAAGTCGATGCCGGCGCGAACCACACCGCTGCTCAGTCCGGTGATCGACGGTTGGAGGCTGGCATGCCAGAAATGCTTGCGGCGCGCCCGGCTCTGCTTCAGCCACTCCCCCAGGACCCGCGACCAGGCATGCAGCGCGTCGCGCGTGTCCTCGATCGCGGCGGGATCGAGCGCCGGAAAGGCGTCGCTGGCCATAACGGGCCCTCGTCAGGCCGGCGAGACGCCGCCATAGGCGACGCCGGTCAGCTGGCACATATCGGTCTTGAAGGATGTCAGGTCGGCGGCGCTGAAGCCGGTCAGGTGGTGGTGACCGGCGGCACGCGCGACCACCGTCATCAGCTCCACGGCCGCCTCGAAGAACCGCGCAAGCCGTTCCGCCGCGACGTCGACGGGGAGCCGCGAGCGCAGGTGTTCCTTCTGAGTCGCGATCCCCACCGGACAGTTGTTGGTATGACAGGCGCGCATGCCCAGACAGCCGATGGCCTGGATCGCGGCGTTGGACACCGCGATGCCGTCGGCGCCCAGGGCCATGGCTTTCGCGAAGTCCGCCGGGGTGCGCAGGCCGCCAGTGATGATCAGGGTGACGCCATCGGCGGCGCAGCTGTCCAGGTGCCGACGCGCCCGGGCGAGCGCCGGGATTGTAGGCACCGAGATGTTGTCGCGGAAGATCAGCGGGGCAGCACCGGTGCCGCCGCCGCGTCCGTCGAGAATCACGTAGTCCACGCCGACCTCCAGGGCCGCGTCCAGGTCCTTCTCGATGTGCTGGGCCGAAAGCTTGAAGCCGACCGGGATACCGCCCGTGTGCTCGCGAACCTCCGCGGCGAAGTCGCGGAACTGGCTCAGGCTTTCCCACTCGGGAAACCGGGCCGGTGAGATGGCCGACTCGCCTTCGGGCAGGTCACGCACTTCGGCGATCTTGCCCTTCACCTTTTCACCGGGCAGATGGCCGCCGGTACCGGTTTTTGCTCCCTGGCCCCCCTTGAAGTGGAAGGCCTGAGCCTGTTGCACCTTGTCCCAGGAAAAGCCGAAGCGCGCGGAGGCGAGCTCGTAGAAGTAGCGGGAGTTGGCTGCCTGCTCCTCGGGCAGCATGCCGCCCTCGCCGGAGCAGATGCCGGTGCCGGCGAGTTCGGCGCCCTTTGACAGCGCGACCTTGGCCTCTTCCGACAGAGCACCGAAGCTCATGTCGGAGACAAACAGGGGAATGTCCAGGTGCAGCGGCTTTGCCGCGTTGGGCCCGATGACGATGTCGGTGCCCACGGGCTCGTCGTCCAGCAACGGCAGTTTGTGCAGCTGGCCGACCACGAACTGCAGGTCGTCCCATGTGGGCAGGCTGCCGCGGGGCACGCCCATGGCCGCGGACGGGCCATGGTGGCCGACCTTGCTCAGCCCCTCGCCGGCCAGCTTGCGGATGAGCTTGACGTGGGGCTCGTCGGCCGTGCCGGTCGGGTCCTGGTAGGCCCCCTGATAGGCATCGCGCTGATACGGCTGGGGATGGGCCTTCGCCCAGTCGGCGATTTCTTCTTCGTCGACGAAGACCTGGCCGTCCTCGACCCACGCGCCAAACTTCGGCAGGGTCTCGCTGTTGTCGTACTCGCTCACGCCGGTGTCCAGGCGGTAGTCCCAGCCGTGCACGCCGCAGATGATGTTGTCGCCGTCGATATGTCCGTCCGACATGAGGGCACCGCGATGGGCGCAGCGCCCGTACAGCACGCTTACTGTGTCGTCATAGCGGATGACCACCAGGTCCACGTCCGCCACGAGGGCATGGGCGGGGACCCGGTCCTCGAGGCTCTCCAGAGCACAGATTGGCAAGGCTTTCACGGATCAGGGCTCCCTGTTGGCATGGTCTGAGTTGTGGCGCGTGAGCTGCGGTCCGGGTTTTGCAACCCGCGGCGGCGGGCCGATTCCCAGGCAGATGCGGCCGCCGTCGATGACGGCATGACCGGCGTCGTTGGGAGCGTTCATTGTAGTCAGGCTCCCGGCGATTCACACAAACGCGCACTGGAGCTCAGTGGTGGCGGGTCACGCCGCCGGCCGGGATGGGGTGGCTAGAAATACGCATTGGATGGGCCTATGGAAAGCAGGTCCGGGCGGGCGTCCGCCGTCAACGGATCGGGCGGGCGGGTTATAGTGGCGAACATGACCGACCTGGCGGTGAAAGACGTCTCTGCCGGGGGCGTGAAAGCGGTGCGCGTCCCCGGCATGCTTTATGCCCTGGCCTGTTATGCGGTGGCGATGGCGGCCATCGCGGGTCTCGCGGCGTTCGCGTTCAATATCCCGGCGCCCCGCGCGGTGGATATCGGACCGTCCGGGCCGACGGGCCTGGCGCTGGGTGTGGACCTGCTGCTGATTGCGCTCTTCGGCATCCAGCATTCGGTGATGGCCCGGCCGCGGTTCAAAGACTGGCTCACCCGGTTTGTGCCCGCGCCGCTGGAGCGCGCCACCTACGTGCTGGCGACCGCGCTGGTCATCGTGCCGATCCTGTTTTTCTGGCGGCCCCTGCCCGGGGAGCTGTTCAGCGTGACCCACGAGACCTTGCGCGCGGCCCTGTGGGGTCTGGCCGCCGCAGGTTGGGTGCTCGTGGTGGTCAGCACCTTTCTCATCGACCACTTCGAGCTGTTCGGGCTCCGCCAGGCCGGGTGCTGGATGCGGGGCCGGGAGTTCGTGCCGCCGCCGTTCCGGATTTATTCCCTGTATCGACTCGTTCGCCATCCCATGCAGCTCGGCGTGCTCATCGCTTTGTGGGCGACACCGGACATGACCGTCAGCCGGATCCTCTTCGCCGGCAGTTTTACGCTCTATGTGCTGGTGGGTCTGTGGCACGAGGAGCGGGGCCTGGTGGCGCATTTCGGGGACCGCTATCGCGAGTACCAGGCCCAGGTGCCGTTCATCGTGCCCGGACTGAAGCGCCGCCGGTAAGTGCGGCTCGATGGGAGCAGAAATCCGGCGGCGGGTTTGGGCGGGCGTTCAGATTTACGGGCAGACACGACTCGGAGCGCACTGCGGCGCATGCCCCCGGCTTGGCTGTGACAGGCAGACGCAATGTACCGGTAAGCCGGGAACCCATCAGAGCATCGTCCGGGTAGCATCAGAGGATCGTCCGAGTAGAGAGTGACCGATATGTCGTCATCCACCACATCCTCCGATCACCATGCCAGTCTCCTCGACACCACGGTGGCAATCGCCCGCCGGTACCGCGGCCCGGAAAACTCCGGTAACGGCGGCTACTCTTGCGGCTTGCTTGCGCGGGTCTTCGACAGACCGGTGGAAGTGACCCTAAAGGCGCCGCCGCCCCTCAATACGCCGCTGAGGCTCGTCCGGGATGAAGATGGCGCGCGCCTGCTGCACGGCGACGCGGAGATCGCCGTGGCCAGGGAGGCAGCGGTCGACGTCGAACCGCCGCCGGCGCCTACGATGTCCGCCGCGGAGGCGGCCCGGGCCCGATATGTCGGACCCGACGAGCACGGTATCCCCGGCTGTTTCGTCTGCGGTCCGAACCGGGCCGCGGGTGACGGCATGCGAATCTTCGCCGGCCCGGATGAAACGCTCGGCGTGGCGGCCACGCCCTGGACACCGGAGCCGGACCAGGCCGACGGCAGCGGCCACGTGGCGGTCGAGTTTCTTTGGTCGGCGCTGGACTGCCCCGGTTACTTCGGGTTGATGCGGCCCGGCCTGCCGGCGCTGCTGGGGCGCATGGCCGCCGAGATCATCGAGGCCCCCCGACCCGGTGATCCCTGTATCGTCATCGGCTGGAAGATCGACCACGAGGGCCGCAAGTACCACGCGGGGTCGGCCGTTTACACCGCCGACGGACGGCTGCTGGCGAAATCCCGCCAGACCTGGATCGAGCTGCAAGCACCGGTGTCCTGACCCCAACCTGGCCGTCACGGCCATGCAGTTCGTAGCGTGTGCCGTCGAACGCTGATGGAACTCAGCCGAGGGTGAGCCCTTCGATGAAGTCCGCGGCCGCCGCACCCAGTTTCTGCCGGACCTTGTCCCGATGGTCTGCGTACAGGCTCTCGTTGAGGGTCAGCTTTCTTGCGCCGGTCCAGAACTCCACGTCCTGTTTGCCCCAGCCGAAAAACAGGAAGCGGCGGCGATTGTCGTTGGCCTTGAAGTGGAAGCCGCCCAGAGCCAGAGACAGCGCGCCGTTGTCTGATTTTTGTACGGCGCCCATCTGGAAGTTGCCGCTGGCTTCCGCGGACGTGTGGAAGTCGAACAGCTTCATCGGTCCGTCGCCCTGCGCCAGGGACTTCAGGGCCCCGAGGGCCTCCTGCAGCACGGCCAGCTGATTCTGGGTGGCAATGGCCGAGATGATCGACAATGCCGCCTGGTCCATGTGCAGCTGACCCTGGCTCTGGTCATAGCGGGCGAACGCGAACTGCTCGCCGGCCCAGCCGATGGTCTCGAGGATTTCCGTGTACTTGCTGTACCAGGCTTCGGTTTGTGTGAAGCGGTCGAAGACACCGCTCGCACCCCGCTGCGCGAGCTGGACGGAATAGAGGACATCGTCCTTTTCGGTGCCGCTGACCCCGTCGACGAAAGACAGGATGCTGCCGGTATCGACCGCCGCCTGGAGGTCCTCCGGAACGGGCGGCGCCAACCCGGCGCCATCCGCGGTCCCGCCGGAGCGCATGGGTCCCAGATCCGCTTCCAGGTCGGCAAACGGACTCTTGCCCCGTGCAACATCGATCAGCGGGAGATTGTCGATATAGTTCAGAACCGTGGTGGTCATGTCCGCGACTCCCAAGGTGGACGCCCGCCATGCGGGCGGTGAATAAAGCCGGCGGGCTGCTCAACGCAGCCCTGGCCACGACCTGGCTGTCTGTCCGGGAGGCGCATCGATCAATGCCGCTGCGCCTGCGCGCGCGGATGACCGTAGACCTTGAACGCCAGCCAGGATGCGTCGAGCTCCGTGCCGGAGGCCGACTTACGTGCCGCCTGGCGGGCTGCCGTCGCCGCCGCAGCCAGGGTGCTGCCATCGAGCAGGGCCTCGTAGAAGGCCGTCGCGAACCGGGCCGCCGGGCCGTCTCTGACCGCCCAGGCCGAGCCGACGAATGCTCCGGCGCCGCAGCGAAGAAAAACGTTCGGCCATCCGCCCCACGCAGTCAGCGTGGCGCCCGCCCGGCCCGTCTCGCAGGCGTTGAGAAAAACCAGCGGATGGCGGGCCTGCCAGTTCGCCTCCGCCTGCAGGATGCCGGGGCCCACGGCGATGGCCCGGGTGCTGCCGGAGGGCTCCGTCGCCTCCCCGATGATGAGATGGGCCCGGTCAATCTCGTTCTCGTCGCCCTCGGCATGGCAGGCCAGGTGCAGGACGTCGAAATCGCCCGCCGCGACCGTGTCGTAAAACGCGTCTTCTCCCTCGTCCAGGGCCTGGGGCGTGATGCTGCGCGCCTGAAGCGTTCCCGAGCCTGCGCCGGTGAAATAGTCCAGCTCGCGGCCCACCGGCGGGAAGGCGCCCGAGGGGAAGCGGGCACCGTGATAGCGCCAGGTGCCCAGCGGCAGTGTCCTCGGCGGCGACGTGTCGGCGAGGGTGCGGATCAGCCCGTACTCGGCCAGGAACTTGTCGTCGATCTCGCCGGTGTCCGGGTTCTTCAGCCGAACCAGCTCCCAGGGAATGTAGGGCTCCCAGGAGATGATCTGAATAAGATGCATCCTGTCCCGCAGGGGCCAGAGGGCCCGTACGACGTCGGGCTCGAAAAGCTCATCACAGAGATTGACGCCGAGGGCCCTCACTTCCCGCTGCAGGCGCTTCAGATCGGTCTGCACGTCGCCGCCCAGCTTACGCGTCACCTGCTCGTACATGCGCTTCACGTAGGCCTGGATGGTGGCGGCCGGGCCGTCTCCCCGGTCCTTCAGGGGCTGGGAACGGAATTTCCGGCCGTGGAAATCGAAGGGCTCGGAGAACAGGACATACTCGTAGAACACCTGGCCCCCTTCGTTGCGCTGTTCAACGGTCAGGGCCAGCTTGTCATCGTCGTCCTGATCCCGTGGCGCGGCAGGCGCTGATCCTCCGGCCATGCGGCTGTCGGCCCCGTGCTCCACGACCTCGACGGTCAGCGGCACGACAGCGAGGTCCGTTCCGCCCTGCCGGAACCGAACGGCCAGACGGCAGGGGCCCGGCTGCACGGCGCGAATCTCGAAGAACCCGGTACGCGCCGAACCGGGTCCGGGCGGGGGCACGGTCTGGGGTTCCGAGGTCAGGCACTCGATTCGGTCGTTCTCCACGGACAGGGAGACCACGATGTCTTCGTCTTTCCTTGCCGCCGCCTCGGTACTGTGCGCAAGCGGCCTGGCCTCGCTCGTGAGCTCCAGCTTGAAGAACACCATCTTCTGCTGGTCGAGGTCGATCTCGGCTTCGGTGTCGGCCGACAGGGTGATCCGGATCTCGTCGGTTTCCGGCGGCGGTCCGGCGCCCACCATTGTAGTGTCTCCGCCGCGTGTGCCGCCGCCGCGTTCCGCGCCCAGTTCACCCAGCAGATCGTCGGTGGCCCAGCGATCGTCGCTGCCGCCGTTCGAACTTGTGGCCGCGAGATCACCGATGGCCCGAACCCGGCCTTCGACGTCGATATCCACCGTGCGCAGGGCAGCGGGTCCGGAGGAGCCGGACCACTCGGCCGCCGGTCGCCGATTGCGGCTGACGCCGCTGGAGGTCCACTCATGCATTTCCACGGCCAGAGCCGATGGTGTCGCCAGCCGCTCCGGATCGTCGGTTACAAAGTCATCGAATTCCTCGCGGCGAAACGCGTAGTAGTAGGTCTCGCCGGATTCCGGGTGCTGGCGAACGAGAACGATCCATTCCGCGGTGGTGGCCCTGAGTTTCTCCAGCACGCTCCCCAGCGAGCGCGCCGCGGATATAACCAGCACATCGGGGTCGTCGTGCCAGTAGAAGTCCTCGAGAGGCGGCCAGCCGGTCATGATTCGTCGCCCGGGATCTCGACCACGGCGAAGGCATCTTCGGCGGCCTGGACGCCGGCGCCGCCGACGACGACCCGGTAAGCCCCTTCATCGAGGGGTCCGGTCGTCGCGGACTGCCAGCCGTCGTCGCCCGCGGACAGGCTGAGTCGGGCCACCGGGTCCGCTTCCCCGCTGCGCCAGATGGTCGCCGACAGCGGTGTGTCAGGGGCGGCGGGTCGGGCCCGCACCTGGATGGGTTCGCCGTCGGCATAGAGGTCGTCCACTTCCAGGGTAACCATGCCCGCATCCCGGAAATCCCCCAGCCCCAGATCGAAACCGGTGAGCACACCCTTGAGCTGGCGAATGACGGAATCGGCGTTTTGCAGCGAGCCGTGTTTCGATCCGGCGTACATGGCCTGTTCCGAGCGATCGCTCAGCTCGATGGGAATGGCCGAGACGCGGGGTACGGTCCCGTCGCCGCCGAGGTTCTTGCCCTCGTAGGTCTTCAACATCTTCACGTCTTTGCCGTCGAGACGTCCGGACTGATAGGTCTCCTGGGCGATGCCCACGACCGGCGCGATACGGTAGCCGCCCGACTGGTAGGCGGGCAGTTGCTGGTTCGATTCGACCGCTGCCTCGATCTCCCGATGGAAGGCGAGGGCGGCGGCGGCCATGGCCGGATCCATGTTGGGGATGCCGGTGGCCTCGGCCACCCGGACGAGCTGGCCGTTGCCCGGGTCGTAGCAGGGATAGACGGGAAGCAGCTGATAGAGGGCGGTGAGCTGCCGGGCCAGGCCCGACAGGTCCAGGGGGCCTTTCTTCAGGCCATTGGCCAGCCCGTCAAGGGCGTTGAGGGAACCGCGATAGGGCGTGCCGAAAGTGACGAGCGCGCGGGTGTCCTTCCAGCCTTCGAGGCATTCGAGGAAATAGCGGCTGACGAGTCCGCCCATGGAATGGCCGACGAGGATCAGCTTGGCGTCATCGTTGCCGCTTTGTTCCCGCCAGTCCTTCAGCCACTGGTGCGAGGCGCGGGCAAGCTTCCGCGCGGCGACCCGGTTGTCCCGGCGCCAGTCGTAGGGAAACGGGAAGAAGTTCTTGCCCGGTGTGACGAGAAAGATCTCTTCGATAGCTTTCGTGATCCGGGTATAGCCGTCGATTTTCCAGAGCCCGGGGAGCAGATGCAGATCCGGCATGAGAGCATCAGTGGTGACGCCGTCGCCCAGGTCGTCCGCATCCGGATCGTCCTCCGGAAGGGCCAGCGCGTCGACCCAGCCCCGGCCGCCGGTAAACAGCGCCTTGCCGATGGACCTGGCGGAGTATCCCCAGACCGTCTTGCCGTTCTTCTTGAGAACGCTGCCGGTAATACCGGGCAGCAGAACGATTACGTCTTTCATGGGCTCTCGCGGCATGACGATTCTCCTTGCGGGTTGCGGCACAGGCGGCCAGACATAGCGTTCGTGCCAAGGCTTCCCCGGGGCGGCCCGCCGCTGCCGCGTCTGCGGGGAAGATCGGGGCGCTGCCTGCAGGCCACGGCAGGTGGACGGGCGCTTCGGGTGCAGCAAAACGGCCTGAAAGCCAGCAACGTCGGGGCCCCGGCGCATAACGACATCTTCCGGCTACAGGGAAAGTCTAGTCAGTCCGCGGGCTCGTGCCAGTCAGCAACCTGTGTTGCGCCCCGGCGTTGCCCAAACTACGTATGGACGGACGGCGTCCCGGCAACTAGTAGAAGTATTAGGGGACTGTCTCGGCGGACCCGCAGGGATCGCGCCGACGCTCCCGGAACAAGTTGACCTGATGGAGGGTGGCCTCCCTCGAAATCGGGTCGTGCCGTGATCAACAGCCGGGCTGAACCCGGACCATCAGCACGAGCCCTTTGCGGGCGACGGGGTCGCACTTCGTAAACGGAGGAGCTGCCCATGACCACGATCGTTGGCTACGTCACCGCGCTATTGGCCCGGGACTCGAGCCATGAGGCCGCGCCGCTCGTGGCGGAGATCTACGCGCCGGCGGAGGCGGCTGGCAAGCGGACCCGCCGCTTCGTCCTGGAAGCTCTTTGCGAACCGCGTGAGCTGGCGATGGTTTCGGTGCTGCGAGATGCCCTGGTGCATCACCTGGCCGTCAAGCTCAGCTACCACGGCAACGATGAGCTGGATGCTGTCGAACTGCACGTGCCGGTGCGCGAGACCTACGCCGAGGGGCAGGCCGAGCGAGTGGCGGGACACGTTCGTTGGCTGTCGGTGAACGAGTCGATGATGGCCAGGACCGACCGGGGCCAGCCGGACACGGTGACTGTCCAGCTGGAAAACGAGCCGCCGTATCTGCTGATCATCGAGCGGCGCAACGAGGACACGAAGCTCGCCCAGCTCGCCATGTTGCGGGATGCGTTTCGAAGCGAGATGCCCGTGCACCTGTCGGTCGCGCCGTATCCGGTGTCGCCAGGGCAGGTCGTTCCCATCATCGTCGGTGTCGGCCTTGGCGAGCCTCCGCCGGCCTGGACCCCCGAGCCCCCGCCGCGGCCCTGAACGCTGCGCCGTCGGACAAGCAACATGACGGGTCACTACGATATTCCGTCCGGCTGGATGCCCGAGATCCTGGTCCGTTCACCGAATCTCGGTCAGCCGCGTGTGGTTCATGGGCGCCCGGGAGAGCCCGTCCGGCTCCTGGTCGCGCTAAAGAATCCTGAAATCGATCTTCGCGCGGCTCTCGAGGGGCAACTGTTCCTGCAGGCCCTGCCCGATACGCGGCGCTTCGTGCAGGACGCATCGAAGCACAAGCCTGACCTCGGGGGCGCACGGCGGGCCGACTGTCCGCGGTTCATCCCGCTGACCGTAGCGGATGTCGCCGCGCCCACCGCATCGCCATGGCGCTGGGGCCACGGCGGGAACGTCGCCACGTATCCCTATGCCTGCTGGGTCAAGCTGCCGCCTGCCGGAACGGCTGCCGATCTGTACACCGTCCAACCAGCTGTTCAACGTCGTTCAGACCTATCCCCAGAAGTCCTGGGCCAACGTGAACTTCCATGCGGTCTATGTCACAAATCAAGACTGGCAGGATTTCACGATCTGCCAGATCACCGACACGCACGTGTCCTGGCGCAACGACACCCTGTGCCGGGTGTTGGAGCCGCGCTACCCGGGAATTCGTGACCGCTACATCAACTTCAACCGGAATCTCCGCGACTTCATCCGTTATGCCAACGTCCGCCACGCCAGCGGAAACCTGCACGCTGTCGTGCTGACCGGCGATATCGTCGACTATGTGCACGACAACTTCGATCAGCGCATCGGCCGCAAGCGGTCCACTGACCTCGGCGTCGAGCCGTATGGTCACGCACCTCTGGACAACTTCGAGCTATTTCGGGATCTCGTTATCGCGTGGTCTAGCCATTCGGGGGTCGTGACCGGGGACGAACTGGAAGTGCCGCTGTTCGCGGTGACCGGAAATCACGACTATCGCCGCAACGAGTATCCGCTGATCCACAAGCTGAAGATCGACGTGGCGGGAATCGATATCAGCAGTCTCAAGGAGGACCCTATCCGCGAGTACAGCACGTTCGACCTGACCGAGGACGAAGCCTGTGCCTACGAGGGTGGACTGGTCGACATCGACGACAGCCGGGCGGCCTCGTTCGTCGAGCGGGAAAACGGCCTGCCGCTGTCCTACTCGATGCTGATCAGCCCGGATGCGGACTACCAGGTGGGCCTTGGCCCGCACCGGCTCATCGGCCTGGACACCGGACCTGACGACGGGGTGATTACCTCGATCATGGAATATCTGCTGCGCCGGGGTTCCGGGAAGATGTTCGTGGAGGGCTCGCCCAACAGCACGGCCTTCAGCGAGGAACAGGTAACGTTCCTGCGCGAGCAGGTCCAGGCTACCGACGGACTGGTTTTCGTCGCCTGCCATTCGCCGCTTCTGAATTTCCATCGCATGCCTCATCACTTTCTTCGCGAGGCGGAGCACAAGGCCACGCTCACCGACGACGAGCGCAACCAGCTGGTCGCGGCGCTACTGTCCAATCACCCGGACGCCACCGAGCTCGAACAGTACTGGCCGCTGGCTGCCGGCGGCGGGCACATGATCGTCACCGGGGAGCCCATTTCCTCCGGCATATTCGCCGGCATCAGCTACCTGGTGAAATGGCTGGGTGGCTCGAAGGACACGCCGGCAGAGCGGCTGAAGAAGGCGGGCTGGACCCTGGGCGGTACCCGGGTCATGAAGACCGGCGATCGCGACGAACTGCTGTCCTGGGGTGTGGCGGCTCACCGCTTCGGGCCGTTTGTGCGGGCGCTGGAGAGCCGAGTGAACCAGGACAAGACGGGTTGCCTGGTGTTGTCCGGCCACACGCACCAGTCCATCGAGTACGTGATCACGGGCAGCGAAGACGAGCCGATCCGGATGTATCACGACTACTACCTGGACAACACGATCCATGGCCGGCGGCCGCAGGGCTACTGGCGCAATGAAGCGCTGCCGGATGCCGACACGGGGCCCGGGCCCCAGGCGGTGTGGCATCGCAAGAGCCCGCTGTTCGTGCAGACCATTTCGCTGGGCCCGAAGCCCGCCGGCCGCATGCCGCCCCACGCAGACGCAACCCCGTATGGCCGGGCGCACGTGACCAACGGGCGCTTCGCCCTGTACGACCTGCCGCCGGGGACCTACGTTCTGCGATTTGTCGCCGGCAACGACACGGTTTCGGCCGTGGGTGCCATTGATGTCGATGGCAAGAAGGGGGCCTGCGGGTCGCCGGCTCACAGCCTCGATCTGGTGCCGAAGTCCGGCATCGTCCGACCCCTGACGACTATCGACTATCCGCCGGATGATTTCGGCCTGCGTGACCTGGGTACCGGGCGGAACCTGACCGTGGGTGGCTGGCTGAAACCGCGTCCGTCAGGGGCGTCGGCGTCCGGCTGGGTATTCGTGGCGCGTGCGCCAAGCCCGGTGGGTGGCGCCCTCGAAATCGACGTAGCCGACGGGCGAATCGCCCAAATGAGGCGCGTGACCTTGCGCGCCATTCGACAGGCGCCCGCGCCGGGGCGGCCGGGTATGCATATCGCCGCGGCAGCACTGGACATCGCGTTGCCGTGACGACGCGCGAGCGTGCGCGGCGCCCCGGTCATTGCTGATCCAACCCGTCCTGGTCGCCTGCCTCGTTTGTTTCGCGCGTCAGGGGATGATCACCCCGTCGCCCAGGTCGAGCCGGCCGGGGAACTGCACGGGTCGGCTTTTTTCCTCGGCGACAACGAATCCGTCGAGGCTGACCTTTCCGGTCGCCTCGCCGATTCCCGTGGTCACGGCGACAATCCGTCCGTTTCGAATCACCAGCCGGAAGCCCTTGAGCTTCAGGCCCAGGTCCACATCAAAAACGATTCGCCCGCGTGCCTGCCCGTTCACGATGACATCGAGGTAGGGCTGGTGTTTTGATCGGACCTGGTGCTCGGCCAGGGTGAGCAGAAAGTCTTTCGCGGGTTCTTTTCTGCTTCGCTCGCCGTAGTCGCGGAGCTCACGGGTCCGGGTCCACGCACCGACCAGGATCGGCTTCAGATCCACATCCAGCAGGTCGTCGAGATGGGCCAGCGCCCGCTCCGCGAGCACCGACCGCGGCAGATCGGTGTCGCTGCGATGAACCTCGGTGATTGCTGCGTCCAGTGCCTTTTCTTTAGCGAGTCGTTCGTGGAGCTGCGGGTCGCCGAGGTTTCGCCGGTCGGCAAAGACGTCATTCATGGTGGTCATGGCAGTTCCTCCCAGCTCGCGACCAGGTCCCCGGCGGCTTCGATCGCCTGAGCGCCGCGGGGATCGCGATTCGGTTCGAGGCGGATCTCCGTGGGTGCGTGGAATCCGCCCTCGATGCGTCCTTGTGCCGAGCCGGTATGGGGGTCGAAGGTTACCGCCGGTGGTGCTTTGGCCCGGCCGTTCTGCCTGCGCCGCCGGCGCAGGTTCAGACGATGCAGGAGCCAGCCGGCACCGAGTCCGCCGAGGGCGGCCGCCAGGGGCGGAACGATCCCGCCCGGCCAGCCTCCGTCCGAACCATCGTTGTCCGGCCCAGGATCGCCGCCAGGCGGATCCCTCGCGGCATCCCCATCCGGGGGCCGGGTTTCGGGCGGTGCGAACCATAGCCGCACCGGTGATCCGGGTTCTGCGCGCGTTTCCTCGCGGGGTTGCTGTCGGATCACGCGCCCGCGGTCATCTCGACTGGACTCGGCAACGAGCGGAACCAGGTCCAGGCCTGAATCGTGCCAAAAGCCTCCTCGCGATCCATACCGACAACGCCGGGGACGGTTCGCAGCGGCTCAAACCACAGGAACACGGGGTCGCCGGGACCAGCCCGGGAGCCTGCCCCGGGTGTCTGGCGGGTCACTCGGCCTTCACCGTGGAAGCTGGACTCCGCAACAAGCGGCACAAGACCGGCTGCCTCAATCGTCTCGAAGGCTTTCGGACGAATCTCACCCGTCACCTCAGGCACGAAAACCTCGTCGGCGCCCCTGACTGTGCGAAGAAAAACCCTCGAGCCGGCGCTTGCGAGTGTCCCGGGCGCCGGTTCCTGGAACGTTACCCGGTCCTCACGCGAGGGATCGTCGTGGTCGACCTCCGGACGCAAATCGTGTTCCTTCAGGATCGGGACAGCCTGCGCAAGGGTCTTGCTCACAACCGACGGGACTTCCACCATCCGCTGTACCCACAGACGCACGGCGTCACCCGGCGCGGCGGCGCCTCCGGGTTGTGGGTCCTGGCGGATCACCGGAGCGTCGGCCGGGGGATCGCCGTCAACGAAGACCGGCTGAAGCCCGTGGCGCAGGACGAGCCGTTCCGCGCGAGCGGCCGATTCACCAATGACACCGGGGACTTCGATGACCGGCTGTTCCGACACGGCCAGCAGAAGACGGACAATACGATTTTCAGGTAGCGGCGCGCCGCCTTTCGGCGACTGCCGAATCACCCGCGACCCGCCGTCGGCGGGTCCGCTGTCAACCGGCTGGCCTTCGAGATCAAGGGCTGCAAGCTGCTCCATGGCAGCCTCCAGCGACAGGCCGACGACTTCCGGGACGACAGCGCCAGGGCCCCGTCGCATCAGCCAGAGCCGGACCACGCGGTCCGCCGGTGCGCCGGCGCCCCCGGGTGGATCCTGTGCGGCGATCCTTGCCCCGGGCGCATCGGCCGGCCCGTCCATGATGCGTGCGCGGAGCCCGGCGGCCTCCAGTCTTTCGATGGCGACCTCCAGCGGATCGTTGACGACGCCCGGGACTCGCTGTGATGCTGGCGGCTGCCGCAGCTGAGCGATCCTGGTCCCGCCGGGGCCGGAGGAAACCGCCGCTTCCGCGCGCGCCTCGTATCCGCTGCGCTCCTGAAGCGGAAACGAGTGGCACGGCTCGAGCACCAGTGCGCAGGCCAGTATGCTGAACACGCCGATGGCTAAGGCCCATCCTGGGCCAGATTGCCAGCTGTCTCGGCGCGTGTTCATGGTTTCACGGTCAGGCCGCACACGGCGGTGTGGACTGCACCTGTATCAAGTTTAGTCCCGGAACGGGGGGGAGACGGGCGAAGGGCGATGCGTTCCCGGGAATCCGCCCACGGGCAAGCTGTCCACCGGTAACCGGAAGCGCGGTGTGCCGGTATTTCGCGAGCGCCGGTCCGGTCACGACTGGAGCCGGGGGTCTCATGCGTGGCGACTGTGGTTTATTCTTGAAGACGGACTGGATTTACGAGCAAGCCGGCGCGATCCGGCAATCGAGGTATTGATGGATCTGAAATGGCTGCTGTTTTCGTTTGAGGGCCGGGTCAACCGGATGCCCTACTGGGGCGTCGTCCTGGTGATGATTGTGCTGGGGTCGGGGCTGAACTTCGCCGTCGGCGACTTCGGGCCGGGCCGACCGATGACCGCGGGTCCGGCAATTCTGGAAACCATCGTGTTCGCGCTCTTCCTGTGGGTCGGCCTCGCCGTTCAGATCAAGCGCTGGCACGACCGGGACAAGTCCGGCTGGTGGGCGCTTCTGAACCTGCTGCCGATTATCGGCAGCATCTGGATCTTCATCGAGTGCGGGTTCCTCAGGGGCACCCACGGGCGCAATCGATTCGGGCCGGATCCGCTGGGCCCGGGCGAGGACCGTTCCCCTGTTGCAGGGCCCGGAGCCTGACAGACGATCTCCAGGGTGCCTCAACGGTCGCGTGACGGAAGGCCTGCTGCCGAACCCGGTGGAGCGGTCCGGGCCGTCGCCGCGCCATTACACGGGCGCAGAAATCCATGCTGACCGATCTTGTAAGCGGAATCGAGCAGACACTGACCCAGTGGCTGGGCTACACGCCCACCCTCAACGAGATGATCCTCATTCCGATGGTGCCGGTGTTCGCGGCGAGCTTCTTCCTCGAGTGGATCTGCATGCGACGCCGCAACGGCACCTGGTCTGCGGGCCGGGGTGAGCCGTTTTACTGGCGAGAGACGCTGGCGAATTTCAGCCTCGGCGCCGGCTACTATGTGTCCGGCGCCCTCATGAACCTGCTCTTCGTAAGCGCCGTGTTTGCGTTGGCCTGGAACTATCGCTTTTTCACCGTGCCGATCAACGCGGCGACCGTGATCCTGGCGTTCTTTGTCCAGGAGCTCTGCTACTACGTTTTTCACCGGACATCCCACCGGGTGCGCTGGTTCTGGTGCCAGCACGTGTCCCACCACACCGGTGTGGTCATGAACATGTCCACCGCCGCCCGGCAGAGCATTCTCAACGGCATCGTCGGGACCTGGTTCTTCTATCTCCCGGCGGTCCTGCTGGGCTTCACCCCGGAGCTCGTTCTCGGTTTGCTGGGCGCCAACCTGGCCTTCCAGTGGTTTGTGCACACCGAGTCCGTCGGCAAGCTGCATCCGTGGCTGGAGTGGTGGTTCAACACGCCGTCGAACCATCGCGTGCACCACGGCCGCAATCCGCAGTACATCGACAAGAACTATGGCGGCGTCATCATGCTCTACGACCACCTGTTCGGCACCTATCAGCGCGAAGAGGAGCCGGTCGAGTACGGGATTGTCCGGCAGATCAAGAGCCACAACTGGTTCGTGCTGAACATGCACGAGATGGTGGACATGGTTCGCGACATCATGGCGCCGGGCCCCATCGGCGAGCGCCTCAAGCACCTGTGGAAGCCGCCGGAGTGGGATCGCGCAAGACCACGCCCCGATTCATACCTGGCCTGTCGAGGTGCGGGAGCCGGAACGTCTTCGGGATGGGTCTGCGGCGGGTGCGCCAGCGCTCTGAAGTGCGGGAGATTGTGCTCCGCTGCAGCCGAACAAGGGCACTTGGCGGGCCTGGTTCCGACGGGGCGCGCGAACCCGTGGCGCCGTGAAGTTTTTTCTCAGCCGGCCGTTTCCCGAGATGACCTCCACGACGAACGGACCGGGAGCATTCCCCAGGCGGGAGATGCGGGCGTAGGCGCGGGCGTGTATTTGCCATTCCGCTGCCGGGAGAGCCGGCGTAACCATCCCGGGGACGGCTGGCATCGTGTCGGCGGTGCGAGCCGAGGGCCTTGACCCGCTTGCGCTGGGCGGATCGGCGCGCCATCGGCCGGATTAACTAGACTTCCAGAACGCCCCCGCAAGAGACACTCCATGCCCATCCTCGAAAACGATCCCTGGCGAATGCAGTATTTCGAAGGCGTTCACTGTCCCGACGAGGTACGAATTCCTACCGAGGACGGCGACGCCTATCGCTGGTATCCGGAGTGCCGGTGGGTCTACAACAAACTCGAGGTGGCCGAGAGCCAGGGGTTCGAGTCCGGTCTGCATGGCATCGATCCTTCCGCTTATCCGGTGTTCAGCAAGCCCGTCTATAACATGCGCGGCATGGGGACCGACAGCCGGGTGCTTCGGACCGAGAAGGAGTACCGGCGCTACACCCGGCCAGGGCATTTCTGGATGCCGCTGCTCACGGGCGAGCACATCTCCACCGACGTGGCGGTGGTCAGCGGCGAGCCCAGGTGGTGGCGTCACGTTACCGGTGTCGCCCTCGAAGGCGGCACATTCGACTACTGGACGGTCCACGCCGAGGTGCGCCCCGAGGTAGAAGCCTATTGTGGCGAGTGGCTGCGCGCGAACCTAGGCAGCTATACGGGCATGGTGAATTTCGAGACGATCGGGGCGCGCATCATCGAGGTGCATCTGCGTTTCGCCGACCAGTGGCCCGACCTCTACGGCCGGGGCTGGCTCGATGCCCTCGTCGGCCTGTACGCCAGCGGGACGTGGGTATTCGACGACAAGGACCGGCGTACCGGCTACAGCGTCGTGCTGTTCGGCGCCCACGGTATCCAGTACCGGCATCCCGACGCGAGCCTGGTGGAAGATATTCGCCGTCGGCCCGGTGTCTCCAGCGTGCAGATCACCTTTCACGAGGACAAGCCGCCCGGGGCCCACGCCATGCCGCCCGGCGGGTTTCGCCTGGCCATCGTCAACTGCTGGGATCTCGCGGTCGGGATGGCAGCGCGCCAGGACCTCGCGCTGGCCTTTTGGTCCACACAGACGCTGCTGCAGCGGGGCCGGCGCCGGAGCGCCAGTGTGCCGGGGGCGCCCGCCGGTGAGCGATAGGAGCGCCGGCGCAGGGGGCAACGGGCACGGCAGCGCCCACGGGCCCACCATTCGTCACGACCTGCCCGAGCCGGTCCGGCATGTCGAGAACGTTTTTATCCCGATGAGTGACGGCTGCCTGATCGCGGCGCGGCTGTGGCTTCCGTCCGATGCCGAGGAACGGCCGGTGCCGGCCATTCTCGAGTACATCCCCTATCGCAAGCGGGACTTCATGCGCACTCGCGACGAGCCCATCCACCGCTACTTCGCCGCCCATGGCTATGCCGCCGTGCGGGTCGACGTGCGCGGGTCCGGAGACTCCGGGGGCGTGCTCACGGACGAGTATTCCCCGCTCGAGCACGACGATGCCCTGGAAGTCATCGACTGGCTGGTCGCCCAGCCCTGGTGCTCCGGGGCGGTGGGCATGATGGGCATTTCCTGGGGTGGCTTCAATTCGCTGCAGGTGGCGGCAAGGAGGCCGCCTGCACTCAAGGCCATCGTCACGCTGTGCTCCACCGACGACCGCTACGCCGACGATGCGCACTACATGGGCGGCTGTCTGCTGAACGAGAACGTCCAGTGGGGCGCGATCCTGATGACTTACAACGCGCTGCCGCCAGACCCGGAGATCGTCGGGGATCGGTGGCGGGACATGTGGCTGGAACGGCTCGACAACGCCGTGGCGTTTCCGGCGCTGTGGATGCAGCACCCGTGGCGGGACGACTACTGGAAGCACGGCTCGGTCTGCGAGGATTTCGGCGCCATCGAGTGCCCCGTCTATGCCATCGGTGGCTGGGCCGACGGCTACAGTAACGCGATCCCGCGGCTGCTTTCCGGCCTGCAGGCGCCGCGCAAGGGTCTCGTGGGGCCGTGGGCTCACGTGTTCCCGCACAACGGGATTCCCGGCCCGGCCATCGGATTTCTGCAGGACGCGCTTCGCTGGTGGGACCACTGGCTGAAGCAGGTGGACACCGGGATCATGGATGAGCCCATGTACCGGGTGTGGATGCAGGAGAGCATGCCGCCGCTTCCCCAGTACGACGAGAGGCCCGGCCGCTGGGTGGCGGAGGTGCAGTGGCCATCGCAACGCATCGAGCGACGCAGCCTGTATCTCCACCCCGGCTGGCTCAGGGACCAGCCGTCCCAGCGCACCAGGCTGTCCTTCAGTTCGCCGCAGACCACGGGTATTGCCGCGGGGGAGTGGTGCGCGTTCGGCGCCGACGGAGAGATGCCCCTGGACCAGCGACCCGACGAGGGCCGGTCGCTGACCTTCGACAGCGAACCTCTTGGCGAACGGCTGGAAATCCTCGGTGCGCCGGTGATGGACCTGGAACTCGAGTCGGATACCGACGGCGGGCTGATCGCGGTGCGGCTGGACGACGTGATGCCGGACGGCGCCTCCTCGCTGGTCACGTACGGGCTCCTGAACCTCACGCATCGGGACGGCCACGAACATCCAGCCCCGCTGGTCCCCGGGCAGGCCTACCGGGTGCGCCTGCAGCTCAATGACATCGCCCATGCGTTTCCCGCCGGCCACCGCCTCCGACTGGCGATCTCGACCAGCTACTGGCCCATGGCCTGGCCGCCTGCGCGGTCGAACGCGCTGACCGTCTACACGGGCGGCAGCGCTCTCGAGTTGCCCGTGCGGCCGCCGCGCGACGCGGACGCGATGCTCGCGCCGTTTGCAGAGCCGGAGGCGGCGCCCGGCCCGACCCACAAGCCCTTGCGGGCGCTACCCTTCAAGCGCACGGTGGAGATGGACCTGGCCACGAACGAGATGGTCTACACCCTGTCCAGCGACGGTGGCGAGTTTGGCGGGCACTCCCTGGCGAGGCTCGAGGACATCGATATGGATCTTGGCTACACCCTGACCAAGCTGCACCGGATATCCGAAAGCGATCCCCTGAGAGCCAAGACCGAGCTGATTCAGTGCGTGGAGCTGCGGCGGGACGGCTGGTCGATCCGGATCGAAAGTCACGTCTCGCTGCGGGCAGGTGCCGAACACCTGGAATTCACGGCGGACCTCAAGGCGTGGGAGAACGGCGAGCCGGTGCGGAGCCTCGTGTGGGACGAAGCCATTCCGCGACAGCTGTTCTGATCCGAACGACTCGCGCTATTGGCATCGAAAGACGACCCGCCGAGTCTTCAACTGATCTCTCGATGATTCGTGGTCCGGCCCCGGCTCCGGGCCGTTTCCAGGATCAGGGCCAGCAGGTCCGGATAGGATTGGCCGGCGAAGCCCGCCATGATGGCCAGCTTGGCCTCCGGGTCCCAGGCCGGGTTGGGATTGACCTCCATGAGCCTGATCGTGCCTTCCGCGTCACTGCGGAAATCGAAGCGACCATAGTCGCGGCACTGCAGCCGCGCAAAGAGGCGTTCCGCCGCGTGCCGCATCTGTGCGAGCGTGTCCCCTGGCAGCGTGGCGGGCTTGAATCGGATGTCGGTCCAGTACGGGGAGTCCGGCATGGTCTTGGACTCGAACGAGAGGATCGGATTCAGGCCCTCGGGCAGGGCGCTGAAGTCCACTTCCAGGGGGGGAAGTGCGGTGAAGCCGGTGTCCGGATTGCCGATCAGGGCCAGGCCATACTCCGGGCCGGGCAGATACTCCTGGTACAGCACGTTCTCGCCGGGCAGCGTGCTGCGCAAGGCGGCAAGATAGTCGCGCGCTTCCGCTTCATTCCGGACGACGGCATCCTTCGTGATGCCGACGCTCCCGTCTCCCCGGCTGGGCTTGAGCAGGGCCGGATAGAAGGCGGCCACATCGTCCAGTTGCTGATCCGGACGGATGTAGATCTCCCGGGGAACCGGGATGTCCTCGGCCTGGGCGACCAGGCGGACAATGGACTTGTCGTACGCCAGTACGATGCCGGCGGGTGACGCCCCGCTGTAGGGAATGCCGAAGACCTCCAGCAACGCCGGTACGTGGAGCTCGTGGAGGGGATTGTTGTGTAGCCCGGTGTCGCAGAAGTTGAGAACCAGGTCCGGCGGATCGTTCCGGAGCCGTTCGAGCAGCCCGTCGTGATCCACCAGGAAGTCGAATTCGTACTCGGTCAGGCTCTCCAGTGCCGCCCGCATGCGATCGTGCAGGGCAAAATCCACCTCCGCATAGGCGCTGCCGGCCTTCGTGGGATCGGGCGTGCCGTGATCACCGGTGATTACGAGTACCCGTCGCCGCGTTCTTTGCGGCGGATTATCCAAACGAGTCATCATTCACCTCCGTGGTATCCCGCCGCAAGCTGGCCCGGGAGTCTAGCAGCCCCGGGGCGATCGATGATCGGGGTCAGCGGCTCATGTTTCGCAGGCTCTCGCCCGGGGCGGCGGGCCGGCTGCGCCCAGATACCGGCCGGACCATCCGCGCCCCCGGTGCGAATGCACGGGCGTTCGTCAAAGGGCCTTGCAAGCGCCGCAGATCCAGCCATGCTTGTTGTAGCGCAGCATGCCGCCATCGAACGGCCGTGCTGCTGGTGAGGATTCAAGAGGGAGACAAGCTCATGACGACGCGAGACGAAGCTGTCAGGAAAATGAAAGCGAAGCTCGACGAGTGGAATGCCCAGATGGACAAGCTGGAGAACGAGGGCAAGGCGGTTTCCAGTGATGTGAAGGCCAAGTTCGAGGCCCAGCTCAAGGAAGTTCGCAAGCACTCGGATGCCGTGAAGGCAAAGATCGAGGCCTTGAAAGCGTCAGGCGATGAAACCTGGGAAAAGGCCAGGGGTGAAGCAGAGCACGCGTGGGACGCTTTTGTTCATTCCGTGAATTACTTCAAGTCCCAGATCAAGTAGGACTCCCGTCCCTGAACCGGTCCCTCGGCGCAGGCCTGTGCCGGGTCCGAGGGACCCGGAGATCGGGGGGCAGCCCATGGCGGATGCCCGGCGCCATAAGGGGCGGGCGTTTTGTTGAGCCCGGGCAGAAAAACCGCCCCGGGGGCATGATTCCTCCGGGGTCCGGCACCGCTCCATTGGCGCTCACCGCTAACCGGCTGGCGTCCGGGGGTCAGCGTCGCGGATCCGCTGAATCGGGCGGTGCCCGGAAACCATAAAGGGAGGAATTTACTTCCTGAGGCTTAGGGCCTTTCTGCTGTGGCTATCGCCTGCAGCGGCCCCTACAGGCCGGGTGTCTGGTCGGCCGCACGGGCGACCGTGAAGGATGCCTCCGGAGGGTTGGGGCGCGACAGCAAGGCCGTCTCGTCGCCGGACTGTCCGAACTCCACGTGCCACTGGTAGCGCCAGATGCCGGTCGCTAGCTCCAGCGACGCCTCGCAGTCCAGCAGCTGGGGTGAGCCGGGGCGCGGCGAACAGGTGGCATCGGCCACCTGGGTCTCCTCGAAATCGCAGACCCCGCCGATTTCCTCGGCCACCGTGAAAAACACCTTCAGATGTTTCCAGGTCTTGCCGTCCACGGTTATCGTTGACGTTACCGTGGCCGTGTCGGTCGTAGTCAGGGCATCCGTGGGCCACTGGACGCTGAGCATCTCCGGAACGGCGCCGGGAGTCGGAGAGCAGGCCGATAGCAGGATCGCTGCCAGTGACGTCGCAAGCCATGTCTCCAGTCCACTGATGACCCTCGATGTTTTCCGCCTTGACACCATACTCTCCTGATCAGGTCGGGTGACCCGAACGTCTCATCCGCCAGGTTTCATCCGGCCGGGTTTCGTCCACCGGGGTTTCATCCACTAGGATAGACAAGCCGGCGCCGCCCGCGATGGCGCATGCCGCGTGCTGGTCAGAAAGAATAAGGAACTGCGCGACTCGATGAACGATCGGCCCATTATCTTACGACGCTCGCCCCGGATCGCGAACGCCAGGTTCGCCAGCTTTCGGGCGCGCGTGGCGACAACGGCCGGGTTTTGTGCAGCAGTCCTGGCGGCTGTTCCGGTGCTGGCCCAGGAGCAGGACGCGCCACCCGGGTTTTCCTATGAGGTTCGCTATGAGGTGGAGCTCATTCCCCGGGACGACCGGGCGAATGTCTCCATCACGATCGGTGAGGGGGCGCACAACGTCGCGTGGCTGCGGCTGAACACGAAACCGGAACGGCACAGCGGCTTTTCCGGTGATGGCGAGCTTGCCACCGACGGCAACTACGTCACCTGGACGCCGCCCGACGAGGGCGGGACCCTGTCCTATGCGGTGCAGATCAGCCACCGGCGGGGCGATGCCTACGATGCCCGCATGACCCCGGACTGGGCTCTGCTTCGTGGTGACGACCTGGTGCCACCGATCCGGATCCGCAAGGAAGAGTTTGCCGAATCGGACGCGACCCTGCGGGTTCTTCTGCCGGAAGGCTGGTCATTCGTTGCGCCGTATCCGGAGGTGGACGACAAGGTCTATGCCATCGAGCATCTCGACCGCGGCCTGGATCGTCCGACCGGCTGGATGATGGCGGGGCGGCTTGGCGTGCGCCGGGAGCGCATCGCGAAGGTCCGGGTGGCCGTTGCCGGACCGCTGAACGAGGGCGTCCGCCGGATGGATATCCTCGCTTTTCTGAACTGGAACCTGCCCCGGTTACGGGCCATCGTGCCGGAGATGCCGAAGCATCTGGCGATCGTCAGTGCTCGGGACGAGATGTGGCGGGGCGGGCTGTCGGGGCCGGACTCCCTCTATATTCACGCGGACCGGCCGCTGATCAGTGAGAACGGCACCAGCACGCTGTTGCACGAACTCGTCCACGTGTTCACCGGTCTGCAGGGTGGCGACGGCGGCGACTGGGTCGTCGAGGGCCTGGCGGAATACTACTCGCTGAAACTCATGTGGCGCTCCGGCACGATTACTGAATCCCGCTACAAGGCCGCGTTCGAGAAGCTCGCTGAGTGGGCGAAGAAGGCGAAAGGCCGGCGCCTGGACGGCCGGTCGGCTATCGGACCGATGCAGGCTCGGTCGGTGCTGATCATGCGGGACCTGGATCGGGAGATTTACCGCGAAACCGATCAAGAAGGCCAGCCTGGACGAGGTCGTCAGAAACTCTGGTCGAAACCGGCGACAAGGTGGCCACCGCGGAGTTTGCGCAGGCGGTGACAGACGTGATGGGCGGGCCGTCAAAAACCCTGGCCAGGGTCGCCGACGACATCGGCCTGGAGTAGGGCGGCTCTGGAAAGGAGCTCGAGAGAGGGGCTCGAGTAAGAGGGCGGGTGTCGTTGATCCGGCTGAGCCATGCGTACCGAGGAAGGGTCCCGAGCCGCGGATTCTCCGCTTGAGCCGTTTGGCTCGAAGCGCGGCGAGCTGGCGAAGGCGATACGGTTCGCCGCCCCGCCCGGGCTCGCTTTCTCCTGGCGCGAGCAATGAACGTTATCCAGACCCAAAGACCATGCCCCGGACAGCCTCGAGGGTGTGGCGTCCTTGCCTGTGGCAGAACCCCTCCCGGTCGCTGCCGCCGGCCGTCGATGGGACCCCGGTTACGTCGGCACGGAGATCTCGCCGCCGGGATTGCGGGACTCGATGTGACGCCCCGGTTTGACGCCCCGATGTGACGAATTCGCTTGCGTTGAATCCGAGCAAAACGGCAGGATTCATAGTCTGGGAATTTTCGGGAGCCTGTGCATTGTTGTCTGCATTACTGGTCGCGGTTGCCGCGGCCACAAGCTTTTCGGGACCGGTGGTCGGCGTGACCGACGGCGATACGCTGACCGTCTTGAGCCGATTCCCGCCCCGTCACCGTCCGGCTCGCCGAAATCGATGCGCCCGAGATGGGGCAGCCCTGGTCCATGCGCTCCAGGCAGGCGCTGTCGGACAAGGTTTTCGAGCAGACCGTCACGGTGCGGCCCGTCACCCGCGATCGCTACGGCCGAACCGTCGGTCATGTGGTGATCGGTGACCGCGAAATTCATCGGGAACTCGTCCGGGAGGGCCACGCCTGGGCCTATCAGGGCTATTTGCAGGACCTCACGCTACTGGAGGACGAGGACGCAGCGCGGGCGGACGGGGTCGGTTTGTGGAGCCTTCCGGATGCCGAGGCGGTGGCGCCGTGGATGGTCCGGGAACAGTCCGAAGTCGCCTCGATCGCCGAGCCTGCCGTCGGCCCTTTCGCTTGCGGGGAGCGACGATACTGCCGCGAGATGCGCTCCTGCGAGGAAGCAAAATTTCACCTGCGCTACTGCGGTTTTTCCCGCATCGACGCTGACGGGGACGGGGTTCCCTGCGAGCGACTCTGCCGCTGAAGCGTCGGGCCTGGCCCTCCCGTAAATGGTTTTGATTTCAATGGCCTGCTGCGACCGGGACAGGGGCGGGATGCGTTTGCCATCCCATTTCGTGGCCAGCCGGCAGAGCTGAGCCGGTCTTCGGGCGCCGGTTTCGAATTGCGCTGTCAGGCGCTTCTTCGGATTTGCCGCCCGGAGCACCCCTGTCGGGTGCGGCGTCCGTCCCATGGCCGGTTCGTTGCTCTGGAGCCTCACACCGGCCGGGCAATCACCAGGCCGGTGCCTCGGCGTTCGGCTCGATTCCCGGCCGGCGAATCCCGAAGGCTAGCTGTTTCCGTGCTTCCGGGTCATTGCCAGCGCGGCCGCGCTGGCCCCGGCGACCGACCAGCCCCCGTCGACGGGCAGCACGACGCCGCTGACGTACTGGGCGGCGTCAGACGACAGGAACAGGGCGGCCTGGCCGATTTCATCGACCGTCCCGAAGCGCTGAAGCGGCACGCTCTGCTTGTATTGTTCGGCGAGCGCTTCGTTCGGCGCCAGCCGCCGCATGCCTTCGGTGTCGGCAATGGGGCCCGGGGAAATGCTGTTGATGCGGATGCCCGCGGCTCCCCATTCCAGGGCCAGGGTGCGGGTCAGCATATCCACGCCCGCCTTGGCGGCACATACGTGGCTCTGCATGGGCATGGCTACCCACGCCTGGGGTGCGGAAATGTTGATGACCGACGCGCCGGGCTTGCGCAGATGCGGGAACGCGGCGCGAAGGACGTGGAAGGAGCCAAGGAGATCGATGTCCACGACGGCCTTGAAGCCGTTGGGCGACATGTCGTTGGCATAGGCGGGAAAGTTGCCGGCGGCTCCGGACACCAGGACGTCCATTTCGCCGGCGGCTTCTGCGTGGGCGGCGAAGGCCTGTTGCACGGCTTCCGCGTCGCGGACATCCAGCGCGTATCCACGGGCGGTCGATCCCAGCGTCTCCAGTTCGGCGACGGCGGCATCGACTTTCTCCTGCGAACGGCTGGCAACAGCCACATCGGCGCCACTTCGGGCGAAACAACGGGCGATTCCCAGGTTAATGCCGCTGGTCCCGCCCGCGACAAATACCGTCTTTCCGGAAAAGTCGAAAGTGGCGGTCATGGGGTTGCCTTGTGTCTGCGTCGGGGTCGCCAGTTTCCGGGTGTTGCCGCCGGTTTGCAACGAATGGGGCGGCCGGGCCGGAGCTCTCATCCCGGCGATTTCCGGACCGGAGAGGCCGGCCCCATGGCGCGGTAACCTCGAAGGGTCGGCGCGGCAGTCAGGTGCACTGTCCCCATAACTGAGTTAAGTGCACTGTCTCGGCAGCCAATTGAGTAAACTGAGGGCTGTGATGGGGGGATCCCGGATGGCCGTGTCCGTTGACGTCGATAGCGAGCTGGCCTACCAGGCGCAGTTGCTCCCTGGGGTCTCCCGGACCTTCGCGCTCACCATTCCGCGCATGCCGCGGCCGCTCTCGGACAAGGTTACCAACGCCTATCTCCTGTGCCGCATCGCCGACACGATCGAGGACGACCTGTCCATTCCCGCTGCCGACAAGGACGCGTTGTTGGCGCAGTTTGTCGAGGTCGTGGCGGGTGAGGCCCCCAGCGACGAGTTTGTCGCGACGTCGCTGGCCCGACTGAGCCCGACGGTGCCGCCCGCCGAGCGGGAACTGGTCGCGCGTACCGGCCGGGTCGTGGGGCTGACCCACAGCTTCGCGCCGCCGTCGCGGGAAACGATCCAGCGCTGCGTGCGGATCATGAGCCAGGGCATGGCGAAGTTCGCGGCCCGGCGCAGCCTGGACGGGCTGACGGATGTCAGCGAACTCGACGAATACTGTTACGTGGTCGCGGGCTGCGTCGGAGAGATGCTGACTGATCTGTTCGCCGTGCAGTCCGGCCCGATCCGGGCGCAGCATGCCAAGCTCTTCCCCATGGCGCGCAGCTTCGGCCAGGGGCTGCAGATGACCAACATTCTGAAGGACATCTGGGAAGATCGGGCGGCCGGCGCCTGCTGGCTTCCGCGGTCGGTATTTGATCGCCACGGCTGCGACCTGTCGGCGCTTCCCGCCGGCCGCGACACCCCCGGATTCGCTGCGGGGCTTCGGGACCTGATCGGTATCGCCCGCGGCCATCTTGAGACCTCGCTTCGCTATACGCTCCTGTTGCCAAAAGACGAGACCGGTATCCGAGATTCCTGTCTCTGGCCCATGGGGCTGGCGCTGCTGACGCTGCGTCGGATCAACGGCAACCCCCACTTCACGCAGGGCACGGACGTGAAGGTATCGCGCCGGGCAGTAAAGGGAGTCATCGCCACGAGCCGGGTCCTCGGCCGCAGCCCGCGGGGTCTGAAGGCCGCCTTTGCCTTCGCGGGCCGGGGCCTGCCCGGGCCGGAGATGGCGGGGCGCTGATCCTGTCTTGCATCTGGCGTGAGTCCTCCCGGTCGGGCCCGTCTTCGAGGGCCCCCTCGGATTGTCTTTTCGCCGGGCAATCCGACCGCGAAAACCCGCGGGAGTCGTCCGGTGTTCACGTTTACGCTAAGGTGCCGACAGCAAATGCGAGGCTGGAGGCCGGGGGAGGCCGCAATGAACAACAATCAGACAGGAATTCCCGGCCAGCGCACGAGGCTGCCCGTTGGCCTGGGAGCAGGATGGCTCGCGGCCTTCGCCGTACTCATGGCTTCGAACTCTGCGGGCGCGGGCGGACTGTATCTTTACGAACTCGGGACGCGGGATGCGGGTTTCGCCGGGGCGGGATGGGCGGCGCGAGCCGACGATGCTTCCACACTGGCCACCAACCCCGCCGGCCTGTCCCGCCTGACCAGCGGTGAGTTCATTGTCGGGCTCCAGCCCCTGTACGCCGACATCCAGTTCGACCCGGACGCCAACACGACCGTCGCCGGCGATGACGGCGACGCGGCGGACTGGATCCCGTCCGGTGGCGTCTATTACGGCCGGCCGCTCAACGAGCGCTGGGCCTTCGGTTTTGGTGTCTACGGCAACTTTGGTTCCACCCTGGATTACGGCACCAACTGGGTGGGCCGGTACTACGTGGACAAGGTCACGCTGCAGGCGCTCGCCATTCAGCCCACGCTGAGCTATCGGATCAACGACGAATGGTCCGTGGGCGCCGGTGTCGTCGGACTGTACGGCATATACGATCAGCGCTTCCGGATCCGTAATCTGACACCAGGCGCGGGCGATGCCAGCGCAAAGATCAAGGACGAGCAGTTGGAAGTGACGGGGAACTTCGGCGTCTTGTGGGAGCCGTCAAACGGTACCCGTTTCGGACTTCAGTACCTGATGGAAGCCGAGCTCGGATTCAGCGATGACCCGAGCCTCAGGAACGTCGGCCCGCTCCTGCAGCAGGTTCTCGACAACAGCGGTCTTGCGGGAGGCAATCTGGGTCTCGATCTGACCTATCCCAATGCGCTCATGTTCAGCGGCTACCACGAACTCAGCGAGCGCTGGGCCATGACCGGTAATCTGGGCTGGCAGCAGTGGTCGGAATTCGGGAAGGTGGACGTGGTCCTGGCGGCGGAGGACCAGACCTCTCTGACCTTCGACCGCAACTACGACGACACCTGGCATGCGGCCCTTGGCGCCGAGTACCGGCGCTCCGATCGCTGGCGCTTCAGCGGCGGCATCGCCTATGACAGCTCGGCGGTCGATGACGATGACCGGACTCCCGACCTCCCGATCGGTGAAACGTGGCGGTTCGGTTTTGGCGCCGAGTATTCGGGTTTTCGCCGCGTGACCGTCGCGGGCACCTATGCATTGCTGTGGTCCGGCGATCTGGACATGGATGTGAACCGCGGGCCGCTGGCCGGCCGGGTTTCCGGTTCGTACACCGATACGGCCGTTCACGCCATCGGCATCATCTTCACCTGGCGGGACCTGTAGACGGACCTCGCCTGCCACGATCGAGGGGGCCGGACCGCGGACCGGCCAAATCCTGACCCGGCACAAGGGTCATCGTGGCAGCCTTTCCGGGGCCGCGACGACCTATTGGTCCCGTGAATCGGGCGTTCGCCCTCGCGGTACCGGCCCTGGATCGTTCCCGACGGCTCAGAGGCCGGCGGCCGTGTTGGTCAGCACCAGGTAGACGGCCAAGGCCAGCAGGGCAACAACGATCAGGTGTCCGAGACGGGTCCGCTGAGACGGTGACAGCAGGTGATGGAAAGGATCGCCGAAGGTCATGTCTGTCCTCCCGAAGGCCCGAATTCCGTCGGCTTTCTAATCTCGGCCTTCCAATCAGAGTCTAGCCAACCGAGAGCCACGTCGCCGAGGAAACCCGGAGGCGTAAACCTGGCAATCGGGCGCCTGCAGCGACCGCACGGGAAGGGGATGTCGGCAGAAAGCCCTGGGCGGTGTGTCGCGGACATGACACTCGACGTCAGATTGCCTTGTGGCGCAGGCGCAGCGCGTTGCCGATGACCGAGACCGAGCTGAGACTCATGGCCGCGGCGGCCAGCATGGGATTCAGCAGCAGGCCGAAGGCGGGGTACAGAGCACCGGCGGCAATCGGCACGCCAGCGGCATTGTAGGCAAACGCAAAGAACAGGTTCTGACGAATATTGGCCATTGCCGCGCTGGACAGGCGCCGCGCGCGCACGATGCCGCGCAGATCGCCCTGTACGAGCGTCACGCCAGCGCTTTCCATGGCCACGTCCGCGCCGGTTCCCATGGCGATGCCCACGTCCGCGAGAGCCAGTGCGGGCGCATCGTTGATGCCGTCACCGGCCATCGCCACGACACGTCCTTCGTCCTGGAGCGTCTTGATGTGGGCCGCCTTCCGGTCGGGCAGGACGCCGGCGATGACTTCATCGATACCCAGGCGATCGGCGACGGCGCGGGCGGTGGTTTCGTTGTCCCCCGTGAGCATGATGATCTCCAGGCCCTCGGCGTGGAGTTGCTCGATGGCCCGGGGCGTGCTGTCTTTCACCGGGTCGGCGACGCCGATCAGGCCGAGCAGCCGACCGTTTGCCGCCACGTAGATGACGGTCTGACCCGCCGCTCGCAGCATCTCGGCGCGTTCGTGCCGGGCGTCGACGGGGATGCCGGCTTCCTCGAGCATGGCCCCGTTGCCCAGCACGACGTTCTGCCCGGCGACGGTGCCACACACACCGTGGCCCGTCACGGACTCGAAATCGTCCACGGTGGCTGTCTCAAGGCCCTGTTCCTTCGCCTTGTCCACGATGGCCCGTGCGAGGGGATGCTCGCTGGCATGCTCGAGGCTCGCCGCAATTTGCAGCAGCGAATCCTGGCCCGTGCCGGGTGCCGGTTCGATGGCCACGACCGCCGGCTTGCCCTCGGTGAGAGTTCCGGTTTTGTCCACGACCAGCGTGTCCACGTCGCGGAGGCGCTCGATGGCCTCGGCATTGCGGAACAGCACGCCCATGGAGGCAGCGCGGCCGGTCACGACCATGATGGACATCGGCGTGGCCAGCCCCAGCGCGCAGGGACAGGCGATGATCAGCACCGCGATGGCGTTGATCAGGGCGTAGGCCAGCGCCGGCGCCGGGCCGGCAAGGGCCCACACGACAAACGTGATGACGGCTATGAGGATGACGGCCGGGACGAACCAGCCCGCCACCAGGTCGGCGAGACGCTGGATCGGCGCGCGGCTGCGCTGGGCGTCGGCCACCAGGGCAACGATCCGGGAGAGCAGGGTGTCGGTGCCGACCCGGTCGGCCCGCATGACGAAGCTGCCGGTGCCGTTGAGGGTGGCTCCCACCACGGCGTCTCCCGGGCCTTTACGGGCCGGCATGGGCTCGCCGGTCATCATGGATTCATCCACCGGGCTGGAGCCTTCCAGTACCACGCCATCCACCGGCACCTTCTCGCCGGGCCGCACGCGCAGCCGGTCTCCGGCAACGACGCGATCCACCGGTATGTCTTCTTCCGATCCGTCCTCGCGCAATCGTCGGGCGGTCTCGGGGGCCAGGTTCAGCAGGTCGCGTATGGCCGAACTCGTTGCGCTCCTCGCCCTGAGTTCCAGGACCTGGCCCAGCAGGATCAGCGTCACGATCACCGCCGCGGCCTCGAAGTAAACCGCGACCTCGCCGCCGTGACCGCGGAAGGTCTCGGGGAAGATCCCGGGGGCGAACGTGGCGATTACGCTATAGCCGAAGGCAACGGTGACGCCCAGCCCGATGAGCGTGAACATGTTCGGGCTGCGGTTCTTGACGGAATTGACCGCGCGGACGTAGAACGGCCACGCGCACCACAGGCACACGGGCAGGGCGAGGGCCAGTTCGACGAACGCTCGCATACGTCCCGGGAAGAGGGCGGATACCGGGCGGCCGGGCAGCATGTCCAGCATCACGATGGCGACCAGCGGGACCGTGAAGGCGGCTGCAATCCAGAACCGGCGGGTCATGTCGTCCAGTTCCGGATTGGACTCCTCGACGCTGACCGTCATGGGTTCCAGGGCCATGCCGCAAAGCGGGCAGTCTCCCGGATCGTCCCGCACGATCTCGGGATGCATGGGACAGGTCCACTGCGTCTGTTTCGCAGGGGCGGGAAGACCGGCCGGCTCCAGCGCCATGCCGCAGGCCGGGCAGTCGCCCGGGCCGTCATTCTCCACGTCCGGGTGCATCGGACAGGTGTGCCTGCCGGCGGCCGTGGCCCGCCTGTCCGCGGCTCCGCGTGCCGACCGATACCGCTCCGGATCGGCCGCGAACCTGTCCCGGCAGCCGGCGCAGCAAAACCGCCAGGTGGTTCCGTCCAGCGTGAGTTCGTGGGGTGAATCCTGCCCAACGGTCATACCGCATACCGGATCCCGGGTGCCGGCACCCTCGCGGCGATCCTCGTGCTCTGCGTGGCAGTGCGTCATGGCGTCACCTCAGCAGCGGCAGTTCTTGTCGAAAACCCGGATCAGTTCGGCGATCTTCTCCTCGCGACCGGCGGGGTCGCCGCTATCGAAGGCATCCGCCACGCAGGTATGGATGTGTGCGTCGAGGACCAGCTGGCTGACCTTGGCAAGCGCCGCCCGGGCCGCGGAAATCTGCATGACGATATCCACGCAGTAGCGGTCCTCCTCGACCATGCGCTGTAGCCCGCCCACCTGTCCGGCGATGCGCTTGAGCCGGGCCTCCACCTGTGCCCGAGTTTCCGAGTTCATCATCGTGTTGCCGCCTCGCGAGTCGATTGTCTAATTACCCCTACCCGGGTATAGGGACCATGCGCTTACTGCGCCGGCAGGTCAACCGGGCCTGGACGGCTGGTGGCTGGATGTCCCGGTCGCAGCAGGCGAATGACGGTCGGTCCGGGCGAGGACTTCACCCGCCAGGGTCGGGTATGGCGTGAAGCAGCTCCTGCTGCCCTTGCGGGCGGGTTCGTCTTGCCGGACCGGCGCCGCTGTCGGCGACCGCCGCGGCAAGCGACTATAGTCAGGGGCTACTCCCGCCTGAGAACGGGAACGCTATGGACAAGGGGTACGGCATACCGGCGCAGAGCCTGTCGCCGGAAACACTGCTTCAGATCCTGGAGGTGACTCGCCAGCTGGCGCGGCCCTTCGATCTGCAGACGCTGCTGGCCGAAGTGGGCCGCGCGGCGGAGTCGGTCCTGCGAGCCGAGCGGGCGACCGTCTGGCTGTTCGACCCGGCGGACGGCACGCTGGTCCTGAGCGGCGCAGATGTCGGCGGCGGGGTCCGGGTGTCCGTCGAGCAGGGCTTGCTGGGCCGGTGCGCCCGAAATCGCGAAGTGGTCAACGTCCGGGACGTCGAGGCCCATCCGGATTTCGATCCCGCAGCGGACCTGGACCGCAACAACGACGTGCGCTGCCTGCTGTCCATCCCGCTGATCGACGGCGACGAGCTGGTGGGTGTCCTGCAGGTTGTCGACAAGGTGGACGGCTTCTTTTCCGAGGAGGACGAGCACGTCGCCGTCACCCTCGCCGCCCACTGCGTGGTGGCCATTCAGCGGGAACGGATGACCCGGGCGATGGTGCGGGCGGAAAAGCTGGACCGGGAGATCGCCCTGGCAAGGGAGATCCAGATCAGCACCCTCCCTCCGGAAATGCCGGTGCTGCCCGGCTACGACGTGGCTGCGGCCTTCAGGCCGGCGGATCAGACCGGCGGTGATACCTACGACCTGGTCCGCCTGGACGCGGACCGGCTGTTCATGCTGCTGGGCGATGCCTCCGGGCACGGTATCGGGCCCGCGCTGAGCGCTACCCAGATGACCGCGATGCTGCGCGTGGCCCTGCGCCTGGGTGCGGATCTCGACAGCGTGTTCAACCACATCAACAATCAGCTGGTCGAGGATCTGCCCGAGGAACATTTCATTACCGCGTTTCTCGGCATCCTGGACACGCGCCGGCACGAGGCGACGTTTCATTCAGGCGGCCAGGGTCCGCTTCTGCACTATCAGGCCCGGACCGGCGAGTTTCGCTGGATGGCCCCGTCCACGTACCCGCTGGGTTTCGTGGCGTATCCGACCGTCAAGCCGGCCGAGGTCGTGAGCTTCGGGCCGGGCGATATCCTCGGGCTGATCTCGGACGGCGTGTATGAGTACGGCGATGCCGAGGGTAAGCAGTTCGGCATGGAGGGGGTGGAACAGGTGGTGCGCGCCTACCACGATCGCCCCATGAGCGAACTCCTGGAAACACTCGTTGCCGAGGCCCAGCACTTTGCCGGAGGCGAGCCCCAGCAGGACGATGTCACCCTCGTGCTGCTGCGCCGGACAACCGAGCATGTCGGGGCCGTCGAATAACAGTGGGCGGACCTGTCCGCAAAGGAGGATACTGATGCGCCAGCACTTCACGCGAAGCATCGAGTCCCTCGAGCCGATCTTCGCCTTTACCGAGGCCTTCTTCGAGGCAGAGCAGGTGGATGAATCGCTGCTCAGGACGGTCAGCTTCGCCATCGAGGAATTGTTCACCAACATGGTGAAATACAACGCCGCCGGTCCGGACGAGATTCTTCTCGAGCTTACGCCCATCGCCGGGGGCGTCGAGGTCAGCCTCGTGGACTTCGATTCGGAACCCTTCGACCCCACCCGGGTCGGGCCGGCCAAGGTGGACGGGCCCATCGAGGACCGGCCCGTCGGGGGGCTGGGACTGCACCTGATCAAGAAGATGGTGGACTCGCTGCGCTACGAGTACGCGGATCGTCGCAGCACCGTGACCTTTACGCGGACGGTGAACTAGGCATGTTCGAGATTCGACAGGGCGACGAAGGTGAGGTCGTGCTGACCGGCCGGCTGGATGCGGCCCAGTGTGCAAAGGCCCAGCAGTTCTTCGACGGGTTGCCGGCGCCCCACATCGTCGACATGGCGGCGCTGGACTATATCTCCAGCGCGGGCCTCGGCGTGCTCATGAAGACGCAAAAACGAATCATGGCAAATGGCGGAGGGCTCAGGCTGATCAACGTGAATCACCACATCGGTGACATTTTCCGATTCTCGGGCTTCGATCAGATCTTCGAGATTGTGCGGGCCGCCGACTAGCCGATACAAAGCGGACCGGCGTGTCGGGCTTGATTGCGGGAACCAGTTTTGCCCGCGACGTGGTGATTGCAAAGTTTTATGCGGGAACCAACTTTTTGGACGCGACGTTGTACTTATGAAGGAGCACGGTGATGCGGCCCTCGTCGAGGACTGTCTCCGCGGCGACGGGGATGCCCTTGTGGTGCTCCTCGAACGCTACGAGAAGCCCATCTACAACGCGGCGTTTCGGATGCTCAGGAATCCTGACGATGCCCGGGATGTGACCCAGACGGTGTGCCTGAAGGCCATGGAGAATCTCGCCAGTTATGACCCGAACTACAAGTTCTACAGCTGGGTGTATCGCATTGCGATCAACGAATCCCTCAACTGGATCAAGCGGCGGGACCGGGGATCCGGAGAATCTGCCGACGAGATTCCGTCCGCGGCGCCGGGCCCCGCCATGGCCGTGGACCGGCTGGAGGTCAGTGATCATCTCCAGGCGGCACTGGCGGAGTTGCCGCCGGGGGACCGCGCGGTGATCGTGATGAAATATTTCCTGGAGTGCAGCTACGACGACATCGGGGAGATTCTCGAGATACCGTCGAAGACCGTGAAGTCCCGGCTGTTTACGGCCCGGCACCGGCTGCGGGACCTGCTCGTTGAGCGTGGCCTGCTGTCATCGGCCGTGCTGTCATCGGAAAGAGGCCGTTGATCCCATGACCGAGTCCCGCGACGAACAACGGCGGACCGAAGCACTCATCGAGGCCAGCCTCGGTGGGGAGCTGGCCGGCCGGGGCCGCGCGGAACTCAATCGTCGCTTGCTCGAGGATCCCGGGACGCGGGCCCTGCACAACGATCTGAAGCAGGTGGACGCCTGGCTGAAGGCCTTGCCGGTAGCCGAGCCTCCGGCCGGCCTCACGGACGACATCCTTAAAGAGATTCCGCCCATCCGGACGCGCCGCTTCGGGCAAGCCGCCGGGCGAGGCCGGCGGGCGCGTATTCAATTGCCGCGCATGGCGGCCGCCTTTGTCGGGGGCGTGATCGTCACCGGCCTGGTGTTCCAGGTGCTCATGTCGAATCGCGATGCGATGGATCCGGGCCAGTTGGTGGGCACGATGGCCACGATGCCCGATTCTGCCGGTGAACCCCTGGGGACGGTGCGTCTCGTCGGGGACCGGGCCGCGGGGTCGGCCGCGGTGTTCCGAACCGGCCAGGCACTCTGGGTGGAACTGGATATCGACAGCGACGCCCCCTGGGAACTCGAGGCGTCCTACGATCCGTCCGTTGCCGATCTGCGCAGCGTCAGCCGGCCGGAGGGCGAGATGGTGCCCTTCGAGGTGTCGGCGGGCCGGGTGCGTTTCTCCGGCGAGGAGGGCCGGGGTACCTATCAGCTCTACATGGCGTCCGGCGACGGGGCGTCCGTGCGTATCGCGCTGGCACTGAGGGTATCGGGACGACTCGTGGCCGAGGGCGCGCTCTCGGCGCCAGCGACGCCCCGGGATCCGTCATGAATCGAGGCCCGCTCATGTTGTCCGGGGCGAGCGCGCAAACGCGAATATCAACATTTTCCGGGTCCGGGTGTACTTAGACACAACGGCGACTTTTTCCGAGTAGCTATTTCCGCCCGTCCACACGGGCGCAGGGGGGGAGACGATGAGCATGGGAACCGAAACATCTGACCGCAGCAGGAAAGGCCTGTGGGTTGGTGGTGGACTGGCTGTGCTGGCAATCGCGGCCTACGTAGGGTTGCAGGATCCGCCGGCGCCGGACGACGCGGTCGGAACGATTGCGGAGGCGAAGCGCTACCGGGGCGAGAAGATCACCGCGGATGACGTGACCCTGGGCGACCAGAGCCTGCAGGAGCTGGTGCAGACAGACGAGTTTGCCTCGCTCATCCAGGACGAGGATTTCGTCAAGCTCATGGCGGACAGCCGCTTTGCGGCGCTGATGGCCGACGGTCGGCTGGCCGAATTGATGGCTGACGGCCGTTTTGCGCAGTTGATGGCCGATGGCCGTTACGCCCAGCTGATGGCCGATGGCCGGCTGGCGCAGCTGGCAGCGGATGGCCGCTATGCCGAGCTGATGGCCGACGGCCGCTATGCCCAGCTGATGGCCGACGGTCGCTACGCTGAACTGATGGCCGATGGCCGCTTCGCAGAGCTTGCCGCCGACGCGCGCTTCGCCAACCTCATGGCCAACGGCCAGTATGCTGCGCTCGCGGCGGATGCCCGCTACGCCCAGCTGATGGCCGACGCGCAGTTTGCCAGCCTGATGGCCGATGGCCGTTTTGCTGAACTGATGGCCGACGCCCGCTACGCGAACCTGGCTGCCGATGCCCGGGCAGCGCAGCTGACGGCCGATGCGCGCTATGCGCAACTGGCCGCGGACAGCCGCTACGCCGAGCTGATGGCGGACGGACGCCTGGCCGAGCTGATGGCCGATGGCCGGTATGCCGATCTGATGGCAAACGGCCAGTTTGCGCAGCTGGCGGCGGACAGCCGGTTTGCTGCGCTCATGGCCGATGCCCGGGTCGCTCAGCTGATGGCCGACGGACGTTTTGCCCAGCTGATGGCCGACGGGCGATACGCTCAGCTCATGGCGGACGCCCGCTATGCCAACCTGATGGCGGACAGCCGTTACGCGCAGCTGATGGCCAATGGCCAGTTTGCCGAACTGATGGCGGACAGCCGTTTCGCGGCGCTGATGGCCGATGGCCGGTATGCGCAGCTGATGGCCAACGCCCGAATGGCCGATCTGCTGGCTAACGCCCAGTTCGCCCAGCTCGCTGCGAACAGCAACTACGCGGCGGCGATGGCGAATGCCCAGTTTGCCCAGGCCGTTCAGGCCCAGGCGATGGCCGCGCAGGCCAGGGGTGGCTCGCAAAACTGAGGAATTCTCCCGGCCCCCTGGCGGCCTCGTGGCCGCCAGGGGTGACCGGAAGACCCGGCGCTCCTGGCTGGGTTCCCGGGACCGGTTACGGGTCGGGGGCCCGGCGCTGGGAGAAGCGGGAGCGGCTAGTCCCGTCACGGCAGCGCAGCAACCCGCCGGACCGCTCCGGGGGGCTATCTCCTGGGTCACTCGTGCCCTGCAGCAGACCGGCAAGCTCTGGATGGCCGGATTTTTTCTGCTGAGCGCATCCGCGGGACAGGCGGCGGACATCGTTCTCGAGTCCATTGAGACCGACAACCTGCGGCTTCTCTATTTCAATCCGTCCACCACGTATCTCGCGCCTTATGCGGCCCGGTCTTTCGAGAACTCGATGCTGAGCCAGAAGGCTCGCTTCGGGTTCGAGCCGGATGGCCAGGTCACGGTGCTGCTCAAGGACTTCTCGGACTATGGCAATGCCGCCGCCGGGGCGGTGCCGCGCAATCTCCTGTTCGTGGATGTGGCGCCGATGAGCTTCGCCTACGAGACCTTTACGCCCAGCGAGCGAATGTACACGCTCATGAACCACGAGCTGGTGCACATCACGACCATGGACATGTCGGCGGCGCCGGATCGCCGCTGGCGCAAGTTTTTCGGTGGCAAGGTCGTGCCGATCGCCGATCATCCGGAGACCGTGCTCTATTCCTACCTGACCGCGCCCAGGATGTCCGTCCCGCGCTGGTACCTGGAGGGCAGTGCGGTGTTCATGGAAACCTGGATGTCGGGCGGTCTTGGCCGCGCCCAGGGGGCCTATGACGAGATGGTGTTTCGCGCCATGGTGCGCGACGATGCACATTTCTATGATCCGCTCGGGCTGGTCGCGGCCGGCACGAAGGTGGATTTCCAGGTGGGCGTCAACGCCTATCTCTACGGCTCGCGCTTCATGAGTTACCTGGCGTACGAGTATTCCCCGGAAATGCTCATCGAGTGGCTGTCGCGCAGGGAGGACAGCGAGCGGTATTACGCAGCGCAGTTCGAAAAGGTGTTCGGGCTGCCGATGGACGATGCCTGGGACAACTGGATCGCTTTCGAGCGTGAGTTCCAGGCGGCTAACCTTGCTTCTGTCCGGCAGCACCCGGTCACGGAGCACCGGGACCTGACCCAGCGCAGCCTGGGGTCCGTGTCCCGGGCTGTCGTGGATCCTGCGACCAACACACTGTATGCCGGGGTGCGTTATCCGGGAGTCGTCGCTCACCTGGCGGGTCTGTCGCTTGACGATGGGTCGGTGGAGCGGCTGACCGAGATCAAGGGGCCGATGCTCTACCAGGTGACCTCACTGGCCTTCGATCCCGGCAACCGGACGCTGTTCTACACGACGGATAACCAGACCTACCGGGATCTCATGGCCCTGGACCTCGCTGACGGCAAGTCACGAATGCTGCTCAGGGACGTGCGTATCGGCGACCTCGTGTTCAACCCGGCGGACCGGTCCATCTGGGGTGTGCGCAATCTCAACGGACTGGTCACCCTCGTTCGGGTGCCCTATCCCTACGAGCAATGGGAGCAGATCCATACCTTCGATTACGGCGAGGTGATTTACGACCTGGATATCTCCCCGGACGGGGCCCTGCTGTCCACCAGCTTCGGCGACCTCGGCGGCGACCAGTCCCTGCGGGTCTACCGCATCGAGGCACTCCTGACGGCTGCGCCCTCGCCGGTCGCGGTCCAGGGCTTCGGGTCGGCCCTGCCGGAAGGATTCGTGTTCACGCCGGACGGCCGGTACCTGGTGGGCAGCTCCTACTACACGGGTGTTTCCAATATTTTCCGCTTCGAGTGGGCCCGCGGCGAACTCGAAGCGCTGACCAACGCGGAGACCGGGTTTTTCCGCCCCATTCCCGCGGCCGATGGATCGATGATCGTTCTTCGCTTCACCGGGGAAGGGTTTCGCCCGGCGCGCATCGAGGAGGCCGCGCCACGGGAGGACCTGGGAACCATCACATTTCTCGGCGAGCGAATCGCCGACCGGCACCCGGAAGTGACCGAATGGCGGTCCGGATCGCCGGCGGATGTGCCGCTGGCCGAATTGACTCGCTACGAGGGCCAGTACCAGCCGCTGGACCATCTGGAGCTGGAATCCATGTACCCGATGATCCAGGGCTACAAGGACTCCGTCGTCGCGGGCTTTCGCACCAATTTCTCGGACCCCAGCTGGTTTCACCGGGTAGGCCTGGAGGCCGGCTATACGGTAATGGACAACGACAATCTGCGGAGCAGCGAGGACTGGCACGCCCGGATGAGCTACGAGCACATCAGCGGCTGGTGGGCGGATCTCAAGTACAACGCGGCGGACTTCTACGATCTCTTCGGTCCCACCAAGGTGAGCCGTAAAGGCTACTCGGCGGAAGTCGGCTACGACCGCTTTCTCATCTACGACAAGCCCCGGACCCTGGAACTGACTACCGCGGTGGGCTACTACGGCAACCTCGAAAAACTGCCGAAGTTCCAGGAAATCGATTCCAGCCAGAGCAGCCTTGTGGAAGCCGAGGCCGGTCTGGAATACCGCAACGTCCGGTCTTCCCTCGGCCACGTGGACGACGAAAAAGGACATATCGCCGGCATCTATGCTCACACGTACTTCGCCGACAGCGATTTCAATCCGGCCCTCGTCGGACGCTACGACTTTGGTGTGCCCCTGCCGTTTAAACACACGTCGATCTGGCTGCGCAGCGCCGGCGGGATCGCCGACGGCGACGCTGATGACTCGCTGGCGAATTTCTTCTTCGGCGGGTTCGGCAACAACTGGGTGGATCACCGCGAAGTAAAACGCTATCGGGACGTGCTTCGCTTCCCGGGCTACGATATCGATGACATCGGCGGGCGAAACTTCGTCAAGTCGATGCTGGAACTGAATCTTCATCCGGTCCGTTTCGAGCGCGTCGGTACGCCGGGCTTCTACCTGAGCTGGGCGCGGCCGGCCCTGTTCGCGAGCGTGCTGCGCACTGAACTCGGCGACAGCGATCTGCGGCGCACAGTCACCAACATCGGCGCCCAGCTGGATTTTCAGTTCATCGTGCTCTCCAACATGGAGATGATGTTCTCGGCGGGCTATGCGCAGGCGTTCGATGACGACAACGATGATGAAGACGAGTTCATGCTGTCGCTGAAGATTCTCCACTAGCGACCGAACTCCGGGCGACGGGCGCCCACGAAAGCCGCAAATCCGCTATCGTCGTCTCCCGATGAGCCTCGATCTCGCAATGCGTGCCCCGATCGGCCTGCTGCCCGTACTCGCGCTGCTGGGTGCACTGGTCTACCTGGACAGCTACAAGTTGGTCCGCTTCAAGTACGTGCTGATGGCGGTCGGCATCGGGGTCCTGGCGGCCGCCGCCAGCTACATCGTCAATCAGACGTTCCTTGATGTCATGGACATCCCGTTCCCGACGTTCTACCGCTACGTCTCACCGGTATTCGAAGAAATTATCAAGGCCGCCGCGCTCGTCTGGCTCATCCGCACGAACCGGCTCGGATTATTGGTGGATGCGGCGATTATCGGCTTTGCGATCGGCACCGGGTTCGCCGTTGCCGAGAATCTGTACTACCTGTACTCCCGCGGAGACAGCAACACCGCGCTGTGGATCGTCCGGGGTTTCGGAACCGCGGTCATGCACGGCGGGGCGACGGCCATTTTTGCCCTGATCACGCTGTCGATGGTCGAACGGCGGGACAGTGTCAAACTCGCCGTGTTCCTGCCGGGACTGCTCGCCGCCATCGTCCTGCACTCGGCGTTCAATCACTTTCTGCTCTGGCCCGTGCTGTCCACTTTCGGCATTTTCTTTGTGCTGCCGATCGTCCTTTATCACGTGTTCCAGCGCAGCGAACAGACGCTCCGCCAATGGCTGGGTACCGACTTCGATTCCGATGCCGCGTTGCTCGAGTTAATTACCTCGCCCGGCTTTCGGGACAGCCAGGTGGGGCGCTACCTGCAATCCCTGAGCGCCCACTTCGAGGGCGAGGTCATGGCCGACCTGCTCTGCTATCTGCGCTTGCACGTGGAGCTGGGGCTGCGCGCGAAGGGCATCCTGATGATGCGCGAAAGCGGCTTCGCCCCCACGGTGGGGGAGGAGACCCTGGCAAAGTTTGAAGAATTGAAGTACCTGGACAACAGCATCGGCCGCACGGGGCGCCGGGCCCTCCAGCCGGTTCTTCAGATCAGTCACAAGGACCTCTGGCAGTTCTACATGCTGGAGAAATAGCGCAGGTCGTCGAAGACAGCCGTCCCGTGACCTTCATCGCCGTTTGTCGTCGTCTACGCTTGGGGTGACGGTGTTCATCCTGATTCGCGGCCGGCGCCGGGCTGCATCGGACAGAGGTGAGGAGCATGCTGAGGCTCGACGACAACGGTAACGATGTCCGCACACTGCAGGAATCCCTGCGAATGCTCGGCTATCGCCCGGGAAAGGTGGACGGCGATTTCGGTGAGAAAACCGAGGCGGCGGTGATCCAGTTCCAGGAAGCCGAGGGAATCTACGCCGACGGGATCGTCGGTCCGGTGACCCAGTCGATGCTCGAGGACGCTCTCACGGAATTCATCCTGGAGCGGCAGTCCCCGGGGCCGGACTCCCTGGTGCCTCAGGAAAGGGAGCGATTGCCTTTCGTCCGGGTTGACGCTGACGTATACCGGGATGGCTACGACCGGTTCTTCCTCCGAGAAGACGTGGCTCACGCTTATGGGCGCGTTCGCGCACGGGTTCTGGAGGCTGGCGGCAGGCTAACCAGTTCAGGCGGCCGCCGCCTGCTCGGCGCGCGTGTGAGCCCCTCGCGCAGCGTCACCTCATTCCACTACACCGGCCGCGCGCTGGATCTGCATGTGGGCAGCGGCATGGAAAGTCCCGCGCGGGATCCCTATGTCGTTGCGAGGGATGACGACCGGTTGTGGCGTGTCTACGTGCGGGCGGACGGCGGTGAGGCCATGGAGGTAGAGGCCTGCACCTACCGGTCAAGGAATCGCTCCAGGATGGCCGAAGGCCGGTTTCTCGATCTGACCGCCGAGATGGCGGCGGAGGGGTTCAAGCCGATTCGGGCCCGCAGATCCTTCGACCTGGGAGGGCACTGGCTCGGCGCCGAGTGGTGGCATTTCCAGTACGAGAAGGGGCTGAAGGCGAAGAAGACAACCTTCGGCGATGAGCTGCTGCGCGTCTATCCGGAGGAGACGATTCGGGGGACGCCCCCCTGGAACTACCGGTCCCGGATCTATGGGCTGAACTGGTCCTGAGCGGTTCGCGCAACCCGCGCCGGTCTGTGCGGTGCTCGTCGTGATAGCGCGTTGAGTCGGCGTTCCTCCAGGTATCTGGCGAAGTGGACCAGGCCGTATTCGATACCGGCATCCCCATCGCGTTAGAGGGTGACGCACTCTTCCGCCCCATTAATCACGCCTGCCGGCGCCTGCCAGGATCCGTCGGGGGCCTGTCCGGGGCTTGCACGGGTTGCAGCCGGCAACGGGGCCGGATTGGACTTCCGTCGGCTAGGTGACGCGCGGCCGCGGCGGCCGCGCCCGGCTCAGCTCTTCGCCGTCGGAGGCACATTGGCGTTCAGACGGAACAGGTTCATTGGATCATACGTGCCCTTGATGGCCGCGAGTCGGTCATAGTTCGGGCCGAAGTTCGCCAGATTTTTCCGGTCGTCCTCCGGCCGGAGGTTCGCGTAAAACCCGCCGGTATGGGGGTCGATGGCGGCCCACATCTCGCGGGTAGTACCGATACAACGTTCATCCTGTGCGGGATCGTTCCACGTCGTGAACACGCCGATCATGCTCTCGGCGGTGCGGTACGGGAATGCCGTGTCCGTGACCGCCACGTCGGCGACCGCACCGCCGGATGTGTGGGTGAAGATGAAAAACTCCGGTTCCGGCCGGAACACCTCGATCATCGTCCGGGCCAGTTCCGGGGTGAATCCGCCCACCATGCCCGACTTCACGTAGTAGCGCTGGCCGTGGCGCGTGGCGCCGTCTTCCTGGGTCTGCAGGGTCATGTATTCCACCAGGCCAACCCCGTTGTCCATCGGTTCCGGGAGACGGGCGAGGGCGGCCAGTTCCTTCTCCCCATCCGCCGGGTCGCCGGCGTAGAGAATGTCGAACCCCACGACCCCGTCGGTGTCTGGCGGCGTGACCATGAACGGGCCCACATACAGGTCGTTCGACAATCCGGCGTACCAGTCCGTGTAGAAGTCCAGCACTTCCGCGGCCTTCGACGCGGGCCACACCACATTGCCGCCGAGCATCTTCGCCCTGATCGGATGCAGCGCAAATTCGAAGTCGGTGGCCACACCGAAGTTGCCGCCCCCGCCCCGCAGGCCCCAGAACAGGTCGGTGTTCTGGTCGGCGCTCGCGGTCAGCGCAGTGCCGTCCGCCGTGACTACCGTCGCGGAGACAAGGTTGTCGATGGTCAGGCCGTGCTTGCGGTTCAGCCGGCCGAACCCGCCGCCGAGGGTCAGGCCGCCGACGCCGGTATGGGAGACGACGCCGAAGGTCGTGGCCATGCCGTGGGCCAGGGTCGCCTTGTCGGCATCGTAGATCAGCGCCCCCCCTTCCACGATAGCGCGGCGGCGTTCTGCATCCACGGCCACCTGCTTCATGTTGGACAGGTCGATCACGAGGCCGCCGTCGCACATGGACTTGCCGGGAATGCTGTGTCCGCCGCCGCGAACGGCGACGAGCAGCTCGCGCTCGCTCGCGAAGGAGATCGTGTTGGCGACGTCTTCCACGCCGGCACACTGCACAATGACCGCCGGACGCCGGTCGTGCATGCCGTTCCAGATCTTGCGGGCGGACTCGTAGTCAGCGCCGGCGGGCAACAGCAACCGGCCCGACAGGGAATCGTTGAGCTCCCTGAGTGCTGCGGCCTCCAGCGTCGTGGCCCGTCCATCGAGCCTGACCGCGGGGATGTCCGAGGTGACCTGAGCCAGGGCGTTCAGTGCCGCGGCCATGGCGGTGTTCGAATGAATGGAGGCGCAGGCCGCCGCGGTGAAAGCAGACTGGAGAAATCGGCGGCGTTTCATGAGCACACTCCTTTAGGCGCCGCTGGCAGCGTTGCCGGAGGAGCGTTCCGTGCGCCGCCGGCACTGGGGCCGTGCGGTCGGGGTATCCGCAAACTATAGCCAGCTCGCGGACCGAAAGCGATATGCGGTGCAGCAGACCGGCTCGGCTGGCGCTAGACGCCCACGATGTCCGCCCGGGTGCTGTCGATAAACGCCAGGACTTCCCGGCGCTCGGTTGCGGGGACGCCAAAGTGATCGAGTGTGGCCTCGACGTGGCTAATGAACGACCCCCAGTCGTCTGATGAAATATTCATGCCCGTGTGGGACTCCAGCATGTCGCGTCCCGCGTAGAACAGCGGCCCGCCGCTGCGGTCGCAGAGGAAATCAATCAGCAACTGCTTCTCGCGGCGGATTCCGTCATCCCCGCGATGGTCCCAGAAACGCCGCAGGCGGGTGTCTTCGGCGAGTCGTGGCAACAGGTCTTCCGCCACCGCAGCGATGGCGTCGTAGCCGCCGAGACGGGTATACAGTGTGGCTTCGGTCATGACGGGTGCCTCTGGACTATTCGCAGGTCTGGGAAGAGAAAAAGGCGGCGATGTCCATCATGTCCGTGTCCGACAGGGTCTGTGCCAGGGCTGTCATATTCGGATCCGCGCGTTGACCGGCCTTGAAAGCCTGCATCTGTTTCACGAGATAGGGGACGTGTTGGCCAGCGAGGTTCGGCCACTGGGGATTGACGCTCACGCCGTTCATGCCGTGGCACCCGACGCAGGCGACCGCCTTGGTTTTGCCTGCGTTCGGGTCGCCGTCCGCCGCGAGTTCCGGCGAAGAGGCGAGTAAAGCCAGGAACGCAGCGCCGCAGGTCATTTTGATGTTCATCGGTGTCAGCCTTTTCTATGTTCCCGGCGCGGGCCACCATCGGGGGCCGGCCCGCGCGTTTCGCTTATGCCGTTGCGTGCGAGCCGGTGGGTCGGCTTGCTGGCGCAGCGGCTGTCCGGGTCTCGGTGCGGCCAATGGTGATCAGGTCCCAGAGCAGCAGGACGACGCCGAGGGTCGTCACCACGCCGAATACCATCCGCCAGTGCATGCCCTGGATGAACCATGGCTGGACCTGGCCGGCGAAATAGCCGCCCCATGTGGACCCTTCCAGCGCCCGTTCGACAAACGATTGCTCGTAGCCTGAGATCAGGAGCGCTACGGTCATTCCGACGACACCGGCATTGAGTAGTCCGAGTGACCACTTCCACTTCCAGCCATTGCCTGGCAGGTTGCCAGCCATCCACACGTCGCCGCGCCATTTCTGAACGGCGATATAGATCATCGCGATGATGATCGTCGCGTAGGCGCCGAAGAAGGCCAGGTGGCCATGGGACGCCGTCCACTGGGTACCGTGGGTGTAGAGGTTGATCTGCGGCAGCGTATGCATGAAGCCCCAGACGCCTGCACCGAAAAAGTTGCCGAAGGCGTGGGCAATGAGCCACGCGAGGGCAGGGTGGTTTGTGCTCCGGAAATCATGGCGCCCGGAGTCGTAGACCGCATGTACGACCATGGCTACGAGCGGTATCGGCTCTAACGCCGAGAAGAAGCCGCCAATGGACAGCCAGTATTCCGGCGTGCCGATCCAGAAGTAATGGTGCCCGAGGCCCAGGATTCCCGATCCGAACATCAGCGCCACCTCGATGTACAGCCAGGTGGTCACGATGCGGCGGCTCGTGCCCAGGGTCTGCATGAGCCCCCAGGCCATGATGCATCCAACGAGGACTTCCCAGGTCGCTTCCACCCAGAGATGGATTACCCACCACCACCAGTGCTGGTCCACCGAAATGTTCGGGGTGAAGAACATGCCGGCGACGTACAGGCCGGCGAGTGCGACGAGGTCGAGGACCAGGACGCCGGAGATGCCGCTCCAGCGGCCTTTCATGAAAGTAGCGGCCACGTTGTAGAAGAAGACCAGCACACAGACGACGATGCCAATGTCCGCCCAGCGAGGCGCCTCGATGTACTCCCGGCCCTCGTTGATCAGCCAGATGGACGACATCTTGCCCGGGCCGATCTGGACAAAGAGATAGACCAGCACCACGACAGTGACTGCCACCGTAAGCACCCAGAAATTCATATTGGCCAGCTTCGCGCCGACCAGTTCCGTTCCGGCTTCGTCTTCGACGAGCCAGTAAACGGAGCCGATGAATCCGAACAGCATCCACACGACCATCGCGTTGATGTGGACCATGCGGTTCACATTGAAATCGAGAACGTTGTAGAGAAATTCGGGTGCCAGGAACTGGAATCCGGCAAGGAGACCGAAAATGCACTGGGCGAGAAACAGCACCATGGCGACGGAGAAGTACTTGACGGCAATCTTCTGGCCTGCGCTCAGGTTTGCGCTGTCGAATACGGCAGTACTCATGACGATTCCTCCTGCCGGATCGGCGTAAAGCCCTTCGGGAAGCCGTTGGTATCGATGGACGACATCCACTTGAGGAAGGCGATCACGCCACGGGCCTCTTCCTCGGTGATGTTCAGCTGTGGCATCCGGCGGTTGGTCCCGTAGGTTCGGGCGTTCGTGACGGGATCCATCAGGAACGTGATCATGAGCTGCTCACGGACGGATTCCGCTCCCCAGGCCGGGTCGAGCCAGGCCTTGGTCAGATCCGGGGCATAGTAGGCACCATTGCCTAGCAGCGTGTGGCAGTTCATGCAGTTCTTGGCCTGCACGGTGAGCTTGCCGAGAGTGACCAGCTCCCTGGCCTCGTCCGGGCTCAGCCTCGTGCCGAACAGCGGTGCGTCGTCGCCGATTATCGGCACCTGCATGTTTCGTTCGGCGTTGAACTCATAGTAGATCCGCTGGTTAATTACGTCATAGCCGGGAACCCGCTCACCGCCGGCAGTGATCTGTCGGACCGTGTCGAAGGTCAGAAAAATCAGAATCACCGCCATCATTGCAGTGACCCAGATCGCCCATTTCTGCCAGAGGCCTTCGCGGGCCCACCAGGGTGTGTCACTCATGAAGAAAGCCCTCTGCTAGTGGATTCCACGCTCTTCACGGATGGGTCGGGGCGCGGATCAATCGGGTGGGTGGCAGTACACAACTGCCAGATCGCGCGGGGGGCGACGAAGTAACCGATCAGCATCGCCACGCAGACCCATGCCCAGAACCCGGTCAGGTTCAGGGCTCGAGCCAGGAATACAACTGAAACGGCCAGTCCCGCGTAGGAGGCCAGCGCGAGCGTCATGAGAACGCCGCGATGCGTGAGCCGGGCATACGCAAAACATAGGGCGTATCCGGCGCCGAACAGGATGACCAGGGCGCCCGCAGCAGCAGAGACCATGAGGTCCTGTCTAAGGGTGCCACCGGCTCGATCATTCTAGCCCTCCCGGAGCGGTTCCTGTGGGTCGATTAGGGCTGAAGCTCTAATTAATGCATAAAATATATATCATTAAAGCGGTATCATCAATACATGATTAGCCTGGCATCCAGGCTTGGGCAGCACCGGGAAGGGTCAGGCTGCTTCTGGTACGGTCCGGGACTGTGTGGTGAGGAGGGCGTTCAGCCAGCTCGTGGGGCGAGCTGCAGGCGCCGCCGCAGCCTGCGCTCAGGGCCGACGAGGTCGGCGATCGTGTGCTGATCCAGCACGAGCATGAATGCGGACCGGGCATCCGAGAACACCTGCCGGAGTACGCAGTCAGGTGTAATGACACAGGCATTGTCTTCCCGAAAACATTCGACCAGGGCGACATCTTCCTCGCACTGGCGGACCACTTCTCCGACCGTCAGTTCATCGGGTGACCGGGCGAGGGTAAGGCCGCCGCTGACGCCGCGGGACGATTCCACCAGCCCCGCGCGGGCCAGTTTGTTGACGACCTTCATCAGGTGGTTGTGAGAGATCTCGTAGGCCTCGGCGATATCGCGGATGCGAACCCTGCGGTCGGACTCCAGGGCCAGGTACATGAGGACCCTCAGCGCATAGTCGGTAAACACAGTAAGACGCATGTCAGCCTGAGCTCCAATCGAGGAAGGTTCATGATACAGAATCAAAAATGCGTCCTCCATGAATCAATAAAGGAGCGGACTCTGCACCGACAAGCTGCCATGAGGACGACGCCCGATGCCCGCAGACGCCGGAACCAACGCGGGCGGTGCCGGATCGCGGGTATTGGGGCCGGGTTGGTCGGATCAGATCTCGGTGCTTGTACTCGTTATGGCGGACGTTTCGGGGGCCGGCCCGACCGACCGAAGGATGGTCCGGAAGAGCGTCCGCTGAATCTGGAACCGGTCGTCACCGTTGCAACCCGGGAGACCCGGCCCTGACCGAGGTGGCGGGAACGTCAGTCATATCGCGGGAGGCGCTGCAGGATACTCTGAGCGTGTCGCTGGCGGACGCCGTCCGGTACACGCCGGGTCTCGATGCCGCGGGCGCCGGTACGCGTTTCGGGACCGAGGGTCTGATTGTCCGCGGGCTGGGAGGCAACCGGGTGGCAATGGAGCTGGACGGCATGCCGTTGTCACAGCACTTCTCCGTCGGAAACTTTTCCAATGCGACAAGGGATCTGGTGGACATCGGAGTTCTCGATCGGATCGAGGTGCTGCGGGGGCCGGCTCCGCGCTGTATGGGGGTTCGGCCCTCGGCGGGGTCGTTTCCCTGCAAACGCCGGATCCAGGCAACTCGGGCCGTCGGGCCGATCTTTTTACGCAACACAGGGCGCAAGGACGCGGGATGACGGCCTGCATGCCGCGGCGGGCGTCGACTGGACGGCAGGGTACACCGGAGCGCTCGCGATGGGCACGGTCCGCAGCGGCCGGGAGCCGGAACGGGCGGCCGGCGGCTTCAGCGACGGGTGGACCGGACGGCCGGCTCGGGGCTCTTCAAGCTGACTACCGGACCCGGCGGGCGCAGCCGGTTCAGCGGTATGTACTACGGGCATCGCACGGAGGTGGAAAGCGACGACCGGACGCACGAGGGCAGCGGCCGCTTCGCCGACACAGCGTCCCTGACCGGAGACGACGAGTACCAGTTGGACCTGCTTGGCGCCGAGTATCGCGGGCCAATCGGCGGACTAGAGGATGCCACTCTGAAGGCCTGGGTGGAAAAGGTGCGATTCCGCCAGGACACCGTGGACGAGAGGACGCGCGCCGAGCGGCCAGTGCGTATCGACCGGAGGTTCCGCTATCGCCAGGACACCCGTGGCCTGTCACTGGACCTGCGCCATCTTGCCCGGACGGCGCGGTCACGCACCGGCTTGGGATCGGGGGTGAAGGACCGCCAGCAGGATCGACGAGCGGCGGGACGGGAAAGAGGCGGGAATTGACGACGCGGGGGTGACGACGTTCGTGCTCGGCGAGAACTTCCCGGTGCGCGACTTTCCGGTGTCGGACATCAGCGAAGGCGGCGTTTACGTTCACGATGAAATAGCCGCGGGGCCGGTCTCGATGATTGCGGGGCTGCGCTTCGACCATTACGCACTGGATGCCGATTCCGACGCGATCTACGGGAGGACAACGAGGCGACATCCGCCGTCGACGTGGATGCGAGCGAGTGGTCGCCGCGCCTCGGGCTGGTTTTTAGGCTCGGCGGGGGTCTAGATGTCTGGGCGCAGTATGTGCACGGGTCCGGGCACCGCCATTCGACGACGCCAACATCGGTCTCGACATTCCAATGTTCAACCTGCGCGCGATCCAGAACCACGGGCTCGACGCGGAGACCTCCGGCGGCCTGGAGGTGGGTCTCCGCCTGCGCAGGCCCGCGGTGCGGCTGGACCTGACTGCCTTCCATACCGCCTATGAGGATTTCATCGAGAGCAAGGTGCGCCTGGGTATAGACCCCGAAAGCGGTCGTATGCTCTTCCAGTCACGAAAGGTCGCCGAAGCCATATCTACGGTGCGGAGTTCGAGACCGAGTTTGGCCTGACGGCCCTGTGGCCCGGACTGAGCCTGCGCATGGCCGCCTTCTGGGCCCGGGGCAGGAACGACCAGGACAACCAGCCACAGAACTCCGTCGGACAGACCCAGGCGGTTCTGGCGGCCACCTGGCAGAGTCCCGGGGGCGATGACCGGCTGACGCTCGTCGGCACGTTCATAAGCCGTCACAAGCGCCTGGACGAGAGCCGGGGCCCTCTGTTCGAGGCACCGGACACGCCGTTTTCGACCTGATGGTGTTCCATCGGTGGGGCCGGCACCTGGAGCTTCGGGGAGGCATCGAGAACCTGCTGGACCGAACCTATTGGCGCTGGGCGGACGTGCGCGGCCTAGGCCCGGATGATCCGACGATTTCAATGAGGAGCCAGCGGGTCGTTCCCTGGCTGTCGATTTGCAATGGCAGTTCTGACTGGCCGGCACCCGCACCGGGTCCGGACCGGCAGCCGTGTTAAAGGAGTCTGGCGATGAAACGACATACCATGCTTGTTGGCTTGTCCGCTGCCCTGGCGGCGGGTTCGCTGGCGTTCACTGGCGGGGCGCTCGGCGAGGCCGTCGCAGCCGAAGTCCATGTCGCCGAGGCGGCGGCCGGGTCGGCCGCGGAAACCATGGCCGCCGGCGAGGCGCTCTACAAGACCCACTGCGCCGCCTGCCACCAGGCGGACGGGTCGGGCCTCAAGGGCGCGTTTCCTCCGCTGGCCGCCTCGGACTACCTGCTGGCGGACCGGACCCGAGCCATCGAAACGGTGGTGCAGGGCCGGACCGGCCCCATCACGGTCAATGGCCACGCGTATGACGCCGCGATGCCCGGGATGGGCTTCCTGGCCGACGCGGAGATCGCCGCCATCCTGACTTACGTCATGAACGCCTGGGGCAACGACGGCGGCCCGATCACGGCCGAGGAAGTCTCGGTCGTCCGGGCGAGCGCGGGTCTCGCCGACCGGGCCGAGGGCGAGCGCCACCCCGGCGCGCCGGAAGGCGAGATGCGCTACCAGGGTGCGCCGTCCGCGGTGGCGCCCGGGACGGCCAGGGCCATGTTGTCGCCGGACGGCCCCGAGCTGTCGGTGCCGGAGTACGAGCAGGCCACAACGCTGTATTTCGAACGCTGCGCGGGCTGCCACGGCGTTCTGCGCAAGGGTGCGACCGGCAAGCCCCTGACGCCGGACATCACCCGGGAGAAGGGCACGGACTACCTGAAGGCCCTGATCACATACGGCTCTCCCGGGGGCATGCCGAACTGGGGCAGCTCCGGTGAAATGTCCGACCAGGAAATCGACGTGCTCGCCCGCTTTCTCCAGCAGGAACCGCCGGCGCCGCCAGAGTTCGGCATGGGGGACATGAAGGCCAGCTGGAAGGTGTTCGTGGCGCCCGCCGACCGCCCCGCGACGCCCCGCCACGATCGCAACATCGACAATTTCTTCGCCGTCACGCTCCGGGACGCGGGACAGGTCGCCATCATCGACGGCGACACCAAGGACATCGTCACGATCCTGGACACCGGCTATGCGGTGCACATCTCCCGGCCGTCCGCCTCGGGTCGGTATGTCTACACGATTGGCCGGGATGCGCTGGTCAACATGGTCGACCTGTGGATGGATCCTCCGCGGACGGTGGCGACTATTCAGCGTCGGCCTGGAAGCCCGATCGGTGGAAACTTCCAAGTACCCGGGGTACGAGGACAGATACGCGATCGCCGGGTCGTACTGGCCGCCGCAGTACGTCATCATGGACGGTGACACGCTGGAGCCGCTGAAAATCGTGTCCACGCGGGGCATGACCGTGGATACCCAGGAGTACCACCCAGAGCCGCGGGTGGCGGCCATCGTGGCGTCCCATCAGCATCCCGACTTCATCGTCAACGTGAAGGAAACCGGGCATATCCTGCTGGTGGACTACAGCGACATCGACAGCCTCGCGGTCACCGACATCGGCGCCGCGCGGTTCCTGCATGATGGCGGCTGGGATTCGAGCCAGCGCTATTTCCTGACGGCGGCGAACAAGTCCGACAAGATCGCAATCGTCGACTCGAAGGATCGCGACCTCGAAGCGCTGGTCGACGTGGAGAAGATCCCGCATCCGGGCCGCGGCGCAAACCTCGTCGATCCGGAGTTCGGGCCGGTGTGGGTAACCAGTGCGCTGGGCAACGCCAACGTCAGCTTCCTGGGCACCGATCCGGAGGGCCATCCCGACCACGCCTGGAAAGTCGTGCGGGTGCTCGAAGGCCAGGGCGGCGGGTCGCTGTTCGTCAAGTCGCATCCGAAGAGCCGCAACCTCTGGGTGGACTCGCCGCTGAATCCCGACGTGGCCATCAGCCAGAGTGTCGCCGTATACGACATCGGCAACCTGGATTCGGGATATGTGGTGCTGCCCATCGCCGAGTGGGCGGAACTGGGCGAGGGACCGAAGCGGGTCGTGCATCCGGAGTACAGCGCGGACGGTACCGAGGTCTGGTTCTCGGTCTGGAGCGGCAAGGACCAGGAATCGGCCATCGTCATCGTTGACGACAAGACCCGGTCGCTGAAACACGTGATCAAGGGTCCCTCGATTATTACGCCGACCGGCAAGTTCAACGTGCACAACACGGTTCATGACGTGTACTGAGGATGCTGGCAGGGCGCAGGCAAGTCGGCAGGCTCGGCTCGACCGCCGGTCAGGCACCACGAGCGTTGCACGGACCGGTTTGCATCAAATCGCGCCGTCGGCCCCGGCTTCCCGGGGACGACGGCGCCCGTCAGGTCATCTCGCCCCGCGCCGGGAACCGGGCAATGGCCTTCAGAAAGACTTCTCCATAACGCTCCAGCTTGACCTGACCCACCCCGGTGATCTCGAGCAAGGCTTCGCCGTGGCCGGCCGGTCCTGGCTCATCTGCACGAGGGTCGCATCGCCGAAAACCACGTAGGGAGGCACGCCCTGCTCGTCGGCAAGGCGTTTGCGCAGCGACCGCAAGGCCTCGAACAAGGGCATCTGGGACTCGGTGAGCCCGACCGCGCTGCGCGGCGTCTTTTTCCTTTTGGCCCGCTCGCGGACGCGCGGTCTGCCCAGTCGATGGACTCTTCGCCGCGCAGAACAGGCCGGGCCTTCGGTGTGAGCTTCAGCACGGAGTAGTTGGCGATGTCCTGCAAGAGATAGCCGCGATGCACAAGCTGGCGAACGATGGAGTCCCATTCCGCGGCGCCGAGGTCGTCGCCGATGCCGTAGGTGGACAGGCCGTCATGGCCGAGCTTGACGGATACGGTCGGTGTCCGCGCCGCGGAGGACATCGATGACGTGCCTGGCGCCGAAGCGCTGGCCTACCCGGTACACGCAGGACAAGGCTTTCTGTGCTTCGGTGGTGGCGTCAAAGGTCTCCGGCGGATTGAGGCACACATCGCAGTTGCCGCAGTCGCTGTCCAGGGTCTCGCCGAAGTAGCCCAGCAGCACGCGGCGCCGGCAGATGAGGCTTTCGGCAAACGCCACCATCGCGTTGAGCTTGTGGGACTCGATCCGGCGCTGGTCCGGATTTTCGGTGCTTTCCAGCAGCCGGCGGGCCATCACCACGTCCTGGGCGCCGAACAGGAGAAACGCCTCGCTGGGCAGACCGTCCCGGCCGGCGCGACCGGTCTCCTGGTAGTAGCCCTCGATGTGCTTGGGAAGATCGTAGTGGACGACAAAGCGGACGTTGGGCTTGTCGATGCCCATCCCGAAGGCCACCGTGGCGACCACCACCTTGAGGTCGTCACGGATGAAGTCTTCCTGCACCTGCTGCCTTACCGGAGCCGGCAGTCCCGCGTGGTAGGCGGCGGCCGCGTGGCCGGATTGCTGCAGCCAGCCAGCCAGCTCCTCGGTGCGCTTTCGCGACAAGGCGTAGACGATGCCCGACTCCCCGTTCCGCGCCTCCAGAAACCCGGCCAGCTGGTCCTTGGGCTGGCGCTTCTCGAGCACCGTGTAACGGATATTCGGGCGGTCGAAGCTGCTGATATAGCGCTGCGCGCCGGCGAGGTGCAGCACCCGCACAATGTCTTCGGCGGTATGCGGATCGGCGGTGGCCGTCAGCGCGATCAGCGGGACGCCGGGAAAGCGATGGCGCAAATCGCCGAGCGCCGCGTATTCCGGCCGGAAGTCATGCCCCCACTGGGAAACGCAGTGGGCCTCGTCCACCGCCAGCAGGGCCACCGGCACATCCTCCAGGCGTTCCAGGAAGTCAGCCGCCATCAGCCGTTCCGGCGCGACATACAGGAGATCGAGTTCGCCTGCGTGGAGTCGCGCCAGCACTCGACGGGCCGTGGCCCCGTCCAGCGAGGAGTTGTAGAACTCCGCCGCCACGCCGTTGGCCTGCAGTGCGTCCACCTGGTCCTTCATCAGCGAAATCAGCGGTGAAACCACGAGGCCAACCCCGGGCCTGAGCAGCGCCGGCAGCTGGTAGCACAGGGACTTGCCGCCGCCGGTGGGCATGAGCACGAACGCATCCCCGCCGTCGACCAGGCCTTCGACAATGTCCCGTTGATGGGGCCGGAAGGAATGCAGTCCGAACACGTTCCGCAATGCGGTATCGACGGCGGATTGCCTCCGTGCGGCATCCGGCTGCTGGTCATCTCCCGGGTTCATGGGGTCATCGTGTGATGCGCTGACAGGGTCCGTCGGCCGTCGTGCCGCAGAATCTAGGCGCCGTCGCCCAGGCGCTGCTGTTCGCTCGCGACCCAGGCATCGATCTTGTCGTTCAGCACGTCCATCGGGACCGCTCCGCCGTCCAGGATCGCCGTGTGGAAGGCCTTGATGTCGAAGCCCTCGCCGAGGGCGGTCTCGGCCCGGGCGCGGAGCTCGAGTATCTTCAGCTGGCCGATCTTGTAGCCCAGCGCCTGTCCCGGGATGGCGATATAGCGCTCGACCTCCGCGACGATCTCCGCATCGGACATGGAGGAGTTTTCCTGCATGTAGGCAATGGCCTCTTCGCGGGTCCAGCCCTTGGTATGCAGGCCCGTGTCCACGACCAGCCGCAGGGCGCGAAGCTGCTCCTCCGAGAGCTTCCCATAGTACTGGTAGGGGTCGGTCAGCAGGCCCATCTCCGGGCCGAGATACTCGGCGTACAGGGCCCAGCCTTCGCCATAGGCCACGTAGTAATCACCGAAGCGGCGGAAGTCGGGCAGATCGTCCATTTCCTGCTGGATCGTGCCCTGGAAATGATGACCGGGTTCGGCTTCGTGCAGCGACAGCGACTCGGTGATGTAGACCGGGATCCGGCTCAGGTCGTAGGTGTTCAGATAGAAAACGCCCGGCCGGGAGCCGTCCGGGGAAGCGGACTGGTAGGACGCCCCCGAGGACGACGCGGCCCGGAAGGCTTCCACGGGGCGAATCTCGTAGCTGGCCTTGGGGAAGATCTCGAATACCGTGGGCAGGGCCGCGGTCACCTTGCTGCGGATGTCCTCGTAGGCCTGGATGGCCGCCTCCTCGGACTCGAACTGGAAGCGCGGGTCGGTGGACATGAACTCGAAGAACGCCGCGAGGTCGCCGTCGAACTCCACCTGGTCGCGCACGCCGCGCATTTCGTCGAGGATACGGGCAACCTCGCGCTTGCCCAGTTCGTGGATCTCGGCAGCACTGAGGTCGGTGGTCGTCTGCTCGCGCACCAGTTGCTCGTACCAGGCAGCACCGCCGGGCAGGGCGGTCCAGGCCACGGTGTCGCGGGTGGCCGGCAGGTATTCCGTCGCCACGAAATCCCGCAGATCCCGGAAGGCCGGGAGCAACTGCTCGTCGATCATCCTCCGGTAATCCGCCTCCAGCGCGGCCCGGTCTTCCATCGGTACGGTGTCCGGAAAATTCTGGACAGGCTTGAAGAACAGGCTGTCTTCCGCGTTGTCGACCGCCAGCGCATCGAGCTGGGGCAGGGCTTTCTCCATGATCACCCGGGGCTGCACAAGACCCTGATCCATACCCTTGAGCATATTGGTGATCATCTGGTCATTGATGGCGAGATAGTCCTCCAGCCGGCCCAGCCAGTTCCGGTAGTCGGTGGGCGTTGCAAAGGGCTGGAGGGACTGGCCCGAGCCCAGCTGCGCCATGAAACTGGGTAAGCTGAAAAACTGGCTCAGCGGCAACAGATGAGACGGATAGGCGCTGTCGGCGATTTCCTGCCGGCGCCCGTAGACAAACACATCGCGGGAGATCTGCTCAGACGGCGTCAGCTTTGACCGGTCGATCTCAAGCGCCCGGTCGAGGAACGCCTGTTCCTCCGCCTTGCGTTCCGCCCGTACGGCCGGATCGAGATAGTTGACCAGCCGGTCGTTGTAGCGGTTGTCGCCTATGGCCGTCGCGGCGATGGGGTTGGCCTTGAGATACGCCTGGAAGTACTCGTCGGTGAGTAGTTCCAGCGCCGCCGATGCCGCAGCGTCGGTCTCGGTTCGGCCCGCTTCGTCCACCGGGGCCGCGGACTGCGGGGACGTCTGCTCTGTGTCTTGCACCGCCCCCGTCGCCTCGGGCCGATCGCTGCAGGCGGCCAGGCTCAAGGCAACCGCAACAGCGAGGAGGGCAGGGCAGGTTCTTGTCCAGGTGAGGCTTGAGGGCATGGGTGGGCTCCGCAGGGCACAAGGCAAAGGACGGATGATACCCGCCTGCCCGAGGTTTCGGGCCGGCGTGACCACGATTCGCCGGACGGACCCGCGCTGCCGGGGCTTCTGACCGGACCACTCCCACGACAGATGAAGACCGGGTTCCGAACTCCGCCTTGCGGGCGGATCGCCATGCCCGCAACGCCGTCGCCGGATCAGGCGGTGTCTCAGGCGGGATACAGGAGGAACGCCGCGCGTCGTTCCTCCCACGCGGATTCGTCCGCCGTCGCGAGCGCGTGGAGATCGGCCGGCTCGGCGGCCGGGTCGTCCACCCACTCCCGCAGCAGCTCGCTGCCGTTGATGACGTCGATGGCCAGGCGGCCTTCCTCGTACTCATAGGGGAAATCCCGCCACAGGGCATAGTCCGGGCGGAGCCGGCGCAGGGCCTTGAACGCCAGCGCCTGCAGGCGCCAGGGACGGAATGCGTCATGCCGATAGCCCGGGTCGTCCACGTGGATCTGCAGACCGGCGCACAGCGCCCCGGCATGCTTGTGGAAGGTGGGCTCGAACCAGCACGGCCGGAGATGACATCCGCCCAGCCATTCGGGGGCGAGTCGTTCCATTTCCGCGACCAGCGCGGCGATGTCCAGGTCGGGCGCGCCGAAGAGTTCCAGAGGCCGGGTCGTGCCGCGGCCTTCGGACAAGGTTGTGCCCTCGAGCATGACGGTGCCCGCATAACAGCGGGCCATGGAGAGATTCGGGGCGTTGGGACTGGGGTTGATCCAGGCGTGGTCGCCGATCGGCCAGCCATAGCCGGGTCCCTCCGAGGGGCGCCAGCCATCCATCGGGATCACCCGGCACTCCACATCGAGTTGGAACTCGTCGATGAACCATCCGGCCAGCTCGCCTAAGGTCAGGCCGTGGCGCATGGGCAGGGGTCCCGCGCCGACAAAGCTTTCCCAGCCCGGTCGCAGCGCGAGTCCCTCGACCGGGCGGCCGGCGGGATTGGGGCGGTCGAGCACCCAGACGGCCTTGCCGATGCTCCGCCGCCGCCTCGAGGACATAGCGCAGCGTAGTCACGAAGGTATAGATGCGGCAGCCCAGGTCCTGGAGATCGACAAGCAGCACGTCGAAGCTGTCCATCATCTCGGGCGTCGGCCGGCGGACCTCGCCGTAGAGGCTGAATACCGGGATACCGTGGGCCGGGTCGGTGAAATCCGGGGACTCGATCATGTTGTCCTGCTTGTCGCCGCGCAGGCCGTGCTGGGGCCCGAAGGCGGCTGTCAGCTCGATGCCGCTGGTGCCCGCCAGGGCGTCGAGGCTGTGGGTCAGCTGAGAGGTGACCGACGCCGGATGGGCCAGCAGGGCGACACGCCGGCCCGCCAGTGGCGCACGCAGGGCCGAATCCGCGAGAAGACGATCGATGCCCCATTTCATGACGCGTGTTCCTTTCCGGGCGAGTGTTCCGTGTCGCTGATCAGGGTACCGAGGAAACTGCCGGGCTGGTGAAAATCCGGCTGTTCCTTCTCATGGGCGAGGGCCCAGTAGCTCCGCCGCCCGTCGGTTTCCTCCGCAACAACCGCCAGTCCGATGCGCACACCGGCCCCTGACCCGACAACGGCGACTGAACTCAGCATGGCCTCCAGTATGAATATCTCCGGCTTGCGCTGCGTTGTAATGACCGGGGGCGGCAGGACCGGGTCCGGTTGCTCGCGGTCCCGGTAGGACGCGAAGCGATATGCGGCCCAGCTGCCATCGGGGGCAAAGTTGAACTCGGCGTAGCCCCCGGACCGGCTGGCCACAAACGCTTCGCAGCAGGTGTGCTCCCACAGGCCGTCACGGCGGGCTGCGTTGCCGGCGTCAGGAAGCAGCAGCCGGTCCATGTCGCCTTCGAATTCGAACCGGAATGCCAGATGTGTCCCGCCTGCCCGCCAGCAGGCAGCGCGCACGGCAGAGATCGCCCCCGGAGGCCTGGCGGGGTGACAGATCAGCGGAGCTGGAGACCGATCCTGCGAATCCATGGCGCCGCATTCTAGCCGGGTCGGCGTGGGTTGGGGTCCCAGGTGCCTGTCCGGGCGGCGGATCCGGTCCGGACGGCGAATCCGGAGCGGAAAGCGCCCGGAGTGGCTAGTGCCTCGACAAGTGGTCCTTTAGCCAGGCCCGGGCGAAACGCAGCTCGCGGTCGAGGGTGCTCGACGACAGGCCGGTGACCGCCGCCATTTCCTGAAAGGTCAGGCCGGCAAAGTATTGCAGTTCGACCAGTTCGGCTTTGCGCGGATCCAGTTCCGCCAGTCGGGACAGGCCTTCGTTGAGGGCCAGGAGGTCCGTTCCTTCCTCGGCCGGAGCCATGGACGATTCCACGAACGTGACCCTGACCGCGTCGCCGCCGCGCTTGCCCGCATTGCGGGCCCGGGCGTGATTGACCAGCAGTCGGCGCATCATCCGGGCCGACAGGGCATAGAAATGCGCCCGGCTTTCCCATGAGACATCCGCCTCCACAAGCTTCGCAAAGGCCTCGTGGACCAGCGCGGTGGGCTGCCAGGTGTGGCCCGCTTTCTCGCTGGCAAACAGCCGGCGCGCCAGGCGGCGCAGTTCCTCGTACACAAGGGGTGTCAGCTGATCGAGCGCGGCCTGGTCACCTTCGGCCCAGTTCCTCAACAGGCCGGTGACCTGGTCTTCTGAAGGCATTCCGCATGCTAGCACGGGGTTTTCGGTGCCCTCCGGCGGGGGAATTTTCGAGCAAGTCTTTCCCCGGCTCCTGTCGGTATGAACAAACCCTGCTCTCGCGCCTGGCCCGGCCTCCTGATAGCCGCTGAATAGTTTTCGGTCTCGGCTCCGCGGCCCCGAGAACTTTCTTGGGCAAAAGCGTGTCCCGTTCCTGCTTACCGGAACAAGGAAGCAAGAAACGCTTCCGCCGCACGCCCTGACATCCGACGGAGATACGCCAATGAAAACTCTCATCCCACTTCTGAGCCTCCTGTTCCTGGCCGGCTGCGCCACGCCCTACCAGTCGGGAGGGATCCGCGGCGGTTACAAGGAGCTCCAGCTGGACGAGCATGTATTCCGCGTGTCATTCCAGGGCAACGCTTTCGTTTCGGCAGAGCGCGTCCAGGACTACACCCTGCTGCGCAGCGCGGAGCTGGCCCGGGAACGCGGTTATCGCTGGTTCGCCATCGTGGACCAGGATGCCTACGAGACCACCGGCACGGTGTACACGCCGGCCACCACGTACACGAACGCCTCGATATCGGGCAACAACCTCTACGGGACCAGCACCACCTACGGCGGCATGATGTCGTCGTACTCCAAGCCGTCCAGCAGCAACACGATTGTCTGCTACGCCGACAAGCCCGAGGGGTTCAGCTACAACGTCGCGAACGTGATCGAGTCGTTGAGGTCTGCGTACAGGCTGCGATAGGGACCGTACCGCGGTGGGCGCGGGTTGGCTCCAACGGGCCCCGAAAGCCTCCTCCACCGAGGGGGCTTTGGCCATTCGGGGGAGGCCAGCGCGCCCCGAGAGGCCCGGATGACGGTTCCTGGCCCGGCCCCGGTACGTAATCCGGTATGCTTCGGGGCTTTGTCATTCACGATACCGGAGCGTCGCTCGATGCCGTTAAAGACTTCCCCGCTCAATGGGTTTCTGCGGGCTGGCCCCATTCTCGTGGCCGGCGCCAGCCTCCTGGCCGGCCCGGCGGCCGCCGACCCGACACGCCTGCTCCGGTTCCCCGATATCCACACCGGCACCGTGGCGTTTGTCTACGGCGGCGACATCCATATCGCGCCGTCCGCTGGGGGAGAGGCGACCCGGCTGACGTCCCACGAAGGGCTCGAGCTGTATCCGAAATTCTCCCCCGACGGATCGCGCATCGCGTTTTCGGCCGAGTACACCGGTAATCGCCAGGTCTATGTCATGGACGTGGACGGTGGTAATCCGCGTCAGCTCACCTGGTACAACGACGTGGGGCCGATGCCGCCCCGTGGCGGCACCGACTACCGGGTGCTGGACTGGACACCCGACGGCAAGCACGTTGTCGTCCGGGCCAACCGGCTGCCCTGGGGCCAGCGCATGGGCCGTCCCTACCGGGTCCCGGTGGCCGGCGGGATGGAGCAGCCGCTCCCGGTCCCGGAAACCGGCGGCGGCATGCTGTCGCCTGACGGCACGTCCTTTGTCTATACGCCCATCGACCGGGAGTTCCGGACCTGGAAGCGCTACCGGGGCGGTCGAGCCCAGGACGTCTGGGTATTCGACCTGGAGAAAATTGCCAGCCGTCGCCTGACGGATAACGTGGCCACCGACCATCAGCCGGTCTGGGTGGGGGACGACATCTTCTTCGTATCCGATCGCGACTACACGCTGAACCTCTACCGGTACGCCGGTGAGGATGACGCGGAGAAGGTCACCGATCACGATGGGTGGGATGTGCTCTGGCCGAGCGCCGGACCGGAAGCCATCGTCTACGAGAACGGCGGTTATCTCTACCGCTACGTGCCCGGGGCAGACAGCGGGCGCATCGATATCACCGTTCCGGGCAACCGCCCCGGGCGGATGGCGAGCTGGGTGGACGCCGCCGGCACGGTCTTTTCCTGGGACCTCGGCCCCGACGGCATGCGCGCCGTGTTCGATGGGCGCGGTGACGTTTTTACCGTGCCGGCGAAGAACGGACCGACCCGTAACATCACCGCGAGTCCCGCTGCCAGGGAAATCTACGCCCGCTGGTCGCCGGACGGTGAGCAGGTCGCGTATTACAGCGACACGAGCGGCGAGTACGAACTCTACGTGGCCAGCCAGGACGGCACGGGTCAGCCTCGCCAGATTACCCGCGGCAGCGACATCTGGCGGGAGCCCCCGGCCTGGTCTCCGGATGGCCAGCACATTGCCTTTTCCGACCAGCGCATGCACCTGTGGATCGTTTCGCTGGCCGGCGGAATGATGACCCGGGTGGATACCTCGTCGTTTCAGGGAATCTCCGACTACCGCTGGTCACCCGACGGCCGCTGGCTGGTCTACACGAAGCGGGCGCGCAACGGGTTCTCGTCCATCTTTGCCTACGACCGCCAGCGGGGCGAAAGCCAGCAGCTGACCTCGGACGCCACCCACGAGTTCGAGCCGGTTTTCGACGCCGAAGGCCGCTACCTGTTTTTCTTGTCGAACCGGGACTACAACCTGGCCCAGGACAGCTACGAGGTGAACCGGATCTACACCGACGCCACGCGGGTGTATGCCGCCGTGCTATCCGCCGACGGTCCGGTTCCCTTTCCTCCGCTAAGCGACGAAGTCAGCATCGGCGAAAAGGCCTCCGACGACAATGACGAGAAAGAGAGCGGGGAAACGCCGGCCGTGAATATCGATGTCGACGGCTTCGAGAACCGGGTGGTCGCGTTGCCGGGCGATGCAGCCGACTACCGAAGGTTACAGGCCCGGGCTGACGGCGTGTATGTGATACGGGAGACCGGCAACGGCGAAGGCGACCTGCAGTTCATAGCGCTGGGAGAACGTGACGATCCCGAGACCCTGCTCAAGGGCGTTACCGACTATCGTCTTTCGGCCAACGGCGAGCGGCTCATGGTGGAGTCCGGCGGCGGCTATGCGTTGATGGACGCGAAAACCGAGGGCGAGCTGGACTTCAAGGACAGCAAGCTGGACCTGTCGGGTATGCAGGTACTGGTGGACCCGGCGGTGGAATGGCGGCAGATCTACGTGGACGGTTGGCGGATCCTGCGCGACTGGTTCTACGACCCGGGTATGCACGGGATGGACTGGCCGGCGATCCGGGACAAGTACGAGCCGCTCGTGGAACACGTCGCTGACCGGTCCGACCTGGACTACATCTTCGGCGAAATTTCGGGCGAACTGAACGCCGGTCATGTCTACGTCCAGTCGGCGCCCGGTGGCGGAGTCAAACGAGTTGAAGGGGGGCTCCTGGGCGCGGAACTCGCTGCCGACGAGTCCGGCTATTTCCGGATCGAATCCATCATGCCCGGCGAGAACTGGCATGACGCGTTTCGCTCACCGCTGTCCGAGCCGGGCGTGGATGCCAGCCCGGGCGACTACATCCTGGCGATCAACGGCCGTTCCACCAAGGACGTGGACAATGTCTATGCGCTGCTGGACAACACCGCGGACCAGTGGATCGAACTGCTGCTGAATGACCGACCGGCGCCGGCGGGCGCCAGGACCGTCATGGTCAGGCCCATTGCCCAGGAAACCAATCTTCGCTACCTGGACTGGGTCGCCAGCCGCCGCGCGATGGCCGACGAGTTGTCCGGAGGCCGCATCGGCTACGTGCATCTGCCAAACACCGCCCAGGATGGCCACCGGGAGCTCTACAAGCAGCTGTTTGCCCAGATCGGCAAGGATGCGCTGATCATCGACGATCGCTACAACGGCGGTGGGTTCATTCCCGATCGCATGGCCGAGATGCTGTCGAGAAAATCCCTGAACTACTGGAAGTGGCGGGGCGCCGAGCCCATCACGGCGCCATTGATTTCCCATGACGGACCCAAGGCCATGCTGATCAACGGCCAGTCCTCGTCCGGTGGCGATGCCCTGCCGTACTACTTCCGGAAGCTGGGCCTCGGTCCCCTGATCGGGACCCGCACATGGGGCGGGCTGATCGGAATCTCCGGCAACCCGTCACTGGCCGACGGCGGTCTGATACTCGCTCCCACGTTCCGATTCATGGACACCGACGGACAGTGGGCGGTGGAGAACGAGGGCGTAGCTCCGGACATCGAGGTGATCGACCGACCCGATCTCGTGGCGAAGGGCCAGGACCCCTCTCTGGAGCGGGCTGTGGAGGTGCTGCTGAGGGCACTCGAGGAGAATCCGCCGGGAACCATCGAGGTGCCCCCGGCGCCAACGGATTTCCGCTAGCCGGTGGCCCGCCCCGGACCATGTCGGATGGATGATCCGGGCGGGGTTCACGGCTTTTACGCGGGCCCGCCGTTCGAAAACCGGGCTGCATGCGGGTTTCCGGATACCGGCCCGACCGTCCGCCGGTCCACTATTCTTTGAGCAAGCAGCGTTTGTCTGGAAAACGCTCGCGCGCGACAAACCAACGGGGCAGACCGCTCCCCAAGTGAGGCATTTTGGCCAGGCGCAGCAAATCGCTCCCTGCCGGGAAAGGCTCGGCCCGGAAGGCCGACCCGAAGCTCGGCGAACTGGATCAGGTAATGGAAAACGCCGCCGACTACGCCGAGTGGCGTGGCGCCGCTGAAGCCCACGACCAGCTCTCCGGGGCGCTGGAATGGCGGGACGAGGCAGAGACGCCGGATTACGACTGGCGGCTTTTGAAAAACCGCAAGGACCTGCTGCGGCGGCTCAGACGCAAGGGCGACATCTCCCGCCTGCTGTTTTATCTGCATGAAGAGCTCCACGGCAACCTGGGAAACATGGCCAACCCGGCGCTGTACGGACGCGCCAAATTCGGCACGAAACGCCTGATCACCGCCTATCTGGACGAAGTGATCGAGACCCTCGAAGAGCTGTATGGCCTCGACGAGGCCCGGCTGCCGAGGGAGCGGAAGCTGCGGTTTTTCCGTCAGGCGGCCCACAGTTTCGGACGCTCCGCGCTGGTGCTGAGCGGCGGCGCGACCCTGGGGCTGTTTCATCTCGGCGTCATCAAGGCGCTCTGGTCAGAAGGCCTGCTGCCCACGGTGCTCAGCGGTTCGAGTGCCGGCTCCATCGTTGCCGGGATCGCGGCGACCCATGAAGACAAGGATCTGCCCGGCATCTTTGAGCCGGGATACGTCAACATCGAGGCCTGGCGGGACTTTGGCCTGGACAGCTTTTTCGAGGGCCGGGGCCTGGGCAACATCGACAAGCTGCGGGCGGCGATCAACCGCAACGTCACGAAACTTACCTTCGAGGAGGCATTCAAACGCACCGGCCGGGTCGTCAACGTGTCCGTATCGCCGGCGGTTCCCAACCAGTTCCCGCGCCTGCTCAACTTCCACAATGCACCCAACGTGTTCGTGCGCCGGGCGGCGCTGGCGTCCTGTGCGCTTCCCGGGCTCTTCCCGCCGGTGGCCCTCCAGGCCAAGAACTTCGACGGCCGCACGGTGCCCTACATGCCGAAGAGCAGCTGGCAGGACGGGTCCCTCAAAATGGACGTGCCGAAAATGCATCTCGCGCGGATGCACAAAGTCAATCATTTCATCGTCAGCCAGACCAACCCCCACGTGCTGCCGTTTCTGTCGGACCGTCACCCGGACAATTCGCTGCTCTTCATCCTGGAGCTGATCAAGTCCACCGCCAGAATCAACGTCGAGCACATCCTGGATCGTCTGCGCCAGCACACCGACTCGCCGGCGCTGAGCCTGGCGCTGGACAAGGCCCACGCGGTCGCGACCCAGACTTACAGCGGCGATATCACCATCTTCCCGGCCCGGCAGGCCGGCAACATGCTCCAGACCTTTGCCGATCCCACGCCGGAACACGTAGCCAGGTTCGTCGCTGACGGCGAGCGCGCCACGTGGCCGCTCATCGAGCGGATCCGCAACACCACCCACATCAGCCGGGTCTTCGAGCGGTGTCTTCGGCGTCTGGATCCCGCCGACCGGGCGCCGGCGCCCGAGTAGACGACGGACCCATCCGCGCGGTTCAGCGGCCGTTCAGGCGGCGGCCGTCATCCTTGCAGGTGTGAGGTGGTTCACATTTCCGGGCTGCGAGGCTTCCTAGAATGGCTTTAGTCAAGAACCTGACGCGGTGCAGGCCGTGCCGTGTCCGGGTGACGGGCTCTCGCATCCCCCCTGCAGGAGCAATCAGGATATGGACAACGGACTGACCCGACTTATTCCGGCGCTCGCCGTCGCGACCGCCATCTCGATGACCGCCGGCTGCGGCGGCGGTGGCGGCGGAGGCGGCAATAGCAATGGCCCCGTCGCGGATAACCCTTCTGACCTGGCCCCGATCACCAGCAGCAATGCCCAGGAGATCTCCGGTGAGGTGCTCGACAATGTCGAGGAAACCGCGGAACTCGGCCGCTTCGGCGATTTCGGCACCGTCGGCTTTGTCGCCGCCGCCGGCGATCCCAGCCTTTCCAAGGCAGCGGTCGCTGCGGCAACCAAGGCCGGCCCGTCCCAGGCGGGTGGTCTGCGTACCATCATGGCCGCGGCTTTCGATCTGACCGACGCGCCCTGCGCGGTCGACGGCACGGTGAGCATCTCCGCTCAGCTCTCTGAGCAGGAAACGCTGCGCCCGGGCGATTTCATCGAGTTCTCCTTCGACCAGTGTGACAACGGCGAGGGCGAAGTCGTCGATGGCCGCGTGAGCTGGAGCATCGACACGTTCTCCGGTGATCCGGACACGGGCTTCTTCAAGCTCGGTGCGCGCCTGGCATTCGACAACCTGATTGCGGAAAGCGAAGGTGAGACCGGCCGTGTCAGTGGCGCCATCGACATGTTGATGGACACCGAGACCTATCCGTTGATCAGCGCCTCCCACTCGGGCGAGCGGCTGACCATGAGCGACGGCATCCACACGGTGATTTTCGAAGACTGGATCACTGCGGTTACGGCGGACGAGAGCTCCCAGCCCCACGCCTATACCTGGGATGCCAGCGGCAGCGTGGACGTGCCCGAGCACGGTGGCAAGGTGACCTACAACGTGCTGGAGACCTTCACCGGTTTCGGCGATGCCGAGCCCGACGCGGGGTGCTCTACGTGGAAGGCCAGGACGGCGGCAACATCACGCTGACCGTGTTGTCCCAGGGCCAGGTTCAGCTGGACATCGACTACGACGGCGACGGCGTTATCGACGACAGCAAGCTGGTGACCTACGAGGACCTGGACGACTAGTCCTGCCAGGCGCCGACGCCGGACAGCATTCTCAACGGCGTCATACGTTCGGAAGCCGTGAAGAGCGATGGCTCTTCACGGCTTTCCTGTTTTGACCCTCCAAGGCGAGACTGCCCGGGGATCAACGCCGCGGCCGGCCGCGTTCGTCCACCACCAGTGAGCGGGTCCCGGCGGCGCAATACCTGCAGGCTCTTCAGGAACTCGATCACCTCGTCACGGGCGCCTGGCGACAGGTCTTCGAAGGCCTCACGGGAGCGCGCGCCTTCGCCGTTGTGGGCCAGCACTGCCTCGCGGAGCGTGGTGAACTTGCCGTGATGGAAGTAGGGCGGTTCGCTGGCGACGCCCCAGAGCTTGCGGGTCAGGAAGCGGCAGTTGCAGCAAAGCCATGCATTTTCTGCTTCACTCTGATGAGTCCGAGCGCTTGATGGGTAAGTTCGCGGGCAGTTTTCCGTCCTGCAGCAAAACGCGAAGTCCCCAGGACGCCCGTTGGCGTTCGTGCAGCAATTTGCCCTGAATCGGGAGGGCATTCAGCTCCCGATCGGCGCATTGGGGTTTTCCGTCAAACCTGACGGGGGGGCTATGACCGGGGCGCATCACGGCTATCGATTCGCCGGTTTCACGCTGGACCTGGATCGGGGGGCGTTGTTTCGCGGTGAGGAAGAGATACCTCTTCGGCCCAAGGCATTCGAGGTCCTGAATGTGCTTGTTGCCCGCGCCGGCACCCTGGTGTCCAAGCACGAACTGATGGATACGGTGTGGGCTGACACCGTCGTCACCGATGGGTCGCTTACCCAGTGCCTGGCGGAGATTCGCCGTGCCCTCGGCGACGATCAGCGCGAAATGGTCCGGACCGTTCCCCGGCGCGGCTTCATCTTCGAGCTGCCCGTGGTGGAAGAGACTGGCGCGCAGTTAGAGGCCTCCGGTAGTCCGGTTATGACTTCGACAGGCCGTGCAAGCGATTCAGCCCCAAGGCCGCGCCAGCAGATCCTGCTGCCGGCCATCCTTGTCGGTATCGGTTTGCTCCTATGGTGGATGCTGCCGGAGCGTTCAGGAGACACCGCGGTGACGCCGCCCACTGCCGTCCTGACCCCAAGGGACAACCGGATTGCCGTGCTGCCGTTTCTCGACCTCTCGGCCTCCGGAGAGGAATCCTGGTTCGGCGACGGGATGTCGGAGGAGATCATCAACCTGCTGGCGCGTTCGCCAGGTCTTGGCGTTGTCGCCCGCACGTCATCCTTCGCGTTCAAGGGCATCCCGGAGGCGAGTGTCCGGGATATTGCGGAGTCGCTGAACGTGGCCTACGTGGTCGAGGGCAGCGTGCGCTGGGACGGCGACCGAATCCGGGTCACCGCCCAGCTCATCGACACGACCGACAGCACGCACCTGTGGTCCGAGACCTACGATCGCGAGGTGGCCGACATTTTCGACGTTCAGGTCGGCATCGCGACCGCCGTGACCCAGTCGCTTGCAGCCACCCTGGGCGCTACGGACATCCGGCTTGCCGGCACCCGGCGTGTCGATCCAAAGGCCCAGGAGCGCTACCTGCAGGGGCGGTTTCTCTATCATCGCCGGGCCCCCGGGGACGTGGCCAGAGCTATAGAGCGCTTCAGGGAGGCGACGGCGATCCAGCCGGATTACGCCGCCGCATGGGCGTCCCTCGTCGGGGCCTACCGGATCATGATCATTAACGAGGGTGGGGATCGGGCCGAGATCTTGCCCCTCATGCGTGAGGCGGGCAAGCGGGCGGAGGCAGCGGATCCCGACAATGCGGAAGTGCAGCTTCGACTCGCGGCTCTTGCCCTGGAGGAGGGCGACCCGGGAACAGCCCGGTGCCGGTTTCAGCGGGCCCTGGCGCTGGATTCGGGTCACCCGCTGATTCTCGAGACGCTGGCGGGCCACGCCTCAGCCGACCTGGACATGGAGCAGGCGCTGGCCTACCAGCGAAAAGCCGCCGACCTCGACCCCTTGTCGCCACTGGTGCGCGGCAACTTCGTGCAATACCTGGTGTGGGCGGGGCGCTATCAGGAGGCCGAGGTAGGTGCTCTCGAGGTCATCGACCTCAGCCCGGGCAAGGCAGACAACATGAATCTCGCCAGGGTCAATGCGCTTCTTCTGCAGGGGCAGAGCGACCGTGCGCTCGCTCTGCTGAACGAGACGGAGCCGGTCAGCGAAGCGCAATTTGCGCGGTCGAAAGCCATCGCGCTGCACGCCACGGGACACGTCGAGGAGGCCCGCACTCTCGCGGCAGACCTGTCGGCGCCGATGAGTAATGAAACGCTGATTCAGCGCATCGAATATGCCGCGCATACCGGCGATAAGGACACGGCCTACAGACTGCTGCAGTCTGCTACCCGTCGGGCCCGCGAGTCCCGGGACTCCGGCGAAATGCCCTGGTGGGCCCGGCGTGCCCGGCCCTCGCCCTTCCTGCGCAGCCTGCACGGCGACCCCCGCTGGGAGGACTGGATGGACGCGACCGATATCTGGGGCGGCATCGAGTGTCCCAGGGCAGACGCTCCATAACCGTCCGCGTGGGTCCTGACCGCGCCGGGGGCGTGGAAAAAGGGCGTGGATCTGCGGAAAAGCGCGTTACCCTCCCGTCATGGACCGTGCCGCTTTCGAAGCCGTTGTCGAAGACGTGATCGAGCACCTGCCCGACTGGGTGCACGAGGGAATCCATAATCTGACGATCGTCGTCGACGAATGGCCGTCCGCGGATCAGGACCCGGACGGCGAAGGCCTGCTCGGGCTCTACGAGGGCATCGCGCTGCCTGAGCGGGGCAGCGACTACGTGGACGCGCTGCCGGACGTGATCCATGTGTTCCGGCAGCCGCATCTGCAACTGGGACTCGGCCACGAGGACCTGGTGGCGGAGATTCGCACGACGGTCCTCCACGAGCTGGCCCACTACTTCGGCTTCGACGACGACCACCTGGACGACATCGGCATGGGCTGAGCCCCGGGCCGGGAGGCCTTGCTCCGGCGTGCCTGGTGAATTGCCGTGGCGCAGCAATCCGGCGAGCCGGTGATCGTGGCCATGGACTCATCAGGAACCGGGTCATGTAGTTGATTTCCCTCATCGTGCGCAGCCGCCAGTCCTGCTAGTTTTGGGGTAGGCCAACGGACACGCTTGGCTGTCAAACAAGACCAGGTTCTGCGGGCGGAAGCGGCCGCGGAGGAGATCTCATGACCGAGCGCCGCGCCGATCTGACCCGGCCTGCGGATCTGCATCATCTGCAGTTCTCAGGTCCGCTACGCACCCAGAGACCCCGTTATCTCGACCGCCTGCCACCGTGCAACGATGCCTGCCCCGCGGGCGAGAACATCCAGGCCTGGCTGGCCGAGGCTCAGGCCGGCCAGTTCAGAGCGGCCTGGGAAATCCTCGTTGCTGACAATCCGATGCCGGCCATCCACGGTCGGGTCTGTTACCACCCCTGTGAAGACCGCTGCAACCGGGCGGCCATGGACGGCTCGGTCAGCATCCACGCCGTCGAGCGATTCCTGGGCGACCAGGCGCTGGCCCGCCAGTGGCCGCTTCCCATGCCGGACCAGGACAGCGGCAAGCGCGTGCTGGTCGTGGGCGCCGGGCCCTCGGGACTGTCCGCGGCCTATCACCTTCGCCGGCTGGGTCATGCGGTGGAGATCCGCGAAGCCGGGCCGGTCGCCGGCGGCATGATGCACTTCGGAATCCCCGCCTACCGGCTGCCGCGGGATGTGCTGGAGGGGGAGGTTCGGCGTATCGAGGCGGCCGGAGTCACGATCACCTTGAATCACAAGGTGGAAGACGCCCTGGCCGAGCAGGCGGCAGGAGATTTCGACGCCGTGTTCCTCGCCGTAGGGGCGCACCTGTCCAAACGCGTGGACATTCCGGGACGGGATGCCGGCAAGATGCTCGATGCCATCAGTTTCCTGAAGAGCGTGGAGGAGGGTAACGCGCCCCGGCTCGGCCGCCGGGTTGCCGTCTATGGCGGCGGCAATACCGCGATGGACGCCGCGCGCGTTGCCAAGCGCCTGGGCGCCAGCGAGGCCCTCATCATCTATCGCCGGGATCGCGAGCACATGCCTGCCCACGAGGCGGAAGCTGACGAGGCCCTGGAGGAGGGCGTCAAGATCAACTGGCTGCGGACCATCCGGGAGATCGACACCACCACGTTCAAGGTGGAAGTCATGGAGGTGGACGACAACGGCCGGCCCCAGCCGACGGGCCGCTTCGAGACCCTCGAAGCCGACTCCTTGATCCTGGCCCTCGGGCAGGACGTGGACACCGGCTGGCTGGCCCAGGTTCCGGACCTGGAATTCAACCGGGACGGCTCGGTGATCGTGGACGGCAACCTCATGACCGGTCATCCGGGCATCTTCGCCGGGGGCGACATGGCGTCGAAGGAACGCACGGTCACCGTGGGTGTCGGCCATGGCAAGCGTGCCGCCCGCTGTGTGAACGCGTGGCTGGCCGGATCCGAGTATGCGGACCCGCCCCGCAACGAGCTGGTTACCGCCGATATGCTGCGGCCCTGGTTTGCGACCGATGCCGAGATCCGCGCGCAGCCGCGTATCGAGGACGACCGGCGGGAGGAGGGCTTCGAGGAGGTAACCCTGGGCCTGGACCGCCAGGCGGCGGTCTTCGAGGCCGGGCGATGCCTGTCCTGCGGCAACTGTTTCGAATGCGACGGCTGCTACGGCGCCTGCCCCGAGGGCGCGGTGATCAAACTGGGTCGCGGCCAGCGCTACCGCTTCGACTACGACAAGTGCACGGGTTGCGCGGTCTGCTACGAGCAGTGTCCCTGCAACGCCATCGAGATGGTTGCCGAGGCGGACCCGGCGCCCGCGGCGGAGGTGGTGTCGTGAACGCTCAGCCAGTAACGGATCGCACGGTCATCATCGACGGCAACGAGGCGGCGGCCTGGGTTGCTTACCGGGTCAACGAAATCTGCGCCATCTATCCCATCACGCCGTCCTCACCCATGGGCGAGCTCGCCGACCAGTGGGCGAGCGAGGGCTTGCCGAACATCTGGGGTCACGTGCCGGTGATCACCCAGATGCAGAGCGAGGGCGGCGTGGCCGGCGCGGTGCATGGCTCTCTGCAGACCGGCGGCCTGACGACCACGTTCACCGCCTCCCAGGGCCTGCTGCTGATGATCCCGAACATGTACAAGATCGCCGGCGAACTCACGCCCGTGGTCTTCAATGTGGCCGCCCGGTCCCTTGCGGCTCAGGGTCTCTCGATTTTCGGCGACCATCAGGACGTCATGGCGGTCCGCGGCACCGGCTTTGCCATGCTGTGTTCCAGTTCCCCCCAGGAGGCCCACGACCTGGCGCTGGTTTCCCAGGCAGCCAGTCTGCAGAGCCGGATCCCGTTCGTGCATTTCTTCGACGGGTTCCGTACCTCCCATGAACTGAACCGGGTTCACCTCCTGGACGAGGACGATCTCCGCGCGCTGCTTCCCGAGGAAATCGTGCGGGCCCATCGCGCCCGGGGTCTCAGCCCGGAGCATCCGGCGATCCGCGGCACGAGCCAGAATCCCGACGTGTACTTCCAGGCACGGGAGTCGGTAAACCCCTGGTATGCCCGCGTGCCGGCGATCGTGCAGGACACCATGGATCAGCTGGCGGCCCGCTGCGGCCGTGCCTACCGGCTGTTCGAGTATTACGGCGCGCCGGACGCAGAGCGGGTGATCGTGCTGATGGGCTCTGGCGTGGAGACCGCCCGGGAGACGGTCGAGGCGCTGACCAACGCCGGCGAGCGCGTGGGCCTTGTGCAGGTGCGCCTTTACCGGCCGTTCGATGCCACGGCGTTCCTCGCGGCCCTGCCGGACAGCGTGCGGGCGATTTCGGTTCTGGATCGCAGCAAGGAACCCGGCGCGCCGGGCGAGCCGCTGTACATGGACGTGTCCACCTGCCTGGCCGAAGCACAGCGCAAGTCGGCCGGTCCGGCACCGCAGCTGGTGGGGGGACGTTACGGGTTGTCCTCCAAGGAGTTCACGCCGGCGATGGTCAAGGCGGTCTTCGACGAGTTGTCCCGCGAGGCACCGGCCTCCCACTTCACCGTGGGCATAAACGATGACCTGGCCCACACCAGCATTGAAGTAGACGAGTCCTACGAGATCGAGGACGGGGAGACGCACCGGGCGGTTTTCTACGGACTGGGCTCCGATGGCACGGTGGGCGCCAACAAGAACACGATCAAGATCCTCGGCCAGGATCCCGAAATTCATGCCCAGGGCTACTTCGTCTATGACTCCAAGAAGTCCGGTTCCCAGACCGTGTCTCACCTGCGCTTCGGGCGCAAGCCGATCCGGTCCACCTATCTCGTGCAGTCGGCCAATTTCGTGGCCTGTCACCAGTTCGGGTTTATCGGCAAGACCGACGTCCTGAAGCTGGCGACCGACGGGGCAGTGTTTCTGCTGAACTGCCCGTATCCGGCGGACAAGGTGTGGGCGGAGCTGCCGGATACCGTGCGCCGGCAGATCATCGAGAAGCGTCTGCGCTTCCATGTCATCGACGCCTATCGGGTGGCCAAGGAAGCCGGCCTGGGGCAGCGGATCAACACGGTCATGCAGGTCGCTTTCTTCGTCTTGTCCGGCGTTCTGCCGGCTGAACAAGCCATCGAGCGGATCAAGGGCACGATCCGCAAGACCTACGGCCGCAAGGGAGCGACCATTGTCGCGGCCAATCTCGAGGCAGTGGACCGCGCCGCCGCCGCGATCGAGCCGGTGACTCCCCCCACCGAACCGGTCCCGTCCCGGACCGCAGACCCTGTTGTCGACCCGGCCGCGCCCATCTTCGTGCAGGAGGTGACGGCCCGCATGATCGAGGGGCGCGGCGACGAACTGCCTGTCAGCGCCTTGCCGGCCGACGGCACCTGGCCGGTGGGAACGTCGGCCTGGGAGCGCCGTGACCTGACCCAGGTGATCCCGGTATGGGAGCCGGATCTGTGTATCCAGTGCGGCAACTGCTCGCTGGTGTGCCCCCACGGCGTGATTCGCAGCCGCTTCTATGACGTCGGGGCCCTGGAGGGCGCGCCGGAGCAGTTCCGCTCGGCGCCCTTGTCCGGCCGCGGCTATCCGGATGCCCGCTACACGCTGCAGGTCGTGGCGGACCAATGCACCGGCTGTACCCTGTGCGTGGATGCCTGTCCGGTGCGCGCGCCGGACCGTCCCGGGCGTTCGCGCAATCAATATGGCGGACAAGGGTCCGCTGATGGACACCGAGCGAGAGAACCATGCGTTCTTCGAGACTTTGCCCCTCGCCGACCGGGGCCGCGTGGATTTCAGCACGATCCGGGGCGTGCAGCATCTCGATCCGTTGTTCCAGTTCTCCGGTGCCTGCGCCGGCTGTGGCGAGACGCCCTATCTCAAGCTGGTTTCCCAGCTGTTCGGCGATCGCGCCATCATCGCCAACGCGACGGGTTGTTCCTCCATCTACGGCGGTAACCTGCCGACGACGCCGTGGTCGGCAAACGAAGAGGGCCGGGGGCCCGCCTGGTCCAACTCATTGTTCGAGGACAATGCGGAGTTCGGCTTTGGATTCCGGGTCTCGGCGGACACCCACCGGCAGCAGGCCGAGGCGCTCATCGAGCGCCTCCGCGAGTCGGTAGGGGAGGAACTGGTCGAGGCACTGCTTGGAGCGGATCAGTCCAGCGAATCGGGGATCCGTGCCCAGCGGCTCAGGGTCGATGTACTCCGGCAGCGACTGGCGGGTGTTGACGATCCCGCCGCCCGTGAGCTGGACTCCCTGTGCGAACATCTCGTGCGCCGCAGTGTCTGGATCGTGGGCGGCGACGGATGGGCCTACGACATTGGCTACGGCGGCCTGGACCACGTGCTGTCCCTGGGCCGGGACGTCAACATTCTCGTGCTGGATACGGAGGTGTATTCGAATACCGGGGGGCAGGTGTCCAAGGCCACGCCACGGGCGGCGGTGGCCAAGTTTGCCTCGGCGGGCAAGCCCACTCCGAAGAAGGACCTGGCGCTGCAGGCCATGGCGTATGGCAACGTCTACGTGGCGCGGATTGCGATGGGGGCCAACCCGCAGCAGACTCTGTTGGCATTGCGGGAAGCGGAGCGTTATCCCGGGCCGTCCCTGATTCTCGCCTACAGCCACTGCATCGCCCACGGTATCGACATGAAGTTCGGCATGCGTCAGCAGAAGTTGGCAGTGTCCAGCGGCCACTGGCCGCTGATGCGCTACAACCCGGTGCTGCGCGACGAGGGCATCAATCCTTTCATGCTGGACTCCCAGAGGCCCAGCGTGTCCCTGAAGGAGTACACCGATCGGGAGATCCGGTACCGGGTGCTGGCGGCCACGCACCCCCGCGAGGCCGAAGCACTGCTGGCCCAGGCCCAGGAGGACATTGTCGTTCGCTGGGGGCTCTACGAGGAGATGGCCACCCGGGGCGATGCCGCGTTCCACTTCACACGTGCAGCCCGGCCGGCGCAAGATGCCCGGGAAGGAGACGCGTCATGAGCATGGAGACCCGCTATATGGGCCTGGCTCTCGCCCACCCGGTGGTTGCCAGCGCCTCACCGATGTCGGCCAATGTCGACGGCATCTGTCGCATGGAGGATGCCGGCGCGGCAGCCGTTGTGATGCCGTCGCTGTTCGAAGAACAGCTGCGGGCCGAGGCAGCGATCCTGGAGCGCCTGACCGAGTCCATTGCCGACCACTATGCCGAGTCGCTGTCGTTCTTTCCCTCCATCGGCACGTACAAGGCCAGCTCCGACGAGTATCTTGAGACCCTGCAGACGGCCCGTGAGCGTACCGACATCCCGATCATGGCGAGCCTTAACGGGTTTACAGCCGAGGGCTGGATCGAACACGCGCGCAGTCTCGAGTCGGCGGGCGCCAGTGCCATTGAGCTCAATGTCTACTATCTGCCAACGGACCTGGATGAAACCGGCGCGGAAGTCGAGCGCCGCTACTCGGACATCGTGCATGCGGTGAAGTCCACCGTGTCGATACCGGTGGCCATCAAGGTGGGTCCGCAGTTCAGCGCCTTCGGACACACCGCTTGCAGCCTGGCGGCCGCCGGGGCCGACGGCATCGTCATGTTCAATCGTTTCTATCGGCCCGACTTCGACATCGACACGCTGGAAGCGTCACGCGCGCTCAGCCTCAGTTCGGCGGAGGAAATCCGCCAGGGACTGTTCTGGCTCTCGCTGCTCCACGGCAAGGTGGATGTATCGCTGGCGGCGTCGTCGGGTGTCGAAACCCATGAGCAGGTGGTCAAGTACCTGCTGGCCGGCGCGGATATCGTGATGACCACGTCGGCGCTCCTGCGACACGGCCCGGAGCACCTGACCGGACTGCGGGACGGCCTGGAGGCCTGGATGGAGCAGCGGGGCTTCAGCTCGATCGAGGGCATGCGGGGCCTGATGAGCCTGGGCCGCGTTAGCGACCCCTCCGCCTTCGAGCGGGCCAACTACATCCAGCTGCTGGAGGAATATGATGCGGTCTGAGGGGGCGGCCAGCCGCAACGTCGTTCGAGGTCGATGGAATCCGACGGGCGTCCGCGCCCGCCGGCTTGCGTGACATTCAGGCCACGACTGATCGCCGACTGACTGCTTCAGCGTGCCGACAAGCAACAGACACTCCGGAAAACCGGGCTCGCGCCTGGGTCTGCTGAGACCCTCGCCGGTTACGGCGAGTCATCTTCGGGGCGATATGTTTGGCGGCCTGACGGCGGCCATTGTGGCGCTGCCCCTGGCGCTTGCTTTCGGTGTAGCGTCGGGCGCGGGCCCCATTGCCGGCCTCTATGGCGCTGCCTTTGTCGGGTTTTTCGCGGCCATGTTCGGCGGAACGCCCAGCCAGATCTCCGGTCCCACGGGGCCCATGACTATCGTGGCCGCGTCCGTCTTCACCCAGTACGCCGGCCAGCCCGCTGTCGCCTTTACAGTGATCATGCTGGCCGGCGCGTTTCAGATCCTGTTCGGCATGTTGCGTCTGGGGCGTTTCGTCAATCTCATGCCATATCCGGTGATCTCGGGATTCATGACCGGCGTCGGCTGCATTCTCGTGATCATGCAGATCGAGCCGATCCTGGGCTACCCGAGTCCAGCCAGCGTGATGAACGCCCTGACGGTTCTTCCAGAGGAATTGCGGACCCCGAACGGGCATGCGGTGATCGTCGGCATCACGACCTTCGCCATCTGCATGTTCACTCCAAAAAGGATCGGCCGCCTGGTGCCGGCGCCGTTGCTGGCCCTGCTGGCCGGCTCACTGCTGGCACTCGTTCTGCACGAGGCGCCTGTGCTGGGCTCGATTCCCACCGGCTGGCCCGACTGGCAGTGGCCTGCCTTTGATGTCTCGCAACTCAACGACATGCTGGTTTCAGCGGTCGTGCTCGCCACCCTGGGGTCCATCGACAGCCTCCTGACGTCCCTGGTGGCCGACAATCTGACCCGCACCTTTCACGATTCGGACAAGGAGCTTGTCGGGCAGGGCCTGGGCAACCTCGTCTCCGGCCTGGCCGGCGGCATTCCGGGGGCCGGCGCGACGATCAGGACGCTGACGAACATCAAGGCCGGAGGTCGTACGGGCCTGTCGGGCATGATTCACTCCGCCGTACTCGTGGCCGTTGTTCTCGGGCTCGGACCGGCGGTTGGCTTCATTCCCCACGCAGCCTTGGCCGGCATACTCGTCAAGGTGGGCATCGATGTCGTGGACTGGCGCTACCTGGGCCGAGTCCTCAAGGCACCGCGCGTGGACGTGGTGCTCATGCTCATTGTGCTGGGCCTGACGGTGTTCGTCGACGTCGTGACCGCGGTCGCTGCCGGGGTGGTCCTGGCCAGCCTTTCCTTCGTCAAGGAGGCTGCAGAAGTCCAGATGGAGTCGATCCGCGCGATCGCAGACCCCGAGCACGCGGTGTTTTTCAGTTCCGAGGAGGCGGAGCTTTTCAGGCGGTGTTCCGGCCGTGTGCTGATTCTTCACCTGTCCGGCCTGATCAGCTTCGGAGCGGCCAGTGAAATGATGCGCCGTTTCTCAACTGTCGGAAGCTACGATGTCCTGATGATCGATCTGCTGGACGTGCCGCGCGTCGATGGCAGTGCGGCGCTGGCGCTGGAATCCATCATCAAGCAGTCCCATGGCGCGGGCAAGCAGGTGATGATCGTCGGGCTGAATCTGTCTGTGGCCCGGGTGCTGGGCCGCCTCGGGGCGTTGGACGAGGTCAAGGAGACCGCCAGGTTCGTAAATCGGCTCGATGCACTGCGTGCCGCTGCGTCTGTCGATTGATCGTCTTTTCAGGCCGCCCGGAGAAGTACCGACCTCAGGCGCCGGTGGGCGCCGGCGTCATTCCATCGCCCGGCCTTCGCCGCAGCGGCTGCAGCTGCCAGTAGGTCAGCGATCGCCACAGCCATTCCAGCGGCCCGAAGCGGAAATACTTCATCCACAGTGGGCTGGCCCAGAGCTGAAACGCCCAGATGGCGAAAACCAGCACATACAGCTGCCAGCGCTGGAGCTGTCCATAGAACCCGAAACCGTAAAACAGCGTCGAACAGATGGCCGTGTGGCCGATGTAGTTGGTCAGCGCCATCCGGCCCACGGCCGACATCCGGGCCATGAGACGGGGTATCCAGTTCTGCTTGAAGGCATAGAGAATCAGACCCAGGTGACCGAAAGTCATGCCGAGTCGACCCACGTCATACGTGAGATAGGCGCGTTCGAAGGCCAGCGTGTCAAATCCGCTGCCCATGATATGGACGATCTCGTAGATATTGACTGGCAAACCGACGGCGTAGCCCAGTGCGCCCATGACCAGGTAAAACCGGGAAGAGCGGCTTGCACCAAGAACGCCCCAGCGCAGCAGAGCCATGCCGATCAGCATGAAGCCGATAACGTCCCAGAACACCCACACGTAGGTGTCGTATGACTGGAACTCCGTAAGGATCGGCGTGACGTGCGCCACGGCCGTGACATACCCGCTGGTCATTCCCTGGATATCGGCCTGGATCAGACGATCCTCCGGCTTCTTGTATTTCAGGTGTTCGGCCCAGCCGTCGGCTTTCTCCTGCAGCTCCGGATCTACGGCCTCGCCGGATGCTTCCAGCAGAGCGACCTGGGCGGCGGCCGTCTGGCCGGCGACGGACTCCTGGTAAAAATACAGGTTTTTGGGAACAAGCGATGCAAGACAGAGGATGCCCAGGATCGTGAGAAACAGCGGACGGACCTTGCGGAAGGGATAGAGAAACAGCGCCGCCAGGCCGTAGTAGTAAAGAATCTCACCGACCCACAGCAGGAGATAACCGTGGATGACGCCGAAGGCAATCAGCCACAGGTTGCGGCGGTAGTAGATGTCCGCGACCGGCAGCCCGAATTCTTTCTCCTCCAGGCGCTGGGTCAGCAGGATGATCCCCGCTCCGAACAGCAGGGTGAACAGACCCCGCATGGTCCCTTCGAAAAACAGGGTGGTCGTCATCCAGGCTAACAGGTTCAGGCCGGTGTCGCCGCCGAAGTTGGTGGGGTCGGAATAGGCAAAGGGCAGTCCGAAGCCCGCGATATTCATCAGCAGAATTCCGCACAACGCGATGCCGCGGAGGGTGTCCAGCGACGAGATGCGATCGGCGCCGGTGACCGGCTCGGCATCTACCGTTACGTCCGGCGCACGATCAGACATGGGCTTTGCCTTTCTCTTGGTCTTTGTTATTGATTTTCCCGGGTCAGTCTAGTTGACTCCCGACATTCCGGGGCTCGGGAAGCCACGCCTCCTGGGGCAGGGAATCAGCATCCGGCAGCTCCCGCCGGGTCTCAGGAGTGAGCTGCGCCCGTGAGCCTCGGGACGAATGCCTGTTCCCTATACCGACAGGGCCAGCAGCATCTGGGCGACGAAATACAGGGGCAGGCCGATGAATCTGTTCTCGAAGCCGCGTTTGACGAATCGGTCTCTTGCGACGAACAGGTCGGAGATCCAGAACAGTCCTGCTCCCGCCACGATCAGGAGGGCCGGTGCGCGGGCATGGGTGGCGACGGCCAGTGCGAACATCACGCTGATGACGGCGATGTAGGCGAGCACCGCGCCCTTGAGGTCCGCCGGCACCCGGTCGGCGAGCCACTGGTGCACCACAACGGCGGGAATGGCCATGAGCCCCAGGGCGATCACCAGCGCGCCGGGGGATACTCCGCGGATGACGAAGGCCACGGCGAAGGCGAGATGGCCGGCCAGGAAGGCGAGAATGCCGGCCCGGAAGACGGCCGGCCGGTCGCGCGGAATCAGCAGCACGTCCCCCCACCAGCTAAGAAACAGCGCGACGAGCACGGCTCGCCCGTAGTTGCTGTCCCACGCCCCGGCTTCGATAGCGATGACCAGGTACAGCGCCGCCGCCAGAGGTTTGGTGAGCCACAGGCCCCGCTCGGACTGGCGGGACTCGGCGATCAGCAGGCCGGCCACGGCCAGGGCCAGCAGTGGCAGCAGACCGGAGGGCGCCCCGCTCACGATGCCCCCGCCAGGAAATCGCGCAGCCGCACGAGTGCCTCGGTGTCGAGCTTGCAGTAGCGCAACAGGTCCGAGCGCAGGGCCTGCCGCCGCCCGGGCGGTGTGTCGGGCTCCATGAGTGCCAGGAATGCCTCCGAGGCGGCGCCGCCTTCCTGCACGTCGCCGAGGCCCGCGTAATCCAGATCCGGCGCGATGGTGGGCAGGACTTTCTTGATGGACCAGGAGCCCCGCATGTCCGGGTGGTAGTAGCTGGCCCGCGCGATGGGGTGGAGGTCCACGAGCCGGGCGTCGATGGCCGACAGCGGTTCGGCCAGGTCGGAAAAGCGCTCCGCCAGCTCCTTCAGGACCCGCGCCTCGAAGCCGGTGTAGACGAATACCGGACCCGCGTCGCCCAGAGCGTCGATCACGGTTTCCGCAAAGTCCCGCATCGGCGGACCGTCGCCTTCTGCCAGCCACTCCCCGTGCCGGAGTTCGCCGGATTCCCGCTGCACGTGGCAGGACCACTGGAAGGGCAGTGCCTGGTAGGGTCGCGTGCCGGCCCAGACCGGCACCGGGAAGCTGACGGTTTCGAAGTCGAGGAAGTAGCGCGGCCAGCCCAGCGTCCCGAGCAGGGCAGCCGCGTCCGGCTGCAGCTCCGGTTCCCCCGCCACGGTCACCCGCCGCACCCGCTCCTGGATCTCGCTGGTCAGCCGGCCCGGCGGGATGTCGCGGATGTCCTCCACGCCGTCGGCCAGGAGCTGCCACACGGCCTTGCCGCCGCCCGGCAGCAGGCGCGTGGGATAGGGCGGGTCCTCCGGCCGGCAGTGCGCGAGATACGGGCAGTCGAAGGGATTCCGGCACTGGGGCCCCACGTCGATGGGGGGCATTGGGCCCGCGACCACGCCCTGGTAGAGGTGTACCCAGTCCGGCACGTTTTCTAGCATGGGTGCAACGCGGTCAGTGAGATCCTCGAAGGCGAACAGACTCGTGTAGTCGCCGTTTCCCGCGTAGACGAACTGATTGTCGATGTGCGCGAGTTCCACACGGACCGGATGCAGGCCCAGCCCGGCCAGGACCCATGTCTGTACGGCGCAGTCGATGTAGTTGACCGGCTTTACCTTCGTGGAGGCCTTGACCTCCACCAGGCGTATGTCGCCGAGCGCATCGCGGACGAGCACGTCACACCGGACGAGCACGCCGCCGTGCTGCACGGTTGCCTCGAATAGCGTCAGCGGCCCGGGCCCGGCGAGACGCTCCCGGGTTTCACCTAGTGCGGAGTCAAGATCCGGCAGTTCGTCCGGATCCTCCGGGCCGATCAGAATGCCTTCGGGGAACAGCTGCATGACCACGCGGCCGACTTCGTGGCCGATGGCGAACGCCCGCCGCATCGACGGCGTTTCCATCGCCTTGTCCGGCTCGTGCAGCTCCAGCCAGAGGCGCTTGTGGCACTGCCACCCGGACAGGATTTTCGATTTGCTCAGCATCTGGCCTGCCATGGCCGTCCTCCGCTGCCTGCTCGCGACGTCTGCCTTCGTTTTCGTCTTTGATTATGGGCGAGGCAGAGGGGCCGCGCCCAGAGGGTTTTGCGACCCGCTCCGCGGGTTGCCAAAAATCTGCTGAACGCGGTCAACGAAACCCGTTCCGGATTCGCTCCAGGCCGATCCTGCCCTGGCCGCATCGCTTGGGCTGCGGGCGGCTTGCTATGATCGGCCGGCAATAACGGGCGACAGCCAGCAGGGCAGGGGACTTCCCGGGTATGGGAGAATCGCGCGCCACAGGTTTTCGGGGTGAGCTCAGGCGCCCAACGGTCGTGGGCGAGGCCCTGCCCGGCGCCCCCGCAGCAAACGCTTGAACCGATCCGACCATCAGCCGGCAGGTCTCCAGGCGGTCGACGAGAGTTTGTGGATCGTCGAAGGCGGTCTGGTCAGTTTCTACGGCTTTCCCTACCCGACGCGCAGCGTGATTGTCCGCCTCGGCGGCGGTGATCTCTGGGTCTGGTCACCCGTGGACCTGTCCCCGGAACTTGAGACCCAGGTGCGGGCCCTCGGCGTCGTTCGACACCTGGTGAGTCCCAACAAGCTCCATCATCTTTTTCTGAAGCAGTGGCAGGAGCGATTTCCCGATGCCCGTCTCTGGGGCCCTGCCTCGGTGCTGCAAAAGCGCAGTGACCTGGCCTTCGAGGCGCCGCTCGAGCACTCCCCGCCAGAGGCCTGGAGCCCGGATCTGGATCTGACCTGGTTCACCGGGTCACCGGTACTTGACGAGATCGTGTTCTTTCACCGCCCGTCGCGCACGGTGGTCATGGGTGACCTGTCGGAAAACTTCAGCGAAGCGTTTTTGGAGGCCCATTGGACCGCGCCGGCGCGGGTGATTGCGCGGGCATGGGGTATTACCGAAGGCCGTGGTTACGCTCCGCTCGAATGGCGTCTGTCCTGGTTTCGTCGCGCCCCCGCGCGGCGGGCGCTGGCGAAGATGCTCGCCTGGAATCCGGAGCGCGTCATCATGGCCCACGGCGAATGGCAGCGAGAGGGAGGGCGGGCCTACCTGGAGCGGGCCTTCGCCTGGCTGACCGGGTGAGTCTGAGCGTGACGACGCGACGCGCTGCGCATCGCTGGCGGCATCCGGCCTGCGAGAGCCGGCTTCAGTTGGCCTTGACAGTCAGAACGTCCAGGCCGCGCCAAGCGACCACATGGATACGTCGTCCGTGTCGGCAATGTCGAACTCTTCGTATTCGGCCCGGAACTGCAGCGACCACACCTGGAAGCGCGCGCCGATCCCCCAGGCGGGGTCGTTGCCGCTGTCGTTGTCGGACAAACGGCCGGCACCGTCCGGGAGCTGGAGCCTGGCATCCGCATCCCACCAGGAATTACCCAGTTTGCCGAACACGCCGAAGGGGCCGAACTTGAGACCGGCATAGCCGAACAGATCCCAGCTCGTGGCCTCGATGGAGGCGTTCTGCCCGAGAAAGCCGTCACTGGGCTCGCCGAAATCCCGATAGCTGCCCTCGATGCCGACGTCAAGGAACGGGAGCCAACCGAAGTTCCAGCCACCGAACAGCTTCCAGGCGGTGTCGTCGTCGTCGAAGCTCCCGTCGTCGAAATCTGCCTCGATGGTGGACTGGCCGATGCTGCCGCCCGCGTAGAAGCCGGTTTCCGCACCGGCCAGAGCGACGCCCGCCGGAGCGAGGAAACCCAAGGAGAAGGTGCACAACAGCAGTGCACGTAAGCTGAGTTTCATAGTCTCATCTCCGAAGTCAGTTCATGTTCCGAAAAAGTCCCGTCAAGCATAGACGCCAAGTCATGCGTCCCGGAAAACGGGTTCGCTTTGATGGTGCCGGCTGTCCTCCTAGAGTGTGCCGGATTTCGCCTGTGCCTTCATGTCTTCATCCGCATAGATGGCCAGTTCCACCCGGCGGTTCTTCGACTGGTTCTCCGGAGAGTCGTTCGGATACTTCGGCTGCGAAGACCCGTACCACTGCTCCTCGAGACGGTTGGGGTCGACTCCCTGGCTGACAAGGAAGGCGCTCACGGCCTTGGCCCGGCGCTCCGACAGCGGAATGTTGATCTCATCCGTGCCGGTATCGTCGGTGTGGCCTTCCACGAGGATGTAGGTGTCCGGATACTTGTTGAAGACGGTAGCCGCTGCTGCCAGGTCGTCCCTGTAGTCCGGACTGATCGTGGAGGAATTCAGCGCGAACATCAGGCCTGACTGGAAGGTCATGTTGATGCCTTCTTCGACCCGGTTGACCTCGGCGGTTGGCACGGCCTGTTCGAGTTCCCGCGCCTGTTCATCCATGTGCTTGCCGATCAGGTTGCCCGCCGTGCCGCCAATCGCGGCCCCGGCCAGCACGCCCCAGACGCTGCCCTTGCCCAGGAGCGCTGCGCCCGACTGCGCCGGCGGCTGCGCCGATGGCTGTGCCCTTCTGCTGGCGGTTCATGTTCTCGCAGCCCACGAGGACCAGGCTCGCGGCGACGATGAGGAGAAGAATTCGTTTCATGTTTTTCTCGCTGTTCTCTTGCGCGGATTTCGAACGGCGCAGAACCGGAGGTCCGGCCCCACGTCAGTTGTGGAGATTCAGGGGCACACGAGGGCGGCGAACATGTCCATCTTCATGTCCTTCAATCCCAGGTCGATGGCCTTCTTCGTTTCCGTGCAGACCATCCCGGTTTCCTGCGGTGTCATCTTGCTGCGCAGTTCCTGCACGTTATTCGTGCCGTACTTGGTTTCCATCTGCCGGATCCGGGCATTGCTGCGAATCTGGTACATCTCCAGGTCCGCCTTGCCGGCCGCCACCGCCTTGTCGTACTCGACGAACGCGGCATCGTAGTTGCCGTCCCAGGCCGCCCAGTCGCCGCGCTGGATCGCGAAGTTCGGATTGCCGGGATCCAGTTCCATGGCCTTTGCCAGGTACTGCTCGGCTTCGGCGGGCTTGCCGGCCTTGTAGTTCAGGTCCGCCACCTTGGCGTAGATCGTGGCCCGCTCCGCCACGTTCTGGTTTTTCTCGGTGAGCTCGATGATCCGGTTGTAGTCGGCGGCGGCCGAATCGGCCATGCCCATCTGCTCCTGGGCGTAGGCGCGTTCGAAATAGGCATACAGGCTCTTGTCCTTGGTGACCTCGAGCGCCACATTGGCGGCGGTCACCGCGTCGTCATGGCGGCCGAGACCGTTCAGGGCGTGGGCGCGGCCGACCTGCACCTGTTCCTTGCCGTCCTTCGTGTCACAGGATTCGACGATCGCATCAAAGGAGCCCAGCGCCTGGTCGTATTGCCTGGTGTCGTTGAGGGCGTTGGCCGCTGCAACCTGAGCGCGGCATTCCTTGTTCATCGTGAAGGTCTGGGCCATGGCCGGAGCCGCCGTCAGGGCCATGGCCAAGCCAAGGGCGAGGCCGGTGACGAGGCCGAGGGCCGGGAACGAACGTGTGGACTTCGTTGGCATGGTATCGATCGCCTGTGTCGTCTGGTGTGCCGATGTTCCGCGTCGTTGCGGAACGATCCCGACCCGCAAGGGGCCGGGGACGCCGTGGCCCTGATCTATAGTTGATCGGCGCCTCAGATGCCAATCCGGTGCCCTCGCGGATGTCGGCTTCCTGACAGGGGAGGGCGAACCGCGCCTGTGGGCCGAAGACGCAGTCAGTCGAGCCGGTCCGTCGCCCTGATGAATTCGGCCAGATCTTCCCGATAGCGGGTCATGGACGGCTCGTGAAGGTACATCATGTGGCCGGCCTCATAGAGCGCCAGACTGATGCGTTCCCGTACTTCCGGAGCCACATCCAGATGCGCCAGGTCGTGCTTGGTGGCCAGCGTCGGGGTGGCCAGGTCGTAGTAGCCCTGTTGTACCAGCAGGTGCAGCCCGGGATTCATGGTCAGCGCCATGCCGAGATCCGGCACCGTGTTCGCCCAGGGGGTGGCCCAGCCGTCGTTGCCCGGCTGGACATGAGTCCAGTCCCAGTCGCGCCGCCAGTTGGACACGACATAGTCTTCCTCGCCGTCGTATTTCAGCTCACCGTGCAGATAGTCCATGAAGGCGGCCGTAAAGGCGGGACCGATGGCGGGAAAAAACGGGTCGTAGTCCATGTTCTCTCCCAGCGGGTTCACCGCCGGACCGACAAAGCGGGAATCGATCCGGCCGGCGATCATGCGCTCGTCCCGCTTGAGTTCCTGCAGGAACTGGCCGTGGCTGACCCGCAGGTCCGCCTTGAGCCAGTAGTCCGCCGTCGTGCCGGTGTACGCCGCAAGCCTTGCCGCGACGGCCTGCTTTTCCTCGGGGGAAATCCGGTAGCCCTTGAGCAGCGCCGGGGCGTATTCGTTGTAGGCAAAGCGTTCGACTTCCGCGTGGAAGGCTTCGAGACTGGCGGGTTGTCGGGTATCGCGTCGTGGTACCAGGCGGTGGCCGCCAGCGTCGGCAGGTACAGCACGTGGGGCAGGTCGATAGAGGCCCCGTCGATACCGGAGCCCATGTTCAGGAATGGCGAGACGATGATGACGCCGTTGAAATTCATCCCGTGCTGGCTCTGGAGATGGTAGACGAGCCCCGCGGAACGGACCCCGCCATAGCTCTCGCCCAGGATGTACTTGGGCGACGCCCAGCGGCCGTTTTCCTTCACGTACTTCTTGATGAAGGCGCCCACGGAGCGAATGTCCTGGTCCACGCCCCAGAAGTCCTCTCCCTTGCCTTCGCCGATGGGCTTGCTGAACCCGGTGCCGACCGGGTCGACCATGACAATGTCGGTGACATCCAGCACGCTGAAAGCGTTGTTGACTCGTTCGGCGGGCGGCGGCGGTGTGTAGCCTTCGTCGGTGACGACGACCCGGCGCGGGCCCAGAATACCCATGTGCAGCCAGATAGAAGACGATCCGGGGCCGCCGTTGAACGCGAACATGACCGGCCGTTTGGCCGCCTTCACGCCGCCGTCACGGGTGTAGGCGGTGTAGCCGAACCTCGCCACCGGTTCGTCGTCTTCGTCTTCCATGATCATCCAGCCCACCGTCGCGGTGTAGCGAATCGTCCGGCCGTCGATCTCCACCGCGTGCTGGGTTGCGATGGCGAGAGGTTCATGGGACTTCTCGTCCTCCTCTGCCGGATTTCTTCGTTTCCTCCTCTTCGGCTAAGCCGGGGATGGCCCACAGCACCAGGAGGACGGCGGAAAGAACGGGTACGGGTCATGTGTGTTTCCTTGATCGGTCAGCCCGGATTCGGGCGGCAACGCGGGCGCGGCGAAGGGATGTCGAGCGCCGTACCCGCGGAGTGTTGGGGCAGGACGTTAACACAAGCGCCCGCCCTCAACGGGCTCGTGCTCAAGCGCCCCGCGGTGAAGGGCCTGTTGCCGGCGGCGCCGTGGGCCTTGTCCCGGTGGTAACGTAAGGCCTGTGGATATTCACGGGGGTGTGAGCACCACGCTCCCGTCGTCAGAGAGAGGCCGTCATGCCAGTCAATTTTCGAAGCGACAACGAACACCCCGTGGCGCGGGAAATCATGGCGGCCCTTGCGGCTGCCGGCACGGGGATGGCCCATGCCTATGGTGATGACCCCTGGACCGCTCGCCTTGAAAGGCAGCTGGCCGTCGTATTCGAGCGCGACTGGCGGTGTTCCCCCTCGTGTCCGGGACCGCCGCCAACGCGCTGGCCGTGGCCCAGACCACACCCTCCTGGGGCGGCGTGATCTGCCATGAGGATGCCCACCTTCATACCGATGAGTGCGGTGCTCCGGAGTTCTACGCGTCCGGCGTCAAGCTTATGCCGGTGGCCGGGGAACACGGCAAGCTGACCGCCGAGGCGGTCGAGGCACGGATCGCCAACGCGGGCCATGCCGGGGACCACAGCAACCGGCCGACCCTGCTGAGCCTGACCCAGGCCACCGAGTTCGGCACGGTCTACTCCGTGGACGAAGTGGCTGCTCTGGCTGATGTGGCTCGGCTGGCGGGCCTGCGGGTGCACATGGACGGCGCGCGTTTCGCCAACGCGCTGGCAACCATCGGTTGCACGCCGGCGGAGCTGACGTGGCGATCGCGGGGTTGACCTGCTGTCCTTCGGGGCGACAAAGAACGGCGCCATGATGGCCGAGGCCCTCCTGGTGTTCGATCCGGCCCACGCCGTGGAACTGGGTCGCCGGCGCAAGCAGGCGGGCCATCTCCTGAGCAAGATGCGCTATGTGTCGGCGCAGCTCGAAGCCTACCTGACGGACGATCTCTGGATGCGGCTCGCCGAGCAGGCCAACGGCATGGCCCGGCGCCTGGTCGACGGCCTGGCGGGTGTCGCCGCGATCCGGCCCGCTTATCCGGTGCAGTCCAACGAGGTCTTTCTGAACATGGACCCGGGTCTTGCAGCAGCGCTGCGCGATGACGGCATCGAATTCCATGAATGGCCGGGCCGGCCCGGACTTTTCCGGCTTCGTGACCGGGTTCAGCACGACCAGGGCGGATGTGGATGCGTTTCTCGAAGCGGTTGCAGGCCGCTGTGATCGCGAGCCGCTGACCGTCTGACGTATTCCGCGTTCGGTCTCAGGGCACCTGGACGCGGCCGTCAACGATCACCATGCGGACGTCCAGTTCGAGCAGTTCCGCCGGCGCCACGGTCATGGGGTCACCGTCGAACACGGTGACGTCGGCCCGGTCACCGATGCGCAGCCGGCCCCATTGCGGCACGCCGGCGGCTTCGCCGGCCCACGCGGTAAAGCCCAGGATGGCCTCGGCGCGGGTAAGTCGATGTTCCGGTGACCAGCCGCCCGGCGGCTCACCGTCCGGTGTCTGGCGGGTGACGGCGGCATAGAGCCCGAACAGGGGAGAAACCTGCTCCACCGGGAAGTCGCTGCCCAGCGGGAGAATGAGGTTGCGGTCCAGGAATTCCCGCCACGCATAGGCGCCCTTGATCCGTTCGGGACCGATCCGGTCCGGAGCCCAGGGCATGTCGCTGGTGCAGTGGGTCGGCTGCATGCTGGGAATCACGCCGAGTTCGGCGAAACGACCGAATTCGGCCGGGTCTACGACCTGGACGTGTTCGATGCGATGACGGGCTTCGGTGATGGCGGGGACCTCCCCGTGATCAGCCAGGGCGGCGCCGTGACCCTGCTGGATGGCGTCCAGGGCCACGTGGTTGCCTTCATCGCCGATGGCATGAACGGCTACCGAGAATCCCCGGTCAACCGCTGACTTGATCTTCAGGGTGAGCTCGGCGTGGGACTGGATCAGCAGACCGCGATGCCCCGGGCGATCGCTGTAGTCGGCCTTCAGCGCAGCGCCTCGGCTGCCCAGGGCGCCGTCGGCATAATATTTCACACCCTCCAGTCGAAGGAGCGACTCCGGTCCCGGCCGAACGGGATCGCCGCGATACTCCTTCAGGGCGGGTGCGCCGCCCAGGTAGGCGACGACCCGCAGGGGCAGGGCCCCGGCGGCTTCTGCCCGCTGGAGCGCGGCGAACTCCTCTCCAGGTGACGCCCATTTCGTGCACGCCAACCAGGCCCTGGCTGACCGCCTCGCGGGCCGCCGCGGCCAGCTGCCTGTCGAGGTCATTGGCAGTGGGTTTCGGGATCACTGCATTGACGAGATTTTCCGCCGTGTCGATCAGGATGCCGGTCGGCTCGCCGGATTCGGGATCCCGGAGGATTTCGCCGCCTTCCGGATCCGCCGTGTCCGCGTCGATGCCGGCCGCTCCCAGGGCGGCGCTGCTCGCCCAGCCTGCGTGTCCGTCAACGCGTTCGAGGTAAACGGGGCGATCGCCGAGCGCCGCGTCCAGCAGGTGCCGGTCCGGGTAGTTCGGGCGGGTCCCAGTCGTTTTGATCCCAGCCGCGCCCACGCACCCACGCACCTTCGGGCAGCCCGGCGGCGAGTGCCAAGGCACGTTCCACGGCTTCAGCAGCAGACCGCGTTCCACGCAGGTCCGCCCAGGAAAGACTCCGGCCGAGGTTGAAAAGATGCGCGTGCGCGTCCGTCAGGCCAGGTATGGCGGTCGCCCCATCCAGGTCCACGGTCTGTGTATTGTCATCCGCGAGCCTAAGAATGGAGGCCGAATCGCCCGCGGCAATCACTTTGCCGTCGCGAACCGCGAGCGCCTCGACGACCGGTGTGCCGTCGTCCGTTTCAAACGTATATACCGTGCCGTTCACGAGAATGAGATCCGGCGGCGGTTCCGCGCAGCCACTCGCGAGCGAGAACCACGAGGGCCAACAGGAGAGTCCGTCGCCGTCTCAAATTGTTTTTCTCCGGCGGCATGCTGGACGGAAGTCTCGCCCATTCACCTTGCCATTGCCAACTGTCACCGGATGGAGACGCTGTAAGTATGGCCCGGTGTATGCTGCGTCCGATTCCTGGAAGAGAAGGGGCCGGGACGGCGACCCGAGGGAAAGGGACTTACATGACTGCGGAAACCACATTCGTGTTTGTTGTCCTTGCTGTGGCGGCTGCCGCGATGGCGAGCAATCGTGTCCGCTTTGACCTGGTGGCCGTGCTGGTCGTGTTGTCGCTGATGCTCAGCGGTGTGCTGACGGTCGGCGAGGCCCTTGGCGGCTTCGGCAGCCCGGTCGTGATTCTCGTCGCGGGTCTTCTCGTGATCGGTGAGATGCTGGACCGCACCGGTGTCGCACGCGGGATCGGTGACTGGATTATTCACCATGGCGGGGCCAGCGAAACCCGACTGCTGGCCATGATCATGGCCGGGGCAGCGGGACTCGGTGCGGTGATGAGCTCGACCGCCATCGTGGCTATTTTTATTCCGATCATTCTGCGCATCGCGGCGGAGACCGGGCTGAATTCGGCGCGCATGCTCATGCCCATGTCGTACGCGGCGCTCATCAGCGGCATGCTCACGCTGATCGCCACGCCACCCAATCTGGTCGTCACCGAAGAACTCCAGAGCGCCGGCTATGCCGGTTTCGGGTTCTTCAGCTTCTCGCCGGTAGGGCTGGCGGTGCTTGCCGTCGCTATTGTCTATGTACTGCTCGTGGGCCGGCGGCTGCTGGCGGCGGATACCGGGCCGTCGACCACCGCGCGCCGGGCGCGCCGCATCGAGCAGATCCGGGAGGACTACAGCATCGGGGCCACGGTGGATGCCGTAACCGTCACCGCTGCGTCCCCGGTCGCCGGAAAGACGATTGCCTCCAGCGCCATGGAGAGCCGGTATGGAGTTCGGGTGCTCGGCCTGCTGCGCCGCGAGGGCCGAACCGAGAAGCGGGTTCCGGCCCCCAGTTCCGACAAGGAAATCCGCGCCGGCGATCAGATGCTGATCATCGGCCGTCCGGAGGATCAGGCGAAGCTGCAGGATGAGCTGGGCTTCAAGCGATTCATCCTGTCCCGGGTCGAGCGCCGCCGCTGGTTCTGGGAGGCGGGCGGTGTGGTGGTGCTGATCCATCCGGAGTCCTCGCTGATCGGTAAATCGCTTCGCGAGGCGGAGTTCCGCTCCCGTTTCGGGCTGCACGTCCTCGGACTGCGCCGTGGCCAGGAGCCGGTTGAGGACTTCGAGAACATTCAGCTGGCCGCTTCGGACAGCCTGTTCGTCGTGGGCAGCTGGGCGAAGATCCAGCAGCTTCAGGGCATGAGCCACGAGTTTGTCGTGCTCGAAATGCCGGCGGAGCACGCCGACGTCGTTCCCCAGCAAAGCAAGATGCCGGTGGCGCTCGGCATCCTTGCCGGCATGGTGCTCCTGAGTGTCTTCGACATCGTCCCGCTGGTCGCCGCCGTCATCATGGCCGTGGTCGCTGCCATCGTGACGCGGTGCCTGACGATGGAAGAGGCCTACCGGGCCATACACTGGAGCAGTATCGTGCTGGTCGCGGGCATGCTCCCGTTGGCCGATGCGCTGAACCAGACCGGCGGTACGGATCTGGTTGTCGGCGGACTGATGTCGGCGGTGGGGGACTCCTCACCGGGCACGCTGCTGACGGTCATTTTCTTTTTGACCGCGGCGCTGGGGCTGTTCCTGTCGAACACGGCGGCCGCGGTCCTGGTTGCGCCCATCGCCATTACCACGGCACAAACCGTGGGGATTTCGCCTTATCCGCTGGCTGTCGCGGTCGTGATCGCAGCGTCCGCGGCATTTGTCACGCCCGTGTCCACCCCGGTGGTGACGCTCGTGGTGGAGCCGGGCCGGTACCGGTTCATGGACTTCGTAAAGGTCGGTGTGCCGCTGCTCGTCCTCGCCTGGGTGGCCACGCTGCTCGTGGCGCCCCTCGTATTTCCCTACTGACGCGGAGTTGCACGGGGTGTTCGCCCGAGCCGGGCGCTAACAGGCCGGCTCATGACACGACCGCGTGGACGACGAGCCCGAGAGCCCCAGGCCAGGAAAAAGTACCCGCTGAACTGGCCGAAACGGTGGCCTGCGGGGAGCAGCTTTTCAGCGAGGACGAAGATGGCCAGCCCGGCGATCCATGCGAAGTTCATGACGCCCGCGTAGAAAGAGCAGCCCCATGACGGCCCAGCAGCAGGCCACGCAGTAGCTGCCATGCCGCAACGCCCATGCGAAACGCACCCATGGGCCGGGCCGCCAGTGCTGGCTGACAAAAGCGAAAGGGCTCCGGCAGTGCTCCAGGCAGGCGTGCTTCAGCGGCGTGAGCTGCCAGGCGCCGGCCGCCAGAAGGAGCACCGCGCCGAGCCAGTCCGCGGCGCTCGCCATGGCCATGGTCATCAGGCCGGATTGGTCCAGGAGCCACTGGAGGCCGGTCGCAAGCCCGCTGTATGCGGCCCAGGCCGCCAGGTAACCGGCGGCGAATATGCCGGTGGGTACCCAGGGCGCGGCCATCGCGCGCTGCCGCCGGTTGACCGTCGCAAACAAAAGAATCATCGGGGCGGCACTGGGCACCATCATGGCGATCATCATGATCCACCACATCAGGAACATCACGGCAAAGAGCTTGCCCGTCCATTCCATGGGCATGACCATGTCCGGGTCCATGCCGCCCATATCCATGTCCATGCCGGCACCGGCGGCCAGCCAGGCCCAGGACATGGACGGTTATCAGCAGCCAGCGCACCGCCCACGAGCAGACGATCCCTGCGCACCAGGTCGGCAACCCGGTCCGGCGCGGTTGTTCCGGGCGCAGCGGCTTCCCGGGCCGAGGGTCCGCTCGACGCTCAGCTGATCGGTCCGGCAGGCCCCATGTGCAGCATCGCGATGTGGCCATGGCCGTCGGCCCACTCCAGCGGGATGACGCTGTCGGAGCGGGTATGGCTGCTGACGAATTCGGCTTCGCGATACTCGAATCCTTCGGGCAGGGCGACGCGGGCCCGGTGGGCGACGCCGGTGATGGGATTGGCAATGGGCATCGCCGTGCCGTCCACGTAGCCCGGGATGGTGAAATGGCCGGTCCAGGCCTGCGTGTCCACCTCGAAATGGATCGGCGCGACGACCGGATCGTGGACGGTTTCGTAAGTGGCCGCAAAGACGTTGAAGATGGTGGCTCCGGGTTCGGAGGTCTGGCCGGACATGATCTGCAGCACGGCGTCACGCTGCGCGCCCGATGCGTTCTCGTCAACGATGGCCAGGCACTCGCCATTGCCCTCGTGGATCGCGCCGGGCCAGGCGAACAGGCCGGCCCACAAAACGCCGTGACAGATCCACGTCACCAAAGTGGCCTTCGTCGATCCGCATGGCGACCGCTGCCCGGCAGTTGCCATGGGTCGGGAGCGAGTTAAACTGACACGGGCAGCCCCAGTTGCAGTTGCAGGTCGAAACTTCGGGCCCGCGAATCATCCAGTCCGGATAGGCCATGGCACGCTCCTCCCCTTTTCCCCAATCGCAAGAGTATAGACTGCGGATTCGAAGACTCTTTTGGGGCGGTGCTGCGACGAACCCCGGCACGCGGGTTGGCCTCGTGTTCTGCCGTAAGAATGCCAAGGCTCAGGACGGTCTCTGACCCTGAAGAACCGCGGCGATCAGGCTGGATGCCTCGAGCGACTGACGGTTCCAGCGAGCGCCTGACGGGGCGCTCTGTGCGGTGGAGTGCCGCCGGCCGAACTAGACTCAGAGGGACGCTCATCCGAATTGCGGGTCAGGGAACGGTCAGCTCGCGCCGCTGTTCGGCATGTGGGGGAGTATTAGCGTCAGTCTTTGAAGAGTTGTGTCTCCACCAGTCATGGGTCGTGTGAGCGATGCTTCACGCGGAGTGGCCCGGGAGCGACGCCATGCCAGGTCTGACGAGGGACCAGGTTCTAGAGGTACTGCGTCAGGGGACGCCCGAGCGGCGGACCCGGCTTCTTGCTGCGCTGCCCGGCTCGCCCCTGAAGGCGGTGGCCGCAGGACTGGTGGAGTCCGAGCACCCCGGGATGGTCGTCGTTGCCCTGGCAGCCCTGGTGCAGGACTACTGCTATGGCAGCGACCCGTCCGCGGGCGCGGTGATGGCCGATGCGTTGCACCAGCGGGCCCGGGAGCTGTGGGAGGATTCAATCGGACCACGGGCTCTCGTTGTCCAGCCTGTCGGGACTCGCGGTGAGTCACCTGAAGGCGTTGTCCCTGCTCGGTGATTCGGCGCAGCTGCTGGCGGCCAGTTCGGACTATGTGGATTTCTATACGGCCGAGGCGGCAAAGGGCGAAATCCCGCCCATCAGGATCCTCCGGGCAGAGGCCCTGCTTAATCTCCACCGGGTAGACGATGCGGCGGCGGAACTGGAAGACGAGTCCGTTTTCGAGAACCCGGTGACGCGCATCGAGGCGGAACGTCTGACGGGTTGGATAGACCGCTACCGGACCGGTGCGGCCAGCCTGAAGTCGGACCTGGCGGCAGCCCCGGAAGGGGCCTCGGCCGAAGCCGTCAAGGGGGCTCTCGCGCACCTGTTCGGCCTGGCCGGCATCGAGCCGGCCGGGACAACCGACGATAGCCCGTCGCCAGGACCAGCGATGCGTGCAGCATCCGGCCCGCCGGAGGCCGAGCGGTATCGCCGTCTGCTGGACATGCTGGACCAGGGCGAGAGGGTTCTCACCCGGGGCCGCGAGGACACCGTCCTTGGGGTTCGCGGCCGTATCCGCAACGCCTGCGGCATTTTCGTGCACGGCACTCCCCCTGCCGAAGTCATTCGCCGGTCCCTTCGAGATCTGGGCGAATGCCTGCTCTGGGCCCGGGACCATTCGCGTGGCCGAGCTGGAGAACGACGCGCTGTGGGGGATCTACCTCTGCAACAGCCGGCTGATGCGGGCCGGCCCTGCAGCGGATGCGCTCATTGAACTCCGGAACAATCTCGAGGGCCTCCGTGCGGGCATCGACGATCCGCTGCGCCGGGCGGGGGCATTCTCCGCTTATCCTTATCTTTTCAATGTTTTGTGCGAGAAACTTCAGATTGCAGATAGGCCGGGAGATTTACTGGAAGCGATCGAATCATCGAAGGGCCGGGTGATTGCCGACCGTCTGACCGCGCAGGAAGGACGGCCGGTCCGGGACGCGGCGATTTACGGCACGGTGCGCCGGCTGCCCGATATCGTTCGCCGGGCCGGGTGTCACTATCTCACCTATTTCGTCGATGACCAGCAGGTCCAGGCGGCATTCGTTTCCGTCGATGGCAGCATTCACGGGCTGGCGCCCATTCCGGTGAGCCGGGAGATGCTGCAGAGCGCCGCGCGACAGGTAAGACCGGATGCTGACGACTGGCGGGCGTCCGATGACCTCGCACCCCTGGTGGCCTGGCTGGGAGACTTCCTGGATCGGGGCATCGTGGCCGAGGGCGACCATATCGCTTATTCGTCCGACGAGGATTTCCACAACGTTCCGCTGCAGTATCTGCCCTTTGGCGACGGCGTCCTGATCGACGTTTTTTCGGTGTCCAGGGTGCATTCCGCTTTTCACCTTGAGCGCGTTACGTCCCGTCCGGTGGCGGCCGCGCCCCGGGAATACCTCGGGGTCATCGTGCCTAGTCGCCAGGACCTGCGGCGCGGGCGACAGGGCGCATTCGTCGAAAGCCTGACCGCGCCGGTCGCCTGGCTGGTAGAGCACGGGGTCAAGGGAGAAACGCTGGTGATGGAGGAGGCTACCGTCGATGCGCTGGAAACCCGGTCCCTGGATCATCGGATCATTCACTTCTCGGTCCACGGACACTTTCCTGCGGCGGGCGAGGGCAGTCCCTACGAGGATTCGTGGCTGGTATTGGCAGACGACTCCGGGATACCCGACCGCAAGAGAATTGCCAGCCGCAATCGCGACGGCCGCCTGACTCCGGCCAGGGTCCTGTCCGGGGGGCTGGACCTGACCGGCAGCCACGTTTCGATGATGGCCTGTGTCAGCGGACTGGCCCGCGAGGGCGCCGGCGGAGACAGCCTCGGTCTGGACTGGGCCCTCATCCAGGGTGGCGCGGACAGCCTGATCTCCACCCACTGGCCGGTCAGCGCGTCGTGCGCCGCGCGGTTCTTCGCCTGCTTCTACGGCCTGTGGATTGCGGACAGTCTGCCGCGACGCGAAGCGTTTCGCCGCACGCTTCTGCAGCTCATGGGCAGCGACCGGTCCCCATGGACGCTGAGCCAGTGGGCGGCTTTCAGTCTGACGGGCGACTTTCGCTAGCGCGGCGGTCTACTCCTCGCCGGTGGCCCGTTCCAGCCGTCGGCGCCGGTCGGACGCGGCTGACGGCGACGGCCGGAAGGCAAAGTTCTCACCGAAAGACTGCACGTCCTTGATCCGGGCAATCGTCGCCTGGACCGTCGCGTCATCGTCGTCGAAGTCCCCGTGGTGAAGGGCCCGCGACGCGTTTTTCTTGCCGATCTCTCCGTGGTTCGGCGCCAGCACGTAGTCCGCATAACGCCTGCGAAACAGGTCGTTCATGGCCCGGTCCCTGGACACGTACTCATCCAGGCCCAGCAGGGGCTCCCCCGACGGGCTGATCAGCGGGATGCGGGGCTTGTTCTCCAGCGCGTTGGCGATCAGGTAAAGCAGTGACTTGTTGTAGATGCGTGCGACGTGATCGTCCGCCTCGCTGGCCTCGGTGAGATTGAACAGGGCGAAGGACTTCAGGCGCCGGGCCTGTATGGCGGGCAGATAGGTGGCCTTGAACAGGTCCAGCGTGCAGGCGGGCGCCCACAGCGTGCAGGACGCGATGTTGAGATCCAGTCCGGTGGTCCCGCGCATGGGGCCCGTCTCGAGTTCGCCGCTGCCGGTCAGGTACTGAACCAGCGGCGCATGGAAGATGGAGCCCGCGCTGTGGGCGGCAAGATGGATTTCCACCCGTGGATCGGCGGCCGCCAGGTCAGCCAGCAAGTCGGCAACCTGGCGGGCGGCGCCATCGTTCTGCGTGGTCGCCCAGCGACCGTTCTGCTTCATTTCCTCCCAGAGGGTCTTGCCGCCGACGGTCCGCGCAATGGGCTCGAGCGCATCGTCGACCCGATCGAGGAGAAAGTCCTTCGCATCATCGAGCAGTCCCTCGGTACGGCGGCGACGAAAGGCATCCTTCAGAACATTGCCGATGGTGCTCCAGAAGTCAGTCCGCCAAATGAAGCCCAGAACATAGACCTGGGAACCCTCCAGGGTGCGGACGTAGTTTTCGATTCGCTGAATGGCGTTCTTCTCCGGCACCAGCCCGCCATGGGCATAAAGCAATATGCGGCGTGTGCGCCAGTGCTTCGTGATGCGCGGAAAATGGCCGGTAAGAATTTCCTCCACATCGTCGGCGTCGTTGGCAAACGTGCCGTTTCCTGCCAGTCGGCCGTCGTTGCCTATGGTCACGATGTGCGGGCGCAGTTCGGCAAACGATACGCTGGTGGTGGAAATGCCCACGGTGCGCCCGGAAACCAGCGCCCGTTCGTCAACGCGGATCGGCACGCCGGGCCGCGCGACCCAGACGTCCATGCCGTTTTCCAGCCAGTCGCTGTAGGAGACGAAGCAGAAGCCGTCGCGGCCCCAGTCGGGACCCCAGGAGTTCTGTATCCAGAAGCCATCCCGGTCATAGGCGACGATGGCGAAGGCGTGACCGCCTACCTGGCGGCCGTCAAAGGGCACCACACCGTCGCTGCCGACCCGGTACCAACCCTGGTGGACTGCTGCTGCGGCAAACAGGATGCCGACCTCAGCGAGTGCGGTGTGCATGGCTACCAGGTCCTTGTGGTTGACCCGGAAGTACGCTCCCAGCGGCCGTTCGGCGGCGTTCTCGGCGCGCGCGGCAGTAAGCCTGGCGTCCGGAGCGTCAGGATCGTGGGGCCAAAGGGGTTCGCTGCATACGCCGTGCTTGTGCCAGCCTTTCATGGCACCGCGCGCGCTCGATCCCGAGTAGTCCTCGCCCTCCCACTCGTCGTAGCGCTTGGCCATCTCGTAGAACATGCGCGGGCTCAAGCGGGTTGCCTCGGTATCGTCGTTACGGGTGCCCAGCAGATAATGGGCTACTGCGGCAAGCCCGAACCCGGTGCAGGCCCCTTCCTCACCCTGGTCCAGGATCGGCGGACTGTGGTCCAGGTACTCCTCGAGCCGGCGGGCCGGAGGCACGTGGATGAGCGTGGGAACAAACATCCGGTCGCGAAAATCCATCGTGTCCGGGCGGGCGTCAAACGTTCGATTGGCAGCCATGCGGCACCTCCTGGAAAGCGGCAGGCTCATCCATGGCCGGGAACGGGCGGAGCGCCCGACACGCCACCGGAAACGGCAGGAGCATCAGTGGGTACGCCGCGCTCGAGGATTCCGGGGCTCCCCTAACGTATAGACGTCAGGGGCAATGCCTGCCCGCCAGACAGTCAATGGGTCGGCCTGAGGGTCGGCGCGCACGGAAGGCGCACAGCGATGTCAGTGAGCCCGATTCATGCCGGTGAGCCACGGCCTGGCGGGCGGGGTGTTCACCGAGCGAGAGCGCGTGTCGCGGTGCGGCTTATTCCGGCTGGCGTGAGGCGCGGACCAGTGTTTCGCCAGAGGCGTCGGTCATAACCAGCAAGCCGTTGTCCATGCTGACGCCGTCGACCTGTTGCAGGGCCTTCAGGAAACGGCCCTCTTGCTCCATGAGGGCTTCCACCGCGCACATACGCTGGGTGACTGCGAGGGGCCCCATGGACAGGCGCGTTCCGGAGAGCTCGAAGCCGCCGGTGAACTGGTTGCAGCCGGCGTTGCCGGCCACCGTACCGTCCATGGTGAACGTGATGGCCGTGGGGCTCTTGTCGATGACCGGGCGATCCCCAATGGCTTCAATCGTCCAGTTCCCGGTGGGGTCGATCGCATCGGTCGTAGCCGGCGTGCCGGTGTCTGCGGCGTCAGGGGCGCACGCAGCCAGGGTCATGAGGCTGATGGCGAGGACAAGGGAACGGGGCATGGGTGGTCTCTCCTGGACGATAGCTATTCAGGGAGCATAGCCGAATGTCGCTCGGTAGAGACGACGACGGGGCAAGCCGTGGCGGCGCCGCACGGAGCCGAGGGCAGGCCCCGGCCCCGGGGCTTCCGCAAGGGATTGGCGTTACAGTAGCCGCTGGACCTGACGACCTGGGCCCATGACAAAGCCTTTTTCCCAAGCCTGCGAGAATAACCAGGGGCCGATCCTCGAGGTCCTCAGGCGATACCTGCGCCCGGGCTGCAAGGTGTTGGAGATCGGCAGCGGCACCGGACAGCATGCCGTGTTTTTCGGCGCGCAATTGCCCGAAGTCATCTGGCAGACCTCGGACCGGCTGTCCAACCATGCCGGCATCCGCCAGTGGCTGGACGACGCCGGACTGGATAACGTGCGCCGCCCCCTCGCGCTGGACGTGCTGGAGGAGCCGTGGCCCGGGGTCGAGGCCGACGCCGTGTTTTCCGCTAACACGGCCCACATCATGAACTGGCCGGCGGTCGAGGCCATGGTGACCGGGGTCGGCCGCCTGCTGAAGGAAGAGGGGTTGTTCCTGCTCTATGGTCCGTTCAGCTACGGCGGTGTTCACACCAGCGAAAGCAATCGGGCATTCGATGCGTCGCTGCGCATGCGGGACCCGTCCATGGGCATACGGGATTTCGAGCGCGTCGATGCCCTGGCCCGGGCGTCAGGCCTCGCGCTGCGGCAGGATGTCGCCATGCCGGCCAACAACCGGCTGCTTGCGTGGCAGAAATCCATCGACCCGGATGCGGCCCCGGCCTGAACCTCCAGACCGGGTCCGCGCTCCCGTGGCCTGGGAAGGCCTATTTCCTGACGGTCGGCTCGAAGCCCTCCAGCGCCTCGACGAGTCCGGGCACGATATCGGCGCCAGCGGGGATCTGGGTGCTGCTGCCGGCCAGCGCGTCGCCCAATGGCTCGAAACGCCTGCCCAGGCAGGTATGCAGGAACCCTTCCGTGATCCCGAAGAACGCCAGCCGGTTCTGAGGGCGCGCAAAGCCATGACCCTCGTCGGGGAACAGCACGTAGGTGACCGGCAGATTCTTTTCGGTCATCACGTCGACGATCTGGTCCGACTCGGACTGCTTGACCCGGGGGTCATTGGCTCCCTGGCCGATGAGCAGCGGCCGCTGAATGGCATCCACGCGGTTGAGGGGAGAACGATCCTGCAGCAACGCCCGTCCTTCTTCGGTACGCGGGTCACCGAGATGCCGGGTGAAGGTTTCGAAGAAGCTCTTCCAGTAGGGCGGTATCGTCCCGAGCAAGGTCTGCAGGTTCGATGGCCCGACGATATCCACGCCGCAGGCAAACCGATCCGGCGTGAACGTCAGCCCCACGAGCGTGGCATAACCGCCGTAGCTGCCGCCCATGATGGCCACCGTGTCGGGATCGGTGATGCCTTCGACGACCGCCCAGTCCACGGCGTCCAGCAGATCGTCGTGCATTTTGCCGGCCCACTCGCCGACAGCGGCCTCCACGAAAGCCTTTCCGAATCCGGTAGAACCGCGGTAATTGACGGACAAGACGGCATAACCCCGATTGGCCAGCCACTGATGGGTAGGGTCGTAGCCGTAGGTGTCCCGCGCCCAGGGGCCGCCATGGACATTCAGAACCAGCGGCGCCCTGGCGTCGGGCTTGCCGTCGCCGTCCGGATCGGCTTCCGAGGGGAGAGTCAGATAGGACACGAGAGGCAGCCCGTCGCGGGACTCGATGACGACCGGGGTCATGGTGCGAAGTGGCATGGCCGCCAGTTCGGGGTAGGACGAGAACAGCCGGTTCGTCTCACCCGTCGTCCGGTCGTAGACGTAGTAAGGAACCGGATCGCTGGGAGCATCGGATACGAAGATCCAGCGATGGCCGTCCCGGGTCTGACCCAGCAGGTTCATATCCCCCGGCGTATTCTTCGCGATGTTCTCGAGATGCTTGCCGAAGCCGTCCTGGACCGGAACCCAGGTCTGGCGGGTGAATGTTGCGGCGTAGGCCAGAACCTCCCGCGTGGTCGGTTCCAGCATCACCGCATCCACATCGGCCAGATTGTTCTCGGCAACGACAGCAAAGGATCCGTCGTCCAGGTCCATGGCCATCAGCGCCGCCTTGTCCCGGTCCCTTGCGGTGATGACATGAACGGCATCGTTTCCGGGCGTCATGCCCAACAACGTCGTGCTGAGATTGTCAGCCGCGGAAATGCTGGCGATCTGGGTGAAAACAGGGCCCTCGTCGCCTGAATCGACGCGGAACATATCGCCGCCGCCGTCTTCGGTCGGCCGGACCGCCACGCGAACGGCGAGATCATCGTCAATGACAAACGACCCGTATTCATTGTTCTCCAGCAGCAGGCTTCGTTCGCCGGTTGCCAGGGCGACCCGATAGACGTCGAAGTACTCGGGATTGCGGTCGTTGATGCCGACCACGATTTCACCGGGGCGGGACCAGCTCAGGCCGTAAATCTCCGCCCGGGCGCCAGCGTACGGCGTGAGATCGCGGATTTCTCCCGTGTCCAGGGCAACGGCGTGCACATGGTTGTTCTCGTCACCGCCGGTGTCCCGCAGATACAACAGGTAATCGTCCGAAGCCGACCACAGGTATTGCTGGATACCGCGGGACGTGTCGCTGGTTACCGGCCTGGCGGCATCCAGGTCGTTTGCCGGGCCGACCCAGACGTTCATGATGCCGTCTACCGGTGCGACGTATGAGACCAGCTCGCCGCTGGGGCTCAAACGGCCTCGAATTCTCTCGGGGTTGCCGAATAGCAGGGTCCTTGGGAATGAGAGCTTCCGTCTGGGTATCCGCAGTTGCCGGTGCAGCAGCCTGGCTGTTTTCGCCTGACGGTTGCGCGGCCTTCGGTGCTGGCGGTTCGCCGGAGTCCCTGGAGCATCCGGACAGCGTCAGCGTCAGGAGAAACATCGCGGTGAGTGCGGTCAGGCCGGGAGCGTTTCGTACGCGATCAAGTGTCTGCATCGGGCAGCGTCCTTATGAGTCAGGTCCGGGGATGATACAGCGGCCGGCCAGGCCAAAAGAGATCGGACTCAACGGCGAGAGTATGGTTCCCGGGCCGAGTAAATAGCGGGGCGGCGGCCTGGCGGCCGCCGCCCCGTTGTCGTTCTCCCTTATCGGGCCAGCCTCTGACCCCGGTTTCGGGCTATGGGCGCCTCGGGCTGCTAATGGCCCACGTTCCAGATGTAGTCGCTGTGGGAGTAACAGATGTCGCTGAACTCGGTGCTCGTGTCCTTGGCCTGTATGGCCTCGATGATCGCGGCCCGGGTCTTCAGCAGGGTCGGCACATCGTCGGCGGTCATCGTAATCGCGCGCCGGTACTTGCCGCCCACGACATGGGACAGCCAGCCCCAGGAGCGGGCCTTGCCGTCACCGATAAAGGAGTCATAGATCGGCGCGTAAACGGTGCGGACCAGCTCATCGACCCGCTCTTCGCCGCTCATCTTGCACTGCAGATAGACCGACAGGGCGACCTTGCCCTCCGGGCCGTCATCGATGTTGCTGCCGGCGGTGATCTGCCAGATGTAGTCATCGTGCATCCTGCAGGCCTGGCCGAAGCTGCGGTCGTCGCCCAGGGCGTCGTCGAGTTTCTCGCCCACCGCTTCCTGGGCGGCGAACAGGCCCTCGAGGGTCGGGGAGATGTAATAGCTCAGCCGTCGCCATTTCCCGCCGGTGTGGTGTGCATACCAGCCCCAGCCCGTGATGGTGCCGTCTTCCACGGCCTTGTCGTAGATCGGCGCCCAGACCTTGTCCACCTGGCCGTCCACGTCGTCCTGGGCGGCGCTGTCGCAGTAGTGGTAAGTGGCATAGATGTAGGGCCTGAGTGGCTCCGATTCCTGGGCCTGCGCCGACAAGGGCAGGGCGAGGGCCGCCAGGGCCCCGAATAGCAAGGTTCTTCTCATTGTTCCCCTCCAAGGGTTCGGGCTTCTCAGGGCCCGTGGTTTGCCTGTTCAGGCGGTGACGCCCGGCGTCCTGCGCCAGGGTAAATATGGTTGTTCAGCTGCAAAGCCCCGTCCGCCCGCGCGGTGACGTGAGCACGTCGAGGCTCGCCCGGGTCTGCCGACCCTGTGTCGCTTTGGTAGCTCCCCCAATGGCCGCCGATTCGCGTCAGCCGCAAGCGCGGGCTGAAACCGATCAGTCTTTTGCCAATGGGAGGGAGTGTAGACGGCCGCGGTACGGACCACCTGCTGCACCGCGTCGTGAGCCGGGCCCGGGCCGGGAATCCGGCCCCTCGGACTAACCGCTCCAGCCGGCCAGCTTCAGGCCGTTGACGTACCGCTCGGCGATGGCGTCGGGCATGTACACCTTCAGCGCGTCGCTGGTCAGGCCGGGCGCCAGGCGGATCATTTCCGCGAGCGCCGCCCTGGCTTCTTCGAGATTGCCCTGGAAGGCCCGGGCGGCGGAAATGATACGCCACGCGCCCGGCTGGCCGGCCTGCAGATTAAGGCTTCGCCGGGCCGCGTCCACCGCGTCGTCATAGCGTTCTGCCAGAAAGTGCACGGACGCGAGGGTGAAGAAGAACTCGTGGAGCATGCGGTCTTGCGGGGACAAGCGGATGGCCTTTTCCACCATCGGAATCGCTTCATCGAAACGGCCCGCAAAACGCATGGCGGATCCGAGCGCCCAGTAGGCGAGCGCGGAGCTCGGGTTGGATTCGATGGCGCGTTCCAGGACCGAAACAGCCCGGTCATGCTCTTCGGCCATGGACAGGGAATAACCGAGGGCAATCAGGGCAAACACATCGTCCTTGTCGATGGAAACGGCCCGCTCGGCGGCCGCACGGATGTCTTTCTGGGCCTTTTCCGGGTCGCTGGTCCACTGGTACAGGACATCGTACATGCGGCTGAAAGCCAGCAGGCTCCAGGCCTGGGCCGAGTCGGACTGTAGCTCGATGGCGCGGTTTGCCCAGCGGCGACATTCCTTCATGTCGTCCCGCGTGCGTTCGAAGAGATGCCACATGCCCCGATGAATACAGTCCCAGGCATCCAGGTTCTTTGGCTGCCGTCTCATGGCGTGGCGTATTTCGCTCTGGGACAGGGCCGGGCCCAGGGCGCCGGCGATTTCCAGGGTCAATTCGTCCTGCAAATCAAAAAAGTCCGACAACTCCCGGTCATAGCGGCTGGACCAGACCTGGTGGCCATCGAGTGCGTCCGCCAGTTCGGCGGTCACGCGCACCCGCTTGCCGGACGTTCGCACGCTGCCGGTGACCACGTAGTGGGCCCCGAGTGCTTCGCTGATGGTGCGGGGATCGACGTGCTGGTCCTTGTACGCAAAGGTCGAGTTCCTCGAGATCACCGGATAGACCTTGAGTGCCGCGAGGGAGCTGATGATGTCTTCTGTCAGACCGTCGGCGAAATAGGCCTGTTCTTCGTTCTTGCTGAGATTTCGGAACGGCAACACGGCGACGGCGTGGCGGCCCGAGAAACCGGGGATGTGGCCCTGCGGAGAATCCTCCTGCCTATGGCCTTTCTTGCCCTGTCCGTCCGCGGCGCCTTCTTCCTGCCTCAGCTTGTAGATGTGAACGGGCTTGCGCACATTCTTCAGTTCGTGGGCGCCGGTGTCCTCGAACTCCAGCGGCAGCTTGCCGTCGATCTGCTCCAGCACGCTGCCGGAAATGGCGATGCTGCCCGGTTCGGCGCTGGCCTCGATGCGAGCCGCGATATTGACGCCGTCACCGACAATCCGTTCGCCGTCGATGATGAGGTCGCCGACGTTGAGCCCGATCCGGAAATGCATGCGCCTGTGGGCCGGCAGTTCGTCGTTGCGAATGGCCAGCTGGCGCTGTATCTCCACGGCGCACTCCGTGGCGTCCAGAGGGCTGGGAAATTCGGACAGCAGATTGTCCCCGACCATGTCCACCACCCGGCCCCCGAACTGGCGCACCAGACCGGACATCACCGCCCTGTGGCCGTTCAGGGTCTGCAGGGTGGCAACCTCGTCGTCGGCCATGAGTTTTGTATAGCCGGCGGCGTCCGCGCTGAGGATCGCGGCGAGGCGGCGTTCTACGGTTGTGGCGGAGGGTTCCACGCGAGGGCCTCTCGATTGAATCGGCGATTGAATCGGGTTGTGCGGTGCACCGTCGCAGTTTAACCCACCGGACCCGTATCTTCCGTTACATGCGGACGGTCACCCCGGATCTTGATCCCTGCACGGAACTCACTCGATTGGCAATTCGTCGGCCACGCGAAAGCGGCACGCAGCCCCGGCCGGGTGGGCGACCGTAGTTCCCGCCCCCTTGGAGCGGGCCGCCTGTCCCTGGATGTTGCCTGGATGATGTCGGGCCAGGGCGTACGGGTAACGCCACCCGTCACTTCACGTGATTTCTAGAAACCCAAGAACGATCGAAAATAAAAACAAATTATAACAATTGTTTAGACAATATCTCTCTAAATAACATTACATCTTGTTCAGCCTGTCAGACGTTCACGTTGCGGGACTCTCCTGGGGGTCGTGGTGCGCGCGAGGCGACCGCCCGCCGGGCTACACTGGGGCACCGGCGGTCCGGTGCCAAAGACAATCTGGTGGAGAAAACCAACGATGCGAAACGGTGTAGGTGCGCTCCTGATACTCATGGCCGGCGTGGCCACCGCGGGGGTCTGTCCGGATGACTACGAGGCGGGCCAGCTGGATCACTGGGCCAACGGGTCGGTTTTCTACCAGGTGTTTGTCCGGAGCTTCCAGGATTCGGACGGCGACGGGATCGGCGATTTCAACGGGCTGACCGCGCGCCTGGATTATCTCAATGATGGCGACCCGGCCACCGTATCAGACCTGGGGGTAGACGCCCTGTGGCTGTTACCCATCACGAACTCACCCAGCTACCACGGCTACGACACCGTGGACTATGACGCCGTGGAGCCCGACTACGGGAGCGACGAGGACTTCGATCGTTTCCTGGCCGAGGCCCACAAGCGCGGCATCAAGGTCATCATGGACCTGGTGCTGAATCATGCGTCGTCGGAGCATCCCTGGTTCCAGGCCGCGGGGAGCTCTCCGGACGATCCGTACCATGACTGGTTTGTCTGGCGCGATGAGGATCCGGGGTGGACGCAGCCCTGGGGAGGCAGCCCCACCTGGCACAAGCATCCCGGCCTGGACCGTTATTACTATGGCTTGTTCTGGGGTGGGATGCCGGACCTGAACTACGAGAATCCGGCCGTACGCGCCGAGATGATCGCCGTGGCGAGACGCTGGCTGGCGCGCGGCGTGGACGGTTTCCGCCTGGATGCGGCCCGCCACATTGTCGAAGCCGGTGACGAGGCGAAGGCCGGAGGTTCTGACGAGACCCATGGCTGGTGGCGGGAATTCTCGGCGGCGGTCCGAAAGGACTATCCGAATGTCCTGCTCGTCGGGGAAAACTGGACCAGCGTGGAACAGGTGGCCAGATATTTCGGTTCCGGGCCCTACACAGAGTTGGACATGAGCTTCGACTTTGATCTGGCCGGCGCTCTCGTCGGCGGCGTGCGCCAGGACACGCCCGGACTCGTCCAGGAAACCCTGTGCGAAGTCGCCGGCCTCTATCCGCAGCACGCGCTGGATGCCACGTTCCTGACCAACCACGACATGATCCGGGTCATGACTCAGCTGAACAACAACCCTTCCCGAGCACGGCTGGCCGCGGGCGTTCTGCTGACGCTTCCAGGAGTGCCTTTCCTTTATTACGGGGAAGAGATCGGGCTTGTAAATGGCCCGGGGGACGAAGACCCCGAGAAACGCACGCCCATGCGCTGGACCGATGAGGGCGGCTTTACGAGCGGGACGCCGTGGATGGTGAACCGCAAAGCATCCGCCGAAATGAATGTGGCGCGCCAGCAGGCCGACCCCGGCTCCCTGTGGCAGGACTACCGCCGGCTGATTTCCCTGCGGCGCAGCCAGCCGGCCCTGGCGCGTGGCGGCTACAAGCCCGTGGCGCTGACAGGCGACAGCGCCGACTCGGCTATCGGATGGCTCCGAACCCACGGCGACTCACGCCTGCTCGTGGTGGCGAATTTCTCGCCACGCCCGCTCGTAAATCTGCAGGTCGCCGCGCCGGCCGGCGAGGGCCCCCCGGTCACGCTGTTTGGGCAGGGCGGCGCCGAGGTCGCGGCGGACGGCAGCTTGCTGCTGCCGCTACTGGGTCCGCGGGAACTGGTCGTGCTGGACCTGGATTGCGGTTGCGCCGTTCACTGAACCGAACGAATTCGGTCCGCCGCGGTGGGAAGCAGAGGGTATTCGCTAGAGCGCCCCGTTTCGGGTGGCACCGAAGCGCACCCGTACAATGCGGCGACCCGTCGGGGCAGCGGGCCGGGCCAGAGTTTCTTGGGAGCATGTAATGATTCGTGGAAAGAGTTTGTCGGTGATTTCACCGGCGCCGGTGCTTTTGCTTGGCGCGATGCTGGCCGCGACCCTGGCCGCGACCGTGGGCGGGTGCGGGCGCGATCCCGAACCGCCAGTCGCCGTTTCGAAACCGGTGCAACCGGCGGCTGCTCCGGCAGAGAGCGCCGTCACGACTACGATCACTCGCTATCCTGCCGAGGCCTTTTTCAAGACCACCCTCTACCGGGGTGCGGCGTTCTCCCACGACGGCCAGCACATCCTGGTCAGTTCCGATGAGAGCGGTGTGGTCAACGTGGTGCAGGTCCCGTTCGACGGCGGTCCCGCCATGGCCCTGACGGACTCCGATTCGGACTCGCAGTTTATTGCCGCGGCCTTTCCCGAGGACGGGCGGTTCCTGTTCACGGCGGACCAGGGCGGCAACGAGTTGACCCACGTGTACGTTCGCGAGACCGACGGCTCGGTTCGCGACCTGACCCCGGGCGAGAATCTGAAAGCCGGCTTCGAGGGTTTCAGCGGCGACAAGCGCCGATTCTGGGTGACCAGCAACGAGCGTGATCCGAAGTTCTTCGACCTCTACGAATACTCGGTTGACGACTACGAGCGGCGCCTGGTGTTCCAGAACGACGACAGCTGGTCAATTCAGGCGATAAGCCCGGACGGGCGCTATGTGGCGCTGGTAAGGGAGCGTACGCGCGTGGACAGCGACATTTACCTGTTCGATTCGGAAAACCCGGAGGCCGACCTGGTCCATGTCACACCCCACGAGGGTAACGTCTCCAACGCGGCGTTTGCGTTCGATCCCGACGGTTCGGCGCTTTACTACTCCACGGACGGCGAAGGCGAGTTCACCCAGGCCTGGTCCTACAGCCTCGAAACCGGCGAGCGGCGTCCCGAGTTTCAGCCCGACTGGGACGTGGTGTTTCTATTCTTCTCGGACTCCGGCCGGTACCGGGTAACCGGCGTGAACGAGGATGGCCGGACCCGCGTAAGCGTTATGGACCGGGAGACGGGCAAGCCCCTGGCGCTTCCGGATCTGCCGCCGGGAGACCTCCGCAACGTGCGCTTCTCACCGGACGAGAAACGCATGGCGGTCTACGTCAATTCGGCGACTTCGCCATCCAATCTGTTCGCCATAGACCTTGAAACCGGAACCGCCCGCCAGCTCACCCGGGCCATGAACCCGGACATCGATCCCGATGCGCTCGTTGACGCCGAAGTCGTCCGCTACCCCAGCTTCGATGGCCTGGAAATTCCCTCCATCCTTTACCGGCCGGCCGGGGCAACGGCCGAGACGCCCGCGCCTGCGCTGGTTTGGGTGCATGGCGGTCCCGGCGGTCAGAGCCGGGTGCAGTACAGCGCCACCGCCCAGTTCCTGGTCAACCAGGGTTACGTGATTTTCATGGCTAACAATCGGGGGTCTTCCGGCTACGGCAAGACCTTCTACCAGATGGACGACAGGCGCCACGGCGAAGTGGACCTGGACGACATTGTCGAGGCGAAAAACTATCTCGCGGCGCAGGACTGGGTGGACCCGGAGCGTATTGGCATCATCGGCGGCAGCTACGGCGGATACATGGTGGCCGCGGCGCTGGCGTTTCGTCCCGACGTGTTCGATGTGGGCATCAACATTTTCGGCGTGACCAACTGGGTGCGAACGCTACAGAGCATTCCGCCCTGGTGGGAGAGCTTCCGCGAAGCCCTGTACGACGAGATGGGTGACCCGGCCACGGACGCCGAGCGCCACCGCCGCATTTCCCCGCTGTTCCACGCCGGCAACATCAACAAGCCGCTGCTCGTCGTCCAGGGGGCCAACGACCCGCGCGTGCTCCAGGTGGAAAGCGACGAACTCGTGGCTGCGGTGCGCGCCAATGGTGTACCCGTGGAGTACGTCCTGTTCGAAGACGAGGGCCATGGGTTCCTGAAAAAGGAAAACCAGATCACCGCGGCACGGGCCTATGCGAAGTTCCTCGCCGAGTACATGGGCCCCGCAGGACAGTAGCCCGTGCGGGCCGGCTTCATTGGCATCGCAGGACCGGGTATTCGGCGTCCGGACGCCGCGTGACGACGCGCGTTACGATCGGCGAGTCAGCATCCACCGACCCGGGAGCGCCCATGCGCCTGCAACGCCGCGATGTATGGTGCTGGATCCGGATCTGACCCGGCGCCGACGGGCCTGGCGGCGGCTGGAACCGGAAACCCCCTGGCGTCCGGCATAATGCGCAGGACCGTCGCCTTCGGGATCCGCCGTATGAAGCCCGCGTTATTTGCCATTCTCCTGCTGAGCCTTGCCGGGCTGCCGGGTCAGCCAGCCGGCGCGCGCACCGTGACCGATTCTGCCGGCCGCGAGGTGCAGGTTCCCGAGGAGATCAGGACCGTGTTCGCAGCCGGTGGGCCGGCGTCGGTCCTGGTGTACATGCTGCGGCCGGACGCGCTCGCCGGATGGCCCCGCGCGCTGCGGCCCTGGGAGCGGCCCTACGTGCCGCCCGAATACCGTGATCTTCCGGAGACCGGCATGCTGACCGGGCGTGGCGGCGAGGCCAATCTCGAGCGCATGCTGGCCCTGGATCCCGATGTCATCGTGGATTTCGGCTCTGTCCGGGACACGTTTATCTCCCTCGCCGATCGTGTGCAGCGGCAAACCGGAATTCCCTATCTCCTGTTCGATGGCCGGCTCGAGAACACTGCCGAATCCCTGCGCCGCGTCGGGGCGGCCCTCGGCGTCCCCGAGCGCGGCGAGCGCCTGGCCGCGGACGTCGAAGCCCGCCTGGCCCGGGTCGACGCCATCCTGGAGAAAGTGCCGGAAAGCGAGCGGCCAAGGGTGTACCTGGCGCGCGGCCCGGAGGGGCTGGAAACCGGTCTGCGCGGTTCCATCAATACCGAAATTATCGAGCGGGCTGGCGGCCGGAATGTCGCCTACACGGGGGATGGCCGCCGCGGCCTGGTCCAGGCCTCCATTGAGCAAGTCATAGCAGCGGACCCGGACACCATCGTGACCTGGGACCCGACGTTCTATCGGGCGGTCGGATCCGATCGCCTCTGGGCGGGCATTACCGCCGTGCGGGAGGGCCGGGTGTTCCTGTCACCTACCGCGCCCTTCGGCTGGATCGACCGGCCGCCGTCGGTGAATCGCTTCATGGGCCTGACCTGGCTGGCCGGACTGTTCTATCCGGCGCATGCCGACGGCGATCTGCGTGCCGAGACCCGGGCCTTCTATCGTCTCTACTATCATCTGGACCTGGCGGACGAGGACCTCGACGGGCTGCTGGAATGGGCGCGGGGTGCGGCGCCCTAGTGGCCGGCGTCTCGATCCGGCGGCGCAACGCGACTGCCCTGGTGCTTGCCGGGCTCATCATCCTGCTGGCCGGCGTGGCGCTGCTGATCGGGCCTTATCCGCTGAGCGCGGGGGAGGCGGCTTCCCTCGCCTGGTCGCGGCTGACGGGCCAGGGTGAGGCAGAAACCGCCGCCAGCCAGGTGCTGTTCTCGATTCGCCTTCCCCGGGTTCTGGCGGCGCTCCTGGTCGGCGGGGCCCTCGCAGCCGCCGGCGCGTGCTACCAGTCGCTGTTTCGAAATCCTCTGGTATCGCCGGACATCCTGGGGGTTTCCGCGGGCGCCGGCCTGGGGGCCGTGCTCGGCATCTTCCTGTCCTTGCCGGTGGCGGCGATCCAGCTGTCCGCGTTCGTCGGCGGTCTTGTTGCCGTAGGCGCGGTGGGCGTGGTCGCCTCGGCGGTCCGGGGGCGCGACACGGTCCTTGTCCTGGTGCTCGCGGGCGTGGTGATCGGGGCCCTGGCGGGCGCCATGACCTCTCTGCTGAAGGTCATGGCGGATCCCTATGACCAGCTCCCGGCCATTACCTTCTGGCTTCTGGGCAGCCTGGCGGCGGTGCAGTCGGGGGATGTGCTGGCCGTATTGCCCGCCGTGCTGGTCGGCCTCGTCCCGATGATCCTGCTGCGATGGCGTATTCACGTTCTCGCCCTCGGCGACGAAGAAGCGAAGTCACTGGGTATCGATGCGGGACCGCTGCGGATTGCCGTCATCGTTTGTTCGACGCTGATGACCGCCAGCGTGGTGTCCATCGCCGGCGTGATCGGCTGGGTCGGACTCGTCATGCCCCACATCGCCCGCATGCTCGTCGGTCCGGCGTTCGGGATTCTCTTGCCGGTGGCGACCCTGCTCGGGGCGGTCTACCTGTTGGCCACCGACACCATGGCCAGGACCCTGACGGCCACGGAGATTCCGCTGGGCATACTCACCGCGGTAATCGGCGCGCCGTTTTTTCTGTGGCTCTTGTGGCGCGGCCGGCGGGGCTGGGCCTGATGCTGTCTGCACGGCAACTCGCATTCGGGTATCCGGGGCGTCCCATCGGTTCCGGCGTGGACCTGGACATCAGCCCCGGCGAGGTGTGCTGTCTGCTCGGTCCCAACGGCTGCGGCAAGACCACCTTGTTCAAGACCCTGCTCGGTCTGCTGCCCGCCCAGGGTGGCGAGGTGAGGCTGGGCGATCGGCCCCTGGCTGCCCATCGCCGCCGCGAGATTGCGCGCCGTATCGCCTGGGTGCCCCAGGCCCACGTGCCGCCATTTCCCTTCACGGTCAGGGACGTGGTTCTCATGGGGCGGACATCCCGGCTCGGGCCGCTGGCGCAGCCGGGCCGGCGTGACATGGAGGTCGTGGAAAGGTCACTGGACAGCCTCGGTATCGCGGATCTCGCGGCCGCGGACTACACGCGAATTTCCGGGGGCCAGAGGCAACTCGTCCTGATCGCGCGGGCGCTGGCCCAGGAAGCGGCGCTCATGGTCATGGACGAGCCCACCGCCAGCCTGGATTTCGGCAACCAGGCCTTGCTTCTTTCCGAGGTGGCCCGCCTCGCCGGGCAGGGCCTGGGCATCCTGCTGTCCACCCACGATCCGGACCAGGCGCTGGCTGTCGCCAGCCGGGTCGCCCTGATGAAGGACGGCCGGATCGTTGCCGCGGGCTTGCCGGCCAAGGTGCTGACCGGTCCCGGCCTCAGCGACGTGTATGACGTGCCGGTCGCCGTCGAGCATCTGCCCTCGGGCAGGGCGGTCTGCGTGCCTGCGGTCGATCCCCGGCGCAGCTGATCTTCCGGACGGATCGCGATCGGACGCCGCGGATTCTCAGCCGGCGGGTCGCCGCCGGGCCAGCACCAGGGCGATGCCCCCGAGGCTCATCACCGAGGCAAGCACGAGGCGGAGCGTGAGGGACTCACCGAGCAGCATGACTCCGCCGAGGGCGGCGATGACCGGTACCGACAGCTGGACCGTTGCAGCCGAGCCGGCGGACAGGCCCGCGAGGGCGGCATACCAGATCACGTAGCCGAGCGCCGATGCCAAGATGCCGGATGCCAGCGCCAGGGCCACGCCCGTGGCTGATGTGGTGACGACACCGGCGTACACGAGGCCCACGGGCGCGACGAGGAGCGTTGCCCAGAGGAAATTCCGGGCCGTCGCGGCCAGCGGATCCCCTGCGCCGCGGCCCATGAGGGAATACGCCCCCCAGCCGATACCGGCGAGCGCCATGCCTGCCGCTGGCCAGGGCGCTGGGGCCGACACGCCCGGGGCGACCAGGATCACCAGACCTGTGGCCGCGGCGGCCAGTCCGGCCCATGCCAGCGGGGGAAAACACTCGCCACCACGAAGGGCGGCGGCGAACATCGTGAGCTGCACGGCCCCGAACAGGATCAAGGCCCCTGTGCCGGCAGTCAGCGCGACATAGGCGAAGGAAAAGAATACGAGATAGACCGCCAGCATGGCCGCGGCCGGCCAGTCGGGTCGCCAGGCCACCGGCCGGCGAGACATCCAGGCGATCGCGGCCAGCGTCGCAGCCCCCGACGCCACGCGAATCAGGGCGAAGAGGCCAGGATCGATGGCGCCACCTTCCAGGGCCCGGCGGCAAAGCAGGGAATTGGCGGCAAAAGCGATCATGGCGAGCGCCGTCAGGGCCGCTGTGCGGGCACCGGTCTGGCGGTAGCCGGTATGGGAGGTCATTGGCGCAATATACGTAAGCCGCGGCGGGCCGGCGTGGCCACGCCGGCGCTCAGAGCCACGGCGCTCACAGAAGCGCCCCCGGGTGGGCGCGCTTCGTTGCCCTCCTCAGGCAGGAAAATCGCCGTGCTTCAGTTGTCGGGCCCGACGGAATTCCAGGTCGACTTCAGGCTGCTGCTCGATTTCCGTGCCTATACGTCGGGCGTGGTCCTCATCAGCAGCCGTGACCACCTGGTAGACATTGCCGCGGCCGTCCGGCCCCCGGAAAACCAGGAAATACTGGTGCATCATTTCTTGTCCTCGTCTGATGCGGCGGGATGGTGAGCTTAGCCGCCGACGGCAGGGTCTGCTGTTGCCGCCGGGCTGTGATCCGTGCACTCCCCGCGCCGTGCCGGCATGGATACGATCGTGTGACCCCGTCAGAACCGGTTTGCCCTATGAGCCACGCCAGTCGCCGCGATGCAGACGAGACCCTCACGGTAGCCGTCGGCGGAACCCCGCGTCCCCCTGAGCTCGTGGACCGGTCGTTTGCACCGGAAGGTGAATACCTGCACATCCGTTTGCATACAGCGGACTTCGATCGCCTGGTCGAGGCGGCTCGACTGCTGGAGCGAGCCCATCGGCACAAGGCCAGGAAAAGCGTCGAAAAACAGGTCCTGGGCCGATTCGACGCCGAGGCGCCGGCCGACTGGGCCGCCGCTGCGCGGCAGGCGGTTGACGAGACCGAGCGGGCCCTGGCTGATCTGGCTCGCCTGAAGGCCGGGCTGGACGCCCTGCAGAAAACCTTCAGAAGCTGACGCGGTGCAGGAGCCGGGCCCGGTTTATCGGGGGTTATGTTCAATAACTCCCTGTTTTAACTATTTTTCCTTGCCGTTCTGTCCCGTACCGCATAGCGTCCATTGTTTTGCGCTGCACAACGATGAGCGCTATAGTCTGGAAATCAGTCCCCTACCTGGAGAGATGACATGACCAAGCGCGTGGCCCTCGTGACGGGTGGCACCGGAGCGATCGGACGAGAAATCTGTCTGGCCCTGGCGGAGGTCGGTTGCACGGTCGCCGCCAACTGTCACCCGGGAGACGTGGAGGCCGCTCAGGCCTGGGTCGATGGCCTCAAGAACGGCCATTCGGACATTCACCTTTTCCCCTTCGACGTGTCGGATTATGCGGCCAGCGTCGCCGGCGTGACGGCGGTGGAAGAGGCTCATGGCAGCGTGGATATCCTGGTCAATGCCGCGGGAATCACTCGCGATGCGCGCCTGCTGAAGCTCGAGCCCGAGCAGTGGTCCGCGGTGCTCCGGACCAACCTGGACAGCGTCTACAACGTCACGCGCCCGGCCCTCGCGGGCATGGTGACCCGGGGCTTCGGCAGGGTCGTGAATATTTCCTCGGTGAACGGTCAGCAGGGCCAGTTCGGCCAGGCCAACTACTCGGCGGCCAAGGCGGGTGTTCATGGCTTTACCATGGCGGTGGCCCGAGAGGTGGCGCGCAAGGGCGTCACGGTGAACACGATTTCGCCCGGATACATCGAGTCGCCGCTGATCATGCAGGTTCCCGAGGCGATCCGCGACACGATCCGCGAGCAAATCCCTGTCGGGCGCTTCGGCAAGCCCCAGGAAATTGCCCGCGCTGTTCAGTTCCTGGTCGAGGACAAGGCCGGTTTTATCACCGGGGCCGATCTTTCGGTCAACGGTGGCTACTACATGAGCTGATGGCTACCCGGGTACTTCGAAAGTACGCCAACCGCCGGCTTTACGATCCATCTGAGAGCCGGCACGTCACCCTGGACGAGGTGCGCGACATCATCGTCGAAGGCGGCAGCGTTCGGGTGGAAGACGCAAAGACGGGTGAGGACCTGACTCGAAGCATACTGCTCCAGATCATCGTGGAGCGGGAGGCGCAGGGCAAGCCGCTGCTGTCGGCGGATCTCCTGCAGCAGCTGATTCGTTTCTATGGGGGCGCCATGCAGGATTTCCTCGGCGCCTACCTGGAGCGCAGTGTGTCGGCGTTCGTGAACCAGCAGGAAACCCTCCAGGATCAGATGATGAAGCTCGTCGCGGATAACCCCATTACCGATCTGACGAAGCGCAACCTGGCGCTCTGGCAAGAGCTGGGAGAGAACCTGGTCCGGTCGCTGGATTCCGCGGCGCAAAACAAAAAAGACAAAGATAAAGAAAAATAAGCATATGATTTACATAGCTTAAATGAAATATCAGAAAAGAATTTTTGCAATGCACAAAAGCATCCTCTAGACTTCGGGGTGTAGATTAGGCCAACCCGAACCGGGGGTGTGACATGACGAAAGAAACCGAATTTTTTGATTCCGTGAAGCAGACGTTTGCGCCGTTCAACCAGCTCAGCGAGTTCGGTATGAGCGCCGCCGAGAAGGCCGTCCAGTGGAACCTGGATATCGCCGGCGACGTGATGGATTTCGCGGTGGACGAGCTGCGTGCGCTGGCCGACAGTGACGGCCCGACGGGCTATTTCGAGGCTCAGACCGCTATTGCCAAGGAATACGCCGGGCGTGCCCAGCAGCGTCTCCAGGCCGCGATCGAGGCGGGCACGGAAGTGCAGCAGGACCTGACCGAGATGGGTCAGAAGAGCTTTGCCGAAGCCCAGAAGGGCCTGAGCGAAGCCTATGAATCCGTGAAATCGGCGGCCGAGAAGGTTGCCTGAGCTCAGGATCCATAGCGCGTGATATCAAGGGCGGCAGCTCCCCTGGGGGCTGCCGCCCTTTTTCTTGGGCCAACGGGGCGAGGCCTTTTGCCGTCAGGACCAAGCGTTGAGAGCAGGGAGAACGGGACACTCGACCGAAATCGATGCGCCGGATGTCTAATGGCGGCGAATGCCGTCGGCTGGCAATCTGGCGGGATGGACCCGGCCTGTAGTCATGGCCGGGAAAGAACAAGCGACTGCGGAGAGGGGGAGAGCAATGTCTGAATCACGAGACGTAGTGGTGGTGAGCGCCGTTCGCACGGCGATCGGAACCTATGCCGGAAGCCTGGCAGGAACACCGCCCACGGTCCTCGCGGCGGCCTGCGTCAAGGCGGCCGTGGAGCGGGGCGGCGTCGAGCCGGGTGACGTTCAGCACGCCGTGTTCGGCAACGTCATTCACACTGAGCCCAGGGACATGTACCTGTCCCGCGTGGCCGCGGTGAACGGTGGACTCCCCGTTGAAACCCCCGCAGTGACCGTCAATCGGCTGTGCGGCAGCGGCCTGCAGGCCATCGTGTCCGCGGCCCAGCTGATCGAGCTGGGACATGCCGACTGCACGATCGCCGGTGGGGCCGAATGCATGAGCCGGGGCCAGTACTGGATCCCCGGACTGCGAAACGGTCAGCGGATGGGCAACGCGGAAGTGATCGACGCGATGGTCGGCGCGCTCACGGATCCGTTCGACGACTGTCACATGGGAATTACGGCAGAGAACGTTGCCGACAAATGGGACGTTTCCAGGGAGGAGCAGGATGCGCTGGCCGCGGAGAGCCACCGCCGGGCCGCCGCCGCTATTGCTGCCGGCTATTTCAAGGACCAGATCGTGCCGATCGAGATCAAGAAAAGACGTGAAACCTTGGTCTTCGATACCGACGAGCATGTACGCGAGGGTACGACTGCGGAGTCCCTGTCCAAGCTGAGAACGGTGTTCAAGAAAGACGGTTCGGTGACGGCGGGAAATGCATCGGGCATCAATGATGCGGCTGCGGCGCTGTTGCTGATGGCCGCCGAGACGGCCGAGAGTCGGGGCATGAAGCCCCTGGCGAGGCTGGTTGGCTACGGATTCGCGGGCGTCGAGCCCAAGTACATGGGTATCGGCCCTGTGCCGGCGACTCGCAGTCTTCTCGATCGTATCGGCTTGTCCGTGGATGACATCGACGTGTTCGAGGTGAACGAGGCGTTTGCCGCTCAGGCGCTCGCAGTGGCGAAAGACTTGGGTCTGCCGCCGGAGAAGACCAATCCGAACGGCAGCGGCATCTCCCTGGGCCATCCCATCGGGGCGACCGGTTCGATCATCAGCGTCAAGGCGATACACGAGCTCCAACGCACCGGGGGCCGCTACGCCCTGGTCACAATGTGTATCGGCGGCGGCCAGGGTATCGCCGCGGTGTTCGAGCGGCTCTGACGCCAGCCCGGATTTCAGGTTTCATCACTGGTTATGAAAAGAAGGCACCGAATGCTGGAAGCAATCAAACCGGACAATCTCCGGTCGCAATACGAAATGGGCCGGCTCCTGGCCCACATGTCCAAGGACGTCGGCGGCGCCTATGTGCGCTGGCTGGGTAACGTGATCACGCACCCCTCGGCTCCGCTGAAAACCGGCGCCGGCTTTGCGGCAGACTGGCTCGGTATCTCCCGGGATGTCATGCGGCGGCTCGCGGGTGAGGAAGTGGAGGCACCCCGTCTGAACGGCGACCGTCGCTTTTCCAGCGACGCCTGGCAGGAGAAGCTGCCTTACAACCTGATGCGGCAGAGCTACTCCAGCTACGTCAAGGCAGTGTCACGGCTGATCGAGGATACGCCGGGACTGGAAGAGGAAGACCGTCGCAAGGTCCGCTTCTACACGTCCCAGTTTCTCGACGCGCTGGCCCCGGCCAATTTCGCGCTGGCAAATCCGGATGTCCTGGAAGCCACCGTCGAGTCGAAGGGGCGAAACATCGTCGGCGGACTGCAGAACCTCTGGCAGGACCTGGACCTGAGCCATGGCCGGCTAAGCATCAGCATGTCGGACCTGGGCGCATTCGAGGTCGGCAAGAATATCGCCTGTACGCCGGGCGAAGTGGTTTACCGCAACGAGCTGATCGAACTGATCCAGTACACCCCGACCACCAAGCAGGTGGCAAAGCGACCGCTGCTGATCATTCCGCCGTGGCTCAACAAGTACTACGTCCTCGACATGCAGGCCCACAATTCCTTCGTCCGCTGGGCGGTGGAGCAGGGGCAGACGGTGTTTCTGATCTCGTGGCGAAACCCGGACGAAGATTCCCCGGACAAGTCCTTCGACGACTATCTGCTGGAAGGGCCTCTCGCAGCGCTCGAGGCGATCGAGGGTATAACCGGGGAGGCCGAGGTCAATGCGCTGGGCTATTGTCTCGGCGGCATCCTGCTGGCCTGCGCCATTGCGTGGCTGACGGAGAAGGGTCAGCAGCCGATCAAGTCGGGAACCTACCTCACGACCCTCATCGACTACACGGATGTGGGCGACGTCAAGGTCTTCGTGGACGAGAAGCTGGTGAAGCGGCTGGAGAATGTCGGCCGCCGCAAGGGCTATATCCCGGGGGACAACGTCGCGTGGGGTTTCCGGATGCTGCGAGCGCCGGACCTGATCTGGTCCTTCGTGATCAATCATTACCTGCTCGGCAAGCCACGCATGCCCTTCGATCTGCTGTTCTGGAACGAGGACGCCACGAACATGCCGCTGACCGCGCATTCGTTCTTCATGCGCAACATGTACATGCACAATCGTCTTCGCGAGCCGGGTGGCATCGAGCTGGCGGGTGAGCCGATCGACATGGCCAATGTGGACGTGCCGTCCTACGTCCTGTCGACGCGGGACGACCACATTGCGCCGTGGAAGACGACCTACGAGGCGACCCAGCTGTTCGGCGGCAATACCAAGTTCGTACTCGGAAACTCCGGCCACATCGCCGGTGTGATCAATCCGCCCACCAAGACAAAGTACGGCTACCGGACGGCCAAGGACAACCCGCCCGACGCGCAGGACTGGCTGGAGTCTTCGAAGGAACACGCCGGCTCCTGGTGGCCGGACTGGATCCGCTGGGTCAACCGTTACTCCGGCGGACGGGTCAAGGCGAGAACGCCGGGAAGCAAGGACTATCCGCCGATCGAGCCGGCGCCCGGGCACTACGTCCGCCAGACGCTGCGAGACAAGCGGGACATCTAGGCGCCAGTCGGCAACAGTCACACCCGGCCGTTCATAGAGCGGCCGGGTGTTTTTCGTTGCGGTCCAGTGTTTTCTTGCTCGAGGTCGCCCGACGAAAGCGTTGCTCGCGCCGGCCCGGGTCATGTCGCGAGCCCGCCGGGCGTCTGTTCGCTGCAGCACCGACGCCCGGTCGGCGAACGGGTGGTCCGCAGTTACCTCAAATCGTTCTGTCCTGTTCCGGTCCCCGTCATGTCCCGCAGCCCGTGGGGGCCGCGTGGTGCACAGCGGAACTGCGAGCCGGACTAGTACATGTGCTGGCCGCCGTTGATGGACAGGGTCGAACCCGTGACGAAGTCGGCATCGTCCGCGACGAGGAACAGCACAGACCGAACGATATCGCGGGTCTCGCCGAGACGGCCCGCGGGAATCGTCGCGATGATTTTCTCGAGAACTTTTTCCGGAACCGCCTTCACCATGTCGGTGGCGACGTAGCCGGGCGCGACGGCGTTGACGGTGATGTGGTGCCTTGCGCCCTCCAGGGCCAGCGCCTTCGTGAACCCGTGCATGCCTGACTTGGCCGCAGCATAGTTCACCTGGCCGTACTGGCCGGCCTGGCCGTTGACGGAGCCGATGTTGACGATGCGGCCGAAGTTTCGTTCACGCATGCCATCGATCACGTGACGGCAAAGGTTGAAGCAGGACGTGAGGTTCGTCCGAACGACGTCGTCCCACGCTTCGGGCGTCATCTTGTGCAGCGTGCCGTCCCGGGTGATGCCGGCATTGTTGACGAGAATTTCGACAGGGCCGAGTTTTTCGGTGATCGCGGCCACGCCAGCTTCGACGGCCGCAAAGTCGCCAACGTCGAACTTGAAGGTCGGGATACCCGTCGCCTCCTCGAATGCCTTCGCTTTTTCTACGTTGCCGCCGTAGTTCGCCGCAACCTTGTAGCCGGCGGCCGCAAGGGCCTCGGAGATTGCGCCGCCGATACCCCGGGTTCCCCCGGTGACCAATGCCACTCTGCCGGTCATAGCCGTTCCCCCTCAATGGTCGACTGGGATTCAAAGCAGAGATGATGGCGGCAGGCCCGAGTTGCTCCAATTGGCCATTCGTCGTACACGCAACATCGTATGGGGAATGCGGCAGTGCCGCGCAAACCGATTCTGTGCGACCATTGGCAACGAAGCGGCCGTCCGGGCACGGTCGCCTGCAGGGACGACGGGCAGGGCATCGAAACGCAGGAACTGCGGACCGGTGCCGGCCAGCCCTTGATCTGGGGGGGATCCGAGGCTTGAAGGAAACGGACGCACTGTTCCAGTCGGGACTGATTGGGGACATCGAGCTACCACACAGGATCGTCATGGCGCCGCTGACTCGATCGCGCGCCATGCAGCCGGGGAATGTGCCCTATGGCCTGAATGCCCGTTATTACGCCCAGCGCGCCGCATCGGGCGCGCTTATTGTTTCCGAGGCGGCGCAGATCTCCGAGCAGGGCCAGGGCTACGCGTGGACTCCGGGTATCCATTCCGAGGAACAGGTGCAGGGCTGGCGGCTGGTCACGGATGCCGTGCGCCAGGCCGGCGGGCGGGTTTTCTGCCAGCTCTGGCATGTCGGCCGCATTTCCCACTCGAGTTTCCAGCCGGACGGCGGGGCTCCGGTCGCACCGTCCGCCCTGCGGCCTGATGGCCAGGCCTTTATCGAGGATACGGATGGCAACGGATCCCTCGTGCCCTTCGAGACGCCGAGGGCCCTGGAGGTTGAAGAGATCGGGGGGATTGTGGCCGACTACCGGCGGGCTGCGGAAAATGCCCGTCGGGCCGGCTTCGATGGCATCGAGGTCCACGGGGCGAACGGTTACCTGATCGACCAGTTCCTGTGCTCGCGGACCAATCGTCGGCACGACAGCTACGGGGGGTCCGTCGACAAGCGGATGCGTTTCCTTCGGGAGGTCCTGGACGCCGTTCTTGGCGTATGGCCCGCCGGACGGGTCGGGCTGAGACTGTCGCCGCTGGGCAATTTCAACGATATCGACGACGACGATCCGGAGACCCTGTTCGGTCATGTCGCCGACGCGCTGGATCCCCTGGGCCTGGGCTACCTGCACCTGGTCCGGCACATCAGCGCCGAGGATGAAACGGAACGGCTGACCGAAAGAGGCGAGAAGATGCTCGGCCTTATCCGGGAACGCTGGACCGGGCCCTTGCTGGCCTGTGGCGCCTTCAGGCCCGAAGAGGCAGCAGCCTGGGTCGCCGAAGGCCGCTGTGATTTCGCTGTCTTCGGCCGAATGTTTCTCGCCAATCCGGATCTGCCCGCGCGCATTCATAATGGCTGTGAGATGAACTCTCCGGTTCCCGATACCTTCTATGGTGGCGGCGCGCAGGGCTATACCGATTATCCGACCCTCGCCCAGGCTGGCGGGGAAGTGCGGCCCGAGACTGTCACCGACTGTGACCGGGCCGGAATCCGCCCGGGAAGTGGTGATCCCATGACCGAAGCGGGCCGGATCGCTGTCGTCCGGCGGTTCTGGAACGAGATTTGGAACGCGGGTAACCTCGATGCGCTCGACGAACTGGTGGAAGACAATTTTGTCCTGCATTCGGCAGGCGAGAATTTCTGGCCACGGCGCGTTTTCAGCGAATGGCTGAGCGAATTCCAGTCGGCGTTTGATGACCTGGAACTCCGACCCAAGGAGCTTTTTGCCCATCACGACCAGGTTCTCACGCGCTGGTGCCTGGAGGGCCGCCTTACCGGCCGGCTGTTCGGGCTCGAGGGCCGCGGGCGCCACGTGCGCATGACGGGCATGACGCTCTTTATCGTCCGCGACGGCCGGCTCCGGGAAGGGTGGGTCGAACGGGACGCCCTTGGGCTGGCCCGGCAGCTGGGCGGTGGCCGGTCGGCCTGAACGGAACCTTGGCCTTCCTGCCCTGTCTCCCCTCAGGGCGCAGACCCGGACTGTTTGATTGGGTGATCCGAATCCAGCCATGGGTTTTCCGGCTCTGGGCACTGGATAGACCTCCCTTTTCGGCCCATTGACCGGTTCGGTCAACACAGCGAAGCCGCCTGCCAAGCCGCAGCGGGCCGGCGAACCTAATCTGTTGCTCATCCCGCCGGGACATCCGGCGACACCCTGACGAGCACGATGGAGATCAAAGCAATGCAGATGGGAGAGGACATCGTTCGAATCGGTACCGTGTTGCGCAACCGGATGGCCCGTGGCTGGCTGGACGGCGACCCGGAGAGCCTGATCATTCGCCCTCTGGCCACGGCCAACCGCTGGTACGTCATTCAGTACGAGAATGAGGATGGGCGCCAGTTCTGGGAAGTTGATGCGAGCAAGCCCGGCATTGTCCTGGTGCCGGCCGGTAGGCCACGGGGCAGCACGGACCGCTCCGATCACCATGTCTCGAACATCGTACGGGTGATCAAAAGCCATCACGCCGAGGACACGAAGCGGGCTCAGCTGGGCCATTACCGCAGCGTGGCGGAAAGGGAAGGATTTGATTTCCTGACCCTGTTCCAGCTGGCTGCAAGGGTTCTCGGAAACACCGATCTGGACATGGAAGAAGTGATGACCGGGGGCGAGGTGGTCGAAATGGCGCGGGCCGCCTGATCGGCGCCGCAGACCCCTCGATTTCGGGGCTTCGCAAGCTTCACTCGAATCGCCCTCGTCGGGCCGGCATTCGCCGGGCCGGCGAGGGCGTTTTTCGTATGGCGGGACCCGCTTGTGCCGGCGGCCCGCCACGACGGGTCTGGCGACTGGTCTAGACTCTGGGGAATGGGCAATCCGCCAGCCTCAGGGGAGGGGCCATGAGCGAGACAGAGAATCCCGCCACGCCGCCGTCAGATCAGCAAGCCTTTGTCGCGCCCTGCCGGACGCTCACGCCCGGAGCACCGTTCCGCTGGCTGGGGGCCGGCTGGCGGGACCTGACCGCCGCCCCCGGGCAGAGCCTTGCCTGGGGTGTTTTTGTCCTTGCCCTTTCGTGGGGTGTGAGCCTGCTGGCTTTCGGGCTGGGCCGGTACATGCTCTTGCTGAGCGTTCTGTCAGGCTTCGTCTTTATCGGCCCGCTTCTCGCCGTCGCTCTGTACTCCATCAGCTCCCAGCTGGAGCGGGGGCGGGTGCCCACGTTTCAGCGCAGCGTCCTGGAGGCGCGCCGCCATCTCTCCAACTGCATGGTGTTTGCCCTGGTACTGCTCGTGATCTTCCTGGTCTGGGCCCGGGCCGCCTCGATGGTGCACGTGTTCTTTCCGGTGGAGGCGGATCCAGACTGGCATGCGCTGAGCCGCTTTCTCTTCATCGGCTCGGCGGTGGGCTCCATCTTCGCCGCCATCACGTTTGCCGCCAGCGCCTTCTCCCTGCCGATGATCATGGACAGGAAGGTGGATACGGTGACGGCCGTCGTCACGAGCGTGAATGCGGCGCTACGGAACAAGTGGGTCATGGCCATCTGGATCGGCCTGATCGTCCTGTGCATCGCTGTGGGATTTGCGACCGCGTTTCTCGGCATGGTCGTGCTCTTCCCGCTCATCGGGCATGCGACCTGGCATAGCTACCGGGAGACCATCGACGCCTCGGCCTGGCCCCGTCACGACGCGCCCGGTGTGGCCTGAAACCTGACGAACCTCCCAAAAAAACCGGCTTGCCGTATGCTAGGGTTCTAATATAAAGGATCACGAAGGCAAGGATGCAGGATGCCTCTGCAAATTGGCCCGACCCGGGCTCATCAGTCGCCGTCGGTAGTCCCACGGAGTGGGGGCAGGGTGGAAGCCCTGACACAGGATTTCGTATCACGCCGTAGTACTCGAGCCGGCGCGTTGGCTGTGCTGGCGGTTCTGATACTCCTGGTGCCATTTCCGGCAAGTTCCCACACGCCTCACGATCCGGTGAATTTTCTCGCCCTGTCGGATGCTTTCGATGCGGATGGCACGGCATTTATCGTCGTTCATAACGAACTCAAGAGAACCCTCGACGGCGGTGCTACCTGGCACCGGCTGGAACAGGGGATCTGCGGGCTGGGTCGGTTCAGCGGTCTGGCCGCATCCCGGCACTTCTCGGCGGACCGCAGCCTGGTCGTTTCCCGAACGGGCGATGGGCTGTATGTCAGTCATGACGGTGGCGACACCTGGCGGCGGCTGACGATCCTGCCCCGGGGGCTTGGGCCGGTCAACGTCGTCTCGGGTTCCGGCCCACAGAATACGCCGGCGGGTTTTGCGGCCATCGCCCCCGACGGGCGGGTCGTAGTCTCTGAAGATGCGGGCATGAGCTGGGTGTCCATTCCGTCGCCTGCGGCTTCCGCTACGAGTCTCGCCATGGCGACCGGCTCAGATGGAGAATTGCGACTGGCCCTGGGTACGGCCGACGGTGCCGCATTCCATTCGGCCGATCGCGGCCTGACCTGGGATCGGGTCGCGCCCGGAGTGGCCGAGGAGCCTGTCGTGATGCTGGCGTTCGAGTCCGGCATCGAGGCGAGTCTCGTCGGTCTTTCCGCCTCGGGCGAGGCGTTTCGCTGGCACCCCTCGTGTGCGGCGGATCCGGATTGCGCGGGGTCTGGCCTGGATCGACTGGGTGACGCGGGTGGATCGGTTTCCGCCGGCTATCTCAGCGTGCGTGGTGACTCTGCCGGCCAGCTCGTTGCGGCCAGGCGCAGCGGAGAGATTGTGGGGGGTCCCGCCGGGGCCCGGTGGATGCCTCAACCCGCCGGGGCCGTACCCTACGAGGGTCAGGCCGACAAATTCGAACTGCCCCAGGTTACGCAGATATCCCGCTGGGCGGGGGACGGCCTGTGCGCGGCGGCTTTCTCCGGACTCTACTGTAGTTCGGCAGACGATCCCCGACTGGCCGAATTGGAGAGCATTGACCCTCATGAAATAACCGGCCTGGCCCTGGCGCCGGACAGCGAGGGTCGTTCCGTGGCCGTGGCGACCTTCAACGCCGGCGGCTGGGTCAGCCATGACGGCGGGGAGTCCTGGGCGCGTCTTCCCCCGGGAGCTGTCACAGACCATTTCTGGGCTGTTACCTGGCCGCCCGCGGCCTGCGGCATCGCCGGCCCGGTCTTCGTGGGTAATCGGGGGCTGATCTGGTTCGACCCGGCGGCGAACGCCTGGAATCTGACGACGCCCCGCAACGGTGCTCCCGATTTTTCCGACCGGGTCCTTGGCCTGTGGCGGCGCATGACCCAGGACGAGTCGCCCCCGAAACCCCGCCCCAAGGTGTTCGGCACGGTGGCCAGCTCCGGTGTCGCGGCAAACGACTGCCGGATACTCATGGGAACCCGCTACGAAGGGGTCTGGAGCTACGATCTGACCGGCGACGAATGGGACGCCCTGGGGCCATCGAAGCAGCGCACCCGGGTCGCCTCAATCGTTCGGGAGGCGGGCCGCCACGGCCTGGTGGCCAGCTTTGTCGGCCGGGGCCTCTACGGGTTCGGGAATGATCGGGAATGGGTTCCCCTCACTGGTGAGCTGCCGGCGGCCGCGACGAGGGCCCGTCCCTTCGGCGCCTTCAAGGCCGCTCAGGCTGCGCGATTCGAGGGGGCTGGCGGGGTGCTGCTGTATGGATCGGCGGCGGGTTTGTATGTGCGCTCCGGCAACGGCCTCTGGTCAGGGCCCGTCAATGCAGCCTCGGCCGAACCGGATGTGATCAGCAATCCGGTGGATTCGGTCGCTGTTATTGCCGACGCGGCAGGAAACCCGTTTTACCTGGTATCGATCCGCGGCAGGGGGCTGTTTTTCAGCCGCCGGCCGGACGACGATTACGCGCCCGCCCGGCTCGGGGCCGACCGTCTGATGCCTGGCGTTCGCTGGATCGTCCCCGCGGCTGACGCCCGGGATACGGGCGTCGTTATCGCCGCAAGCCCCGAGGGACTCTATCGTTCTGCGGATGGGGGTCAGACCTGGGCGGAGCTCGGGCGGCCCCGGTAGAGCCCCGGATCCCTTGCGTTTCCCCTCGTCAGCTGTGATGCGGCCTGTTCCATGACGTCAATCAAGGCCTGGCCGGTTTCAGCGGCAATCGTGGCCGCCAGTGCATGGCTATGGATCGCGAGGTTCGAGTCCAGGATGACAGCCTGCAGGACCCCTTCTCCGGCCAGCACTTCCGCGACAAAACCAACCGGTGCGCCGGAGTCCAGACGCCCCGCTCCCACGACAACCGAAGCCCGGGAATGCCGGCCCAGATTTTCGTACATGTGAATCTCCAGTCCGCGCATGGAAATACCTTCAGCGCGAATCCAGCGAGCCGCGGACGTCAGCACGGTCGGACTGGATCGGTATGCTCTCCGGACTTTCGACATCGTGTTTCTCCCCCCTTTGCGTCCCGCCCTTGTCGCCAGTCGATGGCGCAGGGACTGATTGGCGAAGACAGTGTGCCGGTCATGCGCCGGGACGGCTTGTTGCAATACAGCATAGACCATGCAAAACGCGTCAACCGGGATTTTTCAGGCGGCCGATTGCTTGGGGCTCCCGCAACGGGAGCGACGCGGGATTGGGAACAGGCGTCAACAGCCGCTATGGTTTGGCGGGTATCCATCCCCGGAGCAAACGGCCATGCGCCACACCCAGCTCGGGTCCTTGACGGTGCTGCTACTTGACGTTGTCGGCCGTGAATACGGAGTCGATGCCCCCGCGCTCGCCCGGCGAGCGGGTATTCAGCCGGAACGGCTCGAGCGTCCGGAAGCCCGGCTGCCGGTGGAGAAGATTCGCCTCGTGTGGGAACTCGCCGCCGGGGCCGTCGGCGATCCTGCATTCGGCCTGAGAATCGGGGCGGCCTATAGTCCCGCGGCTTCCCAGGCCCTGGGCTTCGCACAGCTCGCGAGCCCGAATCTGCGCCGGGCAATCCAGCTGCTGATCCAGTATCACTCCGTTCTGGACACGAATTTCCGCCCCGTGTTTCTCGAAGGCCCGAAGGAGGGGGTTCTGCGGATGGGGACCTCATCCCTCACCGGCGATACCCTTCCCGAGCTGACCGACGCCATCATGGCGGCGACCGTGACCATGACGCGCCTGATGAAAGGGCCCGGGTTCACGCCCGAATGGGTGTCGTTCAAGAAACGCGCGCCAGCCGACCGCCGGCCTTATGAGGACTTTTTCAAGTGCCCGGTGACCTTCTCCGGGGAGCGCAATGCTGTGGCGTTTCTCAACGCATTCCTCGATGAGCCCTTGCCCTATGGAAATCGCGAACTGGCCATGGAGCAGGAGCGGATCATCGAGCGTTACCTGGCGACGCTTTCCGGCGGCGAGGTCACGCTGAAGGTTCGCGAACACCTGGTCCGCGGCCTGCAGAACGGGGCGCCGTCGGAGGAGGAGGTCGCGCGCCTGCTCGCCCGCAGCGTCAGCAGTCTGCAGCGGGACCTCCGGGCCGAGGGCACAAACTACCGGCAGCTGCTGACAGCGATTCGCCAGGACATCGCCGAGCGAATGCTGGCCGAGGAGCGCCTGTCCATTGCACAGGTCGCGTTCATGACGGGCTACGGGGACCAGAGCGCGTTCAGCCGCGCCTTCAAGGTCTGGACCGGCGCCACGCCTTCCGAATATCGCCGGAACAAGGCAGCCGGTTAGCCCTGCCGGGGGGGCTTTGGCGCGGCCGTCAGGCAACAGGAGTACGTTTTGGACACGACGCATCGACGTATCGGGCAACGCAAGAACGTGGCGCTGGTTGCTCACGACCACCGCAAGGCGCAGCTCCTCGGATGGGCCCGGTTGCGGCGGGACCGGCTCGCGAGCCATCAGCTGTTGGGCACCGGCACAACAGGGGTCATGCTGGCCCGTTCGACGGGCCTCGAAGTGGATAGCCTGATGAGCGGCCCGCTGGGCGGTGATCAGCAGCTGGGCGCCCGCATTGCCGAAGGCCGGGTTGATGTCCTGATCTTCTTCTGGGATCCGCTGGAGGCGGTCCCTCACGACCCGGATGTCAAGGCGCTGCTTCGCCTGGCAACTGTCTGGAATATCCCGGTTGCCTGCAATCCTGCCAGCGCGGATTTTCTTATCGAATCGCCGCTCATGAACGACGTCTACGATACGGAAGTGCCGGACTACGAGGCATATTTTGCCGAACGGACCCGGGACTTCTAGGCCGACTCGACCGGCTTCCTTGCGAGCCGGTGGGCCTCTCCATTCGCCGACATCCCAGCTTCCTCTGCCAGCCTCCCGGGAGCGCCCGCTCTGAACGGTCGGGATGCCTTCCAGGGCCCAGGCCGCCTGCCACGCCCGCTTGCTGAGCCATAACTGGTCATTTCGACCGGTAACTTCCCCTTGCGGAGCGCGCCCGATGGGCCGACGCTGACGCAGCGGTCGGCAATTCGGCCGACGGCTGTTTCGGCAAGGAGGCTGAACATGAAACGACTTTGTCCTGGCTGGGCCCTCGTGGCCCTTGCCGCCCTGGGAGGTGGCGCGGAGGCTGCCTCGGCCGCTCCCGCCATCGTGTCCTGTCACGGTTGCACGGATTCCCAGGCCAAGCGGGCCGCCAGCGCCCAGGTGCCCATATCGGCCCGTGCCGGCGTATACGATGTCTATGTGGTGAATAGTCCAGCGCAAAAACTGCTTCGCTTCCGTATCACCGCTGAACGCGAGCCGGGCATGCGCCGTAACTACGCGCGCAAGGCGACGCCGGCGGCGGGTTACAAGAGGGAATTCAACAACTGGGTGTCGGCCTGGCACGGGGTGCGCAATGAGCTCAAGCCCGGTGTGCGCCTGCCCGCTGACTTTCCGGTGGGATCGGCAACCGAGGTCTTTATGAGCCGGTCGCAGGAACGCAAAGTGGCGCAGGCACTTAATCGGGACCTGTTCGTGCTGATTGGGGGGCTGGCCGGTTCGACACTACAGACGGTCGGGGAGGCCGTGTTCAGCGCCCGGGTTTTTGCCACGGTTGAGTTCCCGGACGGAACAACGGCGATGTTCGACATCGTCGGTGTGGACCCCCTGGACGGTGACTTCGAGATGCTCAGATTCGAATACCGAAAGGGTTCCGCCCGGGATTCGGAAGGAAACGCCATTCCCGATCGGGTCGCGGCATTCGACAGTCACGAGGGGACCTATCGAGTGCGGGACAATCTTGATCGGCTGGTACAGATGATTCGATTGTTCGGTATCACGATCCGCGAGGAGCCGAAGCTGCCGTCGACCATCGTCTGCGTTCGGACCGCGGCCGAGCGTTACTGCTGGGTCAGGAAGCCCTGACATGGGCGCCGGGCGGCCCCCGCCGCCCGGCGATTTCTGAATGCCGATGCCCTCGCGCGGCGGGTGCCGGCGCATGACGAATCGGGGAGGGAAGCTCGTGGAAATCGACGCTGTTGTACTGGGGCGGGTGATCGTCGTGCTGGCTGTGGCGGTAGCCTGGCTGGCGTGGTACATGGCCAGGCGGCGGGGTCTGAGCGCACGGACCGCCGCGTTGATCGCGCTGGTGCTGGGCCTGTTGCCGCCCTTGAATCTGGCCTATCTCGTGTTTCTGCGCATGCGCCACCCGGTCAGCGAAAACTAGGCGGGACGAGCGAGTTTCGATCCGGTGTCCCCGGGCGGTACAATCCCTAATCAGTATTGACGCTGGGGTGGGGGACGACGTGGCGAAAACGCGCGCGGGGCGACTGGAGGTCGCCAGTTGGGTAATCGGACTTGCGCTGCTGGTCTTCGTATCGGCTGCGCTTGTGCATCGGTGGACCGGTCGAAACGATTCCATTGATGCGTTCCGGGAGGCCCAGCGCCAGTTTCAGGAGCAGGCTGTCCTGCAGCAGGCCGCTGCAAGCTCATCCCGTCCCGCCACCGAATCTCCACTTGAACCGGCAGCCGGCGGGACAAAGTCCGATGGATCCGCGAGCACTGATGATCCAGCCGCAGCGCCGCTTGCGGAAGCCCAGCCGGATGACGCCATCCGCCCGGTGATTCGTCTTGCATCGCTGCCTTCCGATGGCGCCGGGGCCCATGCCGGTGCCGCAGCGACCGAATCCGGCGCGGCGGCCAGCGTGGAATCTGCCGCTTCCCTGGCCGTGGGAAGCCTGGCCGCTGGTACCGATGTGGATACGAGCCTCTGGTCCGAGGCGCGGATCAAGGGATATGAGGAAAGCCTTGCCGCCGACCTCCGGGCGCCGTCGGCGCTGCTGCATATTCCGGCCATCGATCTGACCGTGCCCGTGCTCGAGGGCGTGGACGAGGTCTCACTGAATCGCGGCGTGGGCAGGATTCCCGGGACGGCCCGTGTCGGCGGGGCGGGGAATCTGGGCATCGCTGGCCACCGGGACGGGTACTTCCGGCGCCTGAAGGACATAGGACCTGGAAGCCGACTGGAACTCGAGACTCTGGCGGGCCGCCAGTCGTACACGGTGTCGGATATCTGGATCGTCAAGCCGTCGGACGTCCATGTCCTGAAGCCCACTGAAGAGAACAGCATCACGCTCGTGACCTGCTATCCGTTTTATTTCGTGGGCCATGCTCCGGACCGCTACATCGTGCGTGCGACGCTGGACTAAAGCGGGATTCCCGCGGCCCCGGAATGAGACACCGTTCCTTGACAGGGCGGAAAGTGTTGGTCTTCGTCCTCAGAAAGGACTTATACTGCTGAAGTCGCCTGACTAAACAACAGGCTAGCGCAATTTAAAGAAACAGAAAGAGGGGATTCGATGATCCGGAAAATCATGATCGCGGCGCTCGGCGCCCTTACCCTCGGTGCGGCGTTGCCCGCGTCGGCCCAGGAGGCGGTTCGCGTCGTCGACCAGGAAATCGAGCGGGCAGCCCTCGAGGTTGTCCAGGTTCGCGGTAATCTGCTTACTGCTCGCCGGGAAGGTGTGGCGGGCCGGGAGGCTTACAGGATTCCGTTTGATGTGCCGATCTCCGTCGACGGCCAGGAATTGCGGCTTCAGGACCTGAAGCCAGGCCAGAAAGTGCGCCTGTATGTCACGCGCACCGAGGAAGGCTGGGTCATCGTGAACCCGGCGGACGTAGTGGTAGAGGAAGAAGTGGTGGTGGTGCCTGCTCCCGCGCCGGTCTATACGCCGGAGCCGGAGCCGATGATGCTGCCCTCGACTGCAGGACCGCTGCCCATGCTCGCCATGCTCGGCCTGTTCTTCACCGGCCTGGGCGCTAGCCTCTCGCTGCGGCGTCGCCGCGGATAGAGACGGCTCTCAGCCGAGCTGAAGACCACGGCCCGCAGCGTCATGCTGCGGGCCGTTTTCGTTGCAGGCGGTATTCATGGGAACCGAACGCAGGTTAACCGACGGGGTCAACGAAGCCGGTGACGGGCCGCTTCGGCGGCGCGTCTTCGACGTCATCTTCCTGTCGGACTCCCGGGCCAGCAAGGCCTTCGATGTGCTGCTGATCCTGGCGATCCTCAGCAGCGTCGCGGTTCTCATGGCGGAGACCGTTCCCGAGGCAGAGGCGCGCTACGGTTCCGAGCTGAAGAGGGTCGAGTGGGGTTTCACCCTGCTGTTCACGGCCGAATACCTCGTCCGCTTATGGTGCGTTCATCGGCCTCAGGTCTATGCCCGCAGCTTCTACGGGCTGGTGGATCTCGCGGCAGTCATACCCACGTGGCTGGAGCTTCTCGTTGCCGGCTCAGGCGGCTTCCTCATCGTTCGAATGATCCGGATCCTTCGGCTCTTCCGGATCCTCAAGCTGTCCCGGTACGTGAATGAGGCGGCAACGCTGAGGCTTGCGCTGCGCCAGAGTCTCCGCAAGATCCTCGTGTTTCTTTTTGCCGTGGTCGTGTTCGTCTCTATTTTTGGCGCGCTGATGTTTTTCGTCGAGGGCCCCGAAAACGGCTTTCGAAGCATGCCCGCCAGTGTCTACTGGGCCATTGTGACCCTGACGACCGTGGGCTACGGCGACGTGGTTCCGGCAACCGGGCCCGGCAAGGCCATTGCTTCGGTGGTGATGGTGCTGGGCTACGGGATTATTGCGGTCCCGACCGGCATCTATGCCGCCGAGCTCAGGAGTATTTCCGTGCATCGCCGGGAAGGCATTACCTGTAGTGAGTGCGCTCGCAGCGGCCACGAGGAGGATTCCCGATTTTGCCGTTATTGCGGTGCCCGACTGCCCTCCGGAGACATCTACGTCCCGCCGCAATCCGAGCGAAATGCCGGATCCGTCATCGACCGGGACTCTGGCCGGAAATAGCTTCCGAACAGGCGGTCGGCGATTGGGTAGGTAATGTTGAAGTTGTAACGTTGCATCAACGACGGGTCATGATGATATGCGTGCAGCCGCCGCAGGCGCCGAATCCCGGGAAAGCGCGACCACGGCGACCCATCCGGCGTGTGATACGCGAAGTGCAGCCACTCGTAGTTGAGAAAGTATCCAACGGCGGTGATGACGAAAAGCCATGCGGTGTTGGCGCCCAGAAACCGGGCGATGAGAAGGCCGGCGGGCAAGGCGAACGCGCCGACGAAGAAGATCAGCAATACCGGTGGAAAGAGGACCGCCTTGTAGTCGCGCGTCGACTCGAAGGCCATGGCGTCACGGGTGAAGAAACGATGGTGGACAAGCGTGTGCCTTTGAAACAGCAGGCCGAGTCCCTTTGTGCGGTGATGCATGGGCCCGCGGTGGCCGATGTACTCAACGAGATTCGCATAAAGGAAAGTCAGCGGCACGGTTAGCCACTCAACCAGCCGGACCGCCTCCAGGTTCGCGAGCCCCAACGCCACGATGCCCAGGCACATCAGGCTTGTAAACGCCAGGTGCGACGGGCCCCGGTAGCCCGGAGGAATCTCGGACGCCCGGTAGCGCTCGCGCCAGGCGGACACTGCCTCGGCCGCTCCCGCCGGGCGCGGTACGGTCACAGGCGGTAGGGCAGATGGTCCCTGATAGTGCCCGGATCCTCGGTGGCGAGATTCTTGCCGATCTCGGCCGTCAGCCGGCTTCGCGTCGCCGGGTTCAGGCCGTGCCGCAGCAGGCCGAGAAACTTCGGATCGGCCACGAGGACCAGGCGGCTGAACCGATTGCGCTGGCGCGCCCGGTCGAGCCGTTCCGCCACCTGCTTGGCAAAGCGGATACTTCGCTGTTCCACCGGGTTAACGGTGCTGCCCATGGCATGACGGCCTTTGCCATTGCTGTCGAACGTTCGTCCAGGACGGTCTGAGTTGATTTCGCCCGGTTTGAGCCGGGCCGTGGGGTCATCGAATTCCGAGACCGGCTCCAGCGGAGCGGCATGTGCCTTTTGGGAAAAAATCCTGCATCGAGCACTCGTTGCAACCACAACCCAGACTCCGCCCATAAGCGCCTCCATCAGTTTGAAGCGGGCCGCGTTGCGGCCCGTTTGCCCTGCGGTCCGTCCCGGCCCACGACCGTGGACGAACCCGTCATTTCAGCTTAGAGACACATTGGAGGCTTTTCCAGCAGACAGGCTTTTGGGCTTCTTGTCCAACAAATGTACTATCCAGAATCGCCAAGACGGGCAGTAATCCATGACAAAACCTGATTCTCGGGATGAGCGCTATCGAATCGGTGCGGTGGCGCGACTGACCGGCGTGCCACCGGTCACGCTCCGGGCCTGGGAGCGCCGCTACGGCGCCGTGCAGACTGAGCGGGAGGAGGGCAAGGCGCGAATGTACAGCCGCGAGGACGTGGAACGTCTGACGCTGATCAAGCGCCTCGTGGACCTGGGGAACGCGATCAGCACGGTTGCCACGCTTTCGCATGCCGAGCTGACACGGCGGGTACATCGGGACTCTGCGCAGGTTGCGGCCCAGTCGGCAGCCTCCGGCAAGTCGGGGCCACTGCTCCGGGTCGCGGCAATGGGGGTTGCACTGCCCGTTCGGCTGAGGGACGGTGCGGCGGAGAGCATCGGTCTGGATGTGGCCGTTGCCGAGGCCAGGCCGGCGGCTTTTGCCGCTGCATGCCGGCAGGCGCGGCCCGACCTGCTGCTGCTTGAATATCCCACCCTGCATACCGATACCGTGCAGGAAATCGCTGATCTGCTGGCAACCTCCCGTGCCACCCGGGCGGTGGTCGTTTTCGGGTTTGCCCGAAAGCCGGTTGTTGCCAGCCTGCTGGAGCGACACCCGGTGACGGCGCTGCGGGCGCCGGTCGGGCTGCCCGAGTTGCAGCTGGCCTGCCAGGCAATACCCGCCTTGGGCTCGCTGCCCCGAGCCGCCGGAAGGCAGGACGACGCCCGATCCCCGGAGAGCGCCGGAGAACCGGTTCCTCCGGTGCGTTTCTCACCGGCCGAACTGGAGCGATTCTCCGCGAGTTCCTCGACGGTTGCCTGTGAATGTCCCAGGCACCTCGCAGAGCTGGTAATGGCTCTGTCGGCCTTCGAAACCTACAGCGCGCAGTGCATCGATCTGAGCCCGCAGGATGCGGAGCTCCATGGCTGGCTTTACCGGGAAACCGGTCGGGCAAGGGCGATTATGGAGGCGGCCCTGGAGCGAATTGCGCGACACGATGGCCTCATCTAGCCAAACAGGCGCATAATCAGTACCTTGGAGATTGTGAAGACGGTAATTTTCGGGCCCGGTACCTGCGCCGGTCCGATCTGTGATCGGCTTCGATGAACGCCGCGGGCCGTTCTTGTAAATTACGTCGAGAGCGGCCAAAATGTCCGAAAAACTTTCCCCCTATGAACAATGACTTACAAAGGGCTCTTCAGCCTCGGTCTGTGTCCCGGTGAGGAACGGGGCCAACAGCGACGGCGATATCCGGGTGGCGACCCATCTGGAGTCCTCCGGATCAGTTAAGGATCATGTCGGCAAGGCCGGAGTGGACCCTTATGTGGCCCGTTGCCTGGTTGATCTCCTGTCGCTTGACCCGGAGAACGCCGATGCGGCGCTGGGCTCCGCACTGGGGGGGCTTCGAGAGTCCGGAGCCGTGGACGGCGTTTGCATGGCGCTCGTCGGAGCGGGTGGTCGGTCCATCGATCGTGTGAGTCACGCGTGTTCGATGATGTCGGGCTGCAGGCCGGAAGATCTCGACGGACTTTCTCTCGAAGAGTGCCCGTGGCTCGAACAGCAGCTATCGGATGCCCGCATCGGGGAGATTCGCGACACGGCTACCGCCGAGGGCGAGGACGAGTCCGGCGGTGTGCTTTTTCGGGCCATTGGGGTTGGCGCCGTACTCTGTGCGCCAGTGCTTGTCGAGGGACGTCCGTCCGGGTTCCTGTTCTTTGTGAACGCCCGTCCCGTCAGGGATTGGGACGTTGAGCAGCGTCTCCTGATCAAGCTCGCGTCGGCCGCGGTTTCCGCCGGCATTACTAACCTGCGCACGGGACTTGAGATCGCCGATGTCCGCGAGCGGGACGGTCTTACGAAGTACGCCTGCAACGATGGCATCTGGGATTTCGACGTCGAGACCAACGACATCCGTTTTTCCACGCGATGGAAGACGATGATGGGCTACGGCGAGGACGAGCTTGACGGCGAGATACCGGACTGGCGTCACCTGGTTCATCCTGAAGACATGGGTCGCGTGCAGTCGAAGATCCGCGACCACCTTGAAGGGCATTCCGAACTCTTCGAAAGCGTTCACCGCATGCGTCAGCGTAACGGATCCTGGCGCTGGGTACTTAGCCGGGCCAAGGGAAAGATCGACGACGAGGGGCGCCTGTGCCGGCTTATTGGCGTCGAACTCGACATCACGGATCAGAAGCTCTACGAGGAGGCGCTGTTCCGCGAGAAGGAGCGCGCCCAGATCACGCTGCAATCGATTGGTGACGGCGTGGTCACCACGGATGCGGAATGCCGCGTGGAGTACATCAATCCGATCGCCGAGGACCTGACCGGCTGGAAGCTGGACGATGCCTACGGTCGTTCCATCGACGAGATTTTTCGCGGTTTCCACGAGGAAACCTGCGAGCCGCTGGAGAATCCCCTGGCGGTGGCGATCCGGCGCAACCGGTCGATCAAGTCGGTCCGGCCAACGCTGCTGATCCGGCGCGACGGCAACGAGCTTTATATCGAAAGCACGGCGTCACCGATACGTAGTGACGAGGGCCAGGTGTTCGGCGGCGTGCTGGTTTTCCATGATGTCAGCGAGGCCCGGGAACTGAACCGGCGGCTGAGTTATCACACCAGCCACGACATGCTTACCGGCCTAGTGAACCGATCGGAGTTCGAAGGCCGGCTGGATCGCGCCTTGAAGCTCGCAAGGTCCCGCGAGGCCTCGTACGCCCTTTGTTACATCGACCTGGACCAGTTCAAGATCGTCAACGATTCCTGCGGTCATTCGGCGGGCGACGCGCTCCTTGGCCAATTGGCCTCGTTGCTGAAGTCCAAGATCCGCTGGCGCGACACGCTGGCGCGGCTGGGCGGCGACGAGTTCGGGGTGTTGCTCGAGAACTGCACGACCGATGAGGCGATGGAGACCGCCAACGCCCTGCTAACGGCGGTCCAGGGATTCAAGTTTGTCTGGGACGATCGGACATTCAGGCTCGGCGCCAGCGTGGGTGTTGTGCCCATCGGACCGGAGACCGAGAGTGTGGCAGAACTCCTGACTGCGGCAGACAGCGCATGTTCCGCGGCCAAGGAGTCCGGCCGCAACCGGATCCACACCTATCGCGAGAACGACATCGACCTGATGCGCCGGCGCAAGGAAATGCAGTGGGCCGCGCGGATCAACACGGCCCTCGAAGAAGCGCGCTTCGAACTCTTCCGGCAGACCATCATGCCGCTCCAGACCGAGGACAGCGGCGCCCACTACGAGTTGCTGCTTCGCATGCGGGACGAGCAGGGCCAGGTCGTTTCGCCAGACGTCTTTATCACCGCCGCCGAGCGCTACGGACTCATGCCGGCCATCGACCGGTGGGTGATCAAGAATGCCTTGCGCTGGCTGGTCTCGGAGGCGGACGAGCGGGAACGGCTGATGATGTGCTCGATCAACCTGTCGGGTCAGAGCCTGGTTGATGACAAGTTCCTGCCGTTCGTGATCGACCAGTTCGAAACCAGCGGTCTCAACCCCGGGAAGATCTGTTTCGAAATCACCGAGACCGCCGCAATCCACAACTACGCGCAGGCCAGTCGATTTATCAACTCCCTGCGCGAGCTGGGTTGCCGGTTTGCCCTGGATGACTTCGGCACCGGCATGTCTTCCTTCGGGTATCTGAAGCATTTTCCGGTGGACTTTCTCAAGATCGACGGCAGCTTCGTCAAGGAGATCCTGCATGATCCCATCGACCGGGAGATGGTGCGCTCGATCAACGAGATCGGGCACCTTACCGGCAAGAAGACGATCGCCGAGTTCGTCGAAACCGACGAGATCATCACGATGTTAAGGGGTATGGGCGTCGACTATGCCCAGGGCTACGGCGTGCATGAGCCTCAACGCATCTTCGAAGCCGGCTCGGGCATAGGCAGCAGAATCACCTAGACGGGCTTTCTTTGTCCCGGAGAGAAATGCCCACGGAGCCCGCAAGGCCTGCCGGCAAGAATCAAAAAAGGGCGCCCTGGGGCGCCCTTTTTACTGTTTGCCCGTCGTGCAGGATCAGGCGGCTTGCTGTCCCGCCTCCGCCGAGCGGCCGGGAAAGTCGTCCACGCTGATGGCCTCGGTGGTCAGGATCATCGCTTCGCGCACCGTTTCGGCCTCGATGTCGTTGATGACGCCGGCCTTGAGGGCTTCGCCGAGCACCCGTTCGTAATTCACCGGGTTAACCGATCGTTTCAGTGCTTTGCCGATCTTCTGCTCCACCGGCTCCGCGGCCATGACCTTCTCCAGGGTCAGGTCCATGAGGCCGATCGGATCGTCCCGGTTGATGGTCAGGTACAGGCCCTGGGTAAGGCGATCCCTGGCTGGCGAAGGACTCAACAACAGCCTTGCGACCTTGTGGCCGATGCGGTCATCGGGGCCGCGCTCCCGCTGACCCGTGGGCAGGACGATCAGTCGCAGGAGCCGGCCCGTCCAGCGCGACGGGAAGTTGCGAAAGATCCCGGCAAGCCGGTCTTCGATGATCGAGAGCGAGTCTTCCAGAGCCCAGCGCACGAAGGGCAGATCGGCGGCTGGCCGGCCCTGGTCCTCGTGCATCTTGATCACGGCGGATGCCATGTAGAGGTGGCTCAACACGTCGGCAAAGCGTCCGGAAAGCTTCTCGCGCCGCTTCAGATCGCCGCCCAGCGTCAGCATGGCAACATCCGCCGCAACGGCGAAGCCCGCGCTGTAGCGGGTCAGCTTACGGGCATAGCTGGCGGTCGGGCCGAGGTCGGGAACCCGAACCAACCGGCTCCCCGTAAGGCCCATCACGAGGCTGCGAACGATGTTGCTGATCGTGAAACCGAGGTGACCGAACAGTGCCGAGTCAAAGTCCTCCAGGCCTCGCCGGGTGTCCGGGTTGGCGGCTGCCAGCATCTCCTTGAGGACATACGGATGGCAGCGAATGGCACCCTGGCCGAAGATGATCATGCTGCGCGTAAGAATATTCGCGCCTTCGACCGTGATCGCTACGGGTATCGTGCCGTAGGTGCCCGCGAGATAGTTCAGCGGTCCCCGGCAAACGCCGCGTCCGGCATGCACGTCCATTGCGTCGTTGATCGTCGTGCGCATGCCCTCGGTGTTGTTGTATTTCAGAATGGCGGACAGTACGGACGGCTTTTCGCCCTGGTCCAGCGCACCGGCCGTGACCACTCGTGCAGCGTCCATCCGGTAGGTCACGCCGCCGATTCGGGCCAGCGCTTCCTCGATGCCCTCGAACTTGCCGATGGGCGTACGGAACTGGCGGCGAATTCTCGCGTAGGCGCCGGTCGTACGGGCCGACACCTTGCCCGCGCCGGTGCCGAGTGCCGGCAGGGAGATGGCCCTTCCGACCGACAGGCAGTCCATCAGCATCTTCCAGCCATTGCCGACCTGCGCCTGTCCGCCGATGACCCATTCCATGGGCACGAAGACGTCCTTGCCCTCGTTGGGGCCGTTCTGAAAGGACGCTCCCGGGTTGTGGCGGCGGCCGATTTCGACTCCCGGCGTATCTGTTGGAATCAGCGCGCAGGTGATGCCCAGGTCCTTGTCACCGCCCAGCAGCCCGTCGGGATCGCGGGCCTTGAAGGCCAGGCCGAGCAGGGTGGCCACGGGCCCAAGGGTGATATAGCGCTTCGACCAGTTGACCCGGAAACCCAGCGTTTCGCGACCCTCGTATTCACCGCGGCAAACGATACCCGTGTCGGGCATTGAACCGGCGTCGGAGCCTGCGTGGGGCCCGGTCAGGGCAAATGCCGGGATTTCCTCACCGCGGGCCAGCCGCGGCAGGTAATGATCTTTTTGCTCCTGAGTCCCGTAGTGCATGAGCAGCTCGCCCGGGCCCAGGGAGTTGGGCACCATCACGGTCACGCCGGCCGTTACGCTGCGGCTCGCGATCTTCATGACGATTTCCGACTGGGCGCGAGCGGAGAAATCCAGGCCGCCGTATTCCTTGGGGATGATCATGCCGAACAGGCGATGCCTGCGGATGAAATCCCAGGCCTCCATGGGCAGGTCATTGAGTTCCTCGGTGATCTTCCAGTCGTCCAGGAGACGGCAGAACTCTTCGACGGGACCGTCGATAAACGCCTGCTCCTCGTCAGACAGCGTGGCCGCAGGCGCAGTCAGCAACCGGTTCCACTCGGGCTTGCCCGAAAACAACTCTGCGTCCCACCAGACCGTGCCGGCGTCGATCGCCGCCTTCTCGGTATCGGACATGGGCGGGAGAACCTTCCGAAACCAGCCGAGCAGCGGCTTGCTCAGCAGGGACTGCCGCAGTGACTTCAGATTCAGCACCAATGCCACTGCGCCGAAGACAACCCACGGGGCGGGTGTCAGGCCGCCGCCGGCCAGCTGCACAGCCGCCAGGAAGGCTGCGATTGCGCCGGTCCAGATTCCCAGCGCCGAGCGCCGGTAGGCGAGCGTTCCGAACAGGGCGAGCCCAAGCAGAGTCCAAGTAATTCCAGACATACGTCCTCCTGAAGGCCGGCCGGGAAGCAGCAGGGCGTCCCGCGCCGGAGCGCCGAAATGGCGCAATGCAATAACTCTATTTGTATCCGATCTGCCGCGTTGAGGCAAACAAGCGTTCGATCGGTTGTCCGGGCCTGAATGCGCCGTTGCGAAGAGAGAATCAGTCGATGAGATATATTTTATTATTTAAAATAGCTAGTTGAGATAGCTAGCTAAAGTGAAATCTCATGGAGAAGTCGATGGCGCGCACATGCTTGGTGAGGGCGCCGATGGACACGAAGTCCACGCCGGTACCGGCGACGTCCGGCAGATTGTCGAGCGTTATGTCCCCCGACGCCTCAAGCACACTGCTCATCCCGCGGGCGAGTTCGACGGCCTCGCGCAGTTCCGCGAGGGTGAAATTGTCGAGCAGCAGGATGTCTGCGCCGGCCGCGAGGGCGGCCCGGGTTTCCTCAAGGCTCTCCACTTCCACCTCGACTTTCAGGTCCGGATAACGGCGCCGGGCCGTCTCGATCGCCGGTCCAATACCGCCAGCGGCCATCAGGTGATTTTCCTTTATGAGAATCGCGTCCCACAGGCCGCGACGATGATTCACCGCGCCTCCGACCGCGGTGGCATATTTTTGCGCCCCACGCAGGCCGGGAACCGTCTTGCGAGTATCCAGGACGCGGCATGGCGTGCCCGCGACCGCGGCAACGTAGGCCCCGGTCGTCGTCGCGGTCCCCGAGAGGGTTTGCAGGAAATTCAGCGCGGTCCGTTCGCCGGTAAGCAACGCCCGCGCCGGACCGGTCAGTTCGCAGATCACGTTGTCGGCATCGACCGCGGCGCCCTCGGCAACGTTCCATTGCACCCTGATTTTTCCGTCCAGTGCCGCGAAAACGGCGTCGAACCAGGGCATGCCACAGACAATGGCAGGCTCTCTGACGACGACTCGGCCCCGGGCGGTGGCCCCCTCCGGAATGAGGGAAGCCGTGACATCGCCGGAACCCACATCCTCGTCAAGGGCTCGTTGGACATCGTCGCGAAGCGAAGTCGGGGTGGCGGGCAGGGGCTTATTCATCACTGAGCCGAAACGGTTGGAGCATCGGTCCCGAAGTATACTGGGCGACGGTGCTCGGCGACGGGTTTGGTATACTCGCAGGCTGCGTGCCGGGCAGAAAAATGCTCGACGTTTTTTGATACGCGCCCGCAAGTCGGGGGCGAGTTTTTTCGCCGTTATCCGGCGCCGACATTCTCAACCGAGGAGTTTTCCAATGCCGCACACGCTGCCCGAGCTGCCTTACGCCATGGACGCGCTGGAGCCGCACATTTCGAAGGAAACGCTGGAATTCCACTACGGCAAACATCACAAGACCTATGTGGACAAGCTGAATGGCCTGGTCGAGGGCACCGAGTTCGCCGATGCGGGGCTTGACGACATTGTTCGCAAGTCCTCCGGCGGAGTGTTCAACAATGCCGCGCAGATCTGGAACCATACCTTCTACTGGCATTGCCTGAGTCCGACTGGCGGCGGTGCCCCCACCGGCGACCTGGCGGCAGCCATCGATAGCGCATTCGGATCGTTCGACGACTTCAAGACGACCTTCACCGAGAAGGCGGTCACTCTGTTCGGGTCGGGGTGGGCGTGGCTTGTGAAGAATCCCGATGGGTCCCTGGCAATTACCCAGACGGGCAATGCCGACACGCCGCTGACGGGTGACGGTACGCCGCTGATGACCTGCGACGTCTGGGAGCACGCCTACTACATCGACTATCGCAACGCGCGTCCCAAATACCTCGAGGCTTTCTGGAGCCTGGTGAACTGGGACTTTGTTGCCTCCAACTACGGCGGCTGATCAGGCGTTGCGGGTGGAGCTGACCGGTGGCGCCGCGGCCGTTTTCGATGAACGCCGCGATGAAGAAGCCGTCCCGTCACCCTGTGTCGGCGTCTGTATCCTCGACAGCCAGGGTAGCTGCGAGGGGTGCTTGCGCACCGGCGCAGAGATTGCGGCATGGCCGAGCATGAGCGGTGACGTCCAGACTGCATTGCTGGAAACGCTGGCGCTGCGATGGGCGGAGCGTGGACTCTGAGATAACGTGGGTTCTGAAATAAGTTGGCGGCGACGGCGCTTCGGGGGGCAGGCGGTGGCTTTGGCGAAAGTGGTGATGATTCGAGCTCTGACTCCTCTGTTCTGCCTGGTGGTGCTGGCGGGCTGTGTGCCCGTTCTGATTGGCGGCGCCGCCGCGGCCGGGTATTACATCGGCAAGGATCCTCGAACCGCGGCCGAGATCGCCACTGACAGCGGTATCACCAGCCGGGTGAAGAGCAGCTACATCGGCGATCGCTACGTGGACGCGTTTCAGATCAACGTGGATACATTCCGCGGCACGGTCATTCTCGACGGGACCGTCGACAATTCGATCGCGCGTGATCAGGCCGAGCGGCTGGCGAAGAATGCCAAGGGCGTGCAGGCAGTGGACAATCGGATAAAAATCGTTAAATCGACGTCTAAGAAAACGAAATCACTCGACGAGGAATGACTATGGACGTAACGGATCGCATCAAGGCTCAGCTCAGCGCAGACAAGGTCGTGCTGTTCATGAAGGGATCTCCGGATTTCCCGCAGTGCGGGTTCTCTGCCCAGGTTGCGGCTGCTCTTCAGGCACTGGGCACATCGTTCTCCCACGTGAATATCCTGGAAGATCCTGAGATCAGGGAGGGGCTTGAAGGCGTATTCCAACTGGCCCACCTATCCGCAGCTGTATGTGGACGGCGAACTCGTGGGCGGTTGCGACATCATCGTCGAGATGTATCACTCCGGCGAGCTCAAGACTCTCCTGAGCCAGGCAGCCTGACCCGTCGTCCGGGCGTCAGTCCGCCGTGGCGGGCAGGCGCCCGGCTGACAGGCTTCAGACGAAGGCCGGCGTTGTGGCGCCGGCCTTTTCTTTGGGCCGTCCCTAGCGGTCAGGTCCGGCCGGACCCTGGCGCTGGCCCTCGTAGATACCGCGAAACTGGTTGACGATGCCGCAGAAGACGCCCGCGGTGAGGCGGGCGTCATAGATGGCGGAGTGGGCTGCGTCGGAATCCCAGTCGTAGCCGGCCGCGGTCGCAATCCGGGAAAGGACGGTCTGACCATAGGCCACGCCGCCCAGCGTCGCGGTGTCGAAACAGCTGAAGGGATGAAACGGATTGCGCTTGATGCCCGAGCGTTCCACTGCTGCATTGACAAAGCCCAGATCGAAGGCCGCGTTGTGGCCGACGAGAATTGCACGGGTGCAGCCATTGTCCCGCACCGCCCGGCGCACTTCGCGGAACACTCGCTGGAGGGCGTCGCGTTCCGGGACCGCCGGCCTGAGAGGATGGTGGGGATCGATGCCGTTTACCTCCAGGGCAGCGGTCTCGATGTTGGCGCCCTCGAAAGGCTTGACGTGGTACCAGTGTTCCTCGGTGGGGACCAGTTGTCCCTGGTCATCGAATCCCACGACGACGACGGCAATCTCCAGCAGCGCGTCCGTGGCCGAATTGAAGCCGCCGGTCTCTACATCCACGACTATCGGCAGAAAGCCCCGAAAGCGCTGACCGACCGGTCGTCCCTTCAGTTCGGAGAGTGCTGTGTCCTCTGCATTCATTGCGGATCGACTCCTGTGATCGCCCAACGAATGGTTTCGCCGGCCCGGAAGGGTACGAGTTCGCCGTCGGGCCCGGCGTTCATGACGGCCGGGACTTCCCAGCTCTCTTCGCGCAGATGGACGTGGCCCTCGTTGACCGGGAGTCCGTAAAAACCCGGCCCGTTCAGCGAGGCAAATGCCTCCAGCCGGTCCAGGGCGCCCGCGTCATCGAAGGCTTCAGCATAGAGTTCCAGGCCCGCCGGGGCTGAGAAAATTCCGGCGCACCCGCAGGCGGATTCCTTGTCGCCACGCAGATGGGGGGCGCTGTCGGTGCCGAGAAAGAACCGCGGCTCGCCGCTGAATGCCGCCTCGGCAACGGCCTCGCGATGCTGTTCGGCCTTGAGCACCGGCAGGCAAAAGAGGTGGGGCCTCAGGCCGCCCTGGAAAAGGGCGTTGCGATTGAGCAGGACGTGCTGCGGCGTAATCGTAGCCGCGATTCCGTCCCGCGCGGAACGCACCCACTCCACGGCATCCCGTGTCGTGATGTGCTCCAGCACGATCCTGAGTTCCGGGAGGCGCTGGCTGAGCGGCTCCAGAATGTCCTCGATAAAGCGTCGCTCGCGATCGAACACATCCACATCGCCGGCGGTCACTTCGCCGTGGACCAGCAGCGGCAGTCGCGTTTCCGCCATGGCTTCCAGCGCGGGCATGCAGCGCTTCAGGTCGGTCACGCCGGAGTCCGAGTTGGTGGTCGCGCCGGCCGGATACAGCTTGACGGCCTGGACCACGGGCTCGCTGGCGGCGGCATGGATCTCTGCAGCCGGCGTGTTGTCAGTCAGATAAAGGGTCATCAGCGGGACAAACGGCGTATCCGCACCGAGGGCGCCGAGTATCCGCTGCCGGTAGGCCAAAGCGGATTCGACGGTGGTGACCGGCGGGGTGAGATTCGGCATGACGATCGCTCGCCGGAACCGGCTGGCCGTAAAAGGCACGACGGAGGCGAGCATCGCGCCGTCTCGCAGGTGGAGGTGCCAGTCGTCCGGCGTGATGATGGTCAGGGTCCGGCTCATGCGTCTCGTTCCGGCAAGGTCGTGCGCTGCAGCAGTTCCAGGGTGTAACGCACCCCGAAGCCCGTAAACGCGGTCGGAATGTGGCCAAGACCGCCCTTACGATGGCCGGCTCCGAGGTCCAGGTGCACCCAGTTCGAAGTGGGCGGCACGAAGCGGGACAGGAACCTCGCCGCAAGGATGTGATCGCCGTCGTTATCCAGGCTGCACTGGAGTACGTCGGCGATGTCGCTTTTCAGGGCATCGTCATAATCCGCGTCGCACGGAAACGGCCAGACACGCTCGCCGGATTGGCGGCCCGCTTCGACCAGCGGCTCCAGCCATTCCTGCCGGTTGGTGAATACCGCCGAGTAGCGGCTCGTGAGGGCGGCGATACAGGCCCCGGTCAGGGTCGCGTAGTCGATAATCAACTCGGGGCTTTCCCGCCCTGCCAGAACCAGCGCATCGGCCAGGGCCATGCGCCCCTCCGCGTCCGTGTGTATCACTTCGATGGTCACGCCGTTGCTGGCTTCCACGACGTCCCTTGACGTATAGGCCAGCGGCCCGGTCCGGTTCGCGGTAATCGGCAGCCAGCAGTCCACGGGCTCGGGCCACTCCATCCGGGTGAGGGCGAGGAGCGTGCCAACGGCCACGGCGCTGCCCTGCATGTCACCGTGCATATCCAGCATGCCACGGAAGGGCTTGAGATTTGTGCCGCCGGTATCGAACACGATGCCCTTGCCTACGAGTGCGAGCTTTGGCCGGCGGGCCGAGGTGGGGCGGTACATGAGGCGCATGATGCCGGCGCCGTCGTCTCCGGAGCCCTGGGCGACGGCGAGAAACGCCCCGGCGCGGGCCTTCTCGAGTTTCCCGGCATCGAAAAATTCGCCGGTCCAGCCTTCCCGTGCGGCCAGCGTTTCGAGCAGCGTTCGATAAGCGGACGGGTTCAGAACATTGGGCGGCTGGGCCGTCAGCCAGCGGGCCAGGCCGTTGCCCTCGGCCTGGGCCACGTGGCCGCCGGCGTCGAGATCAGCGCCCTCGAAGACCCGCAACTCCTCCAGGGGATGGTCGGCGGGCGGCTTGCTCCGCAGCGAAGGCATCGGGAACGAGGCCGCCAGAACAGCATCCACAAGGGCCGCCCGCCACACGCCAGCCTGGGGTCCGACGGCGTGCAGGCCAAGGCGCTTCGCCCGCAGGGGCTTCGCGGCGGCCATCAGCTTACGGCCCAGGGTCAGCGCCTCGTAGACGGACGCCTCTGCGCCGAGAAGGCCGACAAACACCGGGCGACCCCGGGCGCCCGGCATCGAAGAAGACAGCATGCTGCCTGCCTTGTCGACCCCGCGCCGGGCAGCTTCACGCGCCAGTCGCTGGCCGTCGGGCAGCGATCGAAATGCCGGCGCTTCTGCCGAGAGGATGACGAGCAGGGCGTCCAGTCGTCCGGCGCCGCCGGGCGTCGGTGGCGTGGCCGGCGTGCTGATTCGGGGCAGTTGCGGGGTCGGCAGAGCCAGACTCATGGGTGTTCCTTGGCAGGTGGCGTACCGTGCTGGGCCGTGTCCACCCTGCGGCCCCTTCCGGGGAAGAGCCGCCAGGCCCGGAGTGCCAGGCGGCTAACAACCGCCCATGCTGCAGGTGTGCCGGCATCGGCGGACTTGGGAATGCTAGCAGCAACGCACCTATAATTCAGCCGGCCTACACTGAACCTCCATAAGCCATCGACTCCAGACCGCAGGCACAGGAATCTGTTATGTCCGGACCAAACGACCACCATGACATCGATCCTCTCGAGACGCGCGAATGGCTGGAGTCCATCGACTCCGTGCTGCGCGTGCACGGGGGGCAGCGGGCGCATTTCCTGATCGATCGGCTGATCGACGAAGTCCGGCGATCCGGGGCCTACCTTCCGTTTTCCGCCAACACGGCCTACGTGAATACGATTCAGCCGGGCCGGGAGGCGCCGTATCCCGGGCAGCGCAGCGTCGAGAAACGCATCGAGGCCTATATCCGCTGGAACGCGCTGGCGATGGTCCTGCGGGCTAACCGGGAGAGTTCGGAGTACGGTGGCCACATCGCCAGCTACGCCTCGTCCGCGACCCTGTACGAAGTCGGGTTCAATCATTTCTGGCGGGGCGCCACCGAGGACAGTCGCGGCGACATGATATTCATCCAGGGGCATTCGTCTCCGGGTATCTATGCGCGCGCCTTTCTCGAGGGGCGGCTCGGCGAAAAGGAGTTGTCGGCGTTTCGCCACGAGGTCGGTGGCGGCGGTTTGTCCTCTTATCCCCATCCCTGGCTCATGCCGGATTTCTGGCAATTTCCGACGGTTTCCATGGGCCTGGGGCCGATGATGGCCATTTCCCAGGCCAGCATGTGCAAATACATGGAAAGCCGCGGGCTCATCGAGAAAGCCGGCCGGAAAGTCTGGGCCTTTCTCGGCGACGGAGAAATGGACGAACCCGAGTCCATGGGCGCCCTGACGCTCCCTGCGCGGCAGAATCTGGATAACCTGATCTTCGTCATCAACTGTAATTTGCAGCGCCTGGACGGGCCGGTGCGGGGCAACGGCAGCATTGTTCAGGAACTCGAGGCGGCTTTCCTCGGCGCGGGCTGGAAAGTGATCAAGGTCTTGTGGGGGGGGCGCTGGGATCCGCTGTTCGCCAAGGACACCCACGGCTTGCTCCGCCAGCGCATGGAAGAGTGCGTGGACGGTGAGTACCAGGCTTTCAAGGCCAAGGGTGGCGCCTATACCCGGGAGCATTTCTTCGGGAAGTATCCGGAACTGCTGGAGATGGTGGCCAACATGTCGGATGAGGACATCTGGCGGCTGAACCGGGGAGGCCACGATGCCCGCAAGGTTTATGCGGCCTACCACGATGCGGTGAACACCGAGGATCAGCCGGTGGTCATTCTGGCGATGACCGTGAAGGGCTATGGGCTTGGTCCGGCGGCGGAAGGTCTGAACATTGCGCATCAGCAAAAGAAGCTCGACCTCGAAGACCTGCGGCATGTCCGGGACCGTTTCAACATTCCGGTTCGGGACGAAGATCTGGAAAAAGTGCCGTTCTGCGTCCCGGATGAGGGCAGCGAGGAGGCGCGCTATCTCAAGAACCGTCGTGAAGCCCTGGGCGGGCCGCTGCCGAAGCGCTTCGTCTCCGCACCCAAGTTGACGATCCCGGCGCTGGAGGCGTTCCAGACGCACCTCGAGGGCAGCGGCGAGCGAGCGATTTCCACGACGATGGCGCTGGTCAGGATGCTGACGGCGCTGACCCGGGACAAGCAGATCGGCAAGCACATCGTACCGATCGTTCCCGATGAATCACGGACCTTCGGCATGGAGGGCATGTTCCGGCAGCTCGGAATCTGGTCCCACGTGGGACAGCTCTATACGCCGGAGGATTCCGAAAGCCTGATGTTCTACAAGGAAGACGCGTCCGGGCAGATTATTCAGGTCGGTATCAATGAGGCCGGCGGACTCTGTAGCTGGACGGCTGCCGGAACGGCCTATTCCAATCACGGCGTCGCAATGATCCCGTTCTACATCTACTACTCGATGTTCGGGTTCCAGCGGGTGGGTGACTTCATCTGGGCCGCCGGCGACATGCAGTCCCGCGGGTTTTTGATCGGTGGAACGGCTGGCCGGACAACCCTGGCCGGCGAGGGCCTGCAGCACCAGGACGGCCACAGCCATCTCATCTCCGCTACCGTCCCCAACTGCCGCTCCTACGATCCCTGCTACGCCTACGAGCTGGCGGTCATCCTGCAGGACGGGCTTCGCCGCATGTACGTGGACCAGGAAAACGTCTTCTACTACGTCACCTGCATGAATGAGAACTACGTGCAGCCGCCAATGCCTGCGGGAGTGGAGGAAGGGATCCTGAAGGGGCTGTACCTGTTGCGGGTCGGCGCGAAGGGACGCGTGAGAGCCCAGCTCATGGGGTCGGGGACCATCCTGCGGGAAGTGATCGCCGCGGCGGAAATGCTGGAGGAGGACTTCGATATTCCGGCCGATGTCTGGAGTGTCCCGAGTTTCAGCGAACTGGCCAGGGATGCGCGCGCCCACGACCGGGAGGCGCGTTTGCAGCCGGAAGCGAAGATCGAGCCCAGCCACGTGCAGCACTGCCTCGCCGACCGGGAGGGCCCCTTTGTTGCTGCGACGGACTACATGGCGCTGGTGCCGGAGCAGATACGCTCCTGGGTGCCGGGCCGGTACGTCACCCTGGGCACGGATGGTTATGGGCGCAGCGACGGGCGCGTCGCCCTGCGGCGGCACTTCGAGGTGGACCGCTGGCACATCGCCGTAGCTGCGCTGAAAGCGCTCGCGGACGAGGGCAAGCTGGACGCCAGGACGGTGACCGGAGCCATTGAACGTTACCAGCTGGATCCGGACGCGCCGAATCCGCTTAACGCCTGATCGGGGGAACCACAGCGTGGCAAACGATATCGAAGTCCGGGTACCCGACATCGGCGACTTCACGGACGTGGAAGTCATCGAGGTGCACGTCAAGGCGGGTGACCAGGTCGCCGCCGAGGATCCGCTGATATCCCTGGAAACGGAGAAGGCCACGATGGACGTGCCGGCTCCGGAGGGAGGAGCGGTGGTCTCGCTGGCCCTGGATACCGGCAGTCGCGTTTCCGAAGGCACCGTCATCCTGACCCTGCGCACCGCCGGGGACGGCAAGTCGCCTGCGCCTGCCGAGACCGCACAGGAGGCCACAGCCGCTGCGGCGGATAACGATCCGGACCCGTCCGGGGCCCCTGCCGAGGCCGGGTCGGCACCGGCGCAGAGCCCGGTTCCCGGCGATCCGGCGCCGGAAACGGCCCCGTTCGAGGTCCGGGTACCGGACATCGGCGACTTCGAGAGCGTGGACGTCATCGAGGTTCATGTGGCTGCCGGCGATACGGTCGCCGAGGACGATCCCCTCATCACGCTGGAAACCGACAAGGCCGCCATGGATGTTCCCGCGCCGATGGCCGGGATCGTGGAGTCCATGAGTGTGGCTGCGGGGGGCAAGGTGTCCGAGGGCGATCTCGTACTCGCGCTGAGGCCGCTTGCGAGCGATGGCGGCGCGCCGCCCGCGGCTGGACAGCCGGCCCCTGAAGCTTCATCGCCTCCGCCCGCGCCCGCCATGCCCTCGCAAGCGGCTCCGGCGAGTGTGGAAGCCGGGCGGCTTCCGCCCGTCGACGAGACCGCGTTCTCCCAGGCTCATGCGGGACCGTCCGTGCGGCGGCTCGCACGCGAACTGGGTGTGGACCTGGGGAGGGTCGGCGGCACCGGCACCAAGGGCCGGATCACGGAGGAAGACGTCAAGGGCTTCGTCAAGAAATCCCTGACTCGAGGGATCCCCGGCGGCGCCTGCCGCCAGCGGTTCCGGACTGCCGGCGCTACCGACCGTGGACTTCGAGAAGTTTGGCGAGGTCGAGCTGCAGGCGTTGTCGCGGGTGCAGAAGATATCGGGTCCGCGCCTGCACGCGAGCTGGGTCAATATTCCGCATGTCACCCAGTTCGACGAAGCCGACATCACGGATATGGAGTCCGCCCGGCAGGAGCTCAAGAAAGACGCCGAGAAGGACGGCGTGCGCCTGACACCGCTCGCGTTCATCGTGATGGCCTGCGCGAAGGCGCTCAAGGAGTTCCCGGATTTCAACACGTCCCTACATCCCGACGGCGAGCACCTGGTGGTCAAGAAGTACGTGCACCTGGGATTTGCGGCCGATACGCCCAATGGCCTGGTAGTGCCGGTGATCCGCGACGTCAACCGGAAGCGCCTGTTCGAAATCGCCCGGGATCTGGGGGAGCTGAGTGCGAAGGCCCGGGACGGCAAGCTGGCGGCGGCCGACATGCAGGGCGGATGCTTTACCGTGTCCAGTCTCGGCAGTATCGGCGGCACAGCGTTTACGCCGATCATCAATCCGCCGGAGGTGGCGATTCTCGGTGTCTCCCGATCCGCCATGGCGCCCGTGTGGGACTGGGGAAGAGTTCGCGCCGCGCCTCATGCTGCCCCTGTCCCTGTCCTACGATCACCGGGTGATCGACGGTGCGGCGGCCGTGCGTTTCACTCGTCATCTGGCCGAACTGCTCGGCGATGTCGAAAGACTGCTGGCCTGAGGGGTTTGCGATGACAGCCAACACGGATATCCGGGTTCCCGACATCGGTGATTTCGACGCCGTGGACGTTATAGAAGTGCACGTGGCGGCAGGGGACACGGTCGCCATCGACGATCCGCTCATCACGCTCGAAACGGACAAGGCATCCATGGACGTTCCGGCGACCGTTGCCGGACAGGTGGCGTCTGTCGCCGTGTCGGTTGGCGACAAGGTTTCCGAGGGTACGGTGATCGTTTCGGTCGCGCCATCAGCCGTAGCGGCCCCGGCGGCGGTTGCGGTCGATGCGGATGCCCCGGCCACGGGGCAGGATCCGGCGGGCGGGAGCTCCTGATCCCGACCCGAGTGTCGGGAAACCGGCAAACGTGGCACCCGGTTCTCTGGTCGTCATCGGCGCCGGGCCGGGTGGCTACACGGCGGCTTTCCGGGCAGCCGATCTCGGTATGGATGTCACGCTCATCGAGCGCTACCCCAGCCTGGGCGGCGTGTGCCTGAACGTCGGCTGTATTCCGTCCAAGGCGCTCCTGCATGCCGCCCGGGTCATCGAGGAAGCCAGCGACATGGGCGCTCACGGCATCGAGTTCGGACCGCCGCGGATTGACACGGATCGGCTGCGGAGCTGGAAGGACGGCATCGTGTCCCGCCTGACCGGCGGTCTGTCCGGGCTGGCGAAAAAGCGCAAGCTGCGGGTGCTCACGGGGGCCGCCCGGTTCGTTTCCTCCCGGGAAGTGGAGGTGACCGGCGCCGACGGGGCGGCGCGCGTGCCGTTTGAGCACTGCATTATTGCGGTCGGCTCCCAGCCCGTCAGCCTGCCCGGCATACCCGACGATCCCCGGGTGATCGATTCCACCGGAGCGCTGCAGCTGGAGGATCTGCCGCAGCGGATGCTCGTGATCGGCGGCGGCATCATCGGCCTGGAGATGGCCACCGTTTATGACGCTCTGGGCGTCCGTGTAACGGTCGTGGAGCTCACCGAACAGCTCATGCCCGGTTGTGACCCGGACCTGGTGCGGCCCTTGCACAAGCGGGTGGCGGGCCGATACGAAGCCATTTACACCGGGGTCCGGGTGACGGAGGTGGAGTCGTCGGAGGCCGGACTGACGGTGCGCTTCGACGGCCCCGATGCGCCGGAGCCCCAGACGTACGATCGTGTCCTGGTGGCTGTGGGAAGGCGACCCAACGGGGGTACCCTGGAGGCCGCCAACGCCGGCGTAGATGTCGATGAGCGGGGCTTTATCGCGGTGGATCGGCAAATGCGTACGAATGTTCCGCAGATCTTCGCCATCGGGGACGTCGTGGGTCAGCCCATGCTGGCCCACAAGGCCACCCACGAGGGCAAGGTGGCCGCCGAGGCCGCTGCCGGCCACAAGGTGGCGTTCGATGCCCGCACGATCCCCTCAGTGGCTTACACGGATCCGGAAGTGGCCTGGGTCGGGTTGACCGAGGAAGACGCGAAGCGCGATGGCATCGCCTACGAAAAGGCGGCCTTTCCGTGGGCGGCCAGCGGACGTTCCCTGGCGATCGGCCGAGACGAAGGCTTTACAAAGCTGCTTTTCGATCCCGACACCGGGCGAGTCCTCGGCGGCGGTATCGTCGGAACCAGCGCCGGCGATCTCATTGCCGAGGTTGGCCTGGCGATCGAGATGGGCTGCGACGCCGCGGACATCGGCCTCACGATCCATCCGCACCCGACCTTGTCGGAGACCGTGGCCATGGCGGCGGAGGCCTTCGAGGGAACGCTGACCGACCTCTACGTGCCGCGCAAGCGCTAGCCGCTGTCGCCGACGGCTTCCTCGTAAAGGGTATGGGTCTCGGCGATCGTCGTGCGGATGTTGAAGTGCCGGTCGATACGCTCGCGAGCTTTTTTGCCCATGGCTTCCCGCTCGGCCGGGTGCTCCCACAGATACATGAGGGCCTCTGCGATCGCTGCTGGATCGCGGGGCGGGACCACGAGGCCACACTCCCCGTGAACCACCAGTTCCGCTGACCCGCCCGTATCGGTGACCACCGGGGGCACCGCATACACCATCGACTCGATAACGGTCTTCGGCAATCCTTCGCGCTTGACCGAGGCCAGGATCGACGTGTCGCAGGCTGCGGTGATGGACGGGGCGTCACGCCTGAATCCGAGAACGTGGAAACGATCGGCCAGAGGGCTGGACGCAATCCGCCGGGTCAGCTCCGATCGGTCCAGATCCGCGCCGACCAGGAGAAAGTGCACGGGCACACCCTCGGGCAGGTGGCGAGCCGCGTCTACGATGTACTCGATCCCCTTGCGGGGCCGGTAGTTGGCAACTACCGCTACCGTGAATACGCCGTCCGGCACACCCAGGGCCGCGAGATCGGCGGGTTCGTCCTTGTACCAGTCAAGGTCGTGGCCCTTGTAGATCGTGACCACGTGCTCCGGGTCCTTGCGGCGCAGCCGCAAATCGTCCCGCACGGAGTTGGCAACGCACACGATCCGATCGATGCGCGGACTGAGGTGGGTCATCCAGGCAACGGGATCATAGCGGTGAACGTTGCCAGTCTGGCCCCGATAGGTGACGACCTTCACCGACGAGTCCCGGGCCGCAATCAGGCCATTGGCGATGGCCTTGTTGTTGAACAGGTGAAGAATGTCGTGGCGATGGGCCACGAGGTCCTCGCGGATAAAGCGAACGGCGCTGCGGTCGAATTTCTTTTCCGGGACAAAATCCACAACCCGGATGCCTGCCTCGCGCATGGGTCCGGCATAGACCGAGTCACCCTGGGTCATCACGCTCATCTCGACGCCGGCCCGTGCGAGGCCGATCAGCGTCTCGGCCTCCGGCCGGATACTGTTGAGCGTGTCGCTCTGGGATGTGATACAGAGTGCCTTCATTCCCCCCCGGCCCGCGCCGCGCCCCCGGGGCGACTGCCTCAGGCCACGCGTCGTTTACCAGCATAGTAGGGGTAGATCTCCTCCAGCGGTAGCGAACGGCCCTGCTCCATCACCACGCGGCAGTGGCGACGGCGCAGCAGACGGGGGGCGGAGACACCGCAGGAGTGGGCAATGATGCCGACCTCCGAGCGCATATTCTCCGCGTACCGCCGAACCCGCTCCGCCTTGTCGGTAACGTCCAGGCCCTTCTGGAGGCGGGGGTCGTGGGTGGTGACGCCGGTGGGGCAGGTGTTCTTGTTGCACTGCATAGCCTGGATGCAACCCAGCGCAAACATGAAACCCCGCGCCGAATTCACGAAATCGGCTCCGGCGCACAGCGCGCCCGCTACCCCGACGGGGTTGATCAGCTTGCCGCTGGAAATGACACGCACCCGCGGGCGCAGATCGTATTCGTCGAGTTTGTCGACCACCATGGGCAGGCTTTCGCGAATCGGCAGACCCATGTTGTCGATGAGGCTCATCGGTGCGGCGCCGGTTCCGCCGTCGGCGCTGTCCACGGTGATGAAGTCCGGCGCACTTTCCAGGCCGCGGCGCAGGATCTCCATGAACAGCTCGTCCAGCCATTGGGGTGAGCCAATCACCGCCTTGAACCCCGTCGGCTTGCCGGTGATCTGCCGGATCCGTGCGATCAGGTCCAGGAGTTCGCCGGCGCCGGCCACATCGGGGTGGCGATTCGGGCTGATGGAATCCTGGCCTTCCGGTATGCCGCGGATCGCCGCGATCTCCGTTGTGACCTTGGCTCCGGGCAGGATGCCGCCCTTGCCGGGTTTCGCTCCCTGGCTGAGCTTGATCTCGAACATTCGCACCGTCTCGTGCGCGGCGACCGAGGCCAGGCGCTCCTCGGAAAGCTGGCCCTGCGCGTCACGGACGCCGTACTTGGCGGTGCCGAGCTGGAAGACGATGTCGCATCCGCCTTCCAGGTGGTAGTCCGACAGGCCTCCCTCGCCGGTGTTGAGCCACACGCCGGCTGCCGCCGCACCCCTCGACAGGGCGCGCACGGCCGGTCGCGAAATCGATCCGTAGCTCATGGCGGAGATATTGAAAAACGACGGTGCTTCGTAGGGCTGGTCGCAGTACGGTCCGACGAGCACCGGCCCCTCCCCGGACCCGTCGTCGTCCAGTGCCGGATACGGGTCATTCGCGAAGATCAGGGTTCCGGTGGGCCGAAGATCGCGGGTGGACCCGAAAGCCACCGTGTTGTTTTCTCCCTTGGCCGCTCGATAGACCCACGACCGTTCGGCGCGGTTGAACGGCATCTCCTCCCGGTCCAGGGCAAAGAAGTACTGCCGGAAGAACTCCCCCAGATGCTCGAACAGGTACCGAAAACGGCCGACGACCGGAAAGTTGTGCCGAATGGCATGGCGGGTCTGGGTGATGTCGACCACGTACATGACGATGATCGCCAGGACGCCGACGCCGACGAGCACGACGAACAGATAGACCAGGAATTGGAGAACCTGAATCGCGAATTGCATGAGCGAACCTCTTTTCGCGGGCCATGCCACCGGCCGCTTGCGAAACGGCCAGTCGAAGCACTCATAATAGCCGGCTCCCGGCGGGAGGGGTCAGCTGCGGCGGCTCCAGCGGCTGAGCCAGTAGTCCACACTGAAAAAGCGTCCGCCGCCGGTAAAGAACAGCGCCAGCAACATGACGAAATACGTCACGCCCCACTCGATGCCGTTGTTGGATACGACGAAGCTGCCCTTCTCGGTGAGCCAGTCGTAGTTGGCGTGTTCCTGCAGGATGACCTTGGCCCGGTCGAGGCGCTCAATGGCGGCGGCCGCGTCGGGCGCGGGAAAGGCGCTCTTGAGGTCATGGACGGCCTGCCACCCATTGTCCCAGTGCGCGGCGAAGATCGCGACGAGCATGGTGACCATCAGGGGCACGCTGATCCAGCGCACCGCCAGCCCGGCGAGCAACAGCACCGCGCCGATGATTTCGGTCCATGTGGCAAGGAACGCCATGAGTGCCGGGAACGGCAGTCCCAGCCCCCAGTCGCTGTTCCCGAACCATTCCACGACGCTGTCAAAGCCCGCCAGCTTGTTGGTCCCGGCAACCCAGAATACGGGCACCAGGTAGAGCCTGAGCGCGAGGGGACCCAGCCCGTCGAGGGCCTGGAGCCGACCGAACAGACCATCATGGAGGGTGTTGTAGGTGTTCACGAGACTCGCCACGGGCCGCTCTCCTCAGGATTACATCTTTTTCAGGCTTTCAGGCCGGCACAGTGGCCGGTTCAGCCGGCGGGTCGGGTGCCCAGAATCACGTCCCGGCGGTGGAGATCTTCAAGCAGCTCCCGGCCGCCAGACACCACGGCGGCCGGGTTGGGGTGGTGCAGTTCTGCGGCAATGGTCTCGAGGGCTTCGCGTCCCGTGATCCCGGCGTCGGTACAGGCCAGCAGCTCGAGCAGCCGCGCGGTGACCCGGTTGATCTCGAGGAAACCGATGCCGTGACCGCGATCTCTGAAGACGACCAGGTGGGTCGGCTCTTCGCCGGGGCGATCGGGCTGGTACTCCGGCGACAGCCGCTGAACCGGGTAACGATAGGTCAGCGTCCAGGCCAGCGGTGACACCACGGGCTCGTCGTCCAGCAGGTCGCCGGTCCGGTTCGCCGGGATCGATTCCAGGTCCCGCTCGTCCACGGAAAGTGCCAGCTCCACCCACTCGTAGTGGGCGAGTTCCTGCATGAATGCCGGGTCGCCGGCCCCCGGTTCCCGGGCATCGCGAAGGTAGGCAAGAAACTCCCGCGGCAGCTCGAGAAACAACGGCGTGTGGGCGCGATGGCGTACCAGAAAGTCCCGGATGACCTCGTCCCAGCGCTCGGATCCGAGGATCTTCCTGAGCACGGGAAATCCGCGCCCCAGCAGGTCCCGGATGTTGTTGAAGAACAGTTCCCGGTAGATGGCCATGCGCCGGTCTTCGATGCCGGCGGGGGCGGGCCGGGTTTGCGGGTCCCGGATATGCGCCGCGAACGCGAACTGCAGTTCCCGCAGGCTTTTGCGCTCAGCCATGATCGGCGGCCGGCCCGGACCGCGCCTGCGGCAGATAGCGGGCCTGCAGAGCGCGGATGCGTTCCAGTTCCGTCGCCAGTTCGGCGAGGGAAGGAATGTTGAAGTCCCGTTCCAGGAGCGTCGGTACGACGCCGAAATGCGCGTAGGCCTTGTCCAGAAGATCCCATACGGGATCACTGACGTCGCTGCCGTGGGTGTCTACGCGAAGGTCCTCGGCTTCCACATAGTGGCCGGCGACATGAAAGTAGACCACCCGTTCTGCCGGCAGGGCCTTCATGTACGCCTCGGCCTCGTAGCCGTGGTTGATGCTGTTCACCACGATATTGTTCACATCGAGCAGAAGCTGGCAGTCGGCCTCGTCAAGCACGGCGCGAACGAAGTCAATCTCGTCCATTTCCTGACCCGGCGCCGCGTAGTAGGAGACATTTTCGATCGCAATGGGCCGTTCGAGTATGTCCCGGGCGCGACGGATCCGGCCAGCAACGTAGCTCACGGCCTCGGCGGTGAACGGAATCGGCATCAGGTCATACAGGTGGCCGTCGTCGCCGCAATAGCTCAGGTGCTCGGTGTAGCAGGCAATCCCGTGGTCGTCGAGAAAACGCTTGACCCGTTGGAGAAAGGTTTCATCCAGGGGCGCCGGCCCGCCCAGAGAAAGGGACAGTCCGTGGGTGACGAACGGATAACGGCGAGTGAACCAGGAGAACCGCTCGCCAAGGCGACCGCCGGCGCCAATCCAGTTCTCGGGAGCCACCTCCAGGAAGTCGATACCCGCGGGCGGCTCCGCCTGCCACTCGTCCAGCATGCTTCTCCGCAGCCCGAGTCCGACGCCGCTTACCGGATAGGTTTTGGACTCGTGGGGGTTACCCATGCCGATCGCTCCTGTCGTTCGCCGTTGCCGTCACGCGTCCTGGCCACTCCGCGGAGGCCCCGTTGGCGAAGTAGACCGGTCAAGCACTGAATATATTTCAGCACAGCACAGCACAGCACAGTCAGGCCTGCTGCCGCCTCCAGTATGCCGCGCTCACCGGCCCGTCAGCGCAACAAGGGCTTCCAGGTAGGCGTTCTCGTCCGGCGCCTCGCCCCGCCGCTGAGCCTCCCAGAGGGCTTCGCCAAGGGCCTCCATCATGCGGTGCTCCGCGGCGTGCCCGTCTCCGGTGGCACGCGCCAGCTTCTCGTGGACCCCCCGAATGCCTGCCGGCCGGTTGGTTGATATCTGCTCCCGGATGGCCATGTGCATGCCCATATGCAGGAACGGGTTGGATTCGCCGTCCTCGGGCAACCAGGTCCGGTCCAGGTCTCGCGATGCCCCGTCGGTGGCGGCCCGGCTCAGTCCCTCGAGCAGCGCCTGGTACTCCGGGTGCAGACCGATCACGTCGGCCAGCGCGGCGTCCAGCGGCTCCAGCGGCAGACCGTCCCGGTGGCGCTGCCAGGCCCGGGCCCAGGCCAGTCTGAGTGCCTCGCGATCGGTATCGAACAGCACGGTTCAGGCCCCGGCCAGCGGCAGGTCCGCCGGGGTCGCCGAGGTCTTGCCGCGGAACTCGCAGAGGTCGGCGATGATACAGTGCTCGCATTCCGGGCGGCGTGCCTTGCACACGTAGCGCCCGTGGAGGATGAGCCAGTGGTGAGCGTCGGTAAGAAACTCCGCCGGCGTCGATTTCAACAGCCCTTTCTCTACCGCCAGAGGGGTCTTGCCCCGGGTGAGGCCTATCCGGTTTGCGACGCGAAAAATGTGCGTATCTACGGCAATGGTCGGCTCACCGAACGCCGTGTTGAGGATCACGTTCGCCGTTTTTCGGCCCACGCCGGGCAGGGCCTCGAGCTCGGCGCGCGTCCGGGGCACGTCGCCTGCGTGTTTGTCTGCCAGGATGGCGCAGGTTTTGATGATGTTCTCGGCTTTTGAGTTGAACAGGCCAATGGTCCGGATATAGGGCTTCAGCCCTTCCACGCCCAGCGCGAATATCGCGTCAGGGGTGCTTGCGACCGGGAACAGCCGCGCCGTGGCCTTGTTGACACCCTTGTCGGTGGCCTGGGCGGACAGAATTACGGCGATCAGCAGTTCGAACGGTGAGCTGTATTCGAGCTCCGTGGTGGGTCGGGGATTGGCGGCCTTCAGGCGGCTGAAGATCTCGCGCCGTTTTTCGCGGTTCAAGCCGAGGGCTCCGGAGTCAGCTGCGCGGCGGGATGCTGGACCCGGCGGGCAGACCGGGCGTCGATGACGTTCTTGGCTGCAATCAACAACCCGAGGCCAATAAAGGCCCCGGGGGGCAGCACGGCGAGCAGCAGGCCGCCGGGCAGATCCAGTTCCAGCTGCGCCGCCGCCGGGCCAAACATCATTTCCGCGCCGGCGAAAAGCGTGCCGTGGCCAATAACCTCCCGGGCGGCACCGAGAATGACCAGGACCCCCGTGAAACCCAGTCCCATCATGAGACCGTCCAGTGCCGCCTGCCATGGCGGCTGCCGGGACGCGAAAGCCTCGGCGCGTCCGATGATCGCGCAGTTGGTCACGATCAGCGGAATGAAGATGCCCAGCATCCGGTACAGATCGTGGAACCAGGCCTGCATGCCGAGCTCCACGGCGGTGACCAGGGAGGCAATGACGAGTACGAAGACCGGAATCCGGATCTCGGGACGTACGATATTGCGAATCATGGAGACAATCAGGTTGGATCCGATCAGCACGAGGGTGGTGGCAATGCCGAGGCCAAGGCCATTGATGAACGTGCCGGTTACCGCCAGCAGCGGGCAAAGCCCGAGCAGCTGGACCAGCCCCGGATTGTTTCTCCAGAGGCCGTCGAGAATGACATCCCGGGTGCTGGCATTCACGATGCGGGTTCCTCGTCCGGGGACGAAAACAGCTCGTCCCGATGCGCGCGAAAGTATATCAAGGCATCCCCCACTGCCCGTGTGACCGCCCGGGGCGTGATCGTGGCGCCGGTGAACTGGTCAAAGACGCCGCCGTCGCGTTTCACCTTCCAGCCGGCTTCCGGCGGATCGCCAAGAGACCGGCCGGCAAAGCCCAGGATCCAGTCGGAGCGATCCGCCTCGATGGCGTCCCCAAGGCCAGGGGTTTCGCGGTGGGCGACCACCCGAACACCGGCCACGCGGCCGTCTGCGAAAATGCCGACGAGGAGGCGTATGGGTCCGGAGTAACCGTTGGGCGTCGTGATCCGGAGTATGGCCGCCACGGGCAGGCCGTCCTGTCGAGCCCGGTACACGGTAACCGGCTGGTCGCTGCCGAGCAGTTCCGGATCTTCGACCTTCACGGTGTCTGTGAACATCTCGTTGTTCCGCGACTCCGGCGCCACGATCTCATCCAGGGACCTCAGCGTGTAGGCCCGCTCGTTGGCGGCGATGCGTTCGCGGGTGACCTGCTCGGTGACGGCTACGAGTGAAGCCCCCACGATGGAAAAACCCGCAAGCAGGACGGTGGCCAGCCCCATGTTGCGCGCAAGGCTGGGCGGATCAGCTGACATGCCCAAACACCCGGGGGCGCGTGTAGCGATCGATGGTCGGCACGGCCATATTCATCAAAAGGACGGCAAAGGCGACGCCATCGGGGTAACCGCCCCAGGATCGAATGACGAAGGTCAGGACGCCGATGCCGAAGCCGTAAATCAGCCGCCCCAGCGAACTGGTGGCCGCGGAGACCGGATCGGTGGCAATAAAAAATGCCGCCAGCATCGTTGCGCCGCTGAAGAGATGAAACGCGGGGGAGGGATGGGATCCGGGACCGAGAAGAAAGGCGACGGTGGCCGGCAGGGTGAGACCCGCGAGCACGCCGACGGGAATGTGCCAGCGGATGACTTTCCGGAAGAGCAGCCAGAGTCCGCCGAGCGCTACCGCATTGCTGACCCATTCCCAGCCCTTACCGCCAAAATCTCCGTACAGGGGTGCGGCCCGGATCTCGCCGATCGTCTCGGCCACCGACAAGCGGGTCTTGAGATCGTCCAGTGGGGTTGCGCCGCCGATGCTGTCCCAGGACACGCCGGCCGGGAGGGCGCCGGAAACGAAATAGGTCAATGTCGTACCAAAATCCACATAGCCGCTGCCCAGGCCTGCGTGCACCGCCGGAAGCCAGCGGGTCAGTTCCGCCGGAAACGAAATGAGCAGCACGACGTAGCCCGCCATGGCCGGATTGAACGGGTTGTAGCCAAGACCCCCGTAGAGTTGTTTCGCGAAGACGATCGCAAACAGGCTGCCGATGGCGGTTACGTACCAGGGTGTCAGCGGCGGCAGCGCAAAGGCGAGGAGCAGGGCCGTCACGACGGCTGAAAGGTCCTTCAGACTGCTGGCGCCGTCGCGGCCGCGCAGCCGTAGCACCGCGACCTCCGAGACGACAGCCACGGCTACGGCGACTGCCATGTTCAGCAGCAGGCCCGGTCCGAAAAACCAGACATAGACCGCGGTTGCCGGGATCAGCGCCGCGACGACTTCACCCATGATTCGGGTGACGCTGGTTCGGGGCCTGACATGCGGTGGGTGGGTCGCCGGCAGCGCCATCAGTGGGGTTCCTGGTCCCCGGGTGGAATCGCCTTCCGTGCCTTTGCCGTGGCGACCACGTCGTCGATCAGGGCCTTGCGCGTGCCGTCGTCCCCGTCGGCCTTTTTCAGGGCCGTCTTTCGCGCTTCGGTCCTGGCGCGCTTGACCTCGGCCTCCGCCTCCAGGCGGTTCTTCCTGGCCTCGAAACGCTCCCGGGCCAGGTCGGAGCTGACCCGCTCGCGCTCCTGGGCGAATACCTCGGCCTTGGCAAATCGGAAGTAGGCCGTCAGGGGGATGTTGCTGGGGCACACCACGTCGCAGCAGCCGCATTCGATGCAGTCGAACAGGCCGGTCTCGGCGGCAGCGTCGAAGTTGTCCGACCGGGCGTGCCAGTAGAGTTGCTGCGGAAGCAGGTGAGCCGGGCAGGCAACCCCGCATTCGCCGCAGCGAATGCATGGCAGTGCCGGCCGGCGCGGACGAATGTCCTCGTCGGTGGCGACAAGCAGGCAGTTCGTTGCCTTGATGACCGGGACATCCGCCGAAGCGAGCGGAAAGCCCATCATGGCCCCGCCCATGATGAGGTGGCGGGCGTCGGCCGTGTACCCGCCGCAGGCCTCGATGACGTCGGCTACCGGTGTACCGAGGCGGACCTCCAGGTTGCCGGGCCGCGTCACGCCATGGCCGGTTACGGTGACGATCCTGGATATCAGCGGTTCGCCGGAAAGCACCGCTCGGGCCACGGCCGCCGCGGTGGCCACATTCTGGACGAGGTAGCCGATATCGGGCGGTACGCCGTTGGCGGGGACTTCCTCTCCGGTGAGTACCTGGATGAGCTGCTTTTCGCCGCCCTCCGGATAGAGGCAGGGTACGGGGACAACCCTCAGGCGCGCATCCGCCTCTCGTTCCAGTGCGGCGTTCAGGGCCGCGAGGGCCTCCGGCTTGTCGTCCTCGATGGCGATCACACAGCGCTCGATCTCCAGCGCGTGGAGGAGGGCCTGGGCGCCGGCAACCACCTCATCGGCACGTTCCCGCAGCAACATGTCGTCGCAGCAGATGTACGGCTCGCATTCCGCCCCGTTGAGGATCAGCGCCTTCAAGCCGGAGCCCGCCGACAGCTTGACGGCGGTAGGGAACGCAGCGCCACCCAGGCCGACCAGGCCCGCCTCGCGAACCCGGGCCCGCAGGGCGGGGCCGTTCAGGGTGCGGTAGTTACTCAGCGGGTCATAGCCTTCCCAGGGACGGTCTTCACCGTCCGTCTCGATCACGATGCAGGGGGCTGACAGCCCGCTGGGATGTGGCACCACATGATCCCTGACCGCAATGACGGTTCCTGAACTTGAAGCGTGAACCCCCGCGCCCAGGTAGCCGGTCGGCCGGGCAATCGGCTGTCCCCTCAGTACCCGGTCGCCCTCGGCGACCAGGGCCTCGGCGGGGCCGCCAACGTGCTGATTCAGCGGCAGCACCAGCCGGGCGGGCACGTCGGCCACCTGGATCGGCCGGGCGGTGGCCATGTGCTTGTGGCTCTCCAGGTGAACGCCCCCGTGGAATCTGAATAGCTTTGCCGCGCTCATCGCCCGTCCCCCACGGCTCTGGGAAGCGGCTTCGGCCATTTCCAGGTGCCCAGCGTGGTCGCTACCGGTTCCATGGTGATGCAATCAACGGGGCACGGCGGCAGGCACAATTCGCACCCCGTGCATTCGGAGGCGATCACCGTGTGCATCTGCTTGCCGGCGCCCAGAATCGCATCCACCGGACAGGCCTGGATGCACAGGGTGCAGCCAATGCAGGTGTCCTCGTCGATGACCGCCAGGGCGGGCGGTTTCTCGGTGCCGTGCTCCGGGTTGAGCGGCTTGAAGTCACGGTCGAGCAGGTCGGCCAGCGCGCGGATCGTGGTCTCACCGCCCGGCGGGCACTGGTTGATCTCCGCCTCGCCCCCGGCGATCGCTTCCGCGTAAGGCCGACAGCCGGCATAGGTGCACTGCCCGCACTGGGTTTGCGGCAGCAGGGCATCGATCTGGTCGACCACCGGATCCGAGTCGACACGAAAACGAATCGCCGCATACCCCAGCAGCAGTCCGAGTACCGCCGCGAGGCCCGCGACCGCCAGAACGGCGCTGAGCATGATCAGCCCTTGACCAGGCCAGCGAAGCCCATGAATGCCAGGGACATCAGGCCGGCGGTAATGAGGGCAATGGCGGCGCCCTGGAAGGGCACCGGGACGTCCGCAGCGGCAACCCGCTCGCGAATGCCTGCGAAGAGAATCATCACGACGGAAAACCCGACGGCCGCGCCGAACCCGTAGACGAGCGACTCGAGAAAACCGTGGCTCTCCTGCACGTTGAGCAGCGCCACGCCGAGTACCGCGCAGTTGGTTGTGATCAGCGGCAGATAAATGCCGAGCACCTGGTAGAGGAGGGGACTGGCCTGGCGCACGACCATCTCGGTGAACTGGACCACGCCGGCGATGACGAGGATAAAGGCAATGGTGCGCAGGTACTCGAGCCCCAGCGGCGCCAGCAGGGCGGTGTTGACCAGATAGCTCAACGCCGATGACAACGTGAGTACGAAGGTCGTTGCCAGGGCCATGCCGGTAGCCGTCTCCAGTTTTCGCGAGACGCCCATGAACGGGCACAGCCCGAGGAACTTCACGAGCACGAAGTTGTTGACGAGAACAGTGCTGACCAGAATGAGGGCGAGCTCGGTCATATCGGCCGTTTTACGCCATTAGCCGGGTTGATACCGCGTCCCCCGGGGAGATGCGGCGGGAGGGTGCAAGAATACCAGAAGGGATGCGCCCGGGCGGACCGGTCCGAAGGCCTCATCGTGTACAGATCAGGTTACCCGCATCCCCGGGCTGGCGCCGGTGTCGGGGGCCAGCAGAAAGATGTCCTCGCCGCCCGGTCCCGCTGCAAGGACCATGCCCTCGGAGACGCCGAATCGCATCTTGCGTGGCTTGAGGTTCGCCACGACGACCGTGAGCCGGCCCGTCAGGGCATCCGGGTCGTACGCCGAGCGGATGCCGGAGAAAACCGTGCGTTCGGCGTCCCCCGACCCCATGTCCAGCGTGAGGCGCAGCAGCTTGTCCGCGCCGTCGACTCGCTCGGCGCTGACGATCCTTGCCACCCGCAGATCGATCCTGAGGAAGTCGTCAATGCCGATTTCCGCCGCCTCCGGCTCCGGCGTGTCGGCTCCTGACCCGGCGGGCGCGGGCGATCCTGCCGCCGCCGGCGCCTCGCCCACACTTTCCCTGGAGGCCTCCAGCATGGCGGCTACGGTCTTTGGATCAACCCGCTGCAGAAGCGGTTTGAAGGCGCCGATATCGTGGTCCAGGAGAGGCCGGCCGGCGTCCTCCCAGGTGAGCTCCGGAATTTGCAGAAAGGCCTCGGCACGCGCGGCGAGCCCCGGGAGCACCGGCTTCAGGTACGCGGTCAGGCTCCGAAAGGCGTTCAGTCCCTGGGTGCAGACGGCCTGCACCGTCGCCTCGTTGCCCGGTTCCTTCGCCAGTTTCCACGGCTTGTGCAGGTCGATGTACTGATTGGCCTGGTCAGCCAGCGCCATGATCTCCCGCATGGCGTGCCCGTACCGGCGCCCCTCGTACGCCTCCGCCAGCGAGTCGCCCGCGCCGGCGATCGCCGCCTGCAGGTCCGGCTCCGGCAGGCTGGCCGCCAGCCTGCCGTCCGCGAGGCGGTGGATAAAGCCCGCACAGCGGCTGGCAATGTTCACCAGCTTGCCAACCAGGTCCGAATTCACCTTCTGGATGAAATCCTCGAGGCTCAGGTCGATATCATCGACACCCGGGCCCAGCTTGCTGGCGAAGTAATAGCGCAGATACTCCGGGTCCAGGTGTTCCAGGTAGGTTCGCGCCTTGATGAACGTGCCACGGGACTTCGACATCTTCTCGCCGTTCACGTTGAGCATGCCGTGGGCGAACACCGCGTCCGGCACCCGATAACCGGCGCCGTGCAGGACCGCCGGCCAGAACAGGGCATGAAAGTACATGATGTCCTTGCCGATGAAGTGATACAGCTCGGTTTCGGAGCCCCGCCGCCAGTAGGCGTCGAAATCCAGCTCCGGATGGCGTTCGCACAGCTGTAGGAAACTCGCCATGTAGCCGACCGGGGCGTCCAGCCAGACATAGAAGAACTTGCCGGGATGTCCAGGCACCTCGAAGCCGAAATACGGTGCGTCACGGGTGATGTCCCAGTCCTGCAGGCCGGCTTCGAACCATTCGTTGAGTTTGCGGCGCACGCCGTCATTCAGCGTGCCCGAGTCTGCCCATTCCCGGAGCATCTCGTCGAACTGCCCGAGGCGGAAAAACAGGTGTTCGGAGTCCCGCTCCACCGGAGGTGTCCCGGACAGGGCGGACTTTGCGTTGACAAGGTCGGCGGGAGAGTAGGTGGCGCCGCAGGCTTCGCAGCTGTCGCCGTACTGGTCGGCCGTTCCGCAGACCGGGCATTCACCGCGAACGAAACGATCCGGCAGGAACATCTGCTCCTGGGTGTCGTAGGCCTGGCGAATCGTCCGGGCATGGATGTGTCCTGCCTGATCCAGGGCAGAGAAAATCCCTTCCACCAGCGTCTTGTTCTCGATCGAGTGGGTCGTGTGGAAATTGTCGAAGTGGACGAGGAAATCCGCATAGTCCCGCTGGAAGTCGCGGCTCATGGCCCCGATCAGCGACTCCGGAGAGACGCCGTCCTTGCGGGCCCGGAGCATGATCGGCGTCCCATGGGCGTCGCTAGCGCAGACGTAAGTGCAGCGGTGGCCGCGCATCTTCTGAAAGCGGACCCAGATGTCGGTCTGGATGGCCTCGAGGAGGTGGCCGAGGTGGAGAGCGCCGTTGGCATAGGGCAGGGCGCTGGTCACCAGGATATGACGGGTGGGATTCATGTCGGGTCCGCAGCTTGGAGCGGCGGAATTATGCCACAGGCATCAGGATGGGATCAGGCTGCCGGTTCGTTGGCGTAGCGCTTGAACTTGTCCTTGGTGAGGGCTTTCTCGTAGGCTTCCCGACCGCTGATCATCCGCTGGTCCACGAGGTCCTGCAGGGCGCTGTCCATCGTACGCATGCCGATGCTCATGCCCGACTGCATGACGTTCTCCAGCTGGTCCAGCTTGCCCTGGCGGAGCAGATTGGAGACCGCCGGCGTGTTGATGAGGACCTCCAGCGCGGCCACCCGCCCGCTGCTTCCCTTGCGCTTGCACAGCTGCTGGGAGATGACGCCGCGCAGGGACGTGGACAGCATGGTGCGGACGTGGGGTTGCTTGTCGGGCGGAAACGCGTTGACCAGGCGGTCCACCGTCTGCGCCGCGCCGTTGGTGTGCAGCGTCCCCATGACGAGGATCCCGGTCTCCGCCGCCGTAATGGCCGTGCTCATGGTTTCCAGGTCCCTGAGCTCGCCGACGAGGATGACATCGGGGTCTTCGCGCAGAGCCGAATGCAGAGCGCCGGCGAAAGACTGGGCGTGGATGCCGATCTCGCGCTGGCTGATCAGGCAGCCCTTTCGCTGGTGGACGAATTCGATCGGATCTTCGATGGTCAGGATATGACCTTTCAGGCGGCGATTGATGTTGTCGAGCATCGCGGCCAGGGTCGTGGACTTGCCCGACCCGGTCTTGCCGGTGACCAGGATGAGGCCCTGGGAGTGCTTGCACAGGTTCCGCACCGAATCCGGCATGCGCAGTTCTTCGAGGGTCAGGGCCGTCGAGGGAATGGCCCGCATGATGGCGCCAATGCCACCGAGATGGCGAAACACGTTCACTCGAAAACGCGCCAGGCCTTCCACCATGTGGGCGAAATCCACCTGGTCGTGGCGCTTGAAGGTTTCTGCCTGGGCCTTGGGCAGGATGCCGTCCACGGCGACCTTCAGCGCCTCGCTGTCGAGCACCGGGTGATCCAGGGTGATCAGGTCTCCATAGATCCGGATACGGGGCGGGTCGCCGGCCACGAGGTGCAAATCGGACCCCTCGCGTTCCAGCATCTGGCGAAGCAGGCCTTCTATCAGTTCCATGGCGTCAGGCCTCCTCGCTGCATCATGCTTCCAGCTCCAGCTTCGGCAGAATGCTGGTGTCCGTCACGAGTTTCGCAAACTGCTTCTTGTCGTTCGAGAAACGATAGGCGTCGTCCGGATCGATTTCCTTTGCCTGCACGGCGGCCATCAGGGCCTGGTCGAGCATCTGCATGCCCTCCGCCTTGCCTGTCTGCAGCTGCGAGGGAATGAGGTGATTCTGATCGGCCACGATGAGTTTCGAGATGGCCTTGTTGTTCACCATGATCTCCAGAATCGCCTTGCGGCTGCGGCCATCCGTGCTCTTGGCGAGTACCTGGGTGATCACGGCATTCAGGCTCTGGGACAGGAACGTCTTGGTCTGTTCCCGCTGTTCGGCAGGCAGCGCGTCGATAATCCGGTCGAGGGTCTTTACCGCCCCGGTTGTGTGCAGGGTTCCCAGGACCAGGTGGCCGGTCTCGGCCGCCGTCATGGCCATGCTGATCGTTTCGGCGTCGCGCATCTCGCCGACCAGAATGACGTCGGGGTCTTCGCGCATCGCAGCCCGCACGCCGTCGGCAAAGGCGCTGATGTGGGTGCCAAGCTCGCGCTGAATAATCTGCGAATGCTTGCTTCGATGGACGAACTCGATCGGGTCCTCGAGGCTGATGATGTTCAGCTGGCGGCTGGTGTTGATGTGGTCGATCATCGCCGCCAGGGTCGTGGACTTGCCGGTCCCGGTCGCGCCGGTGACCAGGATCATGCCCTGGTGGTGGTCGCAGAGGGTTTTCAGGATCGGCGGCAGGTTCAGCGTGTCCAGGCTCGGAATGTCGCTCGGGATGTAGCGGAACACGGCCCCGATGCCGGTGTCCTTGCGAAACAGGTTGACCCGGAAGCGCCCGCCTTCCCCCGTGACGTACGAGAAGTCGAGGTCGTTGCCTTTGCCGAAGTGCTCACGCTGTTTTTCCGTCAATACTTCGAGGACGTAGCTCTCGAGCTCTGCGTTACTCAGCTCGCGGAACTTGATGGGCATCAGGTCGCCCCGCAGCCGAAGCATCGGCGGCACGCCGACAGCCAGATGGATGTCGGAGCAGCCCTGTGCGAGGCCCAGTTTCAGAAATGCGTCGATGCGTGCCATTTACCTAGGCCCCCGCTGCCAGAAAACGCCCGAACACGGTGCGCAGTTCGTCCATGCTGGCGTAGCGCTTGTTCTTGTCTACCTCCATGCACTTGGCGACGGCGTCGGACACGCCTTCGGAAAGATCCTTGTTGACATCGCGGGCTCGCGGCGCCTTCCCCTGGACATGCTGATACATCACGGCCATGTGGTCGCCACGGCTGTACGGCGGCACCCCGGTCAGCATCTCGTAAAGGATGACGCCGAGGCTGTAGATATCCGCCTTTTCGTCCACCTTCTTCCCGAGGATCTGCTCCGGCGCCATGTATTTCGGGGAACCGATCACATACCCGGTCTTGGTCAGCTGGGTATCGCCGCTGCTGCGCGCGGCGGCGACACCGAAGTCGACGATCTTCAGAAGCCCTTCCTTGTCGATGAGGATATTCGCCGGCTTGAGGTCGCGATGGACAATGCCCGCCTGGTGGGCGACGGCCATGCCGGTGGCGATATCGCAGGCATACTTGATCGCGAGCTTCAGCGGCATCGGTTGCTCGTCCTTGATTTCCTCGCCCAGGGGGTGGGAGTTGAAGTACTCCATGGAAATCGCATAGAGCCCCTGCATGTAGAGGAAGTCGTAGATCCGGATCACGTTGCGATGGGTGATCTTTCGCGAATAGCGCAGCTCGTGCACGAACCGCTTCATCATCTCCTCGTCGGAGGCCACGTTGGGATTGAGGAACTTGAGGACCACCGGTTCCTCGACCACCATGTCCTCCATCAGGAGCACCGTGCCAAAGGCGCCCTTGCCGATCTTGCGCAGGAACTTGTAGCGGCGCTCCACCACGTCCCCGGGCTCGAGAGCGGTGATGTCCAGGACCTCCTGAACGGTAGGCGGTTCTGAAACGATTCCAGGCGAGCTGCTTTCCACGAGCAGCGTTCGCTCCGGTTCCTCGAAGCGCGCCGCGTCGGCGGCGGCGGCCATCCGGGTCGGGGAAAATCGCTCTTCGAGTTCCCGAATGGCGGCCGCCGAGGCCTGGCGGACCGTGTCGTCATCCACCTGGCCGGCGGCTGTTACGGACTCGCGGATCTTCTCGAAGTTATCCTCGCTTGCAAGGCGGATGGCGGCATGCATGGTCTCGAGCCGGATGTCCTTTTCGCGGCGCTGCATCAGGGCGAGGATCGGCTTCACGAGGCGCTGATCGCCCAGCCTGCCCAGTGCGCGAACTGCCGACGGAATGGACCGGGCGTCTCCCTTGAGCATCTGGGCCAGGGCCGGCACGGCCCGTTCGTCGCCCAGCTCCGCCAGTGCGTCGGCGGCCCGTTCGCGTACCCACCAGTCTTCATCGCGGGTGGCCTGTATCAGGGTCTTCACTGCACGCTCGTCGCCGGTCGTGTTGAGGATCTCGATGGCGGACCGGCGGATCTCTTCGTCCTCGTCGTTTATGAGCTGGAGCACCGCGTCTACGACCTTCGGGCCACCGATTTTTGCGAGTGCATCCGTTGCCCTGGCGCGAACCCACCAGTCGTCGTCGCGCAGGGCTCCCAGCAAATCCTTGATGGACTCCGGCGTGCCGATCTCGTTGAGTACTTCCACCGCCGCCCGGCGCGTGTACTCGGACTCGTCCTTCAGAACCTCGACCAGGTGGCGCATCGTGTCCGGGTGGTTCACCCGGATGAGGGCATCCACGGCCTTGTTCTGCACGTCCAGGTCCGGGTCCCGGAGCAGATTGGCGAGCAACTCGACGTTGGGCCGGGCTTTCGTACGGGCAATGGCGGTCAGCGCGGCCTGCCGGATCAGCTTGTTGCTGCTCTTGAGCTGATCTTCGAGGCCCTGGTGAACATCCCGGCGGTCGTACTTGGACAGGATGTCCATGATGTGGATTCTTGCGGCGACATCCTTGCCCCCGAGGCGCGCAACCAGATCGGGTATCACCTCGTCATCCACGATGTCGCCGGCGATCCTGAAAAGGGCGGCTTTTTCTGCCGTGTCCAGGGCATAGGCCTGGGTCAGTACCTGGCGGATATCGAGCCGATCCTTGTGCGTGCTCAGGATCTCGATAACCGCCGAAGTCGGCACGTCGTCATCGGTGAGCACATCCAGCAGCCGGTTGGGATTGAATTCCTTGCTGGTAGCGAGAGCCCAGGCAACCCCGGATGCAATACGCTGATTGTCTGACGCCAGCCCCTCGAGCAAGGGCGGCAGCGTCTTGGTGTCGGCCAGGGCCGCCAGGCCCTCGACCAGCATCTCGGTCTGGTGCTTGTCCGCCGAGGCCAGCTCCTCGATCATTTTCGGTACGGCCGCGGGTGCAACCCGCTGCAGCTTTTCGATGGTCTTGCGGGCTTCGGGCGCGCCGAAGTCGCCACTGTTCATCAGCCTGGAGATCAGGCGATCCGACCGCAGGCCGCCGAGCAGGCTCACCGCCGAGTCTCCCGAACGCGGGGCGCAGCAGGCTGTTCTCGCCGACCGTTGGCCGGAAAGATCCTCCCGGAAGGGGGGTCGAGCGGAAATCCGCCTTTGCCTGAACTCCTCACGCGTCGTTTGACTGCCATGTTCCTGTTTTGCGGGCCATCCCTTCGCCCGGCGTGCGAGCGCGCCTCTGCAGGGAAACAGCGTCGCATTACCCCATATTCTAAGGCAATGGCACAGTTTTATGTCACGCGCGTCACATTCCGGGAATCTCCTGCCGCCCGGCGCCCGGCCGGTCACTCTGCGAGGCTTGGCCGGCTGAGATACAATCCCGCGCCAGTCGATACCCACACCGCACGCTTCCGGAGGCACTCCCGACCCGATGGACGAACAGCTTCTCGCCGCCGTCACGGCCTACCATGACGCGATCCTCGACCGGCCCCTGGTCTCCGTAGGCGAGGTCGTTGCCGCCGAACGGGACGGCAACCGGGCCCGGGTGGCCCTGAGGCTCGGCATCCCGGCGGATCGCTTCGGCGGCGAACTGGTGCCTGCGCTCGGCGAGCATCTCCGGGAAACCCTGGGCGTCGAGTCGGTGAAACTGGACCTGGAGTGGGCCGTCGCGGCCCAGCCGGTGCAGCCGAATCTCAAACCCATGGACCAGGTCGGGAATATCATTGCTGTCGCCTCGGGCAAGGGGGGCGTCGGCAAGAGCACCACCACCGTCAACCTGGCCCTGGCTCTGGCGTCCGAAGGGGCGCGAGTCGGTGTCCTCGATGCCGATATTTACGGCCCGAGCCAGCCGCGCATGCTGGGCCTGTCCGGGCAGCGGCCCACCACCCGGGACGGCAAGCGCATCGATCCGCTGGTGGGTTACGGGATCCGCTGCATGTCCATCGGGTTTCTCATCTCCGAGGACGAGCCGATGGTCTGGCGCGGCCCCATGGTGACATCGGCTCTCGTGCAGATGATGAACGACACGGAGTGGGGCGAACTGGACTACCTCCTCGTCGACATGCCGCCGGGGACCGGGGACATACAGCTCACGCTGTCCCAGCAGGTCCCGGTGAGCGGCGCGGTTATCGTCACGACGCCCCAGGACATTGCCTTGCTGGACGCGAAGAAGGGCCTGGCCATGTTCCGCAAGGTCCAGGTGCCGGTGCTGGGTATTGTCGAGAATATGAGTACCCACGTGTGCACGAACTGCGGCCACGAGGAGCCGATCTTCGGCTCTGGCGGCGGGGCCTCGATGGCGTCCCAGTACGATGTCCCGTTGCTCGGCGGACTGCCACTGGATCTTCGCATCCGCGCCGAGGCGGATGAGGGCAATCCGAGCGTCGTGGCCGATCCCGACGGTGCCCCGGCGCGTGCCTATGTGAACATTGCCCGGCGAATGGCGGCCACGCTTGCGGCCCAGACCCCGGGCGCCGGAGGGCGTATACCGACGATCACGATCGAGGACGATTGATGAGCATCAAGTCTGATCGCTGGATCCGTCGCATGGCCCGGGAACACGGGATGATCGAGCCCTTCGAGGCGGGCCAGGTGCGGGCATCAGGGGACAGCCGAATGGTCAGCTACGGCACCTCCAGCTACGGGTACGACGTCCGCTGCTCTTCGGAATTCAAGATCTTCACGAACATCAACTCCGCCGTCGTGGACCCGAAGGCCTTCGACGAAAGCAGCTTCGTGGACGTGGAAGCGGATGTCTGCATCATTCCGCCGAACAGCTTCGCGCTGGCCCGGACCGTGGAGTATTTCCGCATCCCGCGCGAGGTGTTGACGATCTGCCTGGGCAAGTCCACCTATGCCCGGTGTGGAATCATCGTCAACGTGACGCCGCTGGAGCCTGAATGGGAGGGTCACGTGACCCTCGAGTTCTCGAACACCACGCCGTTACCGGCAAAAATCTACGCGAACGAAGGCGTGGCCCAGATGCTGTTTTTCGGCGCCGACGAGGTCTGTGAGGTGTCCTACCGGGACCGGGCCGGCAAGTACATGGGTCAGCAGGGCGTCACGCTTCCGAAGGCCTGACGGCGGCCAGTTCATCGGTGTCGGACACAATGGGGCCTTCCATCGGCTGGCCATCCAGCCAGGGCGCGCCGCGGTGCCAGGCCAGCCTGCCGCTGGCGATCCAGCCGATCACTTCGGGATAGATACGGTGCTCCGCCAGCTGGACTCGGCCGGCCAGGGTCGCGTCATCGTCTCCGGCCAGTACCGGAACCCTCACCTGGCGAACGACGGGACCGCCGTCCAGTTCCTCGGTGACGTAGTGGATGCTGGCGCCATGCCAGGCATCGCCTGCCTCCAGGGCCCGTCGATGGGTGTGCAGGCCCCGGTAGCGGGGGAGCAACGAGGGATGGATATTGAGCATCCGGCCGGCATGTTGTTGCACGAAGCCCGGGGTCAGAATGCGCATGAAACCCGCCAGGGCGATGAGATCGGGCCGATAGGGCGCAATCGCGCTCTGCAGAGCCTCGTCGAACTCTGACCGGGGCTGGCCGGGCCGGCTCTCCACGACGACTGCGGGTATATTGGCTCCCCGAGCCCGATCCAGGCCGGGGGCCGCGGCCTGGTTGCTGACCACCGCCAGGATCCGCGCCGCGAGCCCGCCCGAAGCCACCGCATCCATGATGGCCTGGAGGTTGCTGCCGTAACCGGAAATGAGGACAACCAGGCCCAGCGGGGCCGGGTTCATCCCGCCAGCACCACGTCCCGGTCCCCGGCCTCGACCCGGCCTGCGACCCAGGCGGTTTCGCCGGCTTCCTCAAGGATGGCGAGGGCATCGCCGGCCCGCTGCGCCGGCACGAGAAGCGCCATGCCCATGCCGCAGTTGAAGGTGCGATACATTTCCTGGGTCGCGACATTGCCGGCCTCGGCCAGCCAGCCGAAGACCGGGGGCCAGTCCCATGAAGCGGTGTCGATCACGGCACGCATGCCGTCCGGCAGAACCCGCGGCAGGTTTTCCGGCAAACCTCCCCCGGTGATGTGGGCGAGGGCGGAGACGGGCACCTGTTTCAGCAGTTCGAGAACCGGCTTGACGTAAATTCGCGTCGGCGCGAGCAGCGTCTCGGCAAGGGTTCCGTTGCCCCAGGTGCCGCCGCCGGGCTGCGCCGCGTCCGCGCCGCTGTGATCGAGGATCCGGCGGATCAGGGAAAAGCCGTTGGAGTGGGGACCCGACGAGGCCAGCCCGAGAATGACGTCTCCCGGGGCGACCCGCGATCCGTCGATGATCTCTTCGCGCTCCACGACGCCGACACAAAACCCCGCCAGATCGTAATCTCCGTCGTGGTACATGCCCGGCAGTTCCGCCGTTTCCCCGCCGATCAGGGCCGCGCCGGCCTGGCGGCAGCCAAGCGCGATGCCTTCAACCACGGCGGCTGCGATATCCACGTCCAGCTGGCCGGTGGCGTAGTAGTCGAGAAAGAACAGCGGTTCGGCGCCCGGGACGATCACGTCATTGACACACATGGCAACAAGGTCCACGCCGACGCCGTCATGCCGGCCCATCTGCAGCGCGAGCTTGAGCTTGGTTCCGACGCCGTCGGTGCCGGCAACCAGCACCGGCTGCCGGTAGCCCGCCGGCATTTCGAACAATCCGCCAAAGCCCCCGAGCCCGGACAGGACCTCGGGCCGCAGGGTCGTGCGCACAGCCGGCTTGATGCGCTCGACCAGCGCGTTGCCGGCGTCGATGTCCACGCCGGCGTCTCGGTAGGTGAGGGATTGTCGTTCGCTCATGATGTGCTCGAAGGCGTGCCGCGGGGCGCCGGACCGGGCGGGAAGAATAGCAACTGTGATATTTTACTGCACCGCTGCCGGCGACATTCCCCGGAGCCGCCGGTGCCAGGCCACCACATCATGGTCCTGGCATCGCGGCCCGGGGCCCTGCATCCGCCCAGATTGCACCCATGGATTCGCGCCCCATGAACCGATTTCTGATCATGATCGCCCTGTTTGCACTTGCCTTGCCCGTGGCGGCCGGCGTCGTGGAGGAACTCTACGACGCGGAGGCGCCCTACGACGGCGACGACCGGCGTGGCGCCTTCAGCGCGGCCCTGGCCCAGGTGGTCGTCCGGGTGACCGGGGACCGCGGGTCGGTCCGGGATCCCGGGGTCGCCGAACTGCTTGCGCGGCCCGACGGCTATGTCCAGCAATTCCGCCCGGGGGCCACCGGCGAAACCCTGTGGGTTTCCTTTGACGGACAGGCCGTGACCAACGCCTTGCGTGCCGCGGGCCAGCCGGTCTGGGGCGAAGAGCGTCCTTCCACGCTGCTATGGCTTGCCGTCGACCAGGGCAGCGGACGCCGGGGCGTCCTCGGCGCCGATCCAGACCAGGACGACGCGGTCATGGCGGCTTTGCGCAAGCGTGTCGAAGAGACTGCAACGGCCCGGGGTTTGCCGATCGTGTTGCCGCTCATGGACGCCCAGGACCGTGGCGCACTCAGCTTCGCCGACCTCTGGGGCGGCTTCGACGAGGCCATTGAGGGGGCTTCTGTACGCTATGGCGCCGATGCGGTCCTGGCGGGCCGGGTCTCTCTATCCGAGGCCGATCGGGGGCGCTGGACCCTGTCTTCAGGCAGTGCGCCCATGCGCTGGGTGGCCGACACCGAAGACAGTATTCAGCGCACAGCCGACCACTACGCCGGAATTTTTGCGGTCAGTACGGCCGGAGTGACCAGCCGGACGGTCAGCGTGCGGGTGCATGACGTCGACGACGTGGCCGGCTATGCGCGCGTTCTTTCTCACCTGGAGTCACTGACCGTCGTTCAGGCCGTGTCTGTGGATCGGATGGATGGGGACCGTGTGACGCTGGTTCTGGCGATGGCCGGGTCCCCCTCGTCCCTGGATCAGGCACTCGCGCTCGGCAACGTCCTTCGTCCGCTGGAATCGCCTGCTGGCGGCCAGGAGCCAACGGCCGCCCCGTCGCTGCCAGGAGGCGCTGGCGCCGCTGAGCCAGACAGGGAATACCGGCTCCTGCCGTGATTCTTCGCCAGCTGCCGAACCTGCTGTGCGTCCTGCGCATGGCCATGGTCGTGCCCATAGGCTGGCTGATCGTCCACAACGACTACCGGCCGGCCATGGTCCTGTTTTTTGTTGCCGGATTTACCGACCTCCTCGATGGCTTCCTCGCGCGCACGTTCGGCTGGAAGACCCGGCTCGGCGGCATCCTCGACCCGATTGCCGACAAGCTCCTCGTTGCCACGGTATTCGTCACGCTGACGCTGGCCGGGGCTATTCCCGTCTGGCTGCTCCTGGTGGTGCTCGTCCGTGACGGGGTGATTATTGGCGGATCGCTGGTTTACCAGGCCTTTGTCGCGCCGTTCGAAGCCGCGCCCACCGGCATCAGCAAGCTCACGACCTTATTGCAGCTCTCGTACCTCCTGCTGACCCTCTCATCCATGGCGCTCGGTATTCCCGACCGGGCCTGGCTGGATCCGCTGGCGATCCTCGTGGCCGTGGCCGCCATCGTCAGCGGGATCGTCTACGTGGTCATCGGTGTGCGCCTGACCCGCCAGGCCCGTGCCTGATGCGCCAGATCCCGTTGAGCGTTCAGCTCAAGGACAGCGCCGTTTTCGAGACCTTCGTGCCCGGCGGCAACGAGGAAGCTGTGGACTTCCTGAAGCAGCTCCCGCGTCCGCGCGTGCCCGCGGTCTGGCTGTGGGGAGGATCGGGTACCGGCCGTTCGCACCTGCTGCAGGCGGCCTGCGCTCAGTACCGGGGCAGCGGCGCTGACGCCGCTTATCTTCCCCTGGGCGAACTGCGGGCCGCCGGTCCCGGCACCCTCGAGGGCTGGGAGCGCGCGGCGCTGGTTTGCGTGGACGACGTGGATGAGGCGGCCGGGCGCGAAGCCTGGGAGCAGGCGCTGTTCACACTCTTCAATGCGGTCAACGAGGCCGGCGGTACGCTCCTGTTCGCGGCTTCGGCCGCGCCGTCTGCTTCCGCATTCAAACTGCCGGATCTGCGCTCGCGGCTGACCTGGGGCGTAACCTTTCAGCTCAAACCCCTCACGGATGAAGAGCGCCTGAGCGCGCTGACGCTGCGAGCGGCCCGCCGGGGCCTCGATCTGCCCGAGGAGACGGCCCGTTACATGCTGACCCGTTTGCCCCGGCACATGAGCGCTCTGCTGGCCTGGCTGGATCGTCTCGACGTGGAGTCCCTGGCGGCAAAGCGCCGCTTGACGCTGCCATTCGTGCGCGAGGTCCTGATATCCGCCGTCGGCGACGATCTAACGTGAATACCGGAACCTGCCCACAACCGCGATAAACGTGAGGCTCGCGAGCAGGACCGCGACAGACGCCCAGGCTCGGGCGGCCGGATTGGCCACGGCTTCGGTGACGGCATAGCCGGCATAGACCGCCAGGGCGAGGCTCATCCACTGGTAGGTGTAGCGGCGTCCCGATAACAGGCCCGGCACGGCGATCAGGAGGGGCGCGGCCAGCACGAGTCCCATGATCCAGGAGGCCCCGGGAACCATCCAGTGCCACGCGAGCAACAACACTGCCAGACACGCGCCGAGCAATCGCGGAAAGCCGCTGCCAGCCGGGACCCGCGCTCACGTCCCTGCGCTCAGCCGGACGGCGGTTTCAGCGACCCGCCGGCCCAGGGCCTGGGCGAGCCTTGCTTCGCTGTCCGACAGCTTTGCCCCGCCTTCCGGCCCGCTCACGCAGCCCGCGCCATACGGTGAGCCGCCGCCATCTGTCGTGCTGAGGTCCGGTTCGGAGTAGGGAATGCCCACGAGCAGCATGCCGTGATGAAGCAGCGGCAACAGCATGGACAGCAGCGTGCTTTCCTGTCCACCGTGGGGGCTGCTGGACGACGTGAACACGCCGGCCGGTTTGCCGGTCAGGCCGCCGGCGAGCCAGAGCTGGCCGGTGCCGTCGAGGAAATGCTTCATCGGCGCCGCCATGTTGCCGAAACGCGTGGGGCTGCCGATCAGCAGCCCGTCGCAGTCGGCCAGCTCCTGCTGGCTCGCGTAGGGCGGCCCGCTGTCCGGGATGTCCGGAGACGTGGCCTCGGATACCGTCGAAACCTCGGGCACGGTTCGAAGGAGGGCCTGGCAGCCCGCTACCGATTCGATCCCGCGGGCGACTCGTCGCGCCAGCGCCGCGGTGGCGCCATCCCTGGAGTAGTAGATCACCAGGATTTCCCGGGTCACTGCAGAATCTCGAGCACGCGCTCCGGCGGCCGTCCGATACGGGCCTGGTCGCCGCTGACGACAATTGGCCGCTGCAGCAGCTTTGGGTGGGCCGCAATGGCCTCGAGAATCCGCGCCTCATCCACGGAGGCGTCGCCCAGTCCGAGCTCGGTGTACTCGGCTTCTCCCGTCCGCAACAGGCTTCTTGCATCGGCCCCCAGGGCCCTGGCGAGCCCGGCGAGTTCCCGCGCGGTCGGCGGGCTCTCGAGGTATTCCACGACCCGGGGGTCGATGCCCTGGTCTGCGAGGAGCTGTAGCGTGGCCCGGGACTTTGAGCATCTCGGGTTGTGATAGATCGTTATCTGCATATTTTTCTGCCAGTTTCCTGAGCCGTACACCGTCTGGATTGTAGGGGCTCGGTGCTTGACGCAACAGACAAGCCCCTGATAGCTTCGCGCCAGATAACCCAGGCTCGGCAGGGGTCTCTGCAATTATGTTCGCAAGGCTACGCCAGCTCGTTTTGCTGCTTGCGGTAATGACGGCTCTCACCGCCTGCGCCGGTCCACCGGTGCAGGAGATGAGCGACGCCCGACAGGCCATCAATGCGGCCGAAGAGGCCGGCGCCGACGAACACGCGCCCGGCCTGCTCCAGCAGGCTCGTATCTCGCTGGATGCCGCCGAGAAGAAGCTGGAAAAACGCGCCTACAACGGCGCCCGGCGGGACGCGCGGGAAGCTCGCCGGAGAGCGGCTGAAGCGCTCCGCGTGGCCGGGCAGACCGGCACTCAATAGGCCCCATGCCCGGGCGCCGTTTCCTTGTCGAAGGTCGCGTGCAGGGCGTCTTTTTCCGCGCCAGCACGGCGAATGAGGCTGAGAGGCTCGGCCTGACGGGGCACGCGATCAACCTCCCGGACGGCCGGGTCGAAGTGATCGCCTGGGGAGAGGACCCTGCGCTTGACGCACTCGCCGCCTGGTTGTCGGAAGGACCTGCCCAGGCCCGGGTCGACCGTCTCGACACGGCGTTTCTCCCCGCCGAGCTGCGCGTCCCGCCGGACTTCAGAACCGGCTGACTACTGGCGGTACCAGCGTTTTGCCAGGCGGCCGAGCACAAGGTCCGGGTACCAGCGCTTGCCGGTACTGCCGTTGTAGCGGGCCAGCGCCTGGCGGACGTTGTCATTTTCCCGATCCAGGTAGTACCTGAGAATCGTGCAGCCGTAGCGCACGTTGGTCTCGATGTCGAAGAGGTCCGCGCGCGGTTCGCCGATTTCGTCGCGCCAAAACGGCATGATCTGCATCAGGCCGCGTGCGCCGGCGTGGGACAGGGCGAAACGGTCAAAATTGCTTTCTATGTCCATTACGGCGAGGACCAGCTCCGGCTCCAGGTTCTTTCGCCGGGCCCAGGCATGCGCGGTTTTCAGGATCTGAATCCGTTCTTCCGGGTCTGGCACCTTGGAGGCCAGCCGGTTCGACATGTCGGTAAGCCAAACCTCCGCATCGAAGCGGTCGGTGAAGCTGGGAGCCTCGCGGGACGCCTCCAGCAGGACCTCTTTGAGGGCGAGATCTACCGCTTGCGTTCGTCCGGGGGCCGGCGTGGCGGCCACGGCGCAGAGCAGCACGCAGGCGGCGAAACGAATCACAGTGCGTAGCGCGCCTTCCCGGCGGCGACCCTGTCCCTGAGCGCGGCCGCAGCGCCTTCCAGCGGCACGTTTTCGGCTTCCTCGGCGCGCCGATGCCTGTACTCGAGCTGACCGGCCTGAATCCCCCGGTCACCGACCACCAGCCGGTGGGGTATGCCCAGCAGCTCCGCGTCAGCAAACTTTACACCCGGCCGCAGATCGCGGTCGTCGAACAGCACTTCCACCCCGGACGCAGTGAGTTCCGCGTAGAGCGATTCACTCAGCTCGCGAACCGAATCGGAGCGCTCCATGTTGATCGGCACGATCACGAGGTCATAGGGAGCGATGGGTTCCGGCCAGAGGATGCCGTTTTCGTCGAAATTCTGCTCGATGGCCGCGGCGACCACCCGGGTCACGCCGATTCCGTAGCAGCCCATCAGCATGGTCTGCTCCCGGCCCTCGGCGTCCAGCACCGTGGCGCCCATGGCCGCGCTGTAATCGCTGCCGAGCTGAAAGATGTGGCCGACCTCGATGCCCCTGGCTATGGCCAGGGCTCCTGAGCCGTCCGGTGCCGGATCTCCGGCGACCACGTTCCTCAGGTCGGCGATCGATGGCTCGGAAAGGTCCCGGCCCCAGTTGACGCCCGTCAGGTGAAAGCCGTCCTCGTTGGCGCCGCAGACAAAATCGGCGACCGCGGCGGCGGCCCGGTCCACGATCACCGGGCAGTCGAGGCCGAGTGGCCCGAGGGAGCCCGCACCGGCCCCGGCCAGTGCCCGGATCGTTTCGTCGGAAGCGAAACTCAGCGGGCCGGCGACACCGTCGAGTTTCCCGGCCTTGACCGCGTTGAGCTCGTGGTCTCCGCGCAGTACCAGGGCCACCGGTCCGTCAGTTCCCTCGACCACCAGGGTCTTCAGGCATCGCTCTGCCGGCACGGACAGCGTGCTGACCAGGTCGGCAATGGTCTTGGCCCCGGGGGTCGCGATCCGCTCGAGATCTGCCCCGGCCGGCGGCCGGCCGCCCTCGGGCGCGAGTGCCTCGGCGAGCTCCACATTGGCGGCGTAGCCCGCCGGAGAATAGGCGATGGCGTCTTCGCCCGAATCGGCCAGAACGTGGAATTCGTGGGAGAAACTGCCGCCGATCGCCCCCGGATCCGCCTGCACGGGCCGGAAATCCAGGCCCAGCCTCTCGAAAATACGGGAGTAGGCCTCGTGCATGCGCTCGTAGGTGGCCTGCATCGATTCGGCGTCGAGGTGAAACGAATAGGCGTCCTTCATGATGAATTCGCGGGCCCGCATCACGCCGAAGCGGGGCCGGATCTCGTCCCTGAATTTCGTCTGGATCTGGTACCAGGTGACCGGGAGCTGCCGATAGCTCTTGAGGTCACGGCGGGCCACGTCCGTGATGACCTCCTCGTGGGTCGGCCCGAGGCAGAATTCCCGCTCGTGGCGGTCGCTAAGGCGCAGCAGTTCGGGCCCGTACTTGCCCCAACGGCCCGATTCGCGCCACAGTTCGCCCGGCTGCACCATGGGCATCAGCAGCTCGAGTCCGCCGGCGAGGTCCATTTCTTCCCGGACGACCTGCTCGACCTTGCGGGCCACCCGCAGACCCATGGGCATCCACGTGTAGAGGCCGGAGGCGAGCCGATGGATCAACCCGGCCCGCAGCATCAGCTGGTGGCTGACAATCTCGGCGCCGGCGGGTGTTTCCTTGAGGGTGGTCAGAGGGTACTGGGAGAGACGCATGCGGGGGGCAATCCTTGGTGAAGATGGCGGGAAGCTACAGGGCCGGTATTTTAGACGCCGCCTTGCGGGCGCGGCTATGGGGCTGGTTCTCGTTCTTTGCCAGGCACCGGCAGGGGCCGTCGATCCGCCCACCGGCGTAAGTCACAGCGTTGACCGGGTCACCGGGCAGGCCCTTGCGGGCCGGGACCAGCGGATTCGTAGCGCCCGGGGGGACCGGGTCGAGCTGTACGTGGCCGGGGATGATGCCAGTTCCCGGGCCATATTGTTGTTTCACGAATGGTGGGGTCTGACCGACCCGGTCCGGGCGGAGGCGGACCGCTATGCCGCCCTCGGCTATTACGTCGCAGCGCTGAACGTGTACGGAAAGCCCGCGACGGACAATCCCCGCGTCGCCCGCCGGAACATGCGCGAGCTGGATGACCGGGTGGCACGTCGCCGCGCGAGGGCGGCGCTCGAGATGCTCGTCGGGAACGGCCGGCGGGTAGCGGTTCTGGGGTGGTGCTTCGGCGGAGGCCAGGCCCTGGACGCGGCCATCGAATCTCCGGAGCTGGTCGAGGCGGTCGTAGCCTACTACGGAGACCTGGAAACCGGCCCGGAGCGACTGGCTCGTCTGAAGGCGCCGGTACTCGCCATTTTTGCCGACCGGGACCGCTGGATCACGCCGGCCCGGGCGGATGCGTTTCGCGAGGCCATGGCGGCTGCCGGCCGGGAACTGGAGTTCCTGAGCTTTGACGCCGGGCATGCCTTCGCCAATCCGACCGCCCGCGACTACGACGGCGAGGCGGCGTCGGCTGCCCGCGCACGGACCGATGCATTTATCGCCCGGCACCTCGGGGAGGATGACTCATGAAGGCGATCTACGAGGCGGATATCGATCGTGGCATCCTGGAGGGAAGCCGGATCGGCGTCCTGGGGTTTGGCGCCCAGGGGCGTGCCCATGCGCTGAACCTGCGTGATTCCGGCGCCGACGTCATGGTCGGATTGCGCCCGGGGTCTTCCTCGATCGCCGAATGCGCGGGGCTGGATCTGCCGACCGGGCCGCCGGAACGAGTCGCCGAGGAAGCGGATCTGGTCGTGATGCTCGTACCCGACGAGGTTCAGCCAACGCTCTATTCCGACATCCTGGCGGCCCGAATGCGCAAGGGCAGTGCGCTCGTATTCGCCCACGGCTACAGCGTTCACTTTCGCCAGATCTCGCCGCGGCCGGACCTGGACGTTCTGATGGTCGCGCCGCTGGGCATCGGTGACCAGGTCCGTCAGACCTACGCCGAGGGCAACGGCGTCCCGGCGCTTCTGGCGATCCACCAGGATGCGACGGGAACCGCCCGCGCCCGCGGACTGGCTTATGCCGCTCTCAACGGACATGGCCGCGCCGGCGTTCTGCCGACGACATTTGCAGACGAGACCGAAACCGACCTGTTTGCCGAGCAGGCCGTGCTGTGCGGCGGGGTCACCCATCTCATCACCGCGGCGTTCGAAACCCTGGTCGAAGCGGGATATTCCGAGGAGCTCGCCTATTTCGGTTGTCTCCACGAACTAAAGCTCATTACCGACCTGGTCCACTCCCGGGGGATCGCCGGCATGCGCCGGTCGATTTCGAGTACCGCGGAGTTCGGCGACTACACTCGGGGACCGCGGGTCATCGGCGCGGAATCGAAGGCCGCCATGAAGGACATGCTCGATGACATTCGCACAGGACAGTTTGCCGCGGAGCTGACCCAAGAGATGCAGACCGGACAGCCGGTCCTGACGGCGGGGAGAGAGGCGGCGCAAGCGCACCGGATAGAGGCCGTCGGGGCACGCCTGCGGGCAATGATGCCCTGGCTGGCCGACACCGGGCGCTAGTCATTCGCTGCCTGTCGCGGGACAATACCGTTCGGCTACCGAGGAGGGCCTGACCATCGCCAGGGGAATCTATCTGCTCCCGAACTTGCTGACCACCGCGGCCCTCTTTGCGGGCTTTTACGCGGTGATCGCTGCGATGGACGGCAATTTCGATCGCGCTGCCATTGCGGTTTTCGTCGCCATGTTCATGGACGGACTGGATGGCCGGGTTGCGCGCCTGACCAGCACCGAGAGCGACTTCGGCAAGGAATACGACAGCCTGGCGGATATGATTTCCTTTGGCCTGGCCCCGGCGCTGGTGGTCTATCAGTGGGGGATTATCCGGCTGACCGAGCTCGGCTGGCTGTGGGGCAAGCTGGGCTGGATTACGACGTTTTTCTATGCGGTTTGCGCGGCGCTCCGGCTGGCGCGCTACAACAGCAGCATGGGCAAAGGCGACCCGCGCTTTTTCGAGGGCCTGCCGAGTCCATCCGCGGCCGCCCTGACCGCCGCCATGGTGTGGCTGGGGACGGAACTGGACGCGTCCGGATCGTTCGCGCTGATCGGGGGGTTTCTGATCACGGCGGCCGCCGGTTTGCTCATGGTCAGCAGTTTCCGCTATTACAGCGGCAAAGACCTGAACCTGACCGGGCGGGTCAAATTTGCCTACGTGCTGATCATCCCGCTGATTTTCATGGTTATTTCCCTCAACCCGCCGGTTGTGCTTTTCGGCCTGTTCTTCGCCTACGCCTTGTCCGGGCCTCTGTTGGCCGTGCTTCGGCGGGGGCGCCGCCAGCGCAGGCGCGAGCAGGCCCGCAACCCGGACGAGGAGAAAATCGGGTGATGGAGGATCGCCGCCTGGCCTGCCTGCGAGCTATGGGTCTGACACCCTGGGTGCTTCGGCGGCCGGCGGCCTCGAGCGGAGATCCAATGGCCAACCCCGCATCCGATCCCGGGTCAGGAGATCCCGAATGTCGGGATGTTTCTCCGGATGCGGCCCCGGCGCTGGACATGACCCGGCCGGCTTCGGATCCCGCGAACAGGCGGCCGCAACCGGGACCGGCGTCGCCGCCGGCGGATGTTCCGAGCCTCGGCTGGCCGGAGCTCGAGGCGCGGGTCAGCGGCTGCGAGGCCTGCGAGCTGCACGAGCACCGGACCCAGACCGTCTTCGGCGTCGGCAACCGGTCCGCTCGATGGCTGTTCATCGGCGAGGCGCCGGGTGCCGAGGAGGATCGTCGCGGCGAGCCGTTTGTCGGACGGGCCGGCCAGCTTCTCGATGCGATGCTCGCGGCGCTGGGACTGGATCGCCAGCAGGTCTTTATCGCCAATGTCCTGAAGTGCCGGCCGCCGGGCAACCGGGACCCGCGCACCGAGGAATCGCGAGCCTGCGCGCCATTTCTCCAACGCCAGATCGCGCTGATCGATCCCGGAGTGATCGTGGCCCTGGGCCGGATATCCGCCCAGCAGCTGCTTCAGTCCGACAAGCCGCTGGGGACCCTGCGCGGCCGGGTGCATGGCCTGGGTCCGGACGCCCGTCCCCTGGTCGTGACCTATCATCCGGCTTACCTGCTGCGCCAGCCCTCCCAGAAGGCCCGGGCCTGGGAGGACCTGCTCCTGGCTCGACGCATAGTTGCCGGAAGGGCCGGGACCGATGAGCGCGGTTGAGTCGGATTTCCATCCCGCCCGTGTCCGGCCGATGGCGTCCGGGGACGTCTGGACCGTGGCCGCCATCGAGGCGGAGGCTTACCAGTTCCCGTGGAGCCCGGGCATTTTCCGCGATTGTCTCAGCGCGGGCTACCACGCATTCGTCCTGGACCTGCCCGCCGACGGCGTCCAGGGCTATGCCGTGCTGTCGGTGGGCGCCGGGGAAGCGCACCTGCTGAATCTCTGTGTCCGTCCCACGCTCCACGGGGGCGGTCACGGCCGCTTGCTGCTTGAGGCGGTCCTTCGCCAGGCCACGGCCCACGGCGCCCGGGAGATCTTCCTGGAAGTGCGGCCGTCCAACGAGGCGGCGATCCGGCTGTATCGGCGGGCCGAGTTTCGCCAGATCGGCCGCCGCAAGCGCTACTACCGTGCACGGGACGGGCGGGAAGACGCGCTGGTTTTCGCCAAGGATCTCTAGCGCGGCGCCGACAGAATTACGTCCTCATGGAAGGCGGGCGCACCCGCTTGCAGTACAATCCGCGCCCCGCCAGACGATGGCCGAGAGAGTGGCCCAGGGATACGACGAGGATCATGACCGAGGAAAAGCCAACCGGGCAACGGCGCACGTTTGCGATCATTTCGCACCCTGACGCCGGCAAGACCACGCTGACCGAGAAACTGCTGCTTTTTGGCGGCGCCATACAGATGGCGGGGACGGTGAAAGGCCGCAAGTCTTCACGTCACGCCACTTCGGACTGGATGGCGCTCGAGCAGCAGCGCGGAATCTCCGTGACCTCCTCGGTGATGCAGTTTCCCTATCGCGATCGGGTCGTGAACCTGCTCGACACCCCCGGCCACGCCGACTTCTCCGAAGACACCTACCGGACCTTGACCGCCGTGGACTCCGCGTTGATGGTGATCGACTGCGCCAAGGGCGTGGAAGAGCGCACCATCAAGCTCATGGAGGTGTGCCGGCTCAGGACCACGCCCATCGTCAGCTTTATCAACAAGCTGGACCGGGAGGGCCGTGATCCCATGGAACTCCTCGACGAAATGGAGCGGATTCTCAAGATTCGCTGTGCGCCCATCACCTGGCCCATCGGCATGGGCAGCCGCTTGCGCGGCATCTATCATCTGCCGGACGATCGGATCTATGTCTACCGGGAGCAGGCGCGCGGCGTCCTGGGCGAGACCGAAGTCGTCGAAGGCCTGGAAAGCGAGGCGGCCAACGCGGTGCTGGGCGACCTGGCGGACGAGTTCCGCGAGGAGATCGAGCTGGTCAGGGGCGCCTCCCACGAGTGGGATCATGATGCTTATCTCGCCGGTGAGCTGACTCCCGTGTTTTTCGGGTCGGCCATCAACAACTTCGGTGTCCGGGAACTGCTGGACGGGTTCGTGACCTGGGCCCCCGCGCCCATGCCGAGGGATTCCGTCGAACGGGTCGTTCAGCCCGAAGAGCCGGCTCTGACGGGGTTCATTTTCAAGATCCAGGCCAACATGGATCCGGCCCACCGGGACCGGATTGCGTTCATGCGGATCTGCTCCGGCAACTACTCGCGCGGGATGAAGATGCGCCACGTCCGCCTCGGCAAGGATGTGCGCATTGCCGATGCGGTGACGTTCCTGGCCGCGGACCGGCAGCACACCGAAGAGGCCTGGGCCGGAGACATCATCGGCCTGCACAACCATGGAACGATCAACATCGGCGACACCTTTACCGAAGGGGAAAACGTGACGTTCACCGGGATCCCGAATTTTGCCCCGGAACTGTTCCGCCGGGCGATTCTGCGCGATCCCCTGCGCATGAAAGCCCTGCAAAAGGGGTTGGGGCAGTTGTGCGAGGAGGGCGCGACCCAGCTGTTCCGGCCGGTTCATTCCAACGACCTGATCCTGGGCGCCGTGGGCCCGCTCCAGTTCGACGTCGTCGCGCACCGGCTGCAGAGCGAGTACGGTGTGAGCTGCAGTTTCGAGAACGTCAATGTGGCGACCGCCCGCTGGGTTTATTCCGCCGACCCGGCTGAGCTGGACCGCTTCCGCCGAAAGGTGACGGAGAACCTGGCCATCGACCACGGTGAGTGTCTGGTTTATCTTGCCCCGAGCCGTGTGAACCTGTCGCTGACGGAAGAACGCTGGCCGGAACTCGATTTCCGGCCCACGCGGGAGCACCTGGCCCACGCGGCCTGATCGGCGAACGGTGGTCTCGTCCGCCCGGGCGGACGGTTACCCGGGAAACCCCGGAAGGACAATGCGATGAGCAAGTTATTCTTCCGCCGTCCGGTCCTGGGCTGGGCATTCTACGACTGGGCCAACTCGGCGTTCGCCACGACGGTCATGGCCGGGTTCTTCCCGGTCTTTTACAGCGCGATCAGCAAGGATGTGTCCACCCAGGATTCCCAGTTCTGGTTCAATATCACGCTGGCGGGTTCGAGCCTGATGGTGGCCCTGTTTGCGCCGATCCTGGGAGCCATCGCGGACCAGGGCGGCAACCGCAAGAAGTTTCTCGTGTTCTTTGCATTCCTCGGCGCGCTCATGACCGCGGGCCTCGCCTGGGTACATGTCGGCCAATGGTGGCTGGGCCTGGCGTTCTATGCCTTTGGCACGGTGGGGTTTTCCGGCGCCAATATCTTCTACGACTCCATGCTCGTGGATGTGGCCGAGGAAGAAGAATTCGACATGGTGTCGGCCTACGGGTACTCCGCCGGCTACATCGGCGGCGGCCTGCTGTTTGTCGTCAACGTGCTCATGGTCACGCGTCCGGAGATGTTCGGGTTTGCCGATGCCGGCGTCGCGATCAAGGCCGCGTTCGTCAGCGTGGCCGTTTGGTGGATGGTCTTCACGATTCCGCTGCTCCTGTTCGTCAAGGAAACGGCCACGCCGGACCAGGCGCCGGCCGGCCGGGCCGTTCGCGACGGCATCGCTCAGCTGAAGCAGACCTTCGGCGAGATCCGCAAGCTCCGGGTCCTGCTCCTTTTCCTGGTGGGCTACTGGCTTTACATCGATGGCGTCAACACGGTGATCAAGACGGCCGTGTTCTTCGGCGACCGGGTCCTGAACCTGCCCCAGGAAAGCCTGATCACGGCGCTGCTGCTCACCCAGTTCGTGGCATTTCCGGCGGCGCTGGCCTTCGGCTGGCTGGGCAAGCGCATCGGACCGAGGCCGGCGATTCTGATCGGCCTCGGCGTGTATCTCCTCGCCCTGACATACGCCTGGCTGTTTCTCGATACCGGGGCGGATTTCTACAAGCTGGCGGTTGCCATCGGACTCGTTCAGGGTGGCGTGCAGAGCCTCTCTCGCAGCCTCTATGCCCGGCTTATTCCGACCTCGAAGACCGCCGAGTTTTTCGGTTTTTTCAACATGGTCGGGAAGTTCGCGGCAATCCTCGGGCCGATGCTCATGGCCCTGACGCCCCTGGTGATACCGGGCGCAACCGAGCGCGACAGCATCATGTCGGTTTCGCTTCTGTTTATCGCGGGCGGGTGGCTGCTGTGGCAGGTCAACGTGAGCGAAGGGATGGCGGCGGCCAACGCCATGGAAGCCGAATCGCGCGGGCCTGACGCCTGAGGCGAGCCAGGGCGCCGGCATCGGAGCCGTCCCGGTAGCGCACCGAGACGTAAGTCCGGGTGAAGTCGCTGACGAGCGGGGCGAGTTCCGGGTGACCGTCCGCAATCCGTTCGGCGTAGGCCGTCGGGCCTTCCCAGGGGTGACGAACGACCCCGGTTGCCGCCAGCCGCCGGCAGACCCGTCGGTACACCCGTCCGGCTTCATCCATGGATGCGGGGCGGTAGTGCCAGGCCAGCCAGATCGTGAAGGCGCTCATCGATACGGCAACGATGAACGTGAGGATCAGGACCAGGTTTCGCCAGTCCGGATCGTCCAGGCCCAGGCGGGTAAGAAACTCCCGCTGCCGCTCCGGTCCGTAGCTCAGGACCCACTCGTTCCAGACCGAGTCCAGCGCATCCCACGCCATCTCCAGCCGGTAGCCAAGGACAAATGATCCCCCGAAGCTGCGACCCGCTGAACGGTCGGCCGCGAAGTCGAGATCCAGTCCGTCGAGGATACGCTCCGGCGCGATCGCGCCCGTGGGGTCAACACGCTGCCAGCCGGCCCCTGGGATCCAGACTTCCGCCCAGGCGTGAGCGTCGGACTGGCGCACGATCATTCGTTCGCTTAGGGGATTGGTCTCGCCCCCGTGGTAACCGGTCACCACGCGCGCCGGAATGCCGGCGGCGCGCATCAGCACCGTGAACGCGGAGGCATAGTGTTCGCAGAACCCCCGCCGGGACTCGAACAGGAATTCGTCAACGGTGCTGCCGGTGGTCAGAGCCGGCGGCTCCAGCGTGTACCAGAAGGGCTCGCGGGTGAAGCGTGCCAGCGCTCCGTCAACCACGCCCTCGTCGGTTCCGTAGGTGTCCCGAAGGGATGCGGCGAGCGCCCGCGTTCGCGGATTGCCCTCGTCCGGCAGGTCCGTGTACAGAAGACGCCGCCACTCGCTCAGTTGAAGATCGCCGACCGCATCGGGGTAGGAGGTCAGATCCACGGCAGTGACCTTGTCCACGTTCTGGCGAGCGACAAGCCGAAAGTCATGGGTCATGAACGCTTCGTCCGCAGACCAGGTTCGGGCCACATCCAGAGCCGGGAGCCAGGGCCTGCCGCTGGGCTCCAGGAGTAGCCGGTACACCACCGCCGATCCCGGGTAACGCACTGCCCCGTTGGTCAAGGGATAGCGTATGCCCTCTGACCAGGTGCGGCCGTCAAACCGGTCCAGCACCGGGCCGCGCCAGTATCGCGCCGCCGGAGGCGGTGGCTCGCCAACGAAACTGACCCGAAACGCCACGGCTTCAGAACGAACGAGCTTGCTGATCGAGCCCGGCGACATGCTGTCGCTCAGGCCCGTGGAGCCGCTGCCTCCCACCTGCGGCAAAGCCCAGAAGGGCCCGGGCACGCGCGGGAAAAGAATGAACATCACGGCGGCCAGCGGGACGGCTAGCGCGAGCAGGCGCAGGGCCAGGCCGCCGGCACGCCGGCGGGTCAGCGGTGGGCCGATCCGGGCTGACTGGAGCAGGCTCATCGTAATGAACGTTGTCGCCAGCACCAGGTAGGGCAGGCTCAGCAATGTCTGGTCATACAACAGCTCGGCGATAACGAGAAACCAGGCAATGAAGGCCAGCACCTGGAAGTCACGCCGCTGACTGGTTTCCAGGATCTTGAGGCTCAGGGTGACGGTCAACAGGGCCGTGCCCGCCTCCAGGCCGTTAATCGTGCGATAGCTGGCCAGGACCGCGGCGAATCCGGCTGCGGCCATCACTGCCCTGAGAAATCCGCCGGGAACCGGCCATCCTCGTGACGCGGCCGTCAGCCGCCAGACGGCGGCCACAACTACCAGGCCGGTGATCCAGCCCGGCAGGCGCGTGACGTGCGGCGCCAGCGCCAGAGCGACACCTGCAAGGCTCCACAGGAGCCGCTGGACCATCCGGTCAGGCATGGTCCCGCCCCGCAGGTCCGTTGCCGCCCGGGAACAACGCCAGCTCGGTCAGACAGCGGTGGCGGTGGGCCAGGCCGCTGGATGGAGGGATTTCCTCTCCCGGCAGGCGCAGGCCCCACGCGCGACCTGAAGCATGGCTGTCGATCACCCAGCGGCACAGGATTCGCAGGCGTTGTTCCGGGTCGGTCTGGGTCAGGGAGTCGAAGTCCAGCCAGGCGGTGGCGGCGGGCTGACCGGCGAACTGCTTGACGACCAGGTCACCGCCACGGGCCAGGGCCTTCCACGCGACTCGACGCGGCGCATCCCCCGGACGAAACGGCCGCAGGCCGGCGAAGTCATCCTCACCCCCGTGGGGATCCGTGACCGCGTCGTGGCCGGCGGTGCCGCCGGGAGGCGGCGCCGGTGCGCGAACCTCCGGCGCCGGATAGACAATTCCGCAGGCGTCGGGATGAAGCCATGCCCAGCTCCGGAACAGACCGAAAGGAAATGTTGTGTAGAGGCGTACCCGTTCGGCCGGGAGGCGGCCCCGGTGATGGGCCGGTAGCCTGAGTTCAAAGCGAACGCGCTCGCCCGGCTCCATGTCTCGCGGTGCGGCCTTCGACTCGCCGCAGACCGCGCCGATCTCGTAGCGTTCCGTGGCCGAGGTGTTCTCGACGGTTACCTGGAGTTCTGCGTGCTCTCCGGCGAAGGTGGAGGTCACGCGCACGCCGCTAATCACGAGGCCGCAGAGATTCTGGTGGGTCCAGTGCATGGTCACGAGGCCCAGGCCGGCCAGCAGGAAGGTCATGGCGAACGCCATGCTGTTGCTGTAGTTCATCGCCGCCAGCAGCATGGCCAGCACCATGAGGCCGAACCCGGTGCCCAGCGGCGTCGGCAATATGTAGATTCTCCGGCGGCGCAAGGTGACGGGATCGGGATCTCTGCCCTGGCGGCGCAAGGCCCATTCCCTCAGCCACTCGCGGACCGGCTGAAGCAGCATCGTCGTTCCTAGGAGACCGGGACCGCCTCGAGCAACAGAGATCCGGCGTTCTCCTTATGGCCGGTCCCTGCGGTCCGCAGGCGGTGTCCGACGACTGCCGGAAGAACAGCCTGGATATCCTCGGGTTCCACCGCTTCGCGTCCGTCAACGAGGGCCCAGGCCTGGGCCGCACGTAACAGCCCGATGCCTGCCCGGGGTGACAGGCCTGCGTCGAACTCGGCGTGTTCCCGGGTATAGGTCACGAGGGCCTGGAGATAGTCGAGCAGGGCGTCCGAGGCGTGCACCAGGGGGACCCGCTCCTGGAGCCGGAGAAGCATGTCGGCGTCCGCCACCGGCTGAAGCGCTGCCAGCAGGCTTCGCCGATCCTCACCCTGGAGCAGGCGGCGCTCCAGTTCCTGGTCGGGATAGCCGAGATGAATGCGCATCAGGAAGCGGTCCAGCTGCGACTCCGGCAGCGGGAACGTACCAATCTGGTTGTCCGGGTTCTGCGTGGCGACCACGAAAAACGGTTCCGGCAGAATATGGGTCTCGCCGTCCGCGGTAACCTGGCGTTCCTCCATGGCTTCCAGCAGAGCCGACTGGGCCTTGGGCGTGGCCCGATTGACCTCGTCGGCAAGGATCAGCTGCGAGAACACCGGCCCGCGATGGAACCGGAACGTGTTCGTGTCGCGCTCGAAAACAGAAACGCCCACGACATCGGCGGGCAGCAGGTCGCTCGTAAACTGGATCCGCTGGTAGCTGAGGCCGAGGCTACCGGCCAGGGCATGGGCGAGGGTGGTCTTGCCCACGCCCGGGATATCTTCGATCAGCAGGTGGCCCCGGGCGAGCAGACAGCTCAGGCTCAGTTGCACCTGGTCCCGCTTGCCGAGAATGATCGAGTTGATCTGGTCGGCTGCCTTGCCGATACGCTCGAGGTCAGCGTCTCCCAGGGGTCGGTCTGCTGCTGCGTGCACGTCCTTACGCTCTCCGGTTTGCCTTGTTCGTACCGTCCGCGAAACATCGTTGCCGGCCCGGATTCCCTTGCCGCCGGGGCCCTGGCCATGCCCGCAGTCGCCGCATCTACTCCAGTGCGTGGATCTGGTCCATTTGCTCCTGAAGCCGCTCGATTGCCGCCGCCATGGTTTCGGCGCGTTCCCGTTCCTTTTGGACAACGTCCGCCGGCGCATTCTCCACGAACCGAGGATTGTCCAGCTTCGCTCGCGTCTTGCCCAGGTCCGTATTCAGGCGGTCGCGTTGTTTCTCCAGCCTCGCCAGTTCCTTGCCGACATCGATCAGTCCCGCCATGGGCACCAGCAGCCGGGTCGTACCCAGAAGCGCGGTGGCGGCCGGGGGCGGCGCCTCGTCGGCGGCCAGCACCCGCAAGGACTCGATATTGGCCAGGCTCTCAAGATAGCCCTGGTGCCTGCCGAGAAGTTCGAGATCCTCAGCCGTCGCTTCCTGGAGTAGAACCGGCAACGGCCGACCGGGCGGGATGTTCATCTCGCCGCGAATCTGCCGCACGCCCAGGACAAACTGCTGGAGCCAGCCTATCTCGCGCTCGGCCTCGGAATCCGCGATCCAGTCCGCAGAAACGGGATAGTCGGCCAGCATGATGCTCTCTCCGGAAACCCCGGCCAGCGGCGCCACGCGAGTCCAGATCTCTTCGGTGATGAACGGCATCAGCGGGTGCAGAAGCCTGAGCGTGGCCTCCAGAACCGTCACAAGCGTGTGCCGGGTGGTCGCCCGGGTGGCTTCATCGCCGGCCTGCAGCGCGGGTTTGGCGAGCTCCAGGTACCAGTCGCAGAACTCGTGCCAGACGAACTCGTACATGGCCTGGGCCGCAAGATCCAGCCGATAGGTCGCGAAGCTCTCTGCGACCCGGTCCATGGCGGCTCTGAAACGCGCGCGAATCCAGCGGTCGGCCAGCCCGGGCTCGGCCCCGCCCCCGAGGTCACCGGCATGGGACTCGGTATTCATGAGAACGTAGCGCGAGGCGTTCCAGAGCTTGTTGCAGAAATTCCGGTAACCCTCGACGCGGCCCAGGTCGAAGCGGATATCCCGGCCGGTCGTGGCAAGGGCCGCAAACGTGAAACGCAGCGCGTCGGTCCCGAAGGCGGGAATTCCCTCCGGAAACTCCTTGCGGGTCGCTTTCTCGATCTTGCCTTGCTGTTTCGGCTGCATGAGCCCGGTCGTGCGCTTGGCCACGAGGGTGTCCAGGTCCACGCCGTCGATCAGGTCCAGGGGATCGAGGACGTTGCCCTTGGACTTCGACATTTTCTGGCCTTCATGGTCGCGGACCAGGCCGTGGATATAGATCTCGCGAAAGGGCACATCGCCGGCGAACTTCAGGCCCATCATCATCATGCGGGCCACCCAGAAGAAGATGATGTCGAACCCGGTCACCAGGACCGACGTCGGGTAGAAGCGCTCGACGTCCCGGGTGTCCGTCGGCCAGCCGAGGGTCGAGAACGGCCACAGCGCTGACGAGAACCAGGTGTCGAGGACGTCCTCGTCACGGGTAAGGCGGACATCGGTCCTCCCGGTCTTCCGGCGCGCTTCGGCAAGGGCTTCCGCTTCGCTGCGGGCCACGTAGACTTCGCCCGCTTCGTCGTACCAGGCCGGAATCCGGTGACCCCACCAGAGCTGCCGGCTGATGCACCAGTCCTGGATGTTGCGCATCCACTCGAAATAGGTCTTCGACCAGTTTTCAGGAACGAATCGAACCCGGCCATCCTCGACGGCGGCTATGGCGGGCCCGGCCAACGGCTCGACCCGCACATACCACTGGTCGGTGAGATACGGTTCGAGAACGGCGGCGCTGCGGTCGCCGCGCGGCACCATCAGCCGATGCTTGTCGATGCGCTCCAGGAAGCCGCCGGCATCCAGATCGGCAACGACGCGCTTGCGGGCATCGAAGCGGTCCAGCCCGCGATAGGCTTCCGGGACCGTGTCGTTCAGCGCGGCATCGCGATCGAGAATGTTGATCAGCGGGAGGCCATGCCGTTTGCCGACCTCATAGTCGTTGAAATCATGCCCCGGGGTGATCTTCACGCAGCCGGTCCCGAATTCCGGGTCCACGTAGTCGTCGGCAATGATCGGTATGGTGCGCCCGGTCAGCGGCAGTTCGACCTGCCGGCCGACGAGATGGGCATAGCGTTCGTCTTCGGGATGGACGGCCACGGCCGTGTCACCGAGCATGGTTTCCGGGCGAGTCGTGGCCACCACCAGATCACCCTCGCCGTCGGTCAGCGGGTAGCGGAAGTGCCACAGCTGGCCATTCTCCTCTTCGGAGACCACCTCGAGGTCCGACAAGGCCGTGTGCAGGACCGGATCCCAGTTCACGAGCCGCTTGCCCCGGTAGATCAGGCCCTCCTCGTGGAGCCGGACGAAGACCTCGGTCACGGCGTCCGACAGGCCCTCGTCCATGGTGAAGCGCTCACGCGACCAGTCCACCGACGCGCCGAGACGCCGAAGCTGCCGGCCGATCGTGTCTCCGGACTCCGCCTTCCATTCCCAGACCCGTTCCACGAACGCATCCCGGCCGAGGTCCTGCCGGGTCTGGCCGTCCGCGTTCAGCTGACGTTCCACGACCATCTGGGTTGCGATACCTGCGTGGTCCATGCCGGGCTGCCACAAGGTATCGCGGCCGATCATCCGGTGATAGCGGGTGAGGGCGTCCATGATCGTGTCCTGGAAGGCGTGCCCCATGTGCAGCGTCCCGGTCACGTTCGGCGGCGGAATCATGATGCAGAAGGGTTCGCCGTCACCCGACGGCGCAAACCAGCCCTTTTCTTCCCAACGGGCGTAGATCCGCTTCTCTATTTGCTCGGGCGTGTAGATCTTGTCCATAAGCGTCCGGTAATCACCCGGTGGGTCGGGGAGGGGTTTCTGCGAGGCGCGGAATTATACCGGAAGGGCAGCTGGGGGTCAGGGCGTAAGGCGCTTGGTCAGAATCTCGCGGACCATGTCGGGCAGTTCCGACTCCAGGCGCAGGCTGAGCTGCTCGAACATCGCCGCCTCGGCTTCCTGGATCGCCGTGTGGAGCATTTCTTCGGCCATCGCCCGGGTCTTGGCGACGAGCTCGCTGTGGAGGTCTTCGAGGACCTCGGGGGACACCGCTGGTTCGGCCACGGCGTCCTTGAGGACCGGGCGCCCGGTGCCGGCCACCGCTTCCCCGAGTACGGGGATCTTGCCGGTGTCCTTGTCCTGGGTCTCTTCCATGGGTCAGATCCGGTGACTATCCATGGGGTAGCCACGATCCCTGTAGAAGGCGAAACGCTCCCGGCTCAAGGAGCGTCGCGCCGGGTCCGAGTCCACGATTTCGGCGACTCGTTCGAAGCGGCTGAAAAAAGCCGGAACCTCGTCAGACAGGTTGATGAGCACATCGGCGTCCACCGGCGTATCTCCCCCGTCCCCCACAATGACCGGCGTGGCTTCGGCATCTCCGGCGTCGATGCCGGGTTCCCAGGCCAGATGGGGGACAAAGCTGCCGTCCCGCCAGGTCCAGAGCATCTTGTCCAGCTCGCGGGCCTGGCTGGCCCCCCGGGGATGAACGAGGACCCGGTGACCGAGCCGGTAGATCTTCTCGGTCAGCCGGCAGGCGAAGCGCTCGCGCGCATCACCGCCGCTGTCCAGGACATAGAAATCCACCCGGGTCATGCGTCTCCCGAGCGGTCCATCAGCATTTGTACCAGCAGCGGCACCGGCCGGCCCGTGGCGCCTTTCTGAGCGCCGCTGCGCCAGGCAGTGCCGGCGATGTCCAGGTGCGCCCAGCTCATCCCCTTGGTGAACCGGGACAGGAAACAGGCGGCGGTGATCGCTCCCGCCTCCCGGCCAGTCACGTTCGGGAAATCGGCAAAATTGCTCTTGAGATCGCGGTCGTATTCCTCGCTTACGGGGAGGCGCCACGCTTTGTCGGACGCTGTCTTGCCGGCCTCGAGCAGGGCGTCGGCAAGGTCGTCATCGGAGCTCATCAGGCCGGTCATGTAATGGCCCAGGGCAATGACGCAGGCCCCGGTGAGGGTTGCGACATCCACGACGGCGGCGGGCTTGAAGCGCTTCGCGAAAGTGAGCGCGTCGCACAGGATAAGACGTCCTTCGGCATCCGTATTGAGAATTTCCACGGTCTGGCCGGACATGGTCCGGACGATGTCTCCGGGACGCGTGGCGTTACCGTCGGGCATGTTCTCGCAGGTGGGGACGACTGCGACGACATTCAGCGGCAGCTTCAACCGGGCAACGGAGGCCATGGCTCCGAGCACGCCCGCAGCGCCACCCATGTCGAACTTCATTTCGTCCATGGCCAGGGGCGGCTTCAGCGAAACGCCGCCGGTGTCGAACGTGATGCCCTTGCCCACCAGCACCACCGGCGCTTCGCCGCTTTTGCCGCCGGCGTGCTTGAGTACGACGAGTTTCGCGGGCTGGCGGCTGCCGGCCGTTACCGACAGGAAGGCCCCCATGCCCATCTTGCGGATCTGGGCCTCGTCGTAGATGGTCGCCGTCAGACTCTTGTGATCCTTCGCGAGGCTGCGCGCAACGGCAGCCAGGTGAGACGGCGTACAGACGTTGGGCGGCCGGTTTGCCAGGGTCCGCGCGAGGGCCTGGCCCTCGGCGATGCCGGCGCCGTCGAATATGCCGCGTTCGGCCTCCGCCTTCGCGCCTCGCCCGCTAACCGGGAACCCGACGCGCTTGAGTTTTGCCGGCTTCGGTTTGGAGGATTTCTGTTCATCGAAGCGATAGGCCGCTTCTTCCATCGCTTCTGTCGCATGACGGGCCGCGGCGTAAACGGAAAGCCCCGCCAGCTCATCTGCCGCCGGAAACCAGATGCAATCGGCGGCTCCCGCGCTGGCAAGCGCCCGCGCGGCGGACCCCGCGGCGGCCCGATAGCGGGTCACGTCGAAGCCGTCGGCCTTGCCCAGGCCGACCAGGAGAATGCGCGAGCAGCCCGTGATCGGGGTCTGTGGCAGAAGCGCGGTTTTCCCTGCCTTACCGTCGAAATCCCCGGCCTTGACGATCGCCGCGAGCATTCCGCCCGCAGCACGGTCCACCGCCTTGGCGGTCTCCGTGAGACCGTCGTCTTCGAATACGCCAACGACGGCACAGGCCGTACGCCCCGGAGTCTTCTGTCCGGTCCGTGCAAAATAATCCATTGATCCCACTTCGGGCTCCTTTATTATCTGCCCATCCCGATGCCTTTCTCGTACCCCCGAGACGGGCCGGGCCATTTACCTGCCGCAACCCGAGTTGCGGGCCGCCGGACCGATCCCTCGCCACCTCACGACGCGCCTAGTCTAATGCAAACTTCCGCGCCCTACGAAGACACACTTTGATATGACGCGGATTATCGATCGCTACATTATTCGCGAGGTGCTGAAAACCGCCTTCGGCGTCACCGGCATCCTGGTTTTGATCCTGGTCGGCAACCAGCTCGCCCGGGTGCTTGGAAGGGCGGCCAGCGATCGTCTGCCGAAGGACGCCGTCCTGGAGTTTATGGGCCTGACGACGCTGGGCTACCTGGGAATCCTGATCCCGGCGGCGTTCTTCATCTCGGCCATGCTGGCGCTGGGGCGCATGTACCGGGACAACGAAATGGCGGCGCTGTCCGCCACCGGTTTCGGTATGCGCCATCTGTACCGGCCGCTGATGCTGACGGCGCTTCCGGTAGCCGCTCTCCTGGCCTGGTTGTCATTCGACTTGTTGCCCTGGGCTGCCGGTGAAGCGGAGCGGGTCAAGGCCGAAGGGCGCCGGCAGATGCAGCTCTCGGCGCTGGAACCCGGTGGATTCCGCACGGCGTCCCAGGGGCGGCTGGTGGTCCATACCCAGGGCCGTGGCGAAGGCGACGAGGTGACCGGGGTGTTCATCCAGCACCGCGAAGACGACGTCGTGGAGGTTGCAACGGCGGCCCGGGGCGAACTGCGGCAGAATGGCGGGGACAATCTTCTGGTGCTGAAAGACGGCGTCCGTTACTCCGGCGTCCCCGGCACCACGGGCTTCCGGATCGCACGATTCCGGGAGCATGGTGTGCCTGTGCCGACGCCGGAGCTGGACATGGGTAATGATCCCCAGGAGCGCGCGCCGACCCGGGAGCTGGTGGATTCTGTCAATCCTGAGTACAAGGCCGAGCTGCACTTGCGCATCTCCGGGCCCGTTTCGATCATCGTCCTGACCTTGCTGGCCGTGCCCCTGAGCCGAAGCAATCCGCGTGAAGGCCGGTATGGCCGCCTGGCCCTGGGGATTCTTGCCTACTTCATGTACACGAATCTGATCTGGGTGGCGCGGCTGGCCATTGAGCGCGGATACCTTCCGGCGTGGCTTGGGTTCTGGTGGGTCCACCTGCTGATGGCCGTTGTGGCCCTGATTCTGGTCAAGGCTCACTACGGGTCCTTCCGGGTGCGGGCGGCCACATGAATATCTTCGACCGCTATGTATTCCGGACCCTGATGGGCACGACGGGCCTCGTGATGCTGGTGCTGCTGGCCCTGAGCGGGTTCGTTAACTTCACCGCGCAGCTCAAGTACGTGGGTGAGGGCGACTTCACGTTGTTCAGCGCCATGCTGGTTGTGCTCCTGCAGTGGCCGCGCCAGGCATTCGACATGCTGCCCATCGCGGCTCTCCTGGGCTCGCTCCTCGGTCTGGGTGCGCTCGCGAACAGCTCCGAGCTCGTGGCGATCCGCGCCGCCGGCGTGAGCATCTGGCGGGTCGCCCGTGGGGTGGCCGTTACCGGCATCGTGCTTGCGTCCATGACCCTGGCCCTGGGCGAGTTTGTTGCACCGCCTGCCGATCGCCTGGCCCAGGACTACACGGCCCGCATGACGGGGCGGGGTGGCGCGGTCAGCGGGCTGTCCGGATCCTGGATGCGCGACGGAGACCAGTTGCTGAATATCCTGCAGGTGGAAGGGCCGAATCGATTCGGCGGGGTTTATGTATACCAGCTGGACAGCGACGGCCGCCTTGCTTCGGTCTCCCGCGCCCGCGTGGCCACGGTGGTCGAGGCCGACCGCTGGCGGCTGGACGATGTCAGTGTGACCCACTTCGGGCCGGATGGCCTGGACGTCGAGGAAGTCGACGAGACCCTGCTCGACACCCAGGTGGACCGCGAGGTGCTGGAGCTGTCCCTGGTTGAACCGGACAGCCTGGGCACCGAGGCGCTCATGGAGTACGTCCGTTATCTCAAGGACAATGGCCTTGACGCGGTTCGATACGAGCAGGTGATGTGGGCGCGCTATGCCAGCTCGGCGGCCGCCGTGGCCATGGCGCTTCTTGCCGTACCCTTCGTTTTCGGTCCACTGCGGGCAGGCGGCAACAGCGGCCGGTTCGTCGTCGGATTTCTTATCGGAATCGGCTACTTTCTCGTCAACGGCATGCTGGCGTCCGGTGGGGAAATCTACGAGCTGTCGCCGCTTGTGACCGCCTGGCTCCCCATGGCGGCCCTGACCCTCGTTGCGCTCATCGGGATCAGCCGGACCCGGTAACTGGCCCGGATTCCGTCCAAACACGGGTGGACGACCAGCGGTCGTGCCAGGTTAGTCCCTGGCGATCAATGAGCATCCACAGCACACCCAGGCCCGCCGCGCCCCAGCTGACGAGCGCGAAGAAGAATCGCAGCACGGCATCCCTTGGCGTCAGTTCTCCCCCGTCCTTGCGCCGGACCACGAGACGCCAGGCCCGCATGCCCAGGGTCTGGCCTGCTCGCAGCCAGAACCCACAGAAAAAGGCCATGGCCAGGCCGAGTAGTCCCAGCCGAAACCACGGATTGCCGGGTTCCACCGCTTCTCCGCCGGTCAGCGTCAAGGTTGCGGCGGAAAAGAACATGAACAGCGCAATCAGAGTCAGCGCGTCATACAAAGCAGCGCCGAGGCGTCGAAGCAACGTGGCGGGCTTCAGTTCTGCCGGCATGGCAGGGGGTCCGGAGCGCGGGGCGGAACCGCGGGAAACGGGGACGGTACTTCAGCCGCGGCGGCGGCGCCAGGCATAGACCAACAGGCCGAGAAGTTCGAGACCGCCCAGGCCACCGCCACCACCACCGCCGCTGCCGCCACTGCCACCACCGCCGCCGGGTGGCTGTACCGGCGTGGTGGCAAAGGCGGCGCATACGGTCTCCGTCGGTGCGGCCGCGCCGGGATCCATGGCGATAAAGGGCTTGAAGCTGCAGTCCGGGCCGCCCTGGTCTCCCGTGACGCCGGGCTCCGATTCGAGGCCTGTCCAGTGGCCTCCGGCCCAGTCCACCGCCGTGCCCGGGTCGGCATCCAGCCGCTGTCCGGTCATATCGATCGCGGAGACCGACAGCACGGCGGCTGCGGGACTCGCTGGGGCCCAGGTTCCCGGAACCGCGAATTCCACGCTGACGGAGTCGGTGGCATACCGGCGGAAGCCGTCGGGCGCGCCACCCGCCCCGGTCAGCCAGGCATCGGGGCTCGCGCCGAGATCCAGTGTTCCCAGCCCGGGGACTTCGAGCGCGAGGGCGGGCGCCAGCGGCCCGGGCTGTCCCGGATAGCTGACCACTTCGCCCGCATTGCTCCGCCAGCGCATGGGTTTGTCGAAGGCGAGCCAAAGCTGGTAGCGGCTGCCGGGGACCAGGGCCCGGTTCGTGCCGACTCTCAGGCGCGCACCGTCGGGTCCGGGTACCAGGTCGCCCCGATAGACGGTTTCCCCGGAGTCCAGTTCGCGGATTTCGGCGGCGGCTACGGAAGCCGCGCCGCCCATGAGGTAGTAGCCGGGGAGAGTCATGGTGAACACCTCGGCCTGCATCCGGGGTACTTCGCTGGCCGGCAGGATAAAGCCGCTGTGGCTCACGCCGGTGCCCCCGTACGCGGCGCCGCCGTTACGGGGCTCAAGTTCCAGGGTCCAGCTCGGAATCTGGAAGGTGTAGGCAAAGTAGTCGGCGGTGGTGCCGATTCCGCGGCTCCCCGGCTGGGCAGGGCCCCAGAAGTACTTGTCGTTGAGGGCGGCCCGCATCCGCGTCGCGAGATTCGTGGTGATCGCGTCCCGTCGGGCGTTGCCGGTCATCGGCGCAAGGAAAATCTGCGTGAAAGAATGCGCATCCACATAAAAGCGGAGCCGGTTCTCCGGACCCAGCGCGGCGGCGGCAAGCAAGGCCCGCGCCTCTGGTTCGGAGGCGGCGGAGGGGCCGCGGTTGACCAGGCTGACCGGGTTCGACAACGAGCCGCCGTTGAGGCCGAAACCCCGAGCATTGTTCCGATTGAGGTCCACGCCGTAGAAATTGTCCGACGTCGTGTCGAGGTCCTGGTCGATGGCGCTCCCGGATGCGGACGGGTTGGCCAGGTTCTTGCGCCGCATGCGGCCTTCCCTGGGCTGCTCGGCGGAGGCGCTGACACGATCCGGATAGCGCTGGGTCGAGATCAGGCCGTCGATGTTATGGACCGGCAGAATGACGACCGTCACGTCGTCGATGAGCCAGCTGCCGACACCGTCATCGCCCGCCATTTCGACGAGCCGCTCGAACACGGCCGTTACGGCCTCGGGGCTCTGCCATTCCCGGGCATGGATGCCGCCGTTGAGCATGACCGCGGGTTCCGGCCGGCCGTCTCGTGTGAACTGATCGGGATCGCCGATGACGTAGGCCCAGATATCCCGCCCGGACACGGTTTTCCCGACGATGGAACCGGTGACAAAGCTGAATTCCGCATCCAGGGCCTGGTGGCGGGCATGCAGGCTTTCCCAGGTGCGGAAGCCGGTCACCGGCGTGAGGGAATCCACCGGAACCGGTACGGGGTAACCGATCGCGATCCCGGAGCCCGTGCTGTCATTTTCCGTGTAGGTGAACATCGCGTCGCGGCAGCTGGGATCCAACGGATTGGTGATCGTCCCCTGGCTATCGAACTGGCACGCGGCAGTCGCAGGATCCACGAGCAGTCCAACCATCAGAATGGCGGCGACGAGCCCGGATCAACGGAGTTCCTCCCGCACCGCCGCGGAGATCGCGGGGTCGCCCCGAAGCCGGCCCGTCGCTTCCCGTGCCGCCGGTGAGTCTGCGAGCCGCAGGTACAGCACCAGGTGGCGGGCGGTCAGCTCGTCGGTTTCGCGGGAAAGGCGCTCGGCCATCCGGGCCACCAGGGACTCATCACCGTAGCGAGCCAGTGCGGCTGCCGCACTGGCGCCGACAGCCGGATCGCCGAGCAGGGCCTCGAGCCACCGGCCCGTGGCGGGGTCCTCCGGCCAGCGTCGTCCTGCTTCGAGAATGGCTGCCGACGCCAGATCGCCGCGATCCAGCGCGGCTTCCAGCAGCGGGCGAACCTCCGGGGCCGATAGCGATCGGGTAAGAGCGAGGGCCTGTAGCGCACTCGGGGCATCGCCCCGGACGAGCACTGTGGCCAGGATATCGGTGTCGGCAGGGTCCCGGGCGGCAAGCGCCAGTTCGCCCAGGGACGAATCCTGGGAAACGAGCGAGGCCAGGCTGAAGGAAATCGGCGCTCGCGAGGCGGCCGGTGCCGCAAACAGGGCCTTTACCAGTCCTTGTCTGAACAATGATCCGGGGGCCGCTGCCAGGGCTTCCATGCTCAGTGCCGTGTCGCCGATGGTGACGCGGGGTCCAAGGCTTTCGGCCACGGCCCGGATATCCAGGGTTCTGAGGGAGTGACGTGCCTGGGCGGCGGCGTCGTAGAGCGGGATGTGAACAAGGCCGCGGGTTTCCTCGACCGGCACCAGTACCTCGCTCTCCCGGACAGCCAGGGTCTCCAGGAACTGGCGTGAACCGGCCCGGTCGGGCATCGATGCCAGCCGGCGGGCCGCATCTGCAAGGAGCTTGTCCCGGCCGGCCGGCGGCAGAGCCGGGTCTTTGGCAATGCCCATCGCGAACGCTGCGAGGCCTTCGGAATCCGATTGCTTTTCCAGCCGATCGGCCGCGGCGTGGGCCTGTTCCACCTCCGGCCCGTTTGCCTGCTTCATCGCCAGGTCGCGGTCCAGCAGTTGCCGTTCGGCCAGAGCCGGGCTGGCCAACAGGCCGAGGACGCCGAGGAGGAGGGTGCGAATAAGCGGCAATTTGAATGCCTACGAAGAGTTTCCTACATCATACCACCCGGCTGATTCGGGGAGAGAAATCCCGACCTTATGTCCTGCGGGAAGGTGTCAGCGACCTTCGGAAAACCTTCGTATCGCTACGTTTATCTAATTTTTTTATTATTTGTCAGTAGGTTACGTTGATACCTGCCGCAGGGCGCCCTAGGGTCTGGTCACCAGTCCCGCCACGAGGAATTGCCATGCGCCAGCGATTGCCCAGTGTTTTCCGGATCGGACCGTTCCGGGTCGAACCCAAGGCCGGCGAGATTCACGGGCCCCATGGCCTGGTACGTCTTCACCCCCGGGCCATGAGCGTCCTGGTCTTCCTGGCGGAGCGTCCCGGACTCCTGGTCACCCGCGAAACCCTGCTCGCCGCGATCTGGACGAACGAGCCGGTGGGCGACCATGCCCTGACCCACGTCATCAGCGAAATCCGCCATGGCCTTCGGGACCAGGCCCATGCGCCCGCCATCATCCAGACGCTCCCGAAGCGCGGCTATCGATTGCTGGCGCCCGTGACCGGTTTGCCGCAAGACGATCCTCCGGGCAACGGCGGGCCGTCCACCAGGCGTGAACCTGCAGCTTCCAATCCGGGACCCGCCCGCGGGCTGTGGGCTGAGCTGCGCCGCCGCCGGGTGGTGCGCGTCGCCCTCGCGTACATGGTATTCGCCTGGGTTGCGACCGAGGTGTCGGCCACGATCCTTCCGATTGTCCACGCACCCGACTGGGCCATCACGTTTATCGTGGTGACCCTGGCGCTGGGGTTTCCCGTCAGCGTGGCTCTGGCCTGGGCGTTTGATATCGATGCGGGACGGGTTCGCAGGGCGCCCAGGGAAGTCCCCATCGTGACCCCGTTCCGGTTTGTCGGGACACTCGCCGCGCGTGCGCTTTTGCTGGTCCTGTGCACGGCGATGCTGACCGCCAATCTGGTCTCATCCGGCGGCGCGCAGTGGCTGAGTCCCGAGGACGCGGACACCGTATCGGCACCGGCCGTTGTCGTCGTCGAACCCTTCGCCGCAGCCGGGCGGATCGTCACCGCGCGGGCCTTGTCCCACAGTCTGACCGAGGAAGTCATGCTGCGGCTTGCCGCGATTCCCGGCATGCGGGTGCGGGCATCCGGCGCGTCGGCGGATCTTGCCTTGAGCGGGCTGGTCAACGTGGTGGGCGGACGGGTCAGAGTGATCGTGCGCCTCAACGAGATCGATAGCGGCGACCAGGTCTGGGCGGCGGAGGCGGAGGGTCCCGTTCCCGATAGCCCGGCGGCCTGGCGGAGGCTGGTGGATGAATTGGCCGGGCAGTTTCAGCCCGGAGTCCAGCTGGCTGAACACGAGGTTCGACCGGACCGTTGCCCGGTAGTCGCCGCGGCGACCACGCGCTCCGGTGCGGCTTGATGCTTGAAGCGGCCGCTATACTTCGGCCATTGCAACGGGGACCCGTATGCAGGAGCTATTGCTCAACGGTTTTGCGCTGGGAGACCTCCGGATTCGGCCTTTGCTGGGCGAAATCGAAGCGCCCACGGGCGTGCGTCATGTCCAGCCCAAGACCATGGAGGTGTTGCTGCGGCTCGCCCGGGAGCCCGGCGAGGTGGTCTCCAGGGAAACTCTCCTGCACGACGTCTGGAGGCCCGGATATCCCAGCATGCAGCCCCTTACCCGCTGCGTATCCGATCTGCGCCAGGCGCTGGCTGACGACGCCCATGAACCGCGTTTCGTACAGACGCTGCCGAAGCGGGGGTACCGCCTCCTGATTGCCCCAAGGCCCCTGGACGTATCGGGCGAGACGGAACCCTCGTCCGACCCGGGGCTGCCTCTCGCGGAATCCGGCTCCGGCATGGCCCGCGCGACTCGCGGACATGTACTTCGGGTGGCCGCGGTCTACGGTGCCCTGGCATGGCTGCTGGTTCAGGTGGCCGAAACGGTGTTTCCGGCCCTCGGTCTTCCAGACTGGACGCTGACCTTTGTCCTTGCCCTGCTGGTGCTTGGATTTCCGCTCGCACTGGTCCTGGGCTGGGCCACGTCCTCCCCCGGCGCGCCGGGCGTCCGCAACCGCGGCGTGGCGGTTTCCCTGGGCCTGGCGGGCCTCTTGATTTCAGGAGCCGCCGGCTGGTGGTTCCATGAGCGCTCCGTTCTGTCACCGGAGGTGGCGGGTCCCGTCAGTTCGCCGCCGTCGGCCGAACTCGCCGCGGAGCCGACCCTGGCCGTGTTGCCCTTTGCCGGCCTGCAGGACGCGGACGGCGAGCCCGGACTGGCAGAGGGTCTGTCGGAAGAGCTGACCACTCGCCTGATGCACCACGATGCGCTCCGCGTGGCCTCGTGGCGCTCGGCCCGCTACCACGCGGCCCAGGGCGGAGACGTCCCTTCCATCGCCGGCCGTCTTGGCGTGGGTGCCGTTCTGGAAGGCACGCTTACGCGTCAGGGCGAAGAAATCACGCTGGCGGTCAGCCTCGCCGACGGCCGTCAAGGCCTGTCGCTCTGGGCGGAAACGTTTACCGCCACCGGACCCGCCGTGTCCCAGGTGACTCAAGATGTGGCCCGGGAGGTGCTGGCAGCGCTGGGCGTGGTGCTTGTCGGCCCCGCCGCGGAGCCGGCCCCGGTGACCGGACTTGAGGCCTACGATCTCTATCTTCAGGCCCGCCAGCTTCTCCGGGAGCCGAAGACACCCGTTGCACTGGACACAGCGGGGCGCCTCCTGGCCCGGAGCCTCCAGCTGGATCCCGGGTATGGACCCGCCCGGGCGGCAGAGTGTGACCTGGCCGTGCACCGCTACCAGCGCAATCGAACGGGCGCACTGCTGAACCTCGCCGAAACCGCCTGTGCCGAAGCTACCGCGCTGGATCCGGATTTTGCGGAGACTCATGCGGCACGGGGTGCCCTTTACCGGCTCACCGGTCGGCTGGAAGCGGCCGAGGACGAGTATCGACTGGCCCTGGCCGCTTTCCCGAAGCTGATTGAAGCGCAATACGGGCTCGGCGATGTGCTGCACGCCCGAAACCGTCCCGATGAGGCGTATGCGGCGTACCAGGCGGCTATCGATATCGATCCGTCCTACTGGGGCAGCTACACCGCCATGGGACACTTTCTGGTCAACGTGGGCCGTGGCCGGGAGGCCATTCCGTACTACCGCAAGGTGGTCGAGCTGAAAGGTGACAGTGCCGATGCCTGGACATCCCTGGGGGCCGGGCTGATGGACACGGGCGAGAGCGAGGCAGCCGAAGCGGCGTTTCGCCGCTCCCTCGAGATCGAGCCCACCGTCTTTGCCTGGGCGAACCTGGGCGAGATCTATTTCGGTACGCGCATGCCTGACGCGGTGAATGCCTTTAGGGAGGCGACCCGGCTGGCTCCCGACGTCTACTGGACCTGGGGAGAACTGGCGGAGGCGGCGGCCTTCGTTCGCGGTGAGGAAGCATTGGCCCGGGACAGTCTCCTCAGGGCCATCGAGCTGGCCAGCCAGGCGGCGGTCCAGACCCCGGCGGATGCCATGGTTCATACTGATCTGGCCCGTTACCTGTCGCAGGCCGGCCGTCTGCCCGAAGCGCTCCAGAGTGCCGAGCGGGCGATCGAGCTGGCGCCTCGCGGGCCTGACGGTCATGCCGCCCGGGCCCTTGTGCTGGCCCGAAGCAACGATCCGGACCCTGCCATCGATGCGCTGGAACAGGCCGTGTCGCTTGGCTATAACCCGGAGTACCTGGTAGCAGACCCGCGATGGGAAGGACTGTGGTCATCAGACCGCTTTCGGGCCCTGGCGGGCACGCCGGCGGGCTAGCGCCGGCACTCGCAACACCTTCAGGAGGTGGATCTGATGGGAGACCGACCGAGAAAACCACCGCCGGGAGACCGGCCCAGAAAACCCCCGCCGTCAGGCTGGGAGTCCGTGCAGACGCGTATGCAGGCCATCTGGTTCGTGCTGGGCCTGCTGGCGGGCATCGTGCTGATGCTCGTAATCCGGAGTGCCGGATAGTCTTTTCCGGCAGGTCCCCATCGATCGGCGCTTGCGGTGACTACGCGCCCTGGATGAGCATGAGGACCACGCCGGTCAGCAATCCGAGCACGAAGAACACCGGGGCGAGGGCGGGAGCCGGGTCGTCGAACTCGTCATATTCGAGTCCGCAGAGGACGACGTCCGACAGGTCGTTGTCCGCGGGGTCGGGATAGGCAGGGGTATTACCCGGCGGTTCGCCGGCAAAGGCATGGATGCTGGCGTAGGAATCCGGCATGACGCCAATCAGGTCGGTTGCCGGGTTGCCGGAAGGACGGCCTGATGCCACCAGGGCCTGGCGTAGATCTGCCGGGGCCAGCGGCGCACCCGCGGACTTCGAATGGGCGCCCTGAACCGCGGCGGCCACGGCGGCCACCTGGGCTGATGCCGCTGACGTGCCGCCGAACAAGGTGTAGCAGAAACGGTCGTTTCCTTCCCAGCCATCGCCTGTCGTAAAGACGGCTTCCCCCCACGCATGACAGTTGATCCGTGCCCCGAAGCACGATGACTCGGTTCGCTCTCGAGGATCCCCTGCGGTGCTTGCGCCCACGAGAATCGCACCGCTGTCACGGACGCCGTTGCCCAGGCCGGCCACGCCGGGCTGGCTGACCAGCCAGTCCAGGTCGACACCTCCGTTGCCCGCCGGTTCGATAACGGTGATGCCCCGATTCGTGGCATCCCGGATCGCCACGAAGACCGGAAACTGCACTTCGGCGGGCGCCCCGGTGACGTCCAGAGCCGGCAGGCTGCCCTGGTCCTCGATCAGCAGGATGTCGCCGGCTGCCAGCGGATGAATACCTTCGGCCTGCGGACCGCCGCCGGTGCCCGGCGCCTCGCCCTGCAAAGCGATCAGCGGATTGACCCCCCAGGCGACCGCGTCGATGGCCCACTGCAGGGGTAGATCCCAGCCTGAGTCCTCGATGAGGGAATAACAGCGGATTCGGGCCGCGGGCACAGCACCCGTGCAGCCCTTGCCGTCATCCCGGGCGGCGAGGATTCCGAGGACCGCGGTGCCGTGGCCCATGTAGGCCTGGTTCAAGCCGTAAACCCTGCGGATCCGGTCCGGATTGCCGGTGTCGTAGAGATCGATGTGATCCAGCGTCCAGCCCTGTTCCAGGTCGGCGATCGTAATGCCATCGCCCCGGGCGCCCGCGTAGGCCCAGGCCTCTACGGCGTTGATACCCTCCGGGCCTGCCCAGGGCTGGCTGAAGGCATCGAAGGCCTCGGCGGCGGCGTCCGGGTCCGGGGCGGCCTGGGGTTCCCAGATGGTGACCGGCGGATCCGCCGACAACTCCGCTGAACGAACGCCTGAGAGGGCCGCCAGCGCCGGCACGAAATCGGCGAGCGAAACGTCGAACGGGACCCAGGCATAGAAATACCGGTTGCGGGTGTCGTCGAAGTCCGCAGGGGGGCCGCCCGGATGGACCCGCTCGGCCGATGCGGCGAAGGCATAGCTGTAGGCTACCCGGGGCCAGCGGCCCCGGAGGCCCTTGAACGCTTCGCCCAGAAGGTCTTGGAGGGTGTCGGCTGGCGGTTCGGGCTTGCGCCGCAAGGGTCCCGGAACGTCCACAGGAAACAGAAGGCGCGTGTACCCCGTATCACCGCGGGTTTGGTCTGCGGTGTCGTCACGCGGCGCAGACAAGACGGCGCCGTTCTCTACGCCGAACAGTTGGCCGAACAGTTGGCCTGGGCATGGGTCTGATCCTCCCGGGAACGTTGGGTCCGGCACGGGTCGGACGACGGTTCCGCTCCGGTGGGCGCCGAGTGCCCCGAACCGTTGCGCATGGAGAGAACCTAGCTCACGGTTCATGCGGATGCCATGCGGCGGCCGGCTTCCACCAAGGGAGTGACGCTACAGATCCCCGCCTTCGAAGACGGTTTCTCCCGGTTGTGGATTGATGCTTGCCTCGCACATGACGTCCGCGAGACGGTGAGCCGGGACACTGCGGTACCGGGCCAGCGGACCGAGCATGAGCCGGTCGGTGAGCGGCGCGGCCATCACCCCCAGGCGCTCGGCGAGCCGGAATTCCTTCCGCTCGCCGCGCAGCAGTCCCGGACGGAAGATCAGCAGCGATTCGAACTCAAGTGCCCGGCACGCTGCTTCCGCCTCGCCCTTGGTGCGGAGATAGAGATTGCCCGCGTCCGGGTCCGCGCCGACGGAGGAGTTCAGCGCAAACACCCGCGAACCGCACTGCTTCGCGCCGCGTGCAAACGCGGCAACATGATCGAGATCGACGCGCCGAAAGGCTTCAGGGGAGCCGGCCTTGGCCCGGGTCGTTCCGAGGCAGCAATAGGCGCGGTCGACCCTCCGTCCGGCAAGGCCTTCGGCGAGGGCGGCTTCCAGCTGTTCGAAGTCCGCAAGGATCTCGGTGAACCGCGGATGGGTCATTCCCGTCGTTCGCCGGGTGACGGCGATGACCCCGGCAATCTCCTGGCGCTGCAGCAAAGCCTGCAGCAGATGACCGCCGACGAGACCGGTGGCGCCGGCAATCAGGGCGAGACGAGACGAGGCGGCCATGGAGACTCTCCGAAAACAGGACCCATGCGGGGACGAGGGCAGGTCATCGTAACGTACCCGGGGACTGAGCCCGGATGACGCCGGCGGCGGCGGTTACCGGACTACGGACCGCTGAAATTCCCGCGTTCGGCCTGGATACGGCGGGAACGAGGCATGCCGAACGTGCCGCTCCCGGCCGGTTGGCGCGCTGGCCGGTAGGATAGGGGCTGCCCGACGCGGCGTCCGGTCGTCGAGACGAGCTGGGGAAGGAGGGTCCGTGCGAACGATATTGAAAGGTCTTGCGGGATGGTGTGCGGGCTTGCTCGCGTGCACGGGGGCATTGGCGACGGAAGGCTATCGGGAGCCGGTTCGCGAAGGCCCCTTCCGCATGGAGATCACCCGGGTCATCGAAGGCTATCGCTACGACATACGGTTTCTCGAGGGTCCCGCCGGGCGGGGCGCCACGAGGTTTCGGCTGGCCAACGTGCATACCCCGGCGATCTACACGGACCAGGAGTGCGAGAAGCCGCTCGGCTACGAGGCCAAGGCTTTCGTTGAGGGCTTCATCAAGGGCAGGCGTCTGAAGGCCCGGGATGTGCGCCGGGGGCGGGACACGCGTTCCTGGGTCGGCCGGATCGAGGTTGAGGGTGAGGACCTGGCCCAGGCCCTGCTCCAGGCCGGTCTCGCGGTGCCCTACAACGATTCGTGGCGCAACCCGGCGCGCCGGAGCTGGCGTTGCGAAGAGACTGTTCCCCCCGAGGTCATCAAGGGGCTGAAACGAAACGCTGGCTCATGATCGAACGAGCCGCGTGGCATTTCGCCCGCACACGGCTAAGCTTCTGGGCGGAGCACGTTGCGCCCGCGCAGGGCACGGAATTGCTAACAGGAGAGTCTTGATGACGAATCGAATTGCTTCCCTTGTCGCAGGTATCGCCGTGGCCGTGAGCCTGATGTTTGCCGCCCCGGCCGTGTTCGCGGACCGTTCCGCCGGAGAGGCGCTGGACGATTCCACCGTGCAGGCGTCGGTCAAGGCGGCACTGGCGGAGAGCGACGCGGTCAAGGCAAGGTCGATCAATCTGGAGACCTACCAGGGCAACGTCCTTCTGGCGGGTTTCGTGGAGAGCGATGCGGAAAGGGCCGCGGCCGAGCAGGTGGCCAAGTCGGTGGATGGCGTCAAGCAGGTGACCAACGGACTCGTTGTCTCCGAGCCGGACCGTTCGGCTGGCCAGGTGCTCGATGACCAGACCATCGAGACCAAGGTCAAGGCCGCGCTCATGAGCGACGAGGTGGCCGATGCGCGGGAAGTGAACGTCGAGGTCCGGCGCAACGTCGTGCTTCTGAGCGGCTTCACCGAGAGCAAGGAAGAAAAAGCCCGGGCGGGCGACGTCGCGCGCGGCGTCAAGGGGGTCGATGACGTCGCCAACATGGTGGTCGTCAAGCCCGGGAATTGATTCGCACCCGGGACGGGAACATTGAGCACGCCGTCCCCTGGCATTGAACCTGAGCCCGGAGGCGTCCCGGGGGGCGCCTCCGGGGCGAGGGCAGGGCAGCGGGAGCTGCCCGTCAAGAACGGATTTCGTCTGCGTGGCGCGGAAATGAGCCGCCTGGAGACCTTCGCGGATGCCGCGTTCGCGTTTGCCCTGACGCTGCTCGTGATCTCCATCGACGAGATCCCAGCCAGCATCGCGGAACTCAGCGCGGCGCTCCGCACGGTGCCGGTGTTCGCGGCGTGTTTCGGCATCGTCGTGATGTTCTGGCTGGGGCACCGCACCTGGAGTCAGCGCTACGGCCTGGACGACAGCTGGAGTACGTTTCTCACGCTGACGCTGGTGTTCACCATCATGGTGTACGTGTACCCGCTGAAAGTGCTTCTGACCGAGGCGCTGAGCGCGCTGACCGGAGACTGGGTACCGTCGCGTTTCCGTGCCGAGACCTACGCCGAGGTCCGGACCTTATTCAGTGTCTACAGCGCCGGGTGGACCTTCAGCAGCCTGGCGATTCTCCTGCTGTTTCGACATGCGCTTTCAAAGCGCGTGCCGCTGGAGCTGAACGAACGGGAAGTCTATGAGACCCGCACCGAGATCCAGGGCTGGTCGCTGATCACCGGGGCGGGCCTTGTGTCGATCCTGATCGCCCTTACCGCGCCGGAAGACTGGATCCCGGTGGCCGGCTGGGTCTATGCGATTCTCGGTGTGGTGATGCCCCTGCACGGCTATTTTCGCGGGCGTCGCCGGCCGCCCTTGGCCGAGTGAGTTTCATCTCAACCGCATACGCTGACTCTTGCCGGCGTGCGACAGGAACGAGGCTGGCTCTGTGCCCGGACTTCGCTCCAGCTGCGTTTTCCGGTCCGGATCCGGCGACGCAAACTCAGCCGGCAGATCGAGGGTGGCGGCTCCGGCCGGGCACCGGATGTCCGGATCTCCCCGGCAAGAAGATCAGCTCCAAGGCGAAAAATCGGCACTCCGGCGGTTTAAGGAAGCGCTGGATCGTCGTATGATTTTCGAATGTCCGGCGCTGGCGGATCCGGAGCGCCGTCCAGGAAGACGGTCGTGTCGGCACCAGGCCCCTGTCCCCGGACCTCGAGGACCAGCACATGGGAACCCTCAAGCTCAAGAAATCCAGCAATCGGGTGATGACGCCCCGCAAGGGCGGAACCGATGGGCCCGGCGTGGAAGACGAAGCGGCGCCCCGCACCGGAACGCCGTCGGAATCGCTCCCTTCCGAACCGGCCGAAGGCGAGGGGCACACCATGGAGCTGGCGGAGTTTCGGGCGGCCCTGGAGGCCCAGGGTGTCGTACTCAGGCCTCCCTTCATGGTGCGTATCGACAAGGCGATCCGGGAAGCCACCGGCATCCCGTGGAAACAGATCGAACGCAACCTGGCCCGGCTGACCAATCGCCGCGGCTATCACAAGGCGGTGATCGAATCGCCGGTCCGGTATGACCTCGCCGGCAAGCCGAGCGGGCCTGTCGATCCGGAGCACAAGGATCGCGCCCGCGAACTGCTCGCAAAGTCCAGGCGCTAGATCTCGAGACCGAATGTCCGCCGGGGCGAACCCCTCGGTTCGCCCCGGGGACAATCCGGCATCTGGCGCGTCAGGCGCCCAGGGCTTTCTTCAGCAGGCCGTCCAGGCTGCCGGCGTCCGGCAGGCCGCCTTTCGGGCTCAAGCTATCCACCAGCTGGGGCAACAGGCCGGCGAGGACGGCGCTGGCCTCCTGTCCGCCGACCCCCGCCTTGCTGGCGAACTGGGCCAAGGTGTCGCTGCCGAGGGCGGATTCCAGCTGGGACGGCGAGATGGCCTTGTTGTCTCCGCCGCCGAGCCAGGAGGACACCACGTCGTCCAGCCCGGAGGACTGCAGCGCGCCGATGATTCCGGCGAGACCACCGCTGCCGCCGACGGAGGAATCGTTCGCGCTGAACAGGCTCTGTGCGGCCTGTGCCAGCTGCGGGCTCTGGCCGGCCAGCTCGCTCAGGTTGCCGAGAATGCCGGAATTCTTCATCAGGGAATCAAGAAGGCCCATGGGTGTTCTCCGTTAACGGGTATCAAGGAAAGGATTTGGGTGGCCGGATCCATCGGCCCGAGTCCGGGCGTCCAGCGTGAGCAGCAAGCGTCGCGGACCGTCGGACTCGTGAACTACCAAACATAGACGACGCCGGGACAGGGTGCCCGGGAATGAATGGGTCACAGTCAAGCGGGGCGAATCGACGGACATGGCGAGAGAGCTCCGGGCTGGCGGGTTTGATCAAGCTGGGGCTGTCTTTTCCCTGTTCGAGTTTCCGGGCATCGAAAGCGAGGCTCCTGCCCGTGAGGTCTGCCAGTCCATGCAGGTCAGCTCGGCAGGGCGGGTTTTTCCTCTCGACTACAGAGGTCTAAGCTGGGGTTGTCTTTTCTCTGGTGGCGCGCCAATGCTTCGAAAGCGACATTTCTGCCCGTCTGGTCTGCCCGGCCATGCAGTTCAGCGCGGCACGGCAGATCCTTACTCTGAGCCCGAAGGGTCCGGCAGCATGATGGCCGCCTGCGGTCTCCTGGTCTTCCTGTTGGCAACCCCGGCCCGATCTGATCCCTCGCCGGAGACAGACAGCTACCGGGTGGCCGATTCGAAGGGCCGCACAATCGCGAGCGTTCGACAAAGCCCGCTTGATCGGGATCGCTACGAAATCGTCGGAACACGGGGCGAGCAACTTGCGACCGTGCGCAGGCGTCCGGATACCCGGAAACAGCTTGATGTTCGGACCGCGGATGGACGCCGCCGCGCCGCGCTGAAATCGAATCCCTTATCGAAGTCGCGTATCGACGAGTTTAACGCCCGCGGCGAGCGCACGGGCTACTGGGAGCATTCGAATTTCACCGGCACCTGGCATCGTCACGGGCCGGACGGCAGCCGTACCGGCACGGCGGCTCGCCCGAAGCCGAGGTAACGGTGCCGGTGTTCGGCATTCAATCACCGATCAGCATCACTGGCACGATGGCTTTGGGGGAGACGTCCAGCAGCGAGGGTGGCTTGGCGCTCAGCCTGACTTCGCGAACTTCGCAACTGATTCCGGCATAAGCCAGCGACATCCGCGTTCGTATCGCGTAGGGACGGCGACGCAAGCAGTAAAGGATGGGAAGCCGCACAGAGGCCATCGCAATGGTGTGGGCGCTACGGGCGAGCGGCCGGAAAGGCTGTGGGCCGTTCGAGCAGTTCCTGGCGAATGGTCCTGGAAAAATCACCACCGTCGCCGTTCTGTATTGCAAGCTCGGTGATGTCGCTGCGCCGCCTCAGTTCATCGAGGCTCACCGTGCTGTTGACGGTACCCAGCTGATAAGCCAGTTCAAGAACATAGCCGTTGGCCAGCAGCCGCCAGTCCAGCGGGAACTTTGAGCCAACCGCTTTGGCGTGTTTCCAGATGGTTGTGGTGCAGTTCTGGGTCAGCGCGTTGTACCAGCGTGGATTTGCGGCCAGCTCGTTGATGTCTTGAACATAGTCGAGAAGCATGGCCCGATCACCCTCATCAGGGGTGAAAATCCGATACAGCTCTACCCGCTCACCGCGGTGATTGGTCCGCAGAGCCACAACGTCTGTCTCTTCTGCCACCACATAGTAGAGCTCGAACTGGCGGAAGAAACCGCGGATTGCCGAATAGGACTCACCGACTTCTTTCCTGGTTTCGATCGAGACCGCCAGGTGGCGACCATCAGCGAATTCCCAGCTGGCGATGGTGTGACCGTAAGCCTGAGGTCCCCAGAAAGAGAAGAAGATGTCGAAGCCCACGAGCTGATCGAGGTCATAGGTGGCGGTGATCCAGCGCTCTTCAGCGTCTGCTTCGTCATCCCCATAACGGAAACTGCGGACGTTGTTGATCGTCAGTAGAGAACCATCCAGGGTCGCGGTGGGCAGATGCGCCACATTCGGCTGCCAGTTGCGGTCGCTGGCGGGCGAAAGGGTCAGCCACCAGGCCGCCACGGCGATACACAAGCCGACGACGACTGCCAGAGATCGCCGGAACGGGCGGATCCAGATGACAGCCCCGACCAGAGCCGCCAGCAGAATGCCGATGAGGAGCCCGGCAGCCGTGCGCGAGACGGGTCCATCTATCCAGAGGGCCAGAACCGCCCACAGCACAAAGAGGGCTGCGCCGATGCAAAGCACCATACGCAGCAGCAGACGGAGCGGGTGGATGCCAGACATGAAAGGGTTTATCTCTATTGTTGTTGGATTTATCGGGTCATCTACAGGTCGGACCTGGAAAACTCAGCCGCGGATTCCGTCAGTGCACGGGTGTACTCACTTTACCTCGTCGGCCGCTGGTCTTGCCTGCGGCACAACGGTGCCGGTTGAGGTGGTCTCGATTTACCGGACACTGGGTTAAGACAACACGGCCATCTTCTCGTACTAACAGGGTGAGCGGTAGCCGATTGTCGAGTGCATGCGGATCCGATTGTAGAACCGCTCGATATAGTCCCTGATCTCATCACCGCCTTGCGGGGACGCAGCTTGCGATCCAAGCGGTAGATGGCAGCCGTGGAGCGATGGAATCGTTTCGCAACGCCGTTCGCTGTAGCCAAACTTGCTCTACGGAAGCCTTGGCGACTTCGGCCCGCCATAACCCTTCCGCCAGCGGTAGTAGGTCTGGTCGGTGACGCCGATCTGCTTGCAGGCCTGGGCAATGCTGCGCCCCTGGCCCAGCAGCACGTCAACTTCGCGCAGCTTGTGGATGATCTCCTCAGAGGTGTACCTTTTCTTCGCCATGTTCCAGTCTACTTGTCAACGTAGATTACGTGATTGGAAACTGGACCAGGAATTTCAGGTCACGCCAATGACACGCGGATAGTGTGTCCTGAGCCAAAGATGGTGAATAGAAGATTGTGAAGCTGAGTTTGAACTTTAAAGAGGCATTCAAGACAGCCCTGGCCATGACCATTGCCATCGGCATCGCCCTTGCTATGAACTGGGAAAAGCCCTATTGGGCAGGCTTGGCTGTTGCCATGTGCTCCCTGGCCACTCTCGGGCAGTCCCTGGAAAAAGCTTCCCTGCGCATGGCCGGCACTGTCGTAGCAGCAGCAGTGGCGCTGGTGGTCATTGCGCTTTTTGGTCAGCACCGTTGGGCATTTATCCTGTTCCTCTCGCTGTACGCTGCGGTCTGCTGCTACATGATGAGTGGCAGTGCGAATCCATATTTCTGGCATGTGTGCTGGTTTGTTGCAGTGGTCATCTGCGTCGGAGGAGGGGCGAATTCTGTCAACGCATTCGAGACTGCGATGCTCAGGCTGCAGGAAACGGGGCTCGGCATACTGGTTTACAGCCTGGTCGCCCTTTTTGTCTGGCCCCGGCATACAGGTCCCCAACTCACAAAGGCGGCGGTCGAGCTGGTCGCTCTGCAGCGCCAGCTTCTGGGGGCCTGCCTGGCGACGATGGCGGGCCGCGACACGTCCCCTGGACCCTCCCAACTGGCCGCCCAGGAGCACAAGAGCAGGGCGGGCTTCGATCAGTTGTTGCACGCAGCCAGGGTCGACAGCAGCGAGGTACGGGAGCTGCGAACGCAGTGGCGCGGCTTCCAGCAACAACTTGCCCAGTTCAGCCTCAGCATTACTCGGTGGCGAGAGGCCTTCACCGATTTGAAGAATCTGGAGATACAGGCGTTGTTGCCTGACCTGGCGGCATTTGGCGCTGAGGTCGATGCCAGGCAGGAGCAGATCGGCCTTATGCTGGTCGGCACCAGGCCGCAGCGGCAGCCACAGTCCGTGACTCTGACTGTCAACGAGGCAGCGCTGGACGCCTTGTCGCCGCTGCACCGGGCCGCACTCGCGGTGAGTCGTTCCCATCTGCTCGATATCGAGCGGCTGACGCGTGCGCAGTTCGATACCCTCAGCGATATCAGGGGATTCAGCCCTGCACCGGCACCCCTCCCGCAAGTCCGCGGCGGTTCTTCGGGGTTCTTTGTGCCCGACCCCGATCGCCTGGCTGGCGTCCTGCGACTGGTGTTGATGATATGGCTGAGCTTTCTCGCCGCAATTTATATCAGTGACCTGCCCGGCGGCTTTCAGTTACTGATCATGACCGCCTCGATCAGCATAGTCCCGGCGACCACGCCGCAGCTGAGGATCTCGATCATCTACGTGCCGATTCTGAGCAGCGTTGCCCTCGCCTCGGTCCTGTATCTTTTCGTCATGCCCGCGTTGTCGAGCTATCTCAGTCTGGGCGCCATGATCTTTGCGGTCACCTTTGCGATATGCTATCTGTGCGACGCGCGGCCGCCGGCGCTGGGCAGACTCGCGGGACTGGCCATGTTCCTGGTCCTGTGCGGGTTCTCCAACCACCAGTCTTACAATGTACTGAGTGTCACATCCACTTCGCTGGTACTGGTCGGCTTATGCCTGATCAATAACCTGGCCTGGTATTTCCCTTTCTACCTGTTGCCCGAGCGGGTTTTTCTGCGCCAATTGCGCCGGTTCTTTCGCAGCGCTGATTATCTGATAACGACGCTACAGAGCGATCAACCCACTGACGGCCGTATAGCCCGCTGGCGGCAGGCTTTTCACTGCCAGGAGATCGCGTTGCTTCCCGCCAAGCTGGCCGGGTGGGCTCCGCTGATCGACCCCAAAGTGATCGCTGGCGCGTCTCCCGACAAGATTGATGCGCTGGTTGCCACTGTCCAGTCGCTGAGTATGCAGCTACAGCAAATTATGGCGCAGCGGGCCTCCCCGGACCCGGCAATGCCCGGGCAGGGACTGCCCCGGGAATTTAGCCTCTGGCAGCGCAGTGTGAAGGCGGGGCTGGGGCGCCTGGCCCATGAGGAGGATATAGCCACTGCCAGTCGAGAAGTGCAGGAGGAGCTTGAAGATGCCGGGAAGGAACTGACCGCGGAAGTCGGGTCTGCTTTTGCGCAACACCGGCAACAGTTCGACCAGGGGCAGCTCGAATTCTATTACCGTATGCTGGACGCCTGCAGGGGAACATCGGTGGCGCTTCTGGATTGCTCCCGTATTATGGCGGACATTGACTGGGCGGCGTGGCGACAGGAGAGGTTTGCATGAAAAGAGACTCGCGGACTTGATTACGCCTGTTCCTCATGAATTCGCGATCGCCGGCATTTATATGCCGCCCCTGCTGGTGGCCAGCGCTCTGGGTGTGCCGAGCGACTGTGCGGCTACATCACCCGTCCGGCGGTATCAGAGAAGCGGCTGTCGCTCACACCAAACGGGAATGTACGCTACCAGCTGAAGACGCCGTATCGTGACGGCACCACCCATGTCATTTTCGAGCCATTGGATTTCATCGTCCGGCTGGCTGCGCTGGTGCCGAAGCCGCGCGTGAAACTTACCCGGTTTCACGGTGTGTTTGCGCCGAACAGCCAGTATCGGGCACGGGTGACACCGGCCAAGCGGGGCAGGGGAGGCCAGTCCGTTGCTGCACGGTCGCACGGTCGCACGGTCCATGGACAGGCACCGTCAAGACCAGATCACGATGACGATGTGCGCAAGCGTCGATATGCAGTGCTGTCATACGGAGGGGCGGCCTAAGAGTGCGGTATTGGGCGCCCTTAGTGCAGCCGCTATCCTCAGGCCCGAGGCCTGCTGACCCGGGAAGACTGCCTTCACCCTGTTGGTTTCAGACGCAGGTCGCCGTTGCGATAGTGCTGCCTGAAGCCCGTGCTGGCTTGTACCCACTCCGAGGAGGAGAGCCCCAGTCGATCCAGGATCGGAGCGACCGAGGCCTCGATATGCCCACGCTTGCCGGGCGTGATCAGTCGCCCTGTCGCATCCACTAGCTGTAGATAGTCCGGCTCCCGCATTGGCAGCGTTTCTGCTGCCGGTCGCGAGCCTTCTATTGGATTGACGGTGTCCGGGAATCCCAGCAGCGGTCGGATGGGCGTCTCGAGGTGGTGAAGCTCACCGCGCTCGAGCATCCGTGCAACGGGCCCACGCTGCTCGCGAAAGCTGTCGTCGCCACGAATCCGTATGCGGATGCTGGTGTACTCGGAGTCCTCGGGTGTCGGCGCCATCCGGGCGCGGACCGGATTGAGATCGACATAGGCCATGGCAGCCAGCAAGGCCCGTTCTGAACGCAGGGCCTGGGACTGAAACCGGGCCTCCCAGAAATGACCGGTGCAGCGGTCCTCCGCATTGGCCTGTCGGGCGATCGGTTCGTTCAGGCACTTCATGAACCAGCTCAGATCGCCGAGGCGTTGGCGATAGACCGCCGCCGTGGCACGGACCGTGTCCTGTTCGGCGGCACTCAAGGCCTCACCGGCGCGGTAGCGCTGGACCAGCAGCGGCCCGCGAAACAGTGAGGTCCAGCGCTGGAGTACCTCATCATCCGACCAGCCTTTGGCTTCGTCGGGATTGAGCTTCACGACCAGATGATAGTGATTGCTCATCACGGCATAGGCGCAGAGGTGGATGCTGAAGAGGGACGACAGCACGCGGATCCGGTCTTCGATCCAGGTGCGGCGGTGCTCGTAGCTCCGCCCGCTTGCATGATCGACGCCGCACAGGAAGGCGCGCCGGACGCAGCGGGAAAAGACGTGGTAGTACGGCGTGTCGGCTACGCAGACCAGCTGTTCGCGAGGTCGGGGCATGGGAGAAACGCTACGTCACGCGCCTTCGGTATGGAAGGAGGATTTGTTGCCGGTTCTTACTGATATGTGCCTGTCCAGTTTTCGGCAGCCGTTATCCAAGATCAGGCCGCCGATGCCAAGGGCGGCCTGATCACGAGCAAGACCAGTGAGACTTTCCAGAATCGAATTGCAATAAAGAGGGCGATTAGCCCGACCAACCACTCCATGCCAGACTCCCTATACGATGCGCTTGCGAAGATTCCATTCGCCAGTTTTTCGAACGCAACCGGCGCTGATATGATATCGGCTGCTAGCGCGTAAGCCCGCTCAAGCATCGATCAAGCTCGATACAGTCCCAGTTGTCCGGACCTTACCTCGACATGGAGGTCAATTGTGGCTTTGATTAGTTGCCCTGAATGCAGCAAGGAAGTATCAAACGCTGCTGCGTCGTGCCCCTCCTGCGGGCACCCAATCCAGGGCGTCGCTCATACACCGCCGCGAAAATGGAGCCCCGGGGTGGCGGCGGTCCTCAGCCTGGTAATCCCTGGCGCGGGTCAGATGTACAAAGGCAATGTCCTTAGGGGCTTGGTCTGGCTGTTCTTTACGGTACTTGGCTATATGGCCGCAGTGTTACCGGGCATCATTCTCCACATCTCTTGCATTTTTGGAGCGGCGTCCGGCGACCCCACCGAGTAGTGGCATCAGGCCACACTCACTTGTACTTAGTGCGGACACGCGGCAAGAGTCCAATCCCGGCCTGGTGGTTTGGCATTACGCCCTTCCTTTGCTCCGTCGTGAACTACAGCCGGTTGCTGTGTGCCCGCGTGGGGAAAGCTCAAAACCCAGGAACTTTAATCTAGACTCGGACTAATCCGGGGAGGGCTACACCGGACATACAGAAGTTTTGAAATTGAATAACTCTGAAGTCAGTTCAATTCTAGACTTGCTGGACCAGCAGAAATTTTAGTCTGATAGACCCATACCCTCCCCCTGGGCAGAACTACCTTGACACTTGCCTGGTCGCTCAGGCAACAAATGGTCTGCCGAAATAGCTGATTAGCCAGAGCGCAAGCAAATAAACGCTGATCAGCGATTGAACCCCTGCGACCGACCTTACCCAGCCAGATGCTCCTAGAACGTATTCTCTTGGCTGCACTCGTTGTATCCAGCTGCCGACGTTCAGGTCTCGCCAACCGATATGGAATGCCGACAGAACGCTGAAGTACGCAGCGGTGCGAATGGCCGGAAGTACGCTTAGTTCAAGACGTCGCTGTCCCTCAAATCCAAGGTCCTGACGCAATCGCCCGGAGTCCCAAACTTGCCAGATTCCATCTGGTCCTCGCGATCGCAAAGCGAAAAAATACAAGATCGCAAAAATGGGCATCAGAATGCCAACAATTTTCAGCGGTCGCCCTGGCCATAGCCCATAGCCAACAGTTACCTCAAACAGAACGAAATTGAAGGCCCGTTCGAGGGGCCCCGAATCAAAAATACGCCGCGCCCGATGTAAGGCGTAATTGACCTCCCGCTCCTGAGCCCGCATGCCGGCGGCAAAGAATCCGTCGCGGAGCGCGACGAGAGATTGTGGCGAATCCATGTAAAGCAATCGATGCAGATTCACCGCATAGCGCATGGATTCCAGATCCGGAAGCATCCCTGCTTCGGGGTCGTAAAATACATTATCGAAATTGACTTCTCTGAGATTCGCTCCACGTAGATTGACGTTACGCCACATCGACTCAGTGAAATCAGCCCCTTTTAGATCAGCGCCCGCGAGATTCACATTCGTCAACTCGGCTTGCGATAGATCCGCGTTCCAAAGAAGAGCGTCCGCGAGGTTCACTTCCTTCAACCTGGCATTCGCTAGAGCCGTGCCAATTAGATGAAACCCGCTCAGATCGCAATTTTCCATTCGGGCACTGGAAAGGTCTGCTCCGACAAGCGCCGCCCGATAAACCGAGATCCGGGAATCACCGTCACAGATGTTAGCGCCCGGCATTGCGGCGCCAGCGAATGTGACATCCGTCATGTCGAAGTTCTGCAAGTCTATGGGCGGCAGCCGAGTGTCCGAGAAGTCTGCCCCTACTAGATCAGCGCCATCCAGTTTTGCCCCGGTAAGATCTGCTTTCTCAAACGTCGCCCCTCGCAAGTTTGCGTTGCGTAAGTCAGCGTCCTTCAAGTCTGTCAAAAGTAATCGTGCTTTCTCCAGGTTTGCACCGAACATGTTCGCGCCGGTCAACAGCCTTCGACTAAGATTCGTTCCCGCCATGTTGGCTCGGACCAATCTTGCGTACCTGAGGTCGACAACGCTCCATTTCGGCTTTGCCTCCGCTTTGGCATCACTCTCGATACCCAAGAGCTCGCCGAGGATTATGTCTGCAGCCTTTTCCGCCGAAACTCCCATACTTAGGTCGACCTGTGACAGATCTGCCTCGCACAGATCGGCACGCCTCAGATCGTTGTCGGGCCTCCCATCCTCCAACCAGGCCGCGTGACTCACGAGCATTCGGTCTAGTTGGTCGGGTGTCGGCGCACGGCCTACCGAGAACGGACCTGTGCAGTCCTGATCGGCGATCATATCCCTCGACGAATTCGGTTTCTCACTAGACTCGGCCGCCGAGGTTGCCCCAAGGGTCGGTCCGCACACAGCCATGAGTGCGGCCGATACGATCAGTGCCTGTGGGCTAACCTTAATCAGAGGAACATCCCGCCGTGGGCAAGAGGGCTGCATGGAGTGATCCATTTCAGGATAAGGCTTCGGCGCATACCTATGCCAGCGTTATGATTTAACTCGAAAACTTAGGTCCAAAACGGGAAGGCGCGACTTAGTGTTTCTCCGGCTGTCTGTGACGATAGTCTGCGAACTAGCCAAAAGAACAACCAAGGCAAAGGAATGAGTCAGATTACTAGGTCTTACGGGCTATTCTGGCTAGCCGACGAAATCTACTGGGGAAAGGGTGTGCACCGAGGGGAACTGCTCGGAGTACCAGCGTCGGCCCGGTCGTCTGTGCCTGTCGACTTTAGGGACCAAATTGGTATTTACGTGCTCTATATGGGCGATCAAATGATCTATGTCGGTCAGACAGGCTCTGGTTCTCACCGGCTACTTGTACGTCTGAAGAATCACCGACGCGGCATGCTTTTTGGACGATGGGATCGCTTTTCCTGGTTCGGCCTCAGAGCCCCGCTGAAAAACGGCAAACTTTCAAACGAGACAATTCGAGCAGGCGCCTCTATTGCCTCAGTACTGAATCACATGGAAGCAATTCTCATTGCCTCTGCCGAACCCGTCCTAAACAGACAAGGCGGGCGGTTTGGCTCAGCGGTCAAGAAGTTTCTCCAAGTTAGAGACCCAAGGCTGGGGCCCACAACCGAAGAGATGATAAAAGAGATGTGGAAAATCCAAGTTAAGCCGGGCAATTAATGGGCCAGCCGACAACAATCAGACTCTTCCTCATTACCGGGTCATCAAAAGGTCTGCGCACTGCTGAAATTTCAAACTGGTCAGGCATGGCCTTGGCCGGCCCCAGGTCTGAGTTAAGAGAACTTCTCGCGAGGCCAGAGCTAGATGGTGCAGGCATTTACCTGTTGCTTGGGTCCGATGAGAAGTCCGGCGAGCCCCTGGCTTACATAGGTGAAGCAGAGACAGTGCGTGACCGGCTGCGGCAGCACATTCGGAAGCCCTGGTGGGTTCAGGCCATAGTGGTAACGAGCAAAGACGAAAATCTTTCGAAAGGGCACGTACGATATTTGGAAGGCCGGTTGATCGAGATGGCCACACTCGCGAAAAGAGTTGCACTGGATAACTCGCAAGCCGGGCGGGCGAAGTTGTCTGAGTCTGATACCGCGGACATGGAAGCTTTTCTGGAACGGGCACAGCAATTGCTACCCATTCTCGGCTCGGACCTACTGATTCCGCAGACTGGCGCAATGGCGGCTACACCGGCGGCCGAGCTATACGAATACGCCCCGAAAGGGTTATCCGCGAAAGGCAAACGTACGGAAACCGGCTTCGCCGTTCTTGTTGGATCGTCTGCAAGTCTGAAGGGTCTTCCCTCAGCTTCAAAATGGGTGAAAGATCTTCGTTCTCGCCTAGTTCAGCAAGGCGTGCTCGAGAAGGGAAAGGAGTTCTATCGTTTTACCCAGGATTACGAGTTTGCCAGCCCCAGCGCCGCCGCAGCTGCCGTTAACGGTGGTAACGTAGCAGGCCCTCTTGTCTGGAAAACAGAGGACGGGAAGACTCTAAAGCAGATCGAGGCCGCAAAAGTAGACTAGGTCAGCAGTGGAATCTAGGAACAGTGCGAGTTGAAGGTCAGCCCCTCCCACTTGCTCCTGATTGCCCGTCCCCGATCCCGCTTGCTGCCGCTTCCCACTTTCTTACGTTCCATCACGGGCAGCTGCAGCCGGATGGCCAGCTTTTGCATCTCAGCGACGGCCTGACGCTCGATGGTCACGGCGGGGTGCACTGTGACGTTGCCACGGTCACTGGTCACGGTCATGCCTTCCTGAGCGATTATCTGCTGAGCATCCTTCATACGCTGGTACTGCAAGCAAAAGGCCTCCAGCAGCGGCATGTCCCGTCGCCGGAAATGATCATCGGGGAGGTCACTGAGGATCTCCCACCACATCTGCTCACCCCAATTACCCAATGCGGCAGGCGCTGCGAACTTCTCCGTGCCAGCGGTAAGGCGCCGTAGCTTGGTGAGTTCAGCCTCACTCTTACGTCCTCGGCTCATGCGTACCCTCCAGAGCGTTTAGGCAACCGGCGCCTCCAAGCAAGGTCTGCCAGAAAGTTCTCGCGGATGGCGGCGATAGTCCTGCGGTCAGTATTGAACTTTCGGCTCAGGGCGCTATTGGACTGCCGTGGGTTCCTCGCGAGTTCGCGCCGGACAACCCGTTCCTGGAATCGCTTCCACCCGTTATGCCTGTTCACGACTTGAAGAATCGTCGAGTCGGAGAGGGGCAATGAGCCCTCGGGTTGAAGTTCACGGGCGGCACGCAAGTGCTCCGCCGCCTTTTCCACGTCTGTAGTCATGAGCGCCAATACAACGTGGTGTGACTTGCAGGCGGCGCATGATCTCGGCCATCTGCTGCGCTTTCGGCACGATCGGGCCTAACATGGGAGACTGACTCGCCAGCATCCGTCTGCTGCCCCTGGAATAGTCTCTGGCTGCTGCGGCAGCCCATATGGGAAGTGCCGCTCGAGGGATGACAGATCAATGAGCGGGTCGCCCGGCCTGGTCAGATCGGCGAGATTCCTGCTAGCGTGAGTCCATGAGGGTCGTACTCGTAGCCAGCCTTTTCACTTTTGGTTGCGCCCAAAGTTGGGCCGACCCTTCTCCGCTCGTAGACCGATATTCGGTCACGGCGCCAGACGGCGGCCAGCTCCTCTCAGCACGGCGCAGCCTCACCATCCAGGGCCGCTACGACCTACGCAGCTCTGATGGCAAGCAACTGGCCACAGTGAACCGCAATAAGGCCCGCTCAGGCTATCTGAGCGTTCGTGGGACTGACGGCAGGACCCTGGCCACCGCGCGGCCAAACCGCCTGGTAAGGGGCCGCTACGATGAGTTCAACAGTCGGGGCCAACGGACTGGCTATTGGCAGCAGTCAAAGCTGACCGGCGACTGGGTGCGTTACACGTCTGCGGGAGAGAGAGTATCCTTGGCCAGGCCCTCTCGTTAGCGAGTGGGAAGGGCCCTAGGCAGGTGGCATTGAGCGGGCAATTGGCGGCTACTTTGGCTTTGCCCCATTTACTGCCCCAAGGGAACATGAAACGAGCAGGGGGTGGCAAGTTTCGGCTTATAGAACAGTGGCTTAAAGTGGCGCTCCGTAGGGGATTCGAACCCCTGTTACCGGCGTGAGAGGCCGGTGTCCTAACCCCTAGACGAACGGAGCGCTGAGCCTGAATTTCGCGGCATTGCGGCGCGAAGGGCGTGGTATTATACGCGCCGCTTGAGTTTGCACAACTGGATGTGGAGCATTGAATTCGGAGGCGAAAAGCAACACCAACGCCCCGACCATTGTCCCCAGGCCTGACCACTGCGTCTCCCGGTCCCAGATCTCCCGGAACTGCCTCAAGGTCCTTTACCGGCTCAAGGAAGCCGGCTATCAGGCCTTTCTCGTCGGAGGCGGCGTTCGGGATCTTATGCTGGGCCGGGAGCCGAAAGATTTCGACGTGGTCACCGATGCCTGGCCGGAGGATGTACGGAAGTTGTTCCGCAACTGCCGGCTGATTGGCCGGCGGTTCAGGCTTGCGCACGTCTACTTCGGACGCGAGGTGATCGAGGTGGCGACGTTCCGGGCCGCCCAGGAATCCGAGGACATGGACGACGAGGCTGGCGAACTCGTGCGTGATGACGAGGGCCGCATCCTTCGAGACAATCGCTACGGAACGATCGATGAGGATGTCTGGCGACGCGACTTTACCGTCAACGCCCTGTATTACAACATCGCCGATTTCTCGATCTGGGATTACACGACCGGCGTCGAAGACGTGGGTCTCAGGCTCATGCGTCTCATCGGCGAGCCGGAAGATCGTTACCGGGAAGACCCGGTTCGGCTGCTGCGTGGTGTGCGCCTCGCGGCCAAGCTGGATTTCGGGATCAGCCCGGAAACCGAAGCGCCGATTCGCGAGCTGGCGCCGCTGCTTGAAAGCGTGCCGCCGGCGCGGCTCTTCGACGAGAGTCTCAAGCTGTTCCTGTCCGGCCACGGCATGCGCTCATTCGATCTGCTCCGGCACTACGGGCTGTTTCGCTACCTGTTCCCGATGACCGACGCGGCCCTCGACGGGCCCAATGGCGAGGCCGTTGAGGCGCTGGTCCGCCGGGGCGTACAGAACACCGATGACCGGGTGGCCGAAGGCAAGCCGGTGACCCCCATGTTCCTCTTCGGTGTCTTCTTGTGGCATCCGGCCGTCGCCCGTGCCGAGGAGCTCAAGGTGGCGGGCGACACGCCCATGCAGGCCCTGAGCACGGCCTGTGATGAGATCGCTCGGGACCAGCAGTCGGCGGTCGCCATCCCGAGGCGCATCACGAGTCCGATGAAAGACATCCAGATGATGCAGCCCCGCCTGACCCGAACCCGGGGCAAGCGAGCGCTGAAGGCGCTGGATCATCCGCGCTTCCGGGCGGCCTACGATCTGCTGGTGCTGCGCGCCGAGGTAGGCGACGCCGACCCGGAGCTGGCCCAGTGGTGGACGGACATCCAGGTCCAGGGCCCCGGCGATCGGGAACAGGCCGTGAGCCAGCCCAAGCCGGCGGCTCGCCGGCGCCGGCGGCGCCGGCCGAAAAAGGCCAGCGGCGAAACCTCCGGCCAGTGAACGTCTGGACACCGGCCTTCGTGGGGCTGGGGAGCAACCTGGCCGATCCGTCGCGGCAGGTCGAAAAGGCCATCGGCGAACTCGGCCAGCTGCCGGGCTGCCGCCTTGTCAGTTATTCGCGGCTGTACATTTCGGCACCCATGGGTCCGGCGGATCAGCCCCATTTCGTCAACGCGGTGGCGGGTCTCCTGACCCGGCTGGAGCCGGACCGGCTGCTCGATGCGCTCCAGGCCATCGAGGCGGCCCACGGCCGTACCCGGGGCGGCCCGCAATGGGGTCCGCGGACCCTGGACCTGGACATCATCGCGATGGGCCAGCTGGAGCTGAATTCATCCCGCCTGACTCTTCCCCATCCGGGCGCCCATGAGCGAAACTTCGTCCTGGTGCCCCTCGCGGAAATAGCGCCTGCCTGCTGGCTGCCCGGTCACGGGCGGGCGGCCGACCTGGCCGAGGCGATCGGAGAGGCAGGCCTTGGGCGACTGGCGAAGGGGCGCGTGTGAGCGATTCGGGTTCGCGGTACATCGTGGTGGAGGGACCCATCGGCGTGGGCAAGACCAGCCTGGCCCGGCGAATGGCGGAGAGCCTGGGCTCGGAGCTCGTACTGGAGAACCCCGAGGCGAATCCGTTCCTGGAGCGCTTCTATGAAAACCCCGCCGCCGGCGCGCTGCCGACCCAGCTCTTTTTTCTGTTTCAGCGAGCACGGCAAATCCAGGAGATGCGCCAGAGCGACCTGTTCAGCCCGGCCCGGGTCTCGGATTTCATGCTGGAGAAAGATCCGATTTTCGCGCGGCTCACCCTGGGCGACGATGAGTATGCGCTGTACGACCAGGTGTACCGGACGTTGTCACTGGACGCGCCGGCCCCGGACCTCGTGGTCTATCTGCAGGCGCCGGTGGAGGTGCTCGTCGAACGGGTCCGCCGCCGGGGCATCGGCTACGAACAGGGCATCGAGCCGGAATATCTGGCCTCCCTCAATTATGCGTACATGCAGTTTTTTCATCGCTATAACGCCACGGCGCTGTTGATCGTCAACGCCGCCGAGATCGATCCGGTCAACAACGACCGGGATTACGAGGAACTCCTGGCCATGATTCGCAAGATTCGCGGCGGGCGTCACTTCTACAATCCGGTGGCCTTCGGCGCGGGCGATTGATGTTTTTCGACGCCTCAGCCATGCTCCCGACCCCGCCGCTGTTTCCCGAGCCGTGTGCCTCCGGGGCTTGGTCGGGATGGGGCCGGCAAGACGAATCGATGCCGCGGGCGGATCTGGACAGCTGCGAAGGGAACCACGGCCAATGAGCGCTTTTCGATGAGCATCTACAGCCACCTGCAGAAGCGGGATGCCCCGCCGGTAACGCTCAGCACGCTGATCGAGATGAAGGCGGCCGGGGAACGGATTGCGTGCCTTACGGCCTACGACGCAAGTTTCGGCGCCCTGGTGGATGCGGCCGGCACGGACCTGATTCTTGTGGGCGACTCGCTGGGTATGGTGGTCCAGGGGCACGACACCACCGTGCCGGTCACCGTAGATCACATGGTCTATCACACCCGCTGCGTTGCCGCCGGCGTCGGCCGGGCTTTTCTCGTGGCCGACATGCCGTTTGTCAGCTACGCGCTGCCCGAACAGGCGCTCAAGAACGCCGCCCGGATCATGCAGGAGGGTGGCGCCCAGATGGTGAAGCTCGAAGGCGGCGCGGAGCAGGTGCGGACCGTGGAGTTCCTGGCCAGCCGCGACATCCCGGTTTGCGCCCACCTGGGTCTCACGCCCCAGTCGATTCACAAGCTCGGGGGCTTTCATGTTCAGGGCCGGGAAGAGGCGGCGGCCCGCAAGATGATGGCCGATGCCCTGACCCTGCAGAACGCCGGCGCGGACATCGTGCTGCTGGAATGCGTGCCCACGACGCTGGGGTCCGAGATCACCCGCGAACTGTCGGTGCCGGTGATCGGTATCGGCGCGGGGCCGGACGTGGACGGCCAGATCCTCGTTCTCTACGACATCATCGGTGTCACTCCCGGCCGCAAGCCGCGCTTCGCCCGGGATTTCATGGCGGAGACCGGCAGCCCGCTGGATGCCGTTTCAGCCTACGTGGCAGCCGTAAAGGACGGCAGCTACCCGGCGCCCGAACACTGCTTCAGCTAGAGGGGGACGATTCGTGGAGGTCGCCCAGACACGCGACGCGTTGCGCGCCGCCGGCAGTGCCTGGCGGGCCGCCGGCGAGAGCGTTGCGTTTGTCCCGACGATGGGAAATCTGCACGCCGGCCACCTGGCGCTGGTGGCCGCGGCCGCCAGCGAGGCCCGGCGGGTCGTTGTGAGTATCTTCGTCAACCCCCTCCAGTTCGCACCGGGGGAGGATTTCGATACCTACCCGCGCACGCTGGACAAGGACCTGGCGGCGCTGGCCGCAGCGGGCGTGGATGCCGTGTTCGCGCCCACGGTGGACGAGATGTATCCGACCGGCCCGGCCCCGGCCACGAGGGTCAGGGTCAATGGACTCAGCGACATTCTCTGCGGTCGTTCCCGGCCGGGGCATTTCGATGGGGTGACCACCGTCGTGGCCAAGCTTTTCAACATGGTGCGGCCGGATACGGCGATTTTCGGCGAGAAGGACTACCAGCAACTCGCCGTCATACGGCGGATGGTGGCGGACCTGTGTTTTCCCGTGCGAGTCGTCGGGCATCCGACCCAGCGAGAGGGGGACGGGCTCGCTATGAGCTCGAGAAATCAATACCTTACGGGAGACGAGCGGGCGATTGCTCCCGAGCTGTACCGGACGCTGGAGACCGCTGCGGATGCGCTCGCCGGCGGAGCGGAAAAGGAAATTGAGGCGCGCATTGTTGCAATACAGCAGGCCGCCATGGAAAATCTGCGGGGTTTCGGGTTTGAACCCGAGTATTTCGAGATACGCGAAGCCGGGACTCTTGAGGCGCCTGGGCAGGGTTCCCGGGGCCTGGTGATCCTGGCGGCGGCCCGGCTGGGTTCGGCGAGACTGATTGATAATTTGCGGGTCGACCTAATATAGGGTCCTGAGTCGACAGCACGTCATAATGGACGTTCGGAATAGCTGGCCGGAGGCCTGGAGAGCTTGCGGTCATGCCGGCGACACCGGGAGAGAGGTGAACCACATGCAGCTGACTCTGCTGAAGGCCAAGCTTCATCGAGCTTGCGTGACCCACGCCGAAGTGGATTACGAGGGCTCCTGCGCCATCGATGCCGATCTGCTGGAAGCGTCCGGCATCATGGAGTACGAGCAGATCCAGATCTACAACGTGACCAATGGCCAGCGGTTCACGACCTACGCCATTCGCGGCGAGTCCGGCTCGAAGATCATCTCGGTCAACGGCGCGGCGGCTCACAAGGCGGCTCCGGGGGATCGGGTGATCATCTGCGCGTACGGCACGCTGTCCGAGAATGCGGCCCGCCTGCACAAGCCGACCCTGGTTTACTGCGACGAGCACAACAACGTCACCCGGACGGCCAATGCGATTCCGGTGCAGGCCGCCTGACGGCAAGGCATGCGGCTGATCTCAGAACCGGGCTGCGTGCCCGGTTTTCTTTTGGGGCCCGAAAGGGGGCAGGGACGGATCTGGTCGGGACGGGGATCTGCCAGCGGGTTCGGCTGACCTAACAGGACACCCGGTTGCGGCCGGCGATCTTTGCCCGGTAGAGGGCGTCGTCGGCCCTGCGGAGCAGGCTCTCGAGGCTGTCGCCGGCCTTCATGCCGGCCACGCCAGCGGACACGGTAACCGGCTCTTCACCTTCGGTGGCCGCCACCGCCGTTACCACTCGTTCGGCAATCGTTACCGCATCGCCGACAGCGGCGCCCGGAAGGAGAATCGCAAATTCATCGCCACCAAAGCGGGCCAGCATGTCCGTTGGCCGGAAGTGGCGTTTCAGCTGGTCGGCCACGAGCCGCAGCGCGCGGTCGCCGGCAATATGTCCGAAGTGGTCGTTGTAAGCCTTGAACCGGTCCACATCGGCCATGATGAGAGCGCAGTCCTCGCCGGACTGGGCGCAGCGCTGCATCCGCCGGCGAAACATGTCGTCCAGCCAGTGACGATTGTGCAGATCGGTCAGCGCGTCGGTCACCGCGTGACGCTCGAACTCCCTCAGGATGCCCACGCTGTCGGCGATGACATCGTTATCCTTGCGCAGCCGCGAGGACAGGACGACGAGGAGATTGCGCGAAAAAGCGTGGGACAGATCGATAAGCCGCCACAGGACCCGTTGATCGATGACCATCAGGTGACTGTCACGGGCCGCGACCACCCAGGCTGAGGGGTCGCGCTCCTCGATCAGCGACATCTCTCCGGCACACTGGCCCGGCCCGAGGGTCGTCAGGGGCGCGTTCTCCACCGACTCCAGGTGAATGTTCAGCGACCCCGAGAGGACCACGTAAACACAGGTGTTGGTCGTGTCCGGCGAGATGAGCACCTCGCCTTCCGCGAGGTCCCGGCGACCGGTCTGCTTGAGATAGTGGCCGACGGCGACATGGTCCACGTCGCGAAACAGGCGCAGGCCGGCATAGGCCGCGTCCGCCGTGTTGTCGGTTTCCTCAAAGGGGCCTATGACCGTGTCCCCGTGGTCGAAGTCCGTTCCGTCCATGGGCGCACTGTGGAGCGTTATGTCCAGTAATTCCGTGAATTGACTCGCAAATCACCGTCCCGGCTGGGATATTTTCCCGTTCTGCCGGGCAATCGCCCAGCGGACATGCTCCCGCACGACGGGAGACGGGTCGTCGCGACGGCTGGCCAGCGCGGTGGCGATGGCGGGTTCCGGCGGCGCATTGCCGAGGGCCACCGCAATGTTCCTGGACCATCGCTCATAGCCGATGCGACGGATCGGTGAGCCTTCCGTCCGCTCGAGAAACTCTGTTTCCGACCAGGCGAACAGGGCGACCAGGTCCGGCCCGTCCAGGCCGTTTCGGGGCGACCAGTCCGGCAAGGGACTGGGTTGCGCGAACTTGTTCCATGGACAGAACAGCTGGCAGTCGTCGCAGCCGTAAATCCGGTTGCCCATGGCCGGCCGGAGGGCCTCCGGTATGCTTCCGGGGTGTTCGATCGTGAGGTAGGAAATGCAGCGTCGCGCATCGAGTTCATAGGGGGCGATGATGGCCTGCGTAGGGCATACCTCCAGGCAGGCGGTGCACGACCCGCAGTGGTCGCTGGCCGGTTCGCCCGGTTCCAGCGGCAGGTCGGTAAGGAGTTCGCCGAGAAAGAACCACGAGCCCGCGTCGCGATGGATCACGTTGGTGTGCTTGCCGATCCAGCCCAGGCCCGCGTTGCGCGCCAGCGCCTTCTCGAGCACCGGGCCGGAGTCGACGAAGACCCGATAGCCGAAGGGCCCGGCTGCCGCCTCGATCCGGTTGGCGAGCTGCTGAAGCCGGCGGCGCAGGACCTTGTGGTAGTCGCGGCCCAGGGCATAGCGCGACACGTAACCTGTCCGACCGGCATCCAGCAGCGCAATCGCCTGGGTGTCATTGCGCCAGTAATCCATTCGCACGGACAGCACGGAGAGAGTTCCCGGGATCAACTCGTCGGGCCTGGACCGGCGCCGCCCGTGGCGCGCCATCCACGCCATCTCCCCATGCCGGCCGAGTTCCAGCCAGCGCTCCAGCCAGGCTTCGTCCCGGGACAGATCAACGCCAGCGATACCCAGGTCCTGGAACCCGAGCTCCCCAGCCCAGGCTTGCAGGTCCGTGAGGGTGATTCCGGCCGCCGTCGCGGAGGGGGAGCTCTGGGTCATAGGCGCGAGTTTCTGGACGCGGTCCAAGATCGATGGGCCAGTATAATCTGCCCATGAAAGCAATCCCCTCAAGGCTGTTCCGGGCCGAACAGGTCCGGGAACTCGACCGCCGCGCGATACAAGAGCAGGGAATACCCGGTTACGAACTCATGACCCGGGCCGGCCGGGCCGCCTGGCACCTGGCCTCGGAGATGTTCCCGTCGACCCGCCGCTGGCTTGTGATCTGCGGCGCCGGCAACAACGCCGGCGACGGCTACGTCGTGGCGCGGCTTGCGCTGGCAGCCGGTCGTCATCCCGTTGTGCGCTGGCTGAAGGACCCGGAGACACTCACCGGCGATGCCCAAACGGCATGGGCGGCATATCGCGATGCCGGCGGCGAGGCGGCTGCCTGGGACGGCGAGCCCATTGCGGGCGACCGGGACCTGATCGTTGATGCCTTGCTGGGGACGGGCCTGGACCGGTCCTTGGCCGGCGCGTGGGCGCAGGTCGTGGACGCAATCAACAATGCTGACCGGCCGGTCGTGGCGCTGGACGTGCCGTCGGGCCTGAATGCCGACACGGGCGCGGTAATGGGCGCCGCGGTGCGCGCGGATCTGACGGTGACGTTCGTCGGAATGAAGCTGGGCCTCCTGACCGGGCGGGGGTCCGCGCTGTGCGGCCGGGTGCGGTTTGCCGGGCTGGCGATCCCGCCGGCGGTGCTGTCCATGGAGCCTGCTGCCAACCGCCTGCGGGAGGACATGCTCAATCGCGTGCTGCCGCTGCGGAGTCGGGACGGCCACAAGGGCCGCTATGGCCACGCGCTGATCGTTGGCGGAGGCGAGGGCATGGGCGGCGCACCGCGGCTGGCTGCCGAAGCGGCATTGCGCTCGGGCGCGGGTCTCGTCTCGGTGGCGACGCTGCCGGAGCATGTTGCGCCACTGCTGGCTTCCTGCCCCGAGGTCATGACCCACGGCGTGGCGACTGTCCGGGAGCTGGATCCGATGCTCAAGCGCGCCACGCTGGTCGCGGTCGGTCCCGGGCTGGGTCAGACCGATTGGTCGCGGAAAATGTTTGCCCGCGTTCTGGCCTCCGGGCGGCCCCTGGTAGTAGATGCGGACGGCTTGAATCTGCTCGCCGAAAACCCCGTCCGGCGGGACGACTGGGTCCTGACGCCGCACCCGGGTGAAGCAGCTCGTCTGCTGGAGAGCACGGCGCAAGCGGTTGAGGCAGACCGGCCCACGGCCGTCCGGGCCCTGCAGGAACGCTACGGAGGTGCTGTCATTCTGAAGGGCGCCGGTACGCTCATCTGCGATGGCGAAGGCCCGTTGTCCCTGTGCGACCGGGGAAACCCGGGCATGGCGACCGCCGGCATGGGGGACGTCCTGACCGGTATCGTGGCCGGGCTGGCCGTGCAGTCCGGCCGACTGGCGGAGGCGGCCGCTTTCGGCGTGCTGGTGCACGCGCTGGCGGGCGACCGGGCGGCTGGTGAGGCGGAGCGGGGACTCATGGCCCGGGATCTCCTCGCTGCTCTGCGGTCCGTGGTCAATCCGGCCACTCGCGATTGAGCATGCGCATCGAGCTTCCGAACGAGGCCGACACAGGCCGGCTGGGCCTGCGGCTGGCAGGGGCGCTGCCCCGTGGCGACCGGACACCTCTGCTGGTGACCCTGGAAGGCCCCCTGGGCGCCGGAAAAACCTGCCTGGTGCGGGCCATGCTCAGGGGCCTGGGTCACGCCGGGGCCGTGCGCAGCCCGACCTACACCTTGCTGGAGCCCTACGATCTCGACGGTCTCTCGGTGGTCCACCTGGACCTTTACCGGCTCGCGGACCCCGGCGAACTCGAGTACCTGGGCCTGGACGACCAGTTTGCCGCCGGCCACGTGGTGCTCGTGGAATGGCCGGACCGGGCCGGCGGGGCGCTGCCCAGGGCGGACCTCGCGGTGCAGCTGGACTATGCCGGAGCCGGCAGAACGGGTGTGCTTTGTCCGGGAACTCCGGGCGGCCAGGCGCTGCTGCAGCGACTCAGTGAAGCCTCCGACTCCAAAACTCGCTGAAGTTTTGGTCCTATGTCTCTGTTTTCTCAGAGGAGTCTTGTCTTTTTGGCGCGGGTATGGTTTAACGTCACTTCCAGAAAGACAATCAAAGCGTCTGGAATGAAAGGGATTTTTAATTCGGCGGCACCATCGGGGATCGTGACAAGAGTCACGGCGCTTCTCCTCGTCCTGTTGTCCGCCGCCCTGGGACCGGCCGCGGCCAGCGCGGCGCCGGGCGACGAGCCCGACATCCGCGCAATCCGGCTATGGTCCGGACCGAAGGCGACCCGCGTCGTCCTGGACGTTTCCGAACCCGTCAGTCATTCGCTGTTTTCCCTGCCGTCACCGGCCCGGGTGGTCGTGGACCTGGGTCCGAGCCGCCTGGTGCTTTCCGACATACCCGCCGGCAGCGGGCTGGTTCGGCGGATTCGCAGCGCCCAGCGGCCGGAGGGCGGCGTTCGGGTCGTGCTGGACCTGGCCGGCGAAGCCCGCGCTCGAAGTTTCCTGATGCCCCCGGGGGACGGCCACGGCCACCGGCTGGTGATCGACCTGGAGCCGGGTGGCACAGCGGCTCCCGCGGTGAAGAGCCGCCTCGAGCACGGCCGTCAACTGGTGATCGCCGTTGACGCAGGCCACGGCGGACAGGACCCGGGGGCGCTGGGACGCCGCGGCACGCGGGAGAAAAATGTCACCCTCCAGATCGCCCGCCGGCTCGCTGCCATGATCAATGACGAGCCGGGCATGCGGGCGGTGATGATCCGCGATGGCGACTACTACCTGACGCTTCGCCAGCGAATCGAGAAGGCCCGCGAGCATAGCGCGGATCTTTTTGTCTCGATCCATGCCGACGCGTTCAAGAACACGACCGCGCGAGGCTCGTCGGTCTATGTCCTTTCCTCGAAGGGCGCCACCGACGAGGCTGCCCGCTGGCTCGCCGAAAGAGAGAATGCCGCCGACCTGGTGGGGGGGGTCAGCCTCGACGACAAGGACCAGGTCCTTGCTTCGGTGCTGCTGGACCTGTCGCAGACCGCGGCGATCGGCGCGAGCATGGATGTGGGCGAGCAGGTGCTTTCCGGGCTGGGGTCCCTGGGCAAACTGCACAAGCGCAGCGTGCAGCAGGCCGGGTTTGCCGTGCTGAAGTCGCCGGATATCCCCTCTATTCTCATCGAAACGGCGTTCATCTCGAACCCCGAAGAGGAACGGTTGCTGACCTCCAAGAACCACCAGCAGAGGATCGCTACGGCGGTGCTGACCGGCGTGCGCCGCTACTTCCGGGAAAATCCGCCACCGGGCTCCTGGCTTGCCGAGAACCGCCAGGTGGACCGCGTCGCCTCGATAGAACACGTCATATCCCGGGGCGATACGTTGTCGGGCATTGCCGATCGCTACAACGTCAGCCTCGGCGATCTGCGCCGGCAAAACCGGCTGCGTCATGACCGCATCCGGATCGGCCAGGTCCTGGTGATTCCTCCCCCGGGCACCTGAACCCGGCCGCGGGCTGGGGTATCCTCTGCGGCCCCGCCACGATGCTCGCCGCCATGCCCATTCGCGCTCTTCCTCCGCAGCTCATCGACCAGATTGCCGCCGGCGAAGTGGTCGAGCGGCCGGCGTCCGTGGTCAAGGAACTGGTGGAGAACAGTCTCGACGCGGGGGCCTCGCGGGTCGAGGTGGAGGTGGATCAGGGCGGCCTGCGGCTGATTCGGGTGCGCGACAACGGGCAGGGCATTGCCGGCGACGAGCTGCCCCTGGCCCTGGCCCGCCATGCAACGAGCAAGATCGGTTCCCTGGAGGACCTGGAGCGGGTCGCGACCCTGGGATTCCGCGGCGAGGCCCTGCCGAGCATCGCCTCGGTCTCGCGCCTGACCCTCCAGTCACGGATCGGATCCGAAGACCACGGCTGGCGGCTGGACCTGGAGGGTGGCGCCGGTCGAGACCCGGAACCGGGTCCCCATCCTCCCGGGACCACGGTCACGGTTCGTGATCTGTTTTACAACACGCCGGCCCGGCGCAAGTTCATGCGCACCGAACGCACCGAGCTGGGCCACGTGGATCGGCTGGTCCGCCGACTTGCCCTGTCTCGGTTCTCTGCCGGTTTCCGGCTGGTCAGCAACCAGCGCGCCGTCTTCGATCTGCCGGAAGCGACGGATGATGCAGCCCGCCTGCGCCGGGTCGCCGAGGTCTGCGGCGCGGCGTTTGCCGAGCAATGCCTGTTAATCGACCACGCCGCGTCCGGTCTCAGCCTGCAGGGGTGGGCCGGTCTGCCGACCTTCTCCCGGTCCCAGGGGGACCTCCAGTACTTTTTTATCAACGGCCGCATGATCCGCGACCGGCTCGTCACCCACGCGTTGAAGCAGGCCTACCGGGACGTGCTGTTTCATGGCCGGCACCCGGCCTATGTCCTGTTCCTGGAAATGGATCCGGCGCTGGTGGACGTCAACGCGCATCCCACGAAGCACGAGGTGCGTTTTCGCGACGGACGCAGCGTGCATGGGTTTCTGACCAGCGCCGTCGAGCGTGTGCTGGCCGGTACGCGGGCTGGCTCTGCAAGCGCGGCACCTGTGAGCGTCGCTTATCCCGAATCGCCGGACAGCTCCGGGCAGTCTTCGCCCGCGAATGCCGCCGGCTGGCAGCCCCGGCAGTCCCCGATGCCGCTGGGTGGCGGGGCGGCCGTGGCCGAAACCTACGCACGGCTCACGGGCGCCGATCCCGCGGCGAGTCCCGGGGTCCTCGCGCCTGGTGCCGATTCGCCGCCGCTCGGCTTTGCCCTGGCCCAGCTGCGCGGTATCTACATCCTGGCGCAGAACGCCGCCGGACTGGTCATCGTCGACGCCCACGCGGCCCACGAGCGCATTACGTACGAGGGCATGAAGGCGCAGTTCGATGCCGGCGGACTGGAGCGTCAGCCCTTGCTGGTTCCGGTGAGTCTTCGGGTCTCGACCGAAGAGGCTGGCCTGGCAGAGGAACACGCGCCGGATTTCCGATCATTGGGTTTCGATATCCAGCGGCGGGGACCGGACGCCATTGTCATTCGCGAGGTTCCGGCGGCCCTCGCGGGCAGCGACACGGAATCCCTCGTCCGCGATGTGCTTTCCGATCTCCGCGAAACCGGCTCGAGCCGCCGGATCGAAGGCCGGATTAACGAGATTCTCGCCACCATGGCCTGCCACGGATCGATTCGGGCCAACCGGCAGCTGACCGTGCCCGAGATGAATGCGTTGTTGCGAGACATGGAAGCCACCGAACGCAGCGGCCAGTGTAACCACGGGCGGCCAACCTGGACCCAGCTGAGCCTGGACGAACTGGACCGGCTGTTCCTCCGGGGGCAGTGACGCTTGGCGGCGCGTCCCGCCATTTGCCTCATGGGCCCGACGGCCAGCGGCAAGACCGGGCTGGCTCTCGCGCTGGCGGATGCCTTTCCCGTGGATATCGTGAGCGTGGATTCCGCACTCGTGTACCGGGGTATGGACATCGGCACGGCCAAACCGGATCCCGGGATTCTCGCGCGCTACCCCCACGCACTCGTGGACATCCTGGATCCGGCCGCAGCCTATTCCGCCGGTGCCTTCCTGGCCGATGCCCGCGAAGCCATGCAGGCCGCCTGGGCCCGCGGCCGGCTGCCCCTGCTGGCGGGCGGCACGATGCTGTATTTCCGCGCCCTGCGCCAGGGTCTTGCTCTCTTGCCAAAAGCAGACCCGCAGTTCCGAGCCGAAATCGACGCGGAAGCTGCCAGGTCCGGGTGGGCGGCGCTGCACGATCGGCTGGCGGATGTGGATCCGGCCGCGGCCGCGGCAATCCAGCCGAGCGACCCGCAGCGCATCCAGCGGGCTCTGGAGGTCTGGCATCTGACCCGGCGACCCATCTCGGCAATCCAGGCTGAGGCTAGCGACGGGGTTGACGCCGACTACCTCTGCCTGGCGTTGAAGCCCCCCAACCGTGCCTGGCTGCACGAACGCATCGAGAACCGTTTCAACGACATGCTCGCAATGGGCTTTCTGCAGGAGGTGGCGCAGCTGCACGCCCGCGAGGACCTTTCCGCGGATCTGCCGGCCATGCGGGCAGTCGGTTACCGGCAGCTCTGGTCTCACCTGGACGGTGCTCTCACGTTCGAGGAAGCCCGGTACCGGGGCATCGTGGCGACCCGGCAGCTCGCCAAGCGGCAGATGACCTGGCTTCGGGCGGAGAGCGGCACCAGGAGTTTTTCCGCCGACGAACCCGGACTGGCCCGGCGTGCGAAAGACGAAATCGCCAGGTGGAGGAATTCCCGGCAAGTTTGAGGATGCGGTTTTTGCGGCAGAGCCGGAGTAGGGAAGGGTTATATGAGCTATATCGTATATTGGAGCGCGAGCAGGGCTCAGATCCGGCGCTGGATGGGTGAAAGTTCGCGGCGCCGGGTGACAGTTAGTGAGTGGGCGGTCAGCGAGAGGACGCGGATGATGATGCGGCGCAACTTGAACAGGGGTTGTGCTACCATTGTCAGTCGGTCGAGCTTCAGCCTGGTGGTTCGTCCGCAGTAGTGAGCGCCGTAGGAAATAACAACAAGCCCCTGTTTTTCGGGAGAATTCGATGGCCAAAGGGCAGTCGCTCCAGGATCCGTTTCTCAACGTCTTGCGCAAGGAAAAGATCCCGGTGTCCATTTATCTTGTAAACGGTATCAAGCTGCAGGGTCAGATTGAGTCGTTTGACCAGTTCGTTGTGCTGCTGAAGAACAGTGTCAGCCAGATGGTCTACAAGCACGCCATTTCTACCGTAGTGCCGTCCCGGACTGTGCGCGTGCCAGCCAGCGACGAACGGGCGCCTGCGGACGACCACGCCTAGGTCTGGGCCAGGGGAGACGGATTGTTCGAACGGCCCGGGCACGGCGAACGCGCGATACTGGTTCAGATCGGCTCACGAAGCCGCCCGCCCCAGGATCAGCTCGATGAATTCAGCGATCTTGCGACGTCGGCTGGGGCCGACGTCGTGGGGTGCGTGACAGGCGTTCGCAGGGTTCCGGACCCCCGGCATTTTGTAGGCCGGGGCAAGCTCGAGGAAGTCTCCGCCTGCCTGCATGAACGTGAGGCGGACCTGGTTTTGGTGAACCATTCCCTCAGCCCGTCCCAGGAACGAAACCTTGAACGCGAGCTGAAATGCCGGGTACTGGACCGGACGGGTCTGATTCTCGATATCTTTGCCCAGCGAGCCCGCAGTCACGAGGGCAAGCTCCAGGTGGAGCTGGCCCAGCTTCGGCATCTGTCCACCCGGCTGGTGCGGGGCTGGACCCACCTCGAACGCCAAAAGGGTGGAATCGGCTTGCGCGGCCCGGGCGAAACCCAGCTCGAGACAGACCGTCGCCTGCTCGGGCAGCGCATCAAGGTGCTTCGTGAACGCCTCGAAAAGGTCGCGCGGCAGCGTGAGCAGGGTCGGCGAACGCGCATGAAGGCGGAAATGCCCACGGTTTCTCTTGTGGGCTACACCAACGCGGGAAAATCCACGCTGTTTAATCGAGTCACGGAATCTGATGCCTACGCGGCAGACCAGCTGTTCGCCACGCTCGACCCGACCCTGCGGCGCGTCGATGCCGGCGGCGGGCATGGATTCGTGCTTGCCGACACGGTGGGCTTTGTCCGCGATCTGCCCCATGAGCTGGTCGCCGCATTTCGTGCCACCCTCGAGGAGACCCGGGAGGCGTCCATCCTGCTCCATGTCGTCGATGCCACTGACCCCAACCGCGACGAACGCATCGAGCAGGTTAATGCCGTGCTAGCCGAAATCGGCGCGTTGGACGTGCCGCAGATCATGGTCTTCAACAAAATTGACGCGTCCGGCGACACGCCCCGGGTTCAGCCCGGCGGCGCGGGGCGGATGGCTGGCGTGTGGCTTTCGGCCCACACCGGCGAGGGCGTGGCGGGGCTTCTCGAGACCCTGGACCAGTTTCTCCGTCGCGATCATCGGGCGGGTCATGTACAACTGTCGCCTGCGGAAGCGCGGTTCCGGGCCGCTCTCTACGAGGCGGGGGCGGTGTCCGCCGAGCGCGAGGGCGATGATGGCGGCTGGGATCTCGAAATCGACGTGTCAGAGAAAATCTGGATGCAGCTTTGTGCTCGCCTGGACATCGAGCCGGGGCGTCTCATCGAATCTACTTGTTCACCCCACGAGCGCCTCTTAGAATCGCGCTCCGTGGCCTGACTGCGGGCACGCGCCCGAACTCATTTACTTACGGAATACCCAGATGGCTTGGAATGAACCCGGCAAGGGCGGCAACCCATGGAACTCTGGCGGTGACCAGGGGCCCCCTGACCTGGATAAGGTCGTAGCCGACCTGCAGAAAAAACTGTCCGGTCTCTTCGGGGGCCGCGGCCGTGGCAGTGGCGATTCGGAAGGTGCACCCGGCGGTGGCGGAAGCGGCCCGTTGTGGGTGCTGATCGCCATCGGTCTGGCCGTCTGGGGGTTCACCGGCTTCTACACGGTGGACGATGCGGAGCGGGGCGTCGTGATGCAGTTTGGCAAGTATCACAAGACCACGACACCAGGCCTGCACTGGCACATCCCGGCGCCAATTCAGACAGTGACTACCGTCAATGTGTCCGAGGTGGACAGCTACAATCACTCCACCCGCATGCTCACCGCCGACGAGAACATCGTTGACGTCGACGTGGTGGTGCAGTTTCGCAAGGCCGATCCGCAAGCCGTGCTCTTCAACATTCGCGACCCCGAATCGACCCTCGCGGAAGTCAGCGAAAGCGCGATTCGCGAAGTGGTCGGCGCCAGCCGGCTGGACTTCGTGTTGACCGAGGGGCGCGCCGAGATTGCCCAGAGCACCAAGGCGCTGGTCCAGTCGACACTCGACCAGTATGGATCCGGTATCGAGGTCACCTCGGTGAACCTCCTCGAGGCCAACTTCCCGAACGAGGTTCAGGCCTCTGTGCAGGACGCCATCAAGGCGCGCGAGGATCGGGACCGGCTGCGACTGGAGGCGGAATCCTACGCCAACGATGTCGTGCCAAGGGCTCGCGGTACCGCGGCCCGGCAGATGGAGGATTCCGAAGCCTATCGGGAGCGCGTGATTGCCGATGCAGAAGGTGAGGCAGCGCGTTTCCTCTCTTTGCTCGTGGAATACCAGAAGGCCCCCGAGGTGACCCGGGATCGCTTGTATCTTGAGACCCTGGAGCAGGTGATGGGGGCGTCGAACAAGGTGATTCTTGACGCAGAGGGAAGCGGTAACCTGCTTTATCTCCCGATGGATCAGCTCATGCGGGGAAGCGGCGCGCCGAGAGTTCGTCCGCCGATCTCCGAGGCCACCGTATCGCCCGGGCGCACCTCCGACCAGGAGTCTGCCCGCCGAACCCGGGAAGACCGCCGCAGTCGGGGTAACCGCTAATGGGTAACAAGCTGGGTTTTTCACTCATCCTGGTGGCGCTTGCGGCCGTGGTCTTGTCCATGTCCGTGTTCACGGTCGACGAGCGGGAGTTCGCCGTGAAGTTCCGGTTCGGCGAAATCATCCGGACCGACTATGCGCCCGGGCTTCATTTCAAGATTCCGTTCGTCAACAACGTCAAGAAGTTCGAGAAACGCATCCTGACGCGGAACAATCCCAATGAAGAGTTCCTGACGTCGGAGAAAAAGAACCTCAACGTGGACTTCTACGTGAAATGGCGCATCACCGACGTTGGCCAGTATTACCGGGCAACAGCGGGTAACGAAGGCATCGCGACCAGTCGTCTCATCGAAATCGTCAAGGACGGGATTCGCGCCCAGTTCGCCAAGCGAACGGTTCAGCAGGTCGTCACGGCTGATCGCCGGGAGTTGACCGACGATCTGATGAAATCGGCTGGCCAGGCGGCCCAGGAACTGGGTATCGAGGTAATCGATGTGCGGGTCAAGCGCCTGGATCTCCCTGACGAAGTCAGTGAGTCGGTGTTCAATCGAATGCGCCAGGAGCGTGCACGCACAGCGTCTCAGCTTCGAGCCGAGGGTGCAGAGGAGGCGGAGCGAATTCGTTCCGACGCGGACAGGCAGCGGACAGTGATTCTGGCCGAGGCTTATCGCGACGCCGAGAAGATCCGCGGTGAGGGCGATGCCAAGGCGGCGGAAACCTATGCCAGCGCCTACGAGCAGGACCGGGAGTTCTACAACTTCCACCGCAGCATGCAGGCCTATCGGGAAACGATGGGGGGAGACGGCGATGTCCTCGTGCTGGAGCCGGACAGTGAGTTCTTCCGCTATCTGAAGGAGCCCTTTGGCACCCAACAGGCCCCGATGTCCGACAACTGAGACCGTCGCGCGAGTCATCCATGGACTGGAATGATTTTCTTTCGGCCCTGGCGCTCGTCATGGTAATCGAGGGCCTGATGCCCTTCGCCAATCCCGAGGGTTCCAGGAGAGCCATGCTGACAATCGCCCAGATGCCCGCGCGAACGCTTCGGACCATCGGGCTGGTCAGCATCGTCGCCGGTCTCGGGTTACTCTACCTGGTGCGCGCCTAGATCCGGAGCCCGGCAGCCATGTCCAAGAACGTGATCGTGATCGGTACCCAGTGGGGTGATGAGGGCAAGGGCAAGGTCGTCGACCTGCTCACGGACCGGGCGGCCGCCGTGGTGCGTTTCCAGGGTGGTCACAATGCGGGCCACACGCTCGTTATCGACGGCGAGAAAACCGTCCTGCATCTGATTCCATCGGGCATTCTGCGGGACGGCGTCGCCTGCCTGATCGGCAACGGCGTTGTCGTGGCCCTGGATGCGCTACTTACCGAAATGGATGCGTTGCTCGCACGCGGGGTTCCTGTCGACGAGCGGCTCAAGATCAGTCCCGCCTGCCCGGTGATTCTCCCGTCCCACGTGGCCCTGGATCTGGCGCGCGAGAAAGCCCGCGGGGCCGCCGCCATCGGGACCACGGGGCGGGGCATCGGCCCGGCCTACGAGGACAAGGTGGCGCGCCGCGCCGTCCGCATCGGTGACCTTTTCCATCGGGAGCGGCTGGCGTCGAAGCTGGGAGAGGTGCTGGACTACCATAATTTTGTTCTGCGGAATTTCTTTCAGGCTGAACCGGTGTCCTTCCAGGCGGTCCTGGAAACCCACCTGGAGATGGCGGAGCGAATCGCGCCCCTGGTGGCCGACGTTACGGAGATGCTGCACGCGTATCGCGCCGAAGACCGGAGCGTCCTGTTCGAGGGGGCGCAGGGAGCGTTCCTGGATATCGATCATGGGACCTATCCATTCGTCACGTCGTCGAACACGACGGCAGGGGGCGCGGCCACCGGGACGGGAGTCGGGCCCTGCAGCTTCGACTATGTGCTCGGGATCGTGAAGGCTTACACGACCCGCGTGGGCGCCGGGCCGTTTCCGACCGAACTCTTCGACGAAATGGGCGAGCACCTGGCCCGCGTGGGGCACGAGTTCGGCGCGACCACGGGCCGCCCCAGGCGCTGTGGCTGGTTCGATGCGGTTGCCCTGCGGCGTTCGGTCCAGATCAACAGCGTGTCAGGGCTGTGCGTTACGAAACTCGATGTGCTGGACGGTCTCGATACGCTCAAGGTCTGCGTCGGGTATCGCTCGGGAGGGTCAGCGACGGCGTTCCCGCCCACGGGAGCGGAGGCCTACGCCCAGTGCGAACCGGTCTACGAAGACCTGCCCGGTTGGAAGACATCGACCGTGGGGATAACCCGTTACGACGATCTGCCCGACAACGCCAAGGCGTACCTGGCCCGGATCGAAGCGGTGGTGGGCTGTCCGGTAGCCATCATTTCGACCGGCCCGGACCGGGCCGAGACAATCGTTCAGCGTCACCCGTTTGACTAGTCGCCTTCTCCCGGCATCGCAGATTGTCCATCGCGTCCCGCTGATCCGTAGCCCAATCGAGCCGCAATCGGATCCAGGCGCGGGAGTACCGGGCGCAATGACGGTGCGTAGTGGCGCCAGCGGCCGATAGAGCGACGATACAGCGGGCGATTGACCTGGGACCGGCTCGGCGTGTCGACGAGGCGGTTGGCCAGTCCGGCCCGGTAGTCTGTGACCTCGGCTCTCCAGGGGAGGTCGAGAGCCCCCAGGAGCGTTCTGGCTTCGGTTTCCAGGTCCTCCACCACCGACTCGTAGCGAACCGGGTGCATCCTGGGCGACAGGCGTTCCAGCGTATCCAGGACGTTGCTCATTACTGCCACGTAGTAGGTCGCGGTGGTGTCCAGTTCGAGGAATTGGGCCATGGCGGCGTTCAGTCGGAAGCTCTGCAGGAAACAACTCAGGCAGACGTCTCGGGGGTCGCGCAACGCCAGGATGATGCGCGCCTCCGGAAAGAGGCTCGTGATGAGGGGCAGAAAGACACTGTTGAGGGGCAGCTTGTCCACAACCAGCTGGCCGTCCCGGGCGCCGGCCTCGGACCGTGAATGTTCCAGGTAGCGCCTTCTGACCTCGTGGCGCAGCATTCCCTCCGGATCTGTGAGGCGGTCCAGTGCCGCCGGACTACCCAGCCATGGCGCAACCAGGGGCGCGACCAGGTCGCGTTCCTCGATTGCGGCGACGTCCGGATGCCGTCTCAGGATCTGTTCCGTCAGTGTGGTGCCGGAACGGGGGAAACCGAGCAGAAAGACCGGCGGAGGGTTGATGACGCTGTCTTTCGCGCTGACGGCTTTGTGTGCAGCAGCCGGCCTGCCAGCCAGCCATTGGCCCATGATTTCGACCGCCGGTAGCGCGTAGGGGCCCTCGTCGCCCGCATGCTGCGAGAAGTAGCCTTCCGCAAGGATCCGGTTGCCGCGCTCGGCTGCGGCGAATGCCTCGGCCCAGTGCTCCAGCCGGTCGTGGGCCTGGGAGGCCAGGTAGTGGGCCAGCGCCCGGTTGACCGGGCCTGCAGCCGCACTGTCCGCGAGGGTCCGGGCGCTGTTCAGCGTCTGTTGCGGGTGGCCGGATCGCAGATCCAGATCGGCCAGGACCAGAAGGGCAACGGGCTCGGCCGGATCGATGGCCAGCGCGGCCAGGGCCTGTTCGCGGGCTTCGGCGAGGCGGCTCAGCCGCTCCAGGAGCTGCGCCTGCAGGGCATGGGCGGCGGCGGGCGCTGAACCGCCCGCGAGGAGGCGGGAGAGGCGTTCCACGGCCTCGATGTCCCGGCCTGCCTCCTTGAGTGTCAGCGCCAGGTTCATCACGGTGGAGGTATGAAGGGGGTCGACGTCTGCCGCGCGCTCCAGCAGAGCCAGGCACGCTGACGCATCTCCTCGCTGCCGGCTCACCAGGGCCAGGTTGACCAGCAGCTTGACGTTCATCGGCTCGACTTCCAGGGCGCGGAGCAGCCATTCCCCGGCAGCGTCGGGCTGGCCCCCTTCAAGGGCGATACGCGCTAACAGCTCGAGGGCCGCCCGGTGCCGGGGTTCGCGTTCCACGAGGCGCTCGCACGCAGCCCGGGCAACGGCTCGATCACCTGATTTGATGGCGTCGATGGCAACACGCCACAGTTGTCCCGGAGTGTCCGGCATCCGGGTCACTGTGCGACCTTCAGGCGTCCGATCCGGTCGTTGTGCAGCGAGCCCAGGTAGATAAAGCCTCCATGTTCCTCGGCACTGGTGATCTCCCGAAGATGTTGCCCATCGGGGTCGTGATAGCTGGCGAGTACCTGGCCGGTCTCATCGAGAGCGAGCAAGAGTCCGTAGTCAACGGGCCGGGGCTTCAGGCTGTCAGGCAGCCGGGAGATCATCCGTTTCATCCACGGTCGCGGGTGCGCGCGGTCCACGCTGGCCAGCCGCGGCGTGGGCAGTGCGACCCAGAAACGGCCGTTCCGGTTCCCGGAAATCCCGTCCGGAAATCCCGGGAGGTTGTCGACGAACACTTCTGCGGTCCCTTTTCCCGGTCCCTGTAGCCAGTAGCGCTGGATGCGGTAGGCCCAGGTTTCGTTGACCAGGATGAAATCCTCCTGGCTGGACAGGGCCACGCCGTTGGCGAAGTACAGGCCGTCCAGCAGTACGCGGGTCTTGCCGGTAGCCGGGTCATAGGCGAGGAGGCGGCCATGGGGGCGCATCTCGAGGAGGTCCAGCACGTACTCGTCCTGGCCGAACCTGGAGCTTGCGTCGGAAAAATAGATGGTGCCGTCGGACCCGATGTCCAGGTCATCCGTGAAGCCGAAGGGCACGCCGCCGGCTGACGTGGAAAGAACAGTGAGTTCCCCGCCGGCGGAGATCGACAACAGCCCGCGCCACGCGTCGGCGACAATCAGGTTGCCGGCTGCATCGAAATGCAGGCCGAGAGGTCGTCCGCCGGTCGTCGCAAACGACTCCACCCGTCCGTCCGGCCAGACGCGAACAATGCGCCCGTCCTGGGTGCCGCCGTAAACCCGCCCCTGGTCGTCAACGGCTACGTCTTCCGGGCCATATACCTGGCCGGTGGCCAGGAGTTCCGCCGAGAGCAGGCGGTTGTTCGGCGCATAGACTCCGTCCATTGCCGGTGCGGGCGGCGGAAGCCAGGCGGCGGGATCGATGCGGCCCGGCCAGAGTGCCATTGCGGTCAGGCCAGCCAGCGCGGCAGCGAGCAGGAAAAGAAACCATCGACCCATCGGCCAGCCCGGCAGCGTTCGGAAGCCCCGATACTAGCGCTTGCCCGGGGGCGCCTGCCACGGTCGCCGGGCCGGATGATCGACAGGCCCTCCGCGGGTGGCGAAGACAGGACCTGGATCTGGCGCGTATGCTGCTAGAGGCCGCCGAGGCTGGCGAGCATCTTGCGGGTGTCCTCGCCGCAGCCGGCTTCGTCGGAGACGACCCGGTTTCGACCCGTGGCCTTGGCCTGGTAGAGCGCCCGGTCGGCGCGATGGACCAGCTCCCGTTCATTGTCTTCGGCGTGCAGGGCCGCGACTCCGGCGCTTGCGGTCACGCATCCGCCCGGCATGGCCTCCGCGCCGTGGAAGGGGAACGCTTCCAGGCAAGTCCGGAGCTTTTCCGCCAGCCCCACGCCGCCGGTGAGCGTGGTCTCCGGGGCGAGCACTGCGAATTCCTCGCCTCCCCACCGGGCGGCCACATCGGAGTCCCTTATCGAGGAGCGGATCAGCTTGCCCAGCTGTTTCAGCAGAAGATCCCCGTGCTGATGTCCGAAGGTATCGTTGTAGAGCTTGAAGTAATCCACGTCGATAAAGATCAGCACCAGTTCGTGGCTCTTCCGGCGGGCCCGTTCGATCGCGTTGGTCAGCGATTCATTGAAATACAGCCGATTGTGCAGCGTGGTCAGGCCATCGCGGGTCGCCAGCCTGCGGAACACGTAGTTGACCCGTTCCAGCTCCTCGTTTTCGGACGAGAGTTTGCGGATCAGCGCATCCTTGCGTGCGAGCACGTTTGCCCGGCTCAGCGCATCCTGTACCGCATCGATCAGGAGGTTCGCGTCGTCTAAGGGCTTGGCAAGGTAATCCACTGCGCCCAAACGTATGGCCTGTCGGGCCGCGCCGGGACCGGGATCGGCGGAGGTGACGATCAGCTGGGTGGAGGGCCATTCGCGCAGGATCTCGCGCATCAGGTCAAAGCCGTCTCGGTCGTCGAGGCGGCCGTCACACACGACCACCGGGCATGGGTGCTGGCGGAGGATATTTACGGCGTCAGCCGCGGTGGCAGAGTGCGCCAGCGGATGGCCGGCGCCCGCCAGGGCCTCTATCGCGCGGGCCCGGAAGGCCGTGTCTGAATCGACGATGAGAATCCTGCGGCTCATGAGGGTCAGGCGCCGCGGAGTCCGCCTACCGGGGCCAGGAGACCCTGCAGTTGCTGTTCCGCTCCGCCGGAGATCTCTTCGAGCAGATCCTTCAGCGGCATCGGCCGGTCGATACCGAAGCCCTGCACGAAGTCCACACCGATGGCCTTGAGGCGCGTACAGGTAGAGTCCGACTCCACGCCCTCGGCAATGGTCTCCAGCTCCATGATGCGTGCTACCTGCTGGATCGCAACGACCATGGACTCCGAGACCCGGCTCTCGTCGATGTCTCTGACAAATCCGCCGTCGATCTTCAGGTAGTCCACGGGCAGCGACTTAAGGTAGGCGAAGGAACTGAGTCCGGCGCCGAAGTCGTCCAGCGAGAACCGACATCCGCGGAGCCTCAGTTCCTCGATGAACCGACGGGCCTTGTCGAGATTCGCAACTGCGGCGGTCTCCGTGATCTCAAAGCAGATGAGGTTCTCCGGCACCCCGGTTTCCTCGAAGCAGGTGCCAAGGAAGTCCAGGAATGAGTCGTCGCCGATGGTCTGGCCGGACAAGTTGATAGCGAACAGGGCACGGCGCTGGATCAGCGTGTCGCGGAGCGGGGCGAGTTTCTCCAGCGCGTTTCGGACCACCCAGCGGTCGATCTCGGGCATGATCTGGTAACGCTCGGCCGTCGGAAGAAACTCCGCGGGCAGAATGTGGCGGCCGTTTTCTCCGACCATCCGCAGCAGCAGTTCGTAGTGAACATGGCCTGCACTCTCCTCGAGCCGGCCGATACGCTGGGCGAAGAGCTCGAAGGCATCGCGCTCCAGAGCCTGGTTGACGGCATGGACAACATGCAGCTCGCTGTGCCGGCGAATGATGCTCGAGTCACCCACATCGAATACCTCGACGCGGTTGCGGCCGTGATCCTTAGCCGCCTTGCAGGCGACCTCGGCTGCGGCCATCACGTCAGAGGAGGCATCGGCTCCGTTGGCGGCAACGACGCCGACGCTGAGCGACATGCGTACGCTCTGGTCGCCCCGAACATAGTGGAGGTCCCGGGCGGCGGTGCACATCTTCTCCGCGAGTTCGCAGGCCGACTCCACCCTTGAGTGGGGCAGCAAAACCGCGAAGTCGTCGCCTCCCAGGCGACCGATGACATCGTCGGCGCTAAGCAGATCCTGCAAGATCGACGCCATGCGAACGATGACTTCGTCCCCCGATCCATGGCCGAACGTGTCGTTGATGACATGCAGCTTGTCGATGTCGAGATGCAGCATGGCATGCCGGCCGGATGGATTTGCGAGTGTCGTCTTGAGGCGCGCCTCGTACTCGCGACGGTTGATGATCCCGGTCAGCAGGTCGTAGCTTTCCTCGACCAGGCGCGTCGCCCGGCGGGTGATCATTTCCGCGATGCGTTGCCCGCGCTGGGTCAGCCGACCCCGGTCCGGCCGGTCGAGCAGGGTCAGCATGCCGATGACCCGCCCGCCGCCAACGCGAATGGGGCAGGCGACGACCTGGTAGCCGAGGGGTTGGCGATCCTCGCTCACCGACGCGTCATCCGCGTCGATCGTGATCGTGGCGGCCTTGCGCGCGACCTTGGGATAGAGGGCCTGTAGCTGCCGGACAACCCGGCCGCCGTTCTCGACGGGGTGCTGAGCGCTCTGGACGGCGACCTGGATGTCCCTCTCGGGAACGATCACCGCCAGCAAGCTGACACGAAGCTGGCTGACACAGCGTTCCAGGAGTGCCTTGAGTTCGTCCCGGAGCCGCCCTTCGCCGCGGCTGCTGTCCTCGATATCGTAGAGCAGTTCCAGCTCCGCTTTCTGGGCCACGAGGGTCTGCTTCATGGATGTCATGGCCCGGGCCGTCTGCAGTTCGCGGGTGAACACCCTGAGCGCCGGTGCGATCAGTTTCGCCACGGTGCCAACTGCCTGGGGCTCGCCGTCGTTGGGGACCGGCAGCACGGTGACAAAAGCGCCCAGGGAGGCGCCGCCACTCGTGACCACGTCAAAGGCGTATGCGGTGCAGCCGGACGGCAGCACCATACGGACACCGGGCTGATCTTCGTCGCGATTCGCCAGTTGCCTCGACAGGACCGTTTCCCAGGACTCCTTCAGATGATGAAGATGTTCCTCGGAACCGCTCCACAGCGGCAGTTTTGCGCCATTGAAGAAGGCGAACAGCTGGCTTCTGGGCAGGAGAGCCCTGAACAAAGGCAGCTGGCTGTTAAGACAGACTGCGCCATTGGATTCCGACTGGCTACTCATACGGATGGGTCCGTCCGTGGTCCCTGAACATAACGATGTGGAGAGTCGCACCGCCGGCCCGCGCAGTCTGTGGACCGGTTCGCATTTGAGTTATTCGGACCACCGGCGTGTGAACCCCGTCACATCCAGCCTCGGCGTCCCCCGGCGTTTGCCCTGGCCGACGATGGCTGCCAGCCTGGCCCGGATGCGCCGTGGCCGGCCAGCCCGTCGATCCTGGCGCCTGGACGGGTTTTGCTCCGGAGCCCGGGTTTCTCCCGGGTTTCTCCGAGGCCAAACCGGATTTGCCGGCCCGTGTCACATAAGGGGATTTCCGGACGCCACGTTTAACAGAATGCGCTAACGTGGGTGTTCGCGGGACAGTTCCCCACGCCGTAGCAACGCATCCATGGGTTCTTACGATCTCAAGAAAGGCCTGGACCTGCCGATAGGCGGTGCGCCGGATCCCGATATCCTGGAGGTCAGCCGGGGCACCGAGGTCGCCGTCCTTGGACGAGACTATCCGGGTCTGCGCCCGAAGGTCCACGTGGAGCCTGGCGAGCAGGTCCGCCACGGCCAGCTCCTGGTGTCCGATGCGCGGAATCGGGGTCTGCGGCTGACGTCGCCGGCGGCGGGTCGGATCAAGGCCGTAAATCGTGGCGAGCGCCGCCGGCTCGAGTCGGTTGTCGTCGCCGTGGGCGGTGACGACCATCAGCGGTTCGGGACCCGCTCCGGCGGGGCCGCTTCGAATACACAGGACGGAGTCCGTGACCTCCTGATCGAATCCGGATTGTGGTCGGCGTTTCGCACCCGGCCTTTTGGTCGGGTGCCCGATCCCGGCGGGGTTGCCGCGGCCATCTTTGTCACGGCAATGGAAACCGAACCCCTGGCGGCGCCGGTTGAGACCCTGCTCGCGGGTCGGGAGGATGATCTTGAGCGGGGTCTGCACGCGCTTCTTTCCCTCACTGACGGGCCGGTCCATGTCTGCACGGGCCCGCGGGACCGTCTGCCCCTGACCGAGGGTCCGCGCCTGCGCATCGAGGTGTTCGATGGCCCTCATCCGGCCGGTCTCGCGGGCACACACATTCATTGCGTTGCACCCGTGAGCCGGTCCCAGCCCGTATGGTCCCTGCATGCCGTGGAGGTCGCAGGCATCGGCCATCTTCTCCGGACGGGCCGGCTTCCGGCGGATCGCGTGATCTCCGTAGCGGGGCCCTCCGTTCGCCGCCCGAGACTCTTTTCCGTGCGCCCGGGGACTTCCATTGATCAGCTGGTCCAGGGCGAACTGATCGAGGGTCCGAACCGGGTCATTTCCGGCTCGGTATTGTCGGGCCAGGCCGCCATGGGGCCGGCCGAAGGGTTTCTGGGGCGCTTCGACCGGCAGGTTTCGGTCTTGCCCGAGGGTGGCGCACGCCAGACACCGGCCTGGCTTACCCTGGGGGGGCATGTGTTCACTGCCACTGGCGCCTTTGTGTCGGCATTTCTTTCCAGCGACCGGCTGCGCTTCACGACATCTGCCCACGGGGCGCGCCGGGCAATGATTCCGCTGGAAACCTTCGATTCGGTTATCCCGATGGACATCCTGCCGACCCCGCTGCTTCGGGCGATTTCCGCAAGAGACACGGTCCGCGCCGAGGACCTGGGGTGTCTCGAACTCCTGGAGGAGGACCTGGCGCTGTGTACCCTCGTGGACCCCGGGAAAGTGAACTGGGGCGCTGAACTGCGGGATCTCCTCGATCTCATAGAGAAGGAAGGCTAGCCGTGCCGGTACCTTCAGACAGTGGCAGGAACCGCCCCCCGGGCAGCCGGAAGACGCTGCGCCTGACCTGGCCCCAGGCCGTCCGTGCGGTGTCCCGGGCCTTCGAATCGCTCAGAACGGGAAGCCAGGAGATCACGGCCGGTCCGGCCCATGTCAGGGATGCCATCAGCGTGCGCCGCATCGCCGCGGTCTACCTGGTCGCGCTGGTCCCCTGTATTTTGCTCGGGGCCTATAACACGGGTCTCCAGGCACAGCTGGCCGCGTCGTCCGGTGTCCCGCTACTGGATGACTGGCCGACCCGGCTGATCGTGAGCATCGGTCTCGACCCGGTCCATGCCGCCGGCATTTCCGGGGCCTTTCTCCACGGACTCCTGTATTTCCTGCCGCTGGCGTTCGGCTGCTACCTCGCGGCAAGGAGCGTGGAGCTCGTCTTTGCGCTCGTGCGTCGTGAACAGCTGGGTCCCGGCTCATGGGTCCTCGCACTCGTCTTCGCGCTCACGCTGCCGCCGCTGACCCCGGTCTGGCAGGCGATGCTGGCCATGGCGTTCGGTGTCGTCATGGGCAAGGAGGTCTTTGGCGGGACGGGCCGCAACCTGGTGCATCCCGTGCTCCTGGCATGGGCCTTTCTCTTCGTCGCGTATCCGGAGTCGCTCTCGGGAGATTCGATCTGGGTTCCGGTTGACGGTGAGCAGGTGGCCTGGCTGCACCGTATTGCCGCCGAGGGCAGCCCCGTGATTGCGGAGCTGGACTGGAACACCGCGTTCCTGGGCCTGACTCCCGGAGCTTTCGGGGGAACATCGGCCCTCGCCTGTTTCCTTGGCGCGGCCTGGCTCCTGCTGGCCCGCGTGATCTCGTGGCGGGTCGTGACGGGTTTCGTCGCGGGTTCGGCCATCGCCGCGGCCGGGTTCGCCACCGGGGATCCCGCCAGCAACCCCTTGTTCGGCATCCCGGTGTCGTGGCAGTTCGTCCTTGGGGGATGGGCCTTCGGCCTGGCGTTTCTTGTCACCGATCCGGTAACCGGCGCCCACACGAATCCCGGCCGCTGGGTCTACGGGGCCATCGCCGGTGCATTCGTGATCTTTGTCCGCGTGCTGAATCCGACCCAGCTCGACGGCACCGCAATTGCGCTGCTGTTCATGAACCTTTTTGCGCCACTGATTGACTACTGGTTCGTATCGGCCAATGTCCGCCGACGGAGGGCTCGCCATGCGGCGAAATAGCCCTCTCTACACCCTCTTGTTCACCTTCGTCGTGTGCGCGTTTTGCAGCGTCGTGGTTTCCGGAACCTATGTCGCACTGGGTGAGAAACAGCGTAGCGATGCGGCCATTGCCCGGATGGGCCAGATTCTCGTGCTGGCGGGCCTCGCCAGCGAGGAGGAAGAACTGGACCGGAATGCGATCCAGGAGCGGTTCTCCGCCGTGCAGCCGCTGGTCATTCGCCTTGAAGACGGCGTGCTCGATCCGGACGTGGACGGTCAGCTCTTTGATCAGCGGGCCGCGTCCCAGGACCCTGCGCTGTCTGCGCTGGCGCCGGAGAACGATGCCGGCGTGCGGCGGCTGCCCGCCCACGCCGTGGTCTACCAGGTCAGGGATGACGCGGGGGACGTGGAGCAGGTTCTCGTGCCCATCCGCGGGCAGGGCTATGGAGGACAGATCTACGGGTTCCTCGCCCTGGGCCCGGACCTGAACACGGTTCGCGACATCGTCTTCTACGAATTGCAGGAGACCCCCGGACTGGGTGGGCGCATCACTCGCAACGCGTGGCGCTCTAAATGGCCGGGCCGGCGGATATACGATGCCGAAGGCGAGGTTGCCTTGCGTCTCGTCCGAAAGGCGCCTCCGGCCGAGGAAGACCCCTATGTCGTGGACGCCGTATCCCGGGCAACCGTCACGTCCACCGGCGTGGAAAACATGATTCGCTTCTGGCTGGGACCGGACGGATTCGGGCCGTTTCTTGCCGCCTATCGCCAGGAGCTGGGAACCGGATGACAGGAGAGCGATGCCGTGGCCGCTAATCCGCGTACAACCTTTTTCGACCCGATGATCGAGAAGAACCCGGTCATGGGCCAGGTCCTGGGTATTTGCCCCGCGCTCGCGATCACAACGCTCGTGGAGAACGCGGTGGCCATGGCCGCGGCGACCACGGCCGTGCTGGCTCTGTCCAACCTGTCGATTTCTCTGATCCGCAGGCTCATACCCGACAGCGTGCGGATCATCATCTACCTCGTTATCGTCGCTTCGCTGGTCATCGTCGCCGACCAGGTCCTGCGGGCGTGGTTTCCGGACCTCAGCTCACAGCTGTCCGTCTATGTCGGACTCATCATTACGAACTGCATTATTCTCGGCCGGGCCGAGGCTTTTGCTTCCCAGAACGGCCCCGCGCTTAGCACCCTCGATGGCCTCGGTAACGGACTGGGCTACGGGATCGTCCTGATCCTGGTGGCGACGATTCGCGAAGTGCTGGGTGCAGGCACGTTTCTCGGCCACGAGGTATTCAGCACGACCGGCGAAGGCGGCTGGTTCGAAACCGTTGGCCTGATGACCGCGCCGGCGGGCGCCTTCTTTGTCGTCATGGTTCTGATCTGGATATTGCGTGCCTGGAAAACCGACCAGGCCGAGGAGGGCTGATCCTTGGAGCACTACCTCAACATCATCGTCAAGGCGGTTTTCATCGAGAATATGATTCTCGCCCTGTTTCTCGGCATCTGTTCGTTTGTTGCGGTGTCAAAGCGCGTGGGCACCGCCTTCGGGCTGGGTGTGGCCGTGACCTTCGTGCTGCTAGTCACCGTCCCGCTTAACCGGCTGGTGTTCGACTTCCTGCTGGAGCGGGGCGCGCTGGAGTGGCTGAGCGCTGACCTCGCGCGCTACGATCTCAGCTTTCTGAGCTTCCTGTGTTTTATCGGCACGATTGCGGCGGTCACCCAGGTCGTCGAGATGGTCCTGGACCGGTTCGTGCCGGCACTCTACAACGCGCTGGGGGTCTATCTGCCGCTGATTGCGACCAACTGCGCAATCCTCGGTGGCTCGCTGTTCATGCTCAATCGGGACTATACCCTCGCAGAAAGCACCGCTTTTGCCTTTGGTTCCGGTCTGGGCTGGATGCTGGCCATCGTGGCGCTCGCGGCCATGCGGGAGCGCATGGTGTATTCGATTGTGCCGGCGCCTTTACGCGGCGCCGGCATCACTTTCGGCCTCGCCGGCATCATGGCCATCGGGTTCATGGCATTTACCGGCATCGATATCTGACAGGGCACATCCGATGGATCTGATTCTTGTCGCCGGCGTCATGTTTTCGGGCTTCGTCCTGGCCCTGGTGGCGATACTTCTCATCGCCCGGCGCTCGGTGGTCGGCGGTGACGACGTGAAGATCCTCATCAACGGTGACGAGGCCGCGGCGATACGCTCGGAACGGGGCGGATCATTGCTCAAGGCCCTGCGGAACCAGAACGTGCTCGTGCCGGCGGCCTGCGGGGGTCAGGGAACCTGCGGCATGTGCAAGCTGGTCGTCGATGCGGGGGGTGGCGCTCTGACCCCGGCAGAGCAGTCCCACATCAACCGGGCCCAGGCCCGGGAAGGACAGCGTCTCGCCTGTATGGTTCGGCTGCGAGAGGACCTGGAGATCCGGGTCCCGGCCGAAATCCTTTCCATCCAGGAATGGCCGTGCACGGTGCGCTCCAATAACAACGTCTCCACCTTCATCAAGGAACTGGTGCTGGAGCTTCCTGGCGGTGACGAGGTGCCGTTTGCCGCGGGCGGCTACATCCTTGTGCATTGCCCTCCCTACGAGGCTGCTTATCGGGACTTCGATATTCAAGGGGACTATCGCGAAGACTGGGACACCTTCGACATGTGGCAGTATGTTTCACGCCTGAAGGAACCGGTAACCCGGGCCTATTCCATGGCCAACTATCCAGCGGAGAAGGGCCTGATCGTCCTCAACGTACGTATTGCATCGCCGCCGGCCCAGGCGCCCAACGCACCCCCGGGCCTGGTTTCCTCCTACATTTTCTCCCTGAAGCCGGGCGACCAGGTTCGGATCTCTGGCCCCTACGGAGAGTTCCACGTCCAGGAAACCCAGCGGGAGATGGTGTTCATCGGCGGCGGCGCCGGCATGGCGCCGATGCGCTCGCTGATCTTCGACCAGTTCAAGCGCCTCAAGACGGATCGGCGGGCATCGTTCTGGTACGGGGCGCGGAGTGTTCGGGAAGCCTTCTATGTGGAGGACTTCGACGAGATTGCCGCGGAGAACGAGGCCTTTGACTGGCACCTGGTACTGTCGGAGCCGCTGGCCGAGGATCACTGGAGCGGACCCACCGGCTTTGTTCACGAGGCGCTCCACGATCTGTACCTCAAGGATCATCCCGCACCGGAGGAGATTGAATACTATCTCTGCGGACCTCCTGCCATGATGTCGGCATGCTTCCGCATGCTGGACAGCCTGGGCGTTGATCCGGAAAACATCTACTTCGACGATTTCGGTGGCTAAGCGCGCCGGGAGAGGACGACGATGCTATACAGCGTGACCACTTTGCGAGGAGCCGAGGTTTTTGGCGTTGACGGCGGTCAGATCGGGCAGCTCGTGGACGCCTATGTCCGGGAGGAGTCCGCCGATATCAACTACCTGATCGTCGATTCCAGCCCGGGCCGGATCTGCCTGTTCCCGGCCAACAGCATCGTCGAGTACGACACGGCAAAGCGCCGCCTGTCGCTGTCGGTCTCCCAGGCTGACGCCGCCGAGTGCCGCCAGGCTCCTGACGGCATTCCGGTAACGTACCGGGATCCCTCCGCTGATGCTGCGCCCGAACTGCATGTGATCAGCCAGATGCTCGGATACGGCGTTGAGGCGGTCAACGGCCCGGTCGGCCGGGTAGGTGACTTCCTGATCGACTCCGAGGGACTCGTGATCCGCTACCTGGTGGTCGATACCCGGGACTGGCAGCCCGGCAGCGACAAGCTGATTCCGACCGAATGGGTCCAGTCCATCGATTGGGCCCGCAGCCGGATGTTCCTGAAGATTACCCAGGAGAAAGCGCGCCAGTGCCAGCGAGCATTCGCCGGCACGCACTTCCTGTATCCGGGGTAGGAAGGGTCTGGGGATTTTCCGTCCGGCCCGCTGATCCGGCGAGTCCCGTAGGGTAGACTACGCGGCCGTTATGGCCATCTGTATTGTCGAGTCGGGGCCAGCAAACCCGAGCCGGTCAGCCCCATGAACTCATCCCCATGAGCACCGTAGGCTTTCTGATCAATCCCCGATCCGGACGGATCCGTAATCGGATGGAGTCTGTTCGCGGGGCGACGGCCACCGCAGCGCTAAGCCGGGAGGCGGTCGATCTGGCCGGCATCCGAAGCGCAACCCGGGAACTGCTAGAGGCCCGTCTCGATGTGCTCGCCATCATCGGCGGCGACGGGACCGCCCAGGCCGTACTGACCGAGCTGATGCTGTCCGGCGGGGACTGGCCCGACGTGGCCATCATTCCCGGCGGAACCACCAACATGACCGCCATCGACCTGCACGGTCGGTTGAAAGTGACCGGGGCCATCGCGGCGACATTTCAGCAGGCGGCGAAGGCGCGCGGTGATCGCGCGCGGATCCATAGGCCGCTGGTTGAGGTACGCCTGCCTCCGGGTGAGCGGCAGTATGGTTTTTGCCTGAGTTCCGGTGCGGTTATTGCCGGCATGGAGCACTACCAGAAGTCGGTGCGCTCACGAGGCCTGCGGGACGAACTGTCGGCCAGTATCTCGGTGATACGGGGGTTCATCGGCCTGGCCCGGGGCGAACGTGGCTGGACCGAAACGGCGGACACCGAGTACCGGCTGGCTCCCGAAGCAGCCTGGCGCACAGACCAGGCCCTGCTGCTCGCGACGAGCCTGGAGCGGCTGATTCTGGGGTTCCGGCCCTGGTGGGGAACTCAGCCCTTGCCCCTGCATGTGACTGCGGTGAGGCAGGCACCAGCGAAACTGATCCGGCGGGCGCGTGCCTTCGTACGCGGTCGGGCCGAAGCCGGCCTCACTCCCGAGAACGGCTACCGATCGGATAACGCCGACTGGCTGGAGATACGGCCAGCCGGGGCGGTGGGCCTGGACGGCGAGGTGTTCCCCGTGCCGGCAGGGGAAACCGTCACGGCGACAGCCACCGAGCCGCTGCCCTTTCTCCGCCTGGGCCCGGGAGCTGCCTGAGTCCCGCCGTCGAGCCCGGCGCTAGAAGCGCTGAATGCTCTTGCCGATAACTCTGTCGCGGACTTTCCAGAACAGGTTGTCCGGGTTGACCACCACGATGAAGATCCGGCGCATCTTGTCGTCCGGGCAGTTGATTTCCCGGACTGCATGCCAGGCATGGTCGTTGCGGAGCATGATGGAGCTGTAATTGCCCAGCGATTCGCAGGCAATCTCGCCGTCAAAGGCGTCCAGCGGCGGCGCGGTGTTGTAGTCCAGGCGCCCGCCATCGTCCAGCACCAGCGTGTCGCCGCCCCAGCTGGGATCCCAATCGTCCTCGGAATTGAAGTAGAACAAGTGGGAGCCGTGCTCGCGCCGCGCATCGGTATGCGGAGACACAGAGCACCCGCTCGGGGTGTAGTGCCAGTGGAACCGGAACTCGATGTTCCTGGCGTCCAGCAGCTCCGCGATCTTGTTGCGGTAGCGATCGCTGCACAGCTCGCCGATAAAGTCCTTCCACGGCGTGGGAACCGGCGTATCCGGTTTGTACTCCAGCGAGAACCGGTCATGGGGTTTCTGGCCCGCACGCCGCTCGGCGCCAAACTTTCGCTCGAAGATGGAAACGTCCGGCATGTTGGCCAGGAGATCCGCGAAGCCGGTTTCCGTCAGCAGGCCCTTCGTATTGAAAAAGGGGTAGGGCTTGACTGCCCGGAACTCCAGCGGGTCGATGGACTCAAGTCGGTCGAAATCGATGTAAGAGGTCATGACGTTATGCTGCCAGTGGGGGTGTGCGTTCGGCGACCTGGAGGGCGTCATGCCGAACATGGTTGTGGCGAATCTCGTCTCGGACCAGCGCTTCGCTGATCACGCCTTTCTCCAGGCATTCACGCAGAAGGCCGAAGAAGAACGCCTCCTGGCGACGATCCGGATGTCGCTGGTAACGGCCGAGCAGACCGTACTCGCCGAACATGGAAACCCGGACCCGGTTCAGCGCACCGATGAGCGGGTATTTCTTCATCTTGTCTGCCGGGACGAAGTCTACCGGCAGTCCGGTTTTCCAGGGCTGCGTGCGGCGCTTCGTATTGTGCAGCAAGCGGGTCTTGTCAGTCAGCCGGTCGAAGTCGTTCCACTCGTTTTCCAGCCGGCCGATGTTCTCCGCCGGCTCATCGCGCAGCACGATCCAGTCCTTGTAGTCGCGCTCGAAGGCAAACAGCTCGCCGAACGCTTTTTCGGTCTCCCAGTGCTTCAGCCGTGCGCAATCCAGGAGCATCACGCTGGTTGCGATCTGCCAGGCCTTGTCGGCCTTATCGGATCGCGGCCGTCCCATGACGGCGGCATCGCCCATGTCCCGGTTGAACAACTCGTTGATGTCTCCCACCGCGAAGATATCCGGGTCAATGACTACGGCGCGGCCCTCATGCCCCATCAGCTTCGGCGGCATGAAGCGCAGCGGCGTGAATGACTGGAGGTCGTCCATGCGCCACACGCGGGTCGTCCCGCCCCGCAGGAAGGGTTGCCCCTCCTTGGCGGCCAAAAACGGAAAGTCCTTCACGTGCATCGTCTGCACGTCGAAGGCGTCGGGATCGGCGCTGTTTCTCTTCAGCGAATAAGCTGACACCAGCGCGCCAAGCCACTGGCGTTCGTTGGTCTGAATGAAAACCGTGTTTTTCATCAGGCGGCCCCCTCTGCGGCCTCCGGCGCCGCGGACTGCTTCTCCGCGGACGTATATCCGAACGCCGGGGTCAGCTGTGCATCCACCATCGCGTCGATCGCCGCAATCTGCTCGTCCTCGAAATAATCCCGGTAGCCTCCAACCTTGGCCTTGCGAACCTTGAACGAGTCCGGGTTGTTGACGTCCTTCGCCTTGATCCGGCTACCGCTGCGCCAGAAGTAGTTCTGCGATTCCATCTTGCGCAGATTCTCCACCGCTGCAAATTCCACCGCTCCGCGGACGGCCTCTTCGTTCACTTCTTCACCCAGGAACGTCATCAGCCGGGCCAGTTCACGCTCCGGATGCGAGCGCAAATCCTCGTAGCGAACGACCAACGCATCATTGATCCGGGTCAATTCCTTTGACCAGTCGTTCAGGAATCCGATAACCCTCGGCAGACCCTGGTGCGGGTCCATGACGAAGTCATAGACGGAGATATCCGCGCCGTGGGCGGGATACTTGTTCATCGCTTTCTTGTAGGGGCGCATCCTGAACTTCCACTGGAAGAACTGGGATACCGCGACATCCCGGGGATCCCGCACCAGCAAGACCGTCTTGTGCCCGTAGAAGGCCTCGCGGGAGTCCGCGCTGCCCAGATACTGGCGCAGGTAGTTGTCGTGGGTAAAGAAGAGCTTCGGGATCTCGGGATTGAGCTTGTGGAAGTTGTCGAAGCCCAGAATGATTCCGTCGGAAATCCCTTTGGCGAGCTGATAGTAGCGGGAAATCATCACCCGCACCCAGGTCCGGCCGCTCTTGCCATAGGACGCAAATACCGCGTCACACCGCTTATATTTCCAGTAGTCCTCGCGACCACGGCGCCAGCGCTCGAGATCATGCTGTTTGGCCTCGGGCAGTACGACCGAGACGGTTCGGACCATCCACTTGGTGAGCCGCTTGGCGACGATATGCATGAGGTACCTCTGGACTGGCTACAAAAGCGCTCTGGGCAACCCACAAAGGTTAAAGCATGGTCCCTCAACAGACAACAATCCCCGCCAAAACCCGGGAGGTGGCCGGGTGAGTCCGGGATGCTGTAACAGCAGCAGCTATGTAACCCCAATGGCGAGCGCCAGGTGCCGCGGGTTGACGTGGTCGGATCAATTTGTTAACATTATCAACGTCTTACGAACTTGCTTGAGGTTGTTTATCCTTAAACGCAAACCCGCGCGATTACTCTTTGCTGCCCAAATAGTCGTTCTGGCGATTATCGGGATCGCCCTGGCGGCGCCCTTCTAGTTCCTTCCTGTTTCCCTCGCGACGCGTCGTAGACCAGCGTTGCGGCGATTCAACTCCCTGATCTTCAAATCCTTCACAGGAGGAACTTCTATGGCTATTCAACTGAGGCCCGCGAAGGCCGAAAACCGCCCGATCGACATTGGCGTCGAGCGTGACGACCGTAAGGCGTTGGCCGATGCGCTTTCGGTGTCCCTTGCAGACACTTACGTCCTCTATGGACTGACTCAGCATGTCCACTGGAACGCGAGCGGGCCACTCTTCTATAGTCTGCACCAGCTGACGGAAACCCAGTACGAGGACCAGGCCGGGGCGATCGACAGACTTGCCGAGCGCATACGCGCGATCGGCTTCGCGGCCCCGGGCGGTATTCATCAGATGTTGGCGATTACCCGGCTGCGTGACCTGCCCGAGGCGCATGATGCCGATGACATGATTCGGTTGCTCATAAGGGGCAACGAAGAATGCGCGAAGCATGCGCGCGACGTCGTCGCAGAGGCTGGACAGGTCGAAGACGTGATGACGGCGGACCTGCTGACGGAGCGAATCGGTCAGCATGAAGAAAACGTCTGGATGCTTCGGGCGCTGCTGTCCTGAAGTGGCGCTGCCGCCGCATCGGTGGCTGCCGTTCCCGGACAACGAACAACGAGGAGAACTATGACGATCAAGAACAAGCTCGAGCAGCAGCTCGATGCGCGACTTGAACAATGGAAAACCGAAATCGACAAGGCCGAGACCGAGGCGCGAGCATCGGCAGCGAAGGCCGATGCTGAGCGGGCCGACGCGGAGACACGCGACGCGCTTTACGAACGACTCAACGGTCTGCGAAAGCGTGTGAAGGACGGAGAGCAGCAGCTCTCCCGACTCAAGGATGCGACCGAGGCGCAGGTGGCTTCGATCAAGGACGACATCATGCGGTTGGTTGCCTGATGAATGTCGGGCCGGGCGACGGCCCTGCGGTGAGCCGTCTCTTCGGATCGATTCCGGGGCACCCCATCATGGGGTGCCTCTTTTCTTTGGGCGAAAGATTTCCACCCCGGCAATGTGCGCCCGTCTTTATAACCCATGTAGTGGGAATGCCTTCACGCCGCGCCCCGACTTGCGGATCGAAGCTACGTCAGCCTGGTTTGAAGCGGACCAGCCGGCCTGCACCGGGGAGGCGGTACGGTCCAGAACCGACGCCGGCCGGGATGCCTGGCCGGACCGCGGGATCCCTTCAATCCACCCCACGGTGACAAGACATGAATCTTGATGGCATCGGAAGCAGGCCGCGGGTCTGCTCGGAAGGCCGGACCATTTGGCGGCGGGGGCGCGCGGGCCGGGCCGCCTTACTCCTGGACGGTGCTGCGTATTTCGGAGCGCTTCGTTCTTCCCTGAAGCAAGCGAAACGGTCCGTTCTGATTGTGGGCTGGGACATCGACAGCCGGTTCCGCCTGGTCGGGCCCGAGGGCCAGGCAACCGACGGGCGGCCCGAGGCGTTCAGGGAATTCCTGGAAGATCTGGTGGAACGGCGTCCGGGACTGACCGTCCATCTGCTGTTGTGGGACTACTCCATTCTGTATGCGCTGGAACGAGAGGCGTTTACCGGCCTGACGTTCAGGTGGCGGACGCCGTCACGACTGCATATCGAACTGGACGATTGCCTGCCTCTCGGCGGCGCCCACCATCAGAAAATTGCCGTGATCGACGATACCGTGGCGTTTTGCGGCGGCCTGGACCTGACCACGCATCGCTGGGACACACAGGCTCACAAGCCCGACCTGGCCGAGCGGAAGGACTCGTCGGGGGAGGCCTATCCACCGTTTCACGATGCCCAGATGGTGGTGGACGGCGAGGCGGCAAGCGCCCTGGGCGATCTCATCCGCGAGCGATGGCGGCGGTGTACGGACGAGAAACTTCCGACGCCTCGGTCGCATCCGGACAGTGAGCGTGCCCCCTGGCCTGACGGCGTGGAAGCGGACTTCGAATCCCTGGAAATCGGCATCGCCAGGACCGAGGGACCGAATGATGATCGTCCCGGCGTGCAGGAAGTCCAGGCCCTTTACCTGGAAGCCATTGCGTCGGCGCAGCGCCATATCTATATCGAGAACCAGTACCTCACTGCACAGGACATCGGCGATGCGCTGGCTGCCCGGATGCGAGAGGTGCCGGAGATGGAGGTGGTAATCGTGACGCCCCGACGGCCGGGTGGGTGGCTTGAAGAGAAGACTATGGGGGCCGGCCAGGCCCAGGTCATGGCGGGCTTCGATGATCCCGATCTGCGTGAGCGGGTCCGGTTCTGTTTCCCCAAGGTCACCGAAGGAGGCAAGGAGGCCGACGTGATGGTGCATGCGAAGCTCATGGTGGTCGATGACCGGATCCTGCGGGTCGGGTCCGCGAACCTGAATCGCCGCTCCATGGGGCTGGACTCGGAGTGCGACCTGGTCATCGAGGCGTCCTCCCGTGACGAGCGGGAGCGGGTAACCGCCGTGCTGGCCCGCTTGCTCGCGCATCACCTGGATCTTTCCGCGGAAGAGGTTGCCGGTCAGCTCCGGGGCGGCCGCGGGCTTTGCACCATCGTGGACGAGGGCCGGGAGGGTGCTCGAGCCCTGTTGCCCCTGGAGCCGGCGACGGAGCACGTCGATGCCATGGCGGACCTGCTGAACGAGCTCGCCGACCGGGAGCAGCCCATCGATCCCGCAGCTTTTGCCGGTGATATGTTCGGCGGTGAATCCGGCGGAGAATGGCGTTCCCGCTTTCTGCGCCTCGCCGGCGTTGCGGCGCTGGTGATTGCCGTGGCCGCGCTCTGGAAGTTCACCCCCTTGTCCGAGTGGTCCGACCCGGACCGCGTGGCAGACACCTTCAGTGCGCTGCGGGGCAGCGGCTGGGCAGAGCCCGCTTTGTTTGCGGCGTTCGTCATCGGGGGGTTTGTCCTGTTCCCGCTGACGGTTCTGGTGACGGTGTCGGGCATGGTGCTGGGCCCCGGCCCGGGCTTCGTCGTTGCCCTCGGCGGGGCGCTGGCCAGCGCCGGTACGACATTCGCGCTCGGTGCGAAGCTGGGCTGCGGGACCCTCGAGGGCATGATCGGTGCCCGCCGGGTACGTTCCGTGGGTCGTGCCATGGGCCGTCACGGAGTGCTGGCGGTCGCGGCGCTGCGGATGGTGCCGGTTGCCCCGTTTTCGGTCATTAACGTGGCCATGGGAGCGCTGGGCCTGGGGTTCTGGACGTTTGCCGCCGGCACCCTGATGGGGCTTTTGCCTGGAATCCTCGTGCTCACCGTGCTGGGAGACCGGTTTCTGCAGGCCTGGCAGAATCCCGATGCCGGGAACCTGGCCATCCTGGTTGCCGCCCTGGCCGCCTGGATCGGGCTGGCGTTCGGCCTTCAGCGCCTGGCTTCCCGGCTCAAGGGCGGTTGATGACTCAAGCGCGCCGTTTCCGGGTCGCCACGTGGAATATCCACAGTGGTGTCGGCTCGGACGGCCGGCACGATCCCGATCGCATCCACGAGGTGGTCCGCGGTTTCGGCGCTGACCTGACCGCCCTGCAGGAGGTGGATGGCAGACTCAACGGATACGACGGCTTCCGGGAGCTGAGCCGCGCCGGCTCTGCAGCGGCGGTTTGCGCCAGGACGATTGTTACGGCTCGTGGCGACTACGGCCACATGCTCCTGAGTCAGTGGCCTCTGCTGCGGCAGGAGACCCACGATCTCTCCGTTCCCGGACGCGAGAAGCGGTCGGTTATCGATGCGGTGGCAGACACCGGTTCGGGGTTGATTCGCGTGTTGTCCACCCATCTCGGGCTGGCGCCGGGGGAACGCCGCCGCCAGGTTGCGCAACTCCTGCGCCTGGTGGAAGGAGAGTCAATCCCGCTCCTGCTGCTGGGCGACTTCAACGAGCCGACCGGCCTGGGTCCGGCGGCGCGGCCGCTGCGTAAAGTGTTCCAGCGGGCCGGGTCGTGGCGGACCTTTCCGTCGCGGCGCCCGGTGTTGGCACTGGATCGGATCTGGTGCAGCCGTGACCTGACGGTCGAGCGTTCGTGGGTGGCCCGCAAGGCCCGCCTGGCATCGGATCATCTGCCCCTGCTGGCTGACCTCAGGCCAGAGGGTTCCTGAATGCGGGAGCACGCGGGTTCAAGAGCGGTCGTAGAAGCGCCGCACACGATGGTTTTCGAGGAGGGCCGCGGCCAGCCCGGTCCCTGCGGCAACGGCGCCGAGGATCAGCGTGAGGCGCGCGTAGGGCATGCTGGCGTCCATCCGCGCGCCGGCGAGGACGATTAGCGTCCGTAGCCATTCCAGCGCCCCAAGGGCCAGGACTCCCTGGATGATGCGGCGGCTCCACGGCATGCGTATACCCGCCAGCAGCGCGGTGAAAATTACGACGGCCAGGAGCGCATCGTATCCGCCGCGCATGAAATGCGCGCCAAGCAGAACCAGGCTCAGGAGGGCCGGTAGCAGCAGGGCAAATGTCATGGAGGCCAGCCTAGCATTCGGACACGGCAGGCGGCGACGACGCCGGTTCGCGACCCTCGTTGTCCGGTCCCGCCAGAGGCATGGATGCGGCACTGCAGCGCGTCGGTTTGCCCCGCAAAAGAACGCCGGGATGCGGGATGACCACGGCCTTCTATACTTTCCGGTGCGGCGGGGTTCCCCGCCATTTTCCCAATGGAGGATTGACCATGTCCGTTGCAAGTATCAGCGAAATCAGCGCAGCATCGACAAAGAGTTTCGATGACGCGGTGTCCACCGGCCTCAAGCGAGCCAGCAAGACGATCAGCGGGATCAAGAGTGCCTGGGTCTCGGATTTCGAGGTTGTCTGTGATGACGGCAAGATCAGCGAGTACCGGGTGAAGATGAAGATCACCTTCGTGCTCAAGGACAAGTCCAAGTAGATCGTTCAGGGTCGGTGGCGGTTGCTCTACGGCAACCTCTGCCGGCCGGTAACTGACGCCAAGTGCCATTGCCCGGCAGTATTTCGTCCCCAAGCTGACAAGCAGGCGACATACAAGCCGTGGCGTGACGTTGCTGCCCGATTGCACTCCGACAACGGGAATTCTCGGCGAAAGGAGATGAGGGAATGCGCAGCCTTGCCTGGATCGTGGGCTTCGTGCTGTTTGTGCTGCTCTGCTGGTACTGCACGAAGAATCATGCGCCACGAATCGAAGCCGACATTACCCGCCGGGCGCAGTCGGCGCTGGAGCAGGGTGGGCCCGGCATCGGGAGCTTTGCCGCGGGCGGCCGTTATGGCTGCCTCGCCCTGGCTTGTGGGCAGGCAAGGCTCGCGGCGGAGGGCCGTCGGGACGAACTGGACCGACTCCAGGACGAACTCAAGGGGGGCCGGCGGGAATAAGCGCCTGCTTCGGATTCCCACGGTGGCCGGGATTTTCCCGGGCGCCGTGATTTTTTAACGACAACGGTGGAACGATACCCATGGCACAAGACGCCCATCCAGGCATGATGGCCGAGGCAGACGCGATGACCGCGACGGTGGACTGGAGTGCCGCCGTATGGGCGGGGATACTGGCCGGTCTGATTTCCTTTCTGCTCTATCTGTTCCTGGTGCCCGCGATCGTGGGCTCGGGAAACGCCTGGGCGATGATGCGATACATTGCGTCGATCCCGATGGGGCCGGATGTGCTTGCGCCCCCCGCAACGTTTGAAGCCTCCATGATGCTCGCCGCCCTCGCTGTACACTTCGTGCTCGCGATCTTTATGGCGCTGGTCATTGCGTTTGTCCTGCATCGCGGGGGAACGATCCTGGGAGTTCTTGGCGGTGCCGTGTTCGGGCTGATCTTCTACCTCATCAACTATTACTCGATGACCTTATGGTTCCCCCACCTGTTCGCGATGAGTCACTGGACTGTCGTGGCGATCCACATCGTATTCGGCGCGCTGGCCGGCGGTATCTACGAGTGGCTTGAACTCGAGCCGGGAGAGCGGGTCCAGGCGGGCTGATGAGATCTTGCGAACAGTCGCGCGGGAAGCGACGTCGCGGAGCAAGGACGTCGCTCAGGGACGTCGATATACAGACATGAGTCCGCCGAGGGCGGCTCGACGAGGAGTACGTACGGGTATGAGAAGAGCTTACGGTCCTTCGATGCGCGGCCGACGGTCGATGCGCACGCGTCCAACCCGGCGAAGGAGCGGCATGTCCCGCCTCTGGATCGGACTGATCTTTGCGGGTTTCGCGTTCATGTCGTACCAGTGCTCCACGGAGTACAACCCGGTCACCGGGGAAGAGCAGCACATCGCTATTACCCCGAAGCAGGAAATCGCGATGGGCCTGAAGGCGGCCCCGGAAATGGCCGCCCAGCATGGCGGACTGCACCCCGATCGGGACGCCCAGGCCCTCGTGGACCGCATCGGGCAGAAGCTGGTCCAGTCATCCGAGGCAGCGCAGACGGAGTGGGAGTTCGACTTCCACCTCCTGGCGGACCCGCAAACCGTTAACGCCTTTGCGCTGCCTGGCGGCCAGGTGTTCGTGACGGCCGCGCTGTTCAACCGGTTTGAAACGGAGGGCCAGCTGGCCGGTGTGCTCGGGCATGAGATCGGCCACGTCGTGGCCCGGCATTCGGCTCAGCGCATCGCCAAGCAGCAGCTGACCCAGGGCCTGACCGGTGCGGTACTCGTCGCCGCCGGCGGCGGTGGCGGAGAAGCTCAGCTTGCGGCCATGGTCGGGCAGATGATCAATATGAAGTACGGGCGGGAAGACGAACTCCAGGCCGACTACCTCGGCGTGCGGTTCATGTCGGAGGCCGGCTACGATCCTCGCGCGCTGATCGTGGTCATGGGCATCCTCGACGAGGCCGCGGGCGGCCAGGCGCCGCCCGAATGGATGAGCACCCACCCCAGTCACGGCAATCGGGTGGAGACGATCCAGGAAGCCATCGATCAGATCTATCCGGGAGGGGTGCCGGCCGGCATGACGCCGTAGTGCCGTAGCGGGATCTGCTTTAGCGAAAGCTGCGGTGCGTGCCGCAGCGAGCCCGTGATTCGATCAACCAGCGTTCCGGCGCTGCAAGCGCTTTGTCCTGCCTATGGTCCGATGGCGCCTGTTGCTGCCCCCTTCCCAAGGGGTGGGTCAGTCAGCCGCCGGGCGCCGGTTTCGGGGGCGGCGGCATGGCCTCGAAGCTGGGTACGTCCTCGGCGGTCACATCCCAAGCCTCCCGGCAGCTCGTGTAAGCCACGGCGTTGGGTGTGAACCAGCGACTGTCGTCGAAGCAGCCGACGGGCACGATCGTTATGCCCGGCCGCCCGGAGTTCGTGCCGTGCAGGCGGCTGCCGCAGGTATTGCAGAAGTGGTAGATCTTCTGGTTTCCGCTGTCGGCAGCGAAGGCGAAACTCGCCGGCTGGCCGTCGATCGAAATATCCTTCTCGCGGAAGAATGCCTGGGATGCATGACCTGTCCCGGATAGCTTCCGGCATTGGCCACAATGGCACTGGACCATCCGAACGGGGGCCTCGTGGGCCGTGTATCGAACAGCGCCGCAAAGGCAGCCGCCGGACGCGAAAGGGGAATCAGTCATGATGCAAGCATAGCTCCCGGAAACCGACCTTGCGGCACCCGGCGGAGCCGGTCCCGGACCCCCGGCAAGACGGCCCGGAAAGGCAAGGCGGCGCAAAAAGCCGATACTCATCGGCAGGCGCCGTCACTTGTGTCAGACTGCCGATGAGAGATGCCACCCGGACGCGGTGGAGGGGGCTGCAATCCTTATTTCTGCAATCGATCCGGCTTTGTCAGGTCTGAGCCTTCCTGCCAAGGGCGCGCGTGCGATCCTGCTGTCGGGAGAAGAAGCACGGCGTTGTGGACGACGTCCGCATGCGGCGACCCACCGGCCTTCGAGGCATCCCGGGCCAGGGCAGGTCGGCCCATCAGCACCCGGGCGGGTCACTCCAGGCCGCCGGGCCGGTGGCCACGTCCCGGCCGCTTCGGGCAACCGGAATCTCAAGAATATAATCAGACTACACCTCAGCGAGGGGCGGGGATGAGAAAGGTCGGTGAGTTCTGGGTTCCAGCGATCGACCTTCGGTGGTGGGCGAAGTGGGGCAAGATGCGGCGGAAGACCCTTGCCTACTACGGCCAGGGGGACGGCCCGAAGACGGAAGATCTTATCGAGGCGCTGTCCCTGTTCGAGGGCGGCCGGGTCGCGCTGGACGGCGGGGCCAACGTGGGCGCGTACACGCGCATCTTGCTCGAGCGTTTCGAGGAGATCCATGCATTCGAGCCGGCGCCCGATACCTTCGAGGCCTTGAAGCGGAACGTCCAGGAATGGGGAGGCGGAGACCGCGTGCATCTTTACCAGATGGCGCTGTCCGACAAGGAAGAGAATGTTCGAATGAGGGGCAAGCCGGGACATCGCTCGGTTACCCGGCGGATATCGGGACCCGGTGATATTCCGGCGATGCCGCTCGATGCCCTGGAGCTGACTGAGCTCGACTTCATCAAGCTCGATCTGGAGGGCTACGAAGCACGGGCCCTTCGGGGTGCAAGTGAGACCCTGGCCCGCCTCAAACCGTATGTCTTGTTCGAGGACAAGGAACACAAGGCTGGCTTTTATGGCGGCATCAACGATGCCCACGAGCATCTGAAATCGCTGGGTGCGCGCCTGATCGCCTGTGTGGGCAAGCAGCAGTTTGACTGGCTCTACGGGTTCCGCTGAAAGCCCTGAGCTTTTTCTTCACGGACAGCACTGGCCGAAGTAGTGGCCTTCTGCTCTCAAACGGCGTCCAGAGCCCGGTTGCGCAAGACCGGAATCCGCGAGGAATATTCTCGATGATCATCCGTGAGGACGACCTGACCGATCAGCGCGTCATCGCGCTGATCGGCGAGCATCTCGAGCATATGCACTCGATCACCCCACCGGAGAGCGTCCACGCCCTGGATACGGATGGACTGCAAAGCGCCTCCGTTACGTTCTGGTCGGCATGGGACGATGAGGAACTTCTCGGTTGTGGCGCACTGAAAGAACTGGAGGCGACGGCCGGCGAGATCAAGGCGATGAGAACGGTTCTGCGTTGGCGCGGACGCGGCGTCGGGTCCGCGATCCTGGGTTGCATCATGGCCGAGGCGCGTCGCCGTGGCTATCGCCACCTGCATCTCGAGACCGGATCGATGGCCGAGTTTGCCCCGGCGCGCACGCTGTACGAGCGCCACGGCTTCAGCTATCGGCGGCCTTTCGGCGAATACCTGGAAGACCCCAACAGCGTGTTCATGACGAAAGCGCTACAGGCTGTCGACGACGGCATGTAGAAGGCAGCCAGGCCCGAGGTCGGAACACGCCAAGCGACCGATCGGTCTTGCTGAACAGGCAAGGAAGCGTCCCACCGGCACCTCAAGGGATTTTTTTCGCGGGTGAAACAGGTTCCGTGGCGCGCGTGTGCGCCCGTCGCCGACTTCCGGCAGGTGTAGAGAGGAAGCGAGCACACGCGTGAGCGAGTACTTTTTCGCGGTGAAATCGTGCGTCGCGGATTGCTGAATGAAGATGATGAGTCTGTTTGTTCCAGTTATTCCGGTAGTTAGCGTGGTTCGGTCACAGCGTAGCCAGCCGAGCGAAGCCGTCGCGCAGGCATCCGCACGATCGCGGGGAAAAAGCCTGGAAACGAGCTCCGTGGCTATGTAACAGCCCGAAACAATCTGCTGTAGCGTCGAAATACTCGAGAAGCACTCGCCGCCCAACATTATCCATGCGGTTCCCTCGGGTCCGAATTTCTCGGCAGCAGTTGGACCGCAGGGAGAGTTGTCATGAACATCAGACTGCTACTTGCGGTGGCTGGAGCGCTCACCCTCGTTGGTTGCGGTGGCAGCAGCTCGTCTGACCCGCCACAGGCGATCCCCGAGCCAGCCACATCCGATGTCATCACCTACGGCACCCTCACGCGATTCGGGAGTGTCTACGCGAACGGCGCTGTATTCGAGTGCGACAATGCGACCGTCTCCATGAACGATGAACCGGCTTACCTCGCGGATCTGCGCGTCGGTCACGTCGTCGCCATCGTGGCCAGTGTGAGGGCGCGTACGCAGAATGCCGTCGCGAGGACCATCGGATGCCTCGATGAGGTCGAGGGGCCGATTTCCGATCTGGACCAGGACCGGCACCAATTCGTCGTGCTCGGCCGAACCGTTCATTTCGACGAGCTAACCGTGTTCGAAACCGTTGACTACGAGCGGTTGGCGAACGGAAACGTCGTCCGAGTAATGGGCCATGAGCGGCAAGCGAACCGGATCCAGGCGACATTCATTCAACATGTCGCGAATGCCTGGGCCATTGGCATGCGAATGATGACCCGAGGGGAAATCGGCGACCTGGACCCGTCTCTGATGCGCTTCAGGATCGGAACCCAGTGGTTTGACTATTCCAACGCTATGCTCGAACTGGGCGGGTCGGATCTCGCGGACGGTTTGTACGCCGAGGTATCGAGTGCATCGCCGATTGTCGACGGTCTACTGCTTCTTGACCAGATCCGGGCGCGTGACCGCGATCGTGACCGGGACAGGGACAAGCTCTGTGCCGCCGGCTGCAGCTACGACATCCAGGGCTACATCACGAAATTCATCTCTCCGCTCGAGTTCATAGTGGACGGAACGACGATTACGACCACCAATGCGACCGTCTACGCAAACGGCTCGGAGGATACGCTTGCCCTGGATGCAAGGGTGGCCGTGTCCGGCCGCTTCGATGAAGAAGGCGTGCTGGTCGCGAGCAAGATCGTCTTCAGGCTGCCGTCGATTGTGCAGATCGAGGCGGACATCGCTTCAGTAGACACAGCCGCAGCGACGGTCACGTTGTTCGGTATCCTGGTCACGACCGATGACTCGACGATTTTTCGCGACGCGAGTGACGCGGCGCTGCGCGAGTTCTGGCTGGATGATCTCGCGGTTGGTGACCGCCTGGCCGTCCGGGCGTACCTGGACGGCGGCACCGTGGTTGCGGCCCGACTCGAGCGCGAAGACGCAGAGGAGAACGTGACCTTGAAGGCGCCGGTCGAAAGCATTGAGCCGCCCGCGCTGATGTTGCTTGGCATCAGGGTGGCTGCCCACGACGCAACGATCTTCCAGGCAGCGGACCAGTCGATTATTGACGCGGACACGTTCTTCGATCAGGTCGAACCTGGGACGCTTGTCCGGGCGGTTGGTGTGGACAACGGTGGCACAATCCTTGCTGACAGGCTGCTTGTTCGCGAGTGCGAAGACGGCTGCCTGTAGGACAAGTCGACCGCTCAGGGTTGCGGACGCATCGGGAAAGCAGGCTGTTCCTGGTCTTCCTGCGGCGGATCGGGTGTCACTGCTGCGCTAATAGAACAGGCAGGCGATCCGTGGAGCGCGAAGCGCCGAGTCGGAGGCAAACACAGCCTCGCCACGGTGCCTCCGCCCTTTCGCGGTTCCAAGTCGATTCTCCAGTTGTTCTTGAGTGCGATCTGACGGGCGATTGCGAGACCGAGGCCACTGCCGCCGGCCTTCTTTCCGGGCGCTGCTTCCAGCCGGTGAAACGGGCGGAAAACCGCATCGACCTCCCCTTCGGGAATACCTGGACCACGGTCGCAAATCTCGACCTCGACCCGCTTCTCTCTGCAGTTCAGGTGGATGTCGACGAGGTCGCCCCCATGCTCGAAGGCATTCTTGAGGAGGTTCACCAGCACTCGCTCCAGTGCCACGGGATCGGCAAAGTACACGCACGGCGGATCATGGCGATGCAGTTGCAGGCGGGACCCCTCGAGCTTTAAATCGGCAGCAAGGGACTCGATCATCTGCCAGAGATCGAGTTGGATCGGCAGGCCGCCTTCCACGCCGTGCGAGAACTGCAGGAACTGCCCGATCAGCTTGTTCATCGCGTCGAGGTTGCGGCGGATGCTCTCCACGAGCTTTGGATTCGGGTTCTCGTCGAGCATCTCTACCGCGATGCCCAGGCGGGTCAACGGCGTCCGCAAGTCATGAGAAATGCCGGCGATCATCACTGTGCGATTCTCCGATAACTGCTGCAGCTCGGATGACATGCGGTTGAAGGCCCGCGCCAACACGGCAATCTCCTCGGGACCCTGTTCGCGAATCGGCCCGGGATTCTGGCCGCGGCCGAGCAAATTGACCGCTGACGACAACTGTTCGAGCGGCCTGACCACGCTGCGCACCTGCAGCAAGCTGGCCAACAGTGCCAGCAAAACCCCGCCGGCCACCGCAAGGACCAGGACGAGCGGCGGATTGGTGCCCAGACGCTTCTTGTCGAAACCGATGCGGAAAAGCTTCCCGTGGGCGGGAACGTCGACCCATATGGTCGGGCTGTCTTCGGGATCGATAATGGTCAATTCGGCGCCCGCGCGACGGTCGAGAGCCTCGTGAAAAAACGGGTAGTACGGTAAATCACGGGAGGTCGGGGGAACGTGAGTGGTTTCTTCGGCGACGATCAAGCCGTGGTCTTGCAGCAACTGTTGCCTGAGCCCCGCATGCATCTCTTCGGGCAGGCTTTGCAGTGAATGCGCGGCCGACACGATCACCGCGGCAAAATCGTCGGCGTGGCGTTTCGCCATCGGGTTGTAGACGAAGAAAACGGCGGCGCCGACAAGAATCAGCATGAAGGCAAGCATTGTTGCCGAGATGGTGAGGATTGCGCGTCGCTAGAAGCGAGCGCGGCCGGGGAGTCATGCCTCAGCACCCTTCGGCGTGAACTGATAGCCGACGCCCCAGACGGTACGGACATAGCAGGGCTGAGTGGGGTCCTCCTCGATCTTGTGCCGGAGTCTTGTCACCCGAACATCGATACTCCGGTCGAGCGGATCACGATAGTCACCGCGCAGGCACTCCATGATGAAATCGCGATTAAGCACCCGATTCGGATGCCGAACGAAAACGTCGAGGAGATCGAATTCAGCTCGAGACAACTCAACCTCCGCCGGCCCGCGAAACAGGAGGCGCCGCTCCGGATCGAATCGAAATGGGCCGAATTCGTATTCGCTCTCCGATTTGTCTTCGTGTTCCTTGCCGGGCACGCTGCGTCGCAGCACGGCGCGAATCCGTGCGAGTAGTTCTCGGGGGTTGAACGGCTTCGGCAAGTAGTCGTCGGCGCCGACCTCGAGGCCGACGATTCGATCGAGTTCCTCCCCCCGTGCGGAGATCATCACGATCGGCAGCTTGTAATCGCTGGCGAGGCGCCGCGCGATTGACAGGCCATCCTCGCCCGGGAGCATGAGATCGAGAATGACCAGGTCCGCCCTCTGCGTGGTCAGCCATTCATCCATGGCTCGGCCGTCAGCGACCGTGGAAACCCCGAATCCCTGGTTGCCGAGATAGCCGGACAGTAACTCGCGGGTTTCCCGGTCGTCATCCACAACCAGCAGATGCCGCCCGCTGGCGCGATCAGCAGTTCCCCCAGCGTCCATATCCAACACTTTGTAACAGTTTCATGCCGCGGGGAAATACGTAGGAAACACGACTCACCCACATTATTACCGAAGGCGGAGTCAGTTTGATTCGCCACGGATTTTCAACAGCAAGGAGGAGCGATCATGAATACCAGGCTATTTCTTGCATCCTTCGGACTGCTCACAGCCGGCATCGTCGGTCTGAGCGGCTCCGCACTGGCGGCAAAAAAAGGCGGAGGTGGAGGCAACGTGCAGCCACCCGACTATGGCGACCTGATCATCCTGTACCGGGATGCCAGTGGGGTACCTGTGGTCGATGCCAATATGTGCCAGCAGCCGATTGGATTTCCCGGGAACACAGGGTGTCCCGCTGCTGACCTCATCGAAGTTGACGGGGTCCTGGTGGCACCCACCGATCCCGCCACATGTGCGCTTGAGCCCGAGTTCGCCACCTGCGTGCAGGAAGTGGACTTCGGGCGTGTCAATCTGTCTCGTGCATCCGACAGAGTCCTGGCGTCCCAGCTACAGGACGTACAGGTGAACCTCGCGATTGCCGACTGCACATCGCTGGACCCGGCCGGACGGATGGTCCATAGCCGCTATGCCGGCGATGCCCTGGTGACGAGCACAATCGACTCGCCCCTGCAGAATCTCGCGGTCTACAAGTACTTGATGCTGGATGGCGAAATCGGTGTGGCCTTGCCGCAAGGCGCGGGTGTGCTGGAAACCGCAGCCCGGGCGTTCGGCGTTGCCATGGATAAGGGCGGCGAAGTCAATGTCGACATGCTCGTCTACCTGAACCAGATCCTGGGATTGACGGACCCTGGCATGGATTCCTTCCTTTTCAAAGTGTCCAAAGACGTCAAGGAAGAAGTCATGGGTGAAGTCAAGATCGTGACCAAGTGGTTCCTGGATTACACACGCTATGCCGACGGCACGGCCACGGGCTATTCGTATGACCGAATGACGAATTTCGCCGGGCCAGTGCCCGGAGGATTGCCGTCTCCGGCCTACCTGCCCACGAATGCGCCGCAGCCCGGCATGTTCGAGTTCCTCCAGGACCTCGGGGGTGGCACGTACTTGGCCACCGTTGGACCGATATTGTCCGCTGTGTTCCTGGATGATCCGGGATACTCGGGTGGTGATATCGGCGGATTCTCGGAGGCTGCCGACGACACGCGTGAAGTCATCAGCTTCATGCACACCTACGAGGTACCCGACGCCGATGCCACGCCGGTGCCCTGCGCGCCGACTCCGAACCCGACCGAGCTATATGATCTTTCGATCAGCGACAAGTCCGGGCTCAAAGTGCCCCGGCAGGTCGTAGCGACGACCGAAGGTCGGGAATTCGTCGTGAACGTCCTCAATTCGGGACCGGACACCGCGGCCGGCACGTTATCGGTAACCGCGACGACTGCCGCAGGTGGAGACGTTCTCGTAAACGGACTGCCAGGTCCCTATATCTTCGAGTTCGAGGGCCTGGTTTCGGGGCTGACGTTCACTACCGGAACGCAGTACTTCACCATTGCCGAACCGCACGTGGCCACGAAGATCACGTGGACGGCGATGGTCGAACCCGCGGCTGAGGACCCTTATATGGGTAACAACGCCGTTACGGCGACGAGTAACGTCCGAGTGACCAAGGGCGGCGGCCACTAGGCTTGCAGCCGAGGTAGTGGATCCGACCCACCGGCGAGAGCCGGCAGAAGATCCCCGGGCCCCGTGGCCCGGGGATCGGGAGGCCAGTCATGAGATTCAGAGATTTTGCAGATTTTATGGGTGCTCGGTGCTGCCGTGCTGTCGATGACGGTACTCGCGGCGCCGAAGCCCGAGAGCCCCTTGCTTTGGGCCACGGTCGTGAACAACAACGACCTGATTCCCCCGCTCGGGCAGCGGACCTTTAATAGTTACAACCAGCCCTCTGTGAACGCGGACGGGTTGGTGGTCATCAGGGCGCGCAGCCGGGGCGGCCCGCCTCTCGGGCCGGCAACGCACGGCATCTATGTGCGCGATATGTCGAAGACCAACGCCGACATCATCCCGATCCTGGACAGAAGCGCGGGGGTTCCATACCCGAACAACCTTGCTACAAGCTTTGTCGAAACCCCGTCCTTCCCGCGCATCGACATGCATTCGGCAACGATCGCAACGCGAGGCAACCATCCGCCGGTGTTTCGCTATACGCTGGACGACGGCTCGGAGACTCGCGCTGGAACTACCGGGATCTACACGAATCCGTTCGGCGAACTCATCACCGGCGCGGCCAAGCTCGGTAACGTGCCGGGCTTCAATTTCTACGGCGTCCCGGAGTTTGGCGACATCGCTTTTGAGGTGTTCCCCGGAGCGCCTTCGGTCACGAACGGCGATACTATCGTGTTCAAAGGCAACTACACGGCGGAGGGCGTTCCGCGCACGGGCGTCTACTATCGGCAGTTAGTGCCCGGGCCGGCGGGAGGCACGTCGCCATCCGTGATGATTGCCAATAGCGCCCACACACCCATTCCCGGTACGAGGGTCATATTCGGCTCTACGGCACCCCCGAATGCCGCGGACAACAAGGCCGTGTTTGCGGGCTTCGATAACGAAGAAGCCCCGACCTTGGGCGGCATCTATCTTGCGCCCTTGCGGTACCAGCCGCCGCTTACGACGCTCGTTCGAATCGGCGAACGTGTTCCCGGGCAGTCCGCCGCGCATCGGTTTACCGCAATCGGCGAGGGAATCGCGTTTGACGGGAGGTTCGTCGGTTTCTGGGGCGCCTGGGGCAAGGGCTCCAGGACCGTCAAGCTGTATTGCAAGGAGGAAGGCAACAGGGATCGCATTGCATACTGCAACCAGGCGCTTTACTGCCCGGCCACCGGGGAGACCGTGGGTGATCCGGGCAGCATTTGCGACGATCAGGACGATCCGCGGTTCGGCCGGAGTTGCTACACGAAGCGGAAGGTTCCCGCGAAACAGGGCATCTTCGTGCATGACACGAAGACCGGCCGGACGGTTCCCGTTGCCATCCGCGGCAAGCAGTTCGACGAGTTCCTGTACTGGAACTACTCAGGCAAACCTCCCTGCATGAATCACGGCCACGCGGCCGAAGGCGGCGAGGAGGACGGGGAGTCCGTGCGGTGGCGTTCCTCGGCGTTCCTGGCGGTTTCCGCCGGCGTCGGGTCGACGTACCTGACGGCATTCAAGGCCCGCTCCGGCGGCCTGCGGAACGGCGTGTACGCAAATCCCGTGGACGGGATCTACCTGCGTACGGGCCCGGGCCAGGCTCCCGTGATCACTGCGGTGGACACCACGATGAGCGGCCTGGCCCTAGACCCCGAGGCACCGCCGGATTCCAAGGTCACCGAGGTGGGGCTGGAGCGCGAAGGCCTCCGGGGACCGTGGCTGGCCATCAACGCCAGCATGGACGTCGAAGGCGGAGAGGCACACGACGACGGGCTGGCCGGCGTCTACATCACGCGGACGGACTGAGCACCTTGGCGGTGATGCGAAATGAACAGGAGCTTGCGGTTTCCGGGCCTCGGTCTGCTCCTCCTTGCGGTCGCCGTCGAGGCTCATGCAGCCTGCCCGGCGAACACCCTCTGGGAGCCGTACTCGGAGACCTGCGCGGAAGTCCGGGACGTCAGCGGCGAATTTCCTGGTCGTCGCTGACGGGGCAGCCTCCGTCCACAGCAACGCCCCTGTTCCCGGCGCCATGAGTGCCGGGACCGCCTATGCAACCGGCCAGCTCGTCGCCATGCAGAGCGGCCGGTTGCATACCCGGATGTTCGTCTACCCGGACGGGCTGGAGCGCGCCGCGCCGCTGCCCGCCTGGCTCTATACGACGGCCACGTCGCGGACCGACAACGGTCTGGAACTGCTGGCGATGTATACCGAGGACCAGGACAACGGTCACCTTGGCCTTTTCGCCTGGCCTTGCACCTCCGAGTTCCCGTGCCCGAACGGGGCCAGGGCACCGGGCTGGCAGTGGTCGAGGCCGCTGCCGGAGCTGGCCTGCAATATCACCCAGATTGTCGACCAGGGCGGGCACGCGCAGAAGCAGCTCTACTACGCGAACCACACCGATCGGCTGGACGACCAGTCACCGGCGCTGTGGAGGAGTGCGGTTTATCTCTGGAACTACTGCGACCAGGCCTGGGACCTCGCCTGGGAGCATCTCTACCGGGAGGACAAGAGGGATTGTTCCCAGGACGGTTCGACGTGCGCCTGGTGGGGTCCGTCCGTCGAGATTTTCGGCGACGCCGCGTATCCGCAGGTGGGCGAGCTGGGATACGAGGAGTCCCTGCTGTATCACGACGGGGAGTGGAGTCGCCTGCTGCCCCCGGAGACCGAATTTTGGGACCCGGCAAATCCGGAGTGGGGATCGCAGACTCCCTGGCAGCTTTTTCATGTGGAGCCCAATCGCAGCTACGGAGTCGGCAACTGGGTCAACGAAAACGATGCTCCGGTGATCGAGGGTCAGATGCCCCTGCGAACCGAAACGGGGGAAACGCTGGCGCTGGACACCAGCGCCCTGATCATCAGCGATGCCGATGTCGACCCCGCTTACCATGTCGGGTACCAGCTGACGGTCTATGCCGGGGACCACTACACCTATTCGGACGGGGAGCTGACGCCGGAGGCCGGTTTCGAGGGCACGCTCGTCGTCCCGGTTTCGGTGAGCGACGGCGCCGCCGACAGCGCGACCTTCGAACTGTCCGTTGCCGTCGGTGAGACCGAGGCTGTGCCTGTCATCCAGGGCCAGGCGCTACTGGAGACGCCTGAAGAACAGCCGATCGACATCCGGATGGACGATCTGATCGTTGATTTTCCAGGCAACGACCCGGCGACCCTGACGCTCCTTGTCCACAGCGGCCCGCTTTACAGCTTCACCGCAACGCGGGTGACCCCGGCGACGGATTTTTCGGGCGATCTGGTTGTTCCCGTGACTGTCACGGATGGCCTCGTGGAAAGCGATGTCTACCCGTTGAACATTGCCGTTACGCCCGTCAACGATCCGCCCGCCATCAACGGCCAGCGGCCGGTGGAGACCCTCGAGCGCACGCCGGTCGAGATCAACACTGGCAGCCTGCTGCTCTCGGATCCGGACAATGACGCCTGGCAGCTGTCGGTCCGGGTCCTGGATGGCGCCGGCTACCAGCGCGCGGGCAACACCGTCACGCCGGAGCCGGGTGTTGTCGGATTGCTCGTCGTCCATGTCGTGGCAACCGACGGAGAGCTCGACAGCGAGGTTTTCGAACTTGCGGTCCAGGTGATTGCGCGACGACGTCCCGCCGGAGATTATCATTGTCCGGCGCGCCTGCCGTCAGCGTTCAGCTGGGCGCGGTTTACACTGATCCAGGGAGCTTCGGCGTTTGACAACGTCGACGGCGACATCAGCGACAAATCGTGGTGGATAATCCGGTCAACACGGCGCTGGCCGGCACCTACACGATCACTTACCGTGTCGAGGATCTTGCGGGCAATGCCGCCGCCGCTACCCGAACCGTGATTGTCGAGGCCGCCATGGAGGCAATTGCGCCAAGCAGCACAGGCGGAGGTGGTGGTGGGGCCGCGTCCTTCCTGCTGCTTGCACTCGCCGCGGCTGCCCTGTGGCGCGGCCATAAAGACTCACACCGCAAGGGGGCGATTCACCGGGCACCCGACCGTCCCAACCCAGCGGGGGGCCGTAGGGCCTCTCCGTCCAGGGGAACTGCAACATCGCAGTGGTGATACCGAGGAAGGAGAAGAAGCCGGGGATGTCGGTCACGGTGGTCAGGCCAAGGTTACTCAAGCCGCCGTTGCACCGTGCTCAAGGCTCGTCGCGCGAGGCGCGGGCCCGCTGTGCCGCGGTCGCCTCTTTTACCATTTCAATGAGCTGCTCATCGGTATAGGCGTAGGGCTGATCGGCGTTGAGCTCCGCCATCTCCTCGATGATCCTCCGGATGGTCCACCCGGCCTCTTTCTCGTTGGGTACGACCAGGTAGTTGGGTTTCGGCGCCGGATCGAACAAGGCATGCATGACCGCCGCGGAGACTTCATCCGGTTCCTTGTACATGCTGCGATCGGAGAGGTACTCGATATATTCCTTGAGCGGCCCGGCGTAAGGCGAGCCCGGCTGCGCGTAGGGCTGTTTGGCAAGCGTCACTGCTTCCTTGGTGCCAATTCTCGAGCGATAGTTCCCGGGGTTGACGGCGCTGACCTGGACATCGAACAGTGCCATCTCTTCCGCCAGGGCATCCGTATAGGCCTCGAGCGCGTGCTTGGTCATGCCGTAGGGACCCCAGAACATTCCGGACAGCACGCCCGAGATCGAGCTGATGTTGATGATGCGCCCTTTGGACTCGACGATCAGGGGCGCGAACCCTTTCGTAACCCGGTAAACGCCGAGCACGTTCACGTCGAAGATCCACGTCAACTCCGCTTCATCGATTTCGGCAAGCGGTCCCAGCGTTGCGACGCCGGCATTGTTGATCAGGCCGTAGAGTCCCCGGCCTTCGGTGCGCACGGTGGCCACGGCGGCATCAATCTCGTCCTGTTTGGTCACGTCCAGGCGCACGGCCTGGATGTTGGGGATCTTGTTGAGAGCGTCCAGGTCGGCCTGTTTTCGCGCCCCGGCATAGACGAAATAGCCTTTCCGGGCCAGGGTCTCGGCGATATTGAGACCGATGCCTGAGCTTGCGCCGGTGACGAGGATCGCTTTCGCTTGCCTGGTTTCGCCCGCTTCCGGCGGCGTGGCCGCCAGCGACGCTTGTGGGGCGAGGCCGATAGCGGCGAGGATAAGAATGCCGGCCAGAGTGGCCAGGTATCCGGGTACTCTCATGTTTTTCTTTTCCTTAGGGTACTTGCGGGTCTTCGCCAGGGTCGGCGCAGTCAGTGTAGCGATTTCCACCGTCCGCCGGAAACGGGCCATCCATCGTCGCCTGCTTCAATGGCTGGCGGCCAGATCCGACGTGCAGGGACGGCCGTATGCTCTGGCTGGCTTACGGGCATCATGGCCTGGATCAATGGGCCGAACCTGCTCGCGCCCGTCCGCGCCGATGCCGGACAAGCATCAGGATGGTCAGAACGGCAATCAGCAGGGCGCCGAAAAGCATCGGCCGCAAGGCGCTTTCGATAGCGAGGCGGGATTGAATGAAATCCGGGTAGCCGGTCTGCCAGAGTACCCATTCGTAGCCGATTTGCGAGGCCAGGTAGGCAGGCCCCGTGGACAGTGCCACGATGGCGTCGCCATTGTCGGGGTTGATCCGGACACTGCTATTGATGGAGGGATCGTTGGAACCGTCGTGACCGAACACAAAGCCACCACCCGGTGAAGGCGCATACAACATTGTTCCCAGGCCCCAGATATCGACCCCCATAGTGCGGCCGTGGGGCTCCCGCATGGCCTCAATGGCGGCCGGTGCCAATAGCGGCGGTACGGGCGAACCGGGTATCTGCGCCTGCACGAAGCGGCTGAGATCCGTCGCCGAGGATGACAAGCCGGTGGCGCCGGCCGCTGCATACTGATAAGTCGGTGCCGGTTCCCCCTGGCGGTCATACGAACCGGAGTTGTTAGTCAGGTCACCGAGATAGTCGTAAGTGGACCGGGACATCCCCAGGGGTTCGAAAACAGCATTCTGCATGAAGTCGGCGAATTCCATGCCCGAGATCTCTTCCACGAGCAACTGCAGGATGAGATAGCCACCGCCGGAGTAGTCCCACTCGCTGCCCGGTTCGCGGCCCACCCTGATCTGCGCCTGCTCGTGGTCGGAACTCCTTGGGAGTGACAGGGACTCCTCGAGCGCTGGCAGCGTTTCATCGGCGGCGTAGTCGCCGAATCCGAGACCGTCGACCAGGCCCGCCGTGTGGGACAGCACATGCCGCACGGTTACCTTGGCGTTGTCGAAGTCACCAGGGGGCAACTGCCACCGGGTAAGGTAACTGGAAATAGGTGCGTCGAGATCAATCCTGTCTTCCTGGACCAGCAACATCACCGCGTAGGCCGTCGGCCATTTGCTGAAGGATGCCGTAGGGAAAAGGGTATCCCGATTGACCTCCCCGGATTTCCTCTCATCAGTCCCGGAAAAGGTCTCAGCGAGTATTTGACCGGATTCGATGACGACCAGTGCGACACTGCCGGGCGACGCGCGGTCAATCATGCTTGTCGCCGCCGCAACGAAGGCCTTTGTATCACCGCGCTCTGCTACCGGCGTCAGCCACCAGCCGCGAAGGCCGCCAAAAAAGGCCGTCGCGCACCACAAGGCGCATAGCGCCAGGCCGGCCAGAATAATTTTCAAATAACTCACAACACCGTTGTCCTGACGAGGAATGTGCAAACGTTTCGAGCCGGCGACCCAGGCCGATGGAAATCCAAATTGCAGCTTGCAGAGCCCGTGGCTTCCCGGCGCGCCGCCTTGGCCGCAGTCCCGGTGTCAAGGTGCCGGTTGAGGTGGTCCCCGAGGCCTCGGACCTTACTCCTCAGGAAGCCTGCCTGCGAGCCCCGGTCTCTGTGCCTGCCGCTTCGGGCCAATCTACGGACTCGAAGAATCCAGCAATCTGGAAACCCCGGGATACCTTGGCACGGCAGTAAGCGACAAGCAGTCGAATAACGCAAGAGTCGACCAGCGGGGACGCAACTAGCCCGGTGATGGTTTCGCCGGCCGCTGATGCCGTTTCCCCCACAGAACCGCGCGTGCCCTGCGTCAAGAGACCGCCCGTGGCCAAGGTGCCGGGGAATCCCGCAGCCAGTGGGGCTCGGCGTGCAGGGGTACGGTCAAACAGGACCTCCCCAATCCAACGGTTCCTTCCCGAGGCAGGATGCCGAATTCTTGACTATGATTACTTATTGACCAGTCCAGTCGCAGAACCCAGGCAACGACAGGAGGAAGTCATGGGACTGTTTAGTAATCTCTTTTCCAGCAAGCCGGATTTCCCGGCCATTGATCCTGCCAGCACGGCTGCCTCGCGAGTTGCCGAGGTTGAGAAGCAACTCGATGAACTCGGCAGCAAGGTTAAAGATCAACTCGAGGTCATTCCCTCGGAGCACGCCGCCTATGTCTTTATCGGCAAGCCCCCGAAGAAGTTCGGGCTGGCCTGGATACATGACGGCAAGGTCAGCGGCCTGAACACGCTGGTCGAAGAGCATGGGCTCAGCGCGCTCGAAGTAGAGAAGGTCCTGGACCAGCTTCGCCAGGCCTACGAGCGTAATGCGGACGTCAACCGGTACCGTGCGAGCGTGCACGAACGGGACGTCGTTGTGACGCCTTCGGCCAAGCTTGAAAAGGAAGTCCACGAGATCATCGACCACGTCGTGCACCACTGATCCGAACCGCCGGATCTCGACGAAGCCGGCAACCGGCGGCCCGGACTTTGCTCTACGTTGGCGTCATTTCGGCGTGGGCAGGCCGGATGCTCCCAGGGCTGCTGCCACTGGGGTGGCGTGCGGCGAGCATGGGTGCGCGCCTTGAAAAGCACCAACCGGAATTTTCTGCTGCCGGGAGGTCCAAGGAATCCGATGGGTTCCTGTCCCATGGACAGAGCGAAGCGGTGTGGAAAAGGCTGAGCGTCACTCCCGCAACGCCTGGCGGTTCGATCTTCGAAGGACGGTCACATGGCCCGGTGGGCGGATAATCCCGGTATTGCCGGAAGCGCTGCCACGGCAGACTCGTCGAGCTGGAAGTCATGCACCATGAGCCGCCGTCACGTGGGCTGTGGTCAGATCGCCAAGCAGGGGATTCCGGGGGATTTCCAGCAAATGGTGCCGAGGAGAGGACTTGAACCTCCACGGGGTTACCCCCACTGGCACCTGAAGCCAGCGCGTCTACCAATTCCGCCACCTCGGCACGAGGTCTGACGCCGGTCGGCGCCTTTGCGAGGGCGGGAAGGTTACTGGCCCGCAGCAGGGCTGTCAATGCGCCGGGCGAACCTCTTGAAGGTCTTCAGCCCGTGGTCTCCGGATCCTCCGCGGATACGGTGGCGAGCGTGAGTTCTTCCAGCTCGAATTCCACGCGTCCGAACCTGGGGAGCCGGCCGGATAGCAGAATGGGGGCACGCGTATCCGGGTCGAGGAACAACTCGACGTTCGTCAGCCCCAGCAGCTCGAATGCCTCATCGTCGTCATCGTTTCCAGGCGGACCCGCCAGGTCTCCGTCGATGGCGAATCTCAAGGCGTCGGAGCGGCCCTTCTGCCGGCTGGTTCTCCCGTTGCCGGTCACCTTGTACTGATGCTGAACGGCTTCTGTACCCATCATCCGGACACTGACGGTGTACAGGCGATCGTCGGACCAGGCCGTAATGCTGAACTGGTCACCCGTCTCCCGAAGTCCCGAAGCCGCCACGAGATAGATCAGCGCGGCCGGCTCGGTCACCGGAAGACCGGACCGGCCCTCGGGATAGGTATGCAGTTCTTCCGAAAACCTCGACCAATTCTCCGGGGCCCGGGTTTCCTCACCCTTGCCGGGTCTCCGGGTTAGCCGGAGGACCTGGTTCTCACCGTAGCGATAGACCCGCAGGCGATAGCGGTTGCCGGTATCGTGAGTCGAGCGCTGCAGCATGGCCCCGTTGGCCGGATCCAGCAGCATCTCGACGCGGCTGGTTCGGCCAAGACCGTCGCTGAAGTAGCGCATGCTCATGGTTTCGGCCGGCGCGGCAAGCCCGGACAGGGCAGGGCGGCTTTCGAGGCTCTCTGCCACCGTCGCCCCGCGGACCATGTTCAGGGTGATGTCCACGTCCAGAGACATGAAGAACTTGGAGGCTCCCAGTCGAGCCTGGGTCCATTGCGCCCGGGTCGTGTCGAACATGCCGGTCATGGTTTCCCCCGCGCTGCCTGCGCCAGCCGGACCGATGGCCGGCGCGAGCAGCGCCATGGTCAACAGGGCGTTTCGGCCGGCTCTGGGGGCTCTCATGATCCGGAGTTAATCGAAGGGCTCACGCCGGGTCAAGCACCGGCACCTGACGGCTGTTGCCAGCCAGGCGTGGCGAGGAGCCCCTCATGCAGCCCGATTTCGGGCTTCCAGCCGGGGATCAGCTCCGGTCCGCCGGCCCTGCAGACCCAGTCGGGATGCCGGAGTTCGCGAAGCTTGCCGGGGGTCAGCATGGGGGAGACCAGGCCGAGTTTTCCGGCCAGGCCGTTGACCGCCGCCGGAAGATTCAGCACAAACGGAGGGATCTGCCGGAGTCTGACGGGCCGGCCCGTGATGGATTCGATGCCTGCGGCGAATTCGGTCCAGCTGTAGCCGCGGGTTCGGCCGTCGTCGATTTCCAGGAGCCCTCTGGGCGGGGCATCCGCCGCTGCCCAGGCCGAAGCTGCCCGGGCCAGGTCATCCACGAAGACGAGCGAAAAACGGGCGTCCGGAGACCCGAACACCGGCGCGGTGCCCCGGGCCATCGTCTTCAGTAGCGGCAGCATCTCCCGGTCCCCCGGGCCATAAACCGCCGGCGGGCGAATAACGAACAGGGGCAGGTCTCCGAGAGCCTCGCCCACCGCTGTTTCCCCCGCGTGCTTGCTTGCCGCGTAGGGCGACAGTTGAGGTTCCCGGGCCGCCAGGGAGGAAATCAGCAGAAATCCCTCGGCGCCGGATTCGCGGGCATGGCCTGCTACACGTGCCGCCCCCGCCACGTTGACGGCGTCAAACTGTTCGCGGGTTGCGCCGCGTACCGCTCCGGCGCAGTGGATGATCCGGTCCGCACCCTCGGTCAGGGCCTGCAGGGCATCGTCGTCGTCGAGCGTGCCGCCGACAACGTCTTCCGGAGGCAGCATGCCCTCCAGCCGCTCCGGGTTGCGGGCAAGTGCGCGTACCCGAGCACCCGTATCGGACAACGCCGCAAGCATGCGGCGTCCGATGAAGCCGGTGGCTCCCGTCAGTGCGACAAGGGGGGAATGACCCGTCGGGCTCATGGGTGATGCCGCGGGCAGGTTTGAACGCCGGCCTGGCGTCTACCCTGTGGCCCGCTCCCGAACCGGGATGGAACCTTCTTCCCGTGCTTTCCGGGCCTGGCTCTCAATATAGTTCTGCCGGGCCTTGGAACGGGACAGCTTGCCGGAGGAGGTGCGCGGCAGGAAGCGGGGCGGCACGAGTTCAACCGTGCAGCGGATCCCGAGTTCTTCACTCACCAGACCCTGAAGACGCGAGTGCAGGTCCGCGCGCTCCACGTCGTCCTTCAGACGGCACTGAACCGCCAGGACCGGCATCTCCGAGCCGTCCGCGGCGGGCGCGGAGAAGGCCAGCGCGTCTCCGGTGCGGACTTCGGGCTGCTGCTCGGCCAGGTACTCGAGGTCCTGCGGCCAGATGTTGCGCCCGTTGATGATGATGATGTCTTTTGTGCGGCCGGTAATGACCAGGCTGTTGCCGACCCGGTAGCCGGTGTCGCCGGTGTCCAGCCATCCGTCGGCGGACAGCACCTGTGCGGTGACCTTCGGCTCGTTGAAGTAGCCCGACATGACGCTGGCGCCCCGGACGAAGATCGTACCGCTGCGGCGCTCGGAAAGCGGATTGCCATCGACGTCGCGAATCTCGATTTCGTAGCCGGGGAGCGGCTCGCCGCACATGGCGAACTGGCGGACCCGGCCCGGGTCGGTCAGCTCGGATGCGGGCACGGCCTCGCCGGTACGCGAAAGATGATCCGCGTCAACCTCATCCACCGAAAAGCGCTCGTCCAGCGGCGCGAAGCTGATGGCGAGCGAGCACTCGGCCATGCCGTAGCAGGGCAGAAACGCTTCGGGGCGGAAGCCGCTGGGCGCGAGCAGCTCGCTGAACGCATCCAGCACTTCAGGCCGAATCATCTCGGCGCCGGCGCCCGCATGGCGCCAGTTGCTGAGATCGTAGGTGGGGATGTCCCCTTCGCGCAGACGGCGTCCGCACAGCTCGTACCCGAACGGCGGGCCGAAGGAAATCGTGCAGCGCGTGCGCGTCATGAGCTCGAGCCAGAGGCGCGGGCGCATCGCGAACTCACGGGTGCCCAGGTAGTCCACGGAGAGCTGGCAGGAAAGCGGTGTCAGCACTTTTCCGATCAGGCCCATGTCGTGGTAGAAGGGCAGCCACGAGAAGAAGCGGTCCTCGGACGTCAGCTTGAGGCCATGCCGGGCAATGCCCGTCAGGTTCTCAAGGACCGCATCCTCGGTGATCAGCACGCCACGGGGGAAGCGGGTGCTGCCGGAGGTGTACTGGATGTAGGCAATCTCGTTGCCCTTCAGCGGCTCCAGCTCAACGTCGGCCTGAGGCAGCTCGGCAAAGGCTTCGGGCGTTCCACAGAACTTCAGGCCCAGGCCTTCGCCCGCGCCCCCGAAATAGGCTTCGTAACCGGAAGGGGCAACCAGGACACAGGCCGAGCAATTTTCCAGCAGGCCATGCAGCTGGTTGACGTACGCAATCCTGCTGCCGAGGGTCAGCGCGGCGGTCAGCGGAACCGGGACAACGCCCGCGTACTGGCAGGCGAAGAAGAAAACGAGGAAATCGGGAGTGGTCTCGGCGACCAATGCAACTCGCGCGCCGCGCTCGAGTCCCAGACCCAGCAGGCGACGGGCAGCGTCACGGGCGCGCTCACGCAGCTCGCTGTAAGGGAGCACAGCCTCGAGGTTGCCCCGCCCATCGTAGAAGTTGGCGCCGGTAGCTCCCTGAGCGGCGTAATCCAGCGCCTCAGCGAGGCCGCGAAAGTCGGCCGGCCGCAAGGGCAGGTTACTGTTTGTAGGCGTGGGCTCCATACCCTGGTCTACCTCCTGCATTACTTCTTCTTCGGTCTGACGCATCAATTTTGGTGTCGCTAGCTATTCGCGCGTACTAATAACCCCCGCTCCGCAAGCGGAGCGTGGGATTCCGAACCTGTCGGATGTAATGGCCGATTCTGCGGAGTTTCCCCTTGGCAACACCGGCACCGACGACATCCCCTTGATTTAGTGAGGTTATTTCTTCCCGAACTGGCCTTCGCCCGACCTCGGAAAGCCCCTGTCATCCCCTGATTTTCGGCCTCTGAGACCCGTATGAGTGCTTACTGCGCATGCCCCATGGCCTGATCTCGGGCGTTAAGTTAGCCGTTTACCGGCCTGTTTAGCAATGTCTTAAGTCATATTCTTTATGGTTTGTGATGCTATGCACAATTTCTCGAAACCCCGCCCGAAGCAGGCGCCGGTACTAAATGCGGGCTTTTCGTCTACTAACAACCCCTGAATTCAAACTTTGGTCCGGGCAACAGGTTCCCTGCTTCCGAAGGGGGCTCAATGGCAAATCTGCGCGAATTTGCGGTGGATTCCACGCTCGACCGGCATCTTCGGGGTACAAGCCCGGGCCTCAAACGATCCGTTCCGAAACGGGCTTCGCGGACCCTGAGTGCGCCGTTTCGCCGATACGGTTTACCATCTCGGCCCTTGGCGCCCCAGGCGCGACCGACGACCCCACCCAGTAAACCCGGGCCTCTTCATTCATGCATCCCAGTGAATCGTTTACGGCGGCCGTCCTGGCGGGGAGCCGAGAGGGCGTCGATCCGGTCGCTCAGGCTGCCGGCGCGCCCTGCAAGGCCGTGGTCGAAGTGGCCGGGGAGGCCATGCTCCTGAGGGTTCTCGGTGCGCTGTCGCGGGCAACGGCCGTCGGTCCCCTGATGGTGGCCGGACTGTCGGACGAAGCGGCCGCGGATCCGGCCATCAGCGCCGGCCTGAATGCCTGCCGGGCCCGGTGCGTGCCCGGCCTCAGCACGCCCGCCACGACCGTGGGCGCGGTACTCGATGAGCTGGCGCCGGACCGGCCGGTGTTGATCACGACCGCCGATCACGCGCTACTGGAAACCGGCATGGTGGATGCATTTCTTGCCGGGGCCATGAAGACCCGGGCTGATGTGGCGATCGGCCTGGCCCGCGAGGAAAGCGTGTTCGCCGTGGCGCCGGATACCCGGCGCACGGTCACCCGGTTTCGCGACGGCGGTTTCTGCGGCACGAACCTGTTTGCGTTCCTGACCCCGGCGGGCCGGCAGGCGGTCGAGTTCTGGCAGCACCTGGAGGCGGACCGCAAGAGCCCCGCGCGGATGATCCGCACGCTCGGACCGTGGACGCTGCTTCGGTACGTCACAAAGCAGCTGACCCTCGGCGGCGCTCTGGATCGGCTGTCGACCCTTTCCGGAGCTCGTATAGCGCCGGTGATTCTGCCCTTCGGAAAGGCGGCCATCGACGTGGACAAGCCCGAGGACCTGGCGCTGGCGAGGCGGCTGGCCGGCAGCGACAGCTAGCCGTTTACGGGCCGAGCGGCTCCCAGTCAGTTCCCTCGGAAAAAGCACCGTCGCGGTACACCCGGCTTCGATGCGTCAGCCGGTGTCCGTCGCCGTTGCGCTCCACCGTCCACAGGGAATAGCGCGCTTCACGACCCGGCTGCGGATCGTCCGCCGAGGCCGAGGACAGACCGACAACCGGCACCATCCGGCCGCCCGGGCCCTGGAGCTGGCTGGTCTGCAGCCGGTGGGTATGGCCGTGGAGTACGAGTTCCGCGCCGTGGCGGGCGATTAGCCCGGATACCTCATCGGCGTCCGTCAGCCGTTTTCGCCACTTGTCCCCTTCGGGCACCGGCGTGTGGTGGATCAGCAGAACCCGGAACAGGCCTGCGCGTCCGGTGCTCTCAAGAATCCGGGCCAGGCGGCGGCGCTGTTCGCCGCCGACGTGCCCGGTCGCCATAAACCAGGGGGTGACCACGGACGATGACACGCCAATAAAGGCAACGGGCCCACGAATCCGCAGGGCGGGGAATTCCGGACTTTTCGGCCCGCCTGCGTTCTCCGCCAGCGCCTTGCCGGTCTCGTCCGTTGCCATGTACGGCTGCCAGAGCCCGACCGTGGACTCCCAGGGCGCCGCGGCGTAACGGTCGTGGTTGCCTGGAACCAGGCTCACGCCGGAAGGTGGAGCAAGCTGGTCCAGCCAGTTCCGGGCCGCTTCGCACTCTCGGGGAAGACCGATCTGGGTCAGGTCGCCGGTAATGGCCACGTGGTCCGGCCCCTGGGTTCCGAGGTCCTCGACCATTGCGGAGAGTACCGGGGGCCGATGAATGTGCCGCCGCCGGCGTCGCCACGAGAGGGCGCCGAGTATCCGCTTGTTCATCAGGTCCCCGGCCGCGGCTCCCTCGGGGGACGTCAGGTGGGCATCGGTGAAATGGGCGAACGTGACCGCCCCGGCGCTGGCGGTCCGGGCGGGTTCGGGGATTTTCAGAGCGCGTTCGTCCATGGGCGAGTTCAGCCGGTCCGCGGCTCGGTGGCCGCACCTGCCGTATATAATGCCGGGCATTGCAGTCCAGTGCGCGGTTCCGCGCCACGGTGACCCCGGTGAGCGACAGGCTCCACGACATCATCCGCGAGACGATCTTTCAGCCCGTGCCCGATGCCGTGGCCGTGCTGGGTGAGTCCATGCGGGAGCGTTTCGGGACCAGCCTGCTGGCGGTGATCTTCTACGGTTCGTGTCTGCGTTCCGGGAATCCCCGGGACGGCCTGGTCGATCTCTATGTCATCGTGTCGGATTACGCCTCGGCGTTTCCGGGCTGGCGGGCTCGTAACCTGGCCCGCGTGCTGCCGCCGACCGTCAGCTATATCGAGACCGATACGCCGGAGGGTCCGATTCGCGCCAAGTACGCCGTATTGAGCATGGAGGATCTTCGCCGCGGCACATCCAGACGCTGGTTTCACCCCTACCTGTGGGGCCGGTTTGCCCAGCCCGTCCGCGTTGACCAGGTCCGGGATCAGGCAACCGCCGAGGCGATCGTCGACTGCATGGCATCGGCGGTCAGCACCCTGCTGGGCGAGGCGCTGCCGCTGCTGGATCCGTCCCTGCCGCCAGAGGACCGCTGGGCCGGCGCGCTGGGTCTGAGCTACGGCACGGAATTGCGCCCGGAATCGGGCGACCGGTCGCGGAGTATCGTCGAGGCCAACCGGGATTATTACCAGGCCGTGTGGTCGGCCGTGGATACCGATGCGGCGTCCGGCAATCGCTCGCCTGGCGGGGCAAGGCGCGCCTGGGCCGTGCGGCGGCGCACCGGCAAGCTCATGAGCGTGCTGCGCTGGTTCAAGGCCATGGCGACCTTCGAGGGCGGGCTGGACTACGCCATCTGGAAGCTGGAGCGTCACAGTGGTGTCCGTGTCGAGGTTCCCGAGCGGGTGCGCAGGCGGCCCTGGCTCTATGTGTGGCCGGAGCTGGTGCGCCTGTATCGGCAGGGTGTCTTGCGATAGTCGTTAGCTGCCGGTTCCGGTGGGCCTCTGATGCGGTGCCCGAGGGATTGAAAGGACGGGTCAGGGCTGCCCCGCGCAAGGGGCAATTTCCGGCGAGCGCTTGCGCTGGCCGCAACAGCGGCGATACTTGCCGGTCTCGTACCGGGCACGAGCATGCGGCGGGATGGCCGCAAGCGGAAAACCCGGGCTTACAGCAGGCTGAATGAGGAGGAGGGTGACCGTGGACCACTGCGTGTTCATTCACACCAACCACAAGCAGATCGTTGGCGCCCTGGTGGCCCAGTACGCGCTGAAACGCAACTCGCCGAATGCCGACCGCTTTGACGTGAAGATCGTCCACACGCGGGACCATCCGTGGCTGGCCGAGCACGAGGGCCAGATGTATCTCCGCGACGGCGTGGAACGGGTCTGGCTCAATGACGACCTGCAGTCCTTCACGCCGCTGAGGTTTACGCCCCCGGAGCTGATGGGCTATTCCGGCCGGGCGATCGTCATCGATCCTGACATCTTCGCCGTTGGCGACGTGTGGGAGCTCCTGAACCGGGACATGGACGGCAAGGCCATCATGTGCCGGATGCGCTCGGGACCGAAGGGTCTCATCGACAAGTGCTACGCCAGCAGTGTGATGCTGCTGGACTGCGCCAGGCTCGGCCACTGGAAAGCCGAGGAAGGCTTCCGGGAGATGTTCGCCTTCAAGCGGGACTATCAGCCCTGGATCTGCCTGAAAATGGAAGATCCCTCCAGCATCGGATTCTTCGAGGAGGAGTGGAACGATTTCGACCGGCTGACGGCCCGCACGAAGATGCTGCACAACACCCGCCGCAAGACCCAGCCGTGGAAAACCGGGCTCCCCACCGACTGGCGTCCGGCGGAGCGATTCCGCATGTTTCCGCCCCTGGGCTGGGCCATGCGAGCGCGTCGCAAGCTTCTGGGCGAGTACGCTCTGCTGGGTAACTACAAGCGGCATCCGGATCCCAACCAGGAACGGTTCTTTTTCGGTTTGCTGAAAGAGTGCCTGGACCGGGGAATCGTCACTGAGGACATGCTCAGGGCGGAGATGTCGCAGAATCACGTGCGCCATGATGCCTTCGAGGTGCTGGAGCAGGTCGAGCCGCTCGCGCCGGCCCCGGCGCCCCCCCTGGAGCTACCTGCCTAACCCGCTGGGTCTCCCGGCCGAAAAGCCTTTTCAAAGGGCCTGTCCAGAAGCGCAAGCACCCGCTTCGAGGCCGCGGAGCTGTCGGGCAGGGGCAGGGGTTTGCTTTCGGGCAGGGGATCCCCCAGCCAGACGCTGCGTCCGTTGCGGATCAGTGCATCGTGCAGCGCGGATATGTCCCGGCGCATACGCACCGGGGCCAGCCGCTGCGCCAGCCGGTGGGTCAGGGGCCGGTAGCCCAGCGACTCCCTGAGCCGGCGCAGCCGCTCTTGGGCAGTCGCGGGCAGCCCTTCATCACGCAGATCGAAGATGTGCACCGGCTTCCCCGTCGCACAGGCTTCCGTCAGCATGGACATGCTTTCGCCGGTGACGATGAACTGGTCGGCGAGGGCGAGGTAGCCCAGGTACGGGTTCTCGTCCTGATCGGCCCGCCACTCGTGCATGACGTGCGGCACCCGCAGCTCGGCGGCCAGAGCGGCGGCGGCCCCGGGGGGGGTGCGCGCGCTCGTGGTTACCAACAGCGATCCGCCCAGTCCCCCGGCAAGCACGGATGCCCGGCGTCCCAGCGTGGCCGCCTTTTCCGCGCTCAGGGTGTAGGGCCCGGACCGGCCGCCGACCAGCACCGCGATCCTCGGCCGGGGGAGAGGCTCCAGCCGGGGTGCCCATTCCTTGCCGGCCTGCTCGAGGGCTGCCGGCGCAATGCGGTGCAGCGGCAGCTCCAGGCGCAGTATGTTGGGACGCTCGGGCAACCGGTACTGGGGTGTCGAGACAATAAGGTCGAACTCGTCCAGTGGCGCCCAGGGCCTGCCGACATGGACGAGGGCAACCGGGTGATCGGCCTGTTCGCGTATCCATCGGGCCACGGGCTCGTTGCGGCGGCCTGCGGTGATGACGAGCCTGGGCCATGGCGGAGCAAGTCCGGCGCGGCTGGCGGCGTCGATGCCGAGGAGGTTCGGACCGAGCAGCACGTTGCTCCACAACTCCGTGGGGCGGAAGCGCAGACGGCGGACCTCGAACGGACGGCCGAGGGATTCGCCAAGCGCCAGGACCTGGTTGTTGTCACCCGCTTTCTGGCCCAGCAGCAGCCAGATCGGCGCGGCAGCGGCGGGCGAGGAACTGGGGGCCGGGTTCATGGGTGAGCCGTGTCCTTCTGCGTGACAGGCCGTATCAATACTACCGCAGGCCTGCTCCGAATGGCCGGCTCGCGGTATACTTCGCGGCTTGTTACGCCGGTGTTTTCCGGCACCCTACACGTCCCGAAGGCGATAACGCGAGTTTGGCATACGGCTCGGTCCGCTCCTGATTCGAGCGCTCCAACCCCTGGAACCGAATCTCCGGCTACGTATTGATATGATCCTTATCCGCTTTACCCGAGCCTATCCCTGGCAGAGCCTCCTGATGGTCCTGGCGCTGCTTGCCGCCGGCCTCGCGGAAGGGTTCAGCATCACCGCGCTGCTTCCGCTGTTGAGCATGGCCGTGGAGTCGGGCGGCGGCACCGTGGGCGAATCCGAGTCGGCTTCGAGCCAGTTCATCACCGGCATGCTCGAGCGGATCGGGGTCACCCCTTCGGTGCTGAGTCTCCTGGTTGTCGTGGTCGTCGGCATCACCCTGAAGAGTTTGCTCGTTCTGCTGGCGAATCGTCAGGTCGGCTACACCAAGGCCCGGGTCACCACGGACCTGCGCTTGCGGCTGCTGCAGGCGGTCATGGGCAGCCGGTGGGACTATTTCGTGCATCAACCCGTCGGCCGGCTGACCAACAGCATGGCCACGGAGGCCTGGCGATCGGCCATTGCCTATGAGTTCGGGGTGTCGATTTTCGCCTATGCCATTCAGGCGATGGTTTACCTGGGCGTCGCCGTCTTGGTGTCCTGGAAGGCCACCGTGTCGTCCCTCTTTGCCGCCGGGATCATTCTGCTGCTGTCCCATTCGCTGGTGGAAATGACACGCAAAGCCGGAAAGCGGCAGACCAATCTCCTGAAGTCCCTGCTGGCGCGCATGACCGATACGCTCAACTCGGTGAAGACCCTCAAGGCCATGGGCCGGGAGAACCTGGCGGACGGGGTGTTGCAGGCAGAAACGAGCAATCTCAATCGGGCTCTGGAGAAGGATGTCTTCAGCAAGGCCCTGCTGACCGCCGCACAGGAGCCGATGTTCGCCATTGCCATCGCGCTGGGCATGTTCTTCCTGCTCGAACGCTGGAACATGCCGATTGCCGAAGTGCTGGTCCTCGTGCTGTTGCTCGGCCGCGTCCTGGCGCATTTCGGCAAGATCCAGAAGCATTACCAGAAAATGGTGGCTAACGAGAGCGCTTACTGGTCTCTCATGGAGGCCGTGGACGAGGCCGAGGCCAAGCGGGAGAAGTTTGAGGGCGCGCCTGCCCCCCGGCTCGAGGAAAGCATCGTGCTGGACGATGTCAGCCTGGTCTATGAGGACGAGACCATCCTCCAGGACGTGAACATCGAGATGCCCGCGGGCAAGCTGACCACGATCATCGGCCAGTCCGGATCAGGGAAAACCACGATCCTCGATATGATTGCCGGTCTGACGTCGCCCAGTACCGGTGAGGTCCGCGTCGATGGTGTGCCGCTGCAGACCGTGGACCTCAAGGACTGGCGCAGACAGATCGGTTATGCGCCCCAGGACACCATCCTTCTGCACGATACGATTTTCCACAACATAACCCTGGGTGACCCGGACCTGGACGAGGAAGATGCGCGGCATGCGCTCTTGCAGGCCGATGCCTGGGATTTCGTCACGGCCCTGCCGGAGGGTATGCAGACGAGCGTAGGCGAGCGGGGCGTGCGCATGTCGGCCGGACAGCGTCAGCGGATCATGCTGGCCCGGGCGCTGGTTCACCGACCGCGGCTGTTGATTCTCGACGAGGCGACCAGTGCCCTGGATCCAGCCAGCGAAGCGGCGATCTGTGAGACCCTGAAGGGTCTATGCGGGGACCTGACCATCGTCGCGGTGTCTCACCAGCCGGCTCTGGCCGAGTTCGCCCACGTGGTCTATACGGTATCCGACCGGACGATCCACCGGTCTTCGCCCGGTGCCATTGACCGGCAGGCTGTCATCTGACCGTCAGTAAGCGCCGCGTAACCTGAAATCCGGGATCAGCCGGCCGTACTGGCGGCCGTGCCTGCGGATTGCGGTTCGGCCAGCAGGGCAGCGAAACGCTCCACGATGTGATCCACCTGCTGAGGCGTATGGGCTGCGCTGATGCTGCAGCGGAGCAGGCAGCTCGTGCTGGGCGTCGCCGGCGGCATGACGAGATTCACATAGACGCCATGTTCCAGGAGATCGTGCCACCAGGCGATCGCGGTCTCCTGGCAGTCTACGAAAACCGCCACGACCGGTCCGGGCTCTGGTCCCAGGCGGAACCCGGCCTCGGTGAGGCCGGCGTACAGGCGTCTGGAATTCTCCCAGAGCTGCGCCCGGAGCGCCTGGCCCTCGGCAACCCGCTGCAGGGTTACGCGGGTCGACGCCACGATGGACGGCGTCGGTGAGGCGGTAAAGATGTAGGACCTGGCCGCAAACCGCGAAAGTTCCAGCTCCGGGCGGTTGCTAACGCAAAAACCGCCGATCGAACCCAGGCTTTTGCTGAAGGTTCCGACCACAAAGTCCACGTCGCCCTCGACGTCCAGCGCCTCTGCCAGGCCGCGGCCGCGGTCGCCGAAAACGCCCATTGAGTGGGCCTCGTCCAGCAGCAGGCAGGCGCCATAGCGATTCTTGATCTCGACCATGGCCTCCAGCGGTGCCTGGTCGCCCAGCATGCTGTAGAGGCCCTCGGTGACCACCAGGGTATTGGCGGCTCGATCGCCGAGGCGACGCAGGCGTTTCTCGAGATCCGCGACATCGTTGTGCCGGAAACGAAGGATCTCCGCGCCGCTCAGCCGGCAGCCGTCGTAGATGCTGGCATGGCAGTCGGCATCGATCAGGAGCACATCGTCCCGCCCGGCCAGCGCACAGACCATGCCCATGGTGGCGGAAAAGCCGGTCGTAAAAACCAGCGCATGACGGCGATCGAAAAACTCCGCGATCTCCTGTTCGAGCGCGAGATGGCCGGCATAGGTTCCGTTGGCCATTCGCGATCCCGTCGTGCCCGTGCCTTCTTCGGCCAGAGCGCGCTGGCCGGCATGAATGGCATCGGCGTCAAAGGTCAGGCCGAGGTAGTTGTTGGTACCGGCAAGGATGGTTTTCTTGCCGCGCACGATGCCCTCGGTGGGCGAAAGGATTTTCTCGGTTACGACACCGAAGGGCAGGGTGCCGTGCCGAAGCAACTCGTCCCGAAGATCGGCAAAGGCGCTGAACTTGTCAAGAAGACTCATGAGGCCTCCCCGCCGGACGCCGATTCGAGCAGGCGAGCGAGCTGGTCTACCGTATTCACGTTAGGTAACTCATTGAGTGGCAGGGAAATATCGAGGGAATCCTCAATGTCCGTGACAATTTCGAGAACCTGCAGGGAGCTCAGTCCGAGGTCCCCGACGAGATCGATTTCTGTGCCGATCGTTTTGCCCGGCGGGACGAAGGACTCCAAGGCGTCCTTCACGATCCCGAGACACTGCTCGTAGCTTGCCACTTGTTTTGATCCTCGCCGCTCCGGGTGTTCCGGAGCCGTCATGTCTTTCGCCGTCGCTGGCCTGGCCCGTCGCGTCGGCTCACCCGGCTTATGTTAGCGCGTCGGGCCGCTGTCCGTAACGCCCCAGACGTGACCGGACAGGCAGCAATGATCATCGCGTTTACCCGCCAGGGATGTCCCCAACGAGTTCCCTGACACGCTCCACCGCCCGTTCCAGGTCGCCGAGCGGTCTGCAAGGTGGCGTTTCTCCTGGCTCTCCGACCCACCGGCACTGGCTGTTTCGAATGAGCTCGCGGTGGAATAACGAAAGGTCTCGCGTCGCGCGGCGAGGCCCGTGATCCATCAGTCCACGATAGATTCGCGCCGCGAGGCGTGTCTCTACCTGATCGGCGTCGATCGGCACAGACTGAAGACTGGCAGAAGGATTGCCGAGGTCGAAAATCTCCACCGGCTTGGCCGTCGCCACTGCTTCGGAAAGCATGGAAACCGTATCGCTGGTCACGATGAGACGGTCGGCAGTGGCCAGAATGGCCAGGTAGGGATTGGTCGTCGTCTGTCCTTCCCAGCGAAACAGGAAATGGGGCCCGGTCAGCACGGACTCCAGGGCATCGGTTGCCGCGGTGGTCGTTCTGGGGCTGGTGGTTGCAATCACGCTTCCGGCGCCGGCCATCGCCGTGGCGACCTTGCCGAGTTTTCGGGCGCCTGCGGGTCCGAAGGTCAGCGGTCCGCTGTGCCCGCCGGCCACGACACCGACGACGGGCCGGGGCAGGTGATCGAAGGTGGATGTCCAGGCCCCGGCGGCATCCGCCAGGGTTTCGGGCGTGATTCGATGGAGCGTGCCGATGTTCTGGAGCACGTTCGGACGCTCGGGAAGCCGGTACTGGGGTGTGGTGACAATCAGGTCGAACAGGCCAATGGGCGCCCAGGGCCGACCGATCCAGACCAGTCGCGTCCGCCCGTTCGACTGCCGCCGGATCCAGCGGGCCACCGGCTCATTCCGCATGCCGGCGGAAATCAAGACATCCGGCCAGGGCGGCGTCAGGGGCCCGGACTGTTCTATATGCAGGCCCGCAAGGCTTTCCGATCGGAGCAGGCCCGGCACGAAGTCCGTTCGCCGATGAGCAAGGGGCTTGTTTTCCACCGTCCAGCCGCAATCCTCCGAAAGCGCTTCGGCCAGCGCCATGATCTGTGTCCGTTCGCCGGCCCGGTAGGCTTCAAGCACCCACGCCGTCGGAGCCGTGCGAGATGACGGGCCCGGGGCTGATGGCTTGTCGGGGGCGGCTCCATTCCGCTTGGCGGTATGCTCGGGCACGGTACGGTCTTCAGTGGCGTTGCAGCCGCTGGATTCTACGCGATGGAGCGCCGCCATGAGCGAAAGGCGGCGCGCTTCGAGCCTGTGGCACCAGGAGCGGCCCGGCCGTAGACTCATGGTCCGCCCGGACGCTTTCGAACATGCGTCTGCCGGCCCGTATTCGCTTTTCCCGCGGCCCTTGGGCCATTCTGATTCACTGTCTCCTGGAACATCTTTCGACGTGACACGCTTCGTATTAGGTAGCCGGTTATCCAAGGCGGCAGAACGGTCCTCGGCGCTCAGTCGTGCCCTCTGGAAGGTCGAATCCGGCATTTTCCGGAGCTTCATGGCCGTTCTTCGGAGCCTGTCCGTGGAACGCGCTACTGCCGTGGGCCGACGCGTGGCGTCCCGGGTGGGCCCCGGGATGCCAAAACATGCCAAGATTCTGCGCAATCTCGAACTCGCGTTTCCGGAGAAGACCGCCGCCGAACGCGAGGCATTGGCAAGAGAGGTCTGGGGCGGGGTGGGCGCGCTGCTCGTGGAGTACGCACACCTGGAGGATATCTGCCGCCCTGGCGAAGGCAGCCGCCTGGAGACGGTCATCGAGGCCGAGATTCCGGCATTCAGTGCGAATGGCCGGCCCGCGATTTTTGTCGCTGCCCACCTGGCCAACTGGGAACTTTGCGCTGCAGCCATTTCCCGCTTCGCTCCGGTCACCGCCGTCTACACGCCGCTGCAGAACCCTTACCTCGACGCGGTTCTCGCGTCCCGGCGAGAGACCCTGGGCTGCCGCCTGCTTGCCCGGGACACCAGTATGCGGGGGCTGGTGCGGGAGCTGGCCGCCGGCCGGTCCATCGGCATGATCATGGACCAGCGGGTGGACAGCGGCATACCGGTGCCTATGTTCGGGGTCGACAAGCTGACGACGGTCGTGCCGGCTCGCCTCGCCCTTCGATTCGATTGCGACCTGGTGCCCTTGCGCACCGAGCGCCTGGGTGATGCGCGCTACCGGGTGACATTTTGTCCGCCGATTCGCCCTCCGGATACGACGGGGACGGAAGCCGAGAAGGCCCTTGCAATGACCCGCGAGATCAATGCCCGGTTCGAGGACTGGATCCGGGCGCGGCCCGCGGACTGGTTCTGTGCCAAGCGGCGTTGGCCCAAGGATGCGAGGCCCGCCATCCCGGCCTCGCCGGGCGCCGATCCGGCCGAGTCGGGCTGAGCGGGGAGGTCCCCACGAATTCCGCCATGTTGTAGCGCCGTGGCGGCATCTTCCGCATACTTTACCGTTTCGAATCGCCGATCCCGCCCGTGGCGCGGAATCCGGCGCCTGGCTAGGGGATCCCAAGGCAATGTTTCAGCTCAGCGATGGTGTCAAGAAGTGGTTGGTTCTCCTCCCGACTTTCCCCCTGCCCGCCAGCGCCCGGGTCGGTATCCGGCGTAAGTACCTGTCACAGGTCGAGCTGAAATCCGCGGAGCGTTCGGATCTCCTGATCATCGGACACCCCAAGAGTGGCAACACGTGGCTGAAGGTCATGCTGTCGCGCCTTTACCAGGTGCGTTACGGGCTGCCGGCCAACCGGCTGATCAATACCGATGAGTTCGCGCTGAAAAATCCCGAGATTCCCCGGCTGGCTTCGTCCAACGGCTACTACAGCTACGAGGGCGTCATAGGCGATGCACTCGAGCCGGATGCCCCGGATTCCGTGCTCAAGCACAAGCCCGTACTGCTGATCGCGCGCAATCCGCTGGACATCGCCGTGTCATGGTATTTCCAGTTCACCAAGCGGCAGTCCGCCCACAAACAGGAACTGATCAACCACTTCATTCCCCATCCCATCGACCGCAAGACCGTGGAGATGTGGGATTTCGTCCGCCACAGCGACATCGGGATCGAGTGCCTGGTCGAGTTTCTCAACGCCTGGGAACGGCGCATTCGGCCGCTGGAGCGTGGCCGGATTATTCGCTACGAGGACATGCGCGCCGATCCGCTCACGACGCTGAAGTCGGTTGTCGATCTGCTCGGCGCGGATTTCAGCGACGAGGAAATTCGCGAGGCGGTGGAGTTCGGATCATTCGACAACCTGCGCAAGCTGGAGACCGGCGGGTTTTTCCGCCAGGGCGGTATGCGCCTGAAGGACCGCAATGACCCGACCACGTACAAGGTACGCCGCGGCAAGGTCGGCGGCTATCGCGACTATTTCACTCCCGAGCAGGTAGCCGAGCTGGAGGACCTGGTCTATTCCAGGATTTCCCCGGCCTTCGGCTACAAGCCGGCCGCTGCATCGGCTGAACCGACGGCCGCGAGCGCCTGAGGGCGTCGCGCCGGGCCGCCGCCCGAGCAAGCAAAGCAGTCCACCTCGCCATGTCCACGAACCCGCCTTCATCCGTGTCCGCCGTGCCCGGCCCGGGGGCGCCCAGCGGGCGCGTCGCGTCCTCATCTTCAGTCAACCCGTCCGGGCAGGGCCGTTCTCCCAGAGTCTGGATGATCGTGGGCGACAGGCTCGGCGACAACGCCCAGGTGGAAACGCTCGTGGCGGCCCTGGGGATCCCGGTGGAGCGCAAGTACGTGCGCGTCGCTGACGCCTGGACGAAGCGCAAGCCACGGGTCAAAGCCTCCCTGCACCACATCGACCTGGCGGCGTCAGACGTCCTGGAAGGACCCTGGCCGGATCTGGTGATCACTGTCGGACGCAGGCTGTCCATGGTGGCCTTGTGGATCCAGCAGCAGTCCGGCGAGCGAACCCGGCTCGTTCTGGTCGGCAAGCCCTCCGGCGCCCACCGCCACTTCAGCCTCATCATCACCAGCGCCGAGGTGCAGATTGCGCCGGCCCCGAATGTGCTCCGGATCGGCATGCCGCTGTTGCGGGTGGACGAGACCCGCGTGGCCGAGGCGGCCGAGGCCTGGCGCGACCGGCTGGAGAAGCTCCCCAGGCCCTTGATCGGCATGCTTGTCGGCGGGCCGACCAATCCCTTCGTGTTCAACGCATCGGTCCGGGACAGGCTGCTCCGCACGGCCCACGACATCGTGAGCCGCGACGGCGGCACCCCCTATGTCACGACCAGTCCGCGTACGCCGCCCAAGATCGTCGCTGCGCTAAGGGAAGGTCTGCCGCCGGAGGCGCAGTTTTTCGAATGGCGTCGCGATGCGCCGGACAATCCGTATCACGCGCTGCTGGGTCTCGCCGATGGATTCATCGTGACGGGCGACAGCATTTCGATGCTCGTGGAGGTGGCCAAGCTCGGCAAGCCTCTGGGGATTTTCCCGCTGCCCTACGGCGTTATCCACAAGCTGGATCAGGTGCGCCGCGAAGGCGCGCACTGGCTCTACGAGCCCGAGGTGGGCAAGTCATCGGACGGCCTGCGGCGAACGATCATCTCCGCCGGCGGGGCCCTGGGAGTGCTGCCGCGGACGCGGGACTTCTCGGCCCTGCACGGGCTGCTAATCGACCAGGGGCTGGCGGGTCCGGCGGAGGAGCCCCTGCGCGCGCCGGAAGGCGAGGTACCCAGCGATCTTCCGGTCGTAGTCGAGCGGATACACGCCTTGCTGAAAGAGTAGTTCCCCGGGGCCGCGAATCAGCTTCCGGTGCCCAGCAGGCGCAGTGCTTTCTTCATGGTTCGCGTTCCCAGGCGGTCGATCCGCTGTTTCAACAGTGCCGAAGGGGACGCACGGAGAAAGTTTACCTGGAGCATCCGGCGTTCGCCGACAAACGGCTTGTGGCCATGCCAGGAATGATCCGTGCGGCGGAAGGCGAGCAGGGTCCCCCCCAGCGGCACGACTTCAGCGGCGTAATCCTCGATGTCCGCGTTCGAGCGCAGCAAGCGGAGCTGACCCTCGGGCCGCGTCCAGCCCTGGTTGAAATACAACAGGACCGTGATGACCTTGCTGGGGTGGTCCGTGTGGATGTTGCCGTCACTCTTTTCGCAGAACTTGCGCACGGTGATGGTGGTCGGGCTTTCGGTCAGGTCCACGCCAAACTTCTCGCCGATGACTTCGGCGAATTCCGGACCGGTCAGTTCGTGGATCAGCGTTTCGAACGCCTCACCGAAGGTCAGGTCTTCGAGCGACTTGTTGCCGGGAACCGTGATGTCCGGATAGTCCGCGTTGATCGGCGTGAGCTTTTCATTGGTCACGCAGTCTGGGACCACCAGGTAGTCAAAGGGATCGCTGTGCAGCGGCGCGGCTCGGATTGCGCTGTTATCGAGTACCGTCATAACAGGTGCTGGTCACGGATATCCCTGGTGAGCAGGGATTTCAGTCAGCCGATAATTTTACGCGTGCCGGTACTCATCCGCCATACTCGGCGAGCCGGTGAGTCTCCTCGGTTATCCGTCGGGAAAGCGCCATAGGGCGCGGACCTCGTGGTATTCTGACCTATTAAGCCGGGCAGCCGGCGGGGCTGCCTGCAGTCACCGCGATGGCTCCCTGTCCACAACAACCGGGCGCCGGACCAGGCGCTCTTGCCGGAAACTGATCGTGATCGAAGTCATTGCCCGTCACGCCGTCGTCGGCTCGCTTTTTTTTCTTCCTTTCTCCCGGCGAAAGTCGGTTGAGCGCTGGCTTCGGGGCCGGGAGGAGCATCGCAAACTCCAGCAGGCGGACTGGCTCCTGGTGTCCTGGGGCAAGAGCGGCCGCACGTGGCTCCGCGTCATGCTGTCCCGGGTCTACGAGCTGAAGTACGGGCTTGATCGGCATGACCTCGTCGAGTTCGATAACCTGCACCGAAAGAACCCCGGGATCCCCAAGGTTTTTTTCACGCACGGAAACTATCTGCGCAACTACACCGGCCACGGGTACGACACGAAGGTCGACTACTACGGTAAGCGGACCGTCCTGCTCGTGCGCGATCCCCGGGATGTGGCGGTTTCCCAATACTTCCAGTGGAAGTACCGCATGAGGCGCCACAAGAAACGCATCAATGACTATCCGTCTCACGGGTCTGGGATGGAGATTTTCGATTTCCTGATGGAACCGGAGCAGGGGTTGCCGCGGGTCATTCGCTACTTCAATTCCTGGCTGAAAGAGATTCCGAAGGTCGGCGACGTTCTGGTCGTGCGCTACGAAGACATGCGGGAATCTCCGGGTGAGGTGCTCAAGCAGATTCTCGAGTTTACGGGTACGCCGGCCACGGACGAGCAGATCGCTGACGCCGTGGAATTCGCGGCCTACGAGAACCTCAAGAAAAAAGAAGGTGAGACAAAGTTCTCGCCCCTGAAGGGCGGCTGGCGACTGGTCCCCGGAAACCGGAACAACCCGAATTCGTTCAAGGTGCGCCGGGCCAAGGTTGGGCGGCTACCGGGACTACTTCACCGACGAGCAGCTGGCGCGGATCGACGCCATGGTGGACGAAGAGATGCTGCCGTTGATCGGCTACACGTCGTCGGAGGCTGAGCCGGTCCGGGAAGGCACCGCGGGCGGGCAGAAACCGGCCTGAGCCTTCTTCGCTGCCCCGGTCATGCCGCCAGGGGCGGCGTGGCCTCGATCACGTCGAAGGCGTCGTGGCGGATGTGATTGCGGTGCATCTCGTCCCGCAGCCGCGCTTCGTCGACAATGCCTTTCTCCAGGCATTCCTTCAGCAGGCCGAAGAAGAACTGCTCCTGCCTGGGGTCCGGGTGGGGCTTGTAGGTTCCGGCAAACTTGTAGTCGCCGAACAGGGCTCGACGGGTTCGCCGTATCCAGTGCCGCGGAGGAAAGAGCCGGAAGGTATCCGCGGGCCGATAGTCCACCGACAGGCCGGTCTTCCAGGGCTGGGTCTTGCGCTTGGTGTTGTGGAGCAGCTTCGTGTCTTCGTCCAGGTGGTCGAAGTCATTCCAGCAGCTTTCGAAGAGGCCGATGGTTGACCGGTCGTTCGAGCTTCAGTGAAATCCAGTCCATGTAGTCGCGCTGAAACGTGAACATCTCGGCGAACTGTTCCGCCACGGACCAGTGAGTGAGTTTCGCGCAATCAAGCAGCATCACGCTGGAGGCCAGCGCGCCACCGCGACCCTTGTAGCCGCCCTTGGTCCGGCACATCAGCGCCTTGCCGCCCATGTCGCGAAACAGCAGTTGAGTGATGTCGCCGACCGCGAAAATATCGGGATCGATGACCACCGCACGGCCTTCGTAGCCCATGAGCTCCGGCGGCATGAATCGCAACGGCGTAAACGACTGCAGATCGTCGTTGAGCCAGGGGCGCTTCTCTCCATCCCGGAGAAACAGCATACCCTCGCGTTCCAGCATGAAGTCCTGCTTGCCCGCTTCGATGAAGCGGATGTCGAAATCCTCGGGCCGGGCGCTGTTGCGGGTCAGCGAGTACCTGGAAACGATGGCGCCGAGCATCTGCCGCTCATTCGTATGGATGAATACGGTGGGCTTCATTATCGACTCCCCTCAATTGGCCTGGCCGGAGGCTGCCCGTCCGTAACCGAAAATCGGTGCCAGAAATTCATCGACTGCCGCGTCGATGCGTTCAACCTGCTCGTCGTCGAAATAGTCCTTGTAGCCGCCGACCTTGGCCCGGCGAACCTTGTAGGAGTCCGGGTTGTTCACGTCTCTCGGTTTCAGCCTGCCTCCGGTCATGCCCGATCCGCTTTGCTCTTCCCGCTTGCGCATTTTTTCCACGGAGCCGAAATCCACGGCCTCGCGAATTTCCTCGGTCGTGGCCGGGGTCCCCAGAAACTCCATTACGCGGCCGAGTTCCAGCTCGGGATCCCGGCGCAGGTCTTCGTATCGGGTGAGCGCGAAGGGGTCGAGGACACCGAAATCCCGGGCCCAGAAATTCATGAAATGCATGACCCTCTCGAGGCCCCACTCCGGCTTCATCATGAAATCGAACAGCGGCACGTCTTCCCCGTGATCCGGATAGCCCAGGAGTCCCTTTTTCTCCACGCGCATCCGGTGTTTCCACTGGAAGAACTGGGACACGGTTACGTCTGCGGGGTGGCGAACGAGCATGAGGACCCGCCGACCGCCGTAGTCGGCTGCCGCGGTCGTGCTTCCCGTGTAGTCCCGCAAGTAGTTGTCGTGGGTAAAGAAAATCCTGGGGATCGCCTTGTTCCGGCGATGGAAGTCGTCAAAGGAAATCAGGCTGCCCTCGGGCAGGCCATGACGCTGCTGGTAGATGCGCGAGAGCATGACCCGCAGCCAGGTGCGTCCGCTCTTGCCGTGGGAGACGATTGTCGTGTCGGCCTTTTCCAGCTTTCCGAACTGCTCCCGGCCCCGGTGGCGGCGCTCGATCGCAATCTGGCGGTCCTCCGGCAGGAAGAACACGGACTTGCGGACAAGCAATCGCGAAAGTTTTTTTACGGCGGTCTGATACATCGGCGGGATTCTAACCGCTAGGCGCTCACCGGTCCCCCTTCCGGGGGAAATAGGTTCGGGGCGCTTGCGCCCCGAGGCTATCAATACATCGCGCGCTCTTTCTCGGTAACGAGGGGCTTGAACTTCACCAGGCGCTTGACCCGCTTGACCAGCATCCGGCGTGGATCGGCGTCTTCGAAGACCACGATAAACACCTTCCGCAGGGCGCCCTCAGGGCACTGGATCTCACGGACGCCATGCCAGGAGTTTCCGCGCCGGCCGAACACGAGGCTGTGGTTGTCCATGGTCTGCGCCGGTACGGCGGTATCGAAGTCCGAGAACGCCGGGCTCGACTGCGCCGAAAGGCGGCCGCCGTCATCGAGGATGACGGTCTCGCCACCCCAGGACGGATCCCACTCATCGCGGGAATTCATGTAAAAAATATGCGATCCCAGTTTCCCCCGGGCGTCGCAGTGGGGGGACACCGAGCAGCCATTGGGCGTGTAGTGCCAGTGGAACCGGAATTTGAAGGCTGCACCGCCAAGCAGGTCGCGGATGAAGCTGCGATAGGTGTCGCCCTTGAGTTCCTCGACAAACAGCCGCCAGGGTTCCGGAAGAACCGTACTGTCGGTGTATTCCATCACGTAGCGTTCATGGCTTTGCTGGCCGTGCTTGCGCACCTTGCCGAAGAACGGGGTGAACTGTTCGACCGGGGGCATCGTGGCGAGCAGTTCCCGGTAGCCCGATTCGGACAGGAATCCCTGCGGATTGATCCACGGGAACGGGTCCCGGTTGCGGAACGCATCGGTGTCGATCCGCGATATAAGGTCAAGGTTGAGATAGGTCATGACGTGGTGTGTTCCCGCCTGCGGCAGGCCGATTGACTGACAACTTTCCCGCAGGATAGTCCGCGGCAAGGCCGGCGACAATGATCCCGGCGCATTGCCTCCACGGGCGGGCCCGGGAATTCTCCCGGGGAAGAGACAGAGACCACCGGGGAAGATCGTGGCTCCTGCCCGCAGACGTCCGCCTCAGGCCGTGTATCCTTGAAGGGATCAAACGGAGAAAAGCCATCTATGGGTAGCAAGTCCAGCGGCCGCGAGCCGCGCAGGGGCGGTCGACGAGGGAGCCGGGGCCGCAGCGGAGCGCCGCGTCAGTATCGAACCGTCATCCCTTCCCGGGAAGCGGTACTTGAGGTCATGGAGACGGCCGGACGGCCCTTGTCTCCGAAATCCCTTCACGAGGGTCTCGGCCTTGTTGACGACACGGACGTGGAGGCCATGTCACGGCGACTGGCGGCCATGGTCCGGGACGGCCAGCTGTTGATCAATCGCCAGGGACGCTATTGCCTGACGGACCACCTGCCCGTCGTCATCGGACGCGTGTCCGGTCACCGGGACGGATATGGCTTTCTGATTCCGGATGATGGCGGCGATGATCTGTTCCTGGCGCCGAGGCAAATGCGCTCGGTAATGCATGGCGACCGGGCCGCGGTGCGGCCGCGGGTTGCCGAGGGAGACCGCCAGGAGGCCACGCTCGTCGAGGTCCTCGAGCGGGCCCGCACGGAGATGGTTGGTCGCTACGTCCGGGAGCGGGGCCTTGGGTTCGTGGTCCCCGACGATTCCCGGATTACCCACACCATGGCTCTTTTGCCCGGCAAGACGGGCGGTGCGAAGCCCGGCCAGATCGTGGTCGCGGAATTCGTCGAGTACCCGGGCCGGGATACCCAGGCTGTGGGCCAGGTGATCGATGTCCTCGGCGATGCCGGCGCCCCCGGTGTCGAGACCGAGATGGCGATCCGCGCGCACGGCTTGCCCCACGTGTGGCCTGAGGATGCGCGGGCAGAAGCCGCCGCCAAAGGCGCGCATGTGTCTTCCGCCCACAAGCGCAACCGCCTGGACCTGCGCGACCTGCCGCTGGTCACGATAGACGGCGCTGACGCAAAAGACTTCGACGATGCCGTTTATGCCGAGCCAACGAAAACCGGCTGGCGCGTGCTCGTTGCGATCGCCGATGTGGCCCACTACGTGACGCCGGGAAGCGCGCTGGATGCGGAGGCGCGTGAACGCGGCACTTCGGTTTACTTCGCCCGCGGTGTGCTCCCGATGCTGCCGGAAGCCCTCTCCAACGGCTTGTGCTCACTCAACCCCAGGGTCGACCGCCTCTGCATGGTGTGTGAGATGTGGCTGGACCCCCAGGGCCGAGTCACCCGGTCGCGGTTCCACGAGGGCGTCATGCGTTCGGCTGCCCGCCTGACCTATCTCCAGGTGGCGCAGGCCATGGAGGACGGGGACAAGGAAGTCCGGGAGTCGCTCGACGAACTCCTGGAGACCCTCGGTCACCTCTACGATGTCTATCGGGCGCTTTCCGAAGCACGGCGGCGGCGCGGCGCCGTGGATTTCGACCTTCCGGAAATCAAGGTCCGCTTCGACGAGGCCGGCAATGTTGCGGCCCTGGATCCGACCTACCGGCGCACCGCCCACAAGGTGATCGAGGAGTGCATGATTGCGGCCAATGTGCAGGCTGCCGGTTTCCTCAGGCGCCACAAGATTCCGTGCCTGTACCGGGTTCATGCCGGGCCCGAGGAGGAAAAGCTCGAGCGGCTCAACGAGTTCCTCGAGGCCTTCGGGCTAAGGCTGCGGCCAGGCAAGGTGAAACCCGGCGACTTCCGCAAGATCCGCGAGGCGGTCGCCGGTCAGCCCGAAGAGACGCTCGTGGAATCGGTGCTGCTGCGGTCCATGAGCCAGGCCGTCTACCAGCCGAACAACACCGGCCATTTCGGGCTGGCCCTCGAAGAGTATGCCCATTTCACGTCTCCCATCCGGCGTTATCCGGACCTGCTGGTTCACCGCGGGATTCGTCATGTTCTGCGCGGCGGCAAGCCCCGGGAGTTCGCTTACGGCCGCAAGGAAATGGAGGGCCTGGGCCGGCACTGCTCCCACACCGAGCGCAGGGCGGACGAGGCTACACGCGACGCCATGGACTGGCTGAAGTGTGAGTTCATGGTCGACAAGATCGGAGAAACCTACCAGGGCATGATTACCGGCGTGACGAACTTCGGCGTGTTCGTCCAGATTCCGGATCTCCAGGTGGACGGTCTTGTGCATGTCAGCCAGCTGGGCCCGGATTACTTCAAGTTCGACCCGGCCGGGCATCGTCTTGTAGGCGAACGAACCGGCACCCAGTTCCGGCTGGCGGACCCGGTGGAGGTCCGGGTGGCACGGGTGGACATGGACGAACGGAAGATCGACTTTGAGCTTGCCGACCGGCCGGCGCGGAAACGACGGCGGTGAGCCGGCGCGACGCCACGGACAGCGGAACGCTGGTCTTTGGCTGGCATGCTGCAGAGCGCCTGGTGGAATCCGCGCCCGAGGCGGTGCAGGAGATGCTCGTCATGGAGGGGCGGGACGACGAAAGGGCCCGGTCGTTGCGCTCGCGGGCCGCCGATGCGGGTGTCGCCATCAGTTCCGTTCCCCGAAAGCGCCTCGACGAACTGGCCGACGGATCGCACCAGGGAGTTGTCGCCCGGCTCAGGCCAAGGGAGCCGGAGGGCGAGGGCGCCCTCGACGACCTCCTGGACGAACTCGGTGAGCCGCCGTTTCTTCTGATTCTGGACGGGGTCCAGGATCCCCATAATCTCGGCGCATGCCTGCGGTCCGCCGACGGCGCAGGCGTGCACGCAGTGGTCGTTCCCCGAGACCGCGCTGCGGGACTGACGGCCACGGTCAGGAAGGTCGCCTGCGGGGCGGCGGAAACCACCCGGCTGATCCGGGTGACGAACCTCGCCCGGACCCTCCGGCACCTCAAGGCGCGGGGACTGTGGCTTGTCGGGACGGACGAGGACGCGCCGCTGAACGTTTTCGAGGCGGACTGGACCGGTCCGTTAGCGCTGGTGATGGGGGGCGAGGCCAAGGGGTTTGCGCCGATTGACCCGGGAAGCCTGTGATACCGTCGTCAGCCTTCCCATGCGCGGCGTCGTCGAAAGTCTCAATGTCTCCGTGGCAACCGGTATCTGCCTGTATACCGCCCTGGAGCGGCGATCGGCGAGCCGGCCCACGGGGGAGTGAGCGGCGGAGGGTCGGGTGCTATCTGGCGCTGCGCCTTGCATCGGCGGCGGCGCTTACTTTAGAATCCCGCGGCTTACCGTCCGGTCTACCCGCCGGGCCACTCCTTGCCTCACCGTTTTCCGGGAGGCTTTTAATCCGTAAGGAGACACAATGCGTCACTACGAAATCGTGTTTCTGGTCCACCCTGACCAGAGCGAGCAGGTTCCCGCCATGCTCGAACGTTACCGATCCCTGATCGAAGCCAGCAGTGGGCATATCCACCGGGAAGAGGACTGGGGCCGCCGGCAGCTTGCCTTCCCGATCCAGAAAGTCGTGAAGGCCCACTACTGCCTCCTCAATATCGAATGCGACAAGGCGACCCTTGACGAGATCGTGGGTGCATTCCGGTTCAACGATGCCGTGCTGCGCCACATGGTTCTGGCCCGTGACGAGGCCGTCACCGAGCCGTCACCGATGGCGCGTTCCGAGGAGGAGAGGGACCGGGACCGCAACCGCGACCGGGACGATCAGTCGGCCAAGCCCGGAGCTGCGGCAAAGAGGCCGTGAAGCCCGAGGTACGAAGGAGTCCGCGAAGCCCGAAGACGCCGACGGATAAGGACGCCGCTGGCGACAAGACTTCCGGGGACAAGCCGGCGGAAGAGCCCGTGGCTGAAACGCAGGCCGCTGAAACCGAAGCTGCCGGCAAAACGGCAGCCGCCGACGATTCCGGGGACGAAGCCCCCGCTGCTGCCGACGAATCCGACAAGGCGCCGGCCTGAGCCGCGCCCGTCCAACTTTTTCACAGGATCACATCGCCATGGCCCGTTTTTTCCGCCGTCGTAAGTTTTGCCGATTTACTGCCGATGACGTCAAAGAGATCGATTACAAGGATCTCGCGACCCTGAAGCAGTACGTAACCGAAACGGGGAAGATCGTCCCCAGCCGGATCACCGGGACCCGCTCTCACTATCAGCGGCAGCTGGCCGCTGCCGTCAAGCGGGCCCGCTACCTGGCACTTCTGCCTTATACCGACCGTCACTGACGGTCGGCCCGGGCCAGGGCCGGTGGAGTCACTTACCCGATGGGTTGCCAGCCGGGAGTATCGTGCCGGCCTTGCCGCCGCCGCACTTTCCCTGGTTCCGCTGCTCAGTTTCCTGAGCGGCGGTGTGCTGGTGCTGATGCGCCTCCAAAAGGGCGCAGCGGCTGGCTGGCGGGCGGGTGCAATCGCCACGGCGGTGATTCTGCTGGTGGGGATCGCCGCGGGGGGGCAGTTCCTCGTGGCGGCTTCGGCCGCCGCCGTCTGGTTTCCCGCCCTGGCGCTGGCGGGCCAGCTTGCCGGCAGCGGGTCGTTTTCCAGGGCCGCCCTGGCGGCCCTGGCCGGATCAGCCGGCGTCGCGGTCGTGGCGCAGAGCCTCATCCGGGACCCGGTGGCTGTGTGGGGGCCGTTGATCGGCGAAGTCCTGGCGGCAGTAGCGCCAGAAGAAACGGCGGTTTCGCCGGATCTGGTGACGGTCCTGGCCCAGGCCATGCCGGGGATCATGTCCGCGTCGCTTTTCCTGGCCGTGATGGTGGCGCTGATGCTGGGCATGTTCTGGCACGCGAGCCTGACGAGTCCGGGGGCATTCGGCAATGCTTTCCGGAACCTGCGGCTGGGGAAGGTGCCGGTGATAGTGACGGGGCTCGTCTACCTGGCGGCCCAGGCGCTGGGCTGGCCGGTGGGTCGAAGCCTTGTGCTTGTGCTTTTCGCGGGGCTTGCCCTGCAGGGCATTGCGGTGGCTCATGGCGTAGCAGCGGCGCGCGGATGGCCGTCGCTGGTTCTGGGTGTGATGTACGTGAGTGTCCTGATTGCGGCACCGTATGCGCTGATGGCGCTTGCGATGCTGGCAGTGGCCGACACTTGGTTGGATTTCAGGGCCCGCGCCCGTCAGGCGGGGTCGTGATGGCGGGGCCGTCAGGCCTCGCCCGAACGTAAAGGTGATACAACGATGGAAGTGATTCTGCTCGATAACGTGGACGCCCTCGGCAAGGTCGGGGACACGGTCAAGGTCAGCCCGGGTTATGGCCGCAACTACCTGATTCCCCAAGGCAAGGCATTGCTGGCGACCCGGGACAACCTCGCCGTTGTCGAAACCCGCCGTGCCGAGCTCGAGGCAATCGCCGCGACAGCGCTGGAAGCCGCCACGAAACGCGCCGAGTCCGCAAAGGATCTCGCGCTGGTGATCAAGGCCAAGGCCGGAAGCGAGGGCAAACTGTTCGGGTCCGTGGGCCCGGCCGACATTGCCGATGCGGCCGCCACCGCCGGCGTTGAGCTCAATCGCAGCGAACTGCGTCTGCCCGAGGGCCCGATCCGCGCCGTGGGCGAGTACCCGGTTGAGGTGGTCCTGCACCCCGACGTGCACCTCGACCTCAAGGTGACGGTCGAAGCCGACGGCGGAGACGCCGACTAGCGTGGCCCCGCCCTCCGGCGGTTTGTCGAGACCTCGCTGTGCTATGGTCGGCAGCCATGGGGTCGGGGTGGGAAAACCGTGAGCAACGTCGCCGAAACGCAGCCTCGGCCTGAGGAGTTTCTCAAGGTCCCGCCGCATTCCGTGGAAGCGGAACAGGCGATCCTTGGCGGCTTGATGCTCGACAATACCGCTTGGGATACGGTTGCGGACATCGTTTCCTCGGGCGATTTCTATCGCCGGGACCACAAACTGATTTTCAACGCGCTGGGCGATCTGGCCGAGCGCGGGGAACCCGGCGATGCGGTCACGGTGTCCGAGTTTCTCGAGAAACGCGACGAACTGGATTCCGCTGGCGGGACTCGCCTATCTCGGTTCGCTTGTTCGCGGGACACCCAGCGCCGCCAACGTGCGGGCCTACGCGGAGATCGTGCGTGAACGCGCCATGCTCCGGGACCTCATCTCCGCCGGCGGCGAGATCGCGAGCAACGCGTTCAATCCGGAGGGCCGGCCGGCCAGCGAACTGGTGGACGAAGCCGAGCGGCGGGTCTTCGAGATCGCGGAGCGAGGCAAGCGACGCGGCTCGGGCTTTCAGTCCATCAAGCAGATCCTGCCCGGCACAATCGACCGACTTGACGAGCTTTACAACTCCGACTCGGAGATCACCGGCCTTCCCAGCGGCTTTGACGACCTGGATCGGATGACGGCCGGTTTACAGGCCGGAGATCTCGTGATCGTCGCGGGCCGCCCGTCCATGGGAAAGACCAGCTTCGCGATGAATATCGCCGAACACGCCGCGATCGGTGTCGGCGTACCCACGGCGGTCTTCAGCATGGAAATGTCGGCGGAGCAGCTGAGTTTCCGGCTCATATCCTCCCTCGGGCGGGTCAACCAGTCGCATCTTCGCACCGGACGTTTTTCCGACGAGGACTGGAGCCGGATCAATGCCGCTGTTTCCATCATGTCCCAGGCAAAGCTGTTCATTGACGACACGCCGGCAATGTCTCCGACGGAGATCCGCGCCCGTTCCCGGCGGCTGAAACGCGAGCACGGCCTCGGGCTGATCGTTCTGGACTACCTGCAGCTGATGAAGGTGGCCGGAAATTCGGAGAACCGGGCAACGGAAATCTCGGAGATATCGCGCTCGCTCAAGGCCCTGGCCAAGGAACTGGAAGTTCCCGTTATCGCTTTGTCCCAGCTCAATCGCAGCGTGGAACAGCGCACCGACAAGCGTCCGGTGATGTCCGATCTGCGGGAGTCCGGCGCCATCGAGCAGGACGCCGACTTGATTGCCTTCATCTACCGCGACGAGGTCTACAACAAGGAGACCATGCGCAAGGGCATCGCGGATATCATCATCGCGAAGCAGCGTAATGGTCCGACCGGGGAGGTACCGCTGACGTTTCTCGGCGAGTATACGAAGTTCGAGAACTTCGCCCCGGCCAGCTTCGGGGACGAGGCATTCGGGTGAATGCCGCCGCCCGGGCGGTCGTGGACTCGGCCGCACTGCGCCACAATCTCGGAACCGTCCGCAAGACTGCACCGGACTCGCAGGTCATGGCAGTGGTCAAGGCCAACGCCTACGGGCACGGCCTGGTGGAGGTGGCCCGTGCACTTGCCGCCGCCGACGCGTTTGCCGTGGCACGGCTCGACGAGGCGGTCGCTCTGCGCGATGCGGGCCTGACCCATCGAATCGTCTTGCTGGAGGGGGTTTTGCACCCGGACCAGTTGTCCGTGGCCGCGGCATTGCGCCTGGAGACTGTGGTTCATTGCCCTGAACAGCTCAGCCTGCTGGAGCAGGCCTCTCTCGACGATCCGCTCCGCGCATGGCTCAAGATCGACACGGGCATGCACCGCCTGGGATTCCCCCCGGCGACGCAGCCCAGGTGGCGGAGCGGCTCATGGCCTCCGGAGCGCTTGCGGAACCGCCTGTTTTCATGACCCACCTGGCCTGTGCCGACGAACCCGGTGAAGGTATGACCCGTGATCAGCTCACGGCGTTCGAAGTAGCCGTGGCTGGCTTGCCCGGCGATCGGAGCGCGGCCAACTCCGCGGCGATCCTGGCCTATCCGGAAAGCCACATGGACTGGGTCCGTCCCGGCATCATGCTGTACGGCGTTTCGCCCTTTGAAACGCAGTGCGGTGAAGACCTGGGCCTGCGCCCGGCCATGACCTTGTCCAGCCCCCTGATTGCCATAAAGCAGGTGGCTGCGGGCGGCCGGGTGGGCTATGGAGCAACCTGGACGGCCGCCGGGGCCACCCGTATCGGAATCGCTGCTATCGGGTACGGTGACGGTTATCCCCGATGCCTGGGGTCGTCGGATACGCCCGTCCTGCTGGGTGGCCGGAGGGCCGAGGTTATCGGCCGCATTTCCATGGACATGATCGCCATCGACCTGTCCGACGTACCGGATGCCGGAATCGGGGATGAGGTGACGCTGTGGGGGCCGGACCTGCCGGTGGAGCTGCTTGCTGCCCGGGCCGGCACCATCGGCTACGAACTGTTGTGCGGCGTCACCCGGCGGGTCGATGTAACCCACGTGTAAGGGCAGGCCGGACCGGGCCACGGCGTGGCGTGGCCCTTGCCAACGCCGCTGCCGGGCCCGGACTCAGTCGGACGATCTTCAGGCGGCTCCGGCGAAGAACCCCATCTTGACCCCGGCGATTTCGATGACGTCGCTGTCGGCCAGCTTGTGGGCATTCGCGCCGATCGCCGTGCCATTGATTTCCGGCATCTGGCCGCTGGATCCGCCATCCACGTGGACCAGGTAGTAGCCCTCGGCGCGGCGCGTGATGGCCGCGACCTGTACGCCGGGCCGACCCAGCGTTGTCAGGGCCTTCGTGAGGTTAAGTTCGCGGCCGGCGAACTGGCCCGACATGACTTGCAGGCGGGCTTCCTGGGCCGCGGGTGCGGACTGGCGGGGCTGGTCGCGCTCGGCAGCACCCATCGGAGGCGGCGGTGGCGGCGGGGAGGCCGCTGCACTGGCTTCCTCGACAGCCTGCTGCACGCGATCGAGGCTGCGCTTGGATTGCGTGCTCGGATGAATGACCATCGTCTTCTCGAACTCGTCCTGAGCCGAATCCGACTGCTGATCGACGAACCTGAGCTGGTGGTGACCGATCGTGATCGTGTCCCCGTGCTGAAGCGCGTGTTTCTTGATCAGCCGTCCGTTGACATACGTGCCATTGGTGCTGTTCAAGTCCTCAAGGAACGAGTCATTGAGAATATTGATGATGAGCGAGTGATGACCGCTGACCGCAGGATTATCGATGCGAACATCGTTATCCGGGAGTCGGCCAATCGTGTAGCGCTCCTTGCTCATGTTGTACTCGGCGAGTACTTGCCCGTCGAGACTCAGAATTAACCTAGCCATAGCCTTGCTTCCGGTTGTTTCTAACCAAACAGTCCTTTGATACGGTCAACGAACCCGTGTCGCTCCGCAAAGGATTCGACAATCTGCGCCAGGCAGACGGATACGTTGTCACGGCCCCCGTTGTCGTTGGCGAGCTGGATCAGCTGCTCGCCAACGGTCTGCAGATTAGCACCGAAGGTGCTGATCGTTAGATGTATGTCCTCGTCTTCAACCATGTCGGACAACCCGTCCGAGCACACCAGGTAAACATCACCAGGCTGCACGGCCGTTTCCTGCACTTCCACATCTACGCCAGATTCCACGCCGAGGGCGCGGGTGACGTAGTTCTTGTTCGACGACCGGGAGGCTTCCTCGGGGGAATAGAAGCCACGATCGACGAGTTCCTGGAGCAGCGAGTGATCCATGGTCAGCTGCTCGAACTGATCGCTGCGCAGACGGTAAACCCTCGAGTCGCCGACATGCGCAATCGATACCTTGTTGTCAAAAAACAAACACGCTGCAAACGTCGTCCCCATTCCCTTGCACTGGGGCTGGGTTTCGGCGGTCTGCCAGATGATCTTGTTGGCCCGGCTGACGGCATTTCTGAGAACGATGCTCTGACGCATCAGTCCGCTCTGCACGTCAATATCGCCCCTGGACTCACGATCCACTCCCACACGCACAAGATCCATAACGGTCTTGATGGCCAGTTCGCTTGCGACTTCACCGGCGTTGTAGCCGCCCATGCCGTCGGCCAGGACCATCAGCCCGGTGTCCATATCGGCACCGGCCGCGTCCTCGTTGTGATCGCGGACCCTGCCTGTGTCCGTGAACTGGACAACCTGGATCTTTCCTTTAAGGCTCATACGACCTTTTGTTTCTTTTCGGCCATTCCCCGGGCTTTTTGGTCCCGGGCTCACTGCGCTGCGCGGATGTCTGTCATCCTCGGCAGAGCCACGGCCCGGCTCCCGAACGCTGACAAAGCCTATCACTGACGCCGGACAAGTCCGATAGCGGAGTCACAGTTTTTTTACTTTTTCTCTACATGGCGCCACGACCGCTGCCCGTGTAGGGTGCGCAACGTGTGATCGGAGTCACGAAAATGGCGCGCGCGAAAATCGCCTATGTCTGTACCGAGTGCGGAGCCAGCAGCCCGAAATGGGAAGGGCGATGCCCTGACTGCAGCAGCTGGAACACGCTTGAAGAAGCCCGGGTCGAGGCGCTGAGCCCGGCCCGTGCCGTGGGTTATGCCGGTGAATCCGCGCGGACCATGGCTGACCTGGTCGCCGAGCCGGATCACCGCATTGCCACCGGGATCGGCGAACTGGACCGGGTTCTCGGTGGCGGCCTCGTCTCGGGATCCATTTCGCTGATCGGCGGCGATCCGGGCATCGGCAAATCCACGCTCCTGCTCCAGGCCGCAGCGGCCCTGACAGGTAAAACCCCGGCCCTCTATGTGACGGGGGAGGAGTCGCTGCGCCAGGTCGCGTCCCGGGCCCAGCGGCTGGGGCTGGAGGCCGCGGGGATGCAGCTGCTTGCGGAAACCAGCGTCGAACGGCTGATTGCCGAGGCCACCCGCATGCGGCCGGCCGTCATGGTCGTGGATTCCATACAGACCGTGTACAGCGAGGATCTGCAGTCGGCGCCCGGTTCCGTGGCACAGCTGCGCGAAAGTGCCGCCCGGCTCGTGCGCTTTGCCAAGTCCTCCGGGACCGCCGTGCTGCTGGTCGGCCACGTCACCAAGGACGGGGCGATCGCCGGCCCGCGGGTGCTGGAGCACATGGTGGATACGGTCCTCTACTTCGAGAGCGATTCCGCCAGCCGTTTCCGGGTCATCAGGACCCGGAAGAACCGCTTTGGCACCGCCAACGAGATCGGTGTGTTTGCGATGACCGGGGACGGTCTGCGCGAAGTCAGGAATCCATCAAGCATTTTTCTGTCCGGCCATGAGACGCCGGTGTCGGGGAGCATCGTCATGGTGACCCGGGAGGGTAGCCGCCCTCTGATGGTCGAGGTCCAGGCCCTGGTGGACGACAGCCGCCTGGGACAGCCCCGGCGAGTCGCCGCGGGAATGGATGCCAACCGCCTGGCCCTGCTTCTGGCCGTGCTACACCGGCATGCCGGCGTGGCCATGATGGACCAGGACGTTTTTATCAACGTGGTCGGGGGCGTTCGTGTGGCCGAGACAGCCGTCGATCTGCCGGTCCTTCTGGCCGGCCTTTCGAGCCTGCGGGATCGGGCCGTGTCCCGGGAACTCGTCAGTTTCGGGGAAGTGGGCCTGGCCGGCGAGATCCGGCCCGTCCCCTACGGCGAGGAGCGCCTGCGAGAGGCGGCAAAGCATGGATTCCGGCGCGCCATCGTCCCGGCCGGGAATGCCCCGCGTCAGGCGCTGCCGGGCGCGGAAAACCTCAGGATCATCCCGGTGCGCCGGCTGCAGGATGCCGTCGACGCCCTCTATGGGGACGACTAAGGACCTGGATCAGGCGGACTCGGGCGCCTCCGGCGGGCGACCTCATTCGAGCGGCCTTCACGCCGTTGTCGGCGATCTGGAGAATTTCGATCATATGCCCGTGAAGGTCCACCTGGTCGCCGGGCTCGGGAATTTCCTCGAGGTGCTCGAGAATCAGCCCGTTGAGCGTCTTGGGACCGTCCGTCGGCAGTTGCCAGTTCATCAGCCGGTTGAGGCTGCGAATATTGGCGCCCCCGTTGACCACGAAGCTGCCGTCGGTTTCCGGCTGGACATCCCTGAAAGCCGAAGCAGGGTCCGTTGTGAACTCGCCCACGATTTCCTCGAGGATATCGTCCAGGGTCACCAGCCCCTGGATATCGCCGTATTCGTCCACGACGAGGGCGGAGCGCCGCTTCGTGCGCTGGAAATTCATGAGCTGCGTGGCAAGCGGCGTGCTTTCGGGGACGAAATACGCCTCTCGGAGGCGTTCCACCAGGCGCTCCCGGTCCAGGTCCCCGTCCGCCAGATCCGGCAGGACATCGCGCAAATGCAGCATGCCCATGATGTCGTCGAGCTCCGAGTTGATGACCGGCAGCCGGGTATGCTGACTATGTTCGATCATCTCCAGGATGTCGCCCCAGTCATCGTCGAGGTCGATCGCGATGACCTCCGGGCGGGGCACCATGATGTCGTCCACGGTGACTTTCTGAAGGTCCAGCACGCTCATCATCATGCGTCGTGACCGAGCCGGCAGCATGGCGCCGGCCTCGATGACCACCGTTCGCAGTTCTTCCTGGCTCAGCGCATTGCCGACGCCCTCCCGGGTCCCGCCGAGGATCCAGAGCACGAAGCCGGCGAAGAGATTGATGAGCCAGACCAGCGGATAGGTGATCTTGAGTAGCGGGTAGTAGACATACGCGGCAGGCAGGGCGAGCCGCTCCGGGTGGCGGGCGGCCATGGTCTTGGGGGCCACCTCGGCAAAAATCAGGATCACGAGCGTGAGAATAAAGGCGCCCGCGGCTACGGCCCCCTGGCCGCCGATGCGCAGGGCGATGATCGTCACCAGCGCGGAAGCAAAGATGTTGACAGCGTTGTTGCCGAGCAGGATCAGGCCGATCAGCCGCTCGGGTCGCGCGAGGAGTTTTTCCGCCAGTTGCGCGCTGCGATGACCCTCGCGAGCGCGATGGCGCAGCCGATACCGGTTGATGCTCATCAGGGCGGTCTCGGTACCCGAAAAGAAGGCCGAGAAAACCAGGAGCAGGGCCAGGAGGCCGAGTAGCGATCCTATCGGAACGTCGTTCAATCAGGCTGCATTGGACAAGATGTCAGGCTGGAGTGTTGTCTAGGGCTCGCCACGCTGTCAAACCGCGTGTCAACCCCATTGCCGGCCGAACACGAGTTCGAGGATGAGCCGGCTTCCAAAATAGGCGAGAAGGAGCACGACATAGCCCGCGATCACCCAGCGCACGGCCTTTCGTCCACGCCAGCCGAATTGCCAGCGGCCGAGCAACAGGATGCCGAACACGCCCCAGGCGATGATGGAAAGAACGGCCTTGTGGGCGAGATGCTGGGCAAACAGGTCATCGACAAAGAACAGCCCGGAGAAGAGTGCGAGGGTGAGAACGAGAAATCCCACGTGAATCGTGAGAAAGAGGACGTTTTCCATGGTCTCGAGCGGCGGCAGGATCCGGGTCCAGCCCGCTGTCTTGCGAGACCTGAGCGCCCGGTCCTGCAGCGCCACGAGAACCGCGATCACCGCGCCCAGGCTCAAGAGGCTGTACGCCGTGACCGACATCAGGATATGGGCGCGAAGCTCCCAGTCCGGCCGGGTCGTGTTGGCCGGGGACGTCAGTGCCTGGCCGAGGGGGGCGAGCGCGAGGATGCCGGCCAGCGGCAGGAGGAAAGCAGCCAATCCGCGGAATCGGGGCTTCAGGGCGCCAAGCAGAGCGGTCAGCGCGACCAGCCAGCCAACGACGCTGGCTACACCGGCAATGGACAGTTCACTGCCGCCGGTGGCCCCGAACTCCGATACCAGGTCCGCGCTGTGAAGAAGCAGACCGGCGGCGCCGACCAGCAGGCCGGGGGCGGGAGAAACCGACCCCGGGGAACGTTCTTCTGCGAGGCGGACGCGGGCGAGCAGCCATGCCGCTGCTCCGTAGCAGGCGAGGATCGTGACCTGAAACACAGACTGGAAGATGCCTATTCCATAGCGTTCAGGCATCTTCGCATACGGCTACAATCAAGAGAAGTCCAGTCCGAGTCGACATCATGCGCCGTGGCACCCATCCCTCAAACCGCACTTTCCGATCCCGCCCCCGCCGGATGCCGGGCTCTTGAAAATCCGTATCCTCGGCTGTAGCGGAGGCATTGGCGCGCGCCAGCGCACCACGGCAATTCTTGTCGATGACGACGTGCTCATCGATGCGGGCACGGGTCTCGGTGACCTGTCTCTGGAGGACGTCGGCAAACTGCGTCATATCTTCCTGACCCACGCGCACCTCGACCATATCGCCGGACTCCCCATGCTGGTGGACACCGTGTTCGACCAGCGCCTCGGCTCACCCCTGGAGATCTATACCCAGACCGAGACCATCCAGGCGCTGCGCGACCATGTGTTCAACGGCGTCATCTGGCCGGACTTCACCCGGCTGCCCGATGCCGACGATCCGGTGATCCGATTCAACGAAATCGTGGCCGGTGACCGCGTTCGCGTCGACGATCGGGATTTTCTGGCGGTTGCTGTACGTCACGCGGTGCCCACGGTGGGTTTCCTGGTCCGTTCCGGCGAGTTTCACGTCGGGTTTAGCGGCGACACGGGTGCCAACACGACCCTGTGGGACGCGCTCAATGCGGTGCCCAGGCTGGACGCGCTGATCGTGGATGTGTCCTTTCCGAACGTCCAGCGGCCACTCGCCGAGCACTCGGGCCACTATTGTCCCGACACGCTCGCCGCGGACCTGGCTTCGCTCCGCCACCCGTCACCGATCTGGCTGACGGCGATGAAGCCCGGGTTCGAGGCGCAGATTCTCGACGAAGTCCGGGCCGTGCTCCCGGGACGCGAGGTCCGGCGTCTGATGGATGGCGACGAACTGCTTCTGTAGGTCGGCGACGGTATAATCCGGCGCTCCTTCGTCCGGATCCGGCATTCCCATGTTCGACAACCTGAGTGATCGTCTCTCCCAGGCGCGTGCCTCCCTGCTGGGCAAGGGCCGGATCACCGAAGACAACGTCCGCGATACGCTTCGCCAGGTCCGCATGGCCTTGCTGGAGGCCGATGTGGCGCTGCCGGTGGTCAAGTCCTTCATCGACCGGGTGCGCGGAGCGGGCCGTTGGTGCCGAAGTCACGAGCAGCCTTACGCCCGGCCAGGCGCTGATCAAGATCATTCACGACGAACTCGTCGAGGTCATGGGTGCCGAATCCAGCGGCCTGGACCTCAGAGCCCAGCCGCCCGCCGTCATTCTCATGGCGGGGCTGCAGGGCGCCGGTAAGACGACGACGACCGGCAAGCTCGCCAAATGGCTCAAGGAAAAAGACAAGAAGTCGGTGATGGTGACCAGCGCCGACGTCTACCGGCCGGCCGCTATCCTGCAGCTTGAGCGGGTTGCCGAGCAGGCCGGCGCCCGGTTCCATCCCAGCCACCAGGACGAAACGCCCCTGGCGATTGCGCAGGCGGCCCTGGAGGCGGCCCGGCGGGCTCTCGTTGACGTCCTTATCGTGGATACCGCCGGCCGGCTTCACGTGGACGACGACATGATGAGCGAGGTCCGGGCCCTGCAGGATCACCTGACGCCCGCGGAGACCCTGTTCGTGGTGGACAGCATGGCAGGCCAGGATGCGGTGCACGCCGCCCGTGCCTTCGGAGAGACGCTGAATCTGACCGGTGTCGTGCTGACCAAGACCGACGGCGATGCGCGTGGCGGCGTGGCGCTTTCTGTTCGCCAGGTGACCGGCGCACCCGTCAAGTTTCTCGGTATCGGCGAGAAACTGGATGGCCTGGAGGTTTTTCACCCGGAGCGGGTGGCATCGCGCATCCTCGGCATGGGTGACGTGGTCAGCCTGGTTGAGCAGGTCGAAGAGAAGGTCGATCGGGACCAGGCGGAGAAACTGGCCCGGAAGCTCAAGAAGGGCAAGGGTTTCGACCTGGCGGACCTGAAAGAGCAGATCGCCCAGATGCAGGCCATGGGCGGCCTGTCGGCACTCATGGACAAGATGCCCGGGCTGCCGCCACAGGCCATGAAAGCCGGCATGGGCGAGACCGAACTCAAGCGCCAGGTGGCCATCATCGACTCCATGACACCTCGTGAGCGACGCTTTCCCAAGATCATCGACGGGTCCCGAAAGCGGCGAATTGCGGCCGGATCAGGGACCCAGGTCCAGGACGTCAACCGGTTGCTAAAGCAGCATGCGCAGATGGCGCGGATGATGAAGAAGTTCTCGAAGGGCGGCATGGCCAAGATGATGCGGGCCATGAAGGGCCGCATGCCGCCTGGATTCCCCGGCTGACCGGCGACTCCTGATACCTTCCCATTTAGGTCTTTTGCTGTAAAATGGTGGGTTTACCGTGAGTCCGGGCCTGAAGACGGGCCCATATGTCGCCGGTCATGACCGGCCAACGATCAACGATTTGAGAGGCACCTCAACATGGTGACGATTCGCCTGTCCCGCGGCGGTGCGAAAAAGCGGCCCTTCTACCACCTCGTGGTTACCGATAGCCGGAACCGCCGGGATGGCCGCTATATCGAGCGTCTTGGATTTTTTAACCCCCTGGCGAAGGGCTCTGACGAGTCTCTGCGCATCGACCTGGATCGTATCGATCACTGGGTTGGCCAGGGCGCCCAGTTGTCCGAACGCGTCGCCAGCCTGGTGAAGGCCGGCCGCAAGCAGGCAGCCAGCCAGGCCGAGAGCCAGGCCGCCGCCTGAGTCGGGCCGTCATGGCGCACCGGGTCGTTCTCGGCCGGGTCAGCGGCCTCTATGGCGTCCGGGGCTGGGTGAAGCTCTTCTCGTTCACGCGGCCCGTCGAGAATCTGCTGGACTACAGGGAACTGACGCTGGGTCCTGGAGACACTGGCCGACTGGTCAGAATTGAAGAAGGCCGGCGGCAAGGGCAAGACACTGGTGGCGCGCTTTGCCGGAATCGACGACCGGGAGACCGCGGCAGCCCTGGTGGGGCAGGATCTCTCGGTGGATCGGGACCGACTGCCCGAGACGGCGGAGGATGAGTATTACTGGGCCGATCTCACCGGTCTGGAGGTGGTGAACCGGGAAGGCATTGTGCTGGGTCGGGTTCACAATTTGCTGAGCACCGGGGCCAACGATGTCCTCGTCGTGCGCGGTGACCGGGAGCGGCTGGTGCCGTTCGTTCAGGGGCAGTATGTCCTTGAAGTGGACCTGGAAGCGGGGCGGATCCTCGTGGACTGGTCGCCGGATTTCTGATCTCGCCGGACGGGCGGGGCAGAGCTGAAGGAGCGGGCGCATGCACATTACGGTGGTGACCCTGTTCCCTGAGGAAGTGAGTGTCCTCGGCCGTTTCGGCGTGCTGGGGCAGGCGGTGCGAAAAGGGCTGGTGAAACTGGAAACAGTGGACCCGCGGACCTTTGCGACGGATGTTCACCGGACCGTCGATGACCGGCCCTACGGCGGCGGACCCGGCATGGTGATGAAGGTGGAGCCCCTGAGGTCGGCAATCCAGGCCGCCCGCGGCGAGGCCCCCGACGGAACGCAGGTTGTTGTGACCAGCGCGCAGGGACGACTGTTTGACCAGTCGGTGGCCTGGGAGATGGCGGCTGCGCCGGGGATCATCCTCGTGGCGGGCCGCTACGAAGGAATTGACGAACGTCTCATCGAACTGGAGGCAGACGATGAGGTGTCGATCGGCGACTATGTGCTGAGCGGCGGTGAGCTGCCGGCGCTGGTGGTTGCGGACGCGGTGGCGAGACTGGTGCCCGGGGTTCTGGGTGAAGCGGAGTCGGCGAGGCAGGATTCCTTCGAGGACGGACTGCTGGACTGCCCGCACTACACCCGGCCGGAAGAGGCGGGTGGTTTGCGGGTGCCGCCGGTGTTGCTGTCGGGCGACCACGGGGCGATCGCCGGGTGGCGGCGGGCGGAGGCCCTGCGCCGGACCGCCCGGCGGCGTCCGGATCTGATTCGGCGGCGTGGCGTAACGACAGAGGAGCAGGGTCTCCTCGACGATTTTGAAATCGGACCCGGGAGGTCCGGTCGAAACGGGAAAACGGGATAGCGGCAATTCGCGGGTCCCCTAACGTGGGCGCAAGCCCTGCAAGGCGGGAAATGGTAATGAGCAATATCATCGAGCAGCTCGAAGCAGAGCAGATGGCGGGGAAGGAATTCCCGGAATTCGGCCCCGGTGACACGGTGGTCGTGCAGGTCAAGGTGTCCGAGGGCAACCGCGAACGCCTGCAGGCTTTCGAAGGCGTCGTGATCGCAAAGCGAAATCGTGGTCTGAACAGCTCGTTCACCGTCCGCAAGATGTCTCATGGCGAAGGCGTCGAGCGTGTCTTCCAGACCTACAGCCGTGCGATCGAGGGTGTGACGGTGAAGCGTCGGGGCGACGTACGCCGAGCCAAGCTCTACTATCTCCGCGAGCTGACCGGCAAGGCTGCCCGCATCAAGGAAAAGGTCTGATTCCAGTCAGGCATTCGGGCGGCAGGCCAATGATCCGGTACTCCGGTCTGCATCGTCTGATCCGCGGATTGGGGCTCGTGAGCGTCGTTCTGGCGCTCACGGGCTGCAGCCTGTTCCTGGGCCGGGCGGTGGATGGCGCCTCGTCCAACCTGACCGCCGCGATTCTCAACCAGGACGACCCTGAAACCGTCCGTGACGGCGCGCCGGCCTATCTCCTGTTGATGGACAGCCTCGTCGAAGGTTCGCCCGACAATGCGGGGATCCTGCGCGGCGCCTCGGGTCTTTACTCCGCCTATGCCGGGGTCTTCGTGGATGACCCCGAGCGGGCAAAGCGTCTCGCGAACCGCGCCCGGGACTATGGCGCGAAAGCGCTTTGTGCCGATGATGCCCGCTACTGCGACATCGGCGCGCTGCCCCAGGATGAGTTCGAATCCGTCATTGCCGGGGCGGACGCCTCCGATGTCCCCGGCCTGTATTCCTACTCGCTGGGCTGGCTCGTGTGGCTGAAGGCCAACAGCGGCGATTTTCAGGCCCTGGTGGATCTGCCGAAAGTCGAGTCGATGCTCGAACGGATTATCGAGCTGGACGAGGGCTACGAGCGCGGGACCACCCACGTGTATCTCGGCGTGCTCCAGACGCTGCTCCCACCGGCTCTCGGCGGCCGGCCGGAGTCCGCCCGCGGCCATTTCGAACGGGCCATCGAGCTCTCCGACGGGCGGGACCTGTCAGCAAAAGTCGAATATGCCCGCAGCTACGCCCGGGCATTGTATGAAAGGGAACTCCATGACCGTTTGCTGACCGAAGTCATAGAGGCCGATCCCCACGAGCCCGGCCTGACGCTCTTCAATACGCTGGCCCAGCGGGATGCCCGGGACCTGCTGGCGACGGCAGACGACTACTTCTGATTCGAGGGAAGCCGATGACCCGTCTACGGATGCTGTTTGCCGCCATGCTGCTGTTGGTGCCGTTCATGGCAGGCGCCGCTGATCTGAAGATCGCGACGATTGCCCCGGAGAACTCCAGCTGGATGACGGCCATGCGCGATGGCGCGGCGGAGATCGAAACCCGCACCGAGGGCCGGGTGAAGGTCAAGCTCTACGGCGGCGGTGTCATGGGCAACGACCGCAAGGTCCTGCGCAAGATCCGCATCGGCCAGCTGCATGGAGCGTCGTTCACCGCCAGCGGGCTGGGAGACGTCTATTCCGATATTCACATTTACGGGCTTCCGCTGCTGTTCAACTCCCAGGAGGAGGTGGACTACGTGCGGGCTCGGATGGACGAGCGGTTTGTCCAGGGGCTGGATGACGCCGGCATGGTGTCGTTCGGGTTCACCGGGGCGGGATTCGCGCGGATCATGTCCAATGATCCGATCCGCTCCTATGACGATCTGGCCGGCAAGAAGGTGTGGGTGCCGGAGGGAGACGTGACGACGATCGCGGCCATGGAAGCCCTCGGCCTGTCGCCGGTGGTGTTGCCTCTGACCGACGTCCTGACGGCGTTGCAGACCGGCCTTGTGGACATTGTCGGCGCCTCCGAAGTCGCGGCCCTGGTGCTCCAGTGGCACACGAAGCTCAAGTACGTCACGGACTACCCGCTGATCTATATCTACGCCACGCTGGTGATCGACAAGCGCTACTTCGATCGTCTCGAGCCCGCGGACCAGGCCGTGGTCAGGGAAGTGCTGGAGGGGATCTACGAGGAATACGATCGCCAGAATCTCGAAGATAACGTGAAGGCGACGGAGGTGCTCAAGGCCAACGGCATCACCTATGTGGAGCCTGCGCCGGGCGCCATCGACGCGTGGCGGGAGCGGGTGGCCGAGGTCAATCGGCGCGAGGCTGCCAACGGGTTGTTCTCCGAGGAGCTGTTTGAACAGATGCTGGGGCTGATCGAGGAGTACCGCCGCAGTGCCGGGACCGCGGCGGTAGTCTCGCCGGCTGAATGAGCGTCACGTCCGGTCCGGAGGAGTCGCTGCCGGCCCGCCTAGGCCGCCGCATCGAGAACGGTGCCCTGGTTGCCCTGCTCACCGCCATGCTTGTCCTGGCCGTGGTGCAGATCCTGCTTCGCAACCTGACCGGGTCCGGCCCCGGCTGGGCTGACGAGGCCCTGCGTCTTCTCGTCCTCTGGGTCGGCATGTTCGGCGCGCTTGCGGCCAGCCGGGATGACCGGCAGCTGAGGATCGACCTTTTGTCCCGGTACCTGTCACCGGGTCCACGCCGGATCGTCGAGTTCGTCGTGCATGCCGTGACTGCGGCGATCTGCGCGATCCTCGCCTGGCAGTCATGGCGCTTTGTTGCCGGCGAGGCTGAATATGGCGCCACGCTGTTCAACGACCTGCCGGCGTGGCCTTTCCAGATCATTCTGCCGGTGGGCTTTGCCCTGCTTGCCTGGCGGCACGCGGTTCTGGCGGCCCATCGTCTGCGGGCCGGGACGTCATGATCATTCTCGCCGGCCTGGTGATCACGCTGCTGGCCTTGCTGGGCGTTCCGCTTTTTGCAGTCATCGCCCTCAGCGCAATGTGGGGCTATCTGCGCGAGGATATCGATCTTTCCGCGCTGGCCATCGAGATCTTCGGCATCGCCGAGATGCCGATCCTGCTCGCAATACCGTTGTTCACCTTTGCGGGCTACCTGTTGTCCGAAGGGGGTGCGCCTTCGCGACTGGTGCGCGTGACCCAGGCGCTGCTTGGATGGGTGCCCGGAGGGCTGGCCGTGATCGCGCTGGTGGCCTGTGCCCTGTTCACCGCGTTTACCGGCGCTTCGGGCGTTACCATCATCGCGCTGGGCGCCCTGCTTTATCCGGCCCTGAAAGAGGCCGGATATCGCGAGAATTTCACTCTCGGTCTCGTCACCACGTCCGGGAGCCTGGGCCTGCTTGTTCGCGCCGTCGCTGCCGCTGATCCTTTACGGTATCGTCGCGCAGGTTCCCGTGGACGACCTGTTCCTCGCGGGTATTCTGCCCGGCATCCTGATGGTCGCGATTCTCTCGGCCTGGAGTTTCTGGGTGAACCGTGACCTGCGGGTTCCCCTGGCAGCCTTTGACTGGAAGGAGGCCCGCGGGGCCCTTTGGGCGGCGCGCTGGGAGATTCCCTTGCCCATCATCGTGCTCGGCGGAATCTACGGTGGCGTGTTCGCGGTGTCCGAGGCGGCTGCCGTGACGGCCGCCTATGTTCTGATCGTCGAGCTGTTCATCCTCAGGGAGGTAAGCTTCGAGCGCCTTCCGGGTGTCATGCGAGAGTCGATGATGCTCGTTGGGGGGATTCTCCTGATCCTGGGAGTCTCGCTGGCATCCACCAACTACATGATCGACTCCGGGGTGCCCCAGAAGCTGTTCGCCGTGGTGGACGGGCTGGTCTCGGGCCAGGCCTCGTTCCTGCTGCTGTTGCTGATTTTTCTCCTGATCCTGGGCGCGATTCTCGACATCTTCTCGGCTATCGTGCTGGTCGTGCCGCTGATTCTGCCGGTAGCCGAACGCTATGGGGTTGAGCCGGTGCATCTGGGTATCGTGTTCCTGGCCGCCATGCAGCTGGGCTACCTGACGCCGCCGGTGGGCCTGAATCTGTTCATCGCAAGCTATCGATTCGAGAAGAGCATTACTGCTGTTTATCGGGCGACGTTCCCGTTCCTGATGATGCTTTTGTTTGCCGTCGTCATCATTACCTACTGGCCCGCCCTCAGCCTGGTCTTTCTGGACTGAGATTGCCGGGACCTGCGGGCTGATGGCGTTGAAACGACATTTCTTCGACCGAGAGTCGGTCGGCTGACCACCGGAGCTTTTGCCGTGCCATTGCCAAGAAACATTTTTCTCTCTCTTGCACTGACGATCCTCGCAGCTCCCGTTCATGCGGAGTCCGAAGTGGATCTCTCGAAGATCATTCTCCCGGACGGCTTCGGCATCGAGGTCTTTGCCGATGACGTCCCCAATGCCCGGTCCCTCGCTGTAGGCGACGGCGGCACGGTGTTTGTGGGTACCCGCACAGCGGGCAACGTCTATGCGATCCCCACGAACCGCGGAGAAGGCGGGAGCTGGCGCTCCGGCGGACCGGCGGTCACGATCGCGTCGGACCTGAACATGCCCAACGGCGTGGCCTGGCGAGAAGGGCAGCCTGTACGTGGCCGAGATCAACCGGATACTGCGCTTCGACGGAATCGAGGACACGCTTTCCAAGCCGCCGGAGCCGGTTGTCGTCAGCGAGGACTTCCCCGGCGTGCGCCACCATGGCTGGAAGTACATCGCCTTCGGCCCGGACGACAAGCTCTACGTTCCGGTCGGCGCGCCCTGCAATATCTGCGACCAGGCGGGTTTCGCGGAGATCACCCGAATCAATCCGGACGGATCCGGGAAAGAGGTCTTTCGCCCGTGGCGTTCGCAACACGGTGGGTTTCACCTGGCACCCTGAGTCGAGCGAGATGTGGTTCACCGACAACGGCCGGGACTGGATGGGTAACGATATGCCTCCCTGCGAGCTGAACCGGGCCTCTGAGCCGGGGCAGCATTTCGGCTATCCCCACTGCCACGGAAACGCTGTCGTTGATCCGGATTTCGGCGCCGGCCGGTCCTGCGACGAATTCACCGCACCGGTGCAGGAACTGGGCCCGCACGTGGCGCCCTTGGGGTTGAAGTTCTATACCGGGGAGGCGTTCCCCGAGTCCTACCAGGGCCAGGTGTTCATCGCCGAGCACGGCTCGTGGAACCGCGATGACCCGATCGGCTACCGGGTCACGCTCGTGCGTCTGGACGGCAACCGGTCGGTTGCCTACGAAACCTTCGCTGAAGGCTGGCTGCAGGACGGCAAATCCTGGGGCCGGCCGGTGGACCTGGTCATACTCGACGACGGATCCATGCTGGTCAGCGACGATCAGGCAGGCGTGATCTACCGGATTTTCCATCAGGGATAAAGGCCAACATTGAACAGTCTGCCCATGCGAATTCTCCGTGGCTTCTGGCGCGGGCTGGACGGCCTGCGCCGCGTCGTCCATCTCGTGCTGATGCTCATCGTGCTGCTGGTGTTTCTCGCCGCACTGTCCGAGCAGTCGATCTCCGTTCCGTCGAAGGCGGCGATGATCCTCGCTCCCCAGGGACGGCTGGTCGAACAGCTGGCGGGTCATCCGGTGGATCGGGCACTCAGCCGCGCACAGGGCGGTGGTGAGACGCAGACCCTGGTCCGGGACGTGATCGATGCCGTGGACCAGGCCGCAAACGATGATCGCATGGGCGCCCTGTTCCTGGACCTGGACGCCATGGCCGGAGCGGGCCTCACGAAGCTGCAGGACGTTGCTGCGGCCCTTGACCGGTACAAGGCCTCCGGCAAGCCCGTGATCGCCTATGCAGGAAGCTACGGGCAGGGTCAGTACTATCTCGCCTCGCATGCGGACGAGGTCTACATGCATCCCCTGGGGTCGGTATTCCTGACGGGCCTTGGCTACTACCGGACCTATTTCCGGGAGGCGCTGGACGAACTGAGCATCGACTGGAACGTCTACAAGGCGGGACGCTACAAGTCTTTCGCGGAGTCCTATACCGAGACCGGAATGAGCGAAGCGGACCGGGAGTCCATCGAGCCGGTGGTCGAAGCACTCTGGCAGGCATTCCGCGAAGGTATCAGCACCGCCCGCGGCCTGGAACCCGGTGTGCTCGACGGCTATACGGAGAATTTCCTGGCGGGCCTTGAAGCGCAGCGGGGCGACACCGCGGAGCTGGCGCTGACCACGGGACTGGTGGACGAGCTCTGGACCCGTGACCAGGTCGAGGAACGCCTTGCGGGCCTGGTCGGCCGCAGTGACGATGCGAACGTATTCGAAGGTATGGGCTTCACCGACTATCTCGCGGCCACGCGGCTGAAGGATGCGATTGACCACGGAAGGGCAGGTGGCAATCGTTCCGGCCGTGGGTGACATTCTCGGCGGCGATCAGCCGCCGGGGACCGTAGGCAGCAACAGCCTCATCTCCGTGCTGCGGGAGATCCGTCGGGATACCGAGGTGGAGGCGGTCGTGCTGCGGGTGGACAGCGGCGGCGGCAGCACGTTTGCGTCGGAGGAAATCCGCCGGGAACTGGAGCTCGTCCGCCAGGCCGGCAAGCCGATCGTCGTGTCCATGGGCGGCATGGCGGCGTCCGGGAGGTTACCTGATTTCGCTTCCGGCGGACCAGATCTGGGCTTACCCGGAAACGATCACCGGATCCATCGGCGTCATCATGATGTTCCCGACCTTTGAGCGTGCGCTGGACCGGCTTGGCGTCAGCGTGGACGGATTCGGCACTACATCGCTTGCCGGGCAGTTCCGCCCGGATCGCAATGTGAGCCCCGAAGCCGACCGAATCCTGAATCTTTCGGTGCAGGGCACCTACGACCGCTTCGTCGGCCAGGTTGCGGAGGCCCGCTCGCTGGAACCCGGCCGCGCTCCGCGAACTCGCCGAGCGGCCGTATCTGGACCGGACAAATGGCGGCGGAGCGAGGCCTCGTCGATCACCTGGGCGGACTGGACGATGCTGTGGCCGCCGCTGCGGAGCTCGCCGGTCTCGGCGACAGCTACGAGCCGGTCTGGGTGGAGAAAGAACCAAGCTTCGAGGAGGAACTGATGATTCGCATTTTCTCCTCGGCCCCGGCCGGGCTTCATGGGTGGCTGGGTCAACGAGCGCCGGAGATGCCGGGTGTGCTGGGTGACCTGGCGGGCCGTCTGAGCCGCCTGCTGGCCTTGTCCTCGTCGGGCCAGCCCGTTTCACATTGCCTGTGCGAAATTCGCTAGCCGTTCACACGGCCGCGGCCTAGCGGGACCAGTCGAGAATGACTTTGCCGGACTGGCCGCTGTTCATCAGTTGGAATCCCTGCAGGTAGTCCGTCACCGGGAGGTGATGGGTGATGATGGGGGTCACGTTCAGGCCACTCTGCAGCATGCTGGACATCTTGTACCAGGTCTCGAACATCTCGCGGCCATAGATGCCCTTGATCATCAGGCCGCGAAAAATGACCTTGTTCCAGTCAATGGCGGTATTTTCGGGCGGGATACCCAGCATGGCCACCCGTCCGCCGTGGGCCATGTTGTCAAAGAGATCGTTGAGAGCGGCCGGATTGCCGCTCATCTCGAGGCCGATGTCGAACCCCTCCGTCATGCCCAGGTCGACCTGCACTTCGGCCAGTGACTGTCGTGTCGGGTTGACCACCCGGCTGGCTCCCAGCGTTCGGGCCAGGCCCAGCCGGTAATCGTTGACGTCCGTGACAACCACGTGGCGGGCGCCGGCAAAGCGGGCCACCGCCGTGGCCATGACGCCGATGGGTCCGGCGCCGGTAATGAGGACGTCCTCGCCGACGAGGTCGTAGGACAGGGCCGTGTGTACCGCGTTGCCGAGTGGATCGAGAATCGAGGCCACGTCATCGGGGATGCTGTCGGGCAGCTTGAAGACGTTGCTGGCGGGGATGCACAGGTAGTCCGCGAAACAACCCTGGCGATTAACGCCGACGCCGACGGTATTGGGGCACAGGTGACGCCGGCCGGCCCGGCAGTTGCGACAGTGACCGCAGGTAATGTGACCTTCTCCGGAAACCCGGTCACCGGTCGCGATGCCGGCCACCTCGCTGCCGACGTCCTCCACCCGGCCGACGAACTCGTGGCCTACTGCCATTGGCACGGGGATGGTGCGAGCCGCCCATTCGTCCCAGTTGTAGATGTGCATGTCCGTGCCGCAGATCGCGGTTTTCTGTACACGGATCAGCACGTCGTTCGGACCCGGTGACGGCGGCGCGATGTCCTTGAGCGCGAGGCCGGGAGCAGCGATGTCCTTGACGAGGGCGCGCATGTTCAGATGACCTCGAGGTCGCGGCCGGCCTTTTCGAAAGCCGCCAGCGCCCGGTCAAGGTGCTCGCGGGTCAGGCCCGCCGACATCTGGGTACGGATGCGTGCCTGTCCCTTGGGTACGACCGGGTATGAGAACCCGATGACGTAGACCCCCTCGGCCAGGAGACGGTCGGCCATCTGGCTGGCGAGGCGGGCGTCGCCGAGCATGACGGGAATAATTGGATGCTCTCCCGGGAGCAGATCAAAGCCCAGCTGCTCCATCCGCTCTCTGAAATACCGGGTGTTCTCCCAGAGCCGGGCTCTGAACGCGGCACCGTCTTCCAGGAGGTCGAGAACCCGCAGGGAGGTAGCGGCGATGACGGGTGCCAGCGTGTTGGAAAACAGGTAGGGGCGGGACCGCTGGCGCAGCCAGGAAACGATCTCCCGGCTGGCCGCGGTAAAGCCTCCCGATGCGCCGCCCAGGGCTTTCCCGAGGGTCCCGGTGATGATGTCCACCCGGCCCATCACGCCCCGGTACTCGTGGGTCCCGCGTCCTGTCTCGCCGAGGAAACCCGTCGCGTGGCAGTCATCCATCATCAAGAGCGCGTCATAGCGTTCGGCCAGGTCGCATATCGCATCCAGCCGGGCGATGGTTCCGTCCATGGAGAAAACGCCGTCCGTTGCGATCAGCCGCACGCGGCAGTCCGCCGCCTCCCTGAGCTGCGCTTCCAGGTCCTCCATGTCGTCGTGGCGATAGCGCAGGCGACGAGCCTTACACAGCCGGATACCGTCGATGATGCTGGCGTGGTTGAGCGCATCGCTGATCACGGCATCGCGGTCGTCCAGGAGTGTTTCGAACAGCCCGCCGTTGGCATCGAAGCCCGACGGATACAGGATCGTGTCCTCGGTGCCCAGGAACCGGCTGATGCGCTCCTCGAGCGCCTTGTGCACGTCCTGGGTGCCGCAGATGAAGCGTACCGAGGCCAGCCCGTAGCCGTACCGGTCCAGGGCCTCGTGGGCGGCCTCTATGAGGGCAGGGTGGTTCGCCAGGCCCAGGTAGTTGTTCGCGCAGAGGTTGATGACCTCTTGTCCGCCTTCTATGGCGATTTCGCCGCCCTGGGCGGAGGTGATCACGCGCTCGGCCTTGAACAGGCCCTCGTCCTTCAGGCCCTGGATCTGCGTCCTGAGCGTTTCGGCGAACTGGGTCGTCATGGGCATCTCCCGGTGGGCCTGGGGGCCCGGACAAGGGCCGAAATTATAGCAGCGGCCCCAAGGGCTTAAGATAGACCGATGGAGACTCCGAACAGCAGCGCAACGGCTCCCGGCCAGCGGATCGACGTCTGGCTGTGGACGGCGCGGTTCTTCAAGACCCGCGCCCTCGCCCAGAAGGCGGTCAGCGGTGGCCACATCCACGTCAACGGACAGCGGGTCAAGCCTTCCCGCGACGTTCGGCCCGGCGACCGGCTGGAGATTCAGCGGGGGACGGAGCGCTGGGATGTCGCCGTCACCGGCACGGCTCCCCGACGCGGACCGGCAAGCGAAGCGCGCAGGCTCTACGAGGAAACCCCGGAAAGTCAGGCGCGGCGAGAGGCGGACCGCGAGCGGCGGTCGCTTGAGCGTGCGGCAGCACCGCGCTTCCTCGGCCGTCCGGACAAGAAGGGGCGCCGGGAGTTGCGCAAGCTCAAGGAGCAGAGCGAGTGAGCGGCCGGCCCGCAACGCCCCCGGTGGCCGCCGACGTGGTCATAGAACTTATCGACCGGCCGGGCCGGCCGGTGGTTTTCGTGGAGCGGCGCTTCGAACCCCTGGGGTGGGCCCTGCCCGGCGGCTTCGTCGAAATCGGCGAGACCGTTGAAGCAGCGGCCGTCCGCGAGGCGCTCGAGGAAACGGGCCTCACGGTGACCCTGACCGGCCTGCTTGGCGTGTATTCGGATCCCGGCCGCGATCCCCGCGGCCATACGGTCGGCGTGGTTTATGTCGGGGAAGCGTCCGGAGAGCCGGTGGCCGGTGATGATGCGGGCAAGGCCCGACCCTTCGATCCCGAGTCACCGCCGCCACTGGTGTTCGACCACGACCGGATTCTCGCGGACTACCTGCGCCATCGTCACATCCGCGGTGCGGACATATAATTTCCGGAGAAGCCACCAAGGGCTTTCCTCGTTACCAGGAGCAATGCCGTGCATGCTGTGACCCCCGGAGCCACTGATACGTTTCCTTTTGTCTACGAGCCCGGTCATGACGGGGACTCGGACGTGGGCCGCGCCATCAATGCCCGCTACCTGGCGGATGAAGCCGAGGTCGTGCGCGAGCTCCTGGCGGCCACCGGCTTCGACGACGATCTGCATGAGCGGGTTGCCGAAACGGCCCATGAACTCGTGACCGCCGTCCGCCGCAATCGCGCGAAGAGCTCGGGGCTGGATGCGTTTATGAAGCAGTACGACCTGTCCTCGCAGGAAGGCGTCGTACTGATGTGCCTGGCCGAAGCCTTGTTGCGAATCCCTGATGCGGATACGGCGGATCGCCTGATCGCGGATAAGATTTCCGCCGGAGACTGGGAAGGACATGCCGGCACCAGCGACTCGCTGTTCGTCAACGCCTCCACGTGGGGGCTGATGCTCACCGGGCGCATGATACTGCCCGAGACCGACGCCTTTGATCATCCACAGCGCTATCTTAAGAAACTCGTGTCGCGGATGGGGGAGCCGGTGGTCCGGCGCGCCATGCGCCAGGCCATGCGGATCATGGGCCATCAGTTCGTCATGGGGCGCACCATCGAAGACGCCCTGAAGCGGGCGCGAGCCGGAGACTATGCCGCTTACCGATATTCCTTCGACATGCTGGGCGAAGCCGCGCTGACCGGAGCGGATGCCAGGCGCTACCTCGAGGCTTACTCCGCAGGAATCGAATGCATTGGCCGTGGCCGCAAGGCGGACCAGACGGCGTGGGAAGCCGACAATATCTCGGTGAAGCTATCCGCCCTGTTTCCGCGCTATGAGTACGCGCAGCGAACCCGGGTGCTGGCCGAACTCGTCCCGGTTTTCCGGGAGCTGGCTCTCAAGGCGAAGGCCGTCGGGATCGGTCTGACCATGGACGCCGAGGAGGCAGACCGGCTGGAACTGTCTCTGCAGGTCTTCGAAGCCGTCTACCGAACGCCGGAGCTGGAGGGCTGGGACGGTCTCGGGCTGGCGGTCCAGGCCTATCAGAAACGCGCGCTCGGTGTGGTCGGCTGGCTGGCCGACCTGAGCCGGAGCGTGGGCCGGTGCATTCCCGTGCGCCTGGTCAAGGGCGCGTACTGGGACACCGAAATCAAGCGGGCCCAGGAAGCCGGCGTCGAGGGCTATCCCGTGTTTACCCGTAAGGCCAACACGGATGTCTCCTACCTGGCCTGCGCCCGGGAGCTGCTCGCCGCCGGCGACGCCCTGTATCCGCGGTTCGCGACACACAATGCCCACACCGTGGCCAGCGTCATTCACATGGCGGGTGACCAGCGGCGGTACGAGTTCCAGCGCCTCCACGGCATGGGCGAGGAGCTCTATGCCGAGATCGTGGGAGACGAGAAGTTCAACCTGCCTTGCCGGGTTTACGCACCGGTGGGCGAGCACGAGGATCTCTTGCCCTACCTGGTCCGGCGCCTGCTGGAAAATGGCGCGAATACATCGTTCGTCAACCGCATCGTGGACGAGAAGGCCCCGGTCGAGGAGATCATCGCCGATCCCGTGCGTACGGTGAGCGGCTACTCCCGGATCTCTCATCCAAGAATCCCTCTGCCCGAACAGATGTATGGCGAAGAACGATCCAACTCACGAGGCGTCAACCTGGCGGACAGCCGTGAGCTCAAGCCCCTGGCGGAGGCAATGGCCCGAGTGCCCGAGGGCGACTGGTCCGCGAAGCCGGTCGTGGGGGGGCGCACCCTCGGGGGACGGGAGCGTACGCTGTCCGTCAATCCGGCGGACACCCGCCGGTCTGTCGGGGAAGTGGTCATGGCCACCGAGGGTGATGCCCAGACCGCGCTGAATCTGGCATTCCTGTCCCAGCCCCGCTGGGATGCTACTCCGGCGGCTCGTCGCGCGGAGATTCTCCTGAAGGCCGCTGACCTTTTCGAGGCCCATGCGGCCGAGCTGATGGGGCTGTGCGTGCTGGAGGCAGGCAAATCCGTGCCCGACTGCGTGGCCGAGCTTCGCGAGGCGGTGGACTTTCTGCGTTACTACGCGGCCGGCGCGCGGCGCGATTTCGGGGGGGCCGTCCGACTGCCTGGTCCGACCGGCGAGAGCAACGAATTGTCGTTGCACGGCCGCGGCATCTTCGTCTGCATCAGCCCGTGGAATTTTCCGCTAGCCATTTTCACCGGCCAGGTCGCAGCCGCCCTGGCAGCGGGCAACAGCGTCATTGCCAAGCCCGCGGAACAGACTTCCATCGTCGCAGCGCGGGCGACATCGCTCCTCTACGAAGCCGGTGTACCGGCGGACGTGCTGCACTTCCTGCCGGGTGACGGCGCGCGGCTGGGGGGCTGGCTGCTGTCGGATCCGCGGGTTGCCGGCGTGGCGTTTACCGGATCGACGGAAACTGCGCGGATCATCAATCGCCAGCTTGCCGCCCGCGAAGGACCGATTGCCGCGCTGATCGCCGAGACCGGCGGGCAGAATGCGCTGCTCGTGGACAGCTCGGCGCTGCCGGAACAGGTTGTCATGGATATCGTGCGCTCCTCCTTCAACAGCGCCGGTCAGCGGTGTTCGGCGCTACGGGTCGCCTTTCTTCAGGAAGAGATCGCCGATCGAACCCTGGAATTGCTGCAGGGCTATATGGACGAGCTGATCGTGGGTAACCCCGCATTTTTGCGGACGGATGTCGGTCCGGTCATTGACTCCGAGGCGCTGATCACGCTGGAGAAGCACACCGAGGCGATTGCCCGTTTCGGGCGGCTTATCCATCGCTGCAAACTGTCGCCGGATTGCAGCAACGGGACGTTTTTTGCGCCGGCCGCCGTGGAGATCGACAGCCTTGACCGCCTGGAGAGAGAGGTGTTTGGTCCGGTGTTGCACGTGGTCCGCTTCCGAGCGCGGGACCTTGACCAGGTGATAAAGCAGATCAATGCAACGGGATTTGGACTGACCCTTGGCGTGCATACCCGCATTGACGGGCGGGCGCAGGAGATTTTTCGCCGGACCCAGGTCGGGAACACGTACGTCAATCGCAACATGGTGGGTGCCGTCGTGGGGGTTCAGCCCTTCGGTGGCCGGGGTCTTTCCGGCACCGGCCCGAAGGCGGGAGGCCCGCACTATCTGCATCGTTTCGCCACGGAAAAGGCCCTGTCCATCAACACCTCCGCCGTCGGCGGAAACGCGAGCCTGCTGGCTCTGGACGAGGGCTGATTTCTCGTGGCGATCAGCGTCTTCGACATTTTCAAGGTGGGCGTCGGACCGTCCAGTTCGCATACCATGGGGCCGATGCGCGCCGCCGGACGTTTTGTCGCGGACCTCGATGCGGGCGGCCACCTGGAGAACGTGCACAAACTGGTGGTCCGGCTCTATGGTTCACTGGCGCTGACGGGCCGGGGACACTGCACGGACGTGGCGATTCTTCTCGGTCTGGAAGGCGAGCATCCCGAGACCCTGGATACCGACGGGGTCGACGATCGTCTCGAGCGTATTCGCGGCGATGGCCGCCTGCGATTGGCCCGCGGTCCCGAGATCGCGTTCGATACGGCGCTGGACCTCCTGTTTCTCGATGACCAGACTCTCCCGCGCCATCCCAACGGGATGCGCTACACCGCTCTGGACAAGGGCGGAGTCGAACTGCTCTCGGAGGGGTTTTACTCGGTGGGGGGCGGTTTTGTGGTCAGGGATGACGAGGACGACTCGGCCGGCGCCGACGAGCGAGAGGTTCGCTGGCCTTTCAAGACCGCCGCCGAACTGATTGCGACTGCGGAGCGAAATGGCAGCCGGATTCACCAGATCGTGCTCGAGAACGAACTGGCGTGGCGGCCCGAAATCGAAACGCGGGCGGGATTGCTGCACATCTGGTCCGTCATGCGCGAGTGCGTTCAGCGGGGCTTCCGCAGCGATGGTGTATTGCCCGGTGTGCTCAAGGTCCCGCGCCGCGCGCCGAAGCTCTACCGGGAACTCTGCGGGGAGGGCGCCGCCGGGGACTTCATGGACTGGGTGAACGCCTACGCGCTGGCCGTCAACGAGGAAAACGCCGCCGGCGGCCGCGTGGTCACTGCCCCGACAAACGGTGCGGCCGGCATCATTCCTGCCGTACTCCACTACTACCGCCGCTTTGTTTCCGGTGCCGACGACGAAGGCGTCCTTCGTTTTCTCCTTACAGCCGGGGCGATCGGCATTCTCTACAAGACGAACGCGTCGATCTCCGGTGCGGAGATGGGCTGCCAGGGCGAAGTAGGGGTGGCCTGTTCGATGGCCGCCGGGGGGCTGGCCGCGGCCCTCGGCGCAAGCAATCTGCAGGTTGAGAATGCCGCGGAGATCGGCATGGAGCACAACCTGGGCCTCACCTGCGATCCGATTGCCGGTCTGGTCCAGATCCCGTGTATCGAGCGCAACGCGATGGGTGCCGTCAAGGCCATTAATGCGGCGCGCATGGCGCTGCGCGGCGACGGACGGCACATGGTGCACCTGGACCAGGTGATCGAGACCATGCGCCAGACCGGCCGGGACATGTCTACGGTGTACAAGGAGACATCCCAGGGCGGTCTTGCGGTCAACGTCGTCGAATGCTGATTTCGCCTTCCCCCGGGGCAGGTTCGCCAGGAACCGCCTAGACTTGTGGGCGATGGCCGCGCCGATCCGCGGGGCCGGCAATCGGGGCGACGGGATTGATGAGCGATGAAGACAACGATGCGGTACACACGCTGAGCGCGGCGGAAATCGGCGCCCTGGCGCATCTGTATCGCGGTGAGGTCTATCGGAGCACCATCTGGCGCTCACGGCTCGACAACACGACCAACTGGGCGGTCGTTACCAGCGGCATCGCCTTGTCCCTGAGCTACAGTTCTGCCGACGCGTCACCCCTACCGCTGGTCCTCGTCGGTCTGCTGGTCGCGGTGTTTCTGATTCTCGAGGCGCGGCGCTATCGTTACTTCAACGTCTGGCGCGCCCGCTGCCGACTGATGGAAACCGACTTTTATGCGCCCTTGCTTTCGGGAGACGGCGTGAGCCTGGACGGCCGCTGGAACAAGTTGCTTTCGGACGACTATCGCCGCCCGCGTTTTCATGTCACCTACTGGATGGCGCTGGGCCGCCGGCTGCGGAAAAACTACATCTACATCCTGGCCGTGCAGGCGGTGGCCTATCTCGGCAAGCTGGTGATCCATCCGACACCGCTGACCAGCGTTCACGAGCTCCTGGAACGCGCTGCGATCGGTCCGATATCCGGCGCCTCGGTGATTATCGCCGGTCTGGTATTCCACGGTATGTGGCTGAGCATTGCCCTGCTGACGCTGCGCACCGACCTGATGAGGCGGCGCACCGGCGCGCTGATCGCCATCGGCTAGGGATCGCCGATCCTGTCCAGCGCCCCAGAGAGTCCCACGCGATCGACGATCGCCCGGAATTCCGGATCAGTGCGCAAGTGGCGGAAGTGCGAGTCCACGGCCAGGTAGACCAGGCGGTCGTCGTGTGCTTCGCAGGCAGCCTCGAGCCAGCGGATCGTTTCATCCCGCGATCCGAGTCCGGCATAAGCGGTCGCAAGCTTTGTCGGAGGCACATAGCGGGATGCCGACAGGACCTCGAGTTCCGCAAGCAATGCCAGGGCCCGCTCACGGTCTCCTTTCCGGGCGAGCGCAAAAATCAACGGGCCGCCAACGATCGGAAGACCCAGCTTGGGCAGGTTTCGTTCATAGGTTTCGATGGCTGCGTCCCACCGGCCGGCCCCGGCCTGTGCCAGGCCGAGGGAGAGATCGCCCAGAGCGAAATCCGGATACGCCGTGAGCGCGCCGAGATAAGCGGCCTGCGCGGCTTCGAAGTCGCCCTGCCACAAGTCCGGTGATCCCTGGAGCATGGTCAGGACCGGCGACAGCGGATCGAGTTCGAATGCGCTGGCGAATTCGCGCCGGCAGTCTTCGAACCGGGCCTGGTAACAGTACAGCTCTCCCAGCCACTGGCGGGCGACGGCATCGTTGGGATCCAGGGCCGCCGCACGGGTGAGAGCCGCCTCGGCCGCGACCCAGTTCCAGTCGTACTGCAGCGCGATCATCCCCAGCACGGCGTGTGCCCCCGAGGACTGGGGATCGGCTGCAAGCGCTCGCGTGGCGAGGGTGCGGGCGCGCGGGATTGCGAGCTTGGGCGGCACGGCTCCGTACAACGGCCGCAACAACGAGGCCTCCGCCGCACTGGCCAGCGCGTCTGCATACTCGGGAGACCGCGCCAGCGCGGCATCGAACGAACGCAGCGCCTCCTGGAGGCTTTCGTCAGATCGCTGGCTCAGGTAGAAACGGCCGCGCAGATAGTGTCGGTAGGTTTCGGCATCGACTCCGTGCCTTTGGCTCTGAAGCTGCAGAGCCGGCCTGAGCCTGGCGGCCACGAGGCGGGCCAGACGCATCACTTGTTCGCTTTCCGCGCCCGCGTCGCCGGAATCGATGTTGAAGGAATGCAGTATGCCGCCGTCGCCTGCCGCTATCAGGTCGGCTCGAAGCCTGATGTCATCAGGTTCCGCCTCCAGGCTGGCGGCGAGCAAGGCCTCGACGCCCAGAGCCTTGCCAAGCTCGATCGGTTGACTCATGTCGACCCTGCTCGGGTCCGGCGCCGTGGCGACCACCCGGACGCCCTCGATTCGGGAGACCGCCCGCCGAAGCTCGTCGGTCAGGGCTCGGGCCAACCAGTCCGCGGAACTGTCGGTGGTGGTTATCGGGAGCACCGCCAGGGTGGTGATCAGATCGGGCTGTGGAGCCCGGCCCGTAAACCACGGGACGAGCATGACCGCACCCAACGCGGCGAGACTGACAAGGGTTCCGCTGCGCCACCTTACGGTTTTGCCCTCTTCTTGGTTGCTGTGAGGTGACGCCGGCTTCTTCGACGTTTCGGCGGCGTTCAAGGGGGCGGCGCGGGGGTCTTTCCTGGCTCGGCGATCTGGCCGGGTCACCCCGGACCGGAACCGGTAACCAACGCCCCGGTGCGTCTCGATGTAGCGGGGCGGATCGTCGCTGTCGCTGAGGTGCTTTCGAATCGTGCTAATGCAACGAGTCAGCGACTCCTCGTTCACTGAAACGCTCCAGAATTGCTCCAGCAACTCCTCGCGGGTCACCAGTTTTGGTGCGCGTTCCGCGAGAAAAATAAGCACTTCCAAGGGCTTACGCTGAATCCGGACCCGTGCCTGGCCTCGGTAGAGCGCGCGCCGCTCGAGGTCCACGCGGAAATCGCCAAAGGCCAGGGCCGGATAGGCCGCCGGCCGCCCATTTATCCTGGCTGGCGTCATCGTGAGTGGAACCCCGGACAGCGGCTCAAAACCATGCCGGGCCGGCAGGTCCGGGCTGTCCTACAGCCAAGGACCGACTGCGCTCGCAGCCGCGAGAACCGGGCAGGCAAGGCGGCAAATCGAGTTTCCGGCACAAACATCTGGCTGGCTCCACGTGGCTCCACGTGGAGCCACGGGCTGGATCTGGTCCATGGGCCTCTCAAAAGCTCCCCTATAGACACCATTGAGTTTCGCACGAATCGCAGGCCGGGTTCTCGCTTCGTCCCGCGGGGTTCGTCGCTGGTGTGGTTCGCCGGTATAGTTCACGGCTTTTATGGATGGAGTGACCGACCCGATGTCCGCAACCGCACCCCAGCCGAGCCGATCCCTCCTCGATCGATTCCTGAACGTCGTGGAGCGCGGCGGGAACGCGCTGCCACATCCGGCGGTGCTGTTTGCGATCCTCGCGTTGCTGGTGATTGTCCTGTCCTGGGTGGCTGCAAAGACCGGCATGTCCGTCGTCCATCCGTCTACGGGCGAGGTTGTCACTCCCGTCAACCTGCTGAGCGTCGAAGGACTGCATCGGATCGTCACGAGCCTGGTCACCAACTTCACGAGCTTCGCCCCACTGGGCACCGTGCTGGTCGCTCTCATTGGCATCGGTGTGGCGGAGCACTCCGGGCTGATTGCCGCCTGTCTGAGGTCCCTGGTCCTGTCGGCCCCCCGCCACCTGCTGACACCCATCGTGGTCATGGCCGGCATCCTGTCCAACATGGCCAGCGAGGTGGGGTACGTCCTCCTGGTTCCGTTGGCCGGGCTCATATTCCAGGCCGCGGGGCGGCATCCGATTCTCGGGATGGCCGCCGGGTTCGCCGGCGTGTCCGGAGGCTACTCGGCCAACCTGCTGGTTGGCACCATCGACCCGCTGCTCGCCGGTCTGTCCCAGGAGGCCGCGCAGATCGTCGACCCGAACTATACGGTCAGCGTTGTGGCGAACTGGTATTTCATGATTGTCTCCACGCCCATGCTGGCGCTGTTGGGTTGGTTTGTTACCGAGCGCATTCTCGCTCCTCGCTTTGCTTACTACGTCCCGCCCGAGGAGGTCAGCGAGGACGCCATGGCCCGCCCGCTGGACGACGCAGAGCGCCGCGGCCTGCGCTATGCCGGCTATGCGACCCTGGCCATGACAGCCCTGGTCGTCTGGAGCGCGCTGCCGCCCGGGACGATTCCGGGCGCCGGATTCATGCGTGACCCGGTGACCGGCGACCTGTTGCACTCGCCGCTTCTGAAGGGCGTCGTGGCACTGATTTTCCTGTACGGCATTGTTTCCGGCATTGCCTACGGCATCGGCGCCGGCACAATCAGGAACGATGCTGACGTCATTCGCGGCATGGACAAGAGCATGAGCACCCTGGGGGGCTACATGGTGCTGTGTTTCTTCGCCGCCCAGTTCGTTGCCTTCTTTAACTGGACTCAGCTGGGACTGGTCTTTGCCGTAAACGGGGCGAAAGGACTGGAAACGCTGGGCCTGCCCGGAGTGCCGTTGTTCGTGTCGTTCATCGCCCTGACCGCGGCGGTTAACCTGTTCATGGGCTCTGCCTCGGCCAAGTGGGCGCTGATGGCGCCGGTTTTCGTACCCATGTTCATGCTCCTGGGCTACTCGCCGGAACTCACCCAGGTGGCCTATCGGGTGGGGGACAGCGTAACCAACATCATTGCGCCGATGATGAGTTACTTTGCCCTCATCATTGCATTTTTCCAGCGCTACGAGCCAAAGGCGGGAATCGGCACGGTGGTGGCCACGATGCTGCCGTATTCCGTTGTCTTCCTGATCGGCTGGTCCATCATGTTTGCGATCTGGCTCGGCCTGAATCTGCCGATCGGTCCGGGTGCGCCCCTGAACTACGTGCCCGCCGCAGCGCCCTAGGGCAACTGCCAGGGACTTCAGCAGGGGGATTGGTCCCGAATCGGCTGATTCGCGGGCCGTGTCGGCCAGCCTGCTCTCCGGGCTATATCTTGCGGCAATCCAGCGCGGACTGCGGTAGGAATTCCGATTGCGTTCAGGATTTCCGGTGCACAAGGACCCTAGGCTCGGCCCCTGACTCTTTGGTGGAGAACAGGGGGTGGGGCCATGAACCAACAACATGGGCGATCTGCACGGTCCAGGAATCCCGTTCGGACCTGGGAGTTGCCTGGACTCGTTTCGTGTTTGCTGGCAGTAACCACGACGGGTGTCGCCGCTGAGCCGGTCGAACTAGGCCGCGAGATAGCCGTTCCCCGGCACCTGGCGAACGGCGAGGAGTTTGTGCTGCCCATTGCGGCACTGCTCGATCACGGAGAACGCCTGTTCGGGGCATCATGGACAAATCAGGAAGGCGGAGGACGGCCGCTGAGCAAGGGCACCGGCGCTCCTCTCGCGGACACCGGATCGCCGCTGGTCTTTCCCCGCAACTTCAACCGGGTTTCAGGCCCGGATTCGAACGCCTGCTCGGGCTGCCACAACCTGCCGCGAGCCGGCGGAGGCGGGGACCGTGTTGCGAACGTGTTCGTGCTCGGCCAGCGTTTCGATTTCGCCAGTTTTTCCGGTAGCGATGCCATCGCAACCCGCGGTGCTCTGGATGAGAACCTGCGGGCTACAGCCCTCGATAATATCGGCAACGAGCGCAGCACAGTCGGCATGTTCGGCTCAGGCTACGTGGAGATGCTCGCCAGGCAGATGACCCGCGACCTTCAGGCGCTAAGGGATCGTCTGGCACCGGGGGATTCCGTGAAACTGGTGACCACCGGTGTGGATTTCGGTGTGCTGGCCCTCGATCCAGACGGCCGCTGGGACACTTCCGGCGTCCTGGGGCTGCCCGCACCCAGCCTGCGTACCAATGGCGCCGATGGTCTTCCCGGCCTGGTCATCAGGCCGTTTCACCAGGCCGGTGCCGTAGTCTCCCTGCGGGAATTTACCAACAACGCCTTCAATCATCACCATGGTATCCAGTCGGAGGAACGCTTCGGCCCGGAGGATCCCGACGGGGACGGGTTTGCCCGGGAACTCACCCGTGCCGACGTCACGGCGGTCGCCGTTTTTCAGGCTACGCTGCCCGTGCCCGGGCGCGTCATTCCCCGAAACCGGTTGATCGAACGCGCCGTGCTTCAGGGGGAGATCCTGTTTGCGGACATTGGGTGCGCCGCATGCCATAGGCCCGAGCTGACCCTGGACGTCAGCGGTCGGATGTACTCCGAGCCCAATCCTTACAATCCGGCGGGAAATCTGCGCCCCGGCGACGGCCCGGAGCTGGTCATCGACCTCAACAGCCACCGGCTGCCCTTGCCGAGGTTGCGCATCCGGGGTGGCCGGATAGCCGTGCCCGTCTATTCGGACTTCAAGCTGCATGACATCACGACCGGGCCGGACGATCCGAACTGTGAGCCGCTGGACATGCACGAGCCCGCAGGAAGCCGGGAATTCGTGTCCGGAAACTGCCGGTTTATGACCCGCCGTCTCTGGGGAGCGGCCAGCGAGCCGCCGTACTTCCATCACGGCAAGTTTACGACCTTGAGAGAAGCCATACTCGCCCACTACGGAGAGGCGCAGGAGTCGCGAGACGCCTGGGACGCCCTTGACGACGATGGCCGCAACGCCATCGTCGAGTTTCTGAAGACACTGCAGGTGTTGCCGGAGGGGTCTCGCCATACGGTAGTCGACGAGCATGGCCGCTGGCGGAAATGGCCGCCGCGATCCTGAGGCCGCCGCGATCCTGCCCGACGCGGGCCGGGGGGCGGCTGGACTGATTTGGATGCTGCGGACCGAGCGGTTCGAAGACTGGTGGCCTCAGGGCGTAAAGCCGGTGCCCCAGCGGCCGTCGAAAGCGAGGTCCGACAACGCTCGACGCTCCCTGGGGGCGGTTTCTCCGTCGCGGAACTCCTTCGGCAGCGTGTCCGGGGCGGCGGGAACGCCAACGGCGATCATCGCCATCGGCGTGAAGCGCTCGGGTATCTGAAAAACTTCCGCCAGCCGCGTCTTGTCGAAGCCGCCCATCTGGTGGGCGGCAAGTCCCATCGCCGTGGCCTGCAGACACAGGTTCTCGCTGGCCGCACCGGTGTCGTACTGCGCCCAACGATTCGGCTTGCCGTTGCGCCCGAATACGGAATCGGCCACGGCTGCCAGGAGTAAAGGGCACTTTCTAACCCAGGCCCGGTTGCCCTCGGCAAGACACTCGAATGCCTGCTGCCATTCCGCTTCGTCCGCAAACCGGTCCCAGACCAGGTAGCGCCATGGCTGGTCGCCGAAACACGATGGCGCCCAACGGGCCGCCTCGAGCAGGGCGGTGATCTGTTGCCTGGATACCGGTGTGTCCTGGTCGAGGGCCCGCGGGCTCCAGCGGGCAGCGATCAGGTCGTGAATCGGGGCGCTGGTTGAGGCCCGCCTGATATCGGTCATGTGAACTTCTCCAATGCCTTGTAGTTCGCGAGCAAATGATTTTCGATGCACGGAGCCCACGACGGGCTGTTCTGCAAGCGGCCCTCGCCTGGCCGGAAGCTCTGCCCCAGGCAGCCCGCACCCGCCTTCGTGCCTGCGCAGCTCGCCGGATTCAGTCCCCGGACTGGTAAGATTAGCGCGGTTCCAAACACCCCTCGGGTTCCTTAGTTCATGTCGCTTGTCTGGCTCGACTCAATCTCCCACGCCTTTGGCGAACACCAGATCCTCCGTGAGGCGAGCCTCACCATCGAGCGGGGCGAGCGCGTCTGTCTGATTGGCCGTAACGGCGCAGGCAAGACGACGGTCATGAAGCTCATCACCGGCGAGCTCGTGCCGGACGCCGGCGAGGTTCGCTTTCCGGGTGACGTCCGGGTCAGCCAGCTCGCCCAGACGCTGCCAACGGATCTGGATATCACGGTACGGGACATGGTGGCCCAGGGCCTGGCCGTACAGCAGAAGCTGCTCTCAGACTATCAGGCGCTCCTGGCCAGCCACCCGGACGGTCCCCATCTCAAGGAGCTGGAAGAGCTCCAGCAGCGTATCGACGCGGAAGATGGCTGGAAGCTGGATCAGCGAGTGGAGACGGCCCTGGCCGAAATGGGTTTGCCGGCGGACAGGAAACTCGGTGAACTCTCCGGCGGCTGGAGGCGCCGTGTGGCGCTCGCAAAGGCCCTGATCAGCCGGCCGGATCTGCTCCTGCTCGATGAGCCGACCAACCACCTGGATATTGCCAGCATCGAGTGGCTGGAGGACCGGGTGCGCTCGTGGCCGGGAAGCGTGCTGTTTGTCAGCCACGACCGGGCATTTGTGGATCGGCTCGCCACGCGCATCGTCGAGGTGGACCGGGGACGCTTGCTAAGCTGGCCGGGGGGCTATCGGGATTTTCTGCGCCGGCGGGACGACGCCCTCGAGGCTGAACGTCGGGAACACTCGGAGTTCGACAAGCGGTTGGCGGAAGAAGAAGCCTGGATCCGTCAAGGCATCAAGGCGCGCCGGACCCGCAACGAGGGGAGGGTACGGGCACTGGAAGCCATGCGGGTGGAGCGCTCGGAGCGGATCGACCGGCCCGGTGATCCGCGTATCCGCATTGGCGAGGCAGAGCTGTCGGGGCGCAAGGTCGTGCAGGCCTACAATGTGACCTACGGATACGGGGACACGCCGTTGATCGACGGCCTGACCCTGAAAATTGCGCGGGGCGACCGCATCGGTCTCGTGGGCAACAACGGCGTTGGAAAGAGTACGCTGCTCAAGCTCCTGATGGGCCAGCTGGCGCCGGACTGCGGCACGGTCAAGCAGGGCACGAACCTGGAGATCGGTGCCTATGATCCGCTCAATCAGCACCTGGATCCCGAGAAGTCGCTGGCCGACAACGTGGGGAACGACACCGATTTTGTCACCATCAACGGCAAGCGCCAGCACGTGGTCGGCTATCTGCGCGGATTTCTGTTTAGCGCCAAGCGGGCGCTGTCGCCGGTGAAGCTCCTGTCCGGCGGCGAACGCAACCGGGCGCTGCTGGCCAAGCTGTTTACACGGCCGACCAATCTGCTGATTCTCGATGAGCCTACCAATGATCTTGACGTGGAAACCCTCGAGGTTCTCGAGGAGCGCCTGGCGGAATACGCGGGAACCCTGATCGTGGCCAGCCACGATCGAGAGTTCCTGGACAATGTGGTGACCAGCGTGCTGGTGTTCGAGGAAACCGGCAGTATCGAACGGTATGTCGGCGGCTATTCGGACTGGCTGCGCCGCCGCCGGGCGCTGCGGGTACTCGACGACCCCCGCGGCGAGCGAAAGATAGAATCGAAGGGCCAGCGATCTCGCCCGGCCGCGGCCAGGAAGCTCAGCTACAAGGATCAGCGGGAACTGGACAAATTGCCGGAGCTGATTCAGGAGCTTGAGGCCCGTATCGAGGCGCTGGACGCAACGATGGCGGAGCCGGGTTTCTATGCCCTGCCGTTTGAGGAGACCGGGCCGGTGCTGGAAAGCCGGGACGAGGCTCACGTCGAACTGGAGACGGCAATGGCCCGCTGGCTGGAGCTGGAAGAACGCCGGGAGGCACTGGGAGCCGGTACATCATGAAGATTAAGGGTATGAGGCGAGTAAGCGCTGTTTGCATGACTCTCACGGCCTGGATCGTGTCTGGTCCTGCCGTGGCGAGTATCCCGCCGGCTGGCGAAGTCACGGCATTCGAGTCACCGGCGGGCGTCGCTGAGCAGTGTATTGAGGTTCGGCCCGCCCCGGATGCGATTCTCACCAGCAACGACATCGCCGAGCTGCCGCGTCTTTGCGCGATCGACTTCTACGCCGAGGACGTGGCCCTGTGCCCGAAGATCTGGAGCACCAGTCCGGCAACGATCGTGCATCGTGCGGACGGTAGCGGGAGAGTCTTCGAGGCACAGGTGTGTGCCCGCGGAACCCACGCAAGGGACATCGCCGCCCAGGAACTGGCCGACTACAAGATGAGCATGAACGGCCCGGACACGAGTGCGACCTTTGCGCCGGCGGCGCTTCTGTATTTTCATTTCGCCCGCTGGTTCGAAGCTGCCGTGGAGGTACCACCAGCGGTCTACCGGAGCATCGACCGGCAGGTTCACCTGGAGCGGGTGGTCGGGCCCGGGACAACGTTGTCCGTCGACAAAAAGAATCTCGCCATGTTGCATGCCGCTTGGGCCCGGATGGGGGAAGCTCACCGCGATCCCGCGCTGTACAGCCAGCGAACGGAGCTCTACGAGCCCGGCGACGCGGTCGCGTACGGTGTCTTGCTTGACGAGCGCGGTCGACGCTATGGCCCGGAGATGAACGGCACCCGGGCGTCCGGGTGGGGAAAAGGCCAGAACGAAGACTTCCAGCGCACCGCCCCGTTTCTGGCCGTGCGCGAGCCTGGATCGCTGTCGGTGGCTATCGAGCGGGGCCTGGCCCAGGCGCGGCGCGATCCGGTCATGGCCGGGGCGCTCAAGGGCGTGGGCCCCGTCCAGGTGGCCTACTGGATGCGGGAGCTGGTTGACATCACGCTGCTGGACTTCATCTTTTCCCAGCAGGACCGGATCGGCAATATCGATTACGAAAGCTTCTGGTACTGGGCAGAGGACGGCGTGGTCAAGAGGGCGGGCGCCACCGGCAGGCCTCCGGCGGCGGCTTCCCCATACAAGCCCGTGGAGATTCGCCGCAGCGTCCTGAACGACAATGACGCCGCAGGCCGGCTGGCCTATGCCAACTACGCGAAGACTACGGGCATGCTGGAGGGCTGGCGTCACTTCCCGGCCGGTACCTACCGGCGCCTGATGCGGCTGGATCGGGATTTCGCCAGCGGCGGTCCGCTGGCGGCCTGGCTGGAGGCAGCCTTTCCCCTGAGTGAGCGGCAACGGGGGATGATCAAAAAGAACACGGCGCTTGCCGCGTCGATTTTTCGCGAGGCCTGCGAGAAGGGCGAGCTGGCTTTCGACCTGGATCCTGATGCGTTCCTGGTCAGCGGCACGGCGATGGCGGAAGAGGTTCGTTGTGACGGCTCGTAACGCAGCCCTCTTTCTGGCCGGTCTGAGCTCTGCTGCTGTCCGGTGCTCGCGAGGCCGGCGCAGGCGGAGCCCCTGACCGTCGTTGCCGTCTCCGACGTCAACGGGCGATACGGTTCGGTGGGCTACAACGCGGGAATCGCAAAGGCGGTCGATCGGGCCGCCGCGCTGCAGGCCGACGTGTTCCTGATCGCCGGCGACATGGTGGCTGGACAGCGGGTCTCGCCGCTGTTGTCGCGGACCGAGCTCGAAACGATGTGGAGGGCTTTCCATGATGCGGTGTCGAAGCCGCTCGCGGGGCGCGGGGTTTCCGTGCTTGTCACTCCCGGAAACCACGATGCTTCCCGGCAGAAGCCGTTTGTCCTGGAGCGCACCGTGTTTGCCGAGCAGTGGGCCGGGCGCTCGCCGGGGGGATCCGTTGTCGACGACGCGGAGTGGCCGTTCCGATATGCAGTCGGGATCGGACCGGTCCTGTTTGTCGGTCTGGACGCTACGGAGCCAGGCCGTCTGCCCGACGATCAGCTGGCCTGGCTGGATAGCCTGCTCACCAGCCAGCGGGCCGGCTTCGACCACGTCGTGGTCTTCGGCCATCTTCCCTTGTGGCCGCTCGCCCAAGGCCGTGAGGGCGAGATCATGGGCGATGCGCGTCTTCGCGACCTGTTGGTGAGGTTCGAGGTGGATGCCTACCTCAGTGGCCATCACCATGCGTTTTTCGATGGTGAGTACCAGGGTGTGCGCCACATCGGCCAGGCGGCGCTGGGTGGAGGGCGCCGGGCACTCGTGGGTACCGGTCGCCGCTCGCCGCATGCAATCACCGTACTCACGTTCACAGACGGGGTAATGCAAGTGGACGCGCTTGTCGGCCCGGACTTTGTCGAGTCCTTGCCCCGCGCCGATCTTCCCAGAGGCGCTGACCTCTCCCCTGGGTACCCTGCGCCGGGCCGGGAACGATATCCGGCGGCGTTCGGCGAGCGGGGGTTAGGCGCCGGCTTCAGCCAGACCGGGGTTTTTTCGGGTAGTCAAAGTAGACCGCTTCGGCCTGGTCGGGCTCGATGTCCGACCAGACTTCGCCCGGCATTTCCACGCACAGCATGCCGGCGGTCGGAATATTGTCGATCCGGATGTCGCCCAGGGTGTTGGCCAACTCGGTGAATCCCGGGTTGTGCCCGACCAGCATGACGTGGCGCGCCGCGGTCTCCAGTGACCGGAGAATTTCGATGACAGTGTCTGGCGACGCGTGATACAGGCCATGGGCTTCGAGGATGCGTTCCTCCGGATAGCCGATAATGCCGGCGACCAGCCGGGCCGTCCCGATCGCTCGCGCTGCCGGGCTGGTGACGATCAGTTCGGGCAGATCCCCAAGAGCCAGCAGACGTTGCCCCATGAGCGGAGCGGTTCGTTCGCCGCGGGAATTGAGCGGCCTGTCGAAATCGTCCAGGGACTCGTTCTCCCAGCTGGATTTCGCATGCCGCATCAGGGTCAATCGTTTCATGGCTTTGCCCGCTCACGGACCCTCGTGGGTGTTGGAATCAGGGAATAACCGGTAGTCCCCGGTAGTCCACGAACGTCCGTGCTCGGTTGGGCCGTGCATCGCGCAGACGGATTTTCGCGCTAACAGCCCTGTGGTCGGATAGTACCTCATCGTGGACCCGGCTCTCGACAAACTCCAGTTCTTCGGAAATCAGGATCCAGTCCAGGCGGCGTCCCATTCGCGGGTAGGTGTCCAGGTCGGTCGCTTCGGGGAGCCATGCTTCCAGGCCCATGGTCTCGGCGAAAACGGCGAGCTCGGAACGGCCGCCTTCCCACTCCGTGTTGAAATCTCCCATGATGACGAGCGGCCGGGAACGACTCGAAAAAACCTCGGCGAGGGTCTCCAGCTGGGCCTCGCGGCGGCCACGGCCCACGGGGTGGAGGTGGATGGAGACGACGTCCAGGGCACGACCTCCCGGGCCGCGGACCGTGGCCTGGGTGTAGCCCTTGGGCGTTGCCGCAAGGGCGCCGGGAAAGGTGTGGGTACGCCGGTCGATTTTCGCCAGCCTCGAAAGGACGGCCGTGCCGTATTCGAGGCCCATGCCCTCGGCGTGGGTGCCATGGGTTGCCCAGGGATAGTCGGCCTGGGTCGCGAGCCAGGCGACATGGTCGAAATTGCCGCTCCACGAAGAGGGTGCATCCGCCTCCTGAAGAGCGACGACATGGGGGTCGTTGGCGCGAAGGAATTCAGCGACCCGCGCCAGGTTGTCCTTTGTCGTCGCAGCGCTCTGGAAGGCCTGATGGAAACCGTTACCGCGCCCGTGGGCGAGGTTGATGGTCATCACGCGGACTGCATCACCGGCCTCGACGGGGCGGGCGCCGTCCCGGTCGTGCATCTCGGGGAGCCCCTGGGGCAGGGCACTGATACAGCCGCCGATCAGTGTGGCAAGCGCCACGAGGAGCCAGCGGCCCATCACCGGCTGGCGCCCTCGATCCGGGCGTCCGCCTCCTTCAACCAGTCGGCCGTCGCGCTCTCGGGCTGGCCCGGGCAGCGAACGGTATAGGCTCGTCCGGTCATCAGGCTGCGCGTGCCCGCCAGCTCGATGAACTTGTCCACGGAGTCGATCTCGTCAGAGAAGTGCTCGAACTTGCGGCGCATATGCTTCTCGGCTTCTTTCGGGTCGTGCGCCTTGCCGTTGCGGAAAAATTCGCAGCCGGAATGGCGGACCTCGGAAAAGATCGCCTCGACACGTGCGGTGAGCTCCGGCCCGGGCTCGGCGTGAAGTGCGCCCGGCAGAGCCAGGACGAGCAGCACGGGGAGGAGCCTAATCGGGAATCTGAACCTGGATACGGCCATGCGCTGTCCTGACGGGAAAAGTGGTGACGTCCTGGTACGCCGGCGGAGTCAAGGCGCGTCCGGTGCGCAGGCAGAAGCGGGCGCCATGCCGTGGGCAGATGATCTGGTCGCCGTCCACGGGGCCGCCGGCAAGCTCCGCCCCGTCGTGGGTGCAGACATCTTCTATGGCCAGGTAGTCACCGCCAATGTTGAAAACGGCCACAACAATGTCGTCGGTCTCGAGGACCTCGAACGCGCCGTCAGCAATGCCGCCCTCAGCCGCCACATCATGCCAACCGCCCTCCATGGATTCACCCGCCATGATCAGAACATGCCCGTCTGGAGGCGGGCGGCCTCGGACATCATGTCGCGGTTCCATGGGGGATCGAAAGTGAGTTCGACCCGGGCTTCTTCCAGCGTCGGTATCAGCTCCAGCTTGTCCTTGACGTCAGCCACCAGGATGTCACCCATGCCGCAGCCCGGCGCCGTAAGCGTCATGGACACGTCGACCTCGCGAGTTCCGTTATCGTTCTCGACCAGCTTGCACTCGTAAATCAGGCCGAGCTCCACGACGTTGATCGGTATTTCCGGGTCATAGCAGGTCTTGAGCTGCTCCCAGACCAGTTTCTCCACGTCCTCCCGACCGGCATCCGGTGGCAGGGCCGGCGGATCCACCGGGTCCTTGCCCAGGGCGTCGGCATGCTCGCCGGCAATGCGGAAGAGGTTGCCGTCGAGATACACCGTGAAGCTTCCGCCGAGCGCCTGGGTGATGTAGCCCACTGCCCCCTTGCGCAGGATGACCTGGTCTCCGGACGGGACCATGATGGCCTGGCAGTCCCGGGTGAGCGATACCGGCTCGGAATTGTTGCCGAACACGTAGGATCTCCTTACTCAGTACTCACATGCGACCCGGATTCAAGGGCCGATTCCACGGTGTGCCAGCACAGGCTGGCGCATTTGACCCGGGTGGGATACTGCCGGACGCCAGCGAGGGCTGCCAGCTTCCCGTCAACGTCAGGGTCGGCGTCGGCCGTCCCGGTCAGCACGGTGTACATGCGCTGGATTCGCTCCCGGGCCTCCTCCACGGTCGCACCGATCATCGCCTCGGTCATGAGGGATGCGGAAGCGACGGAGATGGCGCAGCCGGAGCCCTCGAACGCGGCATCCTCGATACGGCCGTCGGCCGTTTTCACATACACGTGCAGCTTGTCGCCACAAAGCGGGTTGTGGCCCTCGGCCTCCTGGCAGGGTGGTGAGATGCGCCGGAAATTTCTTGGATCGCGGTTGTGGTCGATGATGACGTCGCGGTAGAGATCGGCCAGGTCCATCAGGCGAACACCTCCCGGGTGCGCTCCAGCGCTTCGACCAGTTGATCGATTTCGGCGCGGGTATTGTAAAAGGCAAACGAGGCGCGGGCCGTGGCCGGCACGTTGAAAAAGGCCATGACCGGCTGGGCGCAATGATGGCCGGTACGGATCGCGACACCGCAGGAGTCGACAATCGTACCGATGTCGTGGGGGTGGATTCCCTCCATGACGAACGAGACCACCGCCGCCTTGCGTTCGGCCGTGCCGATGATTCTCAGCCCGGGGATCGCGCTCAAGACGTTAGTGGCGTAGGCCAGCAGTTCGGCCTCCCAGGCGTGGATCCGATCCATGCCGAGGTCCGCCAGGTAGTTCATGGCCGCGCCAAGGCCGATGGCGCCGGCGATGTTGGGCGTGCCGGCCTCGAACTTCGAGGGGAGATCCGCCCAGTCGCTGCCCTCGAAGGTCACCGTGCGGATCATTTCGCCACCACCCTGCCACGGCGGCATCTCGTTCAGCAGCGACTCATGGCCCCACAACCCGCCAATGCCGGTGGGACCGAACACTTTGTGGCCGGAAAAGGCATAAAAGTCGCAGCCCAGCGCCTGCACGTCCACGCTCTGGTGGGGAAGGGCCTGGGCCCCGTCCAGCAGTACCGTGACGCCGCGGGCCTTCGCCATCGGGACCAGGGTTTCCACCGGGTTGATGGTGCCCAGCGCGTTGGAAACATGGTTCAGCGCGACGAGCCGCGTGCGCGGTCCGAGGAGCGCCTCGAAGGCCTCGACGATAATCTCTCCGCGTTCGTTGATGGGTGCGACCTTCAGGACCGCGCCGGTCTGCTCGCAGACCAGCTGCCAGGGCACGATGTTCGAATGATGTTCCAGCCAGCTGACAAGGATTTCATCACCGGGCTGCAGTCGCGGGCGGGCCCAGCTCTGCGCGACGAGATTGATGGCTTCCGTCGTACCACGTACGAAAATCAGTTCCTTCTCGGAATGGGCATTGAGGCTGCGGGCGATGGTCTGCCGGGCCGCCTCATATGAGTCCGTGGCCCGCTGGCTCAGGGTATGTACGCCCCGGTGCACGTTGGCATGGTCGTGGGTGTAGTAATAGTCCAGGGCGTCGAGCACCTGCCGGGGCCGCTGGGCGGAGGCCGCGTTGTCGAGATAGGCGAGCGGCCGCCCGTTGATCTCCTGGTGGAGTATCGGGAAGTCCTTGCGTATCGCCTCCACGTCCAGCGATGCGGGCGGTTGTCGAAGGGCGGCGTCGGTCATAGGAATTCTCTCAGTCGATCGGAATCGGGCAGACGTCCCGCCAGCCGGATCTCGGCGTGGCGCCTCAATTCCGGAAGCTCCATGCGGGCCAGGACGGTGTCGGCAAAGGCGAAAGTCAGCAGTTCCATCGCCGCCTCGCGGTCGAGACCTCGGGAAAGGAGATAGAAGAGGGCGTTGGAGTCCAGCTGGCCGACCGTGGCGCCGTGGCTGCACTTCACGTCGTCTGCATAGATTTCCAGTTCCGGCTTGGTGTCCACCTCGGCCTTGTCGGATAGCAGCAGGTTGTGATTGGCCTGGTGGGCCTCGATCCGCTGCGCGTCGGGATGAACGATCGCCCGGCCATTGAAGACGGCACGGCCGCGGTCGGTCAATATGCCCCGGTACTCCTCGCGGCTGAACGTGTTCGGAGCGAGATGATCCACTCGCGTATGCACGTCCAGGTGTTGTCGTCCTCCCGCGAGATACAGACCGTTCAGCTCGGTCTCTGCACCGGATTCGGCGAGTTCGATGGCGATGTCGAGGCGGCCGAGCGAACCGCCGGCCAGCACCGCGTGACTCACATACCGGCTGTCTTGGGCCTGGTGCACGTGCACGCCGCCGATGTGGAACGCGTCCGCCGGCGTTTCCATGATCCGGTAATGGGTCAGCCGCGCGCCGGGAGACAGGCGAATGTCTGCAATGGCATTGGTGAAATGTCCGCCGGCACTCCCCGCATAGTGTTCGATGAGGGTCAGTTCGGCGTTGGCTTCGACCTCGACCACAATCCGGGTATGGACCGCGGCGGCGACCGGGGCAAGATCCAGGAAGGCCAGATAAACCGGCTCCAGGCCAGTGACTTCCGGTTGCACCTGTATGTGAATGACCTCCTCCAGGAGCGCCGCATTAAGCGCCTCGAAGGGGTGCTCCGGGCGAGCCTTGATCCAAGGGCCCGCGTCGCCGTTGTGGCGCCGGTTCAGGCGGACGCCGTCCGGCAGTTCCGCCATCGCCAGCGGCCGCCCGTCGGCCCACAGGGCGGTGACGGCGGACAGATCCTCAACGAGCAGCGCATTCAGATCGTCGGGGACGCTCGCGGGAGTCTCCGGTGGCCGGACAAACTCCCGCCGGGCCAGCTTGCGAAGGTTGGTGTACTTCCAGGCTTCATGGCGGGTGGTCGGAAAACCGGTCTGGCGAAAACGCTCCAGCGCTTCGTTGCGCACGTCAGCGAGGCTGTCCCCGGCCAGCGCCGCGAAGGCCGAGTCGATCCAGTCCGGGGCGGGTCCGGCGGTTGCGTGGGCGGAGTCGTTCATGCGGCGGCCTCTTCCCGGAGCCAGTCGTAGCCTCGGCTTTCGAGCTCCAGCGCCAGCTCCTTGCCGCCGGTCTTGACGATGCGCCCACCGGAAAGTACGTGGACAAAGTCCGGCACGATGTAGTCCAGGAGCCGCTGGTAATGGGTGACCAGGACGATGGCGCGGTCCGGCCCCCTAAGCGTGTTCACGCCCTGGGCGACGACCTTCAGGGCGTCGATGTCCAGGCCGGAGTCCGTCTCGTCCAGAACGGCGAGCCGCGGCTCCATCACCAGCATCTGCAGAATTTCGTTGCGCTTTTTCTCGCCGCCGGAGAAGCCCTCGTTGACACCGCGGTTGAGAAAGCTGTCGTCCATCTGCATGAGCTTCATCTTTTCCCGGACGAGGCTCAGGAACTCGAAGGCGTCCACCTCAGGCTGGCCGCGGTGCTTGCGCAGGGCGTTGATGCTGGCCTTCAGCAAATACGCGTTGTTTACGCCGGGGATTTCGACCGGATACTGGAACGCCAGGAACACGCCGTTGCGAGCCCGCTCCTCGGGGGCCTGCTCCAGGAGATCTTCTCCGTCATACCGGACGCCCCCTCCGGTTACCTCGTATCCGTCCCGTCCGGCGAGTACGTTTGCCAGGGTGCTCTTGCCCGATCCGTTGGGGCCCATGATGGCGTGCACTTCGCCCGGGTTCACCTCCAGGCTAAGGCCCTTGAGAATCTCCCGTTCTTCGACCCGGGCCTGCAAGTTTTCAATCTTCAGCATGGTGTTACGCTCAGTCCTGTTCGGGCCGGAATCCGAAGGCTCCGGCGAAAGAAAAACCGGTTCTAGCCGACGGCGCCTTCGAGACTCACGGCGAGCAGCGCCTGGGCCTCGACGGCGAATTCCATCGGAAGTTCCTTGAAGACTTCCTTGCAGAAGCCGTTGACGATCATGTTGACGGCGTCCTCCTCGGACAGGCCGCGCTGGAGGCAGTAGAAAAGCTGGTCTTCGCCGATCCGCGATGTGGTGGCCTCGTGCTCGACCGTGGCGCTCGGGTTCGCCACTTCCATGTAGGGGAAGGTGTGGGCGCCGCAAGTGTCGCCCATGAGCAGCGAGTCGCACTGGGTGTAGTTGCGCGCGCCCTCCGCGCCGGGAAGGACCTTCACCAGGCCCCGGTAGGCGTTCTGCGCCTTGCCGGCCGAGATGCCCTTGGACACGATGGTGCTGCGGGTATTGCGGCCGATGTGGATCATCTTTGTGCCGGTATCCGCCTGCTGGTAATTATTGGCCACCGCCACCGAGTAGAACTCGCCCACCGAGTTGTCGCCGGTGAGGACACAGCTCGGATACTTCCAGGTGATCGCCGATCCGGTCTCTACCTGGGTCCAGCTGATCTTCGAGTTGCGACCCCGGCAGTCACCCCGCTTGGTGACGAAGTTGTAGATGCCGCCGCGGCCTTCCTCGTCACCCGGATACCAGTTCTGAACCGTGGAGTACTTGATCTCGGCGTCGTCGAGGGCCACCAGTTCGACCACCGCTGCATGCAGCTGGTTTTCATCTCGCATGGGGGCCGTGCAGCCCTCCAGGTAGGACACATGGCTGCCTTCCTCGGCCACGATCAGGGTTCGCTCGAACTGCCCGGTATTGGCGGCGTTGATCCGAAAGTACGTGGACAGCTCCATCGGGCAGCGCACACCCTTGGGCACGAAGACGAATGAGCCGTCCGTAAATACGGCGGAGTTCAGGGCCGCATAGAAGTTGTCGGCATAGGGCACCACCGAGCCCATGTAGGCCTCGATGAGTTCCGGGTGGTCCTTGACGGCTTCCGAGAACGAGCAGAACAGGACGCCGGCTTCGGCGAGCTTGTCCTTGAACGTGGTCGCGACCGATACGCTGTCAAACACGGCATCTACCGCCACGCCGGCCAGGCGGGCCCGTTCGTGCAGCGGGATGCCCAGCTTGTCGTAGGTCTCGAGGAGCTTGGGATCGACCTCGTCCAGACTCTTGGGCCGGTCGTCGTCGGACTTCGGCGCGGAATAATAGGAAATGGCCTGGAAGTCGATCGGCGGATAGTGAACGTGGGCCCAGGCGGGAGCCTTCATGGTCAGCCAGTGCTCGTAGGCTTTCAACCGCCAGTTCAGAAGGAACTCGGGCTCCTTCTTCTTTGCGGAGATCATGCGGATGACGCTTTCGTCCAGACCCGGCGGGACCGTGTCGGACTCGATGTCCGTTACGAACCCGTGCTTGTAGGTTCGTTCAATCAGGTTCTCCACGTCGGTTTGGGAGCGTGCCATGGTGTCTTCCTCGGTGCCTTAATCAAATATGAGCAAATCAGTTGGTTGCGGATTCCCGCGTATCCAGAACGGCGCTGAAATCCGGCTTCGTCATCGGGCTGCCCGGCGACGAAGTCAGCTGCGCCAGGGAGATGTCTTCCAAAGCCCGCCGAATGACCACGTTGACCCGCTGCCACGCGTCGCCGACCAGGCAGATGGCCTCCAGATCGCAAAGGCCCTCAGCCTGGCTGCAGGCGGTCAGGGCCACCGGGCCTTCCAGCGCGTCGAGGACCTCTGCCGCGGTGATGTCTTCGGCGGGCCGCGCCAGTTCGTAGCCGCCCTGGGCGCCCCTGGCCGAAGTGACCAGTCCCGCCCGGGTCAGCCGCTTGAGCAGCTTGCTGACGGTGGTCGCCGCCAGCCCGGTGCTCTCGGCTACCTCGGCGGTACTGTGGAATTCACCCGGCCGGCCACCCAGGTAGGCCAGAATCAAGGTGCCGTAGTCGGTCAGTTTGGACATTCGGAGCACGGTTGCCCCCCCGGGAAGAGCCGTGACAAGAGGTAATGGGGACTATTTTAGTCCTATTTCTTCGTCGGCGGAAGCGAGAAGGTTTCGATCCGGGAGTCTGTGCTAGCATTCGCGCATCTTTTCCATCCCTGCCAATGGTTTCTGCTTGATTTCCACGAAACGAATCATTCAGGGCATAACTGGGCCGCGCCAAGCTGGCAGCGGCTTCCCAACGATGCCGGTGGCCGAGTCATGAACAGCATGGTTGAACAGAACGAGCCGTCGGCGGCCAAGGCCAGCGATTTCATCATGGTGATCGAGGACCTCTGGTACGCCCGGGGTCAGAAAAAGATCTTCCAGGGCCTCAATATCAACATCCGCCGGGGCGAGGTGACCGCCATCATGGGCCCGAGCGGCACCGGCAAGACCACGTTGCTCCGTCTGATGACCGGCCAGATCCTGCCCGACCGGGGCCGAATACTGATTGGCGGCGAAGACGTTACCAAGATGAGCCGGCGGGAACTGTATCGCCTGCGCAAGCGGATCGGCATGCTGTTCCAGAACGGGGCGCTGCTGACCGACCTTTCGGTCTACGACAACGTGGCGTTTCCCCTCCGGGAGCACACGAATCTTCCGGAACGGCTGGTGCGGCATATTGTTCTCACCAAGCTGCATGCGGTGGGCTTGCGTGGCGCATGGCAGATGAGCCCCGCCGAGTTGTCGGGCGGAATGGCTCGCCGGGTGGCTCTCGCGCGGGCCATGGTCATGGATCCGGATATCATCTTCTATGACGAGCCGTTTGTGGGCCTGGACCCGATCTCCATGGGAGTGGTGGTCCGTTTGATTCGTAAGCTCAACGATGCCCTCGGCCTGACCAGCATCGTCGTGTCCCACGACGTCGAGGAGGTGTCTTCCATAGCGGACCGGACGTTCCTGATCTCGGATGGGCGGGTCGTGGCCTCGGGTACGCCGGAAGACATGGAGCAGAATGTCTCGGCGGTGGTTCAGCAGTTCATGAGCGGAATGGCCGACGGGCCCGTGCCGTTTCATTATCCGGCGCCGAACTACGATGAACAGATACTCAACCGGGACGAGTCCTGATAGCCTCCCGCCGGATCCAGGACAACAACAACGATGCGCCGTCTGATCACTGAGATTGTCTTTACGCTTAGGGGCTACCTTGAGACCTTCGGGTCGTCAATGCTCTTTCTGCTGCGCATCCTGGCGGCTTGTCCCTATGCCTTGAAGCGTCCCGGACTGATCATCAGGCAGGTCTACAGCACCGGCGTGCTGTCGCTGGTTATCATCATTCTTTCCGGGTTTTTCGTCGGCCTGGTGCTTGCCCTGCAGGGGCACAACACCCTGTCCAGGTTCGGTGCTGCAGAGACCCTCGGGGCCGTTGCCGCCCTGGCCCTCGTACGCGAACTCGGCCCGGTTGTCACCGCATTGCTGTTTGCCGGACGCGCCGGTACGGCACTGGCGTCAGAAATCGGGCTCATGCGGGCCACCGATCAGCTGTCCGGCATGGAAATGATGGCGGTGGACCCGGTCAAGCGCGTGGTGGCGCCGCGCTTCCTCGGTGCGGTTATCGCCATGCCGCTGCTGGCGGTGATCTTCAGCGCGATGGGTATTTTCGGTGCCTGGCTGGAAGGCGTGATCATTGTGGGGGTTGACGAGGGTCAGTTCTGGTCCCAGATGCAGTCCCAGGTCCAGCTCCACGAAGACGTGATGAGCGGCGTTTACAAGAGCATCGTATTCGGGTTCGCTGTTGCTCTGCTGTCAGTCTTCGAGGGCTACAACAGTATTCCCACGGCGGAGGGCGTCGGCCGCGCGACGACGCGGACGGTCGTTGAGTCGTCCCTTGCCATACTTGTCCTGAACTTCATCCTGACAGCCTGGCTGATCGGGGAGGTGTAACAGCATGCAGCAAACCAGAGCGGTGGAATTCGGAACCGGGCTCTTCGTCTTCATGGGCGTGGTGGCCCTGTTTTTTCTGACTACCCGGGTCACGAACTTCGACAGTTACTCCGGCGACGAAGGCTACACGCTGACCGCGCGCTTCGACCACGTCGGCACGCTGAAAATGCGCGCGCCGATATCGGTGGCAGGCGTCACGATCGGGCGGGTAACCGACATCCAGTTCGACGATGATCGTCTCGAGGCGGTTGTCACGATGCGCATCGCGTCGGATTACGATCAGCTACCGGATGATTCCGATGCGAGCATTCTGACCGCCGGCATACTTGGCGGGCAGTACATCGGCCTGGGCCCGGGCGGTTCGCCGGACTTTTTCAAGGATGGCGACGAAATCGAATTCACCCAGTCCGCGCTCGTTCTCGAGCAACTTATCAGCAAGTATCTCTTCAGTCAGACCGAAAAGGCGGAGTAGGAATGATGAATCTGCGTCTTGCGGCGCTCGGTGCGTCACTAGCGATGGTACTCGCCATGGCGAGTCCGGCTACGGCTCAGGCCAATGCGCCGGAAACCGTCATCCAGGAGACCTCGCAGGAGATCCTCGATGCGATCGAAGATGACCGCGAGGCCCTGGCCACGGATCGCGATGCCCTGCAGGAGGTGGTGGACGACATCCTGCTGCCGCGTTTCGACCGCGAGTATTCCGGGCGCCTGGTGATGGGCAAGTCCTACCGGGACGCTACGCCCGAGCAGCGCGAGCGTTTCATCATGGGTCTCTACCAGAAGCTGGTGCGCACCTACTCTACCGCGATCCTCGAATATGATTCCGAAAGCCTGCGCATCATGGGAACCAAGGGAGACCTGGCTGACGGGAAGGTGATCGTGGAGGCCGAGGTCAAGCTGGAGGACGGAACAACCGTGCCGGTGGGCTACCGGATGCGCGAGACCGACGGAACGTGGAAGGCTTACGACGTCATCATCGAGGGTATTTCGTACGTGGCCAACTACCGGAAGCAGTACGACAGCGAGTTTCGCGCGAAGGGAATCGAAGGCGTGATTGTGGAGCTGGAGGGCGGTGGCGGTGAGTGACGTCCGCATGGAGGACCTCGGCGACGGACAGTTCTCCCTGCACGGTGAACTCACCTTCAAGACGGCGGCCAAGGCCCTGGAGGCGAGCCGGCGTCTCTTCGACGACCATGCCAGCATCAAGGTGGACCTGGCCGATGTCTCCCGCAGCGACAGCGCCGGACTGGCTCTGCTTCTGGAGTGGGTGAACTGGTCGCGCAATCATGTGCGCGAGATTCGCTTCGACAACGTGCCCCAGCAGATCATCTCCATCGCCCAGATCAGTGAAGTGGACGACATGCTCTCCCGGGGCGAGCGCTGGACGGGAATCGGTTGAGGCCGACTCAAGCGCGCGCAGAAGCGCTCGCCGCGCTGCTGCTCCAATAAACAGATCTGAATATCTAGTCCTCGAATTCTTCGTCTTCGAAATCCAGCTCGATATCTTCTATCGGCGGATTCCCATCGTAGATGAGGAAGCGCCGCCGCTGTAGGTAAGCCTCACGCACGAAAACGTAGGAATCCGGGGCCTCCCGGATGGCCTCGTCCCCGGGAAGCAGGCGCCGGCGATTATCCACGTAACGCAAGATGAGCAGCTTGTCCCGGACGCTGGAATTGTCGTATTGCCACAGCGGGTCCGTGAACCGGTCGGCATACCACCCGAACGAATCCAGAATGGTTTTTGGGCCCAGCCCCGGAATTTGCACAAAGGGCCCTTGCGGAAGCCCCCAGACCGCGAATGTCTGGCCGAAGTCTTCCGGCTCGGCCTTCAGGCCGGCATCGGAAGCCGCGTCGATAATGCCGCCCAGGCCAAGGACCGTATTGATGACCAGCCGCCCGGTCTGGCGAGCTGCGCCGGCAAACTTGCCCTGGAGCAGATGATTCGGAATGTACCCGACCGTTCGAAGATTCTCGAAGAAGTTGAACACGGCGAACTTCACAGGTTTAGGAGCCACGGTGTCATAGCCCTTCGCCAACGGCCGCAGGAGGTAGCGGTCGAACGTGTAGTTGAACGTCCAGATGGGGCGGTTGACCGCTTCCCAGGGGTCGTAGGGCTCCCGGTCTTCCTTGGGTATGGACGCGCAGCCCGCCGATACCAGGATCAGGAGAGCTGCAAGGAGAATTCCCTTCGTCCGCATTACCGCTCCAGACGGTTGGCCGCTACAGGCCCCGGATTAAATCACAACTCGCAGCGCGATACCGGGACGAGCCGAAAGGCCGGCAGCCCAGACTAGCGTCTCCGGCCCTGGGCTTTCTGGGCCTCCGCGTAATACGGCATCAGTTCATCGAGGCGAGCCTGGAAACGGGCGCGCTGAACGTCCTGAATGTCGGGCTGACTGAGCGCCATCCTCAGCTTGTCCACGGCCTGGGGCAACTGGCCGACGAGCAGGTGATACTCACCCATGTAGTAAAGGGCTTCTGCCCGCTGGCCGGCGGAGTCCGCCGCCGCGGCGATCAGTTTCACTTCCGGGGGCGTGGGCGGTACGTTGTTGAACAGGTCGAGGAGCAGAACGTGGGCCTCGTCGAAACGTCCGACCCTGATGAGTGCCTCGGCATGTCGCACCGTCAGCGGCCGATTGCGCGGAAACAGCGCCTGGGCCTGCTCAAAGGTGATGAGTCCTTCGGCCATCTGGCCGGCCACCAGCTGGCACTGACCGAGTGCGGAGTGGTAGGCGACGACCCCTTCGTCGTCTTCTCTCAAGTCGAAGAAGATCCGTTCCGACTTGCTGCCGGCACCCGACAACATCAGACCCAGCCCCAGGCCGTAGCGCACATAGGCCTCGTTGGCGTCCACGTCGCGGTCTACCATGCCCTGAAAATACTCCGCTCCTTCCGAGGGAGATCGGGCGGTCAGTACCCTGAGCCGCGCCCGCATCAACGGATAATTGACGCTGTCGGTGACATCGACCGGCGGCAGCTTGTCTGCCCGCGCCCGGGCCTCGGCCACGCGAGTGCTGCTCAAGGGGTGAGTGAGCAGGAATTCCGGTACGCGGTTGGCCATGCTTCCGTTCAGGCGGCTCATGGTTTCGAAGAACGAGGGCATGCCGAAGGGATCGAAGCCGGCGGCGACCAGGATTTGCATGCCGACCCGGTCGGCCTCGTACTCATTCACCCGGGTGTAGTTAATCTGCTGCTGGGCCTGGAAGCCCTGGGCACCCATTGCGGTGGCCTGAACGGCATCGGCGCCCGCGCCGGCAGCGCCCATTACGATGGCGGCGGCGACGGCCGCGGCGGTCAGGATGCTCGTGCGGCCCATGGCTTCCGCCCGGCGTGCGATGTGCTTCTGGGTGACGTGGGCGATTTCGTGGGCCAGCACGCCGGCCAGTTCGCTCTCGGTCTGGGTGGCCTCGATCAGCCCGGCGTTGACCCCGATATATCCACCGGGCAGCGCGAAGGCGTTGATGCCGTTGTCATTGACCACGAAAAAGCTGAAACGGTGGTCGCCCTCATGGGCGTGCATGGCCAGCCGGCTGCCCAGGGACTGGATGTACTCGGAAACCTCGGGATCCTCAAGGACCTGGTCGGCCTCACGGAGCTGGCGCACCACATTGCGGCCGATGGCACGCGCCGTGTTCGGCGGCAGCAGCACATCCGAGGAGCTGCCGATATCCGGCAGGTCGTCGGCCGGTCCTGAAACGGCCATGGGCGCCCAGACCGTCACGGCTGCTGCGGCCAGGACGGCAAACAAGTGTCTGGTGATGCGGCTTCGCTTGGTTGTCGTGGGGACTGTCATGCGATTAGGACCCTCGGGGACCCCCAAAGAGTTCCCGGCCGGGCTCCGGAATCCTCGATCATCATGCCCGAAATCGGCTGTTCTAGACAGGGTTGGAGGCGGTTTTTGGGATCTGGCACGCCTTTTTTCGGGCCTGGGCTCCGCGGGTGCGACATCCCGGCCGGGTCCCGGGCCCGCCGCCAGCGACTCCGCCCGCCGTCAGAGCTGTTCCGAGGCATAGTCCGCCAGCCGCGAGCGCTCGCCCCGCATCAGGGTGATGTGCCCGGAGTGGGGCCATCCGCGGAACCGGTTCACCACGTAGGTCAGGCCGGACGTGGTCTCGGTGAGGTACGGGGTGTCGATCTGGGCCACGTTGCCCAGGCAAACCACCTTGGTGCCGGGTCCCGCCCGGGTGATCAGCGCCTTCATCTGCTTGGAGGTCAGGTTCTGCGCCTCGTCCAGAATAATGAAGCGGTTCAGGAAGGTCCGGCCGCGCATGAAGTTCAGCGATCGGATCTTGATCCGGCTGCGGAGAAGATCCTGGGTTGCCGCCCGGCCCCAGTCGCCGCCCTCATCGCTGTGGGTCAGCACCTCGAGGTTGTCCATCAGGGCCCCCATCCAGGGCTCCATTTTTTCCTCCTCGGTACCGGGCAGAAAACCGATATCCTCGCCCAGCGGCACGGTGACCCGGGTCATGATGATCTCGCGAAAGCGGTTCTGGTCGAGGGTCTGGGCCAGCCCGGCGGCAAGCGTGAGAAGGGTCTTGCCGGTGCCAGCGGGTCCGAGAATGGTCACAAAGTCCACTTCGTCGGACATGAGCAGATTCAGGGCGAAATTCTGCTCCCGGTTGCGCGCGGTGACCCCCCATACGGCATTGCGGCCGCGATAGTTCGTGGCGAGTTCGATGACCGCCGATTCTTCCTCGACCGTGCCGACTACCGCCTCGAACTGGCTGTCGTCCGTGGCGTAGATGAACTCATTCGGCTGCCAGTCGGCGATCATCGGTCCTTGCAGGCGATAAAACGTGCGGCCTTCCTCCTGCCAGGAATCCATCTCCCGGGAATGGGTTTCCCAGAAATCCTCCGGCACTGGGGCCGCGCCCCGATACAGCAGGTCCAGGTCGTCCAGGGTCTTGTCGTTGAAATAGTCTTCCGCATGAACGCTGAGAATCGCCGCCTTGATGCGGAGATTGATGTCCTTGGACACCAGCGTGACGTCGGCATCGGCATGCATGCCTTCCAGGGTCAGGCAGGTTTCCAGGATGGAGTTGTCGGCGCGGTGGCCGGGGAGGCTGTCCGGCAGCAGGGGCTGGTTCGGCTTGGTCTGGAAAAACAGCCGGCCCGGCCGCTTGTTGTGGCCGTTGAGGATGTGCTCGCCGGGGAGCGGAACGCCGCTGTGTATGCTCTCCGCCGGCGTCTCCTGGATCAGTTCGTCCATGAAGCGGCTGACCTGGCGGGCGTTGCGCGCCGATTCGGACATGCCCTTCTTGTTGCCGTCGAGTTCCTCGAGAACGACCATCGGGATATGCACGTCGTGCTCGTCGAAACGGAAGATCGCGGTCGGATCGTGCATGAGCACATTGGTGTCCAGCACGAAGATCCTGCGGCGCTCGCCGCTATCGTTGTCGCTCAATGTCCGGGTTCCCTCCGATGGATTGAGGCCGGGTCAGATCTCTTTGGCGGCTTCGAGCACTTCTTCGGCGTGGCCCTTGACCTTTACCTTGCGCCATTCCTGGCGAAGCACGCCCTTGGCATCGATCAGGAACGTGCTGCGCTCGATCCCCATGACCTTGCGGCCGTACATGTTCTTTTCCTTGATCACGTCAAAGATCCCGCAGAGGATTTCGTCCTTGTCGCTGATCAGCTCAAAGGGGAACGCCTGTTTGGACTTGAAATTCTCGTGGGATTTCAAGCCGTCCCGGGACACGCCCGAGGATGGCCGTATTGGCCTTATCGAACTCGGCGATACGGTCCCTGAAATCCTGCCCTTCGGTGGTGCAGCCCGGGGTGCTGTCTTTCGGGTAGAAGTAGATCACCGCGTTCCTGCCCTTGAGGCTTTTCATGGAAACGGTGGTGTTGCTCGTGGCGGGGAGTTCGAACTCCGGGACTTTCTTGCCGATTTCGGCCTTGCTCATCGGTCGATACCTGCTGCGGTTGGGGGCGGGGGTTGCCGATCATTCAGCCCTTGACGGGCTCCATGATGGCGTCGAGGTTGAGTTGGTCGCAGAAATCCATGAACTCGTCCCGGAGGACCGAGATCTGCATGTCGCTGGGAATGTTGACAGACATCTGTACCGAAAACATGGGGGCTCCGGTGTGGGCCGCCGCATAGCTTCGGGTATTCAGTTCGGCAATCTCGATTTCCCTGCAAGCGAAGAAGCTGGCCAGGTTGAACACGATGCCGGCCTGGTCCAGGCACACGACGTCAATGGCGTAGGGGATCCGGTCGGCTTCGGCTGTGCGCGCCTCCGTGCGCCGGAGAATAATGCTCAGACCCTGGTTTTCCTCGAGCTTTTTCAGCTCCGACTCAAGTTTTGCGAGGGTGTGCCAGTTGCCGCTGACCAGCAGCAGCATCGCGAAATCCGAGCCCAGCGCGGACATCCTGCTCTCGACGATATTGCCACCGCAGTCCAGAACAGCGCGGGACAGGTCGTGAACGACTCCCGGGCGGTCGTCTCCGACGGCGGTAATCACAACGAGCTGCTTCATGGGGTCAGACCCGGACCCGGGCCGAAAGGAATGATCATGGGAGAAGGAGTGTAGCGCCTGCCAGCGGCGCTGCGAAGGCCCGACGGGCGCTTGCGGGCATCGGGGGGCGACATTACCATGCCGGGCTGGGCCCAACTTGGAGTAACACCGCATGTTTCGCGGCAGCATGGTGGCCCTGGCCACGCCGATGGACGCGGCTGGAGCGGTGGACTGGCGGGCCTGGCAAGGCCTTCTGGAGTTCCACATTGCACACGGCACCAATGGGGTGGTCGTGGCGGGCACGACTGGCGAATCGCCGACCATCACACCGGCGGAGCTGGAGCGGCTCGTCCGCAGCGCCGTGGAAGTCTCCGACGGGCGGATAGTCATCATCGGTGGCAGCGGGAGCCATTCGACTGCCCACGCCATCGAGCTCACACGCCTGGTCCAGAGCGCGGGCGCCGATGCGGCGCTGATCGTGACCCCTTACTACAACAAGCCCACCCAGAACGGCCTCAAGGCCCACTATGCAGCCATTGCGGACGCCACCAGCTTGCCGATCATCCTGTACAACGTTCCGGGCCGCACCGCCTGCGATCTGCTGCCCGAGACAGCAGCCGCCCTGTCGGAAATCGACCAGGTCGTGGCGTTCAAGGAAGCGGTGCCAGGATCGGACCGGGTTGCGCGAATCCGGAACCTGTGCGGCGAGAATCTGCAGCTGCTTTCCGGGGACGACCCGACCTCGCGGGATTTCATGCTGGCCGGCGGCGACGGCGTGATCTCGGTGACCGGAAACGTGGCGCCCGCCCTGATGCGTTCGCTGTGCGATCTGGCGACCGCGGGGGACAGCGAGGCGTCTGCCGTCGTAGACGCGCGCCTGGCGGCGCTCAACGAGGCATTATTCGTCGAGCCGAGCCCGATTCCCGTGAAGTGGGCGCTGCAGAGAATGGGTCTGATCGGCCCAGGCATTCGCCTGCCGCTGACGCCCCTGGCAGCGCCGTTTCACTCCATCGTGGAGACGGCGCTTTCCAACGCCGGGATCGAACTCCCGCCGGAGGTTGTGTGATTCGGCGAGTCCGTTTTCCTCTGGCCGTGTTCCTGGCCGTGTTGATGGGCCTGGCGGCGACCGCCGGCTGCTCGGGACACAAGCCTTGCGAAGGTTCCAAGACCTATCGGGAGAGCGCGCCCGGGCCGGGTCTGCAGGTGCCCTCGGGGCTGGACGCGCCCGAGGACAACGGGCTGATGAACGTGCCCGGAGGCGCGGTGTCGGCGGACGCTTTGGACAAGTGCATGGAATCGCCGCCCAACTATTACGCAAGAGCCGGGGAGCCGAATGCCGAGGGCCTCCCGGTGTCGGCGGTCGTGGGTTCGTCCGTTGCCGTGGCGGAGGCATCTGGAAGGGCTCCGGATACGCGGGAGATGATTCCCGGCGCCTCGGTTCTGACCAACGACGTGGCCGCGTTCGTCACCAACTGGGCGGCGCTGTGGACCGCCCGGGACGCCGACGACTGGCTGGGGATGTACCGGGATGATTTCGTTCAGCCGGGCTTCCAGTCCCACGCGGACTGGGTCGCTACTCAGCGCGACCGTTTCCAGACACCCGCGAGCACCGAGGTTCCGTTGGATACCCTGCAAGTCGAGCCTCTGGCCGGCGACCGGGCCCGCGCTGAGTTCGTTCAGCGCTTTGGCAGCGCGCCGACGTTCCGTTCGGTCAAGAAAGAACTGGTTCTCGAGCGGCAGCAGAATCGCTGGGTGATCGCTCAGGAGCGGATCCTGGACGTGCTTTAGGGTGAGATGAAGGCTTCGGCAGTTCTATACTATTAACTTTAATTAAAGTTAATAACCTACGGATCTTAAATGAGTTAGTTTGAGGTTCATCGGCGGTGCGCACCGACGGTTTCTCCGCTTCGAATGAAAACCCTCGGATTTCGGTCCTGCGGGTAGCGAGGTCGGCCCCGGGAGGGTAAGGGCGCTCCCGATTCCTGACGCGCGGGGTGCCCGCGGATGAGTCGGACTGCACCCAGGCGTGCGGAGTCAAGTGGCGCACTGGTGATCCCGGATAGCGCAATCTGGCCGACACCCTTGTCGGTCACCGGGACGACCCGTAGAATTCGCCGCCTTCCAGGGAGTCGCCGGGAGCGAATCTGGCCGTCCGAAGGACGCCCGAAGGGCGAGGGCCAGGAAGGCCCGAGGCCATCCCGCCCTCACGCGGAGCGGGAAGGGCAGCCGGAGCGCAAAGTTCCGGATGAGACAATGTGGTTTTGCGACTTCAGAGGTGGCCGAGCGGTCGAAGGCGCTTGCTTGGAAAGCAAGTGTACGGTAACCCCGTACCGCGGGTTCGACAGATTCGCCGGGAGCGAATCTGGCCGTCCGAAGGACGCCCGAAGGGCGAGGGCCAGGAAGGCCCGAGGCCATCCCGCCCTCACGCGGAGCGGGAAGGGCAGCCGGAGCGCAAAGTTCCGGATGAGACAATGTGGTTTTGCGACTTCAGAGGTGGCCGAGCGGTCGAAGGCGCTTGCTTGGAAAGCAAGTGTACGGTAACCCCGTACCGCGGGTTCGACAGATTCGCCGGGAGCGAATCTGGCCGTCCGAAGGACGCCCGAAGGGCGAGGGCCAGGAAGGCCCGAGGCCATCCCGCCCTCACGCGGAGCGGGAAGGGCAGCCGGAGCGCAAAGTTCCGGATGAGACAATGTGGTTTTGCGACGGAGAGGTGGCCGAGCGGTCGAAGGCGCTTGCTTGGAAAGCAAGTGTACGGTAACCCCGTACCGCGGGTTCGACAGATTCGCCGGGAGCGAATCTGGCCGTCCGAAGGACGCCCGAAGGGCGAGGGCCAGGAAGGCCCGAGGCCATCCCGCCCTCACGCGGAGCGGGAAGGGCAGCCGGAGCGCAAAGTTCCGGATGAGACAATGTGGTTTTGCGACTTCAGAGGTGGCCGAGCGGTCGAAGGCGCTTGCTTGGAAAGCAAGTGTACGGTAACCCCGTACCGCGGGTTCGACAGATTCGCCGGGAGCGAATCTGGCCGTCCGAAGGACGCCCGAAGGGCGAGGGCCAGGAAGGCCCGAGGCCATCCCGCCCTCACGCGGAGCGGGAAGGGCAGCCGGAGCGCAAAGTTCCGGATGAGACAATGTGGTTTTGCGACTTCAGAGGTGGCCGAGCGGTCGAAGGCGCTTGCTTGGAAAGCAAGTGTACGGTAACCCCGTACCGCGGGTTCGACAGATTCGCCGGGAGCGAATCTGGCCGTCCGAAGGACGCCCGAAGGGCGAGGGCCAGGAAGGCCCGAGGCCATCCCGCCCTCACGCGGAGCGGGAAGGGCAGCCGGAGCGCAAAGTTCCGGATGAGACAATGTGGTTTTGCGAAGGAGAGGTGGCCGAGCGGTCGAAGGCGCTTGCTTGGAAAGCAAGTGTACGGTAACCCCGTACCGCGGGTTCGAATCC